>CBDARB010000012.1:0-18287 GCA_965199355.1 Kordiimonas sp.
TTACGTACCAATCGTGGGCAGACAATCCGCAATCCCTCCAACCATAATGACGCTCGTCTGCCGAGCCTTGCCCGTAAGCCGCGGAAGACCGCCGGGGTATGGACCGCACGAGACATGCTTGCGACCGGTGCGAATGGTCTGGATCTAATGCCGATCCACTGATGAGCCTAAGGTAGGGCGAAACCAACAGCATCCAGAGCGTCACGAAAATCGTGATCACCAACCCCGCCTTGGGGTGGTCGCCGGTTGCAACAGCCAATGGGATGCGCATCAACATGATGAATAAGAGAAATCACATGGAGCAAGATATCCAATTTGAAGGTGACGCAGCAAGGCACATCGTCCTGGTCGCTATGGCCTACTGTGAAGCCCAAACAGCAACGAGCGGCGAGGAAAGCCCGATAGTGCATGACCGGCAGTGGCAGGCCTGCTGTGGAGTCGCTGCGCGTTTCCTGAGCGATCCTGAAACTATGACACCGCAACTTTGCCACCATGAATGGTGGCTCAGCCAAATGCGGCACAGTCATCCGCAGTTCTGGCCTGCTGCCGCATCTCGCACTTGGGATGAACTCGACCCGATGGACCAGTATGTCGAGCGGGCTGGTTTGGCAGCAATGCGTCAGGCGCTGGACGAAACTCAGAGGTCCTCGCGGGGTCGCACCGCGCTGCAATGAACATCGGACGTTGAAAAGCAGCATTGTGCTTGATGTGCGCAGCAGAACACTTGCCGACGGACGAGACACAAAACCTCCCAACCTCCCTACCAAACGCCCGACGGGGAAGTTGGGAGGTTTGATTACTTGTCCGCCCAAAAAGAACTGGCCGGCCTAGCTCGTTTGGCCTCTTTACAAGCTGTCCCACTTTAAATCAGACGCTCTTGAGGATGGCATTTTCGAACCGAGCGCCTTTGCTATTGGGTCCCGGAACGAGACGGGGCTCTACATGACGCAAGCGTCGAGCGAAGCTGTTGCGCGCAGGAATTCGGCTGTCCGATACACCTTCTGCGGCACACCACTGACGGAAATTCAAATACAGATCAGCAACAGTGACGACGTTGTTTGCCCGGATGGATAGTCGCTCTGCCGCCCACGCACGAACTCGGTCGGCATCCCTCATCCACGCCTCCTTGGCGATGCGTGATGTCATGGGATCCACCATGCGCCGCGTGGTCAAAAGTTCCGCAGCCGCACCCACGACAAGATGTAGTAGAAGATCCGCCTCATGTTCGATTATGCGATCTGCCAATCCCTCGTCGGCCTGCTCCTCAGAATAAGCGTTGTCGAAGACCAGAAGCTTGAAGCGGCGCTCAACGCCGCTGTCGATCCCCCCGCTAAATGCGGGCAGGTCGTTACAGATGAACACATGCTGCGCCTTGGGACTGAAATAGAACGGTATGCCGTATGGCAGCCGGGCATGACAGACATCGCCTGTGATTACTTTCTTTAGCGCATCTCCCGAGAGGTCGCGATCTGAGGTTTCCTCAGCTACGTTTAGGGTGCACCCACGCAAGGTCGCCACAAAGTAGTCTTGTCCGACTTTCGCCGGAGGTACGGATTTCAATGCCACTGCGGAAATTAGAGACGAAATCACCTTGCGGGTGGTACTCTTCCCAGCACCGCCTTTGCCGATCCAGATCAAAGCTTGCGGGTGCTTCAACTGGGTGCCGATCCCAAGCGCGGCTGCAGCCGCCGTCTGTAGGATAAGCTCGATACGCGCACGCTTGTCTTGCTCCGCGTCCTCCAAGGTCACTTCAAGGTTGGGCGCTTCATGGCGCAGCCGCAACTGGGTTGCTTCGGCTGAGAATAAGCCTTCAAACAATCGCATGACGTCGCTGTTTTTCAGGCGCGACTTAGCATCCTGCAAAGGCCAAGCGCCTCGCACAGCATGTCTGGCGCGATGTCGCCGCGCGTGTGGCTCAAGTCGTGGTTCAAACAAGCCGGTGCTGGGATCGCGATCAAAGCAAATGAAGCCGCTGTCACATGTGATACCCAAAGGCACATCGTCAAAAAACCCATCGTCTTCGCGTTTTGACATAAGCAAGGCCCTAACGCTCTTCGCCTTGCTCGACGAAATTTTCACCTCTCCTCTGTCGCCGCTGGGCGTTGGGTAGGTCGCTCCGTCAAAGCGAGCGATCGCACGCGTCAGCCGATTTTCGTTTAGCACGGTCCACAGCATGCCATCATAGAACCAGACCGCACCTTCTGTTATCACAATTCGACCGAAGAGATCCTCCAGGGTCTCCAAAACACGATCAGCGATCTCTTCATCACTGCCACGTTCCAGTTGCTCAAAATCGGATCGGCGTTTGCGTGCAAAAACGCGATCTGCGTCATCCACGGCATCTGCAACCGCCCGGTTTCCCATGTCCTGCAGCAAGTCATTGAGGTCAGCGGTGTCCCCGAGACTGGCAGGCGCGGTAACAACATGAACGCGCGCCCTTGGGTTTTCTGCGGCCACCTCGCGGGCAATCTGGCGGCAATTCTGAACCTTGTCGTTGTCTGCAATGATCTCGATGCGGCCAGCGTTCGCGTGGGCGATGTTAGCCCTAATGGAGCCGAGGCAAACTCGGATCTCAGCAGGGCTGGCCAACAGTCGCGTCAGTCCGGTTTCGAGACCTTCAGCAAAGACGACAGTTCCCGTGCTCAGCTTGTTCCTGATATGCACCAAGCCGTCGCCAACAAACCCGGCGCTCAGTTTGACCTTCTTGCCGTTTTCGCCGCGTATCGGTTGCCCGTCGCAGTTCAAGAGTGTGCCCTGCATGCCAACAATATTTCCATCGTCGTCCGTAACCACCGCCACGAGAGCCGGACTTTTCTCGCCACCCGGTTTGCATTGGAAATCCGGAGCATAGCGCAAAGCGTCGTGTTCAAGATCGATCCCAACCAATCCACGGACATCGCGCAGATATTTTTCAGCTGGTGTACTAGCTATTGGTAAGCGTAACGAGGTGCTCACCCATTTTTTGCCTCGCGCGCTAGCCCCTGCGCTGTCAGATTTTCCTTATCGTAACAGGGATAAGGATTTTCTCCATGGAGTCGATGACGGAGTTCCTCCGCTCGTTGGGCGTTGAGTATCAAGTTGATGGCCGTCGCCGATGGTCGCATGATGCGAAGGCATACATTGTTGCCGAGACTTTGAAGCCGGGGGCGACGGTAAAAGCTGTGGCTGGTAAATTCGGGGTCAATGCGAACCGATTGTCGGAATGGCGTTGTCTGGCAAAAGATGGGAAACTGGTGCTTCCAGCTCCGGAGCCTGATGAACATGTTGAGTTTGCGCCCGTGGTTCTTTGTGACGGTGATGAGGCAAGTGTTCAGCCGCAGGTTCGCCCGCCATCGTCACCAGCGGAAAAGGTCGAGATCGTTTTCCGCGGGGTGTCGATCAATTTGGGCACCGATACATCGGCACAGCGAATTGCCGAGATTGCCCGAGCGGTTGGGGTTGTTGAATGATTTTCCCTGCACAGAAGTTGCGCATTCTGGTCAGCACACAGCCGGTGGATTTTCGCAAGGGTCATGATGGCTTATGTGCTCTGGTGCAGTCGGTTCTGCGGGAAGACCCGTTCAGCGGGACGGTGTTCGTATTTCGCGCGAAGCGAACGGATCGGCTGAAGCTGGTTTTTTGGGATGGGTCAGGTCTGGTTATGGCTTATAAGCGTCTGGAAGATACAGACTTCGTCTGGCCTGCTATTCGCGATGGGGTGATGACGCTGAACAGAGCACAGTTTGAGGCGCTTTTTTCTGGTCTGGACTGGCGGAAGGTCAAACCTGTCGAGACGCGGCGGCCAACTGCGGCAGAGTGAATCAGGCGGTTGATTGGGCAGGATTTAGAAGTTCGGGCTGTGTATGCTCGCAGGTATGACTGCCGACTCCAATGGTTTCAATCTTGATGCTCTGCCCGCCGAACATAAAGAGGCTGTTCAGGCCTTTGTCGAGGACAATGCACGTCGGGTTGCCGAGTTGGAGGAACTGACAACCAAGCAGAGCGCCTGCATATCAGATCAGGGGGCGCACATTGCAGATCAGGCCCAGCAAATATCGGATCAAGATCGGCAGATAACGGGTCAAGACCAACAGATTGCAGAGCAAAACGCTTTGATCCTTCGTTATGAAAGCCTGATTGCGGAATTGAAGCGGGCGCTTTACGGCAAGAAATCGGAAAAACTAACTCAGGACGAGCGTAATCTCGGGGCCGAAGATCTTGAAGTTGCGCTCAGCGAGGCGGAGGCCTCAAGCGAGGCAGCCACTCAATCCTGTGACAAAGAGAAAAAGGCAAAGCCCAGGAAAGCGCCTGAGCGCAATATCGGCAATCTGCCTGAAGATCTGCCGCGGATCGAACAGGTGATCGAACCTGACAGTGTTGAATGTCCGTGCGGATGCGGCGCGATGCATAAGATTGGTGAAGATCGCAGTGAACGGCTGGACATCGTGCCCGCGCAGTTGCGTGTGATCGTAACGGTCCGTCCGAAATATGCCTGCCGGTCATGTGCTGGAGGCGTGAAACAAGCACCGGGACCATCGTGGCTGATCGAGGGCGGACTTCCGACCGAAGCGGCCATCGCGCACGTGTTGGTCAGCAAGTATGCAGACCACCTTCCTCTGTACCGTCAATCGCAGATACTTGTGCGCTCTGGCATCGACATTCATCGCGCCACGCTCGCGGGCTGGGTCGGAAAGGCCGCGTTCCACCTCAAGCCGGTTGTTGAGCGGCTGGCGGAACACCTGAAGTCTTCGACCAAACTGTTCATGGATGAAACCACGGTCCCAGTCCTCGATCCGGGAGAGGGTAAAACGAAAACCGGTTATTTCTGGACGTTGGCACGTGACGACCGATCCTGGAGGGGCGATGCACCACCAGGGGTTGTTTATTTCTATGCACCCGGTCGGGCTGGCGAAAACGCAGAGAAGTTTCTCAAGGGGTTCAACGGTGTTCTGCAGTTGGATGGGTATCAGGGGTATAATCGGTTGATGCGGCCAACGCGGAAAGGGGGCTCTCCGATCCGAGCCGCCTATTGTTGGAGCCACGCTCGCCGCAAACTGAAGGAGGTCTTTGACCGCGACAAGTCCGGGATCGCAGCAGAGGGCTTGCGTCGGATTGCCGAATTTTACGCAATTGAAACTGAAATTCGGGGCCTTCCACCCGAACAGCGCCTGTCTGCGCGCCAGACACAAACCGCGCCCTTGGTTGCCGAGTTCGGCACCTGGCTTCAGGAGCAGCGCCTGCAGGTCTCTAAAAAATCCAGACTTGGTGAAAAGCTCAACTACATTCACAAACATTGGGACGGCTTGCAGGTCTTTCTCAGTGACGGCCGGGTTGAGATCGACTCCAACAACGTCGAAAATCTCCAAAGACCAATTGCCCTTGGGCGGAAAAACGCACTGTTTGCGGGTCATGATGAAGGCGGCGCCAGTTGGGGCCGTATCGCATCTCTGATACAGACCGCGAAGTTGAACGGCGTGGAACCCAATGCATATCTGACCTCAACGCTCCAAAAAATAGCAGCCGGTCACCCCCAAAGCCGTATCGACGAGCTCCTGCCATGGAACTTTCAAAAGTCAAGCTGAAATGCCATGTGTGTGCCTCGTTACGCTTACAGCTATTGGCTGCATCTTCGCAACCTCATCCTGTACCCAAGCTGTCTTTTTGGCTTTGTCCTCTGCCGCAGCTTCGTTTTGCGCGCAGTCTTGCGCATTAATCGGATCAACGGGTCCAGCGCCTTCTTTTCCGCTTTTTGGCCCTTCTCCGGCATTGGGTTCCTTTGGATGCTGACCTTCTTCGAAGATCGTTTCACCGGTGATCGCCTCGATTTGACGTACGGCCGTTTGGAAGTCGAGGCCTCTCGCTCTGCTAATTGCATCGGTAAGTGAACAACCCTGTTCCTCAAGGCAGGTGCAATAGACCAGGCCCGCGTCCGGATCGTAACGGAACGAAGGGTTCCTATCTTCGTGATCCGAAAACGGGCAGCGCTGATGCCTTTTCCCGATTTGCGGTTTGGCACCAATGGCGGCGAGAATTTTGTCCGCGTGTGATTCCTCGACGTTGCGGAGACGTTCAGTCAGCTTTTTCATTGGTCCCCTCATGCCCGCCACCGCTGCGTTTCGGTCCGGTATGCTGCAGATTTTGCTTGCATACTTTGTTCCTTTCCTTGGTCTAGGGAGAGCGACAATCATCAATGGCCCCGTTGCGCTCTCCGTGCGGCGGGGTTTCTCTATTCCTATTCCGCTGCCAGATCGGGCGTGTCGATCTTCACCAGCCGCCAGTCGATACCCGCCGCAATTGCGCGGACATGTTCGGCGCGCCAGAAGTGCTGACGTCCGATTTTGGTTGGTTCAGGCGCATCGCCGCTGTCCACCAAGCGTAGCCACGTACTGGGCGATCCGGGGAACATGCCCAAATGACCGCTGTGGGTGGATAGCTGTTTCAGGGTGAACAGGCCTGTCTTCGGGAACTGGTCCGGGTGCACAGGCATACGTGCGACACTCATGCGGACGCCTCCGCCTGCGCCATCATTTCCCGGCCCAGTTTCTCTGCTTTCTTGGCCTCAAGGCCTTCGTAGCTGCGGATGATATCGCGGGGATCGTGATCGCCACGAGCTTCGATCCAAGCGGTGATATCACTACCCAGATATCGAATTTGTCCCGTTGGCAGGTTTATGAATTTCGGGCCGAGATTGTACTCGCGCCAGTGGTCCAACAGATAGAACTCGTCATCGCTGAGACCGAGCAGCGTCATCACATACCGCTCGTCATAGAGACGGTGTGAAACGGGCGCTTCGATGTGATCTGACATTGCCAGCCTCCTACAAAAAGTACTGGCAATGTTGTAAACCACCATCGCCCGACGAACTGATACCCTTGTCCGTCGGGCTTATTTTTATGGCTCAAACAGGTCCACTACCGCTTCGAGGGGTGTCATGGAATTGTGTTTGCGCTCAAGTTCCAGCCTGAATTTTTCGATCTGGTAATCGATGCGAGCGAGATAGACCGGCTCACTTCCCGAATTGGAAAAGTCTGGCGGTTTCACATCCCGGTAATCCTTGTGCCAACGCGCTGCCTTGGTACGATCAACTCCGGCACAACCGGCAACATCAGTGCGCGCGTCATTTTCATCCACGCGGGCTTTGATCAGGTGGTTGATCGCCGCAACAACCTTCGCCCGCAGGACCAATTCCTTGGGTGATAAGGCGTTGCCACCGGCACGCTTTCTGTGGCTGCGATCGTTTTCTTCCCGAAGCGTGCGCTCCATAGCGGGTAGATTGATGCCAACACCGTTGAAAAAATCGAGCGTGCCGACAAGCTCATCGGCCAGTTTGACGTCGTCGGGAAGATCGGGCTGGGATTTGACCCGAATGCGCAATTCTTCGAGAAGCGCCAAAACACGTTCCGCCTCTGTCCGAGTATCGTGCCTACTCATAATTTGGCCCCCGCAACCATCGGCACGACGTTAGCACGGCCCTCCTGCAACTGAACCAGAAACTGCGAATAGGCATCCATCATAACGCGGCGCTGGGCGAGGAACGATGTGCGGTCGTACGCGCGGCCATGCTGTTCTTTCGATGCGTGGGACAACTGCGCCTCTGCCAGTTTCTCATCGTACCCGAGACGCTCAGTTACCAATGTGCGCAGCGTTGCCCGCAGGCCGTGTGCGTCAGTCTCTCCATCAAATCCGATCCTTCGGATCATGTTCATGGTAGCCGGTTCGGAAACAGGTCCGTTCTCGCTGGCAAATACGAATTCGCGGTGGCCGTTGAGCTTGTACAATTCGTTTAGGATTTCGATCACTGGGTCCGTCAGGGGAATGGCAATTGTAATACCTGTCTTGGTGACAGGGTTGTTCCAGACCCTCTCGCCCATGTTGATGTCAGCCCATCGCATTTTGCGCACCTCACCGGCTCTCTGACCTGTATGTGCGATAATCTGCACCAGAGGTTTGCCCAAGGTCTGATGCGGCCATGCGTCTAGCGCCTGCAGAAACAGCGCCAGACGTTCTGGCTCAACGATGGCGGGGTGGTGCTTTTTGGGCTGGGACTTGAAGCGGTCGATTACGTTTGCTCCCGGCACGATAAAAATCAGGCCCTCGGCCTCCGCATAGCCCAGAACCTGCCGCAGGATGCGAATGACCCGGCGCGCAGTCTCATGGCTCCCACGATCCGCGATTTTGAGGGCAACGGCCTTTATATCGACAGCCGTGATATCCGCGACCTCCACGGCCCCCAGCAGAGGGATGGCATCCTTTTCGAGCCGGTTGCGGGCGCGGACATAAGTTTTGTCTGCCCAGTGCGGGCGTTCCTCCGCCAACCACGCGCGAGCGACCCCGGCGAAGCTGGTGTCCGTCAGACCTGATCGAGCCTGTACCTCTGCGCGCATTTCCGCCACGTCGGGGGTGATATTGGTGTCCAGCAGGTTCCGCTGCGCCTCGACGCGCTGACGCGCGCCCTTGAGGCCGATAGAAGGATACGAGCCCAAGGTCATCTCACGCTGTTTACCATCGGTTCTGTAGCGCCAGACCCAAGTCTTGCTGCCCTTCGGGTGAACGATCAGTGTCAAACCACCACCATCTGCCAGCTTATACTTCTTTTCACGCGGTTTCGCGTTCTTGATCTTTGCATCTGTCAGGTTTGCCATTCGCATACTTTCTTTCATCACCGACCCCACACTAACCCCCACAGTCGGGTGTGGTGGCAGGCCCAAGTTTCCTTGGGGTCGAGAAAGACTGACACGGGACGCGGTCAATAAACAAAGGCGTCTGACTGCGAGTGACTTCGATTAGGTTAGTTTTTTGATGGACCTAGGCTCCACCATTTTTCTCCTCAGTTCGAATTCACTCGCAGTCACACGACTTTGTAAACAAGGCCTTTGACGTGCCAGTCTTTCTCACCCCCAAGGAAACTCGGGCTCTGCCAGAGGTCCCATTGTGGGGGTCTGTGTGGGGTTCGCCAGTGAGAAAGTATGCAAGATGACCAAACTGACAGACAAACAAATCAAGGCTGCGAAATCCGGCGACAAAAAGATCAAGCTGGCAGATGGCGGTGGCCTGACGCTGATCGTTCACCCGAAAGGCGGCAAGACATGGGTCTGGCGCTACAGGGTCGATGGTAAGCAGCGTGAGATGACCTTGGGCTCCTATCCCTCTTTCGGCCTCAAGGACGCGCGCCAGCGCGTCGAGGCGCAGAGGAACTTGCTGGACACTAAAATCACCCCCGACGTGGCGGAGACCGTAGACTTTCCGCAGTACTTTCGGCCAACGTAGTAAACTACTCGGGCCAGATAAAGGCGGATGAGAACAAAACTCTCAGCGAACTCCGTGTCCTGCGTCGAGAGTTATTCGATCCATTGGTTAGTGATCATCGCGGCAATATCGTAAAGAGGATGGGCGATGGA
This sequence comes from Kordiimonas sp., assembly GCA_965199355.1. Lineage (GTDB taxonomy): Bacteria > Pseudomonadota > Alphaproteobacteria > Sphingomonadales > Kordiimonadaceae > Kordiimonas. The sequence goes on from CBDARB010000012.1 coordinate 9,378, forward strand.
TGGATAGTCGAGTTTAACTCGGTCTCGAACGCTGTGCGATGCGCCCTCGATCTACAAAGCCAAGTGTCAGCTCAGTCTTCACTTAAGCTGCGAGTAGGCGTTCATTTGGGAGATGTCGTATTCGACGAAGAAGATATTTTCGGAGATGGCATCAATATTGCCGCTCGGTTACAAGAAGCTTCCAACGTAGTCTATCGCAGCCTTGGCGAGAGGCTCGCTGAGCAATTTCACCGCGCTGGAGCACGGCAGTTTAGAACGCGTCGTCGCCAGTCGAAGTATTCCAATGGTCGCCACCTGGCTTCGCTCCACCGCGCTTGACGCCGGCTATTCACTCGAAGTCATTGCTGATCGGTGTCCTACCCTTTGACCGTCTTTCTTCTGACCCCGATCAGGAATTTTTTGCCGATGGCATTACCGAAGAGGTCATCACCACTCTGTCAAAACTGCCGAACTTACTGGTCGTCGCGCGCAATTCTGCTTTCGTCTACAAAGGGCGCTCGGTGGACGTGAAATAGGTCGGACTGGAACAGGGCGTCGATCTTGTTCTCGAGGGAAGTGTTCGCCAAAACGGTAATCGTGTGCGGATTACTGCTCAGCAAATCGATGCGAAGTCCGGAATGCACATTTGGGCAGACCGGTATGATCGCCTCATAGAAGACGTATTCGAAGTTCAAGATGAAATTGCCCTCAGGATAGCAACCGAGCTTCAAGTCGAGCTCTTGGTGGGTGAGATGGCCCGTTTCAGAGGTTCGGGGGCTAAAAATCTGGATGCCTGAACTGCTCAATTGCAAGCCGTGGAGGCTTCGCGCAGAATAACAAAGGAAGCACAGGCCGACGCTCACCGGTTTGCGCAAAAGGCAATTTCTCTTGATCCTAACTGCTCTGCGCCACATTGTAATTTGGGGTTCATTTGTACTTTCGAAGCAAGGCACGGCTTTGTAACAGACCGAAGTGCTGAGCTGGCAGAGGCACGTGAATGCGTTCGGCGTGCTCTGGAAATAGACAGCTATAACCCAGGGGCTTACGCAATTGCAGGTTTCGCGGATGCAATAGATGGCAAGCTTGTGTCGGCTATAGAGAAGTTCAATGAAGCACTGGAGCTAAATCCAAACCATGCTGATTTGGCTGCAAGTTTGTCGATTACATTTGCATTCAATGGACAGGCAAAAGAAGCTATCCGCGTGGCGCGGCAAGCCACTACCTTGAACCCTCACTATCCAGGTTGGTATGCAGGCGTTCTGGGTTTAGTCCTTTGACTTGACGGTCAATACGAGGAAGCCAAGGAAGCTGTCACCGGATATGGTCAAAGGGTAGAAGGCTTTGGTCACCTCGACTGTAGAAAAGCGTGCAATTTTGACCCCCTAAGCGGGGAAATCGGCGTCCAAATTTGACCCCTCCCTATGGTTGTAGACATCCTTTTCATTGAGCAGTCGATGGAGAGGCAAGCGGGATGATTTGCGTGGAAACTATTAGAAAAGTGCGTCGCTTACACCTGATCGAAAAAAAGAGCATCAAGGAAATTTGCCGTTCGCTCAATTTGAGCCGTGCAACGGTTCGAAAGATAATCCGATCGGGAGTGACGGAGTTCAAATATGAGCGCAAATCGCAGCCATACCCGGTGCTCGGGCCTTGGCGCGCGCGTCTGGATGAAACGCTTGAGGAGAACGAGGCGCTTCCGAAGAAACACCGCAAGCGGATGACCAAAATCTGGAAGGAACTCTCCGATGATGGTTTTGGCGGCGGGTATGACAGTGTTCGACGCTACACAAAGAATTGGCGCATTGCGCACGGCCGACAACAGGCGCAGGCGTTCATCCCGCTGATCTTTGATCCTGGGGAGGCGTACCAGTTCGACTGGAGTGTGGAGACGGTTTTGATGGACGATGCACTCACGACCGTGAAGGTTGCCCATTTCAAACTTTGCCATAGCCGCATGCCATTCTCCATTGCCTATCCGCGCGAGACGCAGGAGATGGTCTTTGATGCCCACGACGAGGCCTTCAAATTCTTTGGTGGAGGCTGCATCAACGGGATCTACGATAACATGACGACCGCCGTCGATGCGATCCTGTCGGGCAAGGAAAGAAAGTTCAACAAGGCATTCTCCCGGATGTGTTCTCATCATCTGGTGAACCCGATCGCCTGTACGCGCGCGGCCGGTTGGGAGAAGGGTCAGGTTGAGAATCTGGTCAAGGAGAGCCGCGCCTATAGTTTTACACCGCGTCTGGAGGTGGCCGACTTCGATGAATTGAATGCCCGGCTGCAAAAAGACGCGATCAAACGCGCAAAAGAACTGCGGCATCCGGAAAACCTGGAGGTGACGGTCTGGGAGGAGTTCCAGCAGGAAAAGCCGCTGCTGACGCATCTGCAGAAGCCCTTCGTCGGGTTCCGTGAAAAGACGGTCGCCGTGAGCCGAACCTGCCTGATCAACTTCGAAAGAAACAAATACAGCGTTGAGGCAAGAGCTGTTGGACGTCAGGTCCAGTTGCAGGTCTACGCCACGCGGATTGTCCTGCGCCAAGACGGTGAGATTGTCGGAGAGCACGAACGGTGCTTCGGCCGAGGAAAAACGATCTTCAACCCTTGGCACTATGTGCCCGTCCTCAAGCGCAAGCCTGGCGCTCTGCGCAATGGAGCACCGTTCCGTGACTGGGACCTACCACCGGCAATGACGCAGATCTGGACCCATCTGCGGGGCACATCCGACGGAGACCGGCAACTTGCCGATATTCTTTTCGCTGCTTACCAGCACGACATTGATGTGGTCGAGGCTGCCTGCGAAGAAGCTCTAAAATCTGGCCTGCGCAAGGCCGATGCGATCCTGAACATTGTCTCTCGGCGCACCAATCCCCCGCCGCCAAAGGCGATTGAGCCGCCTGCCCACCTGCAGCTGAAAATGGCACCGATCGCGGATTGCGCTCGCTATGACAGGCTTGGAGGCTCCCATGCAACTGCGTAAGGAAATTCTCGAACTTGCCCGTCAACTGAAGTTGCCAGGCATCGTCAACTGCTTTGACGAAGTGATGCAGGCCGCAGCCAAAAACAACTGGCGGCCCCAACAGGTCGTGGCCGAACTCCTCACGGCCGAACTGGCCGAAAAGACTGCGCGCTCGATCCGGTATCAGATGGGTGCCGCAAAGTTCCCGGTCTGCAAGTCCTTACCTGAGTTCGACTTCACGGTCAGCCCCGTCAACGAGGAAGTCGTGCGCAATCTTCATGACGGCGATTTTATGGACCAGGCCAGGAATGGCGTGCTGGTCGGTGGAACCGGATCGGGCAAAACGCATCTCGCAACAGCGATCGGGGGCCACGCGGTCAATAACCGCCGGCGGGTCAGGTTCTTCAGCGCTGTGGATCTCGCGAACAAGCTGGAGGCTGAACATCGCGAAGGCAACGCCGGGCGGCTCAGCGAGCAGCTGATCCGCGTCGACCTCGTGATTATAGACGAACTCGGTTATCTGCCGTTCGCAGAGTCTGGTGGACGATTACTCTTCCATCTCATCAGCAAACTGTACGAGCGAACGTCTATTCTGCTAACAACCAACCTCGCATTTGCTGAATGGCCGAGTGTGTTCACAGATGCCAAAATGACCACTGCTCTCCTGGATCGACTGACACACCATTGCGATATCATCGAAACCGGGAACGAAAGCTGGCGAATTAACCACCGCGACTAACCTCGAAATCGGGGAATAAATTCAAAACAGACAGCAGGTCAAACCTTCAGTCGAGCTACGCTCTCTTTTCGGTTTGACCTGCTGTCCACCCCCTCCTGAATCAACCTAAACACGACCCCCTCAACGCCCCTCTTAGCTCCAAGGGGGGTCAAATTTGGACGCCGATGGGGGGTCATTATTCAATGCCGATGTCGAGAACATTCTGAATTGTCCGGTGTAGGTAACATGCCAATTGTCCGCTTCAGTTGATTGCGCGGTGGCCCAATTCGGAGGGAGCCGTAGGCGACCGTAGATTTGGGCCACCGCGTTCGCGCCACGTCGAAGCGGGTCACGCGACTTTGTGTTTGCTATCCTCCTGTGTGATGGGTGATCCGTCAGGCTGGTAGCGGCCAATGCATCTCGGGCCGTGGAAGATGACCAGTTGACCATCGGGGTATTCGTGGACCCTGACCTTCGCCTTGACGAAATGATGACGGTGCCTGTCTGCCGCGATCTGCATGACCAGGCCCTTGTAGCGCACCGTATTGTCGTTGCCGACGACGCGGTCTTCCTGCACACACAGGGTGTCGCGCACATTGCCTGTAAACGGCACGAAGGCCGAGGTCGTATCCTCCGGCTCCTTTGCAAACAGGGCATTGTGTTCGGGAAGATAGACCTCTTTCAGGAACTGATTGGCCTCTTCAATGGTTGTGATCCCATGGGACCGCAGTTCCTGCGGCAATCGGTTCTGGAACGTGCCAAACATGCGTTCAGACCGTCCACGGGCCTGCGGTGAATAGGCCGGGATCAGCTCAATGCCGAGTTGCTGCAAGGCGCGCCCGACCTGGGTCAGATTGTCCTTGTCCACTTTGCCGCCCGCTTCGGGCGTATGCCAGTAATGAGAGCCCCGATCGGCATAGAGCGAGCAAAACAGACCTTGCGCCTCGATCACCTCTGTCAGCCCCTGAAAACTGCTCATCGTCCCTTCTTCCTCGACAAAGAATGCCGAATAAACCCGGTTGGTGGCATCGTCCATGGTGACGATCAGATCCCACCACTGACCCGGAACCCATTCATGGCTGGAGCCGTCCTGATGCAACATCATGCCAACCATCGGACGGCGGGGCCGCTTGCGCCGATGGGCACCTCGTCGGGGTGCTGCCTGAACCCGGCCGTGGCGCTGCAGTGTAAGCCGCACCCAGTTGTAGCTCTGTGTGAAACCATGGTGGGCCACCAGCTTCTCGTGGAAATGCTTCGGCGTGTAATCCCAGTACTTGGTATCAAACAGTTCAAGCATCTCCATGACCTTATCCGTGGCAACACGATTGTTGGCCAGTTTGCCAAGCCGACGGTCGTACAGACCTTCTGCACCATCCGCCTCAAATCGATCCTCCCAACGCCTGACGGTGCGCACGGATACACCCAGTATCTCAGCCGCCTGTTCTTGCGTCAGCTTGTTCGCGCTTCGCCGCGAATACACATCTTCAAACTTCATCAGTCGAACTTCCTGTAACACTTCTGCTCGGTTCATAACGCCTCCTCTCAGAGACAGAATAGAACCGGACAGATCGCATGTTACATACACCGGACATATCGCGTGTTAGCGACACATTATTCAATGCCGATTGACAGACATGTTGATGGTTTGTCACCATCTATCGCCTGACATTCCCGAAGACGTCGCTTTTGCAGAAAGCCGAATTCGCAGAGAAACCATTGCTGCGGAAGATATTCTTCATGACATGGGTGTCTTTTCGATGATGTCCTCGGACTCTCAGGCTATGGGCCGCATTGGCGAGACGACATTGAGATGCTGGCAAACTGCACACAAGATGAAAGTGCAACGTGGTCCGCTTCCTGAGGATAGCGAGCGCAATGACAATTTCAGGGCACGTAGGTACGTCGCAAAATACACTATTAATCCTGCTTTATCGCATGGATTTGCACACGAAGTGGGATCCGTCGAAGTTGGAAAACGTGCTGACCTCGTCCTTTGGGATCCCAAGATGTTCGGCGTGAAGCCGGCATTGGTCATGATCGGTGGAATGATAACCGTCGCTCCGATGGGGGACCCAAACGCATCGATCTCAACCCCGCAGCCTGTCCACTACCGTCCCATGTTCAGCGGCATTGGCGGAGCGTTGGGAAAAACCGGTGCAACCTTTGTGTCTCAAGCAGCCCTTGAGGCAGGTATTGGAGAAGAGCTGAAACTCAACAAAACCCTTCTGGCTGTCAAAGGATGTCGCGAAACCAAGAAGAAAGACATGGTTCTCAACAACTTGACGCCGAAGCTCGAAGTTGATCCGCAGACATTTGATGTGCGCGTCGACGGTGAATTGGCGACTTGCGACCCGCTCGAGGTCCTCCCGATGGCGCAGCGATATTTTTTGATTTGAGCATGCCGAAGCAAAGGATCGCTGGTTCCAACGCCTGACGTAAGGAGTTTCTTGTGGATATCAATCGTTACCAGAATGACTCTCGGTTTGGGTTTGTGGATTGGTTGTTGCGCGGGATCGGTCAGGTCGTGTTTCAGAACAACCCGCTGTCCGGAGGGATTATACTCGCGGCCCTTTTCTACAATTCCTGGATATACGGGCTGGCCGCAATCTTTGGTGTCACAATCAGCACTTTGACTGCTGTTTTGCTAAAGGCTGACCGCGGACTTATCAAGGCAGGTCTCTTTGGATTTAACGGTGCACTTGTTGCCCTTTGCCTTATCGCATTTACAAGTGCCGATTTTCGGACAGGTGCAGTTCCATCGCCGTTGATGACAGTTTACATCGGCTTCGGTGCAGCGTTGTCCACTGTTTTCTTGCAAGCGATGGCGACCGTACTGGCGCCCCACAAGGTCGCACCGCTAACCGGGCCATTTGTTCTGGTCGGATGGTTGTTCCTGTTTGCGGTTCTAAAATTTGCTCACATAGAAGCTGGGCCGCTGGAAAAACCTGTATCGCCTGATGATTTTGAACCGATCGCGACGTACACACTGCCCACCTGGTACATGGGTATTGGCAATGCGATTGGGCAGATCTTTTTTCAGGACAACTGGATATCAGGTTACCTAATCGTCTTTGGTATCGCCGCGCACTCAAGAATCTGTGCGGGTATGGCGCTGATTGGTGCGGTTGTCGCAGCGGTCACAGCCGTAGTATCCGGCGCTCCAGAGGGAGCAATACGGGACGGGCTTTTTGGCTACAACGCTGCGTTGACGGCAATGGCTCTTGGAGGGTTTTTCCTCCTTCTGAATTGGGCCAGTTTCGTCTACGCCATTTTCGGTGCGATTGTGTCGACTTGGCTATGGGCTTCGATAGCTATCTTCCTTGGACCTATCGACATGCCGGTCCTAACTTCAGCTTTTGTCCTGGTGACGTGGATGATGTTGTTGGGTCAGTACGGCTTTGGGGCTTTGGTTCCAATAGAACCGGCGGACGCAGATTCACCCGAACGAAGTCTCGAACACTACAAAACCCTCGCGGATAAACGCGCTTAAGATCGAAACAACCGACTGTATTGAGTTTCATGCAACGAACTGCCAACAGCCAACATAAACGAAAGATTGCCAATCTCGTCATCTGGCGTGCTCTCCGCAATTTTTGTAGCGCGGCGTATCGCTTCAGGGGATTTTGCCAGCAACCGCTGCCCATCGGTTTGCCCCATGACACCCAGTCGAATGGCTGCCGAAACCTGCGCATCACAAATCGACCAAATAAGCCCATGCAAGCTACTTTCAGGCGTCACTTTCATATCATTGGACGCCAAAGCAAAAGCGCCTGTGAATGTCTGGCAGGAAATATCGGGGTTAAGGGCATTTGGCACCTCAAGCTCGCCAAGCAGTGTCAGCATAGCGGTGGCCATACGCTTGTCTTCCAGCAAAAATTCGTTGCTTTCCCGTCCAGCCGAAAGGAGGCGATCAAGACTATTGAAGTCTTCAAAACGCCCCGCGTCCAAGGCGCGCATCATTCGGAGGAAAAGAGCGCCATCCATTGGAGCAAAGGATTGGTCGAGCGTTCCAAAAAGCCAACTTTCCAGGTCCTGGGTATTCTTGACCCAACCAGCGTTTACAGCATGTTCCAACCCCCTTGAATAGGAGAAGGCACCCACTGGTAACGAGGCGCTGATAAGACGCACGAGACGTAATGGGATATTCATTTCCAAATCACTCATAGCCTCTTTCCGCCCTCAAATGATCTTCAGCAATTCAAGCCTAGCAAAGCAAAAAACTCAATACGAAACCGGCGTGAAACCTTGGCAATCTTAGACGCGTTTTGAGTTCTTAAGCAGGTTCCTACCACAGCAGAATGCGACGAAGGAGATTCAACTTGAACACGGTAGTAGAAGTAGTTCCCGGTGTTGATGCAGAGATAAATGGAAGTTCTCTTTGCCTCAAACACGACGACCGACATATTCGTCGAAAAGTAATCGAATTGGACAACGACAGAAGGCTTCTGTTTGATTTCCCGGAACCTGTTGTACTTCGGCACGGAGATGCCCTCGTACTAGACGACGGAACGCGCGTCCTGGTTCAAGCTGCGATAGAAGAACTGTTCGAGGTTCATGCACAGAACGCAGCTCACCTTGTAGAGCTTGCTTGGCACATTGGAAACCGGCACCTCGCAGCAGAAATCCGAGAGGACAGAATACTCATCCTGCGCGATCGTGTCATACGGAACATGCTCGAAAAGCTTGGCGCGAAGGTTGAAGACACTGTGGCGCCCTTTGTTCCGGTTCGGGGAGCGTATTCTGCCGCTGGATCTCACGATCACCATTCCCACAACCACAGTTAAGGCGCTGAAATTCTGAGATTAAGAAAATATGACCGGAAAATCTGGGAGGACACTTAAATGAAGTCAAAGCACGGACCTTTACGCGTTGGAATAGGCGGTCCTGTGGGATCTGGAAAGACCACACTAACAGAAAAACTATGCCTCAGTATGCGTGCGAACTTCTCGCTCGGTGTAATCACCAACGACATCTATACGAAAGAAGATGCACTCTATCTTGCTCGAAAACAGGTGTTGCCCGAGGACCGTGTGATCGGCGTTGAAACGGGAGGATGCCCGCATACGGCCATACGTGAAGATGCCTCAATCAATCTTCAGGCGATTGCCGAGATGACAAACCGAATTCCGGATCTTGATATCGTTTTTATCGAATCTGGCGGGGACAACTTGGCCGCGACTTTCTCGCCTGATCTGGCGGACATCACTATTTACGTGATCTCAGTTGCTCAAGGAGAAGAAATACCGCGAAAGGG
>CBDARB010000013.1:0-512500 GCA_965199355.1 Kordiimonas sp.
GGGGCAGATTTATCACCCAGTTCATGCTTCAACTCCATCAGGCCCTGCCAGATGAGATCAGACCACTTGTTTCCGGGGAGTAACGTGTGCAGCGCCGCCAAATCCTCGAAGGATACCAGGCCTGCACGCTGCCGCCTGACGTGCCCGATAAAATCCTGCATTTCTCGTAAGCGCCACAGGGTCGGTGCAGTATCACTGGCCAGTTCAACCGGAATACCTCTGGCCTCGGCATAAGATTGGACTGGCTGTAGAAAACGCCATTCGCGAGCGATAATCGATGTTTTGTGCCAGGACCAGCCCGGCACAATGTGTGACAGACGGCAGAGTTCATCAATTGCTGCAACAGCCTGTGCCGTCTCATCGCGAACCTCAAGCAGTTGGACGCGTCCCCGGGTAACAGGATCAATCGCCCCCATCTCGCCTCCGGCTGCATCCTTTTTGCGCCCTTCGTTAATCCGAATATCTTTCCCGGTTTTCATTCTGTCGCTTGCAGAGGCAATGACCTGGTTTGCGGCATCAATCAGGTAGCGGGTCGATCGATAGTTTTCGGTCAGGAAGCCGGGTTTTGCGGCATAGTCTTTTTCAAATTTACGGATGAACTCAATAGAAGCACCGGCAAAAGCATAGATATTCTGGTCATCATCACCCACCGCGAACAGGCTGAGATTCATATCCGAATCGTCGATTGACCGTCCTGCTACAGCGGCGATAAGCGCATATTCCTCGCGGCCAATATCCTGATATTCATCAACAAGAATCCACCGATACCCCTGGATCAATGTATCCCGCAGGGCTTCAGCTTCGGATCTGGACATGCCCTCACCGGATAACTGACGCGCAGCTTCCATCACGATGCGATCGAAATCACGAGGTGAGCCTGTTGTGGATTTGCCGGCAAAGCTTACCCCCATCAGACGCATGGCAAGGGCATGGCAGGTAGAAACAGTTACAGGTACTGCGTCATCACCGATCAAATGCTTTAGTCGCTGGCGAATTTCAACAGTTGCATGACGGTTATAGGTCAGCACCAGAATGCTGCGAGCGTCTTCCCGGCGCACACGAATCAGATAGGCAATGCGATGCACCAGCACGCGGGTCTTGCCTGAGCCCGGCCCTGCGAGGACCAAAACGTTTGTCTGGTCGCGATCATCCGCGACGATCCCTTCCTGGTCTGCATTCCCTAAATCTTTTACAATGGTGTTCCAGGAAGCAGATGTTGTCTGGCGCCGCAATTCCGGACCAAGGCCAGGCATCCAGCGGCGCATAAAAGCATTCTTTTCAAGAACGAAATAGTCTTCGGACAGACGTAAAGCCTCGGACATATTCTCCGACCCCTTAAGGGCATAGGCTGCCATTACATGGATTTGCACTGTCTGTTCGGCATAATGTTCTTCAAGCGGAGCAAAGTCTTTTTGCAGGAAGCGCTTGCCTTCCGGATTGAGATGGACTGTGATGGCAGGCCGGAAAACAGACAGACCCTTGCCCAGCGTAATAATCCCATGTTCATGCAGCCAAAGCAGTGCCCGATTCAACAGGTGCGTGCTGTCCCGGATAGCCGAACGAAGAAAAACATCACCCGTCAATTCGGCCTGAAGATCCCCAAAACTGGTTTCGACTTGCAGGTTCTTGCCACGCGCACCCCTGGTAACTTTACCCAACAGGTGATTGAGCAGAACTTCTGCGCCGTGCCGCCGAACGCTCGCCGTCATGCAGATAGCTTTCCAGCTCCGTTGCAACCGTACCTGTATTGTATTTCGGGACAGCTTGCGCAGATGGATGTTGCCTTTTCCGCCGGTTTGATCACGCCCATCATAAGACAAACCGCGCAAAAGCGCTTCAATCAGGTGAGGGCGCACTCCCGGGCATCCTTGATCGCGCAGGCACTGACATGTCTCGGCAAGATGAAGAGGCTGTGGTTCGCCGCTGCCCGCATCCGGATAGCTTTCCTGCATCAATGCTATCAGCTCACTTTCAAGCCGGGATGATCCTTTGAACCTGTGCAGCGATCCCTTCTCAATACCCACATGCACAAAGGCAGTCATTGAGGTATCATCCGTGGCAATGCCAAGGATTTCCAAATCGTTCAGGGCTTTCATCAGCCCGTTGCCCTGCAATCCGCTCGCCCCGACTAGCTCGTCTGTCGATACACCCTTGTCAATGGGTGCATTCATCATATATTCGACAATCTTCATAAGCTGGTTGCGTCGTTCATGTGTGATATCAGCCCGGTTCAGAATCTGCACGACTTCAGCCATTGTCCGTACACGTAGCGAAGACGGGAAAACCTGGACATGGTTTTCTTCCCGCGTCAGAAGAGTTGCTTCTTCGAGCCAGGCAACAGCGGTCTTGATGCGGGTATCGTCAGCTGCACTGTCTTTTTCAAACGCCTGATCTTTTTCTGCCCGCAAAATCTCGCCAGATGTTGCGATAACCTCCCCTTTCTTGCCCATGTGGGTATCCAGACGGCGAAGGGCCTTGAGGATGGCCGCGATTTCATGACGGGTGAGACGGGAACGGGCCGTCAGGCCGAACTGCCGTTCCACATCTTCGTCATTAAAAAGCAGGATGCAGGTTGCGTGCTGACGATCACGGCCTGCGCGTCCCGCCTCTTGCAGGTAGTTTTCAAGAGATCCGGGGATGTCGAAATGCACAACCAGCCGGATGTCGGGCTTGTCGATCCCCATGCCGAAAGCATTGGTAGCCGCGATAACACGAATATCGCCTGTGCGAAAGTTTTCCTGTATGACACCCTTTTCATCGGCGGTCAGACCCGCATGAAACCTGTCAGCGGGAATCCCCCGGGCGATCAGAAAGTCAGCGACCTTCTCAGTCGTCCTTCGGGTCGCGCAATAAATAATCGCCCCCGAAACACCTTCCTGAGGCAAGTGTTTGTCAATGACGTCACCAATGTCACTGAGTTTCTGGCTGCTATTGGTCTTGCAAATTCTGAATGAAAGGTTTGTTCTCACCGCACCGCCATCCAGCAAGTCGAGGTCCAGACCAGCCTGCTCGGAAAAGTGACTGCGAATATCCTTGACCACCTCGGGTTTTGCGGTGGCTGTCAGGCAAAGAACCGGTGCCGGATCCTGTCGTCCTGAGTATTCTCTGATGAAACGCCCAATGTAGCGATAGTCAGGGCGGAAGTCGTGACCCCATTTGGACACACAGTGCGCTTCGTCGAGAACCCAAAGGCCCACTTCACGTTGTTTCAAGACGGACCGGACCGAAGGGCTGCGAAGCTGTTCAGGCGAAATCACCAGGATACTCGCATACCCCATCCGAATCTGATCAAGAGCATCATACCTTTCCGGCAACGACATCTGTCCGTTCACGGTAACGGCTGAAGTAATCCCCTGTCGCCCGAGGCCCGCCACCTGATCGGCCATCAGAGCAACAAGCGGAGACATGACAACGGTCAGAACGCCGGTTTTGTCAAATTTTGAAAGAGCAGGGATTTGGTAACATAGTGACTTGCCTGTTCCCGTAGGCAGAATACCGAGGATGCTCTTGCCGCTCATCGCTTCAGCGACGATCCGTTCCTGAAGCGGACAACCCATATCATCTGTCGGCTCAGGGCGGAATGAAGGGAAGCCAAACCATCGCTTCAAAGCCTTGGTCGGATCATTATTTTCACGGCACCAGGCGCAGCCAGATTTGCCACAGTCCCTGTCCCTCAAATGCCGCACGATACTAGATGCTTCCCGGAACTGGTGTCTGACCCAGGGCGGCATGACGGAGTCCCCTCCAGCAACCGAAATCCATGACAGCGCATAGGCCATTGACCACCCGACCTGCGACAGCCCTGATCGGCTCAGTATCTGATCAACCCGGTGCCGACAGGCAGACCCTTCAAGTAAGTGGCGGATCGCCTGGCGGGCTTCAGCCTCGCCCGGACGTCCGGCATTCCGGATAAACCGGAAGAACGCATCAAACCCGGCGCCATCATCCCCTATCGAAGACAAATAGTGGTATGCGGCAAGGGCATCAGGCGTCCGCCGCCCCAGAATCCGAAACGCCTCAATCTGGTTGGTCAGAACCTCAAAAACCAGTCTTGCATCCAGTTCAGGATCATTCACATGACCTGCAGTCAACCGTCCATCGTGATAGTGTTTGACCAGGCGGTGATAGGGGTTTCGTGGAAAGGCGAGCGGGTTAAGCCATAAGGTATCAATCGGTGCCACGCCAAGCTGTGACAGGGTTGGTCGATTGGCAACCAGATGCGGCAAATCGAAACGAATGATATTGTGCCCAAGAAGATGCTGATACCCTTCAAACGCCTGTTCAAGCCGCTCCAGCGCCTTCCCCGGATCACCTTTCCGGTGGATGACAAGCGTGTCCCCTCTGTTTGTAACACCGGCAAAAGACAACAAGCGTGCTGCTGTCGGCTCAATTTCCAGATCAACAGCCAGGCAAATATTGAGAAAGTCCCGGTCGGTGTAAGTCAATCGGCTACCTGTATACTCATTGGCGCAATCATATAGGGCGATCTGAAGATCCAAACTGGCAGCATCGTTTCGCTCTTCGAACTTTAAAGGACTGTATCCCTATGACAAGGGTTGAATGAGCTGTCTCTGGCCTGAAACGGGCATTTATATCCGGCCTGTTTGTTCAGACCCTGCCTGCCGACCATGGTGGACTCCGCCGATCCACACCTTATTTGCTCTGTGGGCTCTGTCGGGAAGCGACAGGCACCGCAATCACACCCTCTGGCACACAGACATCAGCCACCGGCATGCTTCTTTGCCTCCACCATAGAAGTCTGCATGAAAGTCTTTCGGGCCCTTGCATGCTCTCCTGCCGCCTGCGTATCATCAAAGCCCGCGGGCCTGAGCCGTTCTGCCGTGCAGAGAAAGCCGTCCTCCGCCCCATACACCCGCACGCTCGCCGGATGGTCCGGGTCAAACCGCACGGTCACAATGCAGCCCCGCTGCTCAAGCAACTCTGCTGACCAATAGCGGTTTGACCGGTAAAGCCGGCTGCCATCACAGGGATGTGCCCCTGCATGATCACAGGCAGCGCTTGCAGGCAGGACGGAAAGCCGAAGGCTGCCATCTGTGCTGTCTGCCCGTATCAGGGCAGACGGCAAACACAGCGCAAGCTGTTCTGCTGTAGCCTGTCTGCCGGATATGGCACCGCCACCAGGGGCAGTCCTGCCAGACCCGTAAAAGGAGGCATCAAACGCCTCATTGAAAGACAGTCTGCCGCCGCAGACGCCTGTGCGCCTGCCGGGCCTGGCATTATGCTCTCTGATCCCTTCATCAACAACCGAGCGAAACAGATCAAGCTCTACCGCCCGGCTGCCGTAATTGGCGGGCTTGTCTGACGGACTGCTGCCCGTATAAGCCCCGGCCAGCAGCGGATGCTTTGCAATCGTGTCACAGAAATCCCGGAACGCCCGCTCAATGGGCTTCGACTGCCCGCTATAGGGCAATGTCCGGTGTACCTGCACCCCGAGTATCGTCAATATCCCCGCCTGCTCAGGCATGCTCTGGCCTGATGTTGAACCCTCTGACATTGAACCCTCTGGCTGTGAACTATCTGGCTGTGAATCCCCTGGCCCTGACCCATGATGCCCCGCATACTCTGAGGTATCCGAAAGGTTTGACGCTGACCTGCCGGGCCCATAAAGAGGCGCTCCTGACCCCTGGTGCCCCTGCCAATCACTCTGCCAATCAAGCGCCCCCTGACAGCTATCCGCCTGATGACGGGCCTGCCCCAAAGGGCGCTTTTCTGTTGCCTGCGCTTGGGGCGCAGGCTTCCCGTGCCTGCCAGTCTGCTCTGTGGCCTGATTGTTACTGGTCTGCTGTTGCGGCAGGCCGCCCACAAGCCGTTTGCCCCGGAAAGCTTTGCCATTGTCAAACCAGGCATGCGCCGGGATGCCATAATCTTTAAACAGGTCCATAAAGGTGAGCAGCACCAACTGCGTGGTTTCCCGGCGACCGAGACGCCAGGCAAGGATCTTGCCCGAATAAAGGTCCTGAATGGCCACCATCACCGGCCGTACGGGTTTCTTAACGCCTGTTCTGCTATCAGGCCACATGACAAACACATCCCAGACATGCCCGTCCGCATTCACCGCCTCCAGGGCCTGAAAGCACGACCGGTCCCGTTCCTGCGCCGGCCAGAGCCGCTTGAGCGCAGCCGGCCCCTCGCGCAAGAGCACTCTTGTGGCAACCGGCACATCCTCCATCATCTGCCGGTAGAGACTGCGCGAGCAGGGCAAGACCCAGCCCTTGTCCTTCGCCACAGCCTCAAGGCGGCGGTAACAGCTCATGAAAGAGGGCTTTTCATAGCGCAGCCAGTCCGCCTTCAAAGCCTCAAACGCCGCCTCAGGGCAGGCGCGCCTGCGGGGACTGCCTGTCCCGGCATATCTGACGCTCTGTCCGGCGGTGACATGGTTTGCAGGAGAGGGCTCTGGAGTCTCCCTGTCACCGGCGTGGTCGCCCCTGTGGTTTGGGTCCCTGTGGTTTTGGTCATTTTGTTTTTGAGGGCATGGACCGGTATTCAACTGCCTGCCAGAACCCCTGTTGCCAGAATATTGGTCAGAATATTTACTGGCACGCCTGTCCACAAGAACCGGCAGCCAGTGCTCACGGGGCACAGCCGCTATTCTTTTAAACCATACATAAAAGCTGCTGCGCGGCAGACCGGTCATCAACGCCACATGCCGCACCGCCCCGTCCTTCGTCACTCTTCCATGCCGGTCTTTCCTCTGGCCATTGTCTCCCTGGCTTTCTGCCTGACGGGCAGAGGGACCCTCACAGCAGCTGTCGCAGCCGGCTTCACAGGGGCCTTCAGGACCCTCATACAGCAATGCCTCCACAAGCATGATCGCCTCAAGTCGCTTGTGGGCAATCTGTTTCTGCCGTGCGGGCAACCGCCCATACCGCTGCCACAGCAGCGCGTACGCCGCCAGCGTCTCTCCGTCTCCGTGCGGTCTCTTCGGCATCTCTGGCCTATCCCTGCCGGCAGAGGCCATAAGCGTAGCGGCAGGAGTGGCAGCCTGTTTCCTGCCTGAGCCTTCTTTTTCCCTGGCTTCTCTGATTTCCCTATCTTCCCTGATTTCCCTATCTTCTCTGATTTCCCTATCTTCCCTGATTTCCCTATCTTCTCTGATTTCCCTGGCTTCTCTGGCCGCTGTGGATGCCTGAAACGGCCTCAGCCGCCGGGCAGCAGACACATCACGGGTCTGGCCTGATTTACGGGTCTGGCCTGATTGTTTCAGGTATGGCGGGTCTGTTGCCGCTTTTGCCATGTGTGCCCGCCAGGCCGCGCGGGCAGAGGGCGGCAGCAGGGAGATGTGATACAAAAAGCCGCCACCCCGGCCACGGCGGTGTTTTATCAAAACCCTGCCGTCTCCGCCCGTCTGCCCGTCCTTCTGCCCGGCCCTCAGCCTGTCCTTCTGCCCCTCCTTCTGCCCATCCTTCTGCCCATCCCTCTGTCTGTGCCAGCCTTCCCTGCGGGCCAGACGGCGCACGCCCCTTGCTGTATGAGGCAGACCCGGCAGGCGGGCACAGGCTATCTCCCGCGCCGTCAGCCACGTTTTGCTGTCTTCCCCGTGATCCATTCCATGTCTCCCAAAAAACTGCCCCCGGATCACACCATCCGGACAGCTGCCATAACGCGCAAACGGCTGCCAGTAAAGCCCCTCCAAAAAGCCCCTGAAACTCCAGAGGAAAAACCCCGGGGAAATCGCTTCTGGCTCTCGCCGGGGAAACCCTGAAAGTCATCCCGCAGGGCTCCGGAAAAGCATCCTGTGTTTCAAAGAGCACCCCCCTTGCCCGATACAGTCAGCATAAGGGCCAGGCATGCAGCCCATGGTTGACAGTGTCGCCGGAGAGAAAAGACGGACGGGTCCGGGTTACCAAATCAGGGAATCCCCGTACCTGTTTTAGCCAAACCCTTGATGATAATAGAAAAGTCCCTTTCCCGGACAGGCAGGGTACAGATTTATTCAAGGTCCGGGTGACAGCGCATCAATCCGGACGCAGAGAAGCAGCCGGCAGGGTATTTAAAGGCCCGCCTCTTAACAGGGGCAGCTTGAGAGATGATTATAAGACAAGGACTTAAATGGCTTTAAAGGCAGCCAGGAGATGGTATCAAGACGCTTCCAAGACACGCCGGGGCACAAAAGCAAGAGGCCGTCTTTCGTATCAAAAAGCCGTTTTTAGGCCTCAGGTCCAATATTGAAAACTGTTGGAAGTCCGTTCAGATCATCACGCCAAAAACCGCAAAAACACTATCATTTCCCACCAAATCCCACCGGATCACACCTTATCCCGGGTATGTCTAATATATAGTGTCCACGTACACCCGGATGGCATATGGCGAACATGGCAGTGTGAGGCATTGCGAACAGTTTATGAGCCTTTTTGGCAAAGCTTCGATGCCTTTTTACATTTGCGGGCCCCATGTTTTGATGTGGTTCGCCGTTGGCGATGTGAACAGGAGGAAACAACGCTTGGCTTTGATAAGGGTGCCCTGCCAATTGAACGTCAAGAGTGGGTTTCAGATTTCATCCAGCACTATGAACGCATAACGCGGGGTATGTTGCAGGGACACCATGTGTCTGGAATGGTTTTCGAACTGGATGAAGAACGGTCGGTAAAACGACTAATGAATGTTTGATATAAGAACGTCGTTTTTCAACTAAAGTTGATCTTTTGTTAACTGACTCCGTTTAAGTGAGTGGACTAGCTATTTTTGTACACATTGGTACAAAATGGGCTTTCACTAACGGGGTGTGTCATGGAACTGCTAAAAAACGTTCGTATCCAGAGCAGGCTATTCTTTGGTTTTGGGGTTGTTCTTTCGCTAATTATTTTGCTGACGATTCTTGGAAACAATGATGTTGGCCAGATTGATAACAAGCTTACAGTCATTAACGACCTGAACACGGTTAAACAGCGTTATGCAATTAATTTCAGGGGCAGTGTGCACGACCGTGCGATTGCCGTGCGCGACCTTGTTCTCCTCGAGGATCCGTCAGAGCTTCAAAAGTCACGACAGGAAATCCAAGACTTAACGGAAATGTATTTGGAGTCTGCAGAGGGCATGCGGCGTATTTTTGCGAACCCTGACAATGTTGACGGCAACGAGCGGCGTATTCTGGCCAGCATTCAGGAGATTGAGGAAGAAACCCTTCCACAAATTGATGCCATCATTCAGTCACTTGATGCCGGTGATCGTGAAACCGCATTTCAAACGCTTGTTACGCAGGCGCGGCCTAACTTCACAATATGGCTTGCTCGCATTAATCAGTTCATTGACTTGGAAGAAGCAAAAAATAATGCGTTGACCACAGAAACGCGGCAGATCGCGGCCAACTTCCAATCCCAGATGATCCTGTTTACTGCGATTGCGTTGGTGGCAAGCGTTCTTGTCGCCGCCTGGGCGGTGATCGGCGTTCGTCCGCTCAAAAGCCTGTCTGATGTGGTGTTGCAGCTGGCAAACGGCAATCTGGATGTGAATGTGGCGGATACGTCGGCCCGGGATGAAATAGGCATGATCAGCGGCGCCGTGCGTGTGTTTCGGGACAACGCTATCGAGACCAAACGCCTGGAAGCTGAAGCCTCAGAAAGAGAAGCGAAAGAACGCGCGGCTGAAAACGAACGTCAGGCCAAAGCCCTTCAGGAAGAAGAAGAGCGCAAACGAGCTCAGGAAGACGCTGAACGTCAGGCAAGCGAAGCCAGGCGCGCCGAGATGCTTGCACTTGCTGATAATTTCGAAGCATCCGTTATGGGACTGGTGGAAGACCTGTCGTCTGCTGCCCATGAAATGGAAACTGCGGCTCGCCAAATGACAAACGCGCTGGAGGCAACAGTAGGTGATGCGAACCGTGTGGAAACAAGCTCATCAGACGCAAGCGATAATGCCCGTCAGGTGGCTGATAGCGCTAATGAGCTAGCTCGCTCGGTTCGGGCAGTATCGCAGCAGACACTCCAGTCTGCTTCTGTGGCGAAAGCCGCCGTTGGCCAAACGCAGGCAGCCGGCGCAGATATCGCCCAGCTTTCAGACGCTGCGCGCAGTATTGGCGATGTGGTTAACCTGATCACCGACATTGCTGAACAGACCAATCTGCTGGCCCTCAACGCAACGATTGAGGCTGCACGTGCTGGTGACGCAGGCAAGGGCTTTGCGGTGGTTGCGAGCGAAGTGAAGAACCTGGCAAACCAGACCGCCGGGGCTACGCAGCAGATTGGTGAACAAGTTAGTGATATGCAGGAAGCGACCAACAAAGCCGTTGACGCGGTTGACCGTATCCAAAGCCAAATTGCCGAGATTGGCAATAATGCGGAAGAAATCGCGGCGGCTGTTGAGGAGCAGGATGCATCAACCGGTAGCATTGCTTCCAACATTGCCAGGGTGTCTGACGGGACTGAAGAGGTAACCCAGACTATTCGCGGTGTGAGCGGTAGTGCACGCGACTCGGGTGAAAATGCAAGAACGGTTTTGATGTCTGCTCAGTCGCTCAAGGACAAATCAACCACTCTGCGGGCCAGCGTACGCGAGTTTATGGAGACTGTCCGAAGCGCATAATGTTATGACTCTGGTGGACTGAGAAATTTACTTACTTGGGTATTGATGTTCCCAATGGTGCCACTTTGAGCTGATTTTGAAGTCTTTTTCTGTGTACGGCGGTTGCTTTTTTTAGGTCTGCGAGCGGTTCGCCTACTTCTGCTAAGGCTTCCAAAAACCCTGAGATGAACTCGGGGGTAAGCCGGACAAAATACTCACTGCCCTTGTGGCCTGCAATTTTGATTTCTAGCAGTTGAGCATGATCCAGAGGACCTGAAAAATGATCAAGGGATAGGGTTATTGCTGTGTCTTCGCGGAACTTGCACCTTACTATGGTGCACTCATCAAGATATCTTTCGGCGGGTTCAATTTCCAGCTCCCTTCCACCACGCATAGTGGCGCGCCTGTAGTTATGCCAGTAGCCGTTGCGGGTCAGGTATCTTTCCGGTGATCCATTAATCGAATTAATTGTTTCGGAATTTAATTCGTCTACTACGATTTCGCGAGATGTAATCAATTTCAGACCAAAACCGGCAGTTTCGGGGAAGAAAAGAGCGCTAAGATAGAAGTCAACAGGGTCTCGTGATAATAGCCAGGCGCTTTCTCTGGGATATCTTGGACCAAGAACTTTGATGTAAGCCTCAAAATCATCTTCGATGATTCGCGTTTCTTCATAGATTTTATTTATGAATTCGAGACGTTTTGTGATTTTTTTATTATGTTTTCGGCGTTCTTTTTCCTCTCTTTTTAGGCGTTTTGCTTCTTCTCTTGCCCGTTTCTTTTCAGCTCTTTTTTCAGCAGCTAAACGTTTCTTCTCCGCTCGCTCGCGAGCCTTTGCTGCTTTTTTCTCCGCTGTCAGACGTTTCTTCTCAGCAGCTTTTGCTGCGCGCAGCGCTTTCTTGTGTTTTCTTCGATCACTTTTGGAGAGGCTGTCCGTATCAATTGATTGCAGTTCCTCAATCGTCATGTCGGCATATGCTTTGTCTCCGTCCTGCGCTAACCCGGAAAAAGCAAAACAAAAGCACAAAAGAATAATCGAAACGGTACGCATACTATCTCCCCCAAGACATTATGTAAGCAGGGTCATAGTATAAAACGAACAAATGGTGAACGCAAGGTTATTGTCTATGAAACGTCTATTGCCCGACAACGGAACTACGGCGTTCCATTGAAACGATATTTTTCCAGTTACCGTTTAGGGCACCGAGCCTCTCGCGGACACCAACAATTCTGAAGCCGCATTTTTCATGTAACTTCACTGATCCGATGTTTTCTTCAAAGATGCCGGCCTGAAGGGTCCAGATGCCTCTGGTTTCGGACCGACTCACCAGCTCTTTAAGTAACACTTTGCCTATCCCTTGCCCGCGTGCGCTACCTGCAACATAAACGCTAACCTCAGCGACGCCCGCATAGGCGCAGCGGTCGGATACGGGCCACAGGATGGCCCAGCCCTGAACGTCTCCACCGTCCGCCTGCGCTACAATGGCGGTATTGGGGACAGAATCCTGCTCCCACTTGTCCTGTTTCTTGGGTTCGGTCTCAAGCGTGGCCATGCCGGTTGCGATACCTTCGGCATAGATACGTTCTACATCAGTCCAATCAGAAGGGCTATATGGGCGGATTGTGGTCAAGGCTGTTCCCCGGTGGCTAGATGCTGTCCCTTGATGCGATGAGCACAAAGGCTTTGAAACACCACTATGCAGATTTTTATATTGGTGTGGGAAAGTTTCAATTGTTAAATGCCTGCGTAATTCAACAAACGAAGGACGGAAAATGGAATATGCGATTATGGGCCCAGTGTTGGCACAAGTCGGTTTAACGCTGATAATGTTGCTGGTTCTGTATGTGTTCCGTCTGCCAGCCTTGATTATTGCAAAGCCCCCGAACGAGGTGATGCAAGACCCAAAAGCCTTGGACAAACTGCCAAAGCCTGCACGCTTTACTGCACAGAATTATAACCATCAGTTTGAAGCACCGGTTCTGTTTTATGTGTTGTGTCTTGGGGCGATGATAACGGGTCTAGGGAACGAGATGACTGTTGCTCTCGCGTGGGCCTACGTTGCGTCCAGAGTATTGCATACCCTCATTCACGCTACCTATAATCGGGTAATGCACCGGTTCGCGGTGTTCTCAATAAGCTCTGTTATTCTGATAGCACTGTTCGTGAATATCGTGTTGGCTTATTTGGCAAGCGCCTAGTCAAGCTTTGGTGGATTTTTGCGGCGTGTCGGTGCGCCGTAAAAACCGGCGGATAAAGCCGGGCATGTGGGGTGTCAGCTTGCGAATCTTTGCGTTAGCCTGTGGGAACTTCGGCCTCGTCCGTTTTACCCAGCGCATTACCAAAGGGTTGAACGCGGCGACTGTGATGCCAACCACCATCAATATAAGGCCGGTCGGAAGCGGGAGCGGAAAGGTAATTGCCCCAATTGCGAAAATGATCAAGCCAACGGGCAACGATATCCAGCGCAGTAGGGTTTTGATCGGTTTTGGCACCCTAATTCCCAATACTCTTAAACTATCATTCGCATAAGAATAACAATCTAATGTGACCATATATTGTCAGGTGATTTCTTCTACTGACTTTGGCAAGATGTGGATCAAGAAAAAGCATCGCTTCTCAATCATGTGATGCCCGACAGCCGAAGGAGAGCACGATGGCCGATTTTTTTGATCATATCACTGATAAGTATGCTGATTTTATCGCTGCGCAGCCTATGTTTTTCACCGCGACAGCCTGCGCGACAGGTCGCATTAACCTTAGCCCAAAGGGTAACGACAGCTTCCGGGTCCTCTCTCCGAACCTGTGTGGGTATCTTGACCTGGGCGGGAGTGGCAACGAAACGGCAGCCCACATCAAGAATGATGGTCGCCTTACCATTATGTTTAACAGTTTTACCCGGAATGCTTTGATATATCGCTTGTATGGCAAAGGCCGGGTCGTACGCCCGCATCATGAAGAATATAATGAGCTGCGCCCCAAGTTTCCCGAAGGTTTGATGGCGCGCCAGATTGTCTTGTTGGAAGTGGAAAGCACACAAACAAGCTGCGGTTACGCGGTGCCAATCGCGGAGAATATGCATGATCGTGACACGCTTAAGAAGTGGATTGAGAACGCAGGCGAAGAGAAGATTCTCAAATACGAGCAAGAAAACAATGCTGTTTCCATCGATGGTTTTGATACTGGCCTCAATGATTAGCATATGACCAACGACACTAATGGCATGGACAAACTGGTGGTTATCCGGTCCGGTCTGGGTGGCCAGCAAGCTCAACTACTGAAGCAAAACCTGGAAGGGCAGGGGGTGCCTGCTTTTCTGGCGTCGGAGCATGCCGACACCTCGCAGTTTATTGATGTCACAGACCTGTATGTGAAAGCCAAAGACTGGCAATTTGCCGAGCAAGCGCTATCCAAAATCGAACTGTTGCCACAACGCACAAAGTTTGTAGACCCGGATGGTGAAGAGCGCAGCTGCCCACATTGTGGTTCGCATCGGTTGCGCAGTTTTGTGGGCGAGGTACCCACCCTTGTCCCCTTTATCAAGTTAAAAGCTGACGTGGGGGAGCACTGGTTTCATTGCCTGGAGTGCGACAGCTACCACCAAGCGGTGCGCAAGCGGTTTGCAGGCATGCCGTTTGCGCTTGGGTGGGCCGCTTTTATGGGTGCTTTGGCTCTTGGCATAATCTTTCTGATCAACTGGCTGAAGTATCTATAAGTTCTCGCTGATCGGTAGGTTACGCACGCGTTTGCCACTTGCCGCAAAAATTGCGTTTGTCAGGGCCGGTATAACCGGTGGTAGCGAAACTTCACCCGTGCCACGTGGCTCCGTGTCACCAAAATCCATAATATAGGTATCAACATGTGCAGGTGCTTCGTTGATGCGCATCTTGCGGTATGTATCGAAGTTGTTGGTGGTTGGAACGCCTTTCTCAAAGACAATTTTACCGTATTTTGCGGCACACAGGCCGTCCATAACGCCGCTTTCAATTTGCGCCCGGACCCCAAGCGGGTTAACAGCCAGACCACAGTCAACGGCACTAGTGACACGATGCACCCGGTAGTCATCAGGGCGCGTCATCTCCAGTTCTACAACATGCGCGCAAACGCCAGAGAAAGTTTGATGAAGTGCAATGCCTTGGCCCCATCCCTCTGGTAAGCGCTTGCCCCAGTTTGCTTCGCTTGCCACTTTTTCCAGCATCTTGGTGTAACGGGCAAAGTCAACGTTGGTGTAGGGCCAGCCTGTCAGCTTGTAATAATCTTTCTGGTTATAAAGTTTCATAAGAAACTCAAGCGGGTCAATGCCTGCTTCATGGGCGAGCTCATCCAGCATGCTACCGATGACAAAGCCACCAGTGTTATGTTGTGGGCCCCTCCAGGCACCAAGCCGAGTATTCGTCGCTAGGTTGAAAGCTTCACCAAGATAGTTGTCAGCAAGGCCGCTTGGCGGGTTACCTGCGGTGTTTGAAGGGTAGCCATCAGATGCGGCCCGTATGTGCCAAGCTTCAAGGCGGCCAGAATTACTTACTCCGGCGCGTATACGGTATGCAGCAATCGGATTGAGGTAATCCTGCTCAATTTCATCCTCGCGTGACCATGTTACTTTGACAGGGGCACCAATCTCTTTTGACAGATGCACAGCTTCGTGCACAAAGTCAGATACATATTTGCGCCCAAACCCTGTTCCCATGCGGTAGATGTTGACCTTTACTTTATCAAAAGGCAGGCCGACTACGTTGAGAACTGCGTTTGTCGCCGATGTCATCGATTGATGGCCTACCCAAATCTCTGCGCCATCGGCCTTTACATCTGCGACACAGTTGTGGGGTTCAATGCAGGTATGGGCCCAATGCGGATGAGAGTAGGTGGATTCGAGTTTAACATCAGCGTCGGTTAGGGCCTGTTCAACATCGCCGTTTTCGACAATCGTCTGCATTTCGGCACCGTCCAGAGCGTCAATCAGTCTGCTTTGGAAAATCGCAGTATCATCTTCTACGGCGCGAGAGCCATCCCACTCAACCTCTAGCGCGTCTGCCGCTTTGCGTGCCTGCCAATATGTGTCTGCGATTACAGCAACCCCGGCTGCAACAACGCGTTGTTGGTTAAGGTCTTCGGGTACCCGCTTCATTTCCACAATGTGGCGTACGCCCGGCATGCGGAGAATAGCCTCCCTATCGAAACTCGCCACGCGACCGTTGAGATGGGGACACCGGCGGATACAGGCATGCATCATTCCGGGCACATCTACATCAATGCTGAATAGGGGTTCGCCTTTTACAATCGCTGGTGCATGAAGATTGGCCTGGTCACGACCGATTACTTTGTGGTCAGCAATGGGTTTGGGGTCAATACTGCCAGCCCAAAGGGTTTCCGGTGCATTTCTGCTTAGGGCAACCAAATCAACATAGGCGACTGCTCGTCCGCTTGGCTTGTGGGTCACCGTGCCATTTTTAGTGGTGAGCTGATGCTTCGGCACACCCCACTCAGCAGAGGCAGCCTCAATAAACAGGGCGCGAGCGAAGGCCGCTGTGCGACGCAGTTCAACCCAGATGCCGCTGGTGGATAGGCTGCCGCCTGCACCTTGAAGCATGTCACCCTCCACGGCGCGTCCCTGTGAGCTTGCGTGGCCTTGATATGCCATCATTTCGACATTGACGGTGTTGAGGTCGAGGTCCAGTTCTTCTGCGATGAGTTGGGCGGCAGTTGTCACCATTCCCTGACCCATGTCTGGTACCGGCACGCAGACATATGTCTCGCCCGTTTCGGTAAATCGAAGGCATGGGGTAACATTGCCGCTGTTGTCGCGGTCGCTGGCCAATACCTTGGGTGTTACCCCGATACTGATGGTTAGGATGCTTGTGGCTGCACTGGCCTTTAGAAAGTTTCGGCGTGAAAGACTGGTCATGTTATGCAGCCCTTTATGCAGATTGAATTTTGTCGGCGGCAAGTTTGATCGCTTTTCGAATGCGGTAATAGGTGCCGCACCGACATAGATTGGTTATGCCTGCATTGATGTCTTCGTCTGTCGGATTGGGTGTTTCCCTCAGGAACGCCGCTGTTGCCATTATCTGGCCAGCCTGGCAGTAACCGCACTGGGGTACATCTTCTTCAATCCAGGCTTCTTGTACAGGGTGCAGCTTTTCGCCGTCTGCAAGCCCCTCAATTGTAGTGATAGCAGCACCTTCAAGTGTTGCCATGGGGACAGAGCAACTTCTAACCGCTTCACCATCAAGATGGACTGTGCAAGCACCGCACTGGCCAATGCCGCAGCCAAATTTTGTGCCTTTCAAGCCAGCTTCTTCGCGTAAATGCCATAGAAGCGGCATGTCTTCGTCGCCGCTAAATGTGCGTGCTGTGCCATTGATGGTGAATGAAATAGCCATGTTATCCCCCCGATTTTGGCAACCTGATGCCTGTAGGTTGCTCTCATTAAATCAGGGGAATAATACGTTATTTAGTAACACAGGTCAGTACCGCTCATCCCAAACCTGCAACAGCTTGTCGATTGTTGGGCGGATCAAGGGCGCTAATTATCAGTAGGAATACTCTTTGAAGATGCGATCGACATCGCCGCCCCACGGGCCATTGAAGTCTTCCAGAACACGGTCGGCAGGGGTTAAGCTTGTTTCCGCGCTTTCCCAAAGGGCGTTGAGGAAACCTTGTTCTGTTTCACCACTCGTTGACATGCGGGCCCGATTTTTAAGGCCCTTGTCAGCAATCGCCAGAACATCTTTCGCCAGTTCCTGGAATGTTTGACCGTTAACCTCGGTGGTCAGGCCCATTTTGGGCGCGTTGTCTCGCATGGACGCCATGTCATCAAGGGACCAGTCTTTGATAAGCGCCGCTGCATCATTCTGAGCTTCGCTATCGTATAACAGGCCAACCCAAAGGGCAGGCAGGGCACATAGCCGCGACCATGGACCACCATCGGCGCCGCGCATTTCAAGGAACGTTTTCAATCGCACCTCAGGGAAGAGTGTGGTCATATGATCCTTCCAGTCTTCCATGGTTGGAAGCTCGCCCGGAAGGGCAGGCAATTCGCCTTTCATAAAGTCACGGAAACTCTGGCCTGCCGCGTTGATATATTTGCCTTCGCGGCGCACGAAATACATGGGCACATCAAGAACATGGTCCAGCCAGCGCTCAAAACCCATACCGTCTTCAAAAACGAAAGGCAGCATGCCGCAGCGGTCAGCATCTGTATCGGTCCAGACATGTGAACGCAGGCTGCGGAAACCGTTTGGGCGCCCTTCCTTGAGCGGTGAGTTGCCAAATAGTGCAGTTGCCAACGGCTGAAGGGCGAGGCTGATACGGAATTTTTCCACCATGTCAACTTCGCTGGCGAAATCAAGGTTCACCTGCACGGTGCAGGTCCGCAGCATCATATCCAGTCCCATGGTGCCAACGGTTGGCATATAGGCCCGCATGATGTCATACCGAGCCTTTGGCATAACAGGGACGTCGTCGCGTTTCAGCGTTGGGTGATACCCAAGGCCAAGGAAACCGATATTCAGTTTTTCGCCAATTTCACGCGCCGCTTGAAGATGGCTGCTGGTTTCGTTGCAGGTTTGATGGATTGTCTCAAGCGGCGCACCAGACAGTTCAAATTGTCCGCCCGGCTCAAGAGTTACCGACGCGCCGTCTTTCAGAGCAGCGATAACATTGCCGTTTTCCTCAACAGGTGACCAGCCACGCTCGACAAAAGCATTGAGTACATCACGAACACCCGCGCGGCCATTCCCGCCCAAATAGGTCAGGGGCGAGTTGTCATCGCGGTGGAAAATGAATTTTTCATGCTCCGACCCGATCCTCCATGTGGACCGGTCAGGCTTGCAGCCGTCTTCCAAAAACTCTACGAGTTGAGTTCGATTGGTAATCACTGTGTTGTCGATTGGCATAAAAGCGAAGTCCCTGCTCTTCGATATTGGTCGAAAGTAGGTGCTGGCTATCATGCTTTCAAGCAAGTTAAAATATGTTCACAGCTATGTGAGCTATTCTGAGAAGGTGTTGGCTACCAATTTAATGTTGATATAGCTTGTTCAAACCATTCGGTTTTTCTTCAAGGTTCATGCCGTAAATGTGCAAAGTTGTGGCTGGTGCAGAGGTTGGGTTAAACAGCCTGTGGATGCCACAAGGATCAGGGTCAACCGTTGCAACGGTGCCCGGTCCGGCAAGGAGCTTACCTGTTGACGTTAGGCAAGTTGCTTCGGGCACATAGGGCTCCTGCTCGCATTTGCGGTGGGTAAAGGTTTCGCAGCCCACTTCTCCTTCAAGCACCCCAACGCATCCCCATGCATTGTGGCCGTGAATGGGAGTGCAGGCACCGGGTGTCCAGCGGATAACCATCACACTGAACCGACCATTGGGATCACTATGCAATAGTTGCCTCGCATAACCGTGTTCATTTACCGCATTTTCTGCGGGTGGCATTGTGTTCACATGGGGCAGGGCCAAGCGAAGCAGGCTGGCGACAGCTGGCCGGTGGGCACCATAGTCCAGTTCCCGGGTAACTGTTTCTGTTTCATCGATCAGTTTTGACAGCTGCGTGCCGTTTCTGAAACAAAATGCTCCATCCATCGCTTTTCTTAGGCCCCTAGGTTCGTGTTTATCGCTAAATCTAGGTGATCATACCACTAAAGACGTGGAAAATATTTTCTATTTTTCACTGCAAAGCATTTTCATTGTGAATTTATACCAATAAGGAGGGAAATGTTGGGAAAATTCACCAAATAAGTGCTTTAGATTGGATTACCAATCCCCAATTGCGGATTGCCATAGGCTGATGGCGGCCATGGCTGCTGTGTCAGCACGCAGAACCCTTGGGCCAAGCGAAACTGTTACACAATTTGGGTGAGATCTGATCATTTGTCTCTCCGTGTCATCAAAGCCACCTTCCGGGCCAATCAAAATCCCCCACGCACTGCGGTCGTCTTTTGTTGCTACTTCAGAAAGAGCCGTATGGGCTGGTTTGCCAGATAGGTCTTCATCGCAAAACATCAGGTATCTGTCTTGCGGCCAAGTGTTGAGAAGCTGTTCCAGCTTTGCCACCTCACCAATCGTCGGTACAGTCAAGCGTTCGCACTGCTCTGCGGCTTCGATGGCGTTGGCGACCATGCGGTCGGTCTTCACCCGGTCAACGATGGTGCGGCGCGTCATCACCGGCACCATACGGGACACACCCAGTTCTGTTGCCTTTTGAGCAATGAAATCCAGTCGTGCTTTTTTAATTGGCGCAAAGGCCAGCCATAGATCAGGCTCTGTTTCCTGCGATTGTGCTTGAACTTCAGCCTTCAAGGTCACATCTCGTTTCGATACCGTATCGATAATCGCTTGCCACTCGCCGTCCCGTCCGTTGAATACATGAACGGTGGCCCCTTCTTTCTGACGCATGACATTCGACAGATAGTGGGATTGCTCGCGGGACAGAGCCACATGGGCGCCCGGTGTTAGGTCCGAGTCAACAAAGAGGCGAATAGACATTTTCTCGCAAATTCCTGATAGGCGTTGCACCTTCTCCTGCTTACTGCGATATGAAGGAAACGACAAACAGCTTTTTCGAGATGCACCCCGATGCAGCAAAACGGCAAACATGTTGTGGAAACGGCAGACGCCATTGAAGGTAGCTGGGTATACCGGCACGCCCCAATGGTCGTGCGGCCATACCTGAAGCTTGCGCGGCTTGATCGGCCTGTTGGTACCTGGCTGTTGTTGTGGCCTTGTTTGTGGTCCATGGCGCTTTCAATTGCTGGCTATAGTTTGCTTGAACTTGGTTATGTGGCATTGCTGTTTGCGATTGGTTCGCTGGTTATGCGTGGGGCAGGGTGCACATATAATGATATCGTCGACGCGGATATTGACGAGAAAGTGGAACGTACCCGTTCGCGGCCCATTCCAGCGGGAGAGGCAAGCAAAAAACAGGCGTGGATATTCCTGATCGCACAGTGCCTGTTGGGCTTGCTGGTATTATTGCAGTTTAACCAATTTACCATTTACCTCGGCATCGGTTCTCTCGCGCTGGTTGCGGCATATCCTTTCATGAAGCGAATAACCGGGTGGCCACAAGCATGGCTCGGCCTCACCTTCAATTGGGGGGCTTTGATGGGGTGGGCGTCTCTTGACGGAGGCCTAAGCCCGGCTGCATTCGCCCTCTATGCTGGCTGCGTCTTCTGGACGCTTGGGTATGACACAATTTATGCCCATCAGGACAAGGAAGATGATGCCTTGATTGGCATAGGTTCAACAGCCCTTACCCTTGGTGACAAAAGCAAGCTCGGTATTTCCATTTTCTATGGACTGTTTTTTATTGGTCTTGTTGCGGCGGGAATACTTGCAAACCTTGGCTTAATCTTCTATGTCGGCATCGCGATTGCAGGCACCCAGCTTGTTTCGCAGATTCGGGCGGTTGATCTGGATGACCCTGAAGCCTGTTTAGATGTATTCAGGTCCAACATTGAGTTTGGTGGGGTCATTTTGTTGGCCATCATTCTTGGTCATTACGCTGTCTGGTAACATTGTTTGAGTAACAGAGGCCCTTTAAAGGGATTTAGCCAGTGAATATCAGTAAAATTGCAGTGGGCGAAAATGCGCCTTGGGACGTAAACGTCATTATTGAAGTGCCTGCCGGTACCGAACCAGTGAAGTATGAGTTGGACAAGGACTCTGGCGCACTGTTCGTTGATCGCATTATGCATACAAGCATGCGTTACCCCTGCAATTATGGCTTTATTCCTCACACGCTCGCTGATGACGGTGACCCGGTGGATACCATTCTTGCCAATCATACCCCCATCATGCCGGGTGCGGTGGTGCGCTGCCGCCCGATTGGTGTTCTTGTCATGGAAGACGAGGCTGGTATGGATGAAAAATTGCTGATGGTGCCGGTCGACAAACTGCACCCCTTCCACAGTGGCGTTAAAAGCTTTGATGAGCTTCCAAAGATTTTCCTCGACCAGATTGCTCACTTCTTTGAGCACTATAAAGACCTCGAGGCAGGCAAGTGGGTGAAGATCAAAGGATGGGAAGGCGCCGAAAAAGCTGCCGAGTTGATCGAAAAAGCAATTGTTGCTCACAATGAAAAAAGCGACGCTTAAGAAAGCAAAAAGCCCGGGGGACCGGGCTTTTCTTTTTTGTGCTATGCGCTGCCTAGCCAGCGACTATAAGTGAACTGGTGCCAGATGGCTTCTACCGGCCCTTTCTCGTGATGCTTGAACCAGCTATTGCTGAGCCAAATCTGAACAGCCCATATACCCAGAACGATAGGAACCGTTTGATAGCGTTCCAGTTGGCCAAACAAACCCAAGCCGAAACCATAGAAAATTGTGATGGCGGCTGTTGTTTGGAAAAGATAATTCGACAACGCGGCTCGCCCCACATTGGCCAATGACCTGAAGCCAAGCTGGACATCAGTGCTTTTCAGCAGCCAGCCAACAAATGCTATGTAGCCGGTGGCAACAAATGCGGATCCCCAATAGTTCCAGGCCGCAGCCTTAAAGAACGAGTGTGGGAAGGTCCATCCAGCGCGCTCATTACTGATCAGGCCATTTGAGACGAGAAACCATCCGAGACCAAGGGCGACAATAGCAATAATTCCATAGGTCCGGCCTTCCAGGTGTCCGCGCAGAAAACCCTGCCTGTAAAGTGCGAGCCCAAGCAACATCATGCCGCCAATACGCCAAAGCCCCCAACTGATGAAAATATCTGTTTGCATCGCGAACGCTGCCTGGGCGCGCCAAGGCAAATGCTCCATATATGCCCCTGTGTAAGCCGCGACTTCGGCAGTCAATTCTTCCATGCTTGGCAACCAATATACCGATGCGATTTTCGCCTGAATGTGTGGTGGCGCTGATGAAATGCTTTCAAAAGCCCCTAGACTCATCAGCGAGCCAACAGAAAGGAGTAAAAGGCCGAGCACTGCACTTATTTGCCAGCGCCAGTTTCGAGCCATAAATGGTATGGCCGCACCAAGCGCATAGGGTACAAGAATATCTCCCTGCCAAAGAAGATAAGCGTGGATAAGGCCAATCAGCAATAGCCCCAATATCCGCTTGGCGTAGGTGGTAAAAACTGGTTGGCCTCGCCGTGATAAGCCGTCGCAAATGATTGCGGTGCTGGCACCAAATAACATGGAAAATATTGCCATGAACTTCTGGTCGGCGACCAGAAACTGAAACTGGAACCAGAGTTTGTTCAGACCTGCGTGCTCATTGTAGGCAAGCGGATTGAAATAGGCGGCTGATGGTTCCGAAAACAGCCGGATATTCATCACAAGAATACCAAGCACGGCAATGCCGCGAACAATATCCAGAAGCGCGATACGTTCTTTTTCCTGCTTCATGTTTCCTCGCTGAATAGTTTTCTCATTGTCTCCATGGCAGTTGGAGCCTTTCTGGATGCGTTTCAAGAGACTAGCAGAGTGTTTTGTGATCTTTGTGTCAAGGTATGGCAAATTCGGGACGAGTAGAATGAGGGTAAGGGTGCTTGCGTCACAAGGTTCGTTGTAGCAAAGCTGAATCCCATGAGGCACTATCAAACCAGATTAGAGCAACAGGTGCTTTTGCACTCCAATAACGGAACTAGGTGTTCAGTATGGCTACATCACACACTTCATCAAAAAAGACTCCTGAATGGCGTTCTATTCTGGCGCACATATTGTTTGCAAAAGCGGCTGTGGCGACTTTCTCCATCGCTCCCTTTCTTGTGGGCGAGTATATTGATTACCTCGGGTTAAGCCCAGCGCGAGCCAGCCAAATTTTATCGATTGAGATTTTTGCGCTGGCAATCGCCAATGCCTCGGCTTTTTTCTGGATCGACAAGGTTCCGGGTAGATTAATGGCGCGTATCTTACTCGTGGCTATTGTCTTGCTTAATTTTGTCTGCGCCGCCACCGGCAGCGCAGACATGATCCTCGTTGTGCGTGGTGTTATTGGTTTGTTCGAGGGGTCTTTGCTTGCGCTAGGCTTTGGCCTCATTAGCAATTCAACGCGGCCAGACCGTAACTTCGGTTTGTATTTTGCTATATCCCTATCGGTAGGGGCGATAAATGTCAGGATATTGCCACTATTTCTGGAGGAGGCGGGTGTTGTTGGGCTTTTCCTGAACCTGTCGCTTTATGGCATTATTGCGCTTGCGGGTTCGTTTTGGGCCCAGAAAGACAGTATTCGCAGCCTGCAAAACGCTGAAAGCACCGAAGAGGAGTCGGCTAAGGCGCCCAAAATTGCCTTTCCCATGGTGCCGCTCATTTTGCTAATGGCGGCAAACTATATCTATTTCATTGGACAAGGCGGTGTCTGGTCCTTTTTGGAGCGTATAGGTCAGCAGCAGGCGCTTGATCTGGCATGCATTGCCAGTGCTTTGTCACTCTCGCTAATTGCCGGAGTTGCGGGCGGCTTTCTTGCTGGATGGCTGGATACCAAATGGGGACGTTTGCCGCCGCTTCTGATTGCTATTTGCTGGCGATTGGGTCCATCTTTATCCTGATGTTTACCAACGATACCGCCGCATTCACGTTGGCGGTTTGCCTGTTTAACTTTGGCAATAACTTTGGTCACCCCTATGTGCTGGGTTTCGCATCCAATATTGACAAGAGCGCGCGGCTGACGGTGTTGAGTGGAGCGCTTCATACAGGTGGTCAGGCGACAGGGCCATTGCTGGTGGGATTAATGGTGGTAGGCCAGAATTATGGCGTGGCCTTGTATGTTGGCTTGGCGGCATTCTTCCTGGCGGTCGTTATGTTTGTGCCGGTAATGATGGGGGTTAGAGCCAGTAGAACTGTTGCGCCCTAGATATTCCAAACTAGTTGGAAAGAGGCCCGGCGGGGACCGGGCCTCCGGGAGTTCAGGAGGGTGTGGGCCACTCCTGACAGAGGTTAGGGTTGTTCGAAATGGAAGAAGTTTAGCTTGTTGCCATCCAGATCACGGAAATAGCCGGCGTAAAAACCACTATCGTCACCACCACGTGGTCCGGGTGTCCCTTCATCCGTACCGCCAAGCTCGATTGCCTTGGCATACATGCGGTCAACAGTTTCGCGATCCGGCATCGCAAGCGCTACCATCACACCGTTGCCAACGGTTGCGGCTTCTTGGTTGAAGGGCATGGTGACTGAAAACATTGGGCCGTCACCGGCGGACCATGCCTTAAACATTTCCATATCCATGGCACGTACGGCACCGATTTCGCCCAGTAAGATACCGTAATGGGGCTTGGCACGTCCTGCTCCGTTTCGGCGTGTCGTGACGGTGGATAGGAAGGGGGTGTCGTTGCTCCTGATGCAGTAAGCTGTATCTACGGCGTCGCGCCATGAGGCCTGCGCCATTTTATCAATCAAAAAGGAACAACAACATGACTGTATTTATAGGACTAGACGTCTCTCTGGCAAGCACGGCAGTCTGTGTACTGACGGGTAAGGGTGAGATTCTCAGGGAGGCAAAGGTGCCCAGCGAGCCGGCAGCGCTTGTGGGTTTTGTGCACAGCCTGGGGTGCGATGTCGCCAGCATTGGTCTTGAAGCAGGGCCCCTGTCCCAGTGGTTGTACAAAGGCCTGACGGAAGCGGGTTTCGAGACGGTGCTGATGGAAACACGCAGAGTGAAGGCCGCGCTGAAGGCCATGCCGATCAAAACAGATCGCCGGGATGCGGAAGGGATTGCCCGCCTGCTGCATCTGGGCTGGTTCCGGCCAGTCCACTGCAAATCCGTTTCGTCGCAGGAGATACGGGCGCTGCTGACGACCCGCCATGCCATCCAGAAGGCCCTGAAGGCTCTCGAACTGTCGGTGCGGGGTATCCTGCGCAATTTCGGTCTGAAGATGGGCAAGGTGTCGAAGGGGCGGTACGCGGCACGGGTGCGCGAGCTTGTGACCGGCAACCCTATGCTGGAAGCTGCCGTCGAGCCTGTCCTGCACGTGCGCGACACGCTGCGCAAGGAGATGGCAGGTCTGGAGAAAAAGATTAAAGGGCTGGCGACGGCGAACCCGGTCTGTGACCTGTTAATGACCATGCCCGGTGTAGGGCCGGTCGTGTCGCTGACCTTCCTGTCCGCAGTGGATGATCCCGGGCAGTTCCGCCGATCGAAGGATATCGGTCCATGGGTGGGGCTAACGCCGGGCCGGGACCAGTCGGGGGAACGGGATGTTACCGGCCGCATCACGAAGGCTGGCGATGTCGGCCTGCGAACCGCCCTGTATCAGGCGGCGACGGTCATGCTGAACGGGGGCAGATCCAACTGGCTGAAAGCCTGGGCGTTGCGTCTTGCTGCCCTGCGGGGCAAGAAACGTGCAACGGTCGCCCTTGCCCGACGCATCGGTGTGGTGCTGCACCGGATGATGGTGGACGCAACGGTGTTCTGCTTCACCCGCGAAGAGGCTGTCCGCTCTGTATAAACCCGTTCAAGCAGCGTACGAGAAGAAACAGGAGGTTTGGCCGCGTCTGACAGGGGTCGGCCACCAGTGTCCCTGCCGGGACGCAGTCCCCGATGATGCACGCAGGATGCCTTGTCGCCGGACCCCGCACATATGTAGCGCAGGGTTCGAGCACGCCCCAAAGATAGGCACTCGGGAACTGTATTGGACAAGGTATGAAGTTGGCGGCCCTTGCCCTGCATGGCGCCGACCACGGACGGAAGCACGTACCCGGCGGTGATACAGGAAGGTGACCTGACTCCAGAAGGCAAAGGCAACGATCCACACAGTCAAAATCCAGGCTTTCCCCCTGTATACAGGGACGCCGACAAGACCCTCTCCCGTGAACCGTCAACCGTGTCGCGCCGGCTAATTGTGTGATAAAGGTGCTTGACATCAACTGCCCCATTACGGAAGGGCCCCTGTCCCAGTGGTTGTACAAGGGCCTGACGGAAGCGGGTTTCGAGACGGTGCTGATGGAAACACGCAGAGTGAAGGCCGCGCTGAAGGCCATGCCGATCAAAACAGATCGCCGGGATGCGGAAGGGATTGCCCGCCTGCTGCATCTGGGCTGGTTCCGGCCAGTCCACTGCAAATCCGTTTCGTCGCAGGAGATACGGGCGCTGCTGACGACCCGCCATGCCATCCAGAAGGCCCTGAAGGCTCTCGAACTGTCGGTGCGGGGTATCCTGCGCAATTTCGGTCTGAAGATGGGCAAGGTGTCGAAGGGGCGGTACGCGGCACGGGTGCGCGAGCTTGTGACCGGCAACCCTATGCTGGAAGCTGCCGTCGAGCCTGTCCTGCACGTGCGCGACACGCTGCGCAAGGAGATGGCAGGTCTGGAGAAAAAGATTAAAGGGCTGGCGACGGCGAACCCGGTCTGTGACCTGTTAATGACCATGCCCGGTGTAGGGCCGGTCGTGTCGCTGACCTTCCTGTCCGCAGTGGATGATCCCGGGCAGTTCCGCCGATCGAAGGATATCGGTCCATGGGTGGGGCTAACGCCGGGCCGGGACCAGTCGGGGGAACGGGATGTTACCGGCCGCATCACGAAGGCTGGCGATGTCGGCCTGCGAACCGCCCTGTATCAGGCGGCGACGGTCATGCTGAACGGGGGCAGATCCAACTGGCTGAAAGCCTGGGCGTTGCGTCTTGCTGCCCTGCGGGGCAAGAAACGTGCAACGGTCGCCCTTGCCCGACGCATCGGTGTGGTGCTGCACCGGATGATGGTGGACGCAACGGTGTTCTGCTTCACCCGCGAAGAGGCTGTCCGCTCTGTATAAACCCGTTCAAGCAGCGTACGAGAAGAAACAGGAGGTTTGGCCGCGTCTGACAGGGGTCGGCCACCAGTGTCCCTGCCGGGACGCAGTCCCCGATGATGCACGCAGGATGCCTTGTCGCCGGACCCCGCACATATGTAGCGCAGGGTTCGAGCACGCCCCAAAGATAGGCACTCGGGAACTGTATTGGACAAGGTATGAAGTTGGCGGCCCTTGCCCTGCATGGCGCCGACCACGGACGGAAGCACGTACCCGGCGGTGATACAGGAAGGTGACCTGACTCCAGAAGGCAAAGGCAACGATCCACACAGTCAAAATCCAGGCTTTCCCCCTGTATACAGGGACGCCGACAAGACCCTCTCCCGTGAACCGTCAACCGTGTCGCGCCGGCTAATTGTGTGATAAAGGTGCTTGACATCAACTGCCCCATTACGGAAGGCATCATAATAAGCGGCGGCTTTTTCCAGATTATTGGTGCCGACGGTTACATATCCAATCATGTCTCATTCCTCTCGATTGGGTTGAACAATAGTGGTTAGGCTGCAGAAGCAGATAGTGTGGCCATTGCGTCCGGGTACCAGCGTGCAAGCCCGCGTTCTACATAGGCAACTAGGTTCGGGTGTGCGGCAACCAATTCGGTCATAACAGTGGCAGGCGGGGCGGCGTGAAAGTTTGCCAGCATACCAAAGATGGCAGCATCCAAATAGGTAGGCTGATCGCTGAAGAACCAGCCCCGGTCGCCGAGCAGTATAGCTACGCTTCCAATGTCAGCAGCAAGCAACTGATGCTGTTCTTCCCTTGAATGTTGCCCAAAGCCATTGGCTTTTACACTTTCGCTTACCTGTTCTCGTACAGTGGGGCCAACGACTAAACGCTCTTCACGGGGCAGTTCACCGAAGAACAACGGTTCGATCATGTTCCAGCCGCTATCGTCGAGCCAGCGCCCTGTGACAAGGCCAAAAATGCTGCGTTCTTCCAAAGTGCGGATCAAGGTGTGACCGATGGCCTTGGCTTCGTCTGTCAGGCCCTCGTCCAGCGTTTTGCCATAAGTGGCGGCGATGTGATGCCGGATGAATTCCGAGTCTTCAATAATCTGTTCACCATCCCGCAGAACAGGCAATTTGCCTTTCGTAAAAACTTTATGATCTTCCGGGATAACGAGCTGATAAGGAAGTTCTGCAAGCTTCAGCAGTATTTCTGCCTTGGTGCAATACGGGCTCATATTGAAACAGCCGGGTGGCGTTTCGAACGCATATAGTTTCAATCTGTCGGCGGTCGCCATTTTTATCTATTTCCTCGTGCAAGCGCTCTTGCATTGTCGTCGTGATCGGGGTGTTGTCACCATACTGACACCCTCCTGACAGGATGTGTCAGGAGTGCTAAGGTATGATCGAAATTGTTGATTTTCGGGGCGGTGATATGCGCAAAGCCGACAGGTTGTTTGAAATTATCGAGATGATGCGGACAAGTGATTCTGCGGTGACGGCGGCGGATTTGTCCGAAGAGCTCGGTGTTTCGGAGCGCACTATCTACCGCGATATTGCAGGGCTGCAGGGGCAGGGTGTGCCCATTGAGGGTGAGGCTGGCATAGGGTATGTGCTCAGGCCCGGGTTTCATATGCCGCCGCTGATGTTCACACCGGAAGAGTTGGAAGCTATCGTGCTGGGGGCCAGGTTTGCGGCGCAGCGTGGTGGCTCCGAACTTGAAAAAGCGGCTGAGCGAGTACTTGTCAAGGTGAAGTCGGTCGTGCCTCAGCAGATGCAGGACCGTATGGAACGCATCGCCCTTTATGCGCCGCCACTATATGATGCAGGCTTCGGCACGGCTGATATGTCTGATATTCGGGATTGTATCCGGAATGAACGCAAGATGCGTATCGGCTATATGGACCTTAAAGAGAGAGTTACCGAACGTACGATATGGCCTATTGCCATTGCTTTCTTTGCCGAAAGCACGCTTCTGGCGGCTTGGTGTGAACTTAGAAATGATTTTCGTCACTTCCGAATTGATCGCATCAGGGAAGTAAAACTGCTCGACGAAGCGTTCAACGGCGGTGGCGGGCGTTTGCTGAGGTCATGGGAGCAGCGGGTGACCAGTCATTATGACTGATCACTACTAGGGTTGGTTACCAGTCGGGGCGAACCTCAGTTTCACGTAGCACGCGGCGGTAAGGGTAAGGCATGCGATTGGTCGCAGCGCTCATAACCTTATCAAACGTCCGGACCTTGCGACGCGCCCACCGTACGGCTTTTGCCGCTGATGGTGTCGATGGGATCAGGAACAACAGTCCGATAATAAAGAAGATCAGCCCGAAAGGAATCGGTGTTAACATACCGATCAGACCGAAAAAGCAAAACGCACTGCCAATTATGCGACACAGTATGCGTGTCATGGGTTAACTCCCGTTCGCTGTCATTTTGTTATTGTTTCGATATATGAATGATTTGTGACCAGTTCAAGGCAGGTAAGCAATATGTGATCTATATAGTTGCACTTGAAACTAAATTTAGATAGGACAGTATAGCTGACTTGATATAAAATAAACCTTCCGGATACAGGCT
Source organism: Kordiimonas sp. (assembly GCA_965199355.1). Classification (GTDB taxonomy): domain Bacteria; phylum Pseudomonadota; class Alphaproteobacteria; order Sphingomonadales; family Kordiimonadaceae; genus Kordiimonas. Next base: position 29,745 of record CBDARB010000013.1, read on the forward strand.
TCTTTCCGGGGCAACTATATGGTCCTTCTGACTGCGCCGCTGCTTTAGTGCGTGCCTAACAGGGATAGAGTTATGAACAAGATTTATGAAGATGCCGCTAGCGCCCTTGACGGGTTGCTGTTTGATGGCATGACAGTGATGGCAGGCGGTTTTGGCTTGTGTGGCATTCCAGAAAACCTGATTGCAGCCATGCACAAGGCGGGCGTGAAGGATATCACAGTGATTTCCAACAACTGTGGTGTGGATGGTTTTGGCCTTGGTATTCTCCTCGACGCCAAGCAGATCAAAAAGATGGTTTCCTCCTATGTGGGCGAGAACAAGGAGTTTGAGCGCCAGTATTTGGACGGCGAACTTGAACTGGAATTCAACCCGCAGGGTACACTCGCTGAACGTATTCGTGCGGGCGGTGCAGGTATCCCGGGTTTCTATACCAAAACGGGTGTGGGGACTTTGATCGCTGAAGGTAAGGATCACCGGGATTTTGATGGTGAAACCTACATTATGGAAACGGGCCTTACGGCAGACCTTTCCATCGTAAAGGCATGGAAGGCTGACACCGAAGGTAACCTTGTGTACCGGAAGACGGCACGCAACTTTAACCCGATGATGGCAACCGCGGGTAAAGCGACTGTGGTGGAAGTGGAAGAGATTGTAGAGGCAGGCACACTTGATCCGGACCATATCCACACGCCGGGAATATATGTCCAGCGTCTGATCAAAGGCAATCATGAGAAGCGCATAGAGCAGCGCACAACTCGCAGCCGGGAGGAAGCATAATGTCTGATGTGAAAGGCTGGGACAGAAACCAGATGGCTGCAAGAGCGGCCCAAGAACTTGAAGATGGTTTTTATGTGAACCTTGGCATTGGTATCCCGACACTGGTTGCCAACTACATCCCCGACGGCATGACAGTTACGCTGCAGAGCGAGAACGGCATGCTGGGCATGGGACCATTCCCTTATGAGGATGAGGTGGACGCTGACCTGATTAACGCGGGTAAGCAGACAATCACGGAACTGGACACCAGTAGTTATTTCTCAAGCTCTGACAGTTTCGCAATGATCCGGGGTGGTCACATTGACCTATCAATCCTTGGGGCGATGGAAGTTGCCGAAAATGGTGACCTCGCGAACTGGATGATCCCGGGCAAGATGGTGAAAGGCATGGGCGGCGCGATGGACCTTGTGGCTGGTGTGAAGCGGGTTGTTGTGATCATGGATCATACCAACAAGGCGGGCGCACCGAAGCTTTTGAAGGAGTGCACCCTGCCACTAACGGGTACCGGTGTGGTTGACCGCATTATCACAGGGCTTGGTGTGTTTGATGTTACCGAGGGTGGCCTGAAGGTTGTGGAGCTGGCACCGAACGTCACACTTGATGATGTAATAGCGGCAACTGAGGCTAAAATCGCGGGCTAGGTAACTTCGTCTCGCTCAGTAGATTAACATAGTAATTTCCGGCGAGTAGTTTTGGCTACTCGCCTTTTTTGCGTTCAAGTGTGGTGGGTTCAGGATAGATTGAGTTGATTTGTTTTTATATTTATGTAACTAGTTACGTAGTTTATTACATAAATGAGTCTGACAATGCAGGAAAAAGTTTTTGTTGCGCGGCATATGCGCAATCTGTCTCTCAAGCTTATGGAGGCCGGGCATAAAATTTGCCGCGAACTGGACCCGGTTCTCGAACCTACTTGGGCCAGTTTATTATCGGCCATGCAGGGCGGGCAAACCATCACGGTGACGGAAGCCGCAAAACGGCTGGATGTTAGCCATGTTCATGCGCAGAAGGTCTTGAAAGCCATGCTCTCTGCCGGGGCGGCGCAAGCGCGGCCAGACCCAGCAGATGGCCGCTCAACGCTCTATCAACTAACGCAAGATGGTGAACGGCTAGTACCTGTTGTTGGGCGGTTAACGGCTGCCATACAGGGTGTTCTTGAAGATATTGAAAGAGAAACCGGGCACGACTTGGCCGCGGCTCTTCGCTCCTTCGAGCGCGTGCTGGAAAAGCGCGATTGGCAATCGCGCGTATCTGAAAAAATCGACAGTGAAGAGAAGGAATAAAAGTATGAAACCAGAGCATCGTAGGGCAGTTGTTGGAAGCCTCCGAAATCTGATCGGGGCAATTGTGTTTGGGGTGGCAATAGGCTCGCAAAGCATGGCTGCGGACAGTAATGCCGATGTCATCGACAATGTTATCCGTAACATCAATGCGCAGTACCCGATTGAAAGTATTGCCCATAAAGTTGTGGGTGCGCTTGAAAGCTTTGCAGCTGAACCCGGCACAGCGGAAATGGATGTGGATGAGTTCTTGAAGCGAATGAATACCGTTATGCGGGAAGCGAGCAATGACCTGCATCTGCGCATCAACACAAAGGAAGCGACGGAAAGGCGCATGTCCCAGGCCGGTGGACGGCGGGTGCCAATAATGCGGCGTGTAGCAGGTGGTCAGCCGGGGCAAGCGCTTGGAACGAGCAAGGTCCGTGGTGAAATGCTGACAGCGAACACAGGGTTGATTGACTTTGATAGTGCCATCTATCGCAACCCCGAACTGTTTGCCGAGGCACTGGACGCAGTTGAAGGTGCTGACAATATCATTATTGACCTAAGAGATGTGCCCGGTGGATCGGTGCCGGGTGTTGCCTATTTCCTGAGCCAGTTTTACGACGAACCTACTCATCTTTCCTCGCGCTATTCGCGCCGGTATGATGAGCCTCAGGAATTATGGACGATTGCTACACCCCATAGCGTAGCATTTGCCGATAAAAGCCTCTATGTTCTGACAAGCAAGCGATCAGCTTCTGGTGCGGAATCGGTTGCCTTTGCTTTCAAAAATAGTGACCGAGCAACACTTGTTGGCGAAAAGACTGCGGGTGCTGGTAATGCGGGTGCATTTGTTGAGGTTGGTGGCGAAATGTTGCTGTTTTTACCTTTGTCGCAAACCATAGACCCAAAAACGGGAATAGCCTGGGAAGCAACCGGAGTGTTGCCTGATGTGGATGTATCTGCTGACGAAGCGCTGGAAACAGCATTGGGAATTATTCAACAAGCCGCTTAAAAGACGGTAGGTAGTGCAGCTCAAGCCTTGAATGGAAAGGCCGGAAGAGAGTTCTTCCGGCCTTCATTTCTTTATGGATTCAACAGAACCGGGTCTCCAAACCCAAGTTCTTTGAGGCGCTCCATTTGGGTGGCAGCATCGCCAACCACAACATATTGCATCGCGCCTGGGCGAATATATTTTTCAGCCATTGCGACAATATCTGCTTGCGTAACACCCGAGACATAGTTGCTGCGCTGCTGCGCATAGTCTGCGGGCAGGCCATATATGCTGATGTTTGAGAGCATATTCAGTTTCGCGCCCAGTGTTTCAAACGCGCGGGTTGGGCTTTTGGTCAGGAAGCTTTTGGTTACACCGAGGTCAGCTTCAGTGAAGGTGGACGGATAAGCTTCCATGATAGACTTCACCAGATCGGTGGATTCGAACGTGACGTTGGAGCGAACACCCGAACCAATGCGGAAGTAGCCTGAGTTTTTCAGGCCGATAAAGCCGGAGCCAATACCATAGGTATAGCCTTTACCCTCTCGTAGCTCTTGCGTCAGCCGGGAGGCAAAGCCGCCACCACCCAAGATATAATTCATTACTACAGCCGGGTAATAATCTTCACTACCAAGCGTTAGCGCTGGGTAGCCAAAGCGAAGGACAGATTGTTTGGCACCAGGCACATTATAGAAATAGACCGTCGATTTTTCAGGAGCTGATGGTGCCGGATAGGATGGCACGGAAACATCCTTGTGTTGCCAAGCTGATGTCAGCCGTTCCAGCGATGCCATCGCCTGCTCTTCGGATACCGCGCCCACAATTTGCATCTTGGCTAGCTGCGGCGTCAGATTGTCGTTTAAGAAGCTTCGAAGGTCTTCAAGTGACAGTCTTTCCACTGATTCTTCGGTGCCCAGAATATTCTCACCAAGAATATGGTCATCGCCGTAGATTGCGCGGCGGAAAGCATTTTCCGCCAGCGCGTTGGGGGCCGCCTGTTGCTGTGTCAGCTGGTCAAGAATACGGATTTTGGCCAGATCAAACTCGCCTTCATCCCAGCGCGGTGCAAGAAGCATGTCTGCGACCATGCCCATCACTGTATCAAAGTTGCGAGCAAGTGTGCCGCCCGAAATCGTCAGGTTTTCAGAAGATACATCAACAGATATATTGGCACCGAGCGCTTTCAGTTCGTTTTCGAAAGCGGCGGTGTCCCTGTCTCCTGCACCTTTGTCCATCATTTCGGAGAGGAAATTGGCGGTGCCAGCTTTCTCTGGCGTGTCAAACAATTGCCCGCCTTCCAGCACGAGGCTGAACAACACAACCGGGATTTCATTACTTTCACTGCCGGAAATCGTTAGGCCATTCGCGCCCTGTTGTTGCCAGATTGTTGGCGTTGGTAAAGTGGGGGCAGGGCCATAAGGTGGCTCCACCGTGCGATCAAAACTGGATGGTGTGCGCTCATATTCAGCGACCACATTCGGGTCAACCGCATCTTCTGCACCCTGCACGATAGGCTCTTCGACAACCTCTGCCAGTGTCGCGCCCTCAAGCGCCAGTTCAACTTCGCCTTTGGGGACAAAGCTGGTCAGGACAGCGGGTTTGTCTTTGATATATTGGTTGTAGACCCTCAGGACGTCTTCTTTGGTGACTGCCTTGATGCGGGCAAGGTCAGTGTCAAGATAACCGGGGTCGCCAGTATAAATCATATAGTTTGCAAGGCGGAAGCCCTTACCGAGAACACTTTCAATGTTGGGGTAGAAGTTGGCTTCAGCTTCAACCTTGATGCGTTCCAGCGCAGCATCATCAATGCCTTCTTCTTCGAACAGAGCAAAGGCATCGTCAATCGCGGCGCGAACGGTATCGAGGTCCGTTCCCGGTACTGCGCGAACGCCAAGAGTGTTTTGGCCAGCAATCTCTGATTCGTACGGGAACATGAACAGGGTTGTTGTTAGTTTCCGGTCATCGATCAGTAGCCGGTTGAAGGGAGCATCCTTGCCTTCTGTCAGCAGGCTGCGCAAGACCGCAAGTGGATAGCTGTCTTCATGATACTGGGGTACTGTCGGCCATGTCATGCGCAGTTCGGGCAGACGGGCGAAGTTATCTTCCCAATACAGGTTGATATCTTCAGTCAGAACACCCGGTTGTTGGGCCTGTCGCTCAATGTCTGGGCCGCGCGGTATCTCGCCAAAATATTTCTCCACCCATTTCCGGGCCTGAACCGGGTCAAAGTCGCCGGATATGGTCAAAATCACATTGTTTGGTACATACCAGGCGCGGAAAAACTCTTTCACGTCTTCCAGGGTGGCCGCATCCAGATCAGCGAGTGAGCCAATCACCTGCCAGCTATAAGGATGACCTTCGGGGTAAAGCGCCTTGTCGGTAACATACTGGGTATGGCCATATGGCTGGTTATCAATCCCCTGGCGTTTTTCGTTTTTAACAACCTGCTTTTCTTTGGCGAGCACCGGCTCGGTCACCGTGTTGATAAACCAACCCAGCTTGTCAGCTTCAGCCCAGATCATTTTTTCCAGCGCGTCTTTGGGGACTGTCTGGAAATAATTTGTGCGGTCACGGCTGGTGGAGCCATTTGCGCCGGAGCCGCCAATGCGGGCGCTTAACTGGTCAAGACCGCCTTTGCCCAGATTTTCCGATTCGAGGAACAGGAGATGCTCAAACAAATGTGCAAAGCCGGTACGGCCCGTTTTCTCGCGTGCAGACCCCACATGAGCAGTGAGGGCAACGGCAACAACCGGGTCAGACCGGTCGATATGCATGATAGTGGTCAGGCCGTTATCAAGCGTGAAACTGCTGTAGGGAACAAGTTCCCCTTTGGTTTCCTCTGCGACCTGTGACACGCTTTGTTGCTCACCATTTGACTGGTCAGCGTTGCTACAGGCAACGAGCAAAGCAGTTGAGGTAATCGCCAATGTGGTTTTGGCGGACTTAAATAGCAAATTTCCAGCTTGAAATGGTGACATCATATCCTCCCCAAATAACAGGACACCATCACTAGGCGATAAGTGACATTCGAGCCAGCAAAAATGCTTTACCAATACTTTGGTTTAGGTGCGTCTTTGAGGAAGGGAGATGGTGCCGGCACCAAGATTCGAACTCGGGACCTGATGATTACAAATCAACTGCTCTACCAACTGAGCTATACCGGCATTCTTCACCAGAAAGATGCAATTCGCTGATCGGAATTGCCACGGTTGCGTTGAACCGGGGCACCGTATATCGCCCAAATTTGACGCATGCAAGAAAAATAATCAGCTTGTTTGCATCAGGTAAAATGATTTTTAGATCAGCCCTCTCTCTATACGGAGCACACTCTTTATGGCCGGACACAGCTATGCAATTGACCTCACTTGGGAAGGAAACAAAGGCACTGGCACTAGTGGTTATGGCGCTTATGGTCGGGACTATTCGATTAACATTGAAGGTAAGCCCGTGCTTGCGGGTACATCGGACCCTGCCTTCCGGGGTGACCCGGAAAAACATAATCCGGAGGATATGTTTGTGGCGTCGATATCAAGCTGTCACATGCTGTGGTATCTGCATCTTGCGAGTGTGAACGGAATCATCGTCACGGCTTATCGAGACCAAGCAGTTGGCGAAATGACGATGAACAGTGACGGGTCCGGGCAGTTTTCCAGCGTTACTCTGAACCCAGCGGTGACAATCACTGACGCTTCAAAGGTTGAGCTTGCTGAGAAAATCCACGGGGATGTTGGCGCCATGTGCTTTATCGCTCGTTCCGTGAACGTGCCGATTCATCACAAGGCGACCATTATCGTTGAGGGGGGCTAATCCCTATCTGTCTAGGCAGTGCCGCCTACGGTCAGGCCATCTACCCGCAATGTTGGTTGGCCCACGCCTGCGGGTACTGTTTGCCCGCCTTTGCCGCAGGTACCAACGCCGTTATCAAGCTTCAGGTCGTTGCCGATCATTGAAACGCGTTTCAATACATCGGGACCATTACCAATCAATGTTGCCCCCTTAACCGGGGCACCAATCTTGCCACCTTCTATTTTGTAGGCTTCCGTGCAGCTGAAGACGAACTTACCAGACGTGATATCAACCTGACCGCCGCCGAAGTTAACGGCATAAAGGCCATCATTCACGCTGGCCAGAATTTCGGCAGGGTCTTTATCACCCGCGAGCATGAAGGTGTTTGTCATGCGCGGCATCGGTGCGTGTGCAAAGCTCTGGCGTCGGCCATTGCCTGTTGGGTTTACACCCATAAGCCGCGCGTTCAGTCGGTCTTGCATATAGCCTTTAAGAATACCGTCTTCGATAAGAACCGTTCGTTCGGTCGGTGTGCCTTCATCATCAACGGTTAGTGAGCCGCGTTTCGAATCAAGGGTGCCATCATCTACGACGGTGATACCTTTTGCAGCTACTTGTTCGCCCATCAGTCCGGCAAAAGCCGAAGTTTTCTTGCGATTAAAGTCGCCTTCAAGGCCGTGACCGACGGCTTCATGCAGCAGAACGCCGGGCCAGCCGGGGCCAAGCACCACGGTCATTTCGCCAGCAGGGGCATCAATGCTTGCCAGGTTAACCTCAGCTTGGCGAATTGCTTCCTGTACTTGCGCCTGCCAAGCGCTTTCGTCGAACAGGAAATCATAGGATTGTCTGCCGCCCTGACCATCATAGCCCATTTCCTGCCGGTCGCCTTCGCCCATCACCACAGACACATTAAGACGAACAAGCGGGCGAATGTCTCTTACCCGGTGGCCATCAGCCCGGATGATCTCGACGGATTGCCAGCTACCAAGGATTGAGGCGCTCACCTGCCTGATGCGGTCATCCTGAGCGCGTGTGTAAGCGTCTATTTCTTCCAGCAACGCAACTTTTTTGTCGAAGTCGATCCCGGTCAGCGGGTTATCGGGGGCGTAAAGCTGGCGGTTCGTGCGGGCCGGAGCCGCGCTCATCACGCTGCTGTTGCCTGTTTTGATTGCCTTAACAGTTTCGCCTGCGCGGGCGATGGCTTCATGGGAAAGTTCATTGGAATGAGCATAACCCGAGCTTTCATCCAGAACAGCACGCAAGCCAAAACCTTGGCTCGAATCAAAACTTGCGCCTTTCAGTCTGCCATCATCAAAAGTGAAGGATTCAGACTGTGTGGACTCGAGATAAAGTTCACCGTCATCCATGCCGTGCAGGGTCTCTTCGACAAGGTCAACTGTTTTGGTCTCGTCAAGGTCACTATCAGTGAAAAAGAAATTCAGGCTTTGGCTGGACTCGGCCATTTCAATACTCCGGCTACATAAATAGAGGGGCGATTCTTCAGGATTGTGCGGCCAATTGCCACACAGCCCTTCCTACGCTTCATATGTACATTGGGATCAGAGGCATGAAAACACAAGCTTTTGTGGGCAAATTCGCATATAAAACGCTCGTGTAGGGAACAAAATCGGCAGTTTAGTGTTTCACGGGCTTGAGCCTGTGATTTCGTCTGCTATAAGAAGCACCAATTCGGCAGGGTCAGCAAATGCCGTAGTGTCTTTTCGCGCCAGTTCTTCGGACTGGTTCGTCGATAAAAAAAGAGCTACCATCAGGCATTCAGCTGTTCAGGCTGATCTGGGCGGAGACAAGTAAAGTTGTCGTCCTAGGGTCAAAAAGTAGGGAAAGCAAAGATATGAACGTCAAAAGGCTAACCGCCGGACTGATTGCAGCCACTGTGGCGCTGTTCAGCATGGCGTCCACCGCGATGGCGCAGGCTGTCGTAGGCGGTGCACCCAAAGACAAGGGCTTGTGGCTTCAGGAAGCTGCGAGCGAGCAAGCACAGCGGATCAGTGATTTCAACGAATTGCTGCTGTGGATCATCGTCGTCATTACCATCTTCGTTTTTGCGTTGATGTTTTACGTAATGGTCCGGTTCCGGGAAAAAGCGAATCCGGTTCCATCAAAAGTTAGCCACAACACTTTCATTGAAGTTGTCTGGACTGTTGTTCCAATTCTTATTTTGGTTGCTATTGGTGTTATTTCACTGCCTCTCCTTTATTGGCAGGATCAGGTGCCGGAAACCGATATGGCTATCCAGGTTACGGGTAACCAGTGGAACTGGACATACAACTACCCTGATCATGGTGACGTAGAGCTTACGGCCAACGTTGTTCCAGACGCTACCTTTGCAAATGCAACAGCTCGCGCTGCTGCGGAAGCTGAGCTTTCCAGTTTCCTTGGCTGGCCGGCAAAGCTGAATGCACGCCTTCTGGATACTGACTACCGTGTTGTTCTGCCTGTTAATACCAAGATTAAGGTTCAACTGACAGCGTCTGACGTTATCCACGCCTGGACCGTTCCAGCCTTTGGTGTGAAGCTTGATGCGGTTCCTGGCCGTTTGAACGAAACCTGGTTTGAAGCAAACCAGACTGGTGTCTTCTACGGCCAGTGTTCCGAGCTTTGTGGTAAGGACCACGCCTACATGCCGATCGCTGTAGAGATCGTTTCTAAAGAAGATTTTGCCCGTTGGATCGAGCTGCAAGGCGGTACAGTTACCGCATCAGCCGCTGCGCCAGCGCTTGGTCGTTAAGAAAGGAAGAGTAATGGCTCACGAAAACCCAACAGGTTGGAAACGCTGGTTATTCTCGACCAACCATAAAGACATTGGTGTGATGTACCTATGGTTCGCGTTTATTGCGGGCATGATTGGCTTTGGTATGTCTGGTTTGATCCGCATGGAGTTGATGGAACCTGGTGTTCAAGTAATTCCGAGTGTGTTTGGCATGACAGATGATCAAGCCCGTCACATGTTTAACGTGCTGACCACAGGCCATGGCCTTATCATGGTATTCTTCATGGTAATGCCTGCGCTGATCGGTGGCTTCGGTAACTATTTTGTACCGCTGATGATTGGCGCGCCTGACATGGCGTTCCCACGCATGAACAATATTTCGTTCTGGCTGATGCCTCCTGCTTTCATCCTGCTGCTGCTGTCCACATTTGTGGAAGGCCCATCAGGTATGAATGGTTTTGGTGGCGGTTGGACCGCTTACGCGCCACTGTCCACAACTGGTCACCCTGGTCCTTCCATGGACCTGGCGATCTTCTCGCTGCACGTAGCGGGTGCGTCATCTATCATGGGTGCGATTAACTATATCACGACTATCTTCAACATGCGTGCCCCTGGCATGACCATGCACAAGATGCCGCTCTTTAGCTGGTCAATCCTGATTACAGCCTTCCTGCTGGTTCTGTCGCTTCCGGTTCTTGCTGGTGCAATCACCATGCTATTGACTGACCGTAACTTTGGCACAACCTTCTTTGACCCTGCCGGTGGTGGCGATCCAATCCTGTTCCAGCACCTGTTCTGGTTCTTTGGTCACCCTGAAGTTTACATCATGATCCTGCCGGCATTTGGCATCGTCAGCCACATTGTATCCACCTTCTCCAAGAAGCCGATATTCGGTTACCTTGGTATGGCGTATGCGATGGCTGCGATTGGTTTCATCGGCTTCGTTGTGTGGGCCCACCACATGTATACCGTTGGCCTTGATGTTGACACCAAAGCTTACTTTGTGGCGGCGACCATGGTTATTGCGGTGCCGACCGGTGTGAAAATCTTCTCATGGATTGCGACTATGTGGGGCGGTTCTCTGCGCTTCACTGTTCCGATGCTGTATGCGATTGCGTTCATTCTGTTGTTTACGCTTGGTGGCGTAACAGGCGTGGTGCTTTCAAATGCTGGTGCGGATGTGGCGCTGCATGACACCTATTATGTGGTTGCACACTTCCACTATGTACTGTCGCTCGGTGCAGTGTTCGCGATTTTCGCGGGCCTGTATTACTGGATGGGTAAAATGTCTGGTAAGCAGTATCCAGAGTTTCTGGCCAAAGTTCAGTTCTGGATCACCTTCATTGGCGTGAATATGATCTTCTTCCCGCAGCATTTCCTTGGTTTGCAGGGCATGCCACGCCGGTATGTTGATTATCCCGATGCCTATGCATACTGGAACTTTGTTTCCAGCTGGGGCTATCTCGTGACACTGGTTGGTGTGCTTCTCTTCATCGTTGTGATGGCCATGACTATCTTCAAGAAGAAGAAAGACGTGGCAGACAACCCATGGGGTGAAGGTGCGACGACACTGGAGTGGACATTGTCCTCACCTCCTCCGTTCCACCAGTTCAACGAATTGCCACAAATCAAGTAGGCACAAGAAGAAACACCTGTGGCCGGTTAGCCGGCCACAGTTTCTATGCAGAGACGTGAATTGACTGACACAGTAACATCAATGCCTTCAACTTCCGAGCAGGGCGCAACATATGTTGCGACCGCCGAAGCGCGTGACTTTATTGCGTTGCTGAAGCCGCGGGTTATGTCACTTGTTGTTTTCACCGCTTTGGTTGGCATGCTTGCCGCTCCCGGTGACATGCATCCGGTTTTGGCCTTTGCTGCGATCACACTGATCGCGATTGGGGCCGGAGCGTCTGGCGCCCTGAACATGTGGTATGACGCTGATATTGATGCCCATATGGCGCGTACAGCAAACCGCCCCATACCTGCCGGTAAAGTATCCCCCGGTGACGCACTAGGGTTCGGCCTAACGCTTTCTGTTGCCTCAGTCGTGCTTCTTGGTTTGGTTACAAACCTGACAGCTGCCGCATTACTGGCGCTGACGATCTTTTTCTATGCGGTGGTGTATACCATGTGGCTGAAGCGCCGCACGCCGCAGAATATTGTTATTGGCGGTGCTGCTGGTGCGTTCCCGCCCATGATTGGCTGGGCTGCTGTTACCGACAGTGTCACTCTGGAATCGATCGTTTTGTTCGGAATCATCTTCTTATGGACGCCGCCGCATTTCTGGGCCCTCTCGCTTTTCATCAAGAAAGATTACGAAAAAGTTGGTGTGCCGATGCTGCCGGTTGTCGCCGGTGTGCGGGAAACCCGCAAACAGGTGTGGCTGTACAGCCTTTTGATGGTGCCATGTGGTATTGCACCCTATTTTATGGGTTTTGCAGGTACTTTTTACGGCATTGTATCAACCGTTCTGGGAACCATTTTCCTTGCGCTTGCGTTTTACGTATGGCGCGGTGAAGAAAAAGCAGACAGGAAGCTATTCTTTTTCTCCATCATGTATCTGTTCGGCGTGTTTGCTGCACTTGCAGGTGAAACCATTGTGATGGGGCTGATCTGACAATGAATACTGAAGGGCCACAGCACCAGTTTGACGAAGAAGCGATGGAGCGCATCAAGAAGCGCAATCGTTTTGTTGGCCTGTCGCTCGCGGTTTTTGTCGTTGCGCTTGGTGTAATCAGCTATTTCCGCATCAAGGGGCTGACACCATGACAGCGGTTGCTGCAAAAAATAATAGAATGGCGGGTATGGTCGTTGCTGTAGTGGTTGGCATGATCGGCCTCGCATACGCATCGGTGCCGCTTTACGAGCTGTTCTGCCGTGTTACCGGCTATGGTGGTACGACGCAGCGTGCGGAACTTTTTGATGCGCAAGCGATTGACCGTGATATGAAGGTCCGGTTTTCGGCCAATGTGCACCGCGACATGCCGTGGGATTTTAAACCTCAGCAAATATCCCAGAAGTTAAAGGTTGGCGAGCAGGGGTTGGCTTACTTTGAAGCGCACAACCCTACAAACCAGACTATTGTTGGAACGGCTACTTACAATGTAACGCCGCACAAGGCCGGCACCTATTTCGCCAAAATCGAATGCTTCTGCTTCACGGAACAGGTTTTGAAGCCGGGCGAAAGTGTTGTGATGCCCGTGGTTTATTTTATCGACCCTCTGATTGAAGAGGATCGGAATTTGAATGAAGTTACTGAAGTGACTTTGTCATATACTTTCTTCGTTATGGATGATGAAGAAGCTGGAACTGTAACGGGTCGTTGACCCAATACCGAAGTTGCTGCAGGGGCGGCACTTTGACTTAGGAGGAATACATGGCAGGCGACGTTAAACACGACTACCATCTGGTAGACCCAAGTCCTTGGCCAGCAGTTGGTTCGTTTGCAATCCTGGTGATGATGGTTGGTGCCGTCTTCACCATGAAGCCTGACGCGCTACTATTTGGCATTGAGGGCAAAAGCTGGGCGAACTGGGGCTTCGGTCTTGGTCTGCTTCTGCTGGTTTACACGGTTTTTGCGTGGTGGAAAGACGTTATCAAAGAAGCAGAGCAGGGCGACCATACACCTGTGGTTGGCATTGGCTTGCGCTACGGTATGATCTTGTTCATTGCTTCAGAGGTGATGTTCTTTGTTGCCTGGTTCTGGGCTTTTTTCAACGCTTCGCTTTACCCGATTGTACCAACAACTGCCGCTGACTTCTGGTCTGTAATTGGTAGTGACGCCGTTTGGCCACCAGTTGGTATTGAAACCTTTGACCCTTGGCACCTGCCATTCATTAACACACTGATCCTGTTGCTGTCCGGCACAACGGTTACGTGGGCTCACCACGCCGTATTGCATGGGGACCGTGAAGGTCTGAAAAATGGCCTGTGGCTAACTGTTCTGCTGGGTGTCGCATTTACTTTTGTGCAAGCATATGAGTATAGCCACGCAGCATTTGGTTTCAGCGGTAGCATCTATGGTGCGACCTTCTTTATGGCAACAGGTTTCCATGGTTTTCACGTTCTCGTAGGTACCATCTTCCTGGCTGTATGTTTGGGCAGGGTTTACAAAGGTCATTTCAAGCCAGACCACCACTTTGGCTTGGAGGCGGCTGCCTGGTACTGGCACTTTGTAGATGTTGTTTGGTTGTTCCTGTTTCTGGCCGTTTACATCTGGGGCGGCTAAGTCCGGATGACTGGACAACAGTTGAAAGAATTGGAAACCGATCGGCCTGGCCGGTCGGTTTCTCCTTATCAGGCTGGGTTTAAGTGCGTGTGCCCTGCCTGCGGGCAGGCGCCACTCTTTCACAATATTCTGGAAGTGCGAGCAGCCTGTCCTGAGTGTTCATTTGATCTGTCCGCAGCTGACCCGGGTGATGGCGCGCAAGTGTTTGTTATTTTGGTCATGGGTGCGGTTTCTGCTTTGCTTGGCGTGATGATGTACGGTGTGCTGGGTTTGCCAGTGTGGGTAATTTTAATGCTGCTGGGCGTGGTTATTCTCGGCGGTAGTGTGTGGATGCTTCGTGTGTTCAAAGCAACCCTAATAGCCTTGCAGTTTCATCATGACGCTCACGAAGGGCATCTGGCTGACGAGGAGAAAAATCGTGCATAGCGTTCAGTTTAAACCTGGTTGGCCGTTAACTATTACGATGCTTTCTTCTCTTGTTATCCTGATTGGCCTCGGTACGTGGCAAGCTCGCAAAATTGGTCCTAAGACGGAACTGATCAACAGTATTGAGGCAGGTCTTGCTGCCGAGCCGATGCAGCTTCCAGTGCATGTGGATGACCCACAGCCGGTTACTTATCGACGCGTTCACTTTGATGGTGATGCTCTGGACGTTGAGCCTGTCCGTGTGTTTGGAACCAACCTTTCCGGTCGCCCTGGCTACTATTTGTATAAACCTGTCGTGCGCGACTTTGGTCGCGCGGTTCTAGTCAATTTTGGTTGGGTGCCAATGGAGCATTCTGAATTACCGGCATTGCCGATTGGCCCTGTTTCTGTTTCCGGTGTTCTTATGCTCAGTGCGACACCCGGCAGTTTTACGCCGGAAAATGAAGCAGAAAAAGGTGATTGGTTTACGGCGGACGTTTTTGAAATGGGCGATCATTTCGGGCTGGGCGCGAAAGACTTTTATCATTTCAGAGTGTTTGCCGATCATGTAGGTGATGCCGGTGCTTTGCCACTTGGTGGGCAGGTGCGGGTTTCTATCCCAAATGATCATCTGAAGTATATGCTCACATGGTATGGACTTGCAGCAGCGATGCTGGGTGTCTTTTTGCTCTATGGCCGGAAAAAAGCGCTGGAATCGGCAGAATAAGCGTTTTCAACGCTTGCATCACCTGTGTTCCGCCCGTATGACATGCGGCTGGGTGGGCGCAACATTCAGCTAGTATAGTGGTGTTATTGTGAAATATGTTTCTACACGCGGCCAGGCCGAAGTTCTCGATTTTGAAGGCGTAACTCTTGCGGGCCTTGCACGCGACGGCGGCCTTTATGTGCCAGAGAGCCTACCGCAGTTTACAGCTAATGAAATTGCTGCCATGGCAGGGGCGACCTATCCGGAGGTTGCGTTTAAGGTTATCAAACCATTTGTCGGCGACACCGTTGATGATGCCAGTTTGCGCGCGATGATCACTGAAACCTACAGTGCTTCAACATTTCGGCATGCCGCTGTTGCGCCGTTGGTGCAAGTGGGCGGTAATGACTGGGTGTTAGAGTTGTTCCATGGCCCGACACTCGCTTTCAAGGATTTTGCCCTACAGCTTCTTGGCCGGTTGTTCGATCACTTTACCGCAAAGCGTGGTCAAAAGCTGACCATTCTGGGTGCTACTTCTGGCGATACCGGGTCAGCGGCCATTGAAGCCTGTCGAGGGCGCGAAAATGTAACGATTTACATGTTGCACCCCAAAGGCCGTGTCTCCGAGGTCCAGCGCAGGCAAATGACAACTGTTCTGGAGCCAAACGTGATTAACGTTGCGGTTGATGGCACCTTTGATGATTGTCAGGCTCTTGTCAAAGCAAGCTTCAACGACCTTGAGTTTCGTGATGAAGTTGGTCTGACGGCAGTCAACTCTATCAACTGGGCTCGGGTGATGGCTCAGGTTGTTTATTATTTTACTTCTGCCGTTGCCCTTGGTGCACCTGAGCGAAAGGTCTCTTACAGTGTGCCCACCGGGAACTTTGGTGACATATATGCCGGCTACCTTGCACGCGAAATGGGCTTACCCATTGATAAGCTGGTGATCGCGACAAACAGTAACGATATTTTAGCCCGGACGCTGCAAACCGGCAAATATTCTCGCGGTGATGTGCATGCCACGATTTCACCCAGCATGGATATTCAGGTATCCAGCAATTTTGAACGCATGATGTTTGATTTGGCGGGGCGCAGTGAGGAAACCGTATCGCGCTACATGCAGAAGTTCGCAGATACAGGCGCCATCGAGCTTTCGGAAGCAGAAATCGCAAAGGCGCGAGATATCTTCCTCGCTGAACAAGTAGATGACACGGTTACCAAAACAACCATGACTGACGTGTTTGAAAGAACAGGCTATGTGATGGACCCGCATACGGCGGTTGGTTTCAAGGCGGCTTGCCTGCTTGAAAATTCTGCCGTTCCGCGTGTGACGCTTTCCACTGCACATCCGGTGAAGTTTGGTGCGGCGGTTGAAGAAGCAACGGGGCAGGCGCCAGACCTGCCAGCACATATGAGCGACCTTTATGACCGCGACGAAGGGTTTGTTGAACTGGAGAACTCAACTAAAGCGCTTCAGGCCATGGTAATGCGAGGTCGCGAATAGTGAGCGCTGAGGTCACACACCTTGATAACGGCCTTCGTATCGTCAGCGAAAGCAGACGGTCGGTGGAGACCGTTGCAATTGGTGTGTGGGTTGATGTTGGTGCACGGTTTGAAACACTGGAACAGAATGGCCTGACACATTGCCTTGAGCATATGCTGTTTAAGGGCACCAAAAGCCGCAGTGCTCGTGATATCGCCTTTGAAATAGAAGCTGTTGGCGGCCATATGAACGCCTATACCTCTCGTGACAATACCACCTATTATGCTCGCGTGTTGAAAGACGATATGGAGCTGGCCGTTGATTTACTTTCAGACCTGGTGCTGAACAGCATCTGTGATGCGGAGGAATTGGAGCGCGAAAAAGAAGTAATCCTTCAGGAAATCGGCCAAACTCTCGATACGCCAGACGATATCGTTTTTGATCATTTGCAAGGCGTTGCTTTTAAGGGGCAGGCCATAGGGCGCACAATTCTTGGTGAAATTGACACTGTAAAGGCATTTAAGAGAGACAGCCTTTTGGCTTTTCTTGGTCAACATTATCTCGCCCAAAATATTGTGATTTCGGCTGTCGGTAACCTACAGCACGATGAATTGGTTTCGATGGTTAGCGAGAAATTCGCAGCCCTTAAGTCTGGGTCTCGGGGCGCCCCTGAAAAGGCACATTTCGTTGGCGGTAAACACCTTGAAAATCGACCCCTTGAGCAGCTTCATGTGACATTTGGTTGGCCGGGTGTATCCTACCATGATGACCGCTATTACGCCCATCAGCTATATTCAACTATTCTTGGCGGCGGCATGTCGTCACGACTTTTCCAGGAAGTGCGGGAAAGCCGAGGTCTTGCTTATTCGATCTATAGTTTCAGCAGCAGTCATGCTGAAACAGGACTGTTTGGCATATATGCGGGTACCAGTCCTGATATGACCCACGACCTTATCGGCGTGATCCGCGATGAAATGGCAAGTCTTGCAGAAGGCCCAACCGAGCAGGAGTTCAAAATTGCTTCGGCACAGTTGAAAGCCGGCCTGATGATGGCTCTTGAAGCAACAACTTCCCGGATGGAGCAACTAGGCCGTCAACTATTGGTGTTTGACCGTATTGTACCTGTAGATGAGATGATCGGTAATGTGGATGCGGTTACTGGCGCTGACATTATGAAAGTAGGGCGCTCGTTTCTTGAAGCGGGCGAGCCTTCGGTCGCCGCTGTTGGTGACTGTGCCGCGTTATAGCCTTCACTTATCTTCTTATTCAATTCGTTTAGCTCAGCAGGCAGGGCGAGTGGTTGAAACACCTGCACGAAAGTGCTAGTGGTCTGCCCAGCTTCAGTCTTGGTTTGGGGATGGGAAAGAAGTCAGCGTGAGTTCAATAGTTCCAGATTTCTTCAATTATTGGCGATCACTTGGTGACGGGAAGCGGATTCCGTCGCGGCATTCACTTGATATGCGCCGGTTGGCTTCCATACTGCCGTGGATGTTCATCATGGAAATGACGAGCAACGGAACCTTGCGTCTGCGGCTTGCCGGGTCATCGATAGAAGCAGCGATGGGCATTGGTATGACCGATCGCAGCTTTGACGAATTGTTTGACACAAAAGCTGACAGAGGTATTGGCGCTGAAACGTATGCTTTGTCTCTTATCCATGGAGCGGGACTACTGCGTCGTGGTTTGCTGAGTTTCGATGGCAAGAACGCTCAGCCATTTGAAGTGCTGGCATTGCCATTTGCAGATAGTCGCGTTGCCGCAGGAACAGTTCTGATTGCTGCCGTGAGACCGTTTATTCATGAAAATCATAGTTTCATTGATCTGCGGAAAAATATCCGCATTCGGATCAATAAAATGTTCATGTTGCCGCCCTCAAATGTTGAGATTCAAGACCAAATTCCAGCCAAGCTTTCGGAAGCCTTGCTGATCAAACAGGTTGAATTGAACGTTGTTGACGCTGATCAGTTTGCTGCCATCCTTAATACTGATGAGATGTCCTCAGAAGCTGATGTGCACTCATTCGCTTATGAGGGAAGCCCTCTGGATATCGCGCGGCAGTTAAACTAGCGTCCTTTAGCCATGCCCCGCGTCGCTTGAAAGCATGGCCACGTCGATACCTAGCATTGCCATGGCACGCGGCCACTTTAAATCCAACTCCGTATTGAAAAGTATTTCGTCGTCTGGTTCGGCAATCATCCAGCTATTGCTCTGGACTTCCTCCTCCAGTTGCCCTGGCCCCCAGCCTGCATAACCAAGGGCAAGTAAATGGTGCATTGGCCCTGTGCCTTCAGCAAGCGCTTTCAAAATATCCACTGTTGCTGTCAGAGCCAGTGTTTGACTGACAATCAACGTGGATTCTTGTACGAAGTCTGCTGAATGCAAAACAAAGCCCCGGCCCGGTTCAACTGGGCCGCCTGCATGAATGGAGAGGTCAGGAACATTAGCCTCTGTTTCAATGGACAGTTGTTCCAGCAGGTCTTCGAAAGAGAGCTGGGACAACGGACGATTCACAACAAGCCCCATGGCTCCTGACTCATCGTGCGAACACATATAAATAACGCTTCGCTCAAATCGGGGGTCAGTCATTAGTGGCATGGCAAGCAATAGCTTGTTTTCAAAAACTCCGGCAGCGGCCATAGAAATCCCTCTTTCAATTTAGTCTACCCGTTCCGTATTGAAGGTGCAATCAATGGCCGCGACAGATTGGCGGGGTTGCTGGTCATCATCTGTTTTTGACGCTAATGTGAACCAATGCCATTGGTGTCCGGACACACCGCCTGATATTAGACTGCTCAAGTTAAGGAGCATTGTAATGCGTAAGTTGTTTTTAAGTATTGCTGCCGGTGGCGTTATGGTCGCTACTTCTATGGGGGCTATGGCTCAGGAAAGTACAACGGCATGGACCGACCATCAGGATATGCTGTCCACGCGGATTATTGTCGCGTCGCAGGACGTTGCTTCTGAGTTTCCGGGCCAGTTGGGTACAGGTTCAGAATCATCAATGCTTCTTGCGTGGGAAGCAGACCTGAAAGACGGCTGGAAAACATACTGGCGCTCCCCCGGAGAAGCGGGCTTGCCTGTTAGAATATTCAGTGGGGGCGAGAAGATTGCAATTCTCTATCCGTTCCCGGAGCGTTTTGAATTGTTTGGGCTGGAAACGTTTGGTTACAGCAAACATGTGACCATACCGTTTGAAATTCCTGCGAAAGCTGGCACCGTTGATATCAAGGCAGACTTTATGGTCTGCAAGGACATCTGCGTGCCATTTGAAGCGAGCTACACAATTGATGTGGACCCGGAAACATCGGGTACGATTGTTACAGATACTCGTGTCCGTAAAGCATTGACCAAAGTGCCGAACCGGTACGGTGATGCGCCGGATGGCATTAATATCACCTCAGTGCGTTTTTCTGGCAAGCCGGGGCATCAAAACTTGGTTGTAGAAGCCACTGCTGACATGCCCTTGAGCAAAGCGGACCTTCTCGCCGAGTTGGATGAGACAACTCAGTTTCACTCGCCCACCATGCGTTTGTTGCCAGATGGCAAGTCGGCGCAATTTGTGTTGCCTGTAATGTCGACCAAGAAAGGTCTGGACCTGTCAGGCAAAAAGGTGCGCCTGACCATGACCGATGGTCGAGGAAACTCAATCGACCGCTTTTTTGACCTCCAGAAGTGATAAGGCTTGTTTGAATTCAAACCGGCTGTAAGCTCTCGGCGTAATCCCTGATATGGCGGTAGACATTCCGCTGTATGTCTTTTCAATGATGGAGCTAAAAAATGACAATCGCAGTTGGTGATAAAATCCCTTCAAGCACGCTGACAACCATGACAGCTGAAGGCCCCGGGCCGGTTGAAACAGGTGACTTCTTTGCAGGTAAAAAAGTTGTTCTCTTTTCCGTTCCTGGCGCCTTCACACCAACATGTTCTGCGAAGCATCTGCCCGGCTTTATTGAGCAAGCAGATGAGATTCTCGCCAAAGGTGCTGATGCGATTGCCTGCATGTCGGTCAATGATGTTTTCGTAATGCATGCATGGGGCAAGGATGCCGGTGTTGAAGACAAAGTTGTTATGCTGGCGGACGGCAACGGCGACTTTACCAAAGAGCTGGGCCTTGAGCTTGATGGTCGTGGTTTTGGCCTTGGTATTCGCTCCCAACGCTTTGCGATGATTGTTGAGGATGGTGTGGTAACCGAGCTGAATGTTGAGGAGCCAGGCGCATTTCATGTGTCGAGCGCAGGCTATATTCTGGGTCAGCTATAGGGCCTAAAATATACATGTTTCAAAGGGGTAGCTGCGGCTGCCCCTTTTATTTTGCGTCATAATTACTACATTAAACTATAGGGTTTGTATCAAAGCTAGTGGGGAGCGTTCTTTATGCCTGAAATGTCCGTAATACTTGTGTCACTGTTTGGTATGCTTGCCGTTGTCGCCGTATTTTCCGCCGTGGTGACGGTTCGGCAAGGCTTTGAATATACGGTTGAACGGTTCGGCAGATATACAAAAACCATTCGACCCGGCTTGCATCTGATCATTCCTTTTTTTGATCGCATCGGCAGCAAAATGAACATGATGGAGCAGGTGCTTGATGTGCCCACACAGGAAGTTATCACCAAAGATAACGCAATGGTGGCTGCCGACGGTGTGGTGTTTTTTCAGGTGCTGGACGCTGCTCAGGCAAGTTATGAGGTGAATAACCTTGCTATCGCGATTCTTAACCTCACGATGACCAATTTGCGGACTGTTATGGGGTCAATGGATCTGGATGAGCTACTGTCAAAACGGGACGATATCAACGCTCGCCTGATGAACGTGGTTGATGGGGCAACCCAGCCATGGGGCGTGAAGATTACCCGGATTGAAATCAAAGACATCAATCCGCCCCGCGACATTGTTGATGCCATGGCCCGGCAAATGAAGGCAGAGCGGGACAAACGGGCCTCTATCCTTGAAGCAGAAGGCGAGCGCGAATCTGAGATTTTACGCGCTGAAGGGGAGAAGAAATCTGCGATTCTGGAAGCAGAAGGCCGCCGCGAAGCTGCTTTTAGAGACGCGGAGGCGCGCGAAAGGGAAGCAGAAGCAGAAGCCAAGGCGACCGATATGGTATCCAAAGCCATCGCAGATGGTGACCCGCAAGCGATCAATTACTTTATCGCACAGAAATATGTGGAAGCCATAGGTGGATTTGCGCAGTCCAACAATGAGAAGCTTGTCTTTATGCCGATGGAGGCATCATCACTGATTGGCTCAATCGGTGGTATTTCCGAGCTTTTCAAAGAGATTAAAGGCGGTGCCCAACCTTCTGGCCGCCCCGGCGGTGTTCCTTTGGTAGACTAGCGAGTTTCATGGGAAAGAAAGGAGGGTAACACGATGCAGGATGTAATGAACTGGATGGCTGAAAATGCAGACTGGCTTTGGTGGTCGGTTGGTGTTGTATTGCTTGCTGGCGAAATGATTTTGCCCGGTGTTTATCTCCTTTGGATTGGACTTGCTTCGCTTGTTACGGGCGTGTTCGCCTGGTTATTCCCCGGTTGGGGTTTTGAAGGCCATGGGATGATCTTCGCGGCGCTCGCGACTTTGTCCATCTATCTTGGCAATCGGTTCTTTTACCAAAAAGCTGCCCTTATTGAGGATGCGGAGGTAAACGTGCGCGGCAAAAACTTTGTCGGTAAAGTATTTGAAGTTGTGGAGCCGATTAGAAACGGACGTGGCCATGTTCAGGTTGGTGACAGCAGGTGGCTTGCGCACGGACCAGATATGGAAAAAGGCAGCCTCGCAAAGGTTGTGTCTGTTGATGGCGTAGTTTTGATGGTAGAAGCAGCACAAGACTAACAACTCTTGTGTTTTTATGAGCCTGAAAACCACCTTACGAGCCAATATTGCTGCTTGGTTGACAAGTGAAGGACGTGTGCGCCTGAACCGCGCGATGGCTGAAGTATCCCGCCGCGTCCGGCGATCTGGGCATGATATCCAGTATTTTCACCGGGCAGACGACCCTTACTGCCAGTTGATGGTGCAAGTATTGCCTGAGATAGCGTCTCGGTTTGACGTGGTGATAGAGCCAAAGGTGGTGGAGCGGCTTCCGGCAAACATGTACCCGGACCCGGCACGCTACGAGGCATACTCCATCATTGATGCAAGCCGTTTGGCCCGTCTCTATGGTTTGGGTTTCACGGTTGACGCGACCGTGCCGGACCGGCTTGCTGTTGGTATGGCGAATCGTTTCCTTGCCAGCAAACAAGGCGACCCTGATTTTTTCCTGATTGCAGAAGAGCTGGGTGCAGCTTTGTGGCGTAAAGACCTGTCCTTCGTGCATAAAAAATGCGCAGTTGCCGATATGGGCGATGAGATACTCAGCCAAAATGAGGCCCTGTTGAAAACGCTGGGCCATTACGCCAGTGCGACGCTCCATTATGGTGGCGAGCTTTATGTAGGTGTCGATCGATTGGATCATTTGGAGCGCCGCCTCAACTCTCTCGGCCTTGGCGACGGCGAGGTGGTCTATGAGGTGCACAGGCTTTGGCGGTATGGCCTTGAAGGGCTGGAACGGTCTGTGGTTGGCACGTCTGTTGAAGTTTTCTTTTCTGTGCGTAGCCCCTATAGCCATGTTGGATTGCAGCTAATTGGAGAGTTTGCTCAAAAAACCGGTGTCCAGCTTGAGATCAAGCCGGTGTTGCCCATGTTGATGCGCGGCATGAAGGTGCCGCTGGCGAAAGGTCGGTACATTCTGTTTGATACGTCGCGGGAAGCCCGGCTTGAGGGCGTGCCGTTTGGCCGGGTATGTGATCCGCTAGGCGTGGCTACCTGGCGTGCCATGGAGATAGGCTTTGCTCTTTTGGAGGCTGAAGCAAATGGAGAACTTGGCCAGAAATCGGCCTTTAATTTCTTCCGCTCCTTCACATTGGGTGTCTGGTCTCAGGGTATAGATGGCACGACCGACGCTGGCCTGCGCCAAATTCTGGAAAATGCAGGGCTTGAACCAGTTTGGATACAGCGGGCCCTATCTCGTGAAGAAGCTGGAAAAAGAGCGGAGCGCAACCGCGAGGAAATGTTCAGGCACGGCAGTTGGGGCGTGCCAACGTTTCGGGCAGGCGGTGAAACCTTCTGGGGGCAGGACCGCATGTGGGCCATCGTTGAAGCCCTGAAGCAGTAAGCAACAAGCCGTGATAGAACTTTAGCTTACCTCACCATTATGGAATTGGACTGCCAGAGCGCCGAGCGTATGGTGACGAAAACAATCTCTCACATTAATTGAGCACGATAAAAGAGTGGATCATGACAATAATTAACAAGACAATTGGATTTAAAGCGACAGCGCTGATAGCAGGATTTTTGGGGTTGTCAGCTTGTGCATCAAGCGACACATCAAGTGTTGCCCCGTTGAGTGCAGATGACCAGGTGGCTCAGGAACGAGCCATGTTTAACCCTGACAGAATAAAAGCAGATGTCGCCTTTCTGGCGGACGACTTATTGCGAGGCAGGGACACGGGGTCTGAGGGATACCGTATCGCAGCAAACTATGTGGCTGCAGAATTTGCACGACTTGGCCTGAAGCCTGCCGGCGACAATGGCACTTATTTTCAGGAAGTTCCTTTTAAAACTGCACATGTGGAGGCAACTGATGCCGCAATGTCCATCACCGTTGATGGGGAGAAGCAGCAGCTGGTGGTTGGTGATGATTTCTTTATGAGCGGTAGTGTAAAGAACCCGTCCGGCGAAGTTTCAGCAGACCTTGTCTTCGTGGGATATGGTGTTCATGCGCCCGAAATCGGTCATGATGACTTGGAAGGCTTGGACCTTGATGGCAAGATCGCTGTCGCTATTTCCGGTGCGCCTGCCGAGTTTAATACCGAAATACGTGCCCACCACGGTTCTTCCGTGACTAAGGCGAAAGAACTCGGTGCACGCGGTGCGGTCGGTCTTCTAACCTTCAGTACCCGCGCGGGTGAAGAGCGCAGGCCATTTGCACGCCTTAAGCGTTTCATTGGTTTCAAAAATTATGATTGGGTCGCGCCAGAGGCGGCAGAAAATTCGGGTGGAGTCGAGGTTGCCGCGACGATCAGCCATGATGTTGCTCGTCGTCTTTTTGAAGGGGCAGAAAGCAGCTTTGAAACGATACTGGACCAAGCAGAGAGTGGATCGCCAAAAGGCTTTTCTTTAACATCTGCCGTAACGCTTAAGCGGGACAGCACGCTGAGCGACACGTTTGAAAGCCCCAATGTGCTGGCTGTCCTTGAGGGTAGTGACCCAGGTTTACGCGGTGAATATGTTGTGTTGTCTGCGCACCTCGACCATGTAGGCGTGAACGAGAATGCGGAAGGTGATGACAAAATCAACAATGGTGCACTCGATAATGCCACTGGTGTGTCCATTTTGATGGAGGTTGCACGCGCTTATGTCCGTAACGGTGATATGCCGCGCCGGTCTATCCTGTTCGCTATTGTAGCCGCAGAGGAAAAGGGCTTGTTGGGGGCAGAATATTTCGCTCACTATCCGACCGTCGAAAGGTCAACAATGGTGGCCAATGTCAATCTGGATATGCCACTTATCCTTTATAACTTTACGGATGTTGTTGCTTTTGGCGCTGAGCGCAGCAGCCTTGGGCCCATTACGGAAGAAGCGCTTGGCAAAATTGGTGTGAGCCTGAGCCCGGACCCAATGCCCGAGCAGGGTATTTTTACCCGGAGTGACCATTATCGGTTTGTTCAACAAGGAATTCCGTCGGTATTTTTGGTAACCGGGTGGGGCAAGGGTGTTGGCGGCAAAGATGGTGGGGCTATTTTCCGTGAGTTTTTGGGAAAAACCTACCATTCCCCGGCGGACGACATCAGTCAGGACATAGACTATGATGCTGGGGCGAAGTTTGCTCATGCAAACTGGTTGATCGCGACAGCAATCGCAAATCAGGAAACGCGACCTGTCTGGAATGAAGGCGACTTTTTCGGCGATACGTTCGCTGGGAAGTAACTACTCCAATCTGCGTTGATCGAGATGCCGCCTTATGGGCGGCATTTTTTGTAGGCTTGGCAACGGCGGTGCAGCTAGGTAACCTCTTGAAAGGGGAGAGGACTATCTATGCAGGAAAACGACAAGAGCGCTGCTGGCCCAATTGATGCAGCCAACGATTCATCCGTTGATACACAAGCAAGAGGGCGCAAGACCGCTTATTGGCAGGCGAATATTCGCTTGCTGTTGTCGTTGCTTGTGGTTTGGTTTCTTGCATCCTTTGGGGCAGGTATTCTTTTTGCCGATGCACTCAATAGTTTTGTTGTTGGTGGTTTCCCACTTGGTTTCTGGTTTGCCCAGCAAGGCTCCATCTATGTGTTTGTCGTGTTGATCTTCATCTATGCAATGCAGATGAAGCGGTTGGAGCATCGTTTTGGCGTAGACGACGATGAGGAGAACGCAGCATGAGTACGCAGCTTCTCACTTATATCGCTGTCGGCCTTTCGTTTGCTCTTTATATCGGTATTGCGATTTGGTCTCGGGCAGGCTCCACAAAAGACTTTTATGTTGCTGGCGGCGGCGTGCACCCCATTGCGAATGGTATGGCGACGGCGGCGGACTGGATGAGTGCTGCAAGCTTCATCTCCATGGCAGGTATCATCGCTTTTGCGGGTTATGATGGCTCTGTCTACCTCATGGGCTGGACCGGCGGTTATGTACTTCTTGCCCTTCTTCTCGCCCCCTATCTTCGCAAGTTTGGCCAATATACGGTGCCCGATTTTATCGGGGAGCGATATTATTCGAAAGCCGCTCGCGTGGTGGCGGTGGTTTGCCTGATAGCAATTTCATTTACCTATATCGCGGGGCAGATGCGCGGTGTTGGCGTTGTTTTCTCGCACTTTTTGAATGTTCCGATCACAACCGGGGTGCTGGTTGGCATGGCGGTGGTGTTTTTTTATGCCGTCCTCGGTGGCATGAAAGGCATCACCTACACACAGGTGGCTCAATATTGTGTGCTGATTTTTGCGTACCTAACGCCAGCAGTCTTTATTTCCATGCTTATTACTGGCAATCCAGTGCCGCAGGTTGGCCTTGGGGCCGAAGTGCTGGGTGGCGGCGGGCAAACAGTGCTTGAGAAGCTGGATGCTACCCTCGTTGAGCTTGGGTTTGCTGCCTACACTGCCCCTAAAAAGTCCATGGTCGATATTTTCGCAATAACGCTTGCGCTCATGGTGGGTACGGCTGGACTTCCCCATGTGATTGTCCGGTTTTTTACCGTGCCCAAGGTTTCAGACGCGCGCGTTTCTGCCGGTTACGCCCTTGTGTTTATAGCGCTTCTTTATACCACCGCGCCCGCGGTGGGGGCTTTCGCTCGCATCAACTTTATCGAAACAGTGAATGGGTCGGAATATGCCAAGGCGGAAGTCGAAGGTGGCACGCCCCAGTTTTTCAAAACCTTTGAAGACATCGGCCTTATCCGCTGGATAGATAAAAACGGTGATGGAGCCGTTCAATACTCGGCAGGCGTGCCGTTTGAAGGCAGCGCTGAATTCACCGGAAAGCGCGGCGAAAGTGGCGAGCGCCTGCTTTCAAACACACCAACCAACAATGCCAATGAAGTAGATGTGGACCGGGATATTATGGTTCTAGCTAACCCGGAAATTGCGCAGTTGCCGGGCTGGGTGATTGCGCTTGTTGCTGCGGGTGGTATTGCGGCGGCGCTGTCTACGGCTGCGGGTCTTTTGTTGGTGATTTCAGCATCGATTAGCCATGACCTGCTGAAGAAAACATTCAGGCCGGGCATTTCTGACCGAGGGGAACTGTTGGCTGCCAGAGGGTCCGCAGTGCTCGCCATAGCAGTTGCTGGCTATCTGGGTATTAACCCGCCAGGTTTTGTTGCCCAAGTGGTGGCACTTGCCTTTGGCCTTGCGGCGGCCAGTCTTTTCCCTGCCATCCTGATGGGTATCTTTATGAAGCGCATGAACAGGGAAGGCGCGATTGCGGGCATGGTTTCCGGCCTTGCATTTACAGTCGGCTACATCGCTTACTTCAAATCCAGCTGGTTTGGTGCGGTGAATACGGCAGAACACTGGTTGTTTGGTATCTCCCCTGAAGGCATTGGCAGCATTGGTATGCTAATCAATTTTGCAGTTGCTTTCCTAGTCGCCAGCAGGACTGCCGCAACCCCAGCTGCGGTACAGGATATGGTGGACAATATTAGGGTGCCATCAGGGGCAGGTGCTGCCCAAAGCCATTAAACGGGTGTTTTAAATCTCACCCTTGTATAGGGCCATGCCTTGGTTGGCGAGGGCGTCTGCGCGCTCGTTTTCCGGGTTTCCCGCGTGGCCTTTCACCCAGCGCCAGTCAACATTGTGCCGGGCTGCTGCTGCATCAAGGGCCTGCCAAAGGTCTGCGTTTTTAACCGGCTTTTTGGCCGCCGTTTTCCAGCCCTTTGCCTTCCAGCCGCTAATCCATTCCGTGATACCGTTCTTCACATAGGTGCTATCTGTATAGAGATGGATTGTGCATGGGCGTTTGAGCACATTGAGTGCCTCAATAGCCGCCATCAGTTCCATACGGTTGTTCGTGGTTTCAAACTCGCCGCCGGTGATTTCTTTTTCATGCTCGCCGTAAAGAAGCAATGCACCCCATCCACCGGGGCCTGGGTTGCCGGAACAGGCACCATCGGTATAAATTTCGACGATATCAGAACTTTTGTCAGACGACATAGGAAGCAGCGTCCTTAACCTTTTGGTGGAACTTCAGACGCGCCAGATAGTCCAGCGGGTCTTTTGGCCGAACAACCGCACCTTCTACCGGATTTAGCCAGTCATACAGCCGTGTCAGAAGGAACCGGAGAGCAGCGCCTCTGCATAAGATAGGCAGTGCCTCCACCTCGGCACCTGAAAGCGGGCGCATGGCATCATACATCTCGGTGAACCGTTTTGCCTTCGCTGCTACAAACCTGTGATCGCTGTCAAAGCACCATGCATTGATGCAAACGGCAAGGTCGTAGGCCAGCATATCTGTGCAACCGAAATAAAAATCAATCAGTCCTGTGATTTCGTGGTCCGTGAACAGCACGTTATCCGGGAATAGGTCCGCATGAATGGTGCCTGTCGGCAGGTCGGTTGGCCAGTTGTCTTCAAGGAACTGGATTTCCTCAGCAATTATTTGGGCCAGGCCAGCCTGCACACTGTTTGCACCTCTTGCGGTTTTGTTTGCCAAGCCCTTCCAGCCATCAAGGGATAGGTTATTTGGTCGAGTTTCGGTAAAGCTATCGAAAGCCCGGTGCATTTTTGCCAAGTTGGTTCCGAGCGCGGCACAGTGGTCTTCGTCTGTGTCATCGACGCTAACGCCTTTCAAAAAGGCGATGAGACACGCTGGGCGCTCCTTGAGTGTCTGGAGCGCTATGCCGTTTTTATCTCGTATGGGGCGCGGGGCTGGCAAACCTGCATCAGCCAGATGCTCCATCATGTTCAAGAAGTATGGCAAATCTTCCGGGTTGGCCCGTTTTTCATAAAGGGTCAGGATGAGGCGGCTTTTTTCTGTTTCGAGCAAATAGTTGGAGTTCTCAACCCCTTCTGCAATGCCTTTGAATAAAATAGGCTGCCCCAAGTCATACTGACTCATGAACGCACTGAGAGTGCGATCATCCACATGCGTGTAAACGGCCATTAAGCGATGTCTTTCAAAATGGGTGGAACCTTGAATACAACATCTTCTTCAGCCGTTGTTACAAGTTCAACGGATGCGGTATATCGCTCTTTGAGGGCTTCAATAACCTCTTCAACCAGAATTTCCGGCGCGCTTGCACCTGCGGTGATGCCAACGGTACGAGCCCCTTCAAGCCAGTCCCAGTCAATATCTGCGGCACGTTGCACGAGACGCGCGGAACAGCCGCGTTTTTCGCTAACTTCCACAAGGCGCATGCTGTTTGAAGAATTGGGTGCACCAATCACAATCACTCGGTCAGCGATCTTTGCCACCTCTTTAACGGCAGTTTGGCGGTTGGTGGTCGCATAACAAATATCTTCTTTACGAGGGTTGGTAAGTTGCGGGAAGCGCCGCTCAAGCGTGGCGACAACATCTGCGGTATCATCAACCGACAGAGTGGTTTGCGTAACATACGCCAACGTATCCGGGTTCTCAGGCTCAAAAGCCTCCGCGTCTTCTACTGTTTCGATAAGCGACATGGAGCCTTCTTCGGTCTGCCCCATGGTGCCAATAACTTCAGGATGGCCAGCGTGACCAATCATCAGGATGTGTCGGCCTGATGCCTGGTGTCTTTCAACTGCTCTGTGAACCTTAGACACTAGAGGGCAGGTGGCATCTACATAGATCATTTGGCGTTTTTCAGCCGCTTCCGGCACAGACTTAGGAACACCATGCGCCGAAAAAACCACCGGAACATCGTCGGGCACTTCGTCAAGTTCATCCACGAATACCGCGCCGATGGCCTCCAGTCCTTCCACAACATAGCGGTTGTGCACAATTTCATGACGTACATATACTGGTGCACCAAATTTCTTGATCGCCAGTTCGACAATTTTGATCGCACGGTCTACGCCCGCGCAAAAACCGCGCGGGTTGGCAAGCAATATCTTTATTTCAGTTTCGGAAGGTTGGCTGGTTTCTGCGTTCATCACGATAATCCCAAAAGGGCCTTGAGCGGAAGCCCTTTGCTACCTTTCATCCAGCTCATGGTCAAGAAACTAGCAGGGTTTCCATGATTTTTTCTGCCTTATTTTGGTCTTGCCGCTCATTTACCAGTAGAACTCAATCTATGGCGATTGTCAGCTTGCTCTTTGCTTGGTGACTGCCTATGATCGCCGCAATTTTCACTATGTTCGTCTTTGTCCGTCGGGATTGACTTTATGATAACTCGTTTTCTTGGCCTGTGTGTTCTTGCTTCAATGCTGGCCGCATGTGCATCAAATCCGCTTGAGGTCACTATCTCTCGCTGCCCGGCTGTTGCGATTGTCGGCGATACAGGCACTTTAACCAGATTTGATGGTGAGGGTCGCACCGACGAAGATGTGTTGTTCACCGCTTCAATCAGTGATGTGGCGGTATCCTGCGAGGAAGGCGATACGGTTAGCTCTGCTATTGGTTTTTACATCAGCGCACAGTCGGAGGGCCGTATGGTCAACAATAGCGTGACACTACCTTATTTTGTGGCGGTGCTGAAAGATAACAGTGAAATCGTCACCAAGAGGGTGTTCGATGTTACGCTTCGGTTTGACGGCAACGGTTATGCTGTTTCTCGTGAAGTGCTGAACCAGTATATTCCAAGCATTGATCAGGCCCGTCGCTACAACTATGAGCTTTTGATTGGCTTCCAGCTGGGTGTGGATGACGTTGTGTTCAACATGGAACGCTCATAACTGAAAATCTGCATTAATTTCCGTAAAGCTGTATCTGGCCAATTGACTCTTTAAGCGGTCTCCGGCATATCTTCGCCACGTTCAGGTCATGCAGGAATTTCCTGCAGCCATGCGCGGGAGAGACCAAAGCAACGCTTTGGCGCCGAAGGAGCAACCGCCCCGGAAACTCTCAGGCAAAAGGACCGCGCATTAGATAGACACTCTGGAAAGCAGGAATGCCCAGCATTCCTCACCGACGGGGTAAGCGGGCGATGCTCGTGAAATCTCTCAGGTTCCGTGACAGAGGGGGCGCAGTTGCCGGGTTTTCCGGCTGAATTTGCGCGGAGTGTGCCTATGTCTGACGATAATCTGCTTAAAACCCCACTTTACGATCTTCATGTTGAAGCTGGCGGTAAAATCGTACCGTTTGCTGGCTATGCCCTACCGGTACAATATCCGCTTGGTATCATGAAAGAACATCAGCACACGCGCGAGAAGGCCGGCCTTTTCGACGTGTCCCATATGGGGCAGGCATATATCCGGTCCAAAGATGGTTCTGACCCAGCCAAAGTTATTGAAGAGTTGATGCCAAGTGCACTTGCGGTGCTTAAGCCCGGTAAAATGCGCTACAGCGTCCTGTTGAATGACGAGGGCGGCATTGAAGATGATTTGATGGTCACACGTACCTTCGAGCCCGAAGGTACGCTTTATGTGGTGGTAAATGCGGCCTGTAAAGATAAAGACTATGATATTCTTGAAGAAAAACTGGGTGACCGGATCACGCTTGAACCGCTCGAGGACCGGGCACTGCTCGCTCTCCAAGGGCCAAAGGCTGAAGAAGTTCTTGCAGAACTGGCGCCAGAGGCGGCAGAGCTGAACTTTATGGAAGCAACCATGATCACGCTTGAAGGCGTGGTTTGCTGGGTTTCCCGGTCTGGTTATACCGGCGAAGATGGCTACGAGATTTCTGTACCTGCTGATGAAGCATCTGATTTTGCCCGTAGGTTATTGCGTCATAATGATGTGGAATGGATTGGACTAGGTGCTCGTGACAGCCTGCGCCTTGAGGTGGGCCTTTGCCTGTCCGGCCATGATTTTGACGCGAGCGTTAGCCCGGTTGGCGCGAATATTACTTTCGCTCTTGGTAAAAAACGCCGTGAGAACCGTGATTTTGTCGGTGCAGATCGCATTATGAACGAGCTGGAAAACGGAGCTGAATCAGTTCGGGTTGGCATCATCCCGTCAGGCCGTGCACCAGCCCGCGAAGGAACTGAAATTGCTGATGAAAACGGAACTGTTGTCGGGCGCATTACGTCAGGTGGTTTCGGACCAACCTACGGAGGCCCTATTGCAATGGGCTTTGTGCCGAAGGCGATGGCCGATGAAGGCACCAAATTGCAGTTATTGATCAGAGGTAAAGCGCATGAGGCCGTTGTGGCCGCCACGCCGTTTGTGCCTCAACGCTATAAACGTAAACAGTCATAAGTGGCTAAGAGGGGATTTGTTATGACCAAATATACTGATGATCACGAGTGGATTGACGCAGACGGCGATGTGGCCACTGTTGGTATCACAAACTATGCGCAAAATGCTCTTGGTGATGTGGTTTTTGTTGAACTGCCGGAAGTTGGTGCGACATTCAGCGCGGGTGACGAAGTTGCCGTTGTTGAGTCAGTGAAGGCAGCGAGCGAGGTATATGCGCCGCTTGATGGTGAAATTGTTGAAGTAAACGCAGACCTTGAAGGTGATCCAAGCCTTGTAAACTCTGCGCCAACCGAAGGGGGCTGGTTCTTCAAAATCAAACTTGCAAACGTTGGTGACCTTGACGGGCTGATGGACCAAGCAGCTTATGACGCTCATGTCGCTGGTCTTGAGTAAACCAAACTACACGTAACGCATCGTCCGTGGTCGGTAATGCTGCCGGCCACCTAACCTGTAGGAGTGTGTGCATGCGCTATTTGCCGCTCACGAATGATGACCGCCAGTCCATGTTGGCAAAAATTGGTGTTCGTCATGTGGATGATCTTTTTAAAGATGTTCCCGCATCTGATCTGAATCCCGCAATTGACCTTCCGCGCCATCAAAGCGAAATGGCGGTGGAACGCCAGCTTTCAAAAATGGCGTCCAAGAATACGGCGGCAGGTAGTGTACCTTTTTTTGTGGGCGCAGGGGCGTACAAGCACCATGTTCCGGCAACGGTTGACCATATCATTCAGCGTGGTGAGTTTTTGACAGCTTACACGCCGTATCAGCCGGAAATCGCTCAAGGCACACTCCAGTATCTGTTCGAGTTCCAAACGCTGGTTGCACAGCTAACAGGCATGGATGTGGCTAACGCGAGCATGTATGATGGTTCTACAGCTACGGCCGAAGCCGTGATGATGGCACGCCGGGTTACACGCAAAAAGAAAGCCGTTCTTGCGGGGAGCCTGCATTCTCACTATCGCGCGGTGGTGGAAACCACTACGCAGTTTACGGACGATGAGATTGTAAGCTTGGCACCGGTGCCAGTTGACGCACAGGCTGAACTACAGGCTGCAATTGATTCAATCGATGACACAACAAGCTGCGTTGTGGTTCAGAACCCTACCATTAATGGTTCCGTTCTTGATCTAACCTCGGTTGCTGAAGCGGCACATGCTCACAAGGCGCTGTTGATTGTAGTTGTAACCGAGGTGATGTCTCTTGGTTTGATCAAAAGCCCGGGTGAAATGGGTGCTGATATTGTGGTTGGTGAAGGCCAATCAATCGGCAACGGGTTGAACTTTGGCGGACCATACCTTGGCTTGTTCGCGACGAACCAGAAATATGTACGTCAGATGCCCGGGCGCCTGTGCGGTAAAACTGTTGATTCTGATGGCAATGAAGGTTTTGTGCTGACGCTCTCCACGCGTGAGCAACATATCCGCCGCGAGAAGGCGACATCCAACATTTGCACAAACTCTGGCCTATGTTCACTGGCATTCACAGTGCATATGAGCCTGCTTGGGGAAAAAGGGCTGCGTAAACTCGCGCTTGTTAACCACAAACGCACCTGTGATCTGCGTGACGCTCTGAATGCGGTAGACGGCGTTGATGTGCTGAATAGTAGTTTCTTTAATGAGATTACGGTTCGTTTACCTAAAGCAGCAGCAGGTGTAGTTGATCAATTGGCAAACGACGGTGTGCTTGCCGGAGTGCCAATGAGCCGTCTTTATCCAGGTGATGGTTTCGATGATCTGTTGATCCTTGCTGCCACTGAAACAGTAACCGCAGAAGATATTCAAGAACTGGCCGCTAAACTGACGGAGGCGCTGTCATGAGTATGAATTCACAAGGTCGTCCGACGACCCCGGTAGCTGCGAATGATACGGCGGAAATGGTACCGGTGTTTGAAAGTTATTCAGGCCACAAGGGCCTGCGGCTCGCTGAACCACTTATTTTTGAACTGGGCAACAGCGAAACCTGCGGCGTTGATGTTGAAGACATTGAAGACTTTGATCTGTCGATTGGTGGCCTGGAGCGTACGGCTGAAATCGGTTGCCCCGGCCTGCCGGAGCCTGATGCAGTGCGTCATTTCACCCGCCTGTCCCGGCGTAACTACGGTATCGACATGGGTGTGTTCCCGCTTGGGTCATGTACGATGAAACATAACCCGCGCCTGAACGAAAAAATGGCCCGCTTGCCCGGGTTTGGTGATGTTCACCCATTGCAGCCAAAGTCAACGGTGCAAGGCGCGCTTGAGCTGATGAGCGAGCTTAGCCACTGGATTATGACCCTGACAGGCATGCCTGCGGTGGCATTGTCGCCCAAGGCGGGTGCACACGGCGAGCTTTGTGGTGTGATGGCCATTCGGGCAGCGTTGGAAGCGCGCGGTGATGCTCGCGAAGTGGTTCTTTGCCCGGAAAGCGCCCATGGCACAAACCCGGCGACGGCTGCCTTTTGTGGCTATAAGGTGAAGTCTATTCCCGCGAGAGAAAATGGCCGAGTTGACCTTGAGGCGCTCAAGGAAGCGCTCGATGATACTGTCGCGGCAGTTATGATCACTAACCCGAACACCTGTGGTCTGTTTGAAAACGAGATCAAGGAAATTGCAGACGCAATCCATGAGGCTGGCGCCTTCTTCTACTGTGATGGTGCGAACTTTAACGCCATTATGGGCAAGGCACGCCCGGGTGACTTGGGCGTGGACGCTATGCACCTGAACCTGCACAAAACCTTCTCTACCCCACATGGTGGTGGTGGCCCGGGTTCCGGCCCTGTGGTGTTTTCTGACGCCCTGAAAAACTTTGCACCTATGCCTTATGTGGTGACCACGGAAGAGGGCTACGATCTGGTTGAAGACGGCGATGATACGTCCCTTGGTCGTTTGACTGCATTCCATGGTCAAATGGGCATGTATGTGCGCGCGCTGAGCTATATGCTCAGTCACGGTGCTGATGGTATCAAGCAAGCGGCTGAAGATGCGGTGTTGAACGCTAACTATGTATTGGCTTCATTGGCTGATCTTATGTCAGCCTCTTTTGAGGGGCCTTGTATGCACGAAGCACTGTTTGACGATCGGTTCCTGAAGGATACGGGCGTTACTACACTTGATTTTGCCAAGGCGATGATCGATGAGGGCTATCATCCAATGACCATGTACTTCCCGCTGGTTGTGCATGGTGCCATGCTGGTGGAACCTACAGAGTCAGAGTCCAAATATAATATGGACCAATTTATCCGTTCCATGCGTGGGTTGGCCGAAGACGCCAAGGCTGGGAAAGTGGCACGTTTTGAGGGCGCACCATATTTTGCGCCTTGGAAACGCCTTGATGAAACGCAGGCTGCTAGGCAACCGGTGCTGCGGTATCAAGCGGTCGACGCGGCAGAGTAAATCAGATATTAACCAATTTAAGCCTACTGTTTGACCCCCATGAGGGCAGATAGTAGGCTTAATATATGGGAATAGCCTGGAGTACTCTCGCGTGAGCAAACGCATCTTAGCTGTTGATAATTCTGCACAGTTGCAGGAAAGCCTGAATGGCTTTTTGCGCGGCATGGATTTTCTTGTCGCTGGCGCAAACAGTGCTGCACAGGCGTTTGATGTTCTCAAAACTGAACGATTTGATGTGGTTGTCGCGTCCCATGAACTGATTGATAGTGACGGTTTCAAGCTGATTGAAACTATCTCGACGCTTAACTATTCGCCGTCCATAGTGCTGGTTCATGGCGGTGACGCTATTGAACGCCAACGTATCCGGGAACATGCTCTGGCCTACAGTGTTGACCTTCTCGGCGCTATCTCTGCGCCGGTTACCCGTGATGCCATTACGTCCGCGCTCAGTGATGTTGCAAACCTTGCAGGCTCGGACCTTGAAGGTGGGCGTTCAGGCATCGCAGAATCCGAATTTATGCGCGGCTTGATGACCGATGGCTTGTCTCCCGTTTTCCAGCCAAAAGTAAATTTGCGGAACGGTAAAGTTGTTGGCGCTGAAGCGTTTGCCCGCTGGAATGCGCCAGGTGGCGGCTTGCTGAGTGCAGGTGCTGTGATCAAAGTGGCCCGGGAAAAGGGGTACATGGATGTACTAACTTACCGGATGCTTGAACTTGCGCTTCAGCAACAAGGTAAGTGGCGGAAAGAGGGCAAAGATGTGCCTCTGTCCATCAACGCATCCAGTGAGAATCTCCGGAAAACGGATTTGGCAGATGTTGTTACCGGTCTTGCCGAGCAATTTGGCGTTGACCCATCCAAGGTTCGGCTGGAGATCACAGAGTCTGATTTTGAAGTGGACCAACGCGTGCCGCTTGAGAACCTTGGCAGGTTACATGCCCGTGGTTTTGGTCTCGGTCTGGATGATTTTGGCGGTGGCTTTGCCGCATTAATGCGCCTTCAGTCCATTCCATTTGATGAACTTGTTATTGATCGCGCATTTCTTGCGCGCGCCAGTGAACATAAGACAGCACGTATTATTATTGAGTCAGCTGTTGACCTCGCGAAGAAGCTTGGACTGACCGCGACAGTGGAAGGCGTTGAAACAGAAGCGCAGCTTCGGTTCGCAAAAGAGATCGGGGCTGACGTTGCCCAAGGCTATTTCATTGGCAAACCCATGTCTGCCAATGAATTTCTGATCTGGATTGAAGACTATGAAGACGGCGTTCTTGTCGTTCCTGGCCTCAATTAAGCCCTCGAGTAATTTTAGAAGATAGACCGGGCGTAATCAGCAAGATGCATTAGGCCGTTTTCAATGTGGTCTTTTGGTGCCCCCACGCCAAGCCGGATGAAGCCATCCATGCCATAAACGTCGCCGGGCAACAGCATGATGCTACGTTCTTCGCGCAGTTTATGCACAAGGTCGGTGGAGTTTGTGTCCATATTATAGCGAACAAACGCCATGCCGCCCGCCTTGGGCAATACACAGGAAAACAGGTTGGCATTATTTCCTAACCAGTCTGCCAGAAGCGACACATTTTCATTCAAAATGCGGCGGCTACGCTCCAGAATTTGAGCGCGTTTGGCTGGTTGCACCACAATATTGGTGACATATTCACTGATGGCACCCGCTGTGATCGACGTATAGTCCTTACCTTGCCAGGCCCGGTAAATTTGTGCCTCTGGGCCAACAAGCCAACCGATGCGCAGACCTGGCAGAGCCATGGATTTGGACAAGCCTGAGGTCACAATAGACTTTTCATAAAGATCAGCGAAGCTTGGGCGTTCGTTCCCATCCAGTTCAGAGCCTTTATAAACTTCGTCGGCGTGCAGCCACAGTCCGTGTTTCCGCGCAAAGTCGACAAGCGATTGCATGCTATCTTCAGGCAGCAGGCTGCCAGTGGGGTTATTTGGGTGGCAAATGGTAATCATTTTGGTGCGGCTGCTCACCAACCCCTCAAGCTCTGCCAGGTCAGGCAACCAGCTAAGCTCTTCCCTTAGGGGTAGTTCCTTAACCGTTACACCAAGCGCTTTGGCAAAGCCCCATATCTGAAGGTAATTGGGCACAACCACGATCAATTCATCGCCCGGATCAAGCATTGCCATAACCATCACGATGTTGGCTTCCGCAGAGCCGTTGGTAACAGTTACATTGTCTTCGCCTCTATTCTTGTACAGATTGGCGATGCTGGTGCGCAGTTCGGGCGTGCCGTTGGTCCAGCCGTAGCCTAGCTCCAGGTTCAACACTTCTTCCATCTGTTCTGGTGTCAGCAGCTCTTTGAGATTGTAGGGGTGGACACCGCTGTCCGACAGATTGTGGTCCACAGTGTTTTCATAAAGCGACTGAATGCGTTCCAGCGTAAACTCTTCAAATTCCATCGTGGACCTCCTCAATAGGCAATAAAAAAGGAGCCACCCAACTGGATGGCTCCTGATACTTTAGTTGATTGGCTGTAAAAGCAAAGCCTAGAAAGCAGCCCGGAATGCAGCCCGAATATTGCGCCCTGGCAGCGGCGCAACATCTTTCAGGAAGCTTGTGTGCTGGCGGCCTGTGCTGTCTGTGATGTTGGACGCACGAACTTCAAACGACAGGTTCTTGTTTTCAAACGGGCGAACTGTCACGTAAGCGTTCCAGAATGCGTAGCCATCAGTTGCCAGTTCGTTTGCTGCCGTGTCGTTTACGGCGCTATAGGCTTCCACTTCTGTTCTGATGTCGAAGCTAGGTGCTGTTGCTTCAATACCGAACAGATAGCTTGCAGGTGGCAAGCGCGGGAGTTCGTCATTACCGCCGCGGTCAAGGTCCGCTTCGATAAAGTCGAACTGACCATCAAGATGTACATCAACCTGGCCAAGCTGGTCCCAGTTATAAGAGCCAACGTGCAGTTCCGCTTTTGCTTCGAAGCCGTATATCTGGGCGTCGTTTGCACGGAATTCAAAGATTGGCAGGCCATCTTCTTCACCGCCTGTGGCAACTTCATAGATGAAGTCGTTATAGGTGGTGTAGTAGGCGTTTGCGACGAAGCTGAATGGGCCTGTTGCGTATGTGAAGGTACCTTCAATACCCAGCGCAGTTTCTTCGTTCAGATCGGGGTTGCCAACTTCAAAGGCGTCAGTAGCGAGGTGTGGGCCGTTAGAGAACAGCTCTTCGGTTGCTGGTGCACGCTCTGTGCGGAACACAGTAACACCAAAGAAGGCTTCGTCGCTTACATCATAGCCAGCACCAATGCTGCCACTGAAACCGTTGAAGTCACGCTCAACGCCTGCTTCTGTTTCATAGGATGTATTTTCATAACGGGCACCAAAGTCAAAGCGCCACTGGCCACTGGTGTATTCCTTAACAGTGTAAATACCGAATTGGCTGCTTTCGGTTGGCGGCACGAATGCTTCTTCGCCAATCGCGGAGAAGTCACGGGAACGAATTTGGATGCCTGTGGAGCCTTTCCAGTTGTCGTTGCCTTTTTCGACCAGATCAAGACGGCCTTCCCAGCCTTCGTTGGAGAAGAGTGTGCCGATTTCGTCACCTTCCAGCTCTTGGTGGGCATAATCGGAGTAACCGAAACGGAACTTGGCTTTGGAGAACCAGCCAAAATCACCAGAGAATTCACCATTGATGTCATAGCGCGTTTGGTCGAGATCGATACGAACTACTTCTTCCTCTTCCTCCTCGTGCTCTTCTTCACCTTCTTCGTGCTCTTCCTCTTCTTCCTCGTGGCCGTGACCGCCCGGTACACCATAAAGGCTGTCTAGCTGACGGATATTAAAGCCGATGAAGCCGTTGTCGAACAGGAAGCTCAGGCCGCCAGAGCCGCCCTGTGTTTTAACAGCGCTGTTTTCAACAGTGCCGAACGCTTCTTCTTCCTCTTCGTGCTCTTCACCTTCTTCCTCTTCTGCTTCCTCAAGCGCTCTCAAGCGTGCGCTTTCAGCAAAACCCGGAATGTCATAATCTTCGGTTTCACGATAGAAATAGTCACCGTGCAGGACGATTTTTGCCTTGTCGCCGTCGCTGATTAGGGCGTTGAAAGCAGCAGTGGCTTCATGGCCTTCGTCAACGCTGGAATATCCATAGCGGACCGCACCGTCAAAACCATCCTCTGGTGCTTCGTTTGGAATGCGACCGTCAATCACGTTCACTACACCACCAGCAGCAGAGCTACCGTAAATCAGCATGGCTGTGCCGCGCAGAATTTCGATGCGTTCTGCCAAGGCAGCTTCTACAGCAACAGCGTGATCCGGGCTGGTTGCAGAGGCATCAATAGAGCCGAGGCCGTTATCCAGTACGCGGATGCGGTCGCCGCCAAGGCCGCGAATAACAGGGCGGCTGGCACCCGGGCCGAAGAAGGTTGAGCTGATACCTGGCTGAGTTCGCAGTGTTTCACCGATGGTGCCGTTGACAAGGCGCAGAATTTCATCCTGGGTGAGGATGGTAGCGCCCAGAATTGTCTCACCGAGTTTCCGGCCTTCAAATGCGCCAGACACGACGATTTCTTCTAGCTGATCCTCGAGAGGTGGTGCTGCTTTGTTGGCGGATGCTGCAGGGGCCAGCAGGCCGATTGCGGCTGATGCAAGTAGCGCTTTTTTCAAAAGGCGCGTACCATTATTGGATTGATTTGTTTTCATTTTCCTACCTGAGATTATAGAGGCAAGCCGCAATGTTGCGGACTCTCGCCGTAAATTGGAAACCAACCGGACAAGCCGGTTTCAAAGCTGACTGTCGAATTATTTAGTCAGAGCAGGGGGGGCACGCGCCAAGTCTGAATATTCGGCGTTTGCCGGAGGGGTATTCAAAACTGTGCGTGTTACTTTGTTGCTGGAGGCAACAATTTTTCCAACGGATGGAACCGGTTCAGCGTCGGCAATTGGGTCATTGAGGCTCTTGCAAGCCAAACACTCGATATGGTCTGAGTCGACCAAATGTTCCGCAAAATGATCAGCCTGTGCTGTTTGCACAAACAAGAATGTGCAAAGCATAACAAGCTTCAAAGCTGCTAAAAACTTCATCATTTTGCGAACCGATATTAAATAGCCAAAGCTGCGGGCAATGTAATGATGTAACGATAAGGCGTCAAGCGGACTTCAGAGAATTTACTTGTTCATGTTTTGTTCTCATGTTAAGAAGAAACATGGAACATACCTCTCAACAGTTCACCTCTCACGAGAAGGCGTCTCCCTGGCTTAAAGGGGAGGCCGCCAATGTTGCCTTGCCAGCATACAAAAAGGGCAGAGGGGCGGTGACAAACCAATCTGGCCGCTTTGAGGCGTTGGAACGTTCTGTATTCTATGATGGCTGGGCATCTGATGCAGACGGGCCCCGGTTAAAGACAGAGGTGACAGAAGAGTTTCCTAAAACCGTAATTTCGAAGAACCAGTCACCAGATATCCCCTTTGATCGTTCGATAAACCCTTACAGGGGATGCGAGCATGGGTGCGTTTATTGTTTCGCTCGTCCAACTCATGCCTACATGGGGTTGTCGCCCGGACTGGATTTTGAAAGCAGGCTGTTTGCTAAACCTGACGCGGCGACGTTACTCGAAAGGGAAATCGGCAAGAAGTCATACAAAGTTGCCCCGATGGCACTTGGCACCAATACGGACCCTTATCAGCCGATTGAGAAAGAGCGAAGAATAACAAGGCAGATATTGAAGGTTCTTGCGGCCCACGATCATCCGGTGACT
The DNA here is from genome assembly GCA_965199355.1 of Kordiimonas sp. Classification (GTDB taxonomy): domain Bacteria; phylum Pseudomonadota; class Alphaproteobacteria; order Sphingomonadales; family Kordiimonadaceae; genus Kordiimonas. The sequence goes on from CBDARB010000013.1 coordinate 70,992, forward strand.
ATTTTGACCAAGTCGCGTCTTGTGGTGCGGGATTTGGATATTCTGACACCAATGGCGCAAAAGGGGTTGGTGAAAGTGGCACTGTCTGTGACCACACTGGACCGCAAACTTGCCAAAACCATGGAGCCACGGGCTTCTATGCCGCAGCGCCGTTTGGATGCGATCCGCCTTTTATCGGATGCTGGCATACCAACCGGTGTTATGTTCGCACCTGTTATCCCGGCTTTGAATGATCATGAGATGGAACAAGTGCTGGCCGCCGCTGCACACGCTGGGGCATCAGAGGCAGGATATATTCTTCTAAGGTTACCGCTTGAGCTTTCCGGCCTGTTTGAAGAATGGCTGGATACTCATTTTCCGGATCGCAAGGCGAGAGTTTTGAGCCGGCTAAAAGCTTTACGTGGGGGTAGAATGAATGACCCTCGCTTCAAACATCGCATGATGGGAAAAGGATTTGAGGCTGACATGATGAGCCAGCGGTTCAGGAACCTGTCACGCCGGTTAAAGTTTGCGCAAGAAAGGCGGGTGTTGGAAACGGGCTTGTTCAGGCCGCCCGAAGGCGACCAGCTTGGATTTGATTTTGGATCATCTGCTGCCTGAGTAGAGCGAAGCAAGGTGCAAGAAGTCTTACACTAGCTCCATAAGCATATCTTTGGTATAGGATTTCAAAGTACCTTCACTGGCATCACGAATTTGGTTGGCCCAGTCTGGGTTGGCAATGAGTGCACGGCCAACAGCCACCAGATCGAACTCGTCCGCGGAAAGCCTTTTTTCGAGCCCATCGAGGCTGACAGGTGATGCTTCAGAAAAACCGGTTTGCCCTTCTTCGGCGAAGGCCGCGTCCAGACCAACACTTCCAACTGTAATAGTTGGCTTGCCGGTAAGTTTTTTGACCCAGCCGGCCAGGTTGAGGTCGCTGCCTTCAAACTCTGGTTCCCAGAAGCGGCGGGTAGAGCAATGAAAGGCATCAACGCCTGCATCAACCAATGGTGCCAGGAAGGCGCTCAACTCTTCCGGGTTTGTGGCAAGCTTGGCGTTATAATCTTGCTGCTTCCACTGGGACCAGCGAAGAATGACCGGGAAATCCGCGCCAACGCGTGACCGGATCGCTTTGATTATTTCGGCAGCAAAACGTGTACGTTTCACGAGGTCGCCACCCCATTGGTCGGTGCGCTCATTCAGGCTTGCCCAGAAGAACTGATCTAGCAGGTAGCCATGGGCTCCATGTACTTCAACGCCGTCAAAGCCGATGCGTTTCGCATCTTCTGCCGCTTGAGCGAAGGCCTCGATTACTTCCGCAATATCTTCTTCCGTCATCTCGTGGCAGCGTTTTTTGCCTGGCATCACGAGGCCGGAAGGGCCAAAACCGGGCACATCAGGGTCTGGTTCCATGCCAGGTTTTCTTAACGAGCCGACATGCCAGAGCTGCGGCATGATTTTGCCGCCTTCCTCGTGCACAGCTTCTACAACCTTTTGCCAGCCCGCCAGCGACTCTTCACCGTATATATACGGCACGTTGGGGTAGCCGTTTGACGCTTTGTGCCCTACGCAGGTGCCTTCGGTAATAATCAGCCCAACACCGCCCGCGGCCCGCCTGCGATAATAATCAACATTCTTCTGGTTTGGCACATTACCGGGCGAATAGCTCCGGGTCATGGGTGCCATCACAATCCGGTTGCTTAGATGGAGTTTACCCAGGTCATAGGAATCGAATAACGGAGATGTGGTCACGAAAAACCTCTTTTCAAAAGCTTAAAAGCATACATGTTTGGCGTCTTAGCTAGGGTGAACCATATTGGTTTCAAGCCCTGCATGGAATTTCCATAAGTATCTGATTGGTCTTGACGGCGAGCCTGTGGCTCTAGTCTCCTGGTCAGGTAACACCAGAGTCCGAAGAGCCGAGGGCAGCCATACATAGTGTTCTAGACTTAAGCCTGAATAGACCTGTCTATGGTGCCGGTCGCTAAGGGCAGCCGCTGTTTTGCGATTCAGAAGCCTTGAAAGGGCATGCTTGCCGGGCGTTGCAGCCAATTATCCGCCGGATAGTGGGCTGCACCATCAATCACGTGCAAGGTAAAGGCATGGCGTGATTTGTCTGACCTGTTGGCTGATGACATATGGGGAAACAAGCCACCAAACACCAGTACGGTACCTTTTGGTGCAGGCAGTGGTACTTTCTGGCCTTCCTCGTAGGGTGTATTATCCAGTGTCTTCGTGTGGGTGCTCATAGCATCCCGAATGAACAGGGTTTTTGGCATATCACCATGGTGCCCGCCTGGAATACCCCACAGGCACCCGTTTTCTTCTGTCGCATCTTCAAGCGCGACCCAGATGCCCAGGCAGCTGTTTGGCTCTGTTCGGATGAAGGTGGCGTCCTGATGGCACACAACCTCGCCGCCAATTTCCGGTTGTTTGAAGATATACATGGCTTGCGCCAGTTTCGGGTCTTCAATGCCAAGGTTTTTTGACAGGGTTTCAAATGCAGGTTGGCGGGCAAACCGATCAAACACAGGGTCAATATCATGCATGGCATGACCAACTTTATTAATCGCCATTTCAAGCGGTTTGGTCAGATTGCCATCATGGTCAAATGCTTCCTCTTCATAGAAGAACCGTGTGGTGTGCCCTGACGCGAGAAAATACTCATCTTGTGCATGGGTTTGCTCGGTCGTGGAAAAAATGCTCGAATGCTCATTCACGTCGAATGAGTTGATGGTTTCCTTCATGTGTGCCTTTAGTCCGTCACACAGCTCATGAGGCACCAAGTTATCGAGGACAAGCACACCATCCCGCTCGAAGGCTTGCTTCATAGCGGGGGTAACGCTCTCAAATTCGCGGGCGTCAAAACGGGGTAACATTGAGGGTCTCCGGGGATTTGCCCGCCGATTGGACGATTGTCCTACGGAGGTTGATTTAGGCGAATCCCGACACAGCAAGTCAATCACAGCCATTTCTGTCGGTCAAGCCTTGCCGGACGTGGCAGGGCAGGCTAGTGATGGATGACGGCAGGGAGCTTTGTAACGTGACAACCATCGACATTATCTTAAGCAGTGGCCTTGGGTTGCTTTTGCTTATTAGCATATTCCAATTTGTGAAACTGCGTGCCCTTCAGCAGACGGATGATGCCGAGCAACTCCATAAACTGATTGATATTCAGGCGCGCCTTGATGTGGCGGCGGGGCAGGCGGACGCGCGCGAAAAAACAATCCGGCAGGAATTCCAGGGCAACCGTGAAGAGCTTTCCAAGTCTATCAATGAGCTTGCGGACACCATGCGAAAGTTTGGACAGCATCAAACCGACCAGCAAGAGCAGATGCGCAACAAACTTGATGAGAAAATGAAAGAACTGCGCGCTGAAAACAGCGCAAAGCTTGATGAGATGCGCCGTACCGTTGACGAAAAGCTTCAAACCACGCTGGAAAAGCGGTTGAGCGAGAGTTTCAAGACAGTGTCTGAGCGGCTGGAGCAGGTACATAAGGGACTTGGGGAGATGCAATCGCTTGCTTCTGGTGTTGGCGACCTGAAGCGCGTGCTGACCAACGTGAAGTCCCGAGGCACGTTTGGCGAGGTTCAATTGGGCCTGTTGATAGAAGATGTGCTGACGCCAAACCAGTTTGTTGCGAACTATGATTGTGGGCGAGCGGGCGGCCAGATGCGGGTAGAGTATGGTATTCGCATGCCGGGAACGGAAGACGCCGTTTACTTACCCGTTGATGCGAAGTTCCCGACCGAAGACTATGAACGGCTGCTGGCAGCGGTGGAGGCAGGTGACAGTGATGGTATTGCGTCAGCGCAAAAAACGCTGGCGACCCGTGTGAAGAATTTTGCCAAAGAGATTGCACAGAAATATATCAACCCACCTCACACAACACCTTCCGCAATCCTGTTTTTGCCGACCGAGGGGCTTTATGCAGAAATGCTTCGTTTGCCGGGCTTTGTGCCAGATATTCAGCGCGAGTTAAATGTTACAGTTACGGGGCCAACGAATTTTCAAGTTTTGCTGAATACTTTCAGAATGGGTTTCCAGCAAATGGCAATGCAGGAGCATGCGGCGGAAGTATGGAAAGTGCTGGGTGCCGTTAAGGCAGAGTTCAACAAATACGGTGAACAGATTTCCACAATGGGTAAAAGTGTCAAGGCGCTTGAAAACCATATTGATAAGCTGGAAACCCGCAAGAATGTTATGTTGCGTGCCTTGAAAACGGTGGATGAGGTCGAAGATAGTAGCGTCACCAAATATCTGCCGGACACGGACTAACCATCAGTTTGACGATAATCAAATCCTGCCAGCAAGTTTGCTTCTAGCCTGATTTCATCAAGCAAGCAGGAGAGAAGACATGAGCCATGTTCCGCACGAGTTGAGAGAAGATTTCCCCGAGTATGAAGCCCGCATTCATGAATTGAAGGAAGGTGACCAGCATTTCCGGCGTGTTGCAGAGGATTACCATCATCTCAACCGTGAAATACATCGGATCGAAAATGGTGATGAGCATGTATCTCAGTTTGCCGAGGAAGATCTGCGAAAGAAAAGAATGGTGCTGAAGGATGAAATTTATTCAATGCTCCGCGCAGAGTGAGCTTGTGAAAATATGGTGAAAGCAGCAAAGGGGCGTGGGCCCCTTTTTCTATAGGTCTTGACATGCAGATAAATGGGTGCATATTAAATGCAGCAAAATAGATGCATATAGGTGTTTGATGGATAGTGTTTTTAAAGCGTTGGCTGACGGAACTCGCAGAATGATGCTGGATAAGCTTCTCGCCAATCCTGGCCAAACCCTTGGGGAACTTGTTGCTGATACAGACATGCGTAGGCAGTCAGCCAGTAAGCACCTGCAAATTCTTGAACATGCCGGGCTGGTTCATGTGGAGTGGGAAGGTCGGGAAAAGAAGCATTTTCTGAACCCGGTACCTATTCAGGAGATTGGCCATCGCTGGGTTGATAAGTTCTCAGCAGACCGTGTCGATGCATTACTGGCTCTGAAGGGCGCCCTTGAAACAGACGCGGCACCAAAGCCATCAGGTGATGAGCCGTTGAGCACCCCGAAAGAGGGCGAAGCAGATCGCGGCCCAAGCGTCACCTCTTTCTTTACACCGTTGGAGGATTGAACAATGAGTAATACGGAATTTTACTATGTCATTCTAATTGACGCTTCGCGGGAGCGGGTTTGGCAGGCGCTGACAAACGGTGCCTTTACCCGGCAGTATTGGCATCAAACAGATGTGCAGTCAGATTGGAAGGTTGGGTCAGCGGTAGACTTCTATGTTGAACGAGACGGTGCCCGTATTTCCGCCTGTACAGGAAAAGTACTGCAAACTGAACCGCCATCTCTCCTGAGTTACACGTGGCACTTCCCCCTTAACCCTGATTGCGCGCATGAAGAACCTTCGCAGGTTACCTTCAGGCTGGAGTCCGTCGGGGCGGCAACAAAGCTGACAGTTCAACATAAAGGGTTTGAAAGCGCAGCCAGTGCCACATTCCAGTTGGTTAGAGACGGCTGGCCCTTTGTTCTCGGAGGTTTGAAGACACTTTGTGAAATTGGCAAAACAACCGACTTTTCTATGCTGGAAGCCAGCTAGGCCGTTTTGGGCAATATAATGAACAAGGTCGTGCCGTGGAGTTTGCCGGTCGTTTGCGGTGAAGCGTTCACAAAATGAGGTGGGAGCCATTGAACTTGGGCAGGGAGATGCCTAAATTAACAGTGTAGCAACAAACAAGCCCATAAGGGCGACGCTATAAAGCGAGAAACGACAGCTTGCGTATCTGAAAATAAGGCAAAAGCCATAGAAGATACGCGCAACTTGAGCGAGGATAAGGATGTTTACCAATTTGATTGCTGATGTGGGCGCTGCAAAAAGCCCATCTGCCGTGAAGGAGCGTGTTTCCCGCGCCCCGGCACGTACACGCCGCCATCGTCGGCGCGCGGAACGCAATTCGCGTCTCCACGTCGCTGCCTAATGGCAAAGTTTTGGGTCTGCAATCGCCCCTAAGCTCCAGCTTATGATCTTATAGCCCTTGTGCGATTGCGGATTCTGGTCGGGTCCAGGTGCGAAGCACGCCCCTGACCCTAGCCCCTAGTGCCCTCCTAGGCCCGGCCATGTTTTACTATCGGCGGACTGCCCCTAGCCCTTATTTGTCCGCCGGAAAGGTGTAAATCCCTCCCAAGGATGTGTGCACCAATCCAGGCGTCCCTTTGCCCGAAGGGGCGCCTTACTTTTGGCGCGGGCTACCTGGAGCCGAAGACTTTAAACGAAGATGTGCGTTTCTATCGCGGAGAATAGGTTTCTGTTGTGATAAGGGTGTCCGTCGCTTTCAATTCACCCAAACGAGTATTGATTGCATTCAGGAAGCTACGGTTTTTCTCTGTATTCCAACAAGTGAAAGCATCGTCACTGGTATGCAAACTGAAGGTTGGTGAGTAAGCAATTTGGCTATCATCGATCGATTGCTCGAATTCGCGGAAATGCATGAAGACATCGATATGGTATGCAACAAACGCACCCGCACGCCCGCGCTCAATCAACTCAATGGATTTTGCAATGGTGTCCGTTGGCAGCACCAGTGTGCTTTCTGGCAGCGAGTTGTACAAAGCGCGTCCCATACCAGTACCCGCGTCCGCAGCAACGACCATATTCTCAAGCGCCAAGGGCGTTTCGATTATCTCATTTTCTTTCAGTGTATAGACGTTCAGCCGGGTTTGGCGGACAGTATCTGAGTATATGACCGCATCTTCATCAAAACCGTAGTCGGTTGCAAACGGGCTTTTTTTATCGGCTACAAATTGGCAATCAAGTCGTTGGCGCAAGAACAACTGCTGAACCCGCCGGACTGGGGTGTCCAGCCTGCGGACGTAAAAGGGAATATCGATCATGAGCTGGTCATAGATCGCATTATAGATGCCGGGTTCTTCAGGGTGAAACAGATCAGGGATCATCGAAGCACCCAGAAATATCTCATTCCCGTTTTCGGGGTGCTGTTTGGTGGCCTGAAGGCTGTTTGCCTCAAGGCTAATCAACAAGCAGGCTTGAATGACTAAGAGTATCTTTTGGTAAGTGGTGCTCAAATTACCCTCGTATGATGCCTCGGTACCTCAAGTTGTCAGACTTCTTGGATTGAGACCGGTTGATGTATTACGTCGCGATTAGGGAAATGCCCTATTCAGCACGGCGTTCTGCCCGTTTTGCGCGTTTGGTATTTTCGTTTCTAAGCGCGCGAATTTCCGCAGTGTTATAGTTTGTCGCGCGGGTTAGTTGCGCGATCCGACCTTTGATGCCGATCAGGGCAAAAGGCAAGATGATCCAGGCGATAGCAACGATGCCAAGCAACGTGGCGGCGGCAATGGCCATCGCCATGTCCGTGCCACCGGCGGCCCAGCCTTTTTCTACCCAATTGATAAAGTCTTCCATAATCCCCCTCCCAGAAGAAGTGCCTGTAAAACTATGCTTCAGATAAGCGAGGTGCAAGCCAAGCATGGTTTTGGCCGGCGTTTTTTTTGCTCCTGCTGACCAGCCAAAAGGGCACGAGTGGGATTGTTTGCTGTTTCAGTCGGTTCTGGTAAACGATCCAGCGGCGTAGCTGCTGATATAGCAAAGTGAAGCGCCATGCTGGTTCTTCAGGGTTGATCTGGTCCTTGCCATAGCCATCAATGAAGGCATTCATTAGTGCACTGTCGGCACCCAGCGGGCGGGGCGACAAAGAAAAGGGCGAGGTCACGGACAAATAAGCCAGCATACGTGCGGCATCTTCATATATTGGTGCACGTCTGGCGCCCCAGATATCAATGCCCAATATTGTGTCATTCTTCACCAGCAGGTTAGAAGGGGTGAAATCACCATGCAAAAGGCTGTGGGGTATGTCTGCGTCAATGACTGGGGCCAGCTGTTCAAGGGTTTTCAGCGAGGCGTTAAAGACCTCGTCCAGGCCTAGTGCCTTTGCGGCCGCTTCATGTTTCGTTAGCTGGATATGCAGCTTGGCAATCATTTTACCGCCATCAAATGGTTCAGTTTGTGGACTTGACAGGTCATGAAGTTGACGTAGCCATCGGCCTGTTTGCTCAACAAGCGCAAGGCGTTTGGAAGGGTGCAGTATTTGTTGCCATAGAACACTGCGAAAACGGGGGCCCTCTATCCAGTCCATCAAAATGGCCCGATCATCTGGCAGAAAGCCATATGCCTTCGGGCAGGCGAGTTTTCCATGCGCGCGCAACATTGCCTTATATTGTGCTTTTGGGGCTCTGTCGGAAACCATACCCGGGCGGTATATTTTTATGGCAAGTTTTTTCGCGGTATGAGGACTTGCTAGCACATAAATATCGCACTTGCGGGAATTGCCTGCGGTGGCGGTCACCGCCCAGGTTGTGCATGGTGCAATATCATCCAATTCGGTGCGGAACTGGTTCAGAATGCGCTGGATGTTGTCCAATTGACTAACCGGTCTAATTGCGCATGCGGTGATAACCGCTTGCTGTTGCGGCAGAAATCTGGCGCTATGAAGCCTAAGAGTAGCAAAAGCGGATTGAGAATGCCATGGACCTTTTTGATGCTATGCAGGTGGACTTGCCAAGTGGCCCCGACTTCAGCGCGGAAAAGACAATCGCCCGCGAAACTGGCCGGCCAGCCGGGAAAGCACTTGTGTGCGGCGTAGACGAAGTAGGTCGCGGACCGCTTGCAGGCCCTGTGGTGGCGGCTGCCGTGATACTCAACCCGTCAAGCGTTCCCGCCGGCCTTGATGACAGCAAAAAGCTGACAGCGAAAAAGCGAGAGGCTCTGTTTGATATCATTCAGGAGGCTGCGGTCGCTTATGCCATTGCGGAAGCATCTGTAGAAGAAATTGACGAACTGAATATTCTGGAAGCCTCTATGCTTGCGATGCGCAGGGCTGTGGCAGCACTGCCTGTTTCAGCTGAGGCGGTGCTGGTTGATGGTAACCGTAATCCCGGATTTGGTGATTTGCCCACCAGCACCTTGATAAAAGGTGATGGCAGGTCCCTTTCCATCGCTGCGGCCAGTATTCTGGCAAAAGTTTTTCGCGATAGATTGATGGCAAAACTGTCGGAAAGCTATCCTGATTATGGTTGGGCGCAAAACGCAGGATATGGTGTGGCAAAACACAGGCGGGCACTAGAGCTTGTGGGAGTGTCACCTCATCATCGGCGAAGTTTTGCACCGATTCGACAGATTCTAGATGAGAAATAAACAACAAAGCGTTGATTTAATTCAAAGAATCACTTGACCTCGATTCGATTTCGACTCATGATTCAAGCCGTAAACACGCTGGAAAACGACGTCAAAAGGCGCAAATCAGCGTAAAAATCAGCCTCAAGCGAGGCCGAAACGGGACGGGAAAATATGTCAAAACCATCGAAAACGGCTTCAAAAGCCGTGAAAAGGGAATCGTCTGCGCAAAAACAGGCGCCTGCACTAAAATCCAAACTTAATCGCATCATTCAGGGTGATAGCATCGAAGTGATGAATGCATTGCCGGAGAAGTCGGTCGATGTGATTTTTGCGGATCCACCCTACAATATGCAATTGAAAGAAACGCTTTCCCGCCCGGACAACAGCAAGGTGGATGGTGTTCATGATGCATGGGATAAATTTTCGAGCTTTTCGGCATATGACGAGTTTACATACCGCTGGCTTGAGGCAGCACGCCGTGTGCTGAAGGACAACGGCACCATTTGGGTGATCGGGTCTTATCACAATATTTTCCGTGTCGGCACAGCGCTTCAGAATCTGGATTACTGGGTTTTGAATGATGTTATCTGGCGTAAAACCAACCCGATGCCAAACTTCCGTGGCACGCGCTTCACCAACGCGCACGAAACCCTGATTTGGGCTGCCAAGTCTGCCGACAAGGGCGGTTACACTTTCAACTATGATGCTATGAAGGCAATGAACGATGACACGCAGATGCGGTCCGACTGGACCCTTCCTATCTGCTCTGGCCGGGAACGCCTGAAGGATGGTGACAAGAAAGCTCACGCTACTCAGAAACCTGAATCGCTTCTTTACCGGGTGTTGATGTCATCCACCAAGCCGGGCGATGTGGTGCTCGATCCATTCTTTGGTACAGGTACAACAGGTGCCGTCGCCAAGAAGCTTGGTCGCAATTATATCGGTATCGAACGCGAAAGCGCCTACATCAAAGTGGCCCGCGAGCGCATCTCAGCGGTCACTGAGCTGGACGGTGAAGCGCTTGGCTATACTGAAAGCAAGCGCAGCGCGCCGCGTGTGCCGTTTGGCACCATCGTTGAGCGTGGCATGATCGCGCCGGGCACAACCCTTTATGATGCGCGCAAACGCCATGCGGCCCGTGTGCGCACCGATGGCACCCTCATTGCACAATCCAACAAAGGCTCAATCCATCAGGTAGGTGCAAGTGTGCAAGGTGCGCCAGCCTGCAATGGCTGGACCTTCTGGCACATTGAAAACAAGGGACAACTGATCCCGATTGACGTGCTGCGCCAGCAAGTGCGGGCAGAAATGCACTAACGAAGTATTTGCACTTAAAGTTCCCAGAGCCATAGCCGCCCTGAAATTGGCTGTGGCCTCCGTAGCGCCCCGCCCCGCAGGTTGCCCGACCCGCTGTGCGGGGCGTTTTTTTGACCAAAAACCGTATGGCAATACGCCACTGTGGCTTCAATTCCTCCGCCAAAAGTTAATGACATAGCTGACATATGCAATTTGAAATTGTCACTTGAACACAGGCTTGTGTCTAAGTATCAAAGGCCGATGGTGGGCTGGCAAGTCAAGCTTGTTGGTATTAGTTTTGGGGGAAATTATGCCGGTTATAAGAGATCAAAGCGATTCGATAGTGAATGCGCTTGACGAACCGATTACGGATTCTGTTCTGGCCACTTTTTTTGATGGAACCAACAATGAGTTTTGGGCGGTTGATGTTGTCACATTCGGCTCTGTGGTGAATGCGGAAACCATCAATAGTACGTTTGGCTTCTATCTGGACGATGAAGGTAACAGGATTGAACCTTTCGCACTTGGCGAAGCTCACTTGCAACAAGTTGGCTATCTATTAAACAAGCTGTCTCGCTACATTGATCTGAACTTTGCTCAAGCTGGTGAAGGTGAACCGCCCCTAATTAACCTAGCTTTTACAGATGCGGAGTTTGGGGGCTCTGGTACAGCGTCCTATCCTCAATATCGTGTTGATAATATAAACGGTGAGATAGTGGAGTACGGAGCTTCGGTACAGTTAGCCACCTTGAGTCCCGATACCGATATAGACTTCTCTGATTTTTTTCTAAGCCTGATCGTTATGCATGAACTCGGTCATGCCCTTGGGTTGGCGCACCCGTATGACATAGTGAATAACGAATTTGTTGATAAGCTACCTGAAGATATCAGAGGCGCCGACTACACAATAATGAATTATACGGTCCAATCCAGCAGGTATCCAGGCTATGTCCTTAATCACTATCCGGACAATTGGTTGCTGCTAGACATAATGGCTTTGCAAGCCATTTACGGGGTAGATCAAACCGTGACGGTTGGAGACGATACCTATACCTATGTTGCAGGTCAGACCTACTATGAAAACTTGTGGGATACCGCCGGCAATGACACCATCAAGATTGTTGGCAATGTGTCGACCAACATTGATCTCAGCAAAACGGGTTGGATTGATGTGGGCTCAAGTATCACCTACCGGCCCTTTGACAACGTTGGTGATCACATTACCGAAACGGCGACAGTCTACCTAATGGATGGTGTGGTCATTGAAAATGTAACCGGGGGAGGTGGTAGCGACCGGTTAATCGGTAATGACGTTTCAAACCGGCTCATTGCTAGTACTGGTAACGATACTTTGGACGGGGGTGCTGGTAATGACTTCCTGCGTGGCGATGCCGGAGATGACCGGGTGATTGGCGGCACAGGTGACGACACAATCTTTGCCGGGTCGGGCGACGAAGGTGATGATGTTGTCGAAGGGGGCGTAGGCAGTGACTTGCTTGCGGGCGGTGCCGGGAATGATCTGGTAGTTGGTGGTGTGAAATCCACTACAGCACAACAAGTCTCAGCCTCTTCAGACAGTGATACGCTTTTCGGCGGTGCCGGGAACGACACGCTGGTCTCCGGTGGTTGGGTTGATGCTGACAGTGACGACCGTTTCGACGCAGGCGAGGAAAACCTTACATCCAATTCTGCAAATACAGCGTTCGGCGGTGCGGGTGATGATGTGGTTTACGGCGCTGCCGGTGATGACATCTTAGGTGGTGGTGCAGGCGGGGACACTCTGAACGGCGGTGCTGGCGACGATATTTTCTATGGTGGCAAGGGCGCAACCGACAATGATGATGTGTTCGATGCTGGAGCCGGTGATGATACCATATTCGGTGGGTCCGGTAGCGACGTCTTGAATGGTTTTGGCGGCGCAGACCAGCTGTTTGGTGGCAGTGGGAATGACACCATTGATGGCGGCGGGGATGCAGACAGCCTGTTTGGTGCCTCGGGTAATGATGTGCTCACGGGGGGTAGCGGCGCGGACGCCTTCTTCTTTGGTGGCAGTCATGGAGATGATGTTGTCACAGACTTTGATGTGGCGACCGACACATTGTTCCTTGGTAATGCGGTTACAGACTTCACCGACCTGGCTTCGGTGCAGGCTGCTGCGACGGCCACCACGCAAAACGGCCAGTCTGGCTTGCTCATTGATACCGGTGGTGGCAACAGTGTTTTCCTTGTTGGGCTGACTTCAAGTGACCTAAACGATAGCGCCCTGAATCTCTGAACTATATTGCTATTATGCTAATCGCGTTGGTCTTCATAGCACTTCATTGGGCATATTATTTGAACCGCTAATAGGGCGTTTTTTGTTCAGAGTTGAGAAGTTTCTGGTTGTTAATTGTATGTTTTTTTGGGGGGGCACTGAATTCCAGTAGTATTTTTGTGTTTTTGAAACATTAATAACGTTGATTTTTTATCGATCATGGAAGTAATGTTACGAAGTTGGTCGAAAATTTGTCATGATTCTAATTACCAGTAAAGCAGTCGATTTCGTAACACTCGGCGGTGTCAATTTCTTCACTTTTAGCGTTATTTAGAGAAATCGTTGATACTTGAAGGACTATTGTAAATGCCAATCCTAATTGTTACGACACTTGAAGATGAGAGTGCGAACACCGCTGACTTGGCAATTGAGACAAATGATGGTGATGGCTTGTCCCTTCGGGAGGCCATAGCAATAGCTAACGCAAATCCAGATAAAGATGCCATTCAGTTTGCCTCGAGCCTTATTCAGGGTACGATTCAATTGAGCAACGTACTAGGCCAGTTGGAGGTTTCGACCAGTCTTACAATTAGTGGTGACATAAATACCGATGGTGTTCCCGATATCACGATTGACGGTAGTAATGAAACTCGCGTCTTAGCCATTCGAGGAGACGAAAGTTCGGTAATTCTCGAGAACCTGACTATTACTAATGGTAATCTGGAAGAAGAGAGGCAGGATGGTGCCGGCATTTGGGCTGGCCCAGGTACCCAATTAATTCTAACAGGCGTCAACGTCACCGACAATCAATCGGCCGACTATTCTAGAGGAACCGGAATATATTCTGCCGGGGATGTCACTATTACGGATAGCGTAATTTCAAGTAATAACGGTGACTATATTGGGGGGGGGAATATATGCACTGGGTAACCTGACTATAGTTAATAGTGCTTTTACTGACAATTTGGCCAGTAGTAGAGGCGGTGCAATTGCTTCTGGTGGTTCGCTAACCATACGGGATAGTTTAGTATCTAGCAACACGACACAAGGATATGGTGGCGGCGTATATGCCAACAATAGTAACGTCACTATCGTCAATAGCACAATCGCGAATAACTCCGCAAGATTTGGTGGAGGGGTTTACGCTTCTGGAAATGGCTCTCTCAATATAGCAGACAGCATGGTTGTTGAAAATTATGCGGTTAGTGGTGCGGGGGTTCTGACGCGCCGCGGAATCGGCGATACTATTGATACAACCATCGCAAACACAACCATTGCCAATAACACTGCACGTGGTTCAGGCGGTGGAGTTATTTTGGGCGACGGTTTGGCGGTCATACGTGATAGCATAATAACAAACAATTCAGCTGGTTCTTATGCAGGTTTAAACGCTTCTGGTGGTGATGTAACGGTAGAAAACAGTACCATCTCAGGCAATGTTGCCCGTGAGGGTAATGTCGGCGGTGTTGGTGCTCTTGGCAATTCAATCACTATCGTAGGCACGGTGATTTCTGGCAACAGTGCCGCTGGACGCGGTGGTGGATTAAATGTCGGGAATGGAACAACGTTGGTTTTGGAGAATAGTCAGGTTACCGACAATGCTGCGGATGATAGCGCTGGTATTTGGACCTTTTCTCCTAATGCTTCTATTTTAAATAGCAACATTTCTGGTAACTCAGCTTCAGGTGGTGTTGGCGGTATTCGGGGCCTGTTGAATGAGGATGGCCAGCTATCGATAATCAACAGTACCATTTCTGGCAACACAGGCGGACGAAGTCCGGCCCTGTATCTAGGGGCCAGCAGTGATAGCCAAGTAAACATACTTAATACGACAATTGCACAGAATATTGATGTGTATGGAAGCATAGACGACGGCATTGTGATTTATGCTGGTAACGTCCGGTTCTCCAGCAGTACTATCACCGGAAACTTAGGTAATCAGATTAGAATTGGGTTTGGTGATGTTGTTCTTTCCAACAGTATTGTCACGGGTGGGATAGATGTAGACGGAGGTTCACTCACTTTAGAGGGAACTAATATTTTTGACCGAAGCGTGACAGGAGAGGGAGAACTTTTGGGTTCTCAGCCATTGATTGAGAACGATTTGCGTGAGATTTTTGCTGATTTGGAAACCGGTTTCGGTGTGCAAGGTGGGGCGCTGACTGACAACGGGGGAGGACGAGAAACAGTTTTGATATTGAGGGGTGGGCTGGCGCACAACACGGGTTTAGGTAGTGCGCTTTCACGAGATGTATTTGATATCGATAACGATGGAAATGTAAGTGAATCAATTCCAACAGACGGCAGGGGAGAGGCGTTCGATAGGTTAATAGGCCCTTTAGATGTTGGTGCTGTGGAACTGCAAACTTCGAATGCCTTTGTTACTTTGGTAGGCGATGCTGAGAATAACCGATTGGTCGGGACACGAATGTCAGACTTAATAGACGGGGGTGCTGGCGATGACTTTTTGCGTGGCGATGCCGGGGATGACCGGGTGATTGGCGGCACAGGTGACGACACAATCTTTGCCGGGTCGGGCGACGAAGGTGATGATGTTGTCGAAGGGGGCGTAGGCAGTGACTTGCTTGCGGGCGGTGCCGGGAATGATCTGGTAGTTGGTGGTGTGAAATCCACTACAGCACAACAAGTCTCAGCCTCTTCAGACAGTGATACGCTTTTCGGCGGTGCCGGGAACGACACGCTGGTCTCCGGTGGTTGGGTTGATGCTGACAGTGACGACCGTTTCGACGCAGGCGAGGAAAACCTTACATCCAATTCTGCAAATACAGCGTTCGGCGGTGCGGGTGATGATGTGGTTTACGGCGCTGCCGGTGATGACATCTTAGGTGGTGGTGCAGGCGGGGACACTCTGAACGGCGGTGCTGGCGACGATGTTTTCTATGGTGGCAAGGGCGCAACCGACAATGATGATGTGTTCGATGCTGGAGCCGGTGATGATACCATATTCGGTGGGTCCGGTAGCGACGTCTTGAATGGTTTTGGCGGCGCAGACCAGCTGTTTGGTGGCAGTGGGAATGACACCATTGATGGCGGCGGGGATGCAGACAGCCTGTTTGGTGCCTCGGGTAATGATGTGCTCACGGGGGGTAGCGGCGCGGACGCCTTCTTCTTTGGTGGCAGTCATGGAGATGATGTTGTCACAGACTTTGATGTGGCGACCGACACATTGTTCCTTGGTAATGCGGTTACAGACTTCACCGACCTGGCATCTGTGCAGGCTGCTGCAACGGCCACTACACAGAACGGGCAGTCGGGCTTGCTCATTGATACCGGTGGGGGCAATAGCATCTTCCTTGTTGGCTTGAGCCAGAGTGACCTAACCACGGAAAGCCTATCGTTATAGCGCTTGTCAGGAATCTACGGTGCATTTTACATCTCGCTAAAAACGGCCTAGGTTCAATCGCATCTCAATGGTTTGAAGGTCTCTGATGATAGCACCATTTTTCATCGACGAAGATGCGGTAACAGGCAAGCTTGACTGGCGTCAGGTCGTGAAAGCCGTGAAAGATGGGCATGGGCTGCCAAAAGCCCAGATTAAGGACATAATCCTGGGCGGTGCCAGCAACAGTTTTCTCAATCGTGCCGCATGGATTCAAGGACTTGGGGGCGGTATCAAGTCGGTAACCGTCTTCCCGAACAATCCAAACCAAACGCCTTCATTGCCCACAGTCCAGGGTATTTTCCTGCTGTTTGATGACAAAACGGGCAGTATTAAAGCGACTATTGATGGGCCTTTGATTACCTGGTGGAAAACGGCGGGTGATTCAGTATTGGGTGCGCAGTTGCTAGCCCGGAAAAGCAGCCGAAAAGCGCTTATCGTGGGTGCGGGCACACTCGCGCACTCTCTGGCGGACGCATATCTTGCGTGTTTGCCGGAACTTGAGAGTATCAGAATCTGGGCACGAGATAGCGAGAAATCGCGAAGGCTCGCCAATCAGCTTACCAGCAGCAAAGTTGAGGCCGCGAGCGGTGACCTTGAAACTGCTGTTAACGATGCGGATATTGTTAGCACCGCCACATCGTCAAAGGGGCCTGTCATAAAAGGGGAATGGGTTCAGCCCGGCACCCATGTGGACCTTGTGGGTGCCTTTCGCGCTGACATGCGCGAGGCAGACGACGTGCTTATGCAAAGGGCACGGGTGTTTGTCGACAGCCGAGATACCACAATTGATCATATTGGGGAATTGATGATCCCGCTCCGCGAGGGGGTGATTGATCAGCCAGATATTTTGGGCGACTTATATGACATTGTGCCGGGAGAGGTTGGCCGCAATAGCGAAAGCGACATAACCCTGTTCAAGAATGGTGGCGGTGCACATCTGGACCTGATGACCGCAGACGTGATCTACAAAAGCGTCACGGTGTGATCTAACGTAGCGGCGGTAACGCCGAAAAAACTTTTGATTGTCAGCGCCAAGATATTCACAATAGGCGGCAAGTATTTGCCGTAGAGGGGGTAGGAATGAAATACGCGTTTTTGATAGCAGGTATCTTGTTGGCTATTGGAGCTATGTCTCCAACCATGGCGGAAGACGCCGCATCTGACACGATAGCCATACCTGAACCCTTTTCGATAGAAACACAGCATACAGGCCGCTTTGGCGGTCAACGTGTTTCATATGACGCTGATGTCTCTAACATTCTTTTGAAACGTTCAAATGGTGATGTTTACGCTGAAGCTGTGGTTTTTTCCTATGTCGCTTCGGATGCCGGGGCGAACAGGCCAGTTACCTTTGTGTTCAATGGTGGGCCAGGGTCCGCGTCAACTTGGCTGCATATGGGGGTTATGGGGCCAAAGCGGGTTAGAGTACCAAGTGATGCGACTGACCCGGGCTTGCCGCCGTTCGAGGTTGAAGATAACCCGGGCGCACTGCTGGACCTGACCGATATTGTTTTTATCGACCCGATCGGGACCGGCTTCAGCCGCCTTGTGGGCGACGGTGCGGCGGAAGACGTGTATGGCCTTGAAGAAGATGCGCGGTCGGTTTCCGAGATTGTACGGGAGTGGGTGAGGCGCGAAGGACGCTGGAATGCTCCTATCTTCATTGCTGGTGAAAGCTTCGGCACAACGCGGTCTGCTGCGATGCTGCCTTATCTGCAAAATGGCCCGGAACCGCTACGAGTAAGCGGCGTGATTATGATCAGTCAGGCGATGGACTACACCGGCAGCACGCCCGTCGCTGATAATTACATTGCGTTTGCAACCTACCTGCCCAGCCTTGCTGCAACAGCGTGGCACCATGATCGTCTGGCGAAAAAGCCAGCCGACCTAAGTGCGTTTCTTGATGAGGTTCGCGCGTTTACGCTCAATGACTATCTGCCAGCTTTGTTTAAGGGGGCGTATTTAACGCAGGAAGAAAAACAGGCGTTGGCAAACAAGCTTGCTGACTACACCGGGCTGGATGAAGATTACATCCTTCGCTCCAACTTGCGGGTCCTCACGGGGCGTTTCGTAAAAGAACTTTTACGGGATGAAGGGGCTATTGTTGGCAGACTGGACTCTCGCTATCGGGCTAATGAGCCCGATCAGGTTGCTGAAAATGCCAGGTTTGATGCCTCGTCTGCAGCCATCAGCGCAGCTTATTCATCAGCGTTCAGGGATTATATCGGAAGTGACTTGGGCGTGACTATGGACCGCCCCTATTATTCTTCAGGGCCTGATGTTGGTGCAAACTGGGTTTATGATCGCCGAAGTGGCTACCGTGAGCCATCATTTGTTAACACAGCTCCTCAACTTGCCGATGCGATGGCGCAAAACCCCAGCCTGAAGGTGTTGGTTGCGTCGGGCTATTATGACCTGATCACTCCGTTTTTTGACGCTGAGTTTACGCTTGCCCGTCATGGAATTGATTTTTCACGCGTTGATATGACCTATTACCCAGCCGGGCACATGATGTATGTGCATGAGCCAGCGTTTGAGGCACTAACGCAGGACATGCGACAGTTTATGGAAGATATATTAGCGCAGTGAAGCTTCTAAACGCCGCAAATCCTTGCGTGGTACGTCGATGTTGCCTTGCATGCGAAGCACCAACGGTATAGAGACCGCAAGTAATTTCACCCAAATACTCTGGCAACGCCCAGAGATGGAAACCAAGGACCTGCAGATGGAATCTGTCGAAAGTAAAGTATTTAGTGTTTTTGTGTCGCAGCTATCGCTTGAAGGCGATGTAAATCGTGCAGAGTTAAAGTATAACGAGTTTCCAGGTTGGGACTCAGTAGCGCACATGACCCTGATTGCGGAACTCGAAGATGTTTTTGACTGTATGATGGATATGCAGGATATTCTCGACATGAGTTCTTTTGAAAAAGCTGTCGAGATAATGACGAAGTATAATGACTGATACTGATCTTTCTGGTCGTGTGGCCATTGTAACAGGCTCGTCCCGCGGTATCGGTGCCGCGATTGCGCAGAAACTGGCTGCAAACGGCGCGTCCGTTATTCTTAACGGGTTGCGGAACAGTGACGCCTTGAAAGACCAAGCAACGGACTTGGCCTCAACGTATGGCGTCGAAGTAAAGGTTGTGGCGGGCGATGTTTCAGATGCGAGTGTGTCACAGGCTTTGGTGAAAGAAGCTTTCTCCTCCTTCAGACGACTGGATATTATGGTCAATAATGCCGGTGTGCTGCGCGACAGCGTGATCGGCATGATCCAGGATGATCAGATAGACGAAACGCTCAATGTCAATTTACGCGGCGTGCTAAACGGTGTTCAGGCCGCTGCAAGGTTAATGCAACGCAACAAGTCAGGCAGCATTATCAACATCAGTTCTATCATCGGGCGGGTTGGCAATAGTGGTCAGCTTGTTTACGGCGCATCCAAGGCGGGCGTTATTGGTGCCACAATGTCTGCGGCAAAGGAACTTGCACCCTTTGGAATTCGGGTTAACTCCATTGCCCCAGGCTACATCGAAACTGACATGATCAGACAGATACCAGTTGACGTTCATCAAGAGCGACTGGATAGCATTGCGATGCAGAAAATTGGCAAGCCAGAAGATATTGCAGATGCGGCCCTCTTTTTTGCATCTGACCTTTCAAAATATGTCACTGGTCAAGTGCTTGGTGTTGACGGTGGAATGTTAATCTAAATGGTTGGAGAGCCTGCGGAACATACACTTTCCTGCTTAAGCGGGGCTGCTGACGCCCCCGCACTGCTGGATGACTACTCGTCTAGCTGGCTTACATATGGCGAACTGAATGAGCGTATAGCTGCTTTTGCCGCTGAAGTGCCAGAGAGCAAGTCGCTGGTGCTGCTTTATCTTCGCAACAACATTACGTCAGT
Organism: Kordiimonas sp.; assembly: GCA_965199355.1. Classification (GTDB taxonomy): domain Bacteria; phylum Pseudomonadota; class Alphaproteobacteria; order Sphingomonadales; family Kordiimonadaceae; genus Kordiimonas. Next base: position 91,023 of record CBDARB010000013.1, read on the forward strand.
TGTCGCGTTTCTCGGTGCCTTAAGGGCCGGTCATGCAGTTGCCCTTCTGGATGCGGGCTTACCTGCCGCATCAAAGGCGCGCCTTGAAGAGGTTTATGCGCCAGAGCTGACGGTTTCCGTGTCTGCAGATGGCTCTTCGGAGGTGAAGCGCCTTAACGCTAGTGGCTCTGATATTCATGACGATCTGTCTGTTCTTTTGTCCACATCAGGGTCAACAGGCGACCCAAAATTCGTAAGACTGACAGAGCCTAACCTTGTATCGAACGCTAAAGCGATTTGTAAAGCGCTGGCAATTGCCACAGAAGACGTGGCTCTGGCGCATTTGCCTCTGCACTATTCTTATGGGCTATCTGTGCTGACAAGTCATTTGGCAGCGGGGGCAGCCGTTTTACTAACCGAAAAAGGCTTTATGGACCGGGAGTTCTGGCCGCTTGTTAAAACGCATGAAGTCAGCCATTTTCCGGGTGTACCTTTTCATTTTGAAATGATGAACAGGCTTGGTTTTAAACGACTGGCTTTGGAAGGTGTCAGAACCTTTACGCAAGCAGGCGGACGGCTTGATAGTGCAATCAAACAAGCTGCCTATGATTTTATGGAAAGCATCGGCGGCAACTTCCATGTGATGTATGGCCAGACCGAAGCGGCGCCGCGCATCACCACGCTATCTCACCATGATTTTGATGGGCATCAAGCTACCGTGGGCCCTGCCATTTTGGGTGGGAGCCTGGAAATTAGGGATGAAGAGGGTGCCAAGGTTCCTTTGGGAGCAGAGGGGCATGTGCATTATCACGGACCGAATGTGATGATGGGCTATGCAACCAATCGTGCCGACTTGAGACAAGGAGACCTGCTGGGCGGTTGGCTAAATACTGGTGATATTGGCTTTCTTGATAACGCTGGGTACTTAACGCTTACGGGTCGCTCTGGTCGAATGGGCAAGGTTTACGGTTTGCGCGTTAATCTGGACGCAATTGAGAAGCTGGCTCAAACTGTCTGCCGTGCAGCGGTCCTTCAGAAAGACAAGATTCTAGTAGTTTTCCACACCGGGCGAGACGATGACGAGGCTCGGATGAGGGAGCTATTCAAGAATCATTTCACACTACCTCACACTGCCTATAAGTTTGCTGCTTTGGTCGAATTGCCGGTAACGCAGCGCGGTAAGCTCGACTACAAGGCACTGGGGGCCAAGCTGTGAGCTTTGATAAACTTTATGATCAAACACCCTACGGTGTGGCGGAAGCCGACAAGAAAGCGTTGATGATTGACGGTTTGAATGAGCTTGCCAGTTTTCACTATCAAAACTGTCAGCCCTATCGTCGGGTGATTGATGGGCTTTGGCAGGGCAAAGCAACGGCTACCAGTTTGGAAGACTTTCCTTATTTGCCAGTGTCGTTATTCAAATCCAATCGATTGGTGTCCGTGCCGGACGAAGATTTGCGCATTACACTTACTTCTAGTGGAACAACGGGGCAGGCTGTGAGCCAAATTCTGGTGGATGCAGAAACTTCCATGCGTCAGCAAAGGGCGCTGGCAAACTCGCTCGGGCATGTGTTGGGGCCTAAACGCTTGCCGATGTTGGTTCTTGATACGAACGCTGTATTCAAAGATCCGGCGCTTATGAGCGCAAGGGGGGCGGGTGTGCTCGGCATTATGCGCTATGGCCGCAATCATGTATTTGCACTTGATGAACACCTAGAGCCAGATTTTGGGGCGGTTGAAGCGTTCTTGAACGAATTGGAAGGTGCGCCTTTCTTCATGTTTGGCTTCACCTTTGTAGTTTGGATGCAGTTTTTTGAGAAGTTCAAGGATAAGGGTCTGGACCTTTCAGCGGGCACGTTAATTCATTCGGGCGGTTGGAAAAAGATGATCGAGCATGCTGTGGATGCTGATGTGTTCAGGTCAGAATTTTTGAAAAACTTCAATCTGGACCGGATTTATAATTTCTATGGCATGGTCGAGCAGATTGGCTCTATCTTTCTCGAGGGGCCGGATGGGTTACTTTATCCACCGAACTTTACAGATGTTATCATACGCGACCCTGAAACGTGGGAACCTGTGCCGAATGGTGAGAAGGGCGTGATCCAGCTCTTGTCGCTCTTGCCCGGTTCATATCCGGGACACAGTCTCCTCACTGAAGATATGGGTGTGATTGAAGCCAATGACAGCGCGAACCACGACTGGAAAGGAAAGGGCCTGCGTATCCTTGGACGTGTGCCCAAAGCTGAGCTGCGTGGTTGTAGTGATGTGGTCGGAGCAAAGATGGCATGATTACGGATTTTGCAACTACAGAAACCTTGGCGCCAGACGAGCTTGAAAGCCGTCTGAAGGCTATGTCAGACCTAGGCCGCCCCCCGTTCAGTGACAGTAGTGTTTCGGTGGTACAAACGCTGTCTGCCTACCTGCTGAAGTCTGATATCAGCAAAAAGGCGCCGCAGTTCATCGCTCTGGGCTACTGGCTGCGATCCGCTGCAATCAAACGTTTACAGTCTGAGTTCTGTGGTCGTTTGCCACAAGGCCATGTGCCAACGTCGCGCGGATTGGCCTTTCATCTACCGCCAGCGAATGTTGATACGCTATTTGTCTATTCCTGGGTGCTGTCATATCTGGCAGGTAACGCCAATATCGTCAGACTGCCATCGGAGTTGTCAGAGACAACTCAATGGTTACTGAATACTGTGATTGATGTGCTGCGTGAAGCAAATGACCTCTCTAGTAACTTGTTTTGCCAATATGATTATCGATCAGATATCAGCAAAACCATTAGTACATTTGCCGATTTGCGTATGGTTTGGGGCGGTGATGAGAAGGTAAAGCAAGCATCTATTGATCCGGTGCGGCCTGATGGTCTGTCGCTCGGCTTTTCGGACCGAAAGTCTCATAGCGTGATAAAAGTGGATGCCTATGCAGCACTTGACGAAATCGGGAAAGATCAGCTTGCAGAACGCCTCTACAATGACATTTACTGGTTTGATCAACTTGGTTGCGGGTCGCCGCGCGCTGTCCTGTGGGTTGGCGAAGCTGGTGACCAATCAAAGGACCTCTATCAACGCCTCGTTCATTTGACTGAACGCAAGGGGTACGGCGTTGAAACCGGCGTTGCTATCAGTAAGTTTGCCTTTGCAAATTCCATGATTGCATCGGGAATGGCCAAGGAGGGCAAAGCCTACTCAAATGAGCTGAGTGTTTTGGTAGCAGAGGAAAATGCAGACATCCTGTCGGATGTGCATGGCGGCGGTATGTTGTGGGATATGGAACTGACCAGCCTTGACGGTGTTTTGAAGCTGGTGGACCGGCACACACAAACCATCAGTCATTATGGGTTTGAAGAAAGCGAACTTGTATCCCTTGCAAGCGCGATGGTTGGCAAAGGCGGTTTCAGGCTGGTGCCTGTGGGCAGCGCGCTTTCATTTGAGGAAACCTGGGACGGTATACCACTTCTGGATCATATGACCCGCAAAATAGTCGTGCGCGCCTAGGCTGTGTGTTAACTTACGGTCGCAGTCTGGCCGGGTTACCAAAGACTTTCGTGCTTTCATCCACATTGCGGATAACGACGGAACCCATGCCTATTGTTGCTTCCTTGCCAATTAGTACTTTGTTGTCCGGGGCTCCATTAATGATGCAGGCACCGCAACCCATATAAACGCCTTCACCGATCGTGACGTTGCCAGAGATTAGCCCGCCTGTCATCACAGAGACGAAATCACCAAGCGTGCAATCATGGCCGATGACGGTGTTCAAATTGAAAACGCCAAAGTTGCCGAATTTAATTTTGTTACTGACACGCACCCCTGCGGCAAGAATATTTCCTCTTGCTGAGGCAATGGCTTCTTTCTGACCACGTCCAAAGGTAACGGTCGGATGCACAAGGTTTGGGTAGGGCAGGTCTGGGAACTGCGCGGCCATTTTCCGCCGGATCTCAGAAGCGCCAATACCAATCGCGAACTGATACCCTTGGCTTTTCAGATTTTCGACATCCCCTGTTTTAAAACAGGTATACCATCGACCTCTTCTAAATCATCATAATCGCTTACAAAAACAATGTCTTCGATGCCAAGGTCATGACAAATGTCCGCGACTTCGCGCGCAAAGCTGGAGGCACCAAAAATAGCAATTCTTTCCATGGTCTTCTTCAACCTGATTGAAATGGCTAGCTGTTGCGGCGCTTGTGCGCGTCGGCCAGCAAACAAAACTCTTCAAACAAAAGCTGTGCACCAAGCTGTGCCGTGTTGCTCGTAGGGTCATACATTGGTGCGACTTCAACCACATCAGCGCCGATGATGTTCATGCCCATCAGGCCGCGCAGGAATTGGAACCCTTCGCGTGGTGTCAGGCCACCAGCTTCTGGTGTTCCCGTGCCCGGCGCGTAGGCGGGGTCAAATCCGTCAACATCAATGGAAATATAGACCCGCATATCGCCGATCAGCTCGCGCGTTTTCTCAATCAGGGCAGGGATACCCATTTCCATTACGTCTTCCACATGCACTACGGTCATGCCGGACGTGTAACTAAACTCCCAAATTGCTTCTGCCGCACCCCGAATGCCAATCTGGATGGTCTTTTCCGGGTCCAGAACACCGTCCAGAACGGCAAGGCGGAATGGACCACCATGATGGAATTTGCAGTCATCATAAGTGCCTGCGGTATCGCAGTGGGCATCAATATGGATAAGGGCAACAGGTTCGTCCGCACCAAGTGCCTTAAGTATTGGGTGGGTGATTGAGTGATCCCCGCCGACGGAGAGTGGCAGAACGCCCGCTTCAACAACCCGTTTGTAATATTCTTCGATATCTTCAATGCTGTTTTCAAGGCTATAGCGGCTCCTGAAACCAACATCACCAACGTCTGCGGCGCGGCAATCTGCCTTGGGCACTGCGCCTGTTTGGTGGTTGTAGGGGCCAATGCGTTCAATCGCACGAACAGCGCGAGGGCCAAGGCGTGCACCTGCTCTGTTTGAAACCGCAAGATCCATGGGTACACCGATAACTGCCACGTCCAGATTCTCCAAACCGTCAGCTGCTGGGAGGTCCAGAAAGGTGGAAATGCCGCTGTAGGGCTTCGGTCGACTTGTATCGGGGGCATCGCCTTTGATCTTGGACGAAACTGTCTGGAATTTTTCCGTCTTATGATCGTTTACGTCTTTGTCCAGATACTGCTCCCGCAGTCGATTAAGTTTGTCCTGATCCATAAGATATCTTCTTCGATTGATTTGATAGTTGCTTATAACCGGTCGTCAATGCCAGCCGCAATACAGGTTATCAATATCCCAAATTGGGGGTGTCAGTTGGATGTGCGTTTTGAGCGCCAGTAGTCAAGGCTCAATTTGTCATGCGCGTCAGCGAGCATAAGCACAAAAATAGCCAGCGCCAACCTTGTGAAGGTATGCCCATCAATATCAAACAGTGGTTGCTGGAGGGCATGACCATATGTTGTGAGAAGCAGTAGCAAGCCTGTTGTTGTGGCGAAAAAACGTGTCCAAAGACCAACGATTAGAGCTGCGCCTGCAATCAACTCAAAGGGCGGTATTGCAACGCCCAACGGCCATAAAAGCCAGTCGGGTATCCAGTGATTTTTGAAGCCTTCAATGAAGAAGTTCTGTGCATGTGCGGTAGGGGTCAGGGTGAATACCTTCCACCAACCGGCCATGAAAAACACCAACCCCAACATTGTGCGGGCTAAAAAAACAGCGAGTGCTGGCCCTGACAGGCCCTTTAAAAAGGACACAAATGACATGTGAAATCTCCCCTGACTATGCGCAGACCCTACACCGGATTTTTCAGAAACCCAATAATAGGTCGTAACGATAGCGTGAGAGGGTCATTCGCTCCTTAAGGCATGAATGGGGTTTGCCCGCGCGGCAGTAAGAGTTTTAAAACTCGTTGTGATTGCTGCAAGGGAGAGAATAGCCAGGCTTGCGATGATAAACAGGATTGGCTCCAGTTCGGCGCGGTATGCAAAACCGGCAAGCCAGTCCAACATCAGCCACCATACAAAAGGCCAGGCACTCAGGCTCGCCAGTACAACAAGTTTTGTATGGTCCCAAGACAGCAATGTAACAATTTGGGTTACTGTCGCGCCCAGTATTTTCCGAATGCCAACCTCTTTAACGCGCCTTTCCACCATATAGGCCGTCAGGCCGTAAAGGCCCATGCATGCAATTGCTGCGGCAATGGCAGCAAACCCGATGACAAGGCTGAAAGTACGATTTTCGCTGGCATAAAAAGTGGCGTACTCTTCTTCCAGCACGCTGCGGCGAATGGGCAGGTCTTCTACATGGGTGGCCCATATATTGTCGATGGCTGCCAGGGCTTCAGCTTCGCGTGCCGGGTCGAATTTGATCAGCATTTGTCGGGCCGTCGGATCAAGCATGTAAGACATCGGTGCGATCTCAGATCTGATGGACCGATAATGGGTGTCCTTGACCACGCCGACAACAGTGAATTCATATCGGTACTGGGTACCGTTCCTGCTAAACTCTGTAACCAATAATTTGCCGATAGCCTCATCAGGGCTGGACCATCCAGCATTCCTGACAGTAGTTTCATTTAGAATGAGGCCCGATGTTTCATATGTTTGATCGGGGCTGAATGAAGGCCCTTCATCGGCGGGAAACTCTTGTGAGAAACTACGCCCGGCAATTATCTCCATACCAAGAATTTCAAAGGCGCCGTACCCCATGGTCACTGAGCGGGTACTCAACTGATTTTCGGGGTCTTCAGGATCAACGCCGAAACTGAATCCGTTGGACAGGTCTTGAGACGGCACGATGTTGGCGTATGAAACATCAAGAATGGCGGGGTTGCGTTTTAGCTCAGTCTCAATCACCGGGTATTTATCTTGTGCGATTGAGCGGGAGGCAAACAGGGTGGCAACCCCATTGGCGTCAAACCCAAGGGGTTTGGAAAAGGCGAAATTGATCTGACTACCTACAACACCGCTTGCAATTATTAACCCTGTCGCAATTGAAAACTGAATTAACACAAGGCCAGTACGTACTTTGGCTGGGCCAACATTTCTTGCGACCTCCCCTTTTAGAGCGAGGGCTGGCGCCAGCTTCGCGGCAATGCTGGCGGGGTAAATGCCGGTGAGCAGCGTGACAAACAAAATAGTTAGCGTGAGGCTAAGGCCGATTGCAGGCTTGAACATAATGCTGGATGGCAGTTCTGCCCCCAGCATGCTGCCGAAATAAGGGAGAAAAAGCTCCGCGATAACCATAGCGATCAGTCCTGCAAACAGGCTTAATACTACTGTTTCGATCATAAATTGGCTGATGAGCTGCCGTCGGGAAGCGCCCAGAATTTTCCTGACCCCCACTTCTTGTAAGCGATTGGTTATTTGAACAATCTGCAAATTCATGAAGTTAAAGGCTGCGATAATAAGCGTAAGGATGCCCACAATGGCAAAAATATATAGGTCGCTCACGCGGCGCTGTGTTTTTACAGCGCCCGTCATGGAATCCCGCACAGTCATTTCATTTTGTAGTTCGGTGTTAAAGTGAATGTCAGTGATTGGTTGCAATGGTATCTGCAACCATTCATTGGCATCTTCGCGGTAATTTTCCGAAACAAACTGAACAGCTGCATCACTAACCATGGAAGGGTTGGCGTTCGGTTTCAACCGCACATAGTGATACAGTTGGTCGGAGCCCCAGCTTTCCCAAATACTTGGCCATCCCCAAACCGTGGGCAGAAGTTCCATATTGATGAATATGTTTGATGTCATGTGACTGTTGGCTGGGTTGTTGCCAATTATGGCGGCCACTGTGAAGTCCTGATTGTTGTCCAGCGTAATGGTTCGACCAATATAGGGCCCAGTTCCCAAAAGCTTTTCCGCTGCGGCTTCTGTCAGCACCATGTTACGAGCACCTTGTATCGCTTTGACATGGTCTCCGGCGATTGCAGGGTAACTGAAAAAATCGAAAAAGTTGGGGTCAACAAATGAAACTGTTTCATAGGTGCTGTTGCCGTCTACAAAAACCGGCTCTTCCCCAGGAGCGATTCGGGTCACAGCCTCGATTTCCTCTATCTTCTCGGCCATAAGTGGCGAAATGCGCACCGGTACCGACATTGACCCAGTTTAATCGGTATGTGTTTTCATGATCGGGGTGCATTGTGTCGAAGCTATTCTCATAGCGAAGGAACAGGCCAACCATCGTCGCTATAGCGATCCCCACACCAAGTCCGAACACACTCACAATGCCAAACGCTTTCTTGCGAAAGATGTTTCTTAGTGCCGACTTTATATGTTCGCTGATCATGGGCCACTCCTGTCATTGTCATGACTGTCGCAGCAATATGTATGCCAGCGATGAGGCGAAAAAAGTCTTTAAAAATCAGTAGGTTTACTCGTTAAGTGAGTCGATGGTGTTCGCAGCCGGACATAGATTGTTCGAATGTGAACACTTGGCCCACCGTTTTGGCGAACTTAACCAAGTGCCTGACGCACTTTGGGCATAATCCGCCTACTAACCGGCACTTCGGAACCTTCTGACAACTTCAAAATACCCGTGCCTGCGGGGTCGCGGCTCAAAGATTTGACAAACATGATGTTAATCAGATGAGACCGATGGACCCGAAGGAATGTTGCCGGAAGCAGGTCTTCCATCTCATTCAGCGGGGCAGCATGAAGCAGTGTTTGCCCGCCAGCGAGAAAAATCTCGGAGTAGCCACTTGCACCCTGCAGTCGCACAATATCACTGGTCGCAATACGCTCCATCCTGCCTGCGCTTTTTATACTTATGTGGCTTGTGTCAGCTCGCTCTTCGACTTCGGCAAGCGCTTGCTCCAGTCTATTGGCCCTAGCCTCTTCGCTGCGCCTTTCACGGGCTTCGGACGCCAGCGTAAGGGCCTGCTCTACAAAAAGTAGAAGAATAAAAAAGGCGACTAACAAGAAGAATATCGTGTCTAGAAACAGTCCTTGAAAAATGAGAAGTGCCGCCAGGAAAATGAGCAAAGAGATGAAATAGACGAAGGCCCGCTCCCGTCGCTGGTGGGCCCAGTAGCCGGTGGCAAGCAGGCTGGCGGCAAGAGGTAAGGTAAGCCCTGCGAGCGCCTTATAGTCAAAGCCCTTAATCATAAAGACGATTGTACTGAAGGTGGTAATCAGGACTGTCATGATTAGCGGCAGGTTCTTGTCAAGAAACGTGCGTAAAATATGGAATGTCACGCTAAACCCAAACGCGATGGAAAAGCCGGTGATGGCGAGCAGGCGAAGGTCTTGAACAGGGTAACTATAGTAGACGAGACCGCGCAAAGTTTCGGACACAAGTTGACCGCCCGCAAAGAAGCAAATCGCACTTAAGGTCGCAAACCGGATACGCTGGTCACTAAGGATCGCCATCGCGCCGAAGTAAAGCCAGCCGACAACAAAGAGGCCGAGTGTGATCAGGCTAACTGCAAGACGCGACAAAACCCTGCTGCTTTGTATGCCCGTTGGGCCGATGCCGATCCAGTGCAATGGTCGATAGAGTTTCAGATAGCCATGGTGCGATGAGGCCCGCAAAACAATTTCGTTTTCACCAATGCGGAACAGGCTTTGGGGCGGGAAAAACTCGGCATCCATTGCCCCCGCTGTTTCTTCGCTTGTTCTTTCGCCCGGCATACCATTGGCGCCAACATATTGACCATTGAGGTATAATTCGCTTGCGAACTTGCCTGAGACATAAATTGAAAGCGGCTCACCATTCTGACCGCGCGTTTCTCCAAGAACTACGGACGTTCGCACCCATATCAGCGTGTCCTGCGGGTCGATGTCTTCCGCTTTGGCTTGTCGGCAATTGGGCCCATTGAAGTTAGGCGGTGTTTCATCACTCATGCTGGCCGGGCAGATGGTGACATCGTCCACATTCATTGGCGCGAAGCTGGAAGTTTGAGCTTCGGCAGACCAGACAAAGGAGAAGATAAACAACAGTATCAAGACAGCGTTTTGCATGACCTACCGTAGACATTATTTTTGCTGCCGCACAATACCGTTTGATGGAAATCCATGACCGTTCACGGGTTTTCAGCGGTAAAATGGCGCGCAAAATCTCAGGTTTGCTTCATAACAAATAAACAAGAGGAATTGCTATGAAGAAACTTGTCACGATAGTTCCCGCAGCTTTGATGCTCGGTGGTATTTTACCGCTGGCGGCGCAAGATATCCCGAATGAAACGTCTATCGTTTTTGAAGCGCAGTCGGGTGAAAAAGTAGATGCGTTTGAAGGAAGCCTATCGGTGCCTGAAAACCGTGCAGCGGAAAATAGCAGAGAGATAACACTGAAATATGTTCGTTTCCCAGCGACCGGTAATAAACCCGGTGCGCCTATTATCTACCTGGCCGGAGGGCCCGGAGGTTCTGGTATCCAGACCGCAAAGTATAATCGTTTTCCACTTTTTATGGCGATGCGAGAGTTTGGCGATGTAATTGCCTTTGATCAGCGCGGTACGGGCGCATCAAATGATCTACCAAACTGCACGTCATCTGAGCATATCAGCAAAACGGAACCTGTGTCGGATGAAGTCTATTTCCAGACTCAACGCGATGCGTTCGCGGAATGTCTTGAGTTCTGGGGCAAAGAAGGTGTCGACATTTATGGTTATACAACACGTGAAAACGCTTCTGATCTGGATGACCTGCGCAAGCACCTAGGGGCTGAAAAGATTAACCTTCCGTAATGGGGCAGTTGATGTCAAGCACCTTTATCACACAATTAGCCGGCGCGACACGGTTGACGGTTCACGGGAGAGGGTCTTGTCGGCGTCCCTGTATACAGGGGGAAAGCCTGGATTTTGACTGTGTGGATCGTTGCCTTTGCCTTCTGGAGTCAGGTCACCTTCCTGTATCACCGCCGGGTACGTGCTTCCGTCCGTGGTCGGCGCCATGCAGGGCAAGGGCCGCCAACTTCATACCTTGTCCAATACAGTTCCCGAGTGCCTATCTTTGGGGCGTGCTCGAACCCTGCGCTACATATGTGCGGGGTCCGGCGACAAGGCATCCTTCCGTAATGGGGCAGTTGATGTCAAGCACCTTTATCACACAATTAGCCGGCGCGACACGGTTGACGGTTCACGGGAGAGGGTCTTGTCGGCGTCCCTGTATACAGGGGGAAAGCCTGGATTTTGACTGTGTGGATCGTTGCCTTTGCCTTCTGGAGTCAGGTCACCTTCCTGTATCACCGCCGGGTACGTGCTTCCGTCCGTGGTCGGCGCCATGCAGGGCAAGGGCCGCCAACTTCATACCTTGTCCAATACAGTTCCCGAGTGCCTATCTTTGGGGCGTGCTCGAACCCTGCGCTACATATGTGCGGGGTCCGGCGACAAGGCATCCTGCGTGCATCATCGGGGACTGCGTCCCGGCAGGGACACTGGTGGCCGACCCCTGTCAGACGCGGCCAAACCTCCTGTTTCTTCTCGTACGCTGCTTGAACGGGTTTATACAGAGCGGACAGCCTCTTCGCGGGTGAAGCAGAACACCGTTGCGTCCACCATCATCCGGTGCAGCACCACACCGATGCGTCGGGCAAGGGCGACCGTTGCACGTTTCTTGCCCCGCAGGGCAGCAAGACGCAACGCCCAGGCTTCCGTAATGGGGCAGTTGATGTCAAGCACCTTTATCACACAATTAGCCGGCGCGACACGGTTGACGGTTCACGGGAGAGGGTCTTGTCGGCGTCCCTGTATACAGGGGGAAAGCCTGGATTTTGACTGTGTGGATCGTTGCCTTTGCCTTCTGGAGTCAGGTCACCTTCCTGTATCACCGCCGGGTACGTGCTTCCGTCCGTGGTCGGCGCCATGCAGGGCAAGGGCCGCCAACTTCATACCTTGTCCAATACAGTTCCCGAGTGCCTATCTTTGGGGCGTGCTCGAACCCTGCGCTACATATGTGCGGGGTCCGGCGACAAGGCATCCTGCGTGCATCATCGGGGACTGCGTCCCGGCAGGGACACTGGTGGCCGACCCCTGTCAGACGCGGCCAAACCTCCTGTTTCTTCTCGTACGCTGCTTGAACGGGTTTATACAGAGCGGACAGCCTCTTCGCGGGTGAAGCAGAACACCGTTGCGTCCACCATCATCCGGTGCAGCACCACACCGATGCGTCGGGCAAGGGCGACCGTTGCACGTTTCTTGCCCCGCAGGGCAGCAAGACGCAACGCCCAGGCTTTCAGCCAGTTGGATCTGCCCCCGTTCAGCATGACCGTCGCCGCCTGATACAGGGCGGTTCGCAGGCCGACATCGCCAGCCTTCGTGATGCGGCCGGTAACATCCCGTTCCCCCGACTGGTCCCGGCCCGGCGTTAGCCCCACCCATGGACCGATATCCTTCGATCGGCGGAACTGCCCGGGATCATCCACTGCGGACAGGAAGGTCAGCGACACGACCGGCCCTACACCGGGCATGGTCATTAACAGGTCACAGACCGGGTTCGCCGTCGCCAGCCCTTTAATCTTTTTCTCCAGACCTGCCATCTCCTTGCGCAGCGTGTCGCGCACGTGCAGGACAGGCTCGACGGCAGCTTCCAGCATAGGGTTGCCGGTCACAAGCTCGCGCACCCGTGCCGCGTACCGCCCCTTCGACACCTTGCCCATCTTCAGACCGAAATTGCGCAGGATACCCCGCACCGACAGTTCGAGAGCCTTCAGGGCCTTCTGGATGGCATGGCGGGTCGTCAGCAGCGCCCGTATCTCCTGCGACGAAACGGATTTGCAGTGGACTGGCCGGAACCAGCCCAGATGCAGCAGGCGGGCAATCCCTTCCGCATCCCGGCGATCTGTTTTGATCGGCATGGCCTTCAGCGCGGCCTTCACTCTGCGTGTTTCCATCAGCACCGTCTCGAAACCCGCTTCCGTCAGGCCCTTGTACAACCACTGGGACAGGGGCCCTGCTTCAAGACCAATGCTGGCGACATCGCACCCCAGGCTGTGCACAAAACCCACAAGCGCTGCCGGCTCGCTGGGCACCTTTGCCTCCCTGAGAATCTCACCCTTACCCGTCAGTACACAGACTGCCGTGCTTGCCAGAGAGACGTCTAGTCCTATAAATACAGTCATGTTGTTGTTCCTTTTTGATTGATAAAATGGCGCAGGCCTCATGGCGCGACGCCGTAGATACAGCTTACTGCATCAGGAGCAACGACACCCCCTTCCTATCCACCGTCACGACACGCCGAAACGGAGCAGGACGTGCCAAGCCCCATTACGGTATCTTTGGGGGATTTCCTATGGCTCGCACCTGTCTTTGGCTGCTCTGAAATATATGGATGACCATGTTGAGCGGGTGGTTATGACAGCTATTGAGGGGCTGGATCAAACTGTCAAGCAACCCGTCAGGTCAGACCAGTATTTTGAACGGTTGCAGGCAGCGATTGACGGCGTGCCTGAGGCAAAGGCCAAATATCCGGACGTTAAAGCACTTATCAAGCGTGTGCTGAACCGGCTTGCAGAGGCCCCCCTGCTGTTGGAGGTGCAAATGCGAGATGGGAGTAGCGCACCCTATCTTTTGCAAAAGAGGGAGTTGCAGCAATTCACCGGCGGCATGGTATCCGACCCAGCGCGGGTGGTGCATATTTTGAAGATATACAGTGCCCTTGATGCGGGGAATCTGGAGCCCGTGGCCAAGGTGATCAGTCGGTTTGTGGACCCAGCTGACACAGCGGTATCCTTTAGGCCGATGAGTTACCTGATGGATGTAGCTTCCGGCTCAGGTGTGGAACGGCGGGAAATGATTGTGGAGCAGGCAGAAACTTCGCTTTTGGGCTTGCATATGAATTTCTCGATGCATCTTGAGACTGTCGAACCGTCGCTTGATTTAGGCGATGAATTCCGCTTGCCGCCAGAGTCAGACGTGCCAACATTGGTGCTTTCCGGCACGCTGGATGGCCGCACCTATCCAGAAAGTGGGCAGGAAGCCACAATTGGTCTTTCGAACAGGCAAACGGTGAAGGTTGTCAATGGTGGACACAATCTATTTATGCTGTCGCCAGATGTCACCGCCGTCATTCAGGACTTTATGCGCGGCGAGGATGTTGATGGGCGTGTTATTACGGTAGATCTGCCCAAATTTTAGGATATTCGACTGCTTTTAGTCTTCCGTCTCCCATTTGGTGCTTTACTTCGCTCTTGGATGGCTTAAATCAAGGGCGCGCTTTCGACACACTTGGGAGACGGTAATGAAATCCTTTATTCCTCAACACCGCCTATTGATGGGGCCGGGCCCTTCCGACGTGCACAAACGTGTGCTTGATGCCATGGCACGGCCAACGCTTGGCCATCTGGACCCTGAATTTCAGGGGCTGATGGAAGACATCAAGGACGGCCTTAAGAGACTTTTCCAAACCGAAAACCGCATGACATACCCGGTGTCTGCGCCCGGTTCAGCCGGCATGGAAACATGTTTTGTTAATCTGGTTGAGGAAGGTGACAAGGTTATTGTCGTCAAGAACGGTGTGTTCGGCGAACGCATGCGCCAAAATGTTCTGCGGTCGGGCGGCGAACCTGTGATGGTTGAGTTTGACTGGGGCACACCGCCACTGCTCGAAAAAGTCGAAGAAGTGCTGAAAGCCAACCCGGACGCAAAAATTCTGGCCTTTGTGCACGCGGAAACGTCAACCGGTGTACGCGCTGACGCAGAAGGTTTATGCAAGCTTGCGCGCAACCATGGTTGCCTGACCATCGTAGATGCTGTGACAAGCCTTGCCGGCATTCCTGTTAAGGTAGATGAATGGGGCATTGATGCGATTTACTCGGGCTCACAAAAATGCCTTAGCTGCACGCCCGGTCTGTCACCTGTATCATTTTCTGATGCTGCGCTTGATAAAATCCGATCCCGTAAAACGATGGTGCGCAGCTGGTTCCTCGATCTGTCACTCGTTATGGACTATTGGGAAGGCGACGGTGGCCGTAGCTACCATCATACAGCACCCATCAATGCCCTCTATGGCTTGCACGAGTCGCTTGTGATGGTTTTTGAAGAGGGGCTTGAAGCTTGTTTTGAACGCCACAGACTGATGCATGAAATGTTGCTTGCGGGTCTCGAAGAAATGGGCCTTGAAATGTTTGTGGATCCCGAGGTGCGATTGCCACAACTGAATGCGGTGAAGGTGCCTGACGGTGTTGATGAAGCAGCAGTGCGTGCACGCATGCTGTCTGATCATGGTATTGAAATTGGGGCTGGCCTCGGACCGCTTGCAGGCAAAATCTGGCGAATTGGCTTGATGGGTAATAGCGCCAGACGAGAAGCTGTTGATCGCTGCCTGCACGGCTTGTCTGCCTCCCTCGCTGCCGGGCACAACGGTTAGTTTGAAGGACAGCACATTGTCTTACGAAGCACTAAAAATCAGGCCCGCCACAGAAACTGACCTAGCGTTGCTTGTTACCTTCATCGGTGAGCTTGCGGACCATGAAGGCCGACCTGAAATTGCGACCATTAACGAGGAAACTCTGTCATCCCTGTTATTTGGGAACAGAGCGCTCGGAGTAGCCTTTATTGGTGAAGTCGACGGTGAAACTGCAGCTTACGCAATTGTTGCCGAACGGTTTTCAAGCTTTCGCGGCACGCGCTTCCTTTATATTGAAGATATGCTTGTCAGACAGAGCTTCAGAAAAGGCGGTGCCGGCAAGCAGTTCCTTACTTTTCTTGCCAGGGTAGCAGTGGAGAGGGGTCTTGATCGATTGGAGTGGTCTGCACTCGACAATAATGATGTTGCTTTGGGCTTTTATGACCACATAGGTGCGGAGCGCGAAACGGGCAGTGTGCATTTCTCGCTTGGCCATGACGCAATGATCAAATTCCTGGAGCAGGCCAATGGCTAAAACCGAAATTTATCAAACGGTACGCGCACAGATTGAAGCTGTGCTGGAAGGCGAAACTAACCAAACAGCCAGAATGGCGACAATTTCATGCTTGCTGTCGGAAGCATTCCCGGAAACCTTTTTCTGGACCGGCTTTTATGTTGTTGACGAAAACAAGCCTGACGAACTGGTCGTTGGCCCCTATCAGGGTACGCTTGGCTGTTTGCGTATTGCTTTTGGGAAAGGCGTATGTGGGACCGCCGCTGCAACCGGCGAAACCCAAATTGTTGAAGATGTGCATGCAATAGAAAACCATATTGCCTGTGACAGCCGCACCAATTCCGAGATTGTTGTGCCGATTTTCAATGCGTCTGGTAGTTTGATTGCGGTGCTTGATATAGACTCAATTGAAATTGCATCTTTTGACAATGAAGATAAGAAGCAACTGGAAGCGCTCATGAAAGCGGTGTTTGCCCGCTAGAGCCAAATTGGAGCAACTGGGATGAAATATCTTCACACAATGGTTCGGGTTCGTGAGCTGGACGAATCCATGGATTTCTATTGCAATAAGCTTGGATTAAGGGAAGTGGGCCGCAAGGAAGTGCCCGCAGGCCGTTTTACGCTCGTCTTTCTTGCGGCACCGGGTAATGAAGATGCGCAAGTTGAGCTGACTTATAACTGGGACCCTGAAGAATACGGCGAAGGTCGTAACTTCGGGCACCTGGCCTATGCGGTGGAAAATATCTACGAAATTTGCGATTCGTTGATGAAAGCGGGTGTGGTCATTAACCGCCCGCCGCGAGACGGTCATATGGCTTTTGTTCGCAGTCCAGATAATATTTCCATCGAATTGTTACAGCAAGGCAAGGCGTTAGAGCCAAAAGAGCCTTGGGTATCCATGGAAAACCAAGGGGTTTGGTAGCCCCTATTTTGCTTCAGACTCGCCTTCTTGGTGCGACGCTGTTTAAAATGCCGATAAAAATCCATGAATTTTGGAAAGATTAACCGAAATTTTATGGTTGAGGTCGTTAAGTCGTTAAACAGGGGTTCGATAGGGACGATTCGTGAAGCTCAATTGGAACGACAAAATCTCCTTCAAACTGGCGCGTACAGCGGTGATCATTGCGTTTGCCGTCGGTTTTGTATTGTCCGCAGGCCAGGTTTATCTGGATTATTTGGAGGAAGGCGGCGTTCTGGACCGCAAAGTTCAGGAAAGCTTACAGGTAGCGGAAAACGCGGCAACACGTGCGGTTCTTATTCTTGATAGTGAACTGGCTCAGGAAGTTGTGTCCGGGCTTATGGTCTATGACTATGTGGCCGAGGCTGCAATTCTGGATGATCTGGGATCTGTTCTCGCTGGCGCTAGCAGGGATACAAGCGCGCTCAGCTCAACCGGTGTGAACTATGCCCGCGTATTGATCGAAGACCGTTCCACGCACGTTCACCAACTGAACCTGCCAGATACCATGGCTGAACGCCCCGGCAGCCTGAGAGTGGTTATTGACCGGGCTGTTGGCCTGCAACCATTTTTTGCCAGGGCGACTACTACATTTTTATCCGGTCTTGTGCGTAACCTGCTTTTGGTAATGCTGCTGTATTTCGCTTTCCATCAGGGGCTGACAAAACCACTGACACAGATTGTGGAAGAAGTATCTGGCATTGATCCTGAGCACCCGGGCGAACAGCGAATAAATGTTCACCGCCGTCACGCAAAAGACGAAGTTGGCATGTTGGCACGTCAGATTAACCTGTCGTTTGATGCCGTGCAGGTGTTGCTGGATAACTTGCGGTCTACCAACAAAGCGCTATCTTCATCTGAAGAAGCGCTCAGGAAACGGTCATGGGAGCTTGAGCAAGAAGTGGAGCGTGCCCGCAAAACCTCTGTTGAACTCATCATGACTAAAGAGCAGGCAGAAGCCGCCAACCGTGCAAAAAGCGTATTTCTTGCGAATGTGAGCCATGAACTTCGGACGCCGCTTAACGCCATCATCGGGTTTTCAAGCATTATGTCTGACCAGATGTTCGGCCCGATTGGCCACGATAAATACCGGGAATATTTGAAAGATATTCGATCATCAAGTGAACATCTGTCTGATGTTCTGGGCGAAGTGCTTGATCTAGCGAAAATTGAGGCCGGCCAATTCCAGATCGAGGAAGAATACGTCGATATCCCAAGGATGCTGCGTGAAAGCCAAGCGCTTATTGCCGGACAGGCATCACAAAAAGGGCTGGCTATCGACCTTACTATTCCCGACACCATGCCAACGGTGTTTGGTGACCGCTTGCGTCTGAAGCAGTCTGTTTTGAACCTGCTTGCAAACGCTGTGAAATTCACACCTCAGGGGGCGGAAAACGTAGAGCTGTCAGCAGATATGGGCGACGATGGCAGCTTGGAAATTCATGTGCAAGACCGCGGGATTGGTATTCCAAAAGAAGAACTGGAGATTATCTTCTCTCCATTTGTTCGCTCGTCTACCGCACTTAGCCGGAACCACGAAGGTACGGGGCTTGGGTTGTCACTTGTGAAAGCCTTCATTGATATGCATGGGGGCCAGATCAATGTGGGTAGTACTCAAGGCGAAGGTACGAAGTTTACCATCACCATCCCACAAGACAGAGTGAAGAAGGAACAGGCCAGCGCATAACTGAAAAGACCTTGGGTATTGATAATTTCAGTGCCAGTTGCGTTGCAATCTTTCACAACTGCGTTACCTTATTGAGCATGTATGCACCATAAGATACTCGTTTCCTGAGTGTTCCATTTGTTGGGGTTTTCTATGCTGATCGTCTTGTCACCGGCCAAAAAGCTTGATTTTGAAACAGATAACACCTCTGCTGCTGACGGACAGCCAAGGTTTCTATCGCAGGCAAAGAAGCTGGTGCGTGATGCGAAAAAGCTAAAGAGCGAAGACCTGCAGGCGATGATGGGTATTTCTGCCAATCTGGCAGACTTGAATGTTGCCCGGTTTAAGGCGTTTAAGCCCCCTTTCACGGCCGCCAACGCCAAACCAGCGATTGATGCCTTTCAGGGTGATGTTTATGTCGGGTTTGATGCTCAGTCTCTCAGTGAAGACGGGCGAGCTTTTGCACAGGACAACATCAGGATTCTGTCCGGTCTGTATGGGCTTTTGAACCCACTTGATCTTATGCAGGCTTACCGCCTGGAAATGGGGACACGGTTCGCTAACGAGCGTGGTGCTAATCTTTATGAGTTTTGGGGCGACCGGCTGGCCAAGGCAATTGACAAGGATTTGGCGTCTCATGAGCACAAGGTACTCATCAACCTTGCATCCAATGAATATTTTAAGGCCGTTCCTGTCAAAAGTTTGAGGGCTAACGTGGTCACACCTGTTTTTCAGGATGTGAAAGATGGCCGGGCCCGCGTTGTCTCTTTTCTCGCGAAAAAAGCGCGTGGCATGATGGCCCGCTATGTGGTTGACGAAAAGCTAACCAACCCTGAATCTTTGAAGCGTTTCAACGGTGGAGGCTATCAGTTTGATGAAGCTCAGTCCACGGACAGCCGATGGATTTTCAGCAGGCTGCAGCCGGTGGCCTCTTAGTCGAGTGTTTTGCACCGTTCGCCGCGCCATATTGGCATTGGGCATTCTGGGACGGCAGATATATTGCTGACTATTGATCATGGGCCATAAAATTTGGTCAACGGTCAGCCAATGACTATACTGACAGTGGATCATTTGTGAGGGAGCGTTCACATGAAAACGACAATTAATGGGCGTGCCGTTGATTATGACGGCGACGGAGAGATGCCGCTATTGTGGTATTTGCGCGATATACAGGGCTTGACCGGCAGCAAATTTGGCTGTGGTGCCGGGCTTTGTGGTGCTTGCACGGTTCATGTGGACGGTGTCGCTGTTCGGTCTTGCCAAACCTTCATGGCAGATGTGGAAGACGCAAATGTAACCACCATTGAAGGACTCGCTAGTGGCGACAAACTTCATGCCCTTCAGGAAGCATGGGTGAAGCACGATGTGCCACAGTGCGGTTACTGTCAGGCAGGGCAGATCATGCAGGCAGCATCGCTGCTGGCGGAAAACCCGAACCCCAGCGACGACGATATCGACGAAGCCATGTTTGGTAACATCTGCCGTTGCGGTACCTATCAGCGTATCAAAGCCGCCATTCGTGACGCTGCGGGAGGTGCATAATGACTGTTCAACTCAAGAAAGTTTCGCGTCGTGGTGTCCTTCAAGGAATGGGGGCAACCGCTGGTCTGGTTTTGATGGCACCGGTTGTTTCAAAGAAAGTTATTGCTGACGCCCATGGTGGTGATGGACTGAAAAGCTCGGTCTATTTGATGATTGACGAGGATGGCACGGTCAATATCGATATTCACCGTGTAGAAATGGGCCAGGGTAGCCGGACAGGCTTGCCGCAGATTATCGCCGACGAACTGGATGCAGACTGGAACCGGGTTAATTTCCTGCCTGCCTACGGCGACAAGAAGTTTGGTGACCAGAACACAGACGGTTCCACATCCATTCGAATGTTTTTTACCGCGTTCCAGCAAGCGGGCGCTGCTGCCCGCGCGATGCTGGTGCAGGCTGCGGCCAATGAGTGGAATATTGCTGCGTCGGACGTTGATGTCAAAAACCACCAGTTGATCAACAAGGTTACTGGCGCGAAAGCAGACTTCGCAGATTTTGTCAAAGCAGCCGCTGAATTGCCCGTTCCTGATGCTGGTAGCCTGACGTTCAAAGCAAAGAACATGCGCCAATATATTGGCCGCCCAGTTCGTAACATCTATATGAACGACATTATCACTGGCAGTTCCATGTTCGGGCAGGATGTCCGCCGCGACAATATGTTGTTCGCGGTGGCGGCACGCCCCCCTGTGGTTGGTGGTAAATTGACCAGCTTCGACAAGGCTGCTGCTATGGCTGTCCCCGGTGTTGTTGATGTAATCGAGTTGCCGGGTCTTGCCATGCCTGCTGCATTTAAGCCTCTGGGAGGTGTCGCTGTTCTTGCAACAAACACATGGGCTGCAAACCAAGGCCGGGAAGCTTTGAACGCACAGTTTGAAGGCGGTGATAACGCTGGCTACGATACCACAGAGTATGAAAAAACGCTTTGGGACTCTATTGACGGCAAAGACATTAATCACCTGAACCGTGGTGATGTTGACGCGGCACTTGATGCTGCGGACAAGGTGTATGAAGCCGATTATTTTGTGCCGCACCAGCACCACGCACCAATGGAACCACCTGCCGCGACGGCGGAATGGCAAGGTGATGACCTGAAAATGTGGGTTTGCTGTCAGGATCCACAATCGGTGCAGAACACCGTCGCTCCATTTGTTGGGAAACAGCCTGAAGATATATATGTGGAAGCAACGCTTCTTGGTGGTGCCTTTGGCCGTAAGTCCAAGCCTGACTTTGCTGTGGAAGCAGCTTTGCTCGCCCGCCATGCAGGCCGCCCGGTGAAGATGGTTTGGATGCGGGAAGATGATATGCGCCATGGCTATTATCACACTATTTCCGCCCAGCGTGTGAAAGCTGCGGTCAAGGACGGCAAGGTGACAGCCTGGAAGCACAAAGCTGCTTACCCATCTATCGCGAACACCTTCAACCCTGCCGCCAATGGTCCAAGCACGTTCGAGCTGGATTTGGGGCTGAAAGATATCCCGTTCGATATTGACAATCTGCAAATTAATGCAGGTGAAGCCAAGGCGCATGTACGCATTGGTTGGTTGCGTTCGGTCGCTAACATCCAGCAGGCTTGGGCGCTTGGTTCAATGGTTGACGAGATTGCAACAGGCGAAGGCAAGCGGACGGATAAATTATGGCTGGAGCTTATCGGCCCTGACCGGGAGATAAACCCGGCGGATGATGGCGCTCAGTATGGCAATTATAATGCATCCTTGGAGACGCATCCAATAGACACTGCGCGCCTAAAGGCAACTTTGCAGAAGGTTGTGGATATGTCTGGTTACGGTAAGGAAATGCCTGCCGGGCGCGGCATGGGTATTTCCGTACACCGCAGTTTCACAAGTTATGTGGCCAGTGTTGTGGAAGTTGAAGTTACCGATGATGGCGAACTTCGCGTGCCGCGCGCCTGGATGGCCGTGGATTGTGGCCTTGCTGTTAACCCGGACCGGGTGAAGGCGCAGATGGAAGGGGCTGTTGTGTTTGCCATGTCGATCGCGAAGCACGGTGCGATCACGGCTGAAAATGGCGAGATTATGCAGAGCAACTATGACACCTATCCTGTTTGCCGGATTGACGAAGCGCCGCAGGTCGAGGTTGCTATCATAGACGTTGATGCACCGCCCGGCGGTGTCGGTGAGCCGGGTGTGCCGCCTGTTGCAGCAGCACTTACCAATGCCATTTTTGCCGCGACCGGTAAACGCATTCGCCGCTTCCCGATCGGTGAGCAACTTTCAGCCTAATCATTCGCTGAATAGTTGACATGAAAGGCGGCCTATCGGGCCGCCTTTCCTATTTGATACTAGAATCGGAAAGAGAAGCCACCGGTTCCGATAAAGGTGTCAAAGGCGTCATAGCTCGTGACGCGCATACGGAACGAAAACTTGTCGCCGATGGCGCGCTCGTAGCCGATGAATGACGAAATGCCGTCACCTGTGTCCGAAAATCCTGCGATAGAAACTTTCAGACCGGCGTAACCAGCACCAACGGTGAGTAGGTCCCGCTTCTCATCGCCAAAAGCCCAGCCAATCGTGCCCTGAACGGACCATTGGTTATCAATAACATTGTCAAAACCGGCAAAATCTATATTGGCTTTTCCCAGATTGCCTTCAATGCCATATACAAGGTTGTTGCTAGTCTGTTTACGGAAACCAAGAGTGGTGCCGTAGTACAGGCCGTTCAGGCCGTTGCCAGAGTCCTGATAGCCAGCTTCTGCGCCAATATAGGCACCATCAAAATGTTTCTCGTCTTGAGCAGTTGCTGTCGTGGAAAGAGCAAGTGTAGCAACACCTGCCGCCAGAAGTGTTTTCATTTTTTGAATTCCCCAAAAATAGTCTCGATATGAGAGTAAGTGTGAACCGCACGTTGATGCGATATTGGGGATTAACTTAGAAGCTGAACAGACGCAATATAAACCTTAGTATGACGGAAAAAAGTGAAGCCAGTTGGCCCCACTTTTGTTGAAATAGCCTTTCAAGTTAACTTTTGTCGGCGAGTGCAAAGCGCATCGGCACAACAAGGGATACTTCTTCCCGGCCTTCAGGTAGTGCAGGCATTTTTGCGCGTGCCGCCACGAAGAAAGCACGGCGGTCAAGGATGTCGTGGCCTGACTTTTCCACCAGTTCAACGCCATTTACCGAACCTTCTTTGCCGAAGGTAAGACGGACGGTAACGACACCTTCGATACCGGCGTCCATTGCTTTGCTTGGATAGTTGTTTGCGGCTTCCAATTTGGTACGCAGAGTGTTTTTCCAGTCGTCAAAACTGTCTGTGGCTGACGCTGTTGTGCCAGCAAACAATATGGCAGAAGCTGCGATAACAGATTTGGCAGAAAAAGAAGTCATATTGATTGTCCTGTTGCTGTCTAGGGAGGCGTTTTTGCCTCGCCGCAGTTATGCCGATGCAGCGTTTCAGCAAAACGACAGCTATGTTAAAAAATGATTATTGGTGACTAGCTGTTATGCGGCGAGCGCATAGCGTCAATTGGATATGGAACTGAGGTTGATTTTAGTTAGTATTCTAACTATATAATTAGAAGGCTAACTAAAAGGATAAATCAATGAACAGACGACAGCTATTAAAAGTAGGTGCTGCCAGCATGATTGTGGTGGCGGGTGGTGTTGGGCTTTATGGCGCTACGCGCACGCCAACAACTGCGCTTACACCGTGGAATGACGATGTGCATAACTTCGATGATCCGCGCGTCCGGGCGCTCTCATACGCCATTTTGTCTCCTAACCCTCATAATCGTCAACCGTGGGTCGCCACGCTGGTTGGTGAGCAGGATATTTTGCTGACATGTGATCTGAACCGGCGGTTGCCAGCGACGGACCCTTTTGATCGCCAGATAACCATTGGGCTTGGCTGTTTCATTGAAACGTTGGTGATGGCAGCTGCCAGCAATGGATTTAACGCAGAAGTTCTTTACTTCCCGGACGGGGAGCCGGGGCAACGGCTTGATGGTCGCCCACTTGCCCACATCAGGTTTGTGTTGGACTCTGCAATACAGGGGAACGAATTGTTCCCGTTTGTGAAGCAGCGACGGTCAAACAAAGAACCCTATGATGTTACAAAGCCGCTTCAGCCACACGCCTTTCTGGAAGTTATTGCGGGCCAACATGATGGGCTAGTGATTGACGGAACGCTTGATCAACAGCGTATTGAGGCGTTCAGAGACCTGAGTTGGAGAGCTTATCAGGTAGAGAGTTTCACACCGCGGACCCTGCAAGAAAGTATCGACCTGATGCGCATCGGAAAGGCTGAAATAGAAGCAAACCCAGATGGTATTGATCTTGGCGGCTTCCCGCTCGACTTGCTGGCGGATGTTGGCATGCTTAACCGCGAACAACTGGCTGACCCGGCATCTACCGTCTTCAAACAAGGGCTTGATATGTATAAGAAGCTTTTGTTTTCAGCGATGGGTTATGTTTGGGTAACGACGCCCAACAATAGCAGGGTGTCACAGCTTGAAGCAGGCCGTGCCTGGATGCGACTGAACCTGCGGGCCACAAAAGAAGGTGTTGCGGTGCACCCTCTTAGTCAGGCTTTGCAGGAGTATGCCGAAATGGCTCAGATATATGATGAACTGCATGAAAAGCTTGAAGTTGCTGCCCCAAGTCGTGTTCAAATGTTTGGCCGAATTGGATACGGCCCAGAAGTTGGCGTCAGCCCACGATGGCCGGTGGAAACGCGCGTCAGGCGCCTTTAGTAAAGGTAATGTGTGAGCGAAAAACCCATAGAAAAAGCGTCAACGCCCGTTGATCCGATTTACCAGTTTTTTAATGAACTGGGTATTATCGAGCAGCTTTCGACCACTCATCTGGAACGAGAGCTGCCCGGTGGCCTGACAAAGGCGCAATTTGGCGTGCTCAACCATATGGTTCGGCTGGGTAAGGAGGAAAGCCCTGCGGAGCTTGCGAGTGCCTTTCAGGTTAGCCGCCCTTCCATGACCAATACGATCCAGAAGCTGGAAGCGAAAGGCTATGTGAAGGTCGTGGGCAATCCGTCAGATGGTCGCAGCAAGATCGTAGTGATTAGTGATGCGGGTGTCGCCATTCGTGGACAGGCGCTTGCCGCGCTCGCGCCTCTCTTCGTGCAAATCGGTGAAGCTCTTGGTGCTGACGATTTTGCCGCCGCTGTACCGTTCCTGCAGAAGGTACGCATTTATCTGGATGAAAACCGCTAAAACCTACATCCAGGGTCTGTTTGCGTTTTCCATCTGTTTTAGCGCTGCCGCGCGCCATGCACGCGCGTCATCAAGCGATAGATAGGGTATGGTGATGCTATGGCCAGCCAGCTTAATGGTTAAGTTGCAAAGCCCCGAGCTACGTTGCCCCGGTGATTGACTGATTTTGACGGTCTGTACCTTAAAGAAGTGGAATACCGTCATGGTTTGCCCCAGCATGCCAGATCGTATCACCGCGTGCTCGCCGTCTGTGGCATAGCCATAACGACGTTTGCGCAAAATGATGAACGGTAAAACAGCAAGCGGCAGCAAAAGTGGCACTAGGCCAAACAAGTGCCCATTCAAAAACCAGGGGATGGAAATCAGCGCGCCGGGGATGCCAAAACTATAGATCGCATGCCGAGCAATGTATCGATTACTGATCGGCGTCAGCGGCAGGTCCAGAACGTTGGTATTGTCGAAAAGCCGCGTTGCCAGCGCCTTGATAAAGGGTGTTTGCACGCTGGGGACGATGAACTTCTGCTTCTTTCCGGTGTTTTGATGGTTTTCAAACCCCACTTGCTTGAAGGTCAGGTGAAACCTGTTCAGAAGCCGGGCAATTACTGGTTGTTCAATTTTCAGGCTTTGTACTTTCACGTCAGGAATGCTGGTTTCCTGCCGTTCAAAAAGTCCTCGTGTCCGGTGGTAACGGTGATCCAGGTAGGTCAGGTGATAATTGTAGTTCACGATGATGGAGCCGAGCACACTGGCGCCCATCAGCAACAGCAATATTAGGAAAACAACAAAGATGGCAAAGGCAGTGAGGGCAAAAATGCCGGTCCCGACAGCTTCCCCAACCAGGCCGAAAACACTTTGCATCAAACCTGATTCCCAAAGTTCATCCATTTGGGACAGACCACCCGCAGCGATCCCGGCAAAGACCCAGATGTTATTGTTGCTCAGGCCATAGCGGACCAATTCCCCAATCGGTTGACACAATATGTCCTCAGGGGTTGAAGCGGCGGCTATTTCAACCGTTTGTTTTGTCGCTGAATCTGGAGCCAGAGTGCCGCTCTTCTTGTGAGCTAGCAATTGTTTCCGAATATCATGCGCCAGTGCGCGAGGAATGCCTGCCAGACTTACCTCTTCGTCCGATGACCCAGCACTTTCGAGTGTCAAAATCACCAAATTCAAAGGTCGAAAATAAATCGGTTCACGAAGGGCAATATTCTGGATGCGATCAAAATTTAGCGTCAAACGCTTGCGGGTGAAAACGCCGCTGCGGATCAACACAGCATCCTGTTCGATACGGAACTTGAATTTCAAATAGCTAGGCAAGGCACCGACAAGAAGAACAATACCAGCACCCAGTGCGACCAGCCCCAAAACAAACCAGCGCTGTTCACCGGCGGTCGCGACCACGGCGGCAACAGGTGCAATGGCCGATAGGCCGTTTTGTACAACCGCAGACACAAATTTCAGTACAAAATAAATCACTGACGCGGGTGAAATGCGATGCCACTTATCAGCGCCATTTGTAGTTTGAGGAGCAGTACCTTCTTCTGTTTTCTGGGCGGTGGCACTATCCATCCGAAGGTTCCTCACGGGGTTCCACCCCCGCTTTCTCCAGGACAAAACTTCGTATCTTTGACGCTGTGCCAAACGGTAAGCCGGGTATTTTCATGTCGGCGGAGCCACCACCTGCCGCGTAAAACTTCAAAGTTGCGAGCTTGAATATGCGCTCCAGTGGTCCGCTTTCAAGTTCCACATGCTGGACGCGGATATAGGGTAATGAGGTCACCGAACGCCAAACAACACCCCGCTTAAAATGAACGTCTTGTCCCCGCAGCTGATAACCCATGGCTCGCCAAAACACTCGAGGCAGAGAGAGTGCAAGCACGAATATCACAGCAATCCCTGCGATAATGGTCCACCCATAATCCCATGCAAGAAACTGGCTGATGTTGCCGCTTGCCCACTGAATAACCAGATTAACACCCAGTGCAAGCCCCATTATGACACCAGTCGCAAGCTTGGTGGCAGTCACATAGGAAGAGTCCAGCTGCTCAAAGTTCGGGCTTTCAGGAATTGGCAGATCATCGCTTGCAACAATGGTGCTCTCGGCGCTGGAGTTTTCCATGGCGCAGTTTTCCCCCTTTTCCTCTCAATGGGTCTTGTGACCTTTTCCCTAACGTGGGTATAAGGCGTGCCAATGACAAGAGAAAAGCTGATCTGGAGCACGCCCGTATGGCGCCGCCACTTCTAAGCCTGAAAGAGATAGACCTGCACTGGGGTGCGGACCCGGTGCTGGATGCGCTTGAAATGCACATGGGTGCAAGCGACCGTTTGTGCATCATTGGCCGCAACGGTGCTGGCAAGTCTACGCTGATGAAAGTGATTGCGGGCCTGATTGAAGCAGACGGTGGTGAACGCTGGTTGCAGCCGGGTACAAAGGTCGCTTATCTGCCGCAAGAACCGAACGCAGAAGGTTTCGATACCCTGAAGGATTATATCGTTGCGGGTCTGTCAGAAGACGAAGCGGATATGACTTTTAAAGCTGATGCGCTGATCGCTGATTTGGGCATAAAGGCAGGCGCGGCCCCTCAAACCTCATCGGGGGGTGAGTTGCGGCGTGCGGCTCTTGCGCGCACGCTAATCAGCGAGCCAGATATCATGTTGCTTGATGAGCCAACCAACCACCTGGACATCGGGGCGATTGAATGGCTTGAAGGCTATCTGAAGAATTGGCGCGGGGCGATGGTCCTGATCAGCCACGATCGGACTTTCCTGCAGAACCTTTCAAGCGGCTGCTTGTGGCTCGATCGAGGTAAAATCCGCCGTTACGATGGCTCTTTCGACAAGTTTGATGCCTGGCAGCAAAAAGTTTTTGAGGAAGAGGCAGAGGCCCTTAAAAAACTTGATAAGGTCATCAAGGAAGAGACCCGTTGGTCGGTCGAAGGTATCAGTGCACGTCGTACCCGTAACCAGGGCCGTCTCCGCCGCCTGCATGCACTAAGGGATGAGCGGCGCAATATCCTGCATGCCAAGGGTGATGTAACCATTTCGCTGGGCGGCGGCGAAAAGTCTGGTGCACGGGTGATTGAAGCCAGAGGTATCTCAAAGAAATTTGGTGACCGAGAGCTGTTTGGTGGCTTTTCAACGCGCATCGCGCGTGGTGACCGCATTGGTGTTTTGGGTCCAAACGGGGCCGGTAAATCCACCCTGCTGAAGATATTGCTTGGCGAGCTTGCGCCAGACGAAGGCAGTGTCAAGCTGGGGACCAATCTGCAAACCATCATGATTGATCAGAAACGCGCTGATTTGAAAGACGATATGTCCGTGATGGATGTGCTAACGGGCGGACGCGGTGAATGGGTGCATATTGGTGACGAAACCAAGCATGTGATGACCTATTTGAAAGAGTTTCTGTTTGATGCCTCGCAGGCGCGCACACCGGTTTCAAGCCTTTCGGGCGGTGAGCGCAACCGCCTGTTGATTGCGGCCAACTTTGCCAAAAAGTCCAACCTGATGGTGCTGGATGAGCCGACAAATGATTTGGATATGGACACGCTCGACCTGTTGCAGGAGGTGCTGGCTGATTATCAAGGCACCATCCTGCTTGTGTCTCACGACAGGGATTTTCTGGACCGGGTGGTGACTTCTACCATCGTGCTCGAAGGGGATGGCAGTATCACCGAATATGCTGGTGGCTATTCAGACTATAAGGCCCAGAAGGCGGGTGCGCAGAAGATTGAAACACACGACAAGCCAAAGGCAAAGGTTGTTTCCATCAGTAAAGCAGCGCCCAAGAAGGCGACCAAACTTTCATACAAGGACCAGCGGGAGTTGGACCTGCTGCCTGCTGAAGTTGAAACGCTTTCCATGCAGATAAGTGAGCTAGAGGCCAAACTTTCTGACCCGGACCTTTATGCAAAAGACCCGGCTGCTTTCTCGCAAATCTCCGACGATCTATCCGCCAAGCGCGACGAGCTCGATGACAAGGAAATGCGCTGGCTTGAGCTTGAGGAGCTTAAAGACAGCTTATTGAGCTAGCGCACATAACTGGCGCCGTTGATGTCCACATTTGTACCAGTCGCATGGTCCACAAGGCCAGAGAGCAGGAAAGCAATCATATTGGCGATTTGTTCTGGTGGTGCCATGGCACCCATCGGAATTTCCTTCAGCATCCATTCATTGCCCGGTTTGTTCACCACCTCTGCCATATCTGTATCAACCCAGCCGGGTGCGATGGTGAAGGCATAAATGCCTTTGCCCGCAAACCCACGCGCGATGGAGCGCATCAGCGCAACAAGCGCGCCCTTGCTGGCGGCGTAATGCAGGCTGTCGGGCTGGTCGCCGCGGAATGCGGCCCGGCTTGCAACGGTAACAATACGGCCTTTAAAGGCATCATCTTTCGCTCGGGTGGCTTCGAAATGCAGGATGGCAGCCCGGCTCAGGTCGGCAACCGCCTGCACATTCACTTGCAGGGTTCGGCTCCAGTCCGCTTGCCACATATCTTCTGGTGCATCGTATGGTGTGCTAGGCCCTATGCCTGCGTTATTCACCAGCCCGTCGATATGGCCCTTGAACCCCATGCCCTTTGCCCACAGGCGTGCGCCAGCCCCCTGTGCTGAGAGGTCTTCCTGTACAGACAGCAACTTGTTCGCACCGAATTTTTCAACGAGGCTATCCATCGCGCCGGGACGGTTGGTGTAGCCCCCAATCACATTTGCACCGAGGGTCAGCAGAACTTCCGCTATTGCCGCGCCAATGCCGCGCGACGCGCCTGTTACCAGATAGGTTTTGTCATTAAGATCAAACATCATGTGGCTCCCTTGAATGCCTAATGATCTTCAGGCATCAGCCTCACGGGCTGGCCTTTTGGATGCACGCGGGTGGTAAGCGCGGTTGCGGTGCTGTCGGTTGTGACAGCTGTATGGAGAACCCCTGCGGGGATAACAACAGTGTCACCTGCCTTCAAAAGCTGGTCCTCCCGTCCTTCAATGCGCAGGTAAGCCTCACCTTCAAGGATATAAAGATATTCCTCATTAGGGTGGTAATGCATGGGCAGGGTTGTGTTTGCGGCGATTTCGACCCGCGTCATCATCAGGTCATGGCTGGGCACGCCGGTTATGGGCGCGTTCAAAAGCGGCGTTGCTTTCACCGGTGCTTCCTGTGCCGACGCCGGTAACGCCATCACCATGGTTGCCATAAATGCTGCTGCTTTAATCATGCCTGTTCCCCTCGCTGATATGCTGGGTTAAGGTTTAATTCATCGGTCACCGATCTGAAAGGATAGTTTCCATAGAAAATATCATAGTTACCCCAGTAGAAGATATTGAGCCGTTTCTCAGCCTTTTGTTACTTGCGGACCCGTCAGAGCCGCTGGTTCGCGCCTATGCCAAACAGGGCATTGTGGCTGGTGCACTGCTGGAAGGTGTGCCGGTTGGCGTTTATGTGCTGGTGAAGCACAGCGCAACTTTGATGGAGCTTAAAAACATTGCGGTGGTGGAAACGCTGCAAGGCAAGGGTTTTGGTAAAAGGCTGCTCGCCCATGCGGTTGAAACAGCCCGAAAACAAGGCGCAGTAACGCTTGAGGTTGGCACCGGTAACAGCAGCCTTGATCAACTTGCCTTCTATGAAAAAGCCGGTTTCAAGCGGGCAAGGGTAGACGAAGGGTTTTTCCTGCGAAACTATGACGAACCCATTTACGAAAATGGTATGCAGTGCACAGACATGATCATTCTGTCGCTAGACCTATAGGGGATACCGAATAATGCGCAATCTATTTGCTGCTGTTGCTTTTCTTTTTATGCCTGTTGCTGCAATAGCGAGTGACGTGCCGCCACTGCCAGAACCGCACGCCAATAATGCGGTTACACAGGTGGAACTTGACGGCAAAACCATGATTTTCAGCTTCATGGGCCTGAAGGCTGGCAAGGGGCCTGCGGATATAAGCAAACAAGCCTATGCCTATACAGAAGGCGACAGCGCGTGGCTCCGATTGCCCGATGTGCCGGTTAAGCAGGGGCGGCTTGCCGCCACAGCAGTTGGCCTAAACGGTTCAGTTTACTTGTTCGGCGGCTATACCGTCGCGGATGATGGCGGTGAGGTTTCAACCCATGAGAACTTCCGTTTTGACCCAGCGAGCGGTGAGTATCACCTGATACCAGCCATGCCGATGCCAGTGGATGACGCCGTCAGTTTTGCTTATGCGAACCGCTATATTTATCTGGTATCTGGCTGGCATGACACGGCAAATGTGCGTGATGTGCAGGTGTATGACACAGCTGAAAACCGATGGTTTAAAGCGACGGACTACCCCGGAACACCAGTGTTTGGGCATGCGGGCGGTATTGTTGGCAATCGTTTTGTCATCGCCGATGGAACCGGCCTGTTTGGCACGCGGGAAGCAGGCGACAGGCGTTTCGAAACCGTGAATGAAGGCTGGATGGGCACTATCAACCCGGCTGACCCAAGCCAGATTGAATGGCATCGCCTGCCGCAACTGCCGGGGCGGGGCAACTATCGCATGGGCGGCGTGGGTGACGAGGCAATGGGCCGTGTACTGTTTGTTGGCGGCACTTCGAACGCCTACAACTATAATGGTGTTGGCTATAACGGTGTGCCATCAAAACCAACGGCGCATGTTTTCGCGTGGGATTTCACAGCCGACAATTGGATTGCGTTAGCCGACAAACCCACGCCCAGCATGGACCATAGAGGCTTGGTGAAGATTGAGGATAAGTGGTTCACTGTTGGCGGTATGCTCGGTGAGCAGGAGGTGACAGCAAGGGTCTTATCTGTGAGGATGGACTAAAGCCCAACATCCCAGCAGTCTTTAATCACAACTTTGCCAATCCAGCTGCTTCTGCGGCGCTCTATTTTCTGTTCTGCGGATACGCCTTTTGAGCTTACCGGCTGCGCAGGTGGGAACCGCCCGCGATCCAACATGCACCGGGCGTTCACAGCTCCTTTGCGGTTGCCATCAATATCGCAGGTAACAGCCGGCACAACACCGCAGCGCTGGCACACCCAAAAACGCGCTGTGTCGCCTTCGTGTTCAAACAGATTAATGGCGGCTTCATTCTGGATTTCTATCTCCAGGAGCGCGTCAGACACAGACGCCCATGAAATGCCATGCATGGTGGAATAGTCGCCGTCGGTCTCTCGTGGGGCTCGTTCCAGAAACGGTTCATCTGTTTTCACGGTCACGGTGATATTGCCGCAGTAACAGCTTCCCTGATGTTCTGCCATGCCTTGTTCCAATGCGTTGCTTTATTTTTATCAGCCTACAGGCTTAATTTGCCCTGTTCAACCGCGTTAAATCTGCTAAGAAAGGCGCAAATGTGGGCTATTCGAACGTATTTCTTCGAGACTATGCCGACGCCATCACTCAAAGACCAATAAGGACCAGAACCAGAGGGTACCATGGCAGGCCATTCCAAATTCAAAAATATTATGCACCGCAAGGGCGCTCAGGATAAAAAGCGCTCGAAAGTTTTCTCTAAACTAAGCCGTGAAATTACGGTTGCCGCCAAGATGGGCGGCCCGGACATGGACAGCAACCCGCGCCTGCGTCTTGCTGTGGCAACGGCTCGGTCGCAGTCTATGCCGAAAGACAATATCGAGCGCGCAATTGCCAAGGCGTCCGGCGGTGATGCGGAAAACTATGAAGAAATGCGTTACGAAGGTTATGGCCCGAACGGTATCGGCGTGATTGTGGAAGCGCTGACCGACAACAAGAACCGCACCGCCTCTGATGTGCGTGCCATCTTTAACAAGGGCGGCGGAAACCTTGGTGAAAGCGGCTCTGTCGGCTTTATGTTTGACCGGGTTGGTGAAGTTATCTTCCCTGCGGATGCTACTGACGCTGACAGCATGTTTGAAGCGGCGCTTGAAGCGGGAGCAGACGAAGTTGAAAGCGATGATGACGGTCACGCCATCTATACGGAAGCCGGTGATCTGCATTCCGTTGTTTCCGCGCTCACGGAAGCGCTGGGCAGTGAGCCAGAAAGCGCGAAGCTGATCTTCAAGCCGAAAGAGCCAATGGTGCTGGATAAAGACGCTGCTGAAAAACTGATCCGCCTCATTGACAATCTGGAAGACAATGACGACGTGCAAACCGTTTTCGGCAATTACGACATCCCGGCGGATGTAATGGAAGCGCTGGCAGACGCATAAGCGCACCAGAGGGAGACATGCATGCGCCTGTTGGGGCTTGATCCGGGGTTGCAGAAAACCGGTTGGGGAATTGTAGAGGCCGAAGGTTCTCGCCTTAGGCATGTCGCCAACGGTGTGGTGAAATCAGATGCGAAAAAATCCCTCTCTGACCGGCTGGTTGAACTGCACGACGGCCTGACAGAAGTGCTTGCCGAATGGCAACCGCATTCCTGTGCGGTTGAAGAAACCTTTGTTAACAAAAACCCCACCTCAACGCTGAAGCTGGGCCAGGCACGTGGCATCGCGCTTCTTGTTCCGGCACAGGCTGGCCTTTCGGTCGCTGAATATACGCCGAACCATGTGAAAAAATCGGTCGTGGGGGCAGGGCACGCTGCTAAAGAACAAGTAGATGCCATGGTGCAAATCCTGTTGCCCGGTGTCAAAATAAATGGCCCGGATGCAGCAGATGCGCTTGCGGTTGCCATCTGTCATGCGCATCATGTGGGTACCCAGAAAAACATCAATCAGGCTAACATCGGGGGCAAACTGGCGTGATCGCGAAACTCAAAGGCATTGTAGACAGCAGCGGTGAAGATTGGGTCATCATGGACGTGTCTGGCGTCGGGTATCTGGTCAGCGGTTCGTCACGTATGCTTGCAGCCTTGCCCCGCGCCGGTGAAGCAGCCATGCTGCATATTGAAACCATTGTGCGCGAAGACGCCATTTCCCTGTTTGGCTTTGCCGATATTCAGGAGCGCGACCTGTTTCGCCTGCTTACCAGTGTTCAGGGTGTTGGTGCCAAAGTGGCGCTTGCCATCCTGTCGTCCCAGTCTCCTACTGAACTTCAAAACGCAATCGCCGCGCAAGATAAAACCGCTGTGTCGCGCGCCAAAGGCGTGGGGCCTAAGGTTGCAACGCGCATTGTGACCGAACTGAAAGACAAGGTAACTGGCCTTGTGTTCCAGCCAAAAGGAGTTCAAGTCCCTCCGGGCCCAGAACCCTCTGCGCCGGCTGACAGTAGCGTGGTGGCTGATGCGGTTTCTGCGTTGTCGAACCTTGGTTACAAGCCAGTTGATGCCCATGGGGCGGTTGCGCGTGTGATTGGTGAATTGGGTGAGGATGCCGATGTGGCAACAATCGTTCCTGCTGCGCTTAAGGAGCTTTCAAGCTTATGAGTGACGGGGAAAACAGGTTGATTGACGGTAAGGAAGCGCTCGGTGACGTGATCGACGCTGGCCTGAGGCCACAGTCCCTTAAGGACTTCATCGGCCAGCAGCAGGCGCGGGAAAATCTGCATGTGTTCATTGAGGCAGCCCGTGCACGCGGTGAAGCCATGGACCATGTGCTTTTCTTTGGGCCGCCCGGCCTCGGTAAAACCACTTTGGCACAGATTGTTGCCCGTGAACTTGGTGTGAATTTCCGCGCTACGTCTGGTCCTGTGATCTCCAAAGCTGGCGACCTGGCGGCGCTGCTGACCAACTTGCAGGAACGCGACGTTCTGTTCATTGACGAAATTCACCGCCTTAACCCCGCTGTTGAAGAAGTTCTCTATCCAGCGATGGAGGACTTCCAGCTTGATTTGATCATCGGTGAAGGTCCGGCGGCACGATCGGTGCGTATTGACCTGCCAAAGTTCACCCTTGTTGGTGCGACCACGCGTTCTGGCCTGATTACCAAACCACTCAGGGACAGGTTTGGTATCCCAACCCGGCTGGAGTTTTACACCACCGAGGAACTGACAGAGGTTGTACGCCGTGGCGCAAAATTGCTTGAACTGAACATGAGCGAAGACGGTGCCCGCGAAGTGGCTGCCCGCTCCCGTGGTACCCCGCGTATCGCTGGCCGCCTGCTACGCCGTGTGCGGGACTTTGCGCTGGTGGCAGAGAAAGATGTGGTAGATGCGGTGGCGGCTGACGCGGCGCTCACCCGCCTTCAGGTGGATAATCTTGGCCTTGATACCATGGACCGGCGCTATCTGATGTGCATCGGCGATACCTACACGGGCGGACCGGTTGGTATTGAAACGCTTGCCGCCGCTCTTTCGGAACCGCGTGATGCAATTGAAGACATTATTGAGCCCTACCTGATGCAGGCGGGGCTGGTTCAGCGCACGCCGCGCGGTCGCATGCTTTCCCCCGATGGCTGGAAACATATTGGTCTGACAGCCCCCAAAACAACCGACACGCCGCAGATGGACCTTCTGGGAGGCAATAAATGAGCGATAACCAGATGATCGGACGCTTGAGCGAGGGCGCATGGAAAGACGGTGTCTTCTATTTCCCCATGCGGGTTTACTATGAAGACACCGATGTGGGTGGCATGATGTATCATGCTCGGTACGTCAGTTTTTTTGAACGTGTGCGTACCGAAAGCATCCGGGGGTCTGCGGCAGATGTTGATCACCTTTTCGCGATACCGGAAGAAGAGGGTGGACCCCTTACCTATGTGGTGAGCAAAATCGCAATCAGCTATCATCGGCAGGCAAAAATCGGTGATGTGCTGCTTGGTCATAGTATGGTCACAAAAGTGCGCGCTGCTGCGATTGAGGTAAAACAATGGATCACTTGTGGTGGTGACTTGGTTGCTGAGGCTGAGTTGCTTGTTGCAATTATCGGCCCTGATGGCAGGCCAAGACGCTGGCCAACAGAGGCGAGAGCCTGCTGGCAAGACTGGTACAATCGGACCCATGTGGCTGAAAAATAGAAAAGATAGTATCGAGGAGAGTTGAATGCAGGACCAGACGATCAATGCCCCGGTGACACAAGCGGTGGAAGCCACAGAGCTTGGTGGCAACGCAGTCGATTTTTCCGTGATGGGCATGTTCCTGCAAGCGGACATCATTGTTCAGATGGTGATGATCCTGCTGCTTGCATCCAGCGTGTGGGGCTGGTCAATCATATTCAATACATGGCAACGGCTGAAAGATGCCCGCAGCAAGGCCGATGAGTTTGAAGATGTTTTCTGGTCTGGTAGTTCACTTGATGAGCTTTATAACGGCATCAAGCAAACGCCCAACCACCCGCTGGCGGCGGTGTTCGTTGCAGCCATGCGGGAGTGGCAGCGAAGCCTTGGTACAACCGTTTCACGCTTTGATAAAGTGACAGTGCAGGACCGAATTAACAAGGTGATGCATGTGACCACAAGCCGGGAAATGGACCGGCTTGAAGGTCAGGTTGGTTATCTTGCCACCATCGGTTCGGCGGCACCTTTTGTCGGCCTGTTTGGTACAGTGTGGGGCATTATGAACAGCTTTACGGCCATTGCAGTGGCAAGTGACACGTCACTTGCAACGGTTGCACCGGGTATTGCGGAGGCGCTTCTGGCGACCGCCCTTGGTCTTGTGGCTGCGATCCCGGCAGTGATTGCCTACAACAAGCTTTCAACTGACCTCGGCCGTTATGCAAGCCGGGTTGAAGGGTTCGCTGACGAGTTTGCCGCTATCCTGTCCCGCCAGCTCGATGAGCGAGGCAACTAATGGGTGCGAGTGTAACAGGCGGCGGCAGACAATCAGGCAGTGGTCGTCGTGGTCGCTATCGCCCGATGGCGGAGATTAACGTAACGCCTTTCGTTGACGTTATGTTGGTGCTGTTGATCGTGTTTATGGTGGCGGCACCGCTGTTGACCGCAGGCATTCAGGTAGACCTGCCAAAAGCGGCAGCCAAGCCGTTGCCTCAGGATAGCAAACCCCTCGAGGTCACTATTGACCAAAATGGTGCCATATTTCTTGTGGACACTGCCATCGGTTTGAATGATCTGGTGCCCCGGCTTGAAGCCATCGCAGGCAACCGGCGGGACACACGGATTTATGTGCGCGGCGATACGAAGCTTGATTATGGGCAGGTGATGCAGGTGATTGGCGTGATAAACCGGGCAGGGTTTACCCGTGTCGCATTGATCGCTGATCAAAACTAACGCAAAGAGCCAGGGCCAACGAGACGCTGAGACAATGATTAAACTGGAGCAAACAGGCTGGATGATGTCGACGGCGCTGCACATTGGTGTGGCAGCGGTTGCGCTTGTCGGTTTGCCGCAGCTTCAGCGCCCGCTGCCCGAGCCACCGCCACCAATTGCGATAGAGTTTGTTCAAATCGCGGAGCAAACACGTGTTGTAAGGCCAGAACCGCCGAAAGCGGAACCACAAGAGGCACAGAGTGAGCCGCAGCCCGCTTTTGCTGCCGCAGAGGCCGCGCCGGCCCCAGTTGAAGATGCTGCACCACTTCTTGAAGCAGCTAAGCCTGCGAAAATGGAGCCAAAACCAACGCCCAAGCCTAAGCCGCAGGTGTCAGAAAACCGTAAGCTGGCGAACCGGGTAACACCGCGCGCAAAGCCAAGACCGCCTTCTCGCCTCAAGTCCAACCGGATTGCGGCATTGATTGACCGTTCTATCAAGGAAGAGCAGGAAGAAACCCTGCGACGCGAAGAAGAAAAGAAAGCGGCGCAAAAGGAAGAAGAAAAAAAGCCAAACCTGTTTGCCGGGTTAAGCGGACGGCTGGCAACTGCAAGTGTGATGGATGCCCTTCGGCAAAAGGTTGAAAGCAATTGGTCGTTCCCGGGCGGCGCCAAAGATATTCAGGATATGAGAGTAACCATTCGTATCTGGATCAGGCCAGACGGCTATTTTTCCCGTGCGCCTGAGTTTATCGGTGCGGGTAATTTGAATGACCCGGATCAGGCTTTCTTCCGTATTTTTGCCGAGAGCGCAAAGCGGGCTGTCTTGCTGAGTGAACCGCTCGACGAAGCAGCCAAGCATTTGGACGCTAATACATCTTACATTGATTTTGAATTTAACCCGTCAACATTTGTTGGCGGATAACAGGGGACTTTGGGCAGCATGAAGGCAGGCAGTGTGGTGAAGGCATTTGTTTCTTCCGTTTTCCTGATCGTATTTGCATCCGTGGGCGCGTCAGCGCAGTTAAAAGTGGATGTAACACGCGGGTCGGTGGACCCGGTGCCAATTGCAATTCCCGATTTTGTTCCGGTTGAAGATGTGGAAACAGCCACCGGCACCCTTTCAGACATTGGCGCAAGCATCACTGAAGTGATCACGGCGAACCTTGTTTCCACCGGCCTGTTCCGCGCGATTGATCAGAACGCTTTCATTGAGCAGATAACTGCTGCTCCCACACGCCCCAGGTTTTCCGCCTGGAGGCCGCTTGCAGCGCAAGCGTTGGTGAGTGGGCGTTTGCAGTTGCTCGCGAACGGTAACCTGCGGGTTGAGTTTCGCCTGTGGGACGTGGTTGGCGAAGTGCAGATGGAAGGTGTTGGCTATAATACGCCAGCATCCAACTGGCGGCGTATTGCCCATGTGATTTCTGATCGAATTTATACCCGATTAACTGGTGAGCAGGGCTATTTTGATACGCGTATCGTCTATATTGCGGAGCAGGGTGACCCCCTCAATCGGACCAAGCGCTTGGCTATCATGGATCAGGATGGGGCAAACCAGCAGTTCCTGACGGATGGCAGCTATCTGGTACTAACGCCGCGCTTCAGCCCTAACCGGCAGGAAATTACATTCCTCAGCTACTTTAACGACAAACCACGTGTGTATCTGTTTAATATTCTGTCAAACCGGTTTGAGGTACTGGGTGATTTCCCCAATATGACCTTTGCGCCGCGCTTCTCGCCTGATGGGAACCATGTGATTATGTCACTGGCTGAAGATGGTAACACAGATATTTACCTGATGGATTTGCGAACCCGTGAGGTGACACGCCTGACGGATGATCCGGGCATTGATACGTCGCCGTCTTTCTCGCCCGATGGCCGCAAGATTGTGTTCAACTCTGACCGGGGTGGGTCACAGCAGCTTTATGTGATGGACCCGGATGGCAGCAATGTGCACCGCATTTCCTTCGGTCGTGGGCGGTATGCAACACCGGTTTGGTCGCCGCGCGGTGACCTGATTGCCTTTACCAAAATCGGCGATGGCAAGTTCCGCATTGGCGTTATGCGCACCGATGGTAAAGGCGAGCGTTTGCTGACTGATGCCTATCAAGACGAGGGGCCAACATGGTCACCAAATGGTCGTGTGTTGATGTTCTTCCGTACCCCGCCATACCGTGCTGACGGTTCGGGCGGTAAGCCTTCGCTCTGGTCCGTGGATCTGACGGGCTACAACGAGCGTGAAGTGCCAACGCCGTATGACGCATCTGACCCGGCATGGTCACCACCACTGCCGGTCACTACGCGTTAATTGAGCGGCAAGGTACGCTGTTTAGGCTGGTTTGCCGATATCTGGCACGTCAAAGTTCACGTCGGCACGGCACAGGAACCATGGATTCAGAAATGTGCTTAGGTCTTTAGCGTAACTAAGCGGGCCACCGCCTGTGACTTCGACGCTGCCACCTGCGGCTAGCAGGACCGCATGCGCGGCGGCAGTGTCCCACTCGCACGTTGGGCCGAGGCGCGGGTATAAATCTGCTTCGCCAGTTGCGAGCAAGCAGAGTTTCAGGCTGGAGCCGATAGAGACATGCTCGGCATTGGGGAAATGCGATAGCCACGCTTCCAGCTCAGGCGAACGGTGCGATTTGCTCGCAACGATAACGAGCTTATTCGGATCAGCCTGCCGTGCGGCAATTGAGCGCTTGTTCAGGGTCTTTCCGTCTTCAACGTCAGCAATCCACGCCCCTTTGCCGCTGATGCCCCAGAAAAGCTTGCCCAGCGCTGGTGCGAGCACAAAGCCTGCAATCGGCACGCCATCTTTGATCAGCCCGATGTTGACCGTGAAGTCCGACCCACGTTTGATGAACTCTTTGGTGCCATCAAGCGGGTCAACCAACCAAAAAACGCCGCCTGATATATCCGGGCAATGCCCTTCTGATTTGGCTTCCTCGCCAACAATCGGAATACTTGGCGCGACCTCATTCAGGGCTGCGGTGATGATTTCTTCGCCGCGGCGATCCGCTTCTGTTACCGGTGATTTGTCATCTTTACCGAACACCTCGAAGTCAGTGTTG
Source organism: Kordiimonas sp. (assembly GCA_965199355.1). Lineage (GTDB taxonomy): Bacteria > Pseudomonadota > Alphaproteobacteria > Sphingomonadales > Kordiimonadaceae > Kordiimonas. The sequence continues at coordinate 131,238 of CBDARB010000013.1, forward strand.
AACACGTCCATTACAACATTTCCTGCATCAAGCATGGTTTGAAGAATGGCGGTGCTCATCTGTTCAAGTGCGTCTGGGGAAATGTCTGTCATCGGTAAACTCAGTGGGTCGGTTAGGAAGATTGCAGTTACGCATGTTGGTTGGAGGACTGTTAACCATAAAACCAGTTGCTTCAACAGCAGTTTCTCGCGAAAATATAAAAAAGCGTTGGGCGCAGCCTTTGATAGGTATAGCGCGACTCGCTGTTTGCCGGAGGTGATCCCGGCATTTTCTGGGGAGAAAATGATGTCCAAGCTGGATTTTGCTGCTTTACTGTGTTCCCGTCTTTGTCATGACCTGGTTAGCCCGGTTGGTGCGATTAACAACGGCCTTGAGTTGTTATCCGGCGAACAGGACGAAGCAATGCGGGACGCTGTCTTTGATTTGATCGAGAAATCGACAGCTCAAACCAGCAACAAGTTGCAATTCTTCCGTCTCGCATTTGGTGCAGCTGGTGGCTTCTCCGCCCATCTGGATACACGCGAGGCAGAAAAGTCCCTGCGGGCCTTTCTTGCAGGCAGCCGTGTTGAGCTGGACTGGAACGTTTCGGTATCGGAACTAAGCAAGGGCGGAGTGAAGCTACTGCTTAACCTTTGTCTGGTCACTGCGGAAACACTTGTGCGTGGTGGGCGAATGGCTGTCGATTTTGCCGAAGGTGAAGCAGGGCAGGTGAATATTCAGGTGCAAGCCAGTGGGGAGCGGGTGATTTTTTCTGATGATGTTCGGGCAGCCCTTGAAGGCAAGGTTAAGGAAAAAGACCTGGAGCCAAGATCAGCGCCCGCGTATCTGGCGTCAGCTGTGGCTGCCGAGTTGGGCGGTTCAATAGCTGTGACCGCCAGCGAAGCCAGCGATATCTCTATCTCGGCGACAATAAAGGCAAATGCCTGACACACTTTCCTAATTCCCGTTAGGAAAGTTTTTACATCCTGCAGTTATTCCATTTCGATAACGAAAAAAGTTTTACACGATTTTAACTCTTTTTCGTCAAGGTGCCATTTACACATCTTGTGTATGGGGAAGTCGACTGAAATTTGCAGGCGTAGAAACGCCGGGAAGTGGCCATGGACGATCTATTAAACGAGTTTCTTACCGAGACAGGCGAAAGCATTGACGTTGTTGACGTTGAGCTGGTGAAATTGGAGCAGGATCCGAATAATAAGGAAGTTCTGGACAATATTTTCCGCCTTGTTCACACGATTAAAGGTACTTGCGGGTTCTTGGGTCTGCCGAGGCTGGAGTCAGTGGCGCACGCATCCGAGAATGTGCTTGGTAAATTCCGTGATGGAGAGCTGCAGGTTTCAGAAGGTGCCGTAACGGTTATTCTGGAGAGCCTTGACCGTATTAAAGAAATTCTGGCGGGCCTTGAAGCCACCGAGGAAGAGCCTGAGGGCGACGACAGTGACCTGATAGGCCGGTTGGATGCGATTGCAGAAGGCGGTGATGCACCCGCTGCGGAACCCGACCCTGAGCCTGATACAGTTGACGGCGAAATTATTGACCCGGGTCTTGGCCGTTCGTTGAAGCCGGGCGAAGTATCCCTTGAAGAGCTTGAAGCAGCGTTTGCAAACGCACCAGGCCCTGAAGAAGAGGCAGCTGCTGCTGAAGAAGCACCAGCCCCTGCGGCGGCAAGCGCGAAAGACGCTGATGCAAGCCTGTTTGACCGTATTGGTGGTGAAGATACGCTTGCTGTTGCATCTCACTTGATTAGCCAGCGTGTGGAAAACGAGACCAAGCTGGAGAAATTCTTCGCGGGAACCAGTATTGATCAACGCAAGGGCAAGTTCATGGGCATGATGCTCGCCCTCTTTAAAGACGATATGGACGCGGCAGACGCTGTTGGCCGCCAACTGGTGACAGTTGCGGGCTTTGGCGAAGCTCAGTTTGACGCCTTGCTTGAGCTTGTGAAAACTGTGCTGATCGAATGTCAGGTTGACAGCGACACCACCGATGAAGCGGTGATGACCTTTGAGCTTGTGCGCGAAGCTGTGATCAATGCGTCCAAAGAAGTTGCGCAGCCGAAGACGACAACGGGCCGTGCAGGCCCCGGTGCGCAGCAGGCAACAGCCGCGAAAGAACCACGTAAGTCAACACAGTCCATTCGTGTGAATGTGGACTTGCTGGAAGACCTTATGAATATGGTTTCCGAGCTTGTCTTGACCCGGAACCAGCTTCTTCAGATTACACGCAACATGGATAACTCCGAACTTGGTGTGCCGCTGCAACGCCTGAGCCAGTGCACAACCGAGCTTCAAGAGAATGTCATGAAAACGCGGATGCAGCCTATCGGCAACGCATGGGCGAAGCTGCCGCGTATCGTTCGCGACCTTACCGTTGAACTGGATAAAAAGATCGAGCTGGAGATGCTGGGTGCGGACACCGAGCTTGACCGTCAAGTGCTTGAGCTGATTAAAGATCCGCTGACTCATATGGTTCGCAACTCAGCAGACCATGGTATCGAGTCGCCCGCGGAACGGATGGCTGTTGGCAAGCCAGAGCTTGGAACAATCGTTCTGAACGCTTTCCATGAAGGTGGTCATATCATCATCGAGATTAAGGATGATGGTCGGGGTATTAATCCTGAAAAGCTATCGAAGAAGATTCTGGAAAAAGGTCTCGCGTCCGAAGGCGAACTCGCTGGCATGTCCGAAGCTCAAATCCAGAAGTTCATCTTCCATCCGGGCTTCTCTACTGCCGAGCAGGTAACCAGTGTTTCTGGCCGTGGTGTGGGCATGGATGTGGTGCGCTCAAACATCGAAAAAATCGGCGGTACCATCGACATGGTGTCAGTCGTTGGCAAAGGCAGCACCTTCTCGATTAAAATCCCGCTCACGCTCGCAATTGTTGCTGGTATGATTGTTAAGGCCAAGGAAGAGCGCTATGCGATCCCTCAGATCAGCGTTCTTGAACTGGTGCGGGCAACCAGCGCTGAAAAAGCGGGCGAAAACGATCATAAGATCGAGATGATCAATGATACGCCAGTGCTGCGCTTGCGGAATCGTTTGCTGCCACTGGTTTACCTGAACGAAGTTCTGGGCTTTGAAAGCAAGGAAGATCGCCTTGAGAAAGACGCGAGTGACGACTTTATTGTCGTCAGCCAGGTGGGTGCTTTCACCTTCGGTATTGTGGTTGATCAGGTATTCGATACCGAAGAGATCGTGGTGAAACCTGTCGCGCCAATCCTGAAAGATCTGGATATCTACTCAGGTAACACCATTCTTGGTGATGGTAGCGTGATTATGATCCTTGACCCGAATGGTATTGCCGCACTTGCAAATCAAGGCGTTACCGACAATGCGGAAGACGAGGACGAAGCAGACCTTGTTCGCCGTTCCACAGGTACAGAGAAAGAAAGCATGCTTGTATTCAGGGCTGGTCAGGACCACCCAAGAGCAGTACCGCTCTCGCTTGTTGCGCGGCTTGAAGAAATCGATATTTCAACCGTTGAAAAATCCGACGGTCGCCTGATGGTGCAATATCGTGGGGCTTTGATGCCGCTGGTGCTGGCAGATGACAGCATGACATTGCGTGAAAGCGGCAACCAGCCGGTGCTGGTTTTCACTGATCGCCAGTTCACCATGGGTCTTGCGGTTGATGAAATCCTCGATATCGTCGAAGACGAACTGGATATTAAGCTGGCGTCTGAAAAACCCGGTGTTATCGGCTCCGCGATCATCAATGGCAAAACGTCCGAGGTGATCGATGTAACCCACTATCTTGGTCTTGCGTTCCCCGACTGGCTTGCCAGCAAGGACATGACCGAGGAAGCAGTTTCATCACACAGTGCGGAAAGAATTCTGATTGTTGACGACAGCGATTTCTTCCGCAACATGCTCAAGCCAATCCTGACGGTTGCCGGCTATAATGTGACAGCCGTTAACCGGGCTGAAACAGTCCTCAATCTGCTGGAAAATGGCGAGCAATTCGAGCTGATTATTTCAGATATCGAGATGCCGGACATGTCAGGCTACGAGCTTGCCAAAGCCATTCGTGAAAATGATGACTGGAATAACATCCGGCTGGTTGCCCTATCGTCGCTATCAAGCGAACGGGATGTGAACCGCGGCTTCGAAGCCGGCTTCGACGATTATGTCGCCAAGTTTGACAAAGACATTCTGCTTCGCAGCTTGTCGCAACAGTTTAAAATCAAAGGAGACGCAGCATGAACGATCTCGTTGTCCGTGAAGAATTGAGTGTTGTTGCAACTGGTTCCCATGATTTTGTGACTGTCAGCCTTGATGGCCAGATGGTTGGTATCCCGGTTCTGGCTGTCCATGATGTATTGAATGCGCAGAAGATTACCATGATCCCGCGCTCGCCCGATTGGGTGGCCGGTGTGTTGAACCTGCGGGGCCGGATCGTAACCGCTATCGACATGCGCCGCCGTTTGGGCCTGCCGCCCCTTGCTGACGGTGAATCAAGCATGTCAGTTGTTGTCGAGCATAACGAAGAGCCCTACAGCCTGCAGATTGACAAGGTTGGCGAGGTGTTGTCGCTCGAAGACCAGCTGTTTGAGAAAAACCCGGTAACGCTCGACCCGCGCTGGCGTGAAGTCAGCGTTGGTATTTACCGTTTGAAAGATAAACTCTTGCCAATTTTGGATGTGGACAGGCTGTTGGCATTCGAAACCAATGGTAAAGCGGCATAAACTTGCCGTATAAGAAAAGATGCGAAGCACGATAGGGAGACATTTGTCGCATGAAACTCTGTTTAGTCGTTGACGATTCAAAAGTGATCAGAAAGGTCGCTCGCCGCATTCTCGAAGAGTTAAACTTCGAGATTGAAGAAGCTGTCGACGGTCAGGACGCCCTCGATGCGTGCGACCGCAATTTGCCAGATGTTGTGCTGCTGGACTGGAATATGCCCGTAATGGATGGCTTGGAATTCCTGAAAGCAATCCGCTCGAAAGATGGAATTGAACAGCCTATCGTTGTTTTCTGTACGACAGAAAATGACATGTCTCATATTCGTATGGCGATTGAGGCTGGGGCTAACGAATATATCATGAAACCTTTCGACAGAGAGATTATCGAAGCCAAATTCACCCAGGTTGGGCTCATATAGTTTATTTCAGGAATATCAGCGTGAATTCTGCTGCTTCAAACCCCAGCCCGGCGTCAGGTAAGAAAGACGGTCCCTATAGAGTGATGGTCGTGGACGATAGTGCCATCATTCGCGGGTTTCTTTGCCGTTATCTTTCCGAAGACCCCAATATCGACGTGGTAACCACGGCTAACAATGGCCTTGTGGCGCTGCGCCAGCTCGACCTGCATGATATCGAAGCCATCGTACTTGATATAGAAATGCCCGAGATGGATGGCATGACGGCGCTGCCGAAGATGCTTGATAAGCAGCCCGATTTGCAGGTTGTTATGGCGTCCACCTTGACCCGCAAGAATGCGGAGATCAGCTTGCGTGCCTTGCAAATGGGCGCTGTGGATTATGTACCAAAGCCGGAGACGGCGCGTTCCGTTAACGCAAATATAGATTTTCGCCGTGAGCTTGTAGACAAGGTCAAGGCTTGGGCCGGTCGGCGGCGCAAGAAATTGGGTGTTGACCTGCCACAGATAACAGAAGCTGGTGCAAAATCGGCGGCAAATGAACCATCATTCGCAAGGCCATCCCGGCCACAGGCAGCAAGCGGTTTTGTTTCTGCGTCGCGTCCGCGGGCGACCGCCACAACCGTGTCGGCACGGCAAACGCAACCTTCGCCGGACAAAGCTGGTGCTCTCTATGGCGGCAAGCCTATTACGCTGCGCAAGGGCTCGCTTCGTGCGCCCAAGGTGCTGTTGGTTGGTTCCTCGACTGGTGGTCCACAGGCTTTGATGAAGTTCTTCGCCGGTTTCAAGAAACCGCCAAGGGTGCCTATCTTTATTACGCAGCATATGCCGGCGACGTTCACGGCTATACTGGCGACACACCTGCAGCAGTCCACTGGCTGGACGGCGCAAGAAGGCAAGCATGGCATGGTGCCGCAACCAGGGCAGATTTATATCGCACCGGGGGGCAAGCATATGGAGCTCGCCATGGAAGACGACACACTGAAAATCAGATTGACCGATGACCCGCCGGAAAACTTCTGCCGGCCGGCGGTAGACCCACTGTTTCGTAGTGCAGGCAAGATATTTGGCGAGCGTATCCTTGCGGTTATCTTGACCGGTATGGGTCATGATGGTCTTAAGGGCGGCAGAGATATTACCAAAGAGGGTGCAACGCTTATTGCTCAGGACGAGGCAACCAGTGTCGTTTGGGGTATGCCGGGGGCGGTTGCAACCGCGGGTCTTTGTACAGAAGTTTTGCCTATTGATGAAATAGGCGCAGCAGCCAGCAGGCGGCTTGAAGGAGGAATTGGGTGAAGAATCAAGACTTTGAGTTTCTGGCGGGCCTGCTAAAGGACAAGTCAGGGCTGATGCTAACACCTGATAAGGTATATTTGCTGGAAAGCAGGCTGACGCCGCTTGCCCGCAAGCGCGGCCTTGATACGCTGGATGCCCTTGTGCAGAAGCTTCGGTTGAATACAGATCGCAGCCTGATCACTGATGTGACAGAGGCGATGACAACGAACGAGTCCTTTTTCTTTAGGGACAATACGCCATTTGATATTTTCAAAAATCACGTTCTGCCAGCGATGGAAAAGGCGAGGCCAACCAAACGCCTGCGTATCTGGTGTGCCGCGGCATCCACCGGGCAGGAGCCTTATTCGCTTGCAATACTTTTGAAGGAAAACTGGGCGAAGTGGCAAAACTGGAATATCGAAATTGTTGGTACGGATATTTGTACTCAGGTTCTGGAGAAGGCCAAGGCTGGCGCATACAGCCAGTTTGAGGTGCAGCGCGGTCTGCCTATTCAGATGTTGATCAAATATTTCAAGCAGGAAGGCGACGTTTGGCGTCTCAATGATGATATCCGCAGCATGGTGAAATACCGGCCATTCAATCTGCTCGACAGCTTCAACTTGCTTGGCTCTTTTGATGTGATCTATTGCCGGAACGTATTGATCTATTTCGACCAGCCAACCAAGAAAGATGTGCTGGAGCGTATGCATGGCACGCTCGCCAAAGACGGTACTCTATTCCTTGGGGCGGCGGAAACTGTGCTCGGTATTACCGACAAGCTGCGGCCAGTACGCGGGCAGCGTGGCATGTATGTGACCTCGGACGGTAACGCGGAAGAGTTGATGGGACTTAAATAGGTTATCGCTGTCTATGAACAAAAAAAGACCGGCATCATGCCGGTCTTTTTTTGTTTTCGTATAGGTCAGGTTCAGCTTGCTGCTGCTTCCTGCTCTTCTTCAGCTGGGTTCCTGAGCACATAGCCGCGTCCCCAAACTGTTTCGATGTAATTCTGGCCTTCTGATGCTGTTGCAAGCTTTTTGCGGAGCTTACAGATGAACACATCAATAATTTTCAGTTCCGGCTCGTCAATGCCACCATACAGATGGTTCAGGAACATTTCTTTCGTCAGCGTGCTTCCCTTGCGCAAGGAAAGCAGCTCTAGCATCGCATATTCCTTACCGGTCAGGTGAACACGCTTACCATCCACCTCGACAGTTTTCGTGTCCAGGTTAACCGCAAGTTTGCCAGTGTTGATGATTGACTGCGAATGCCCTTTAGAGCGGCGTACAATTGCGTGAATGCGGGCAACCAGCTCTTCTTTATGGAACGGCTTGGTCAGATAGTCGTCCGCGCCAAAACCAAGGCCCTTAACCTTGTTTTCCATCTCATTAAGGCCCGACAGGATAAGGATAGGCGTATTTACCTTCGCCGTCCGTAGTTTCTTGAGAACATCATAGCCATGCATGTCCGGCAAGTTCAGGTCCAGAAGAATGATGTCATAATCATAGAGCTTGCCTAGGTCTAAGCCCTCTTCGCCGAGGTCGGTACAATAGATATTGAAACCTTCAGCATTGAGCATCAATTCGATACTACGACTGATCGTTGGATCATCTTCAATCAACAGAACGCGCATTGTTGGTCCTTGCCTCTTATTGTTTCAAAACTGATCAAACCGGTCTGATTTTGGTGTTCTCCGATGCTCTATCGTAGCAAACTGAAACGCCTAAACCCCTGAGTTAGAGCCGGTTTGAGGTCTTGTCCCTCACGTAATTGATAGCATTGTTAACAAATGTTAACCAAGGTTAACGAAAACTCCAAGAAAAATTGACCAAATCTGTCCAGCTTGTGCTAGACACGCCCCGCGCTTTTACCAATATTTAAGCGGAGACCGCTAAGGTCAGCGCCAAACAACATCGGGGGCATGCGTGCGCAGCCTGATCAAGGAAATTGACAGAATTCAAACCGAGCGTCGGTACGGTCGCGTAACCGGCGTGCGTGGTTTGCTGATTGAACTTGCTGGTATTGGTGAGTTTATTTCTGTTGGTTCGCGCCTTGAGGTGGAAACCCGTGACCGTCGCCGTGTTCCTATTGAAATTATCGGCTTCCGCGAGCAAACGGCTCTTGCCATGCCCTTTGACGCTGTTGAAGGCATCGGGGTTGGTTGCCGTGCCGTGTTAACCCAGTCTGAACCGATGGTGTTCCCGTCCAACGCTTGGCTTGGCCGCGTGGTGAATGCACTAGGTGAGCCTATTGATGGCAAAGGCCCCATTCGTCATGGTCATCAGCCCAAACTGCTGCGCGGTACACCACCACCGGCCCACAGCAGACAGCGTGTAGGTGAAAAAGTAGATTTAGGTGTTCGGGCCCTTAACACATTTGTCACCTGCTGCCGTGGTCAGCGGATGGGTATCTTCTCGGGTTCCGGTGTCGGCAAGTCAGTGTTGCTGTCGATGATTGCCCGCCATTCATCAAGCGATATCAGTGTTATCGGCCTGATCGGTGAGCGAGGCCGCGAGGTGCAGGAATTTATCGAAGATGACCTTGGCCCAGATGGTCTTGCGCAGTCAGTCGTGGTGGTTGCAACATCTGACGAAAGTGCGCTGATGCGCCGTCAGGCTGCGTACCTTACCCTTACCCTCGCGGAACACTTCCGCGACACGGGCGCTGAAGTTATGTGCCTGATGGACAGCGTGACCCGTTTTGCGATGGCACAGCGGGAAATTGGTCTTGCGGGTGGTGAGCCCCCTACCAGTAAGGGCTATACGCCAACGGTTTTCACCGAACTGCCGAAGCTGCTTGAGCGGGCCGGGCCGGGCCCACGCGATTCCGGCAACATCACGGGCCTCTTTACCGTTCTGGTTGAAGGGGATGATCATAACGAACCGGTTGCAGATGCAGTGCGCGGTATTTTGGATGGTCATATCGTCATGGAGCGCGCTATCGCCGAGCGTGGGCGCTATCCGGCTATCAATGTGCTAAAATCGATTTCCAGAACCATGCCGCGCTGCAATGATGACCGGCAAAACATACTGGTTCGGGAAGCGAAAAGATTCCTTTCAACCTATGCAGATATGGAAGAAATGATCCGTCTGGGCGCTTATCGGGTTGGTAGCAATCCGGAGGTGGATGCGGCCATTGATTATAACCAGAATTTGGAACAATTTCTTGGCCAGTGGAAAGACGACCGTACGACGCTTGATCAAGGGTACGATCAATTGCAGGCAATCCTGCAAAACGGCCCGGCAGCGCAGATGCTGATGCAGGAGCTTTCTGGTGGCTGACCTCGAAGGTATCTTGCGATTCCGAAAATGGGAACTGGATGAAAAACGCCGCGAGCTTGCTGTTCTATTTCAGGAACGCGCTTCTATCGAACACCGAATAGAAGCACTGGACCGCGAAATGCTGGAACAATCTTCAATGAAAGATAGCGATATCGGTTCCATGACACTTGGTTCCTATATCGAAGGTGCGCGCAAGAAGCGGGCCTGGCTCATTGAAGACCTGCGTAAGAAAGATGAAGAAATTGCGGACAAGCAAGACGTGGTTTCTGAAGCTTTCAGGGAACTTAAGACCTTCGAAATTGCGGACCGCCGGCAAAAAGACCGTGTGAAGCAGGAGCTGTCGAGGCAGGAGCAGGCCGAACTTGATGACCTTGGCCTTCAGGCTTATGAAAAAAACATGCAGCAAAATGGGTGAATGTTTCTCACCCCATCAGTTGGGCGGAGAAACAATAATGCTGGAAATTTGCATGTCATAACGGCAAGCTGCGTGCAGGAGGAACCAATCCGTGACCCAACAGCCAGATTTCATGGGCTCCCTGACGTTGGAGCAGCTGCAAACTTACGACCGGCAGCACCATATGCATTCCTTTACTGACCCTAACGCCTTGAAGCAGGCGCCGCCATTTATCATAGACTCTGCAGAAGGCTGCTATGTGACCGGCCAGAATATCAAACTTCTGGACGCCATGGCTGGCTTGGGCTGTGTGAATATCGGGTATGGCAGAAAAGAACTTGCGGAAGCTGCGGAGCATGTGCTCTCCAAACTCAGTTACTACCATAGTTTCGCTGCCGTAACGAACCCCTATGCAGCGGCCCTGTCAAAGAAGATTGCTGATTTGGCGCCAGAGGGCACGAACAAGGTCTTTATGGCGAACTCTGGTTCGGAAGCGGTTGAAACAGCGCTGAAGCTTGTATCGCTTTATTGGCAGAAGAAGGAACAGCCAAACCGAAAGGCGATTATCACGCGTGAGTATGCCTACCACGGCAGCACCATTGCGACTGCGGCGCTTAACGGTAACGCAGAGATGGCGAGCCAGTTTGGCTACAGTGATCCAGCCCCAATTTTACGTGCCAAGGCGCCTTACTGGTACCGTGAAGGCGGTGACATGACGCCGGATGAATTTGGTATAGCCGCGGCGAAATCGGTTGAAGACCTTATTCTTGAGGCGGGCCCTGAAAATGTGGCGGCCTTCATTGGTGAGCCAGTGCAGGGCACCATGGGCATTATTGTACCACCAGCAACTTACTGGCCTGAAGTGGAACGCATTTGCCGCAAGTATGGTGTGCTGTTGATTGCAGACGAAGTTGTGTCTGGCTTTGGACGCACCGGTCATTGGTTCGGCCAGCAGGCTTTTGGGTTCAAGGCAGATATCATGACACTGGCAAAAGGGCTTTCCTCGTCCTACCTGCCGGTTGCTGCAACCGTTATCTCTGACGAGGTTGCGAATGTGATGGAAGATAGCATGGGCTTGTTGCAGCATGGTTTCACGACTTCTGGGCACCCGGTTACCTGCGCTGTTGCGCTTAGAAACCTGGATTTGATCGAACAGGAAGGGATGGTCGAGGCTATCCGGGACGACAAGGGCCCTTATTTTGAGAAAGTACTGAACCGTGCGTTGGCGAACCACCCGCTGGTTGGTGAGGTTCGAGTATGTGGACTGATGGCAGCGTTTGAGCTTGCTAAAAACAAGGAAACCCGGGAGCAATATCCTTTAGAAGTTGCCATTTGTGATCACGTTGGCCAGCAAGCATTGATGCGCGGTTTGATTGCGCGCGCTGTGGGGAATGTGGTGGTTATGTGCCCGCCATTTATCATAACCCACGCTGAAATGGATATGATCGCGGCTGTTCTCAAGGAAGCTTGCGACAATATCTATGCCGCCATTCAGGGGCAGGCTGGCTAAGCTGATCAAACGAGCATTCTTTACTCAGCTGGGGTGGACTCCGGTGCCTCTGGTTGTTTCAGTCGTACCATCAGGGCGTTACCCAGCATAACAAGGCCAAAACCAGCTATTGCAGTGCTGGTCCATACAAACCCTTCATAGATTGTTGAAATGGTTAGGGCGACCAGCGGCATTACAACAGCTATGTATCCGGCGCGTGCGACGCCAATTTTTGCAATCAGCCACAGATACACGGTGAACGCCACGATGGTGCCAAACACCGCAAGGAACAGAAGCGAAACCACATAGGGTGCACGTGGATCAAACAGCATTGGTTCGCCGGATGCGATTGCTGCCAGTGTATTGAAAGCTGTTCCATAGAATAAACCGAGTGCGGTGAATGGCAGAATTGGAAGCCGTTTTGCAGTTTCCGAAGCCGCAACCGTGTTGCCAAGGCCAGCAATCACAGTTGCACTGATACAAAAAGCAAGGCCGATAACCGTGCCGTCGCTAAAGGAAAATTGCGCGATTTCCTGCTCGAATATCATTGAAAGCCCTATAACACCAAGAAGGGCAGCAGCCAGCACCGTGGGCTGGATTGGCGTTTTCAGGAAAATACGTGCCCAGATGAGGTTCATCAGCGACAGCAGCGAAAAGGAGATGGCAACCAAGCCAGACGTCAGATATTCGCTGCCGATATAGACAAGCAGGTAGTTCAGTCCGAACAGAAACACTCCCATACCGGCAGCAGCCAGATGTCCGGCCTTGCCGAAATCTGCCTTAATGCCGCGAACCATGCACCAACCCTGAAGCAATATGGCAGATAGGCCGAACCGATAGGCAACAGACCATTCGGTCGCCACGACGCCCAGTTGGAGTTCAATCCCGTACCAGGTGGAACCCCAAATCAGAACGCAGGCCAAAAAAGCCAGAAAAGCAGCCATCGGTTATCCTCACGTAAACGCGCTAAAGACGGCGCGACTTTCTTTCGCCTGAAGGGTAAAAGCAAGTGGTTTTTCCTAATCTGTAAGGTGAGAAAATACGATGCAGGCAGGTTATGCCGCCGGGTTTTGAAGCAGATGGTCTTCAATCAGCTTTGCGGCGTCCACATCGAAGCTGGTGTTTTCCTGAAACCTCAATCCCCCGCCAAAGCCATTGGCGGCGAGCGCTTGATAAAACAATGTTTCCAGGTCTTGCTTAAGCGCAGAAGAAAAACCACCGGAGCTTCTCACTGTTAGGTCGAAGTCCGTTTTTCGAATGCGGCCATCAAGCTGGATGTCCCCCAGAACAGAAAACTGGACTTGAAGTAAAAAACGCTGCCCATCATCGCCTTCGCGCTCATGGGCGCTTTCTTCTCCCGAATTGGCATCGGGGTCTATGTCAGGGCGTGCTTGCAGCAGAAAAGCAATAAGGGGGACCTCTGTCGGTCGAGCATCAAACGGGATGATAATAGGTCGCCACTCGCCAATTGTTTCTGCTGGCAAAGAGGCCATTCGCGCGAGGTCGGACTGTAACCCCTTCAAGATAGAGGGGGAGGTTTCTGCCAAAGCTCGCTCTGTTCCCTGCCCAAGCCAATCGGAGGGGGTGTTTCGGCCTGTCGCGGACAGGAAAAACAGCAAGGCGTTGGTCAGTTTGCCGCCGCCTTGTGCGGTTTTAGCGGTCAGGCTTTCGGTGGCACCGGGCGTTTGCGCGGAGCCAGCTAGAGCCGCCAGACTTTCTTCCAGTGCGGGCCAGCCAGATAGCAGATTTGGCGCATGGACTGCTATCGTTGTGGCCGCGGTCACGGCATCGGCGGTTTGTACTGGTGGAATGCTGCCGGTCAGCGCATTGGCTTGTACGCCTGCGTGTGTTGCAGCCACAGGTTCAGGGTCGGATAAGACGAGCTGAGAACCAATTTCCGGGCGAACCGAAGACGGTACCGTCACACTCAGTACACCCGCTTCTGTTGTGATTTTCAGGTCTGTGCGCGGGCCTGTTGCGCTTAGGAAAGCACCTGTCGTTTCCACCGATGTGATGGTCGTCTGAGCAAGGAAACCGGTTTGCTGTGGCGCTGATGTGTTGGCTGGGTTTGGTGTAGCGGAAGTTGCCGCCGGATTTTTATCCGCAGCATCGGGTGCGGCGAAACTTGCGGCGACCCGTATCGCCGAAGCCGCGTCGTTCGTAGTGAATTGCCCAACATAACTCACCTGCTTTTGCTCTGGTGCCCCGCCGTTTGACGTTGCCGGGCTGCTGTTGTCAACCACCACCCGTATTAATTCATCAGTAAATGAGGCTGCCGTCCTGGCTGGTAGAATATATGTGCCCCGGCTTGTTTCAACGCGTGCCAGTTCGCCAGATGCGTCCGCGATGGAGGCAAGAGCCGCAGCGCCGACCGGCACCGTGCGTGCTTCGCTCGCGGCAAGGGCTTGAACTTTGGTAACTGTCGCAATTTCAACGGGTGAGACTTTGCTAACGGATGGGTCAAGTAGTTGAATAATTGCTGGGGTGCCGTCCAAGCCAAGCGCCGCAATCGCAGGGCCGATGCCAGGACCTGAAGCCGCTAGAAAAGGAACCTGCACGGGCTGCGTAGCGGCAGCATTGGGTGCAGGCGGAGCTGATGGAACAGTTGCTGCAGTCTGTTGCTGTTGAATCAGGGTAGCCAGGTCTGCGCTGCTGGTTCTGGGGGCGCCCGCCAAAGCTGCCGTCGTATCAGGGGGAGTGGGTGTTAAGGGCGGTTGCAGTGTGGCGCTTGCGGGGGCTGTTTCATTACTGGTTTTGCCGCTAACCAGAAGCGCTACTTCATCGCTTACTTGAGTTGTCGTAACGGTTTGTGTCTGCGATGGCCTGTATGGTACGTCCGCTAGGGATGGTTTGGCCGCTGCTGCTTGCGGGGCATCAGGTTTTGGCTGGTGAACCTCAATAATAGTAACCGACAGTCGAATTGGCGGGTCAATTTCTCGTGCGTTCTGCTGCACAAGGTCTGCGGTTATTCTGGTGTCGGCTTCCACGACGCGCAACTGCACTTCATCGCCCGGTTTTAAACCGGCATCGGGTTTTAGGGCGATGGTGAGCGTGTCTGTCACAACGACAGGTCGACCTTCCGCGTCTACTCGGTCGACGGTTTCGTTTATTGCCTGACCGCGTGAAAGATGGGCGGCAGTTGCAGCAATGGATACTGCCGGGTCTCTGGAGCGCACACTGTCTTGATGGTCAGAGGAAGAGCGGTCCTGCGATGTGTCGCGTGAGCGGGCTTCTGCGTTAGCGTTGTTTGGGTCTTTCGCGAGTTGAGCTGCCCTGTCCGTTCCTCGAACGGAAGGTTGAACCTCCTTGGGTGCTGGTGGTCCAGCAATATCGCTCATTGTTTCCCCCAAAGCCCGTTGGCACCGGGGGTATTTAGCCTATCAGGCTGGCCGCCAGTGCTTTGACATCTTGCGCAGCATCCGATTGAGGATGCCTTGCCAGCAAGGGCATCTGCGCCCGGATGGCATCAGTGACCTTGCTGTCAGACTTGATAATAGCCATCAATGGCGGGGAAATCTTCAAAAATCCCTCTGCGGCCCGTTTGATTGCTTCATAAGCTTTCTCGCCGTCTTTTTTCGTCGGGACATTGTTCACCACAATGCCAATGTCGGCGTCCGGGTTGCGACCCACGGTTAGCTTGATGAAAGCATATGCGTCCGTTAGCGATGTAGGGTCACCGCTCATGACAACCAGAATGCGTCCACCATGGTCCGAAAGTGTTGTGACAGATGCGTCCACGCCAGCGGCGAGGTCAAGTAATACCGTGTCATAGGAAGACGACATTGACACAAGACCGTCGCGTAGTTCCCTGAGGGTTGCGAGGGAAAGCGAACCGAGCGCGCCGGAACCGGATTTTCCCGCAATTACATCAAAGCCGACACCTGCGTTATCGCTGTAGCGCGTAATAACATCTGGCAGCAAGGCGCCACCGCCCAGCACAGCGCCGAGGTCGGAATCCGGCATCAGGCCAAGCTGAATATCCACATTTGCAAGGCCAAGGTCACCATCGAACAACAGTGTTTTTGTGTTCAGGCTTGCAAGCGCATGAGCAAGCGTAACGGAAAGCCATGTTTTCCCAACCCCCCCTTTGCCTGAAGCAATGGTGATAAGACGCTTGTCGGTTTTTGTGGGTTGCTCAGTCATGCTGTTTGCTCTTGTTTTTCGGTTGACCGATTACGGGTCGGCAGGGCGGTCAAAAGACGGGCGAACGTACCGGGGGTTGCTGGTTCCAGCCCGTCAGCAATGAAGGGGCTGCGGCTGATGGCAGCAAGCGAAAGATATCCCGGGCGGGCCGCCATGATAAGGCCAGCGTAACGCCGCGCCGCGTCCAGTCGTGTTGCAATGAAACGCTGGCAGCCCATGCGCGCAAAAACGCCAGCGATTTCCTGCGCATCCAGCGGATCAAGCCCGGCAGGCATCACAAGTACAGGTTCGGCGTCCACAGCCTGAATGAAATGCAGCAGGCTCTTCAGCTCGTTCATATCGAACGGGTTGGTGCCTGACGTATCAATTAGCGTTACATCCGCAGGTGATTGCCGGGCCCGCAGAACAGCGGCGAGTTCGTCTGCTGTTTCTGCTGTCGATACTGTTTGTTTCATTAGCTCGGCAAAATGATCAAGCTGCTGGACACCACCTGCTTTCACTGTGTCTGTTGTAACCAGATGAACCGAGCGTTCGTGCAGCAGGGCATCAGCTGTCAGCTTCGCTGTTGAGATGGTTTTGCCAACACCGGGCGGACCAACCAGCATAATGGGTCGGGACGCTTTGTCCGTTAGCGGATTAAAGCGGATGATTGTGTCAAGGGCGGCTGAGAATGCTTCCGAAAGACTGGCGGCATCGACGGACGCCAGCGCCTGTTTGATCTGATCAGCGGTTTCAAATGGCAGGCCATGATGGCTTAAAACCGCGGAAACGTCTGCGGCATCGAATTCCCTTGCAGCCGGAAGCGGGTGGGAAATTTCAAAGTCCGCAGGTGTTTGTTCGGGCAGGGGGGCGTGGTCGGGTGTTGGCGGCGGTGCAGCACCTTCAACCGCGGCAGTAACCCTGACGCCGCTGGCGCTCTCATCTATCTGAACGATAATCGCGTCCGGGCCGAGGCTGTTACGCACCTCCGCCATGACATCTTGCATCGTTTTCGCGTGAAAGGTCTTAAGACGCATAACCTTTCAAATCCTCACATTCGTGGCCAGATGGCCGCGGTTACTTTGTTCGTCGCAGTGCCTAGATCTGACCGAGGGTCCGTATCTTGGCTTGCGGATGAATTTCATTTTGGCTCATGACAACGGTTGCAGGGCGAAACCGTTCAATGATGGAGCGAACGTAGGGCCGCACTAACGGGCTTGTCAGCATGACGGGTTGTTCGCCTTTTTCAGCTTGCTGATCGTAAATCAGACGCACGGAATTGATGAATTCCTGCAACCGGGTTGGTGCCATCGCAAGCTGCTTTTCTTCGCCTTGGCCAACAAGGCTTTCAGAAAATGCCTGCTCCCACTCCGGCGAAAGGGTGATCAGTGGGACAAGACCATCAGGGTTTGCGTATGCCGAGCAAAGCTGCCGTCCAAGCCGTGTCCTCACATGTTCGGTCACGTTAACAATATTTTGGGTGAAGCCGGTGGCTTCGGCAATACCTTCAAGAATGGTGGCAAGGTCACGGATGGATACCCGTTCAACCAGCAACCCTTGAAGCACACGCTGAATACCAGACGTGGTGATGTTGCTCGGCACAATATCGGTGATTAGTTTCTGGTGCTCACCCGGCAGGTCTTCGAGCAGTTTCTGCGTTTCCGCGTAGGAAAGCAGATCAGCCATATTGTTTTTAATCACTTCTGTGAGGTGCGTGGTGATCACGGTGGGGGCATCAACCACGGTATAGCCACGGAAGTTCGCTTCCTCGCGGGAACCGGCATCTACCCACGTGGCTGGCAAGCCAAAGGCCGGCTCGGTTGTTGCTTCGCCCGGAATTTGAACAGGTTGGCCCTCCGGGTCCATAATCAACAACATGCCGGGGCGAATTTCGCCGCGACCTACTTCTGTTTCCTTAACCCGTAGCACATAGGTATTAGACGGCAGTTGCATATTGTCGAGAATGCGCACCGACGGCATGACAAAGCCCATTTCGCTTGCAATCTGGCGGCGCAACGCCTTGATCTGGTCGGTTAGCCGGAAGCCGCTGTCATCGTTGATCAGGGTCAGTAGGCCGTAACCCAGCTCAAGACGCAGTTGGTCAATGGCAAGTGCAGCAGCAATAGGCTCTTCAGCGGGTTTGGCAGCCTTTTCTTCTTCAATCTTTACAAGCTCCTGCTTGTCAGCAGCCTGCTGGTTACGCTGGGAGGCGGAGAAAGCCGCATAGCCAAGTGTGCCGCTTAACAGAACGAAGGGCAGAAATGGAATACCGGGTAAAATACTCATGGCAAAGAGAGCAACACTGGTAACACCGAGTGCACGAGGTGCTGCGCTCATTTGACCAAACAGGGCTTTGTCAACCTGACCGGTTACCCCGGCCTTGGTGACGAGCATGCCCGCTGCAGTGGAGACGATCAGTGCTGGAATTTGGGAGACGAGGCCGTCACCCACCGTCAGGATCGTGTAGCGGCTGCCTGCTTCGGCAAAGCTCATGTCGTTGATGACAACACCAATGATGATGCCGCCAACGATGTTGATAACAGTGATCAGGATGCCGGCGATTGCATCACCACGCACAAATTTGGCAGCACCGTCCATAGAGCCAAAGAAGGTGCTTTCATCTTCCAACTCTGTCCGGCGGGCGATGGCTTCTTTTTCATCGATCAGGCCGGATGAAAGGTCAGCATCAATAGCCATCTGTTTGCCAGGCATGGCATCAAGGCTAAAGCGGGCGGCTACTTCTGCGATACGGCCTGAGCCTTTGGTGATAACCACAAAATTCACAATCACGAGGATCGAGAAGACGATGATACCGATAACGACTTCACCGCCCATGAGGAATTCACCAAACGCCTGAATAACCTGACCAGCGGCATCGGTGCCTGTGTGGCCTTCCGAAAGGATAAGCCGGGTGGAGGCAAGGTTCAGCGATAGCCGGAGCATTGTTGCAATCAACAGGATCGTCGGGAAACTGTTAAATTCAAGTGGTTTTTTGATGAAAATAGTGGTCATCAAAACCATGACAGAAAATGTGATGCTGGCAGCCAGCATCAGGTCCAGCAACCAGCCGGGCATGGGCATGATCAGCATCAGCAGGATCGTCATGATCCCTATCGCAAAAGCGATATCTGTGCTTTTCAGCGCATCAAGGAAAGAGGTTACCGCAGCGTTGCCGCCGCTTGCTCCTGCTTCCTGTTTGTCGGTTGCTGTGTCACTCATGACAAACCATCACCATTGGGCCACAAAGGCCGGAAATCTATACAGTCGGTTATACTGGGGCTCGCTGGCCGGTGTCGCCCGGCTGCGGCACGTTAATGCCTTCAGAATTATACTGGTTAAGCTTGTTCCGCAGGGTC
Source organism: Kordiimonas sp. (assembly GCA_965199355.1). Classification (GTDB taxonomy): domain Bacteria; phylum Pseudomonadota; class Alphaproteobacteria; order Sphingomonadales; family Kordiimonadaceae; genus Kordiimonas. The sequence goes on from CBDARB010000013.1 coordinate 150,251, forward strand.
CGGATCGAAATGCCCAGAATGTTAGCCGCATGCGTCCGGTTACCCAGACAGTGCTTGAGGGTGTCTATGATCGGGTCGCGCTCCACCTCTGCAACAGTTTTGCCAACCAGCCCGGCTTTAACTTCTTCGTCCGTGGCGGTCACTGATGCATCCGAGCTAGATACCGAGCTTGCTTCCGAGAGCGTTGATGGCATTGCCAGATTGCCGCTGGCATCTGGCAGCATGATTGCGTCCACGCCAATATCCGGGCCGCTCGCCAGAAGGACACTGCGGTGCATGGCGTTTTCAAGTTCCCGAACGTTACCGGGCCATGCATGTGCGGTTAAGGCTGAAAGGGCTTCGGCGGATACAGGCCGTTTTTCAACCTGATTTACATCTGCATATTTGTCCGCGAAGAAGGCGGCGAGGGCCGCCACGTCTGCCGGGCGGTCCCGTAGTGACGGGACGCGCAGGTTAAACACGTTCAGGCGGAAGAAAAGGTCTTCCCTGAAGTTGCCGTCTTTCACTTCGTCCTGCAGGTTGCGGTTTGATGTGGCTATAATGCGAATATCAACATTTACAGGTTTTGAACCACCCACGCGGTCAATCTGACGTTCCTGAATGGCGCGCAGCAGCTTTGCTTGCAGGCGCACATCCATCTCGGAAATCTCATCGAGGAGCAGGGTGCCACCGTCCGCTTCTTCAAATTTACCGATACGGCGGGCAACAGCCCCGGTAAAAGCGCCCTTTTCATGGCCAAAAAGCTCTGATTCCAAGAGGTTTTCTGGAATTGCCGCGCAGTTAACCGCGACAAATGGCTTCTTGGAGCGGTTGCTTTTTTCGTGAACAAAGCGTGCCATTACCTCTTTACCGGTTCCACTTTCACCGGTGATCAACACACTGGCTTCGGACGGTGCAACGCGTTCCGCAAGTTTTGCAACTTCTTTCATTATCGGATCGCGGTAAATGAACTGTTGGCTGTCTTCCGCAACAGCTTCCAAAACCGCAGATATCAGCTCTGCGTCTGGTGGCAGCGGAATATATTCTTTCGCGCCACCACGCACTGCTGCCGCCGCAACGGCGGGTTCCGTGTCGATACCGCATGCAACGACAGGAATAGAGAAATGCTCGGCTTTCAGGCGCGGCATAAGGGACGGAATGTCCAGCCCCACCTCTACCATCAGAAGATCGGCGCCTCTCGTGCGCAGGATCGTCAGACCAGCTTCAATATCGGGTGCGTGGGTAACCTGCGCGCCTCGGTCCATGGCCATTTTGCTGGCGGCTCCTAGCTGTCCGTCCAATGTGCCAACGATCAAAAGTCTCATTGATAGTCTCCGTCCTAATTCAACCGGTCGCTTATGACTTAAAGAAAGTCACGCGTTTTGCCGGTGGCAGAATAGTGTTCAAAAGCATTTCAAGGCGGCGGGGGTTTTCCTTGCGCCGAATTGACGTGGCCCCCATCGCATACAGGTTATTCACAAGGCCCTCTTCTTCCGTGCAGTGTTCGGTTTTTGCTGCAAGCGGAATGAAAACCAGATGCGCGAGCACCGCGCCGTAAAAAGTCGTAAGTAGAGCAACGGCCATCGAAGGGCCGATTTCTGCCGGGTTGTCCAGGCTGCCAAGCATGCGAACAAGGCCGATAAGGGTACCGATAAGGCCCATGGCCGGTGCCACATCGCCCGCGCGGCGCAGGAAATCCACGGAGCGCATGTGTCGCGCACTCGCTGTGCTCGCTTCACGGCGCATGATCTGCTCAATCTCGTCAGGCTGCGCACCGTCAATCACCAGCTGGATGGATTTCATCAGAAAGGGCGTATCCTTCAGGCGCGGCAGCAGGCGCTCAAGCATCAGAATGTCATTATGTTTGCGAGCTTCAACCGCAATCTTGAGCACTTTGATCGCTTCTTCATTGGGGTCACGCTGGCCGTGGCGCAGAAGTGTCCATATGTTGTTGGGCAGGGACACCATCTCTTGCAGGCGAAAACTGATCGCTGTAACGGCGAACGTACCCAGAACCACGATCATCACGCCCTGCAAATTGATAAAGGCAAGCGGTGACCCTCCAAGAAGGATCGCGCCAATCACCAGCAGAAATGCGGTTGCCATGCCAAAGACGGTGCTCATAAGCGTTGGTTCCTATTTGCTGCCGGGTTACCCCGCTGCCCCATCAAGTTTGATAATCTCGGTCATGGTGACGCCAAGATGATCTTCCACCAGCACAACTTCGCCGCGGGCAACAAGCCGATTATTCACATAGATATCAATGGCTTCGCCGACCTTGCGGTCCAGCTCCACGACAGCGCCTGGCGCAAGCTTTAATAGCTGGCTAACTTCCAGCGTCGATTTGCCCAGTACCGCCTGAACACGCACAGGAACATCAAACACAGGCTCCAGTTCCTGTGCCGTGCGGATTTGACCATCTTCCTTGGGCGCGAGGTCCGGGGACTTTGCCCCGTTGCCTGAAAGGTCTTCCAGGCCAACGTCCTCGGTGTTATCGCCTTCATTTGCCATAATCTGTCCTTGTCGTCTCTCTTCAATGGCAGGACCGTCAAGGCCGGGCCGGTTGTTCTATCTATCAGGCTGGTTGGGCCTGTGGCTTGGCTTCTTCTGGTGAAGAATCGCTTATGTTTGTTTCAAGTTCGGTCAGCACGAAACGCTGCACCGCGTCTTCGATCTGGTGCATCACGGCATCCTGTTTGCGCTCCGAGCCGCCATCGGGCCATTCGACCCTGCAATCCAAGTCACCAAGCGTCGGTTCGCCGATTAAAACAATGTCGCCTGCAAAACTTGTTGCGTTTTTCATTGCGTCCAGTTGCGACGCGATTGAATCGCTGATGTTTTCGGACACGCGCACCACAAGACGAGGTTCACGGGAAACGGTTGCGAGGCAATCTTCAATCAGGGCCTGCACCTCGGCGGTAGGCTTGGTACGAATAAGCGCCCCGGAAAGCTTGGAAGCAATCGCGTAGGCAAGGTGTACCATCTCTTGCTTCAAGCTCGACTCAAGGGCTTGCTGTTGATTGAAAAGGCCGTGAGCCGCTTGTGTAAGCTGCATGACCGCTTCTTTGGTTGCGGCTTCAATTTCCTGAAGGGCTTGCGCGCGACCAGCCTCAAGACCCTGAGAGTAAGCTTGTGTGCGGCCTTGCTCAGCTTCATTGGCAAGACGCTCAAGCTCAAGGTCATAGCGGGTTTTTGCGCCGCCATCGAACGCTTGGTCAAAGGTATATTTGACAGGGTCGGCCATCAGTAAATCAACTCATCTTCGCCTTTGTTGTCGGAGAGCAGGATTTCACCAGCTTCGGCCAGATCTTTCGCTTTGTTGACCATTTCCATCTGGGCGTCATCCACATCGCGCAGGCGTACAGGGCCCATCGCTTCCATATCCTCACGCAGAATTTTGGCCGCACGCTCCGACATGTTTGAAAAGAACAGGTCACGCAGCGTATCGGACGCACCTTTCATCGCGAGGGCGAGCTTGTCTTTGTCCACGTTCCTGAGCAGCGTTTGAACGCCGCTTGGGTCAAGGTTGGCAAGGTCTTCAAAGGTGAACATGAGGGCACGAATGCGTTCGGCGCTGTCCCTGTTTCGGTCTTCAAGGGCGGCAAGGAAGCGAGATTCCGCGCTGCGATCCAGGAAGTTGAAGATTTCGGCGATTGTTTCGTGACTATCGCGCTGGCTCGTGCGGGCCAGATTGTTCATAAATTCAACGCGCAGTGTTTGTTCGACCTTGTCCAGAATGTCTTTCTGAACAGACTCCATTCTCAGCATGCGCATGATGACTTCCATAGAGAAGTCTTCCGGCAGCACAGACAGCACACGCGCCGCGTGCTCTGCCTTAATCTTTTGTAGAACCACGGCAACCGTTTGCGGGTATTCGTTCTTCAGGTAGCTGGCAAGAACCATTTCGTTTACGTTGCCGAGCTTGTCCCACATGGTCCGGCCAGCGGGGCCGCGGATTTCATCCATGATTTGTTGCACCCGGTCACCCGGCAGCATTTTGCCCAAGAGCCGTTCTGTGCTTTCGTAACTACCATTCAGGTTGCCAACGGTCGAAACCTGCGAGGCAAATTCAATGAATAGTTCTTCAACATCGCCAGCGTTTACCGCACCCAAACTGGACATATGCTGCGACAGTTCTTTGATTTCGTCATCGGACAAGGCTTCCCAAATCGCGCGACCATAGTCGTCGCCAATGGCCAGCATGAAAGCAGCCGCTTTTTGAGCCCCTGTTAATTTCCCTGCATCAATACTCACGTCAGGCCCTCTTTTGTCCCGTCAGTCCCTTGGCCACCGTCATCAATCTGCATAGAGCCAGTGCCTAACGATAGACACAGATTCATCTGGATTGGCTTTGATGATGTTGGCAACCATTTTTAATGGCAGATTCCTGAATGCGGCCTTCAACCTGTGCCACATCAATCTTGTTGTCCGTGCCCATCTGGTCGATGGCAAGATGGCCTTGTTGACGTGCCTGCATCACAAGGGCTGTGGCGTTTTCGTCACCTTCGGCTGCTGCGGCCATAATTTCAGGTGTAATTTGCTGTGGGCCTGTAATGGCTGGAGTTTCTGCAATCGCAGCAGCTTCAAGTTGCGCAGGGTCGGGTGGTGGCGGCGCATCCGGGATGGCCTCAATCACCCGCATCACCAACGGGCGTACAATAAGAAGTAACACCAGAATGATAACAACGAACGAGCCAACACTATAGGCAACATCAAGCATGTCCTGTTTATTCAAACCCAGGAAGTTAAAAGAGGCTTGTGTTTCGCCAATAGGTGCAGGGTCTACAAAGCGCAGGCTCAAAACCTCTACGCTATCACCGCGTGCCTGATCATAGGGGATTGCGCTTTCAACAAGTTGTTGCAGTTGCTGAATTTCGGCGGTGTCACGGTCCTGGTAAGCGGTGGTATTGCCATCTGCATCAAGGGTGCGAATGCCGTCAACCAAAACTGAAACACGAATTTGGGTTACTTGGCCCGGTTCACGAACGGTAACGGTTTCAGTTTTCGAGTTTTCAAAATTGGTAGTTTCTTCTGTTGTCTGGCTTCTGCTTACGTCTCCGGCGCCTGCGCCGCCAGCGTCAGGAAGGGAGTTTGCAACAGTTACCTGACCACCAACATTGTCATTTTCACTTGAAGACTCTTCGCGTGTGTTGGTGGAGAGAACCACCTGATTGTTCGGGTCATAGGTGGTTTGGCTTGTTGTCTGGCGGCTCATGTCCATATCAACAGAAACTTCGGCCCGAACGCGGCCATCACCTACACGGCGAGAAAGAAGCTGTTCAATCTTGCCTCGGAACTGCCGTTCCTTGGCGAGCCGGGCTTCTTCAAGGTTTGACAGGTTTGCAAGGTCGCCTTCGCCGCCGCCATCAATTAGCAAACGCCCAAGTGTATCAGAGATGGTTACCCTGTCTGGCGAAAGGCCAGGTACGGCTGAGGCAACGAGTGCTTGAATAGCAACCGCTTGTCCTTGCCCTAGTGAACCATTTGTTTTCAGCAGGATGGATGCCGAGGGCCCTTGTTGCTCGCGCTGGAACGGACGACGTTCTGGCATAACAATGTGAACGCGTGCTTCTGTGACCGAACGGATAAACTTGATGGTCCGCGCCAACTCGCCTTCAATTGCCCGGACATAGTTAACATTCAGTTCAAAGCTGGTACGGCCAAAGCTGGCTTCCTGGTCGAAAATCTCTTTGCCGACAACGCCGCCCGAAAGCCCTTCACCTGCGAGAAGAAGACGCAAGCGATCAACTTCTGTGCTGGGCACCCGCACAATGCGTCCGCCAGCAGCGGTTTCATATGGAATACCATCTGTTTCTAGTCGCTGGGCAATGGAGGATGCGTCCGCAGGGTCCAGGTCTGTATATAATGGTGTCATTGGTGCGGACCTGATGCCACCGCCAACTACAAACAGAAAAGCCAGAGTACCAAGACCGACGAGCGAAATCAGGGCCAGTCTGCCAGCGCCGAGATTTCGTATTAACTGAAGAAAGCTTTCCAACTTTTATTCCGGTTTTTTAAATTCGAGCAGTTATTTTTTCATAAGAGTTAAGCGAAGGAATACGCCAACAAGGTAAACAGATGGTTAAATATAGGCAAAAGTTGCCTATTAATTTGCGCAAATGTAAATAAAAAAATACAGAACTACCGAGCACGCGGGTTTGAAGCCGATGATGTTACTGGCTGTCTGTCTTTTGCTCGCGATATTTTTGAATGCGAGTCGCACGCAGACCGGGTACGCCGTTGTTTTCAATGGCGCGTTGCCATCCTAGAAATTCCTCTACGGAAAGAGTGTAACGCTCGCACGCGTCAGTCAGACTGATGGCACCAGCTTGCACCGCGTAAACCACCTGAGCCTTGCGGCGAGCAACCCAACGTTTCGTGTCGGGGCTCGGAAGTTCAATCTTGGGTGCGCTGTTTTCTTCGCTGGTTGAAACAGGGATATTTCGGCTTGCGATATTCATACCTGTTTGACTTGCCTCTGCTGTTGATTGACTCGGGTTTTAACCGGATGACCCATCTTAACGAGCCGCTGTTTAACAAAGACCTAATAGATAAAATTGTAATTAAATTCGTGTAACTATATGAAAATAATAAATAAAAATCTGGTGGAAGCTAGGCGTCTCCCACCAGATGCAAAAGAGTGGACCAGAAACTTAAAGTCTGGTCAGTTCCTCTAGAATTTCATCTGAGGTAGTGATGATCCGAGTTGAAGCGGAAAATGCCCGTTGCACCCGAATAAGCTCAGAAAACTCGTTCGCCAGATCAACAGTTGATTGCTCGAGCGAGTTTGGTGCGATGGTGCCTGCACCACCAAAACCGGCTTGCTGAAGGGCAAAGTCACCAGACAGATCAGAGATGCCAAAAGCATTACCCTGCTGACGGGTGAGGCCGTTCGGGTTTTGGAAAATCGCTACCGGTAGCTGGAATACATCCAGTGTCAGACCGTTATCGAACAGAGCAGATACAACGCCGTCCTCACCAATTGATACGCCGTTCACATTGTCGAACGATGCACCATCAGCGCTCGATGAAATCAAGGTTGAAATACTGTCGAACTGCGAGAAGCCATTGGCTTCACCGTCAGTACCGAAGTTGAAGACAATCGAGCCATTATCAACGGCGTTGGCGCCAGATGGGTTGTAGGCGAAAGTCAACGGGCCACCGGGCAACGTAACTGCAGTACCACCGGGGCCACCACCTGTAACGTTGTTGAGGGTGCTGTTAGGTATGTCGATGGAGCCGTCGGTGTTGAAAGTCAAGAGACCTGTACCGATAAGGCCATTAGCACCCTGTACCGTGGTATCCAAAGATGTTGGATCATCGAACGTCAGTTCGTATGACCAGGCATTGGTTGCTGTTTTAATCGCAGAGAAAACAACCGTGTGTGCGCCGCCCTGACTATCAAAGACCTGAAGGTTGGTTTCAAAATCAGCGTTGGCTGTGCCAGCAGCTATGGCACCGGTGGTGTAACCAGCGGTAAGCGGTGTGCTGGACTGAAGGTTCGCCCGAATAGATACACCGGATGTCGCGTCACCAAAACCGTTCAATGCGTTAATGTTGATGGGCTCAAGCAGGCTGAGGTCATTCTGATTAGATGGAATAGCGCCTGCGCTATCCAGCGGCCAACCGAGAAGATAGTGACCAGCAGTGTTTTGGAAGAAACCTTCCGCATCCTGACTGAATGCGCCAGCTCGCGTGTATAGAATTTCACCAGTTGGGTCATTTGCGTTCGCGCCGTCGCGCACAACAAAGAAGCCATTGCCGTCAACTGACAGGTCAGTGGCGGAACTGGATGGCTGCAACAGGCCTTGGCTTGAAACTAGCGTTTCAGAGAAGGCCCGAACACCGCCGGGTGAATAGGTCGATAGGGATGAGTTTTCCGTCACGAGAGTGGAAAACCGAGACCGTGTCTCTTTATACCCGATTGTATTTACGTTTGTGATGTTATCGGCGATGACACCAACACCTTCGGTAAAGGCTTGGAGGCCCGATACACCTGCTGCCAGAGCAGTGAATGCCATTTGTTAATCTCCTACACTCTTTTGCGTTTTCACTTACTTTGGGCTTTCTGCTCTTGTCACATCTGCTCTTGCCTTAGAGCATCTGATATGACCACCGGGCACTTCGGTCCGGTTTGTTCATTTGCTAACCATTAAAGATCAGCTCAAGAATTCCTGTTTGACCCACATTATTGGGGCCAATAGAGAATATTGGTTCGTTGCCTCTGGTATCCACGCCGCGAATTGTTTCGCGAACAAAGATATCTGGGCTGATGGAGGCACCATCTTCATTTTCTGCAACAATTTGCAGGCGGTAATTGCCATTTTGTACCGGCAGGCCGGCGTTATCGACGCCTTGCCACTGGAATTCGTGGGTGCCAACACCGGTTTCACCTGTTTGCGAGAAGACGAGAGAACCTTGCTCATCACGTACTTCAAGAGTTAGCGACTCTGCCACTGTAGTATTGTCATAGCGCCACAGGATGCCGTCACCGGTATGGTCGCCCAAATCGTTTTGGGTTAGGGCGTCAGACCCCAGGTAGCTGCTTGCTGTTGCCACATTTTGCAGGCGAGTCAGGTTTGCTAGCTGTTCCAAATTCTGGTTGGTGCGAATTTGCTGTTCCACAGCTGTGAAAGAAACAAGTTGCTGCGTGAACTCGTTACTATCCAGCGGGTCAAGCGGATCCTGATTCTGAAGCTGGGTTGTCAGAAGGGTCAGGAAGTCATCAAAATCTTCCGCAAGGCTAGCGGCGTCGCCTGCGGCGCGGCCTGCCTGTGTTGCTGATGTTACGGCGTCAATCATTGTGCCTGCTTCCTATACTCTTACATCCAGCCCGGTTTCCGGCGTTACGTGAGCCAGAATTTCATCCAGGTCGATTTCTTCTTCAATCTCGTCGGTCAAGCCTTCAGCTTCGCCTAAAGCCGCAACGTTTTTCTGCTGTTCTTCTTTCAGGCGGTCTTCCTGAAGGGCTTCAGCGAAGGCTTTGCCAGCGCTTTCCTGACCACTGTCATCAAGTGAGAAACTGATGCTGCCGGGTTCTGCCTTGTGGCCACCAGATTCCAGCGCACGTTCAAGGCCGCGGGCATCACGCTGCAAAAGCTCTAACGTTTCAGGGCGTTCAGCCATAATTTGAGACTTGATCAAACCATCCTGTGTGAAGGTCATTTTCACTGTCACACGACCAAGCTCGGCTGGATCCAGCCGGATGGAGAATTGATTGTCGCCCGCTTTGACGGCGCGCGTAATATTCACGTTCAATTGCTTGGCAACTTGCTGTCCAAGCAGCGGGTCAGGGCGGCCACCCATCAGGCCAAGTCCGCCAAATGGAGAGTTTTGACCGGTAAGACTGCTGAGGCCGGAGGATATCAAGCTGCCTGCTGCGCCGTCAGACCAACCCGCTGCACTTTCTGGCGTTGTCCATGCAGGCGTTGGGAGAGCGGTTGGCCGCGCTGGCGGTGTGATAACAGGTGCTTCTGTTTTTGCAGTTACTGGGGTGGGGGCTTCGGCTTTAAGGCCAGCGTGTTTGTCGGCCTCTATTGGGCGTTTTGTATCTGTCGCGGCAGGCCGTGTAGCCGGGGCTGCAATTGCTGCCGCTTGAGGCGTTTCTGATGCTTGTGCTGTTGTTGCCGCATTCGGCGTTTGCAGCAGAGCGTTCGCCTTATTCTTCGGCTTTTGAGCAACGGCGAGCAACTGGCCTTCAATGTCATCGGCATCTTTGTCATCGGTTACAACTGCTTGGGCAGCACTATTGTTTGTTTCAGCCGTTTTCTGCAAGTCGCGGAAGGAAGACTGAAGAATATTGTTCTCAAGTTTTGTATCACCATTTGGAAGCGATGAATTACTGGCAGTAACTTGGTCTGCGGGCACTGTAGAACCAGCTGGGGTTTGTGCCGGTGTTGTGGCTACTGTTGCTGCGGTGGGAGCAGTTGCAGTTGCGGTTGCCGCTGGTGCACCACTAGTAACCTGATCTTTTGTGACAATATTTTCGCCGCTCACCAAACTGCTAGACAGATCGGTATTTTCACCGAGCAAAGCCAACAGCTCTTTCGAAGGCAGCAGGTGGGTTGCTTGGGTGCCAGCATTTACCTCTACAGGTGAAAATGGAACTGGGGCAGGTGTTTGGATTGCTGCTGCAACAGGAAGTTCAACAAGACCCTTTGGCAGTGTGGTCTGAAGCGCTTGCAGGTTTTCTGCTGTTAACTCAAGTGGTTGGATCGCCCGATAATCAACGGCAAGGTTAAGCGCACCGAATTGTTCGGGCGTCAGGTTAACTTCTTCGCCATTTGTCTGATTAACAAGGGTGATAGCCTCTTTGCCAGCAAACAGCGTTTCCAGCGAAACTGGCTGCTGCGTCAGATCGGTCGGTTTCAGCGCAAGGGCATAATCCTCTGGCGCCGCCGAAACGGCTTGCACAGCAGTGTTGGACAGATCAATAAGGCCATCAATGTCGCTAGATTTAACGCCTTCGGTGCCTTGAAGAAAGCCACGGAACTGTGTAGCGAAATCTTGCTGAATATCATTTGCGGCGTTTTGGGTGCCAAACAGGGCAGCAACAGATTGCGTCGATGTGGCGCCAAAGACCTGCAATAGTTGCGATACTTGTGTGTCAACAGGGTTCATCTAATCATACTTGTTTGCTCGATGTTCCGCCATTTCTGTGGCCTGTCCATTCGTGTCGCCAACATATAAGCAAACAGCGGGCCAGTTTTTTGCTCAAGGCGGCAAAGGCCAATGAATCAATGAGTCGCACGAATACATGGTATCTGCGGTTTGTAAATTGCCGACCAACCGCCGCTAATTTTGCCGGGCAGGAAAAGATGGGGCGGAATCCCTTGCCTCTCGGGGCAAACGCTCTTATATGGCAGGCAGAATGAAACCTGACAGTGCCGGTAAGATTTGACCCGGCCCATACAGTCAACCGGAGCCACCAATGGCAGATACGCCGCTTAACAGTCTTGGATTTGCGCGCCCACCCAGCGAAACGCGGGTTGTTGTTGCCATGTCTGGCGGTGTCGATAGTTCGGTGACTGCAGCCTTACTGGCGGAAGAAGGCTATGACGTGGTGGGCATTACGCTCCAGCTCTATGATCACGGTGTTGCTGTCCAGAAGAAGGGCAGTTGCTGTGCCGGGCAGGATATTCATGATGCGCGTCGCGTTTCGGAAGAATTAGGCATCCCGCATTATGTTCTGGACTATGAAAGCCGGTTCAAAAATCAGGTGATGGAAGAGTTTGCCGACAGTTATATTAAAGGCGAAACACCAATCCCTTGCGTGCGCTGTAATCAGACAGTGAAGTTTAAAGACCTTCTTGAAACCGCCAAAGACCTTGGTGCGGACTGTATGGCAACGGGCCATTATGTTCAGCGCGTGGTTGCTGAAGATGGCAAGGCTCAGCTTGTGCGCGGTGTTGATCAGGGCAAGGATCAAAGCTACTTCCTGTTTGCCACCACACAGGAGCAGATTGACTTTCTGCGCTTTCCTCTTGGCCATATGGACAAAGAAGAAACCCGCAAGCATGCGGAGCGGTTTGGCCTTGTAGTGGCTGACAAGCCCGACAGTCAGGACATTTGTTTTGTGCCGGAAGGTCGTTATGTGGACGTGATTGAACGTCTGCGCCCCGGCGCAATGGAGCCGGGCGAGATTGTCGACTTGGACGGCAATGTGCTTGGGGAGCATCAGGGCATTGTGCGCTACACCATTGGTCAGCGAAGAGGCATCGGTGTTGGCGGCACCGCTGACCCTATTTATGTGCTGAAGCTTGACCCTGCCACCCGCAGAGTGATTGTCGGGCCAAAGGAAGCTCTGGAAACACGCGAAATCTGGGTGAAGGAAACCAGCTGGATTGGTGAAGATGTGCCTGCTGAGGGCTTGCCTGTAGTCGCGAAAATTCGTTCCACTCGTCCCGGTGTGTCCGCAACCATCTTTATGGAAGCGGCAGGCAGGGCGCGGCTTGTGCTGGATGAACCAGAGTCAGGTGTGTCTCCCGGTCAGGCAGCGGTCTTCTATGATGGTGACCGGGTGCTCGGTGGTGGCTGGATCGCTGGTGCGGTTAGCACTGACCCACGTCTTGCGGCTGCATGACAGTGGTCAATTGTCGGACTTGATGCACCAGAATTGCATCATTTTTCTAAACAGGTCAGGCACTTCTTCTTCTAGTTGATCCCAATTTTGCAAGTTCGTCATGGTGGCGTCATCCGGAAAACGGTTGCTGTAAAGCTTCTTGTGGTCCGGTCTCGCGATATTAAATCCAGCAAACTCAAGACCGCAGTCCGCCAGCAATGCCTCCAATTGCAGTGGCGTGAAGCGAAGCTCGTGCCTGTTGAAGGCAAGGTCATGCAAGCCACTTGCGGAGTAGAACTCCCGGCTTCCTGAAATATGCTTAAGAACGTGATCGTTTGAAAGGGCGTGTATATCGCGCCGGAACTTGCGAATGCCTTGCAGGGTATCTGGAATGTCATTTGTTTCGATATGGTGCCGCGCTGCAAGGACATGTTTTCTGGCGCGCTCGCTATATAAAGCAAGGAAGAAGACAGCGTTTGGTTTTGCGACTTTGGTCAGTGCCTTGAGCGCCAATGCAGGATCCTGCATATGATGCAAGACACCCGTGCATACGATGAAATCAAACCTGTCCTCGATGTCTTTGACCTTGAGGATGTCTGCTTGCCCAAATTGTATGTCACGAAGGCCATGTTCAATTGCTTTGCGTTTTGCGTGAGCCAGGCTTGGGGTACTAAGGTCTACGGCGACGATATTTGCCATTTCAATTGATTGGGCCATTTGCACAACCTGCTTGCCGGTACCGCAACCGGCAAACAATGTGCTGACGGGGGCGTCCGTCAGCTTGTCTATATGAAAATGCGGCAGGTGCTGGCCCAGCATTGCTTTCAGGCTGATGGCTTGATCGGCGATATCAATCGTTTGCCACCGGGGGTAGGGGAAACTCTCATACTGGTGCTGAATTTCAGAAGATAGACCCTGTGCAATGGATGTGTATTTGGGAAGGTGTGATCTTAGCTCTGTCTCCAGATAGGGGTTTTGGACTTGCTCAACCCATACCGGAAATGCCCAAGCCGGCCAGTTAGCTGGGGCTGCGCTTTGTTCTATCACGGCCAGGCCGCTGACTTGTGAGAGTACCGCTAAGAGCGGTTTATACATAGCCAGTGCCACGCAATCCGATGCATCCAATTGGTTGGAAGCGGCGGAAACTCTCTTTTGCAGGCTAGTAACATTGGCTTCTTCGTCAGAATTGATATCGAATACATACTCTGTGTGAAAACACTGGTTGGCTATTGCTGCCAAAGTTTCAGGATAAAACTGCCACAGGGCCTCAGTCGAGCCGCCCGAGTTCAGCCGCGCGGCTAGTGCATGGCGGCGAAGCTGTTTAATCAGCGCTTCAATTGCGGGGGATATGGCGGTGGCTGAATTTAGCACCAGAAGCAGCAGTTCATCCTTTAGTACCGCGTCAAAAACTGCTTTTTCACTTAAAATATGCAATTGACCGGGCGGCGTGGAAGCCAATGTTTCAATAACATGCGCAAACGACGGATCATTTTCCGCGCGATTAGCAGCGATGGTTGCGAGGGCCTGAATATCCAGTTTGTTCCGGTGGGCAGAGCGGGCAAGATAGTTGCTGATCGCGGTCGGGAGTTGATAGCCTTTTGTGCTCCCCAGCAACTGCACCAGTTCCTTCTGGATTGTCAGGTTTTCAGGAGCGGTAAGAAAAGCTTCCAAACAGGCTGCCAGCGCCGCCTTGAAGTCTCCAGCCTCTAAAGCTTTTCGGCTTTCGTTAAGGTAAGCGATTGGAGAGGGCGCAGTGGTGTTCATTTTCAGCTTTTTCAGTAGTCGGTTACTTTGGCTATTGTTAGCTTCTGCCAAGCTGTCTGGAAAGGTCTTTGGCGCTGCCAATGGTGCGTCAACTGGATAATGACGGGGGCGTTTCGCCGGGCTTTACACGCTCAAAACGGGCGGTGCGGCCAAACAGTGATACACCGATGTAACCGCGCATTTTCAATATGTTACCCTCTTGCTCCAGCTCCATCTTGGCGTCATAGGTTTTGCCGTTATTGGGGTCATAAACCTTGCCGTCTTTCCAGCGGTTTTTCTTTTCCACATATTCGAAACCCCACAGGAAGGTGATGCCGAGCAGGCTTCTGCCTTGCAGGGCAGGGTCAGGGTTATGCTTGTCTGTGTCGGGCGCTTCACCCCAGCGCGTTATGCCTTCAATACCGCCATCACCGGTTGCCTTCAGTTCAAAAATGCCGGTTCTGTCCTCGTTCCACCATAGGCCATAGTAAGAAGACTGATCATCAGCATGTACGCCTGCGGATATGAAGAAGACAGCAAAGATAAAATGAATGGCATGTTTCAAAACGGCAGCTCCTTTAAAAACACCCGAGACTGTTCTTTTAACGGGCTAGAGGACATTTTGGTTCGAATTTGTGACGAGAATGCGGAGACGATTTGCCTTAGTTCCCTGCGCCTGCATCTGTATCTGATTTGAGAAAGTCGGATGCAGAAAGCTTGCGTTTTACGCTCACACCCGCGAGCACAAGCAAGCCCGCGAGGATGCCCAGGTTCTTAATGAAATTCTGCATCTCATGCTGGCCTTCAACACCGTCAAAACTCCAGAAATCATGCAGCAACACATTGACGAGCAGGATATAGACCGCGAAACCAAATGATGCGAGCCTCACATGGCGATTTGTCGCAAGCATCAGTGCGCCAATCACATTCGCCAGCCCTGCGATAATCAGGAGCGGCGCAGCGGCAGGTATGCCGTGGCGTTCCATCAGGCCGATATGCTGGTCAAACGCCGCGAACTTCATCAGGCCCGGCACCAGAAAATAAAGCGCGAGCAAGGACCGGCCAACAGCAATGGGAAGCGAAGACGGATTAGCAGCCATGATTAAACACCTGTTTCCTAGTAACGCGGGTCATACATGGAAGCGGCGATGGTTGCCTCCAGGTCGTCTGGTCGCTCTTCGGTGGCGAGGCCAGCGCGGTAAGCTTCTTCTGCCACGGCCACGGCAATCGCCAGTGAAACAGCGCGCATGTCGGTGATCGGTGGATAAAGTGCACCAGCTGCCATGTCTTCATCGCTTACCATTTGCGCGAGGGTTTGCGCAGCGATCAGGAACATCTCGTCTGTGATACGGGTCGCACCGCTTGCTACAACGCCCAGCCCCATGCCGGGGAAGATATAGGCATTGTTGCCCTGACCGGGGCGCAGGGTTTTACCCCCATAGTTAACTGGCTTGAACGGGCTGCCGCTTGAGAAAAAGGCTTGCCCCTGCGACCATTGATAAGCTTGTTCTGCCGTACATTCAGCCCGTGACGTTGGGTTCGATAGCGCGAAAATTACGGGTTTTTCATTCACAGCAGACATGGCTTCGATCACTTCCTGATTGAAAGTGCCCGGTGCGCCTGTCGCACCAATCAATACATGCGGCTTGATCTCGCGGATTGCCTCGACAAATCCAAGCGGTTCCCTGTCATGGGCGTATGGTTGGCTGTGGGGTGCCAGTTTCTCGCGTGAGGCAACAATCAGCCCGTGTCTGTCGATGAAGCTTAGTCTTTCGCGGGCTTCTTTGTTGCTGAGGCCCTCGGCTTCGAAGGCGGTTACCATCAGGTCACCAATGCCTGTCGCGGCGGAGCCTGCACCAAGGAACATAATGCGCAGATCCTTGTAGGGTATGCCAATGCCTCTTGTGGCGGCATAAACACCCCCCAAACTAACGCCTGCGGTTCCCTGAATGTCATCGTTGAAGCACAGGATTTCGTCTTTGTATTTATTCAGCAGGCTGTAGGCGTTTGGTGTCAGGAAATCCTCAAACTGGATCAGGGCTTGCGGATATTTGTCCTGCACAGCCTGAACAAACTCGTCCACCAGTTCATAGTAGGCGTCGCCCTCAAGTCGTTTGTGCGGATAACCAAGATAAAGCGGGTCATTCAGCAATTCTTCATTGTTGGTGCCCACATCCAGCATCACGGGCAGGCACTGGCGCGGCACAATGCCCGCACAGGCCACATAAAGCTGAAGTTTGCCGATTGGTATGCCCATGCCGTTTGCACCCAGATCACCAAGGCCGAGAATGCGCTGACCATCGGTGATAACGATAACGCGCGTGTCCGGGCGCGGCCAGTTATCCAGCATCTTGCGGATATTGCCTTTGTCCTCAGGCGTTATGTAAAAGCCTTTTGGACGGCGGAAGATATGGGCAAATTCCTTAACGGCTTCGCCAACGGTTGGCGTGTAGATAAGGGGCATGATCTCTTCGATGTTTTCCAGCACTGTCTGGTAGAAAAGTCGCTCGTTGCGCTCATGCAGGCTGGCAAGAAAGATAAACTTCTCAATATCACGGCTTTTGCGGCGCAGGTTCTCCAGCACGCGCTCAAGCTGGCCTTCCTGGTTGCCAACCTTGTAGGGTAGTAACCCCTTTAGGCCGTATTCTTCCCGTTCTTCCGCTGTGAAAGCGGTCGATTTGTTGAAGGCTGGATGATAGAGGGCGCGGTAACCCTTGAGTGTTTTTTGATCGGCCATTTTGATTTTCCCTTAACGACACCAAAAGCCTACGGGTTCAGTCTGTAGCTGTCCAGTTGTTAGCAATTGCTTTTGGGGTTGCTGTGCCCGTTGAGGAGCTTGATGGCGTCTGTTTGCCTTAAAATAACATTGCTGTCCAGAGAGCTCTACCGCGTTTACGGAAAAGAAAAAGGGGCCCGAAGGCCCCAAAAAGTTCTTGAAGATATGCTTGGCTATTCAGCGGCCACCGCGACCGCTTCATCTTGCGGTTTGTGGTAGCGCTTGAAAACAGCGTCACGCTTTGAAGGCTTGATATACGCCTTGGTCATGTCGCCGCCCATTTGCTTGGCCACGAGCGGGTCCATTATGTGGAACCATACAGGTGGTATCCATGCCGCCAGATACATGGTGAAATAGCCCGCAGGTAACTGCGGTGACGTGTCAAAATGGCGAAGACACTGATAAGGCCGCTCCGCATGGGCATGATGGTCAGAGTGGCGCTGTAAATGGAACAGCATCACGTTTGATACTACATGGTTGGCGTTCCAGCTGTGGTGTGGCTGTACACGCTCATACTTGCCGTCTTCGCGCTTGGCGCGCATCAGACCGTAATGCTCGATATAGTTCGCGCTTGAGAGCATCAGGTTCGACAGAAGCGCCGCAATCAACATGTAAGGCAGAACAATCCAACCAAACAGGGCGGTGGCCGCAGTATACATGCCGATGGTGATTAGCGTGTTGGTAAACACTTCGTTTTCGAACGAGAAGGCTGACTTACCCTTGCGAGCAAGGCGTGTTTTTTCAATGTTCCAGGCGCGCTTGTAACCACCGGGCAGTTCATGCAGCGTAAATTCATAGAAGTTTTCACCCATCATGGATGTGGCGCTGTCCTCCGGTGTTGCTACTTGCACATGGTGGCCAAGGTTATGTTCAATCCGGAAATGCCCCATGCCGCACAGGCACAGGAAACCACGGGCGAAATTGATGGAAACTTTATCCCGGCGGTGGCCAACCTCGTGCCCGGTGTTCAGGCTACCAGCGCCGGCAAGACCCATAGACACTGTTGTCGCGATGAAGGCATTCCAGCTGAAAGGCTCGATCGACAGGAACCACGCGCCCACAATCCAGCTGGTGTAAACAAGCGGCAGCCCGGCAAAGGCAGACCAGCGATAAAATTTGTCATCCCGCAGGGCAGGGATTGCTTCTTTTGGCGGGTTGCTTTCATCCTCGCCAAAACCCACTTCGATGATGGGCACGAACCCGTAAAAGAATAGCGGGGTCAGCCAAAGCCAGATGCCATTACCCATTTCATAATAGAGAGCGATACCAAAGACAGGCATGAGAGCCAGTATGGTTGCAAGAGGCCACCAGTATTTCTTGGTGTCGCGGTAAGTGGTTTCAGCGGTGTCGCTCATGTCATCTCCTATGATGAATGTCCAGCATGACATTGATTTTGTTTGATTTTAAAGTGGGTAAAATCCTCGAAGACCCAGCCGTTTTTCAGTGTGTCATAAATGATTGACAACAGCTTGCGTGCGGTTGCGATAATAGCCTTTCCCGACCCGCGCCGTTCTTTAATCCTCCGGTAAAAGCTGTTGAGATAGCCATTGTAGCGGATAGCAATAAGCGTGCATTGCACCAGCGTGGTGCGCATCAGCTTGTTGCCGCGTTTGGTGATCCGCCCCCGATTGTCCGTTTCATTGGACTGGCTCACCTTTGGAACGATACCCATATAAGCGGCCAGCTTATCAGCCGTTTCAAAGTCATTGATATTACCGATACCTGACAAGAGGACAGCAGCAGACCGCGGCCCGCCCCCCTTGATGGAACTGATCCCTTCGTATCCGGGGAGATCGGATCCAGCCTCTTCAATGGCCTTATCAAGAGACTTCAGGCTTGCAGTGAGACTGAGGGCTTGGTCGCGCAGGACGCCCAGTTCCACTTTTTCAAGAGGCGTGAAGGGGCTAAGATCCAGGTCGCGCAGACGTTTCCTGCTGCTCAGTCCTTCTTTCTTCAACTTCATACCGCGTTTTACAAACAGGGCATGGATCTTGTTCAGCAGCATGGTGCGCTGCTTGACCAACACATCGCGGGTTGAGACCAGAGAACTCAGTTCTGATTCCGCTGTTGTCTTCAGGCGGGTTTCCGGCAGCATATCCTTTGAGAGGAAAAAAGCCAGAGCGCGCGCATCGTTCTTATCGGTCTTCTTCACCGATTTGCGGATCACCTGAAACTGACGGGGATTGACCACCACAATCCGTCCGACACAGCAGCGAACTTCATCGCAAAACCAGGCCGTGTTTCCCGTCGCCTCCACAGCAATCTCATCATTCGCATCAAGACTGAAACAAAAGCGGCTCAGATCGCTGGCACTCAGATTAAAGGTCTCAAAAACTTCCGCTCCATCATCCTCAAGACGACAGCTCGTAAAAGAATTGGTATGTAGATCGACACCGATATAAGACATGACTATACTCCATTTGTTGGGAGGCGGAGCCCCATAGGGGGTGTGAACGGCCAAAGCAAGCTCCTATACAAGGTCACCGACATATATCGGGCCTTACGCGGGCTGTTCGGAAACAGGCGAAGGCTAAGCTCCCGTGCAGGGTCACAATGCCCTAAGATGACATTCAGCCTGAGACCTATCCGCCTCCCCAAATTCAATACCAAATCCGGGGCGTTTGACCGATCACTATTCATTCATACCCCCTCCCGGCCCCGGTATCTACCGAGGCAATAATCCCTGATGTTTGCAGCTTAGTGGCGGTGAGATTAATGTCAACGATTAATGATAAAAATATCAATAAGACACTTAAAGCTTGAGGCTATCAGTGTTTTTTGGCTATCAAGAATGCAGGTCAACGAAGGAAATACGTATGGCGCGCGCTGCCCGCACCCGACTCAGCCCCGAAGAACGCCGCAAGCAATTGCTTGCGGCAGCTATTGATCTGTTTGCTGAAATGGGTTTCGGCGAAGCCAAGCACGCAGACATTGCGCGCCGGGTTGGTGTGTCCACTGCTGCCACCTTTGTTTATTTTCCGACCCGGGAAGCGCTCCTTGAAGCTGTAACGGACGAAATTAGTAGTTTTTTTCTGGAGTTTTTTAGCGGCATTGAGGTTATCAAGGGCGGGGCACCGGCCACACTGCAAATGCTGGCTGCCCGGTCTATCGAAACCGTGGAAACCCACAGAAATTATGTTTTGGTGCAGCAGGGGTGGGCTGCACGGTTTGATACCGATATGCGGACAAAGTTCCTGAAATTTCAGGATGAAGTGCTTAGCCAGCTAAGCGAGATTCTGTGGGCGTCAGAAGAAAATATCAGCCGGGAAAACAGGGATGATGCTCGTATCTTACTTTCGGCCAGTCATGCGCTTTCCCTGATGAAAATTGACGGGGAGCCTGAGGAAAAACTGGCTCGCTTCACCGACCACACCATTGATGTGGTTCTTGCATACGGTAAAAACGGATAGGGCTATTCTGCAGCCGCATGTAGCGCTGCTTTCCTGAGCGTCGCCAACATACCCATCAGTTGATCCCGGCTTTGCGCCTGATGCTTCAGCCCCTTTGCACTTGATGCCAAAAAGGTTGCTAATTCCTGTACGCTGTAGCCAGAGTCCATAATCGGCTGCTCGTATGGGTCCAGCACATCGGCAAAGGCTTTTTGGAACCGCTCGTTTGCTCGTTTCAGCTCTTCGCGGCCCATTTCGTTGAAACCATTGATAACATCATCAGCATCAGGTGATTGCTGCATCATGTCATAGCCTTTCACCACATAATGGGTGAAAAGTATATCCAGCTGCTCGCCAAGGTCTGCGGTTTGCCTAATCTCTTCGGCAGATGCAGCAAGGCCATTATCCGCGTATTGGCGGATAGTGGCGCACAGCACCTCGTCTTTGTTTTTGAAAACATTATAAAGCGTCTGCCGCACGATGCCCGCTTCGCTCGCGATATCATTCATGGTGGTGCGGCGTACCCCGTAGCGCATAAACACGCGAACGGCAGCATCAAGAATATTGTCTTCACGGTTTTTCTTGGGCTCTAAAATATTCATGGGCGACATATTGACAAAACTCGCCTAAATGTCAATATAGACAAAATGACATAATTTGTCGTATTGTTTACTAATTTCCCCCGGGTGGACAGATCCTCCTCCACTCGTTCTTGGCCCCGGCTTTCCCCAGCCGGGGCTTTTTTCACCAAAGTTGAACTGCGCGGATGTGTAGGAGAAAGGCTTCCTTGTTAGTGGATCGTTAGTTCAATTTTAGGCAGTCAGCTATTGGCAAATACTCATCGCACAACGGCAGCGGCAGTCCCTGTATGCTAAGTTGGTCGGCGAAAGCTTCAATAAGGGCATCAGCCTTCCATAAGGCTTCACCTTCAAACCATCGTTCCAGCATTTTGCATGCGCCAATTTTGTGGCCGTGCTGATGGGCGACAAGGCACTGTAGCAGTATGGCTTCGTCCTCACTGCTGGCGTCACATCCTGAACAGCCCAGAAGAAAGGTCGATCTGCCATCAAGAGTCAGGTGGCGCATGAAACTGCCCCAGATATTTGCAAGTTCAGCACCACCTAGCTCTTCAAAACAATCATCCCACATGCCAACAAAACGGCGGCGGGAGCCGCGGCAGGACTGCGTCATCACTGCACCAACCCATGACCGCGTCGCGGTTAGTAATAGCGTCGCATTTCGGTAACCCATTACTTCTGAGTGTTTTACCTGCATGTTCATCAATTGTCCTTCCGGGAGGTTGCTTACATGCAAATCAATATTAATAATAGTTCTTAATTGCAATTGATAATTGTCAATTGCCTAAGCGATTTTTGGAAAACGTAGAACTGGCCCTGCCAATCTTCAGCTTGAGTTGGCTGGTTTCCGGTACGTCATATTGTATTTCTGAACTGGGTCTTTGTGTGTTATGTTGTAACAATAACTCGATAAAATATGGCAGTGAGGACTTTGAACATGACCAAGAAAATGAAATGGAAAGCCTGTTTTGCAGCTTGCATTTTGACCGCCGGCATAGCGCTAGGGTCGCCTTCGGCGTTGGCATACAATGGCTCTGAAAAGCAGATAAGCGCCCCGATTGAAGTGGTCACCCCAGACGGTGTTACGGTTTACGGCGAACCTTATTTCGGCGACCTCGGAAAAGACACGCCGCTGGTATTGTTGTTCCATCAGGCGGGCGCCAATGGGCGCGGCGAGTATGCATCCATTGCCAAATGGTTGAATGAAAATGGCATCCGCGCCATTGCATGGGACCAGCGCTCAGGAGGGGATCGGTTTGGGTCTGCAAACCGTGCCGTTGCCAGCTTGCCTGAAGGTGTTGAGACTGGATACTGCGAGGTTTATCCCGACTTGCAAGCAGCTATTGACTATGTGGAGCGACATAGTCTTTCCGATCATGTGTTTGCATGGGGCAGTTCCTATTCCGCAGCCTTGGTGTTCCAGCTAGCTGCCAAAAACCCGGACAAGCTTTCCGGTGTGCTTGCGTTTTCGCCGGCGGCTGGTGGGCCGCTTCGTGCGTGCCGCGCCCGCGACTGGATCAGTGAGGTGACGGCGGAAACTTTCGTTCTGCGTCCCGCATCTGAAATGGCGCGCGAGTCGTCGCAGGAGCAACGGGACATACTCTCTGCCGCAGGCGCAGATTTCTTTGTGGCTGAAAACGGTGTTCACGGGTCTTCCATGCTTGTGGATGACCGGACCAATCACGACATGTCCGGCGTTCGCGCCCGTGTGCTGGCATGGTTGAAACAGGTATCCGGCGAATAAACCGCCAAAAGAAAAGCCCCGGCGAACCGGGGCTTTTTCGAATGCTCTGGATACTATGACCTGATTAGCGGGTCAGGGCGGCTACGCCGAGCGGTACGCTAAATTCTGCACACCAAACATAGAATTCGCTGAAGCTGGATACGTCGATATTGGCCGGGATTGCATACGCCTGAAGGCCATTGATGTTTTCCAGCTTGGTGAAAATGGTGTCGGTATCGAAAGTGCCGTTATTGCCAAAGCCAAGGGTAGGGTCCGGAGCGCCGTCGAGGCTGAAGTCAGCTTCGAGCACAGCCACATACCCATTTTCTGTTTTGAGAATGGACACGCCGCCGCTTGTAACGTGATTACTGAGACCTTCAAAGGTACCTTGGGATGCGAGCGTTGATTGTTGCTCGTTTGCGAAGGTTGATGTTGTGCCAAAGGCGGTCAGGCCGGTTAGCATCAAAATGGAGAGTACTAGATTTCTAAACATGTTTGTTTCCCTGTCTATGGTTGCGCCATGGTTCGATCATCCCTATATTTTGGATTGATCGTTCAACAATTGGCTAAATAGGAATAATGGAACGATTGTTCAATAATTGAATCTATCACATAGTCGTGAGGATAAGGATTTGGCACGCTTACGAGAGTTCGATAGCGACAAGATACTGGCTGTTGTCAGGGATCTGTTTTGGCAAAAGGGATTTGAAGGCACGTCTTATGCGGACCTGAGCGCGGCAACAGGGCTTGGGCGAGGCAGCCTGTATGCGGCTTACGGCGATAAGCACGCCTTGTATCGAAAAGCCTTGTCGCTTTACATTCGCGAAGAGGTGCAGGCAGCGGTGGACGTTCTATCGGCCCCAGACCAGACCGGCAAGGCGCGTATCAGTGCCTATCTGGAGCTTGTCATTGATGCCGCCAAAACAAAAGACGGGCCGCGTGGTTGTTTCCTTTGCAATGCAGCAATCGATATGGCGTCTGGTGATCCGGAAACTGGCACGCTGGTGCGTGATGCCATGAACGCAATGCGTGACGGTTTATTGCTGGCTCTTGAAGACACAGCTGTCTCTGATCGTGCCGCAGCGGCAGAACACCTTTTGTCTGTTTATGCGGGTATGCGCACCATGGCGCGGTGTGGCCTGTCCGTAAGTCAGCTGGTGCATGCCGGCACTGCAGCGTTAAAGACGATTGCATAAAGAAAAACCCCGGCGAACCGGGGCTTTGGTAATGGCTGATTTGCGGTAGTTAGCCGCCAACCTGTGTGGGTAGCGGTGGTGCTGTATGCCGTTTCACAGGTTCATATGTTTCAAGCTCCTTGAGGATTTCCTCAATCCGCCCGCTCAAGCTGCACGTCAACGCCAGCATTCACTTGCGCCGGGTCCAGCGTGACGTCGATATCAGGCGCAACGCCTTCATTTTCAATACGCCATTCGCCTTCGGGCGTGTAAACCCGGAAGAACGGCACAGTCAGGAAGCCACCGTCAATCAGCTGCGGGTTGGTGGCAATGCCGATCAGGCCACCCCAGGTGCGCTTGCCTATCAGTTTGCCGATACCCATGCGGCGGAAGCTGTAAGGCAGGAAGTCACCGCCTGAGCCTGCGTCTTGGTCGATCAGCATCACTTTCGGGCCAAACACGGCACCGCCCGGTGTTTCGAACGTCAGGCCGTCCCGGTCCTTCCAGGAGGAGAGATACTGCCGAGATAGCACGTCAGTGATATAGTTGGCAGCCTGTCCGCCACCGTTTTGACGTTCGTCCACAATCATGGACGGCTTGTCGCTTTGGGCAAAGAACATGCGGTTAAAGTAAGTGAAGCCGCCGCCTGCGGTGTTTGGCAGATACACATACCCTGTGCGGCCACCGGTTGCTTCTTCAACCCGTTTGCGGTTGCCTTCTACCCATGCCCAGTGGCGCAGTTGCCGTTCGTTGCCGACTGGCTCAATCACCACGTCGCGCACCGACGCTGCGTCACCATCACTGCTGACGGACAGTGTCACCTGCTTGCCAACGGTGTTGGCCAAAAGGGCGTAGATGTTACTGCTGCCATCCACGGGAACACCGTTAACCGCATGAATAAAGTCACCCTCGTTAACGCCGATACCGGGTGCAGCAAGCGGTGCTTTAACAAAGGGGTTCCAGTTTTCACCGTCAAAGATTCGGGTTACCTGATACTTGCCGTCGGTCACGCGGAGGTCCGCACCAAGCAGGCCAACAGCCACCGGAGTATCGCGGTACAGGTCACCTGCGCCGACACGGTTATGACCAACCTCAAGTTCGGAGATCATATCCACAAGCAGGCGGTTCAGGTCTGCGCGGGTTGCCACATGCTCCACCAGTGGGCGGTATTTGTCATACACGCCTTGCCAATCAAGGTTATGCATGTTGTCAGCGTAGAAATACTGCTGTTCCAGTCGCCAAACTTCATCGAAAATCTGGGCCCATTCTTCCCGTGGGTTGATGAAGGCGCGCACATCCGATGTGTTCAGTCTTTCAGCCTGAATGTTTTTGGCTGCCTTGGCAGTCATCAACGCTCGTTCCGGTGTAGCAACGATTACGGTTTTGCCGTCGCCAGAAAGACTATAGCCGGTGATGCGGTCCATCGCCTTTGATGCTTTTTTATCCTTGAAATCAAAACGCATCAATTTTGCGACGTTGCCACCATTTCGACCGTTTGGTTCGATGGTGCCACCGGGCTGTGGATACTCGAGGAAGAAGAGGCCGCCGTCATGCGCAATTGAAAGGTTCGCATAAGAACGTTCTGCAACTGGCAGAGCAACGATCCGGTCTGTCAGACCATCCAAGTCCACTTTTGTGCCAGCTTTTTCCTCGTTTTTGGCTTTTTCATTACCTTTTTCTTCAGACTCGTTCCCTTTTTCATCAGATTTTTCACTTTTTTCGTCTGACTTTTCAGCTTCATCGCCAGCTTTTGGCAGAAGAGGGGACTTGCCGTCCTCTGCGAGCACAGCCGCATAAAGACCAAATCGGATCGGACGTTCCTGTGTGGACATGTCCAGCCCAACCGCCGTCGGTCCAGCATTGGTGCTGGCTGCAAAATAGAGATACTTGCCATCCGGGCTAAAGGCAGGAGAGACAGAATGGCTCATGCCATCTGTCAGAACAGTGTGCGATCCGTCTTCAAAGCTGTAGAGATATACATCATTGAAATAGTTCGCTCTTGCCTTGGTATAGGCAAGCCACTTGCCATCTGGTGACAGGCTTACTTCTGCGCCTGCGCGGCGATTGTCGGTATAGATTTTGGTCAGGGCGCCTGTTTCAGTGTCCATTGACCAAACTGCTAAGTGATTGTCTGCAATGATGATTTTGTCGCCAGTGCCGGACCAGTCAATCAGTTGATAATCATCATCACCCAGGTCAAAACTGCGTTTTTCCTTACCCGTTTGGTCTGCGATAACCACGCGCTGCTTGCGGCTTGCGTCGGTGATGTAGGCGATCTCGCCACCGTTCGGTGACCACAGGCCGCTGCTTTCCTTCGCGCCCGAGGTCCGGGTCAGGTTGCGGGTGCTGCCGTCTTTTAGAGGAACCGTATAAACGTCGCCCCGCGCCGTAACAATCGCCCGTTTGCCGGTTGGTGACAGGCCAGCCCCTGTCATATTGGCCATGGCGTTCTTCCATTGAGGCCGCGCCTCTGGGCTGTCAGACGCCAAGGTTACGTCAACCGCACGGGCCCGCCCACGGCGGGTGTCAAACAGCACCAAATCGCCAGCGGTTGTGGTCAGCAGAATGTCATTGCCGTACGCCCGTGCCCAGGAAATATCCCATACCTGCTGGTCGGTTACCATGCTAACGGTGCGGCGCCCTGCATCATATTTCCACAGGTTTTTCATGCCCGAGCGATCCGACAGGAAATATACATCATCGCCAACCCACATCGGGTTGGTGTCTGATGCATTCTCATGGGGGATTTCTTCCCACGCGCCCGATGCCGGGTCCAGAATCCAGATTGGCGGTGTGCTGCCACCCCGGTGATTGCGCCAACCGCTGGAGCCACGATGCGCCGTAATATAGGGTTGGTAGGCGATGCGCTCGCCGTCGGCGTCCCAGCGGCCATCCTGAATAACCGCTTCCATAACCTTGGTTGGGAAGCCGCCGTTTGCATTAACATGCCATGCTTGCGCGCTTCTGCCGCTGGTCATCTCACGCCGGGACATGAAGAGCACGCTTTCACCATCCGGTGTCCAGTCTGCGACAACATCTGCCCCCGGATGGTAGGTCAGGCGTGTTGGCTGGCCACCCGTAACAGGGATGGTGTAAACGTCGGTGTTGCCGTCATAAGTTGCTGAAAAAGCTATAGTTTGCCCGTCGGGTGAAAACTGCGGCATCATTTCCGCTGCTTGCCGGGTGGTTAACTGGCGCGGGTTTGCGCCGTCCCGGTCTGCAACCCAGATGTCACCGCCGTAAACAAAAGCGATATTGTTTTCAGATAGGTCAGCCTGCTTGATCAGGCGCGTTTCAGCCTCAGCGGCACCTGCAATCGCAATGGTGCTGATGCCTGCGCTCAGCGCGAACGAAAGTAGTTTTCTGGTCATATGGAACCCTCCCAATAAATCCTTGTCGTGTTTGAACCCAAAAGAAATGCTTGGTTTTGTGCTCGATGCGCCAACTCGCATTCTTCTTCTTATCTGCGGATATGTTTCCGCTTTCTGTCTAATCAATGTGGGCGGGGATAGTCGGGTCGTCAAGGCAATAACAGGTATCATGGAAAATAGAGCGGCTTTCAGCACAAAAACCGTCTTGACGGGCGTGCGCCCCTCTTATATACCAGCGCAGCTTTTGGCGGCTGTGTGATTGTTTTGAGTATCGTTAGGTCGCAAACGCGCTGAAAGCACTGTTCCTTTATGGTATGGCCGAGTAGCTCAGTTGGTTAGAGCAGCGGAATCATAATCCGCGTGTCGGGCAGAGAAGAAAAATAGGTAGGGCCGAGTAGCTCAGTTGGTTAGAGCAGTGGAATCATAATCCATGTGCCGGGGGTTCAAATCCCTCCTCGGCTACCATTTTTCCAAATATTTCAATGCCTTAAGGCTTAAGCGACTTCTCGTTTTTTTGTCATCAAGATGTCTACTATACCTCATTTTTTGTATCAAGAAAACAGCGATTTTGAGCTGTTGTACGCGCTGCCAAATTGAGCCGTTTTTGAAAAAGATAACAAAAAGATACAAAAATATTTTGAGGTCGTTTTTTTCTGTAAGAAAGGGCGCTGGTTTTGCCGTTGTAAGTTGGAAGCGTTAAGGTTGGTTCTCAAACAGCACTCAGAATAAAAATAATCGCGTTTCGAATCGTCTCTCGCTGTGCATTAGACGAAACAATGTTGATCTGTTAAAATGAAAAACTGGGGATCGGGCTAGACAATTTTCTGGCGACGTAGGGTGTCATTTGACTAATACAATACACAGGCAAGCAGCTAGTCACTTGGAGGACTTGCTCACAGTAGCGGAAGATGAGTATGAGCGTGTTCGTCTTTACCGACGTAGCTGTGCAATCCGTGCCGCATTATCTGGGCTTGGTTTGGGCTTAAATTACTTGGCGACAGAAATTGGGATTTCTCAGTCGCAGCTCTCGAAAATATTGAACACCTATTGTCACCTGAAGATTAAGGAATGTCAGGAGGTATTAAGCCGCGCAGAAAAGACTTTGTCTGCGCGAGGAGCAACCTTTCTTTATAGCGAGGAGAAAGTCGGTTTGTTTCTTGACTGTGACCGCTTGGTCGTCGGTGATACTGCGATTGATGACTGAGTCTCAATATCCGTCGTCTTTAAGTTGGCGGCTCCATCTGGAAGTGACGTAAGCCATATTCGTATCGAGAGCTTCCGCGATATGTTTCAATTCATTAAACGATGGTTCTTGCTTGCCGTGTTCGATACGGCAATAAATCGCAGGATCAAGCTTTGCCGTGTAGGCAACATATTTTGCTTGTCGTCCCTTTTCTACACGAAGTCGACGAATAGTCATTCCCAACGAATTCTTATTTGCGAGGGCATTGTTTTGTGATGCTCTTATTAGGGTCATTTCGTACCTCCCGAATGACTAACTAATTGTGTCTATAAAGACCATGGCATCGCTGGAGTGGAGATTCAGCGCATGGATTGCTTATCCCGTTTCACCTTTACTCGACTTAAATTCCCAAACAGAAATACAATTTTACCTATAATTATCATATTTTTCAAGTAT
The DNA here is from genome assembly GCA_965199355.1 of Kordiimonas sp. Lineage (GTDB taxonomy): Bacteria > Pseudomonadota > Alphaproteobacteria > Sphingomonadales > Kordiimonadaceae > Kordiimonas. The sequence goes on from CBDARB010000013.1 coordinate 178,685, forward strand.
CTATGGTATATTTCAGAAATAAAATTTCCATATTTTCGATTCGAAAACTGATAACATTATATAAAATAATAAAAATAATGATTATATGAATAATATTCAGAATTTTTCATTCCTCATAATTCTACACAAATAATCGTTATGCGAGCATATAAATATGTTTGTTTGACTGAGCCATTTTCTCATTTGTATTCGTTGGCTTATCCAATTCTGTTGGGAAATTGACAAATTGGCATGCCAAGATTTCAAGCGTTTGAACTTTCCAAATCTCTCATGCTCATGAACGTTTAATGGGTATCCAGATGGAGGACACCCAACGGATCATGTTGCTAAGTTTTCGCTCAGTTTGAGTTTTCGGTCCTCTCTGGCTTTCAGGAATTAAGACACAGAGATTGGACAAAACATGTACACTTCTTTCCAAAAGTTTCTTCGCTTAGGGACCGCCGCTATCGCGATTGCGGTCGCCTCACTCCCCTCAAGGTCAGACGACAATTCCCTTAACGCCTTACTGCAGTCTGACCTTGAGGGTGTGCAGCAAGAAGCCGAGCAATTGCTGCGTGCCAGCTTCTCCAACTTCAAATTCTACTCGGTCAAGCCGTCCATTGTTGACGGCCTTTACGAGATAGATACCGGAGCCAACATGGTCTATTTCAACCCGGATGCCAAAGTGCTGCTGTTCGGGGAGATGTATAATCATCTCGGTGAAAACCTTTCGGAAAAAGCAATTGCCCTCGCCGCTGCCGAGCGCATGAAAGACCTCGATCTTAGTGTCGCGCTGTCGTTTGGCCCTGAAGGCGCGCCCGTGCTCACAGAATATTCCAACCCACTGTGCGGTTGGTGCCAACGCCTGCATGGCTGGCTGGAAACTGATGTCAAGGATTTGAAAGTCAGACGGCAAATTATTTTCGCGGTCGGACATTCGAGCCAGGCACAGGGCCTTGCTGAACATATCCTTTGTTCTGACGACCCGGAGCGTGCGTTCCAGAACATCTATAACCGCAGACGGCCTTCGCAGCTACTGCGCTGCGACGACGGCTATGAGCGCGTCCAGCAACATATTCAAATCACGCAGGCCGCGGGCGTTGTGTCTACGCCGACCCTATTCGCTGACGGCGAACGCATTCGCGGATTTGATGAGAAGCGGATCAAGGATTTTCTCATCGCAGGCGGTCGTTGACGCCGATTTAACCACCCCTTCCACCCAGCTCTAATATTAGGAGGAACCAACCCATGAGCTTTTTCAACTCACACCTGGCAGGACCTGACCTGCCGCAACCAAAGGGCACGGTCCTGCGATCGCTTGATCGTGCTGTTCTCGGCCTGTTGGTCGTCCTCGCATCGGTTCCAGCCGTTGCATTCACAGCCCCCGTTGCTGGTGATCTCGCTTTCGAGATTTACGATATCGTCATCAATGACGGCGTTGAAGGCCCGATCGGCGCCATGTTTGCTGTCGCATCGGTCATCCTCGGTATCTTCGGCATTGCTAACCGCAACTGGTGGGCAATGGGCGGCGGTTTCGCAGGCACCACAGCCATGGTTGCTGGCGAAGACATTGTCACCACCGTCGGCTTTATCGTCTGACCTCCTTTTCACTCCAGCGCACCTTAGAGAGAACATGTCATGGAACGCATTCCCCAATTTGTCCACCGGCCCAACAAGTTCATCGGTCTTGAAGACCAGGAACTAGCGGTGTTGTTCCTTGGCTATGTTCTCTCGCTTTTTTTCAAGGGCTACAGTTTCTTCTGGTTCATGGGCGCAGCAATTCTCTTCATCCCGTTCAAGCGCTCCAAACCGCGAGGCTATATCGGCCACCTTTTCTACCGGGCTGGTTTCGCGCGCCTCAAAGGCTACCCGCTTGCCGTTGCGGAGACTTTTCATGAATGAACATCAAACATTGAAGGCGCCGGAAGCGCGTATGGGGACGACATCTGAGGGTTTTGAGCCACCCTACAATCCCTTTATCAAACGCTTTACCGACGCGACCTCCAACATCTGGGCAGAAAACCGGGTACTGCGCTTTGTGGGCATCTGCACCATGCTTGGTTGCTTCGCGCTCGGTATGGTGACGCTCACTGCCATGAAGCGCGAGAAAACCATCATTGTTCCGTTCGGTCAGGGCGTTGAGCATTTGTATATGGTGGGTGACAAGCCATCTGACAGTTACCTGATGGCAATTGCGCGCAACGTTATCCAGCTCGTTGGAACCTACACATCATCCGGCATCGAATACCAGCTCGACGAGGTTTTGAAGCTCGTCCACCCAAGGTTTCACACGGCGAAGCGCGACGCCTTCCGCCGGGATGTGGAGCGGCTGCGCGATTTCCGCGAGATCAGCTTTGCCACCTACATCCGCTACAGCGAACCCATTGATTACGGCGAAAACATCCTCCGCGTGCCCGTCCGCCGCGAGCGCTTTGTCGGCAAAAGCCGCACCTCTGACGGCGGCTACTACGAGCTTTCCTACTTCATCGAAGACGGTCGCTTTTGGCTGACCGATATCCAGTTCCAGCGCATCGGGGAGGTTAAAAATGAACAAGGCAATTGAACGCAGTTACCCGTTGGCAAGCGCCCTTGCTGCCGCTCTCCTGATAACAGACATGGGACACGCGCAAGACAAAAGCTCACCGCATCAAAGCGTGCTACCAGACGTGCCTACCAATATCGTTCTCTCTAACCGTGACGCCAACCGCATTGTCTGTGTGGATGGTAAGATTGATGGCTACCGCTTCTCTGAGGAAAAAGGCGCGCTTGTGGACGCGAGCGGCAACGAGGCCTTCATCAAGTTTCAGATCGAACAGCTCGGCGATGTGAGCAACTATGTGCAGGTTCGCTCGGAATTTTATTTTCAGTGCGGGCGGACCACATACACGCTCCTCGCCAATCCCAGAAACACGCCCGCGAAAATCGTCTATCTGATCCCAGGTTCCGGGGCGGATGCGAAAGCGAACATAGCACTCTTCTCACCGCTTTCAGACGAGGAACGTGCGGTCACCTTATCGCTTGCCCTCCTTAAGGACGATATTCCGGCAAGCTTTGCGAGCCAGACGGTGAGCGATCCCTATGACGCGCATGTGCTCGCGGGTCTTGATGTGCGCCTCCATAAACGCATTGAGGTTACCGGCACCGCTTACCGCGCCCATGAATACCGGCTGCGCGCCCGCAAATCCGTCGCATTGAAGGAAACCGACTTCCTCAAACCGTTTTTCGGGAGTGCCATCTACGCCGTTACCTTTGATCGGGCTTCCTTGAATGCAGGTGACGTTGGCCGCGTGGTTCTTATCTACCGGGGAGACGGGTCATGACGCTCCTTGACGATATGAAAGAAAAATACGACAGCCTGCCATCGAAGAAAAAGCAGGTGGTCCTCACTGGCGGTATTCTCCTGTCAGCCTTCCTTGTTTTCTATTTTTCTGTGAACAGCGGCAATGATGACGACGCAGCGGGCGCTCCCAAGGCAAAACCGTCTGACAGCCTGACGCTCTCATCGGGACTGATGGAAGATACACTCCGCGAGAGCGTGCGCGCTGAAACGGACGCAATGAAGGAGCGGATGGCCGGACTTGAAACACTGGTTGAAGACCTGATCAGGCGATTGGATCAGGATAATGAAGCGATTGTCCTCCCGCTACCAGTCGACAAAGACGATATCGAACTTGAGGGTGAGAAAGGTGTCATCACCGAAGCTGATCTGGCGCCCGCCAACGAGCTTGCTGACCTTCTTGCCCCCTCTGCTCCCCGATTTCCCCCTGCGGTCCTCCCCAACACCCTTGCCGCAGACGGGGAGCAGCCCACCTCATTAGACACAGAACCCAATGTTCCGGTTGTGATTGGCAGCATCGGCGGTGTGAAACCTGCGCCAGCCCCAGCCGAGCCGGAAGAAAATGTGCGCCAGGTCTATCTGCCCGTCGGCATGATGGAAGCTGTTCTGTTGACGGGTCTTGATGCGCTTGTTGGCAATCAGGCCCAGTCGAACCCGGAGCCGATCCTCGCCCGCGTCCAGACGCCTGCGGTGCTCCCAAACGATGTGCGGGCCAATCTGAAGGGTTGTTTTGTGGTCGGCAATGGGATCGGCATCCTCGCGAAGGAGCGGGTTGATATCCGCGCCGTGTCTCTGAGCTGCGTCGACGATAGCGAGCGCACGGTTATTGACCAGCCGATCAAAGGCTATTTTGTCGATACGGACGGCAAGAAAGGCCTCTCTGGCAATGTTGTGACGCGCGACGGCGCCATCGTTGGCCGCGCCTTCGCAACAGGTGTGCTCGACGGGTTTGGTCAGGTTGCACAAGCGTCCGCAGGCACGCAGTCGATCTCGCCGCTTGGCTCCACCCGCATTTTTGACACGGAAGAAGCCGTGGTGGCGGGCGTCGGTCAAGGGATCGGCAATGCCGCGCAAACCCTCTCTGAATATTATCTGGACCTCGCCAAAACCGTCTCGCCTGTCATTGAAGTCGGGACGCAAAAACGCGCGGTCCTCGTCATTCAAGAAGGTGTCTATCTGGAGATTAAGGAGGTAAAAAATGTTGCAGGCAATTAAGGCCCTAGCAGGGCTGGCGATAATGATCTCTCTGTCATCATGCGCATCAATCTTCTCCACTTATGACAGCGAGTTCTCTTGCAAAAATGAGGATCACGGCGGCTGCACGCACCCGCTTGAAGCTTACGAGCAAGCCCGCACCGAAGGTGTGACTGATTTCAGCGCCGCACCTGCTGAACTTAAAGAAGAAGAGCTGGATGGCTCGCACCGCCATCACAGTCTCACACGTTCACCGTTCCACACCTACCAAGAACAAACGTATAAAGAGCTTGAGGCCCTGGTCGCCGATCCCGACACGCCGATCCTCGCGCCCGCCAAAACCGTGCGCACTCTCATTTTGCCGTATGGCGATCCGAACGGCGGGCAGCGACTTTATATGCCCCGCTACATTTATTCCGTCCTTGAGAACCCGCGTTTTGTCCTCGGCAACTATCTGATCAAGCGCGACGCAGGTCTGTCTTTGGAAGCTTTGTTGGGGGCCGATAATACGCAAGAGAAAGAGGACTGAGCCATGTTCGATTTTCTCTTTGGCAGACAAGGTGGCGACAGGCGCAAAGGCTGGCAGAAAATGGTCGAGCGCGAACCGCTTTCCGACTTTTTGCCATACCGCGCTTACCGGGAAGCCGAGCAGGTGTATGACCTGACCGACGGATACACCGGCTACCTCTTTGAAATCCAGCCTGTCGCTTACGCAGGCGAGCAGATCATCGGCGCGGTTAAACGCTTGCTTGCCATGGACCTGCCTGCGAGCGCGCAGCTCCAGTTCATTCTCTATGCCGACCCTTATGTGGAAGATTATCTCGATAGCTATCTCAGTCTCAAAGTGCGCGAGAATGCGGTCGTTCAGGACAATGTTAAATCCTATGCGGGCTATTGGCGCGAGCACTCGGAAGGAGTGCAGCAGCTAAGAGGCATCCCGCTCCGTAATTTCCGGGTTTTCATTGCGCTCAAGACCAAATCCCCGCTTGACCCGGATGTGGTGTCGTCGATCAAGGAGTCGCTCGCCAAGTTTGGTGTGCGTTCGGTCGCAGCGGCTGGCCCGGATGGGCTTCTCGCCATCATGCGGCGGCTGTTTTCAGATATGCGGGCGCGCACCAGCGGAACATGCTCCGAGGATCGTCCGCTCAGGAAGCAGATGTTGGACGGCGGCCAGTCCTACAGCTTCAAAGGTAATGTGGCGAAGGTTGGTGCCCAGTATGCGCGCTGCTTCACCCCGAATGCGATCCCAAAGCAGGTGTCGGCAGAAAAGATCAACCGGCTCTTTGGCGGTATCATGGGCGTGATGGATGACGCACGCCAGATCGCGGCGCCGTTTCTCTATTCGCTCACCGTCTTCTTCAAGCCGACCAAAACCGACATTATGGCAAAAGCCCATGTGGTCGGCATCCAGAAAGGCGGCGCTAAATTCTCCAATGATCTGGAGCGCCGCACCGAAGAATATCAGTGGATCACGGACCTGATTGAAAGCGGCGAAAAAATCCTGCGTTTCGTGCCTGCCATGTGGGTGTTTGGCTGGTCCGAAGATCAGGTCCGCGAAGCCGTGTCGCGAGCAAAAGGCATGTGGACGGATCTGGGCTTTGCTGTCCAGGACGAAAGCTATCTGATGAAGCCCTTGTTTCTCATGTCGCTACCATTCGGTTTTTATGATGAAGGTGCGAACCTCAAAACCCTCGACCGCGATTTCATGGCGCCTGTATCAGCGCTCGCGAACCTCATTCCGGTGCAAGGCGATTACCGGGGTGCAGGCAAACCTTCGATCATGCTTGTTGGCCGTAAGGGCCAGCTTATCACGCTCGACCTGTTTGACCCCGGCAACAATAACCAGAACTTCCTCGTGTCGGCTGAATCTGGCGCAGGCAAAAGCTTCTTTCTCAACTATCTGACCAATCAATATTACGCGCAGAACGCTAAAATCCGCATCATTGATATCGGCTATAGTTACCAGAAAATGTGCTCATTGATGGGTGGTCGCTTCCTTGATATCGGCGCGGACGCTGCTCTTTGTATCAATCCGTTTGATTTCAAGGCGGGTGACAAGGAAGAGCTGGACCTCGGTATCCAGACGGCATCGGCAGCGCTCGCGCTCATGTGCTCAAGCGCATCGGGACGTGATCTGGATGAAGAAAGCCTGAACCTGCTCAGACTTGCTTCACGCTGGGTCGTTGAGACCGGGCGCGGTGCCACCGGTGTTGATGCGGCCCGTGCGTTTCTGGCAACCTTCCCCGATGATATTGAAGCCTTTGAAGAAGACAAGGTCGAGTTTCTGATTGACCGGGCACGCGCCCTCGCGTTCAATCTTCAACCTTTCTGCTCCGAGGGTGAATATGGCTCCTATTTTAACGGTAAAAGCACCTTCGATATTTCCCGTGATGATTTTGTGGTTATTGAGCTCGAACGCCTGCGTCAGTTCCCGCAGCTTTTCGGCGTCATCGTCCTTCAGGTGATGAATGCGGTCACGCAGGATCTGTATCTCGGTGACCGAACTGTGCCCAACTTCATTCTCTTTGAAGAGGCCGCCGCATTCCTCAAGGAAAACCTGGCTGGGGGCCGCGCGGGTAGTTTCCGCTCGGTGATTGAAGCGGGCTATCGCCGCGCACGCAAATATAACGGCGCGATCGGGACCGTCATTCAGTCCGTGATGGATCTCCAGTCGTTCGGCGACGTTGGTGAGGTGATCTGGGACAATGCCGCGACCAAGTTTCTGCTGCAAGGCGAAACCTATGGCCGCGCGGCGCAAGCCAAGGTGATCGAGCATGAAGGTTTCACGTTAGAGCTTTTAAAGTCTGTGACCAACAACAAGCCCAATTATTCAGAGGTGTTTATCGACAGCCCGTTCGGTGTCGGCGTTGGGCGGCTCGTTGTCGATCCGCACACCTATTGGATGAACACATCAGCCGCAGACGAAGTCGCGCGCTACACGAAGCTCACGGCCCTCGGCCTCACGCCCGCAGAAGCCATCGACGCGCTCGTCAAAGGCAAGGACGAAGCCTTGCTCGCCAAGCGCCTGGAAGGTCCAGGCAGCAAGACTTCAGAAAATATACAGGCAGCGGAATAGGAGGAATGCGATGAAACATATCATGCTTCATAGTCAGGCCATTGCGGCAAGTTTCATTCCGATGGTGATCGCCATGCCGTTTTCTATGGAAGTTCGGGCGGACGACGATGTTTACACACCCAAAATGATCATTGGCCGCACCTATCCCATCATTGAGAAGGATGCACTCAAAGAAATAGAGGAACGGGTTGAAAACCATCGTTTTGATCCGAAAATATTTGGCGAAGAGGAAGACTGGTCGGCGCTCAAGAGTGTCCGATTGCCTGCCGCAACCGAGCATAAATTGCGCCAGGTCATCCCTTTCTTCGCGCTCTCTTTTGATATTCCCGACAAGGACGGCAATATTCTCTATCCGGCGGGATATACCTTCAATCCGCTCGAATATCTGCGCCTGCCATCCCGCCTGATCATTGTCGCAGAAAACCAGCTTGAATGGGGCATCCAGCAAGCTGATATCGGTGACCTGTTGATCCTCGCGGGCGGCAATGCCTTGAAGGCCATGCGGTTTCATAATCGCTCCATATTCAAACTGGAAGCGCAAGTACAGGAACGACTTGATCTCAGGGTTGTACCGTCAATTGTCACCCAGGAAGGCAATCACTTCATCGTGGAAGAAATTCTTTTGGAGGATGGTCAGCTCTCCGTGCCGCTTCCGAGCGCTGTCGTGATTTCAGAGACAAGCGGAGGTAGCAATGAATAGGCATTTTGCGCTAATACTTGCTTGTTTTGTCGCAGTTCTCACGTTTGATGATACGCGAGCACAAGCATCGCCCTGTAATCAGGGTTTCATCAACCCGCTTACACGCGTTCACTGGCCGTGCATTTTTCCGGTGCAGATCGCCGGGATTAGCGTTGGCGCGAGTTCTCCATTGGACGCTGATAACCCGCGTTCGCCCATCTGCTTTTGCCCATCGTCATTCGGCATTCCGCTTCCCGGCATTCGTGTCAATTTCTGGGCGCCCAATCGCTGGATCGATACCGTCGAAAACCCCGGCTGCATGATGCCCTTGGGTGTCGATATCCTGCCGGAAGATGGTCGCTTGCATGGCAGCACGCGCAATACCCATCGTCAGGCGACTACTTTTGCGCAGAGCCATACCTATATCGCGCCCGTCTGGGCCATGCTCGGGCTCTTCCAGGATATACCGTGTCTGGAAACACAGGGCTTTGATGTGGCGCTTATCTCGGAAGTGCTACCCACCTACCAGAATGAAATCCTGGGGTCGATCATCAACCCGGAAGCCGTATTGTTTGGTAACCCAGCCGCACTCCTTGCCTGTATCGCAGACGCAGGTGTCAGTCATACGGGCGGCACCATTGACACTTTATTCTGGTGTATGGGCGGTTGGGGCCTGACCTATCCCTTGGGTGGCAGGTCATCATCCGGCGATCACGCGGAAGCCAATGCAGCCATTGCCGCGAAGCAGATTTTCACGGCGGGCCGGTTGGGGCTTGCTCGCGAAGCAACAAGGAACGGCTGCGGCGAGCGCCTCGCGCCCATCTGGACCAAGAGCATGTATAAAATGCAGGAAATGCGCCCCGTCAAGCAGTCCAGTTGCATCAATATCGGGCGCACGGGGCTTCTCTGGTCAACGCTCAAACACCCACCCCAACACGACAATTATGCGTGGCAAATTTTCGAGAAGGTCTTCTGCTGTGTTCGCCCATAACAAATATATCGCGTCTTTGGCTTTCTTTGGGCTGACGCTCAGTCTGCTGACAGTGCCCGCATGGTCGCAAGATCAAACAGATGATACATCCACTCAGAAGGACAAGGCGCAAACCACGTTTGACGCTATCAAAGGTCGCTTTGGTGATAAGGCCGCGATTGAGAAAAACCTCACGGGGCCGCTCACAGGTGCAGGCAGTTTCACGACGCTTAATGGCGTAACGAGCTTCAACCAGACGCTGTCGTGCCCGTCGAGCCGGAACTATGTGGAGATATTCTACGGCATCGGTGCGGGCGGTGACCTGACGCCGGTTAGTATCAGCCAAGACAGTAATTTCGATGGCACGTATGATCATAGTGTGACGTTTAGGGAGCCTGTCTCAGTCGTCTGTGCGAACGGCATCATCACCTGCGCCCCCGGTACCTTCAATGATTGCCGCCACCTTCTCTGGGATGCTGCAAACGGTCGTCTCGGCTTTGTCGAGACCGAACTCAGCGATCTCGCGGGCTGTTACTGTGTCAACAATAGCTGCGGCAACAGCCTTGCATTCTCAAACCGTGCAACCATTCTTGATGATCTGGCGGGCGGTATCGCAGGCGCGTTGCAGCGCCATGATGCGCGCTATGCTGTCTCCACCGTATCCCGCGAGGACTTTATCATTCGCCTCGCCGGGCAAGACGCTGGTGCGTGCGCGCCGAACGCAGGCACGCAAACGCAGGAACGTTACGTGGATAACGCTACCAGCTTATCGAGTGACGCTTTTGCAGCAAGCACGAGCGATCCGGTTTTTGGGCTTGTTTCAAACATTCCAACCGATGGATCAAACCTCACTACTCGCAACGCATGCCGGATCGAGCGGCAGGTGACGCTCGATGAGGTCTTGTCCGCCGACATTATCAGCCGCGTCACGAGCACAGCCAATTACGGCGAAAGTGTCTGCGCAGGCGATCCCAATTGTTTCAATTTCACCCTCGGCGACGATACCGACAATCATATTTCAAAAAAAGGCTGCAACATCTTCACCGAAGAGATTGTCTGGCATATTGACCGGATTGATCGCCTCACTGAAGCCTATCTCTTTTCGTCAGATTATGAAGATCAAATCCACATCAGCGTCAACGGTCAGGCGGTCTTTTCTACAGGTGGTTTTAACGGCGTTTCTGACCCCAGCAAGTGTCAGATTGATGATCAGCGCACCGTTACCATCAATCGGAGTTTCCGGCATCTGCTGAAGGCCGGTACCAATCGGCTTACGTTCAAAATTGCTGTTGATAAACGCGGCAGCGGGCAAATCCGTGGCCGGGTGCGGTATTCACCGGGCTGCGAACTCGTTGAGGCACTTGACGATACCTGCGCTCCCCATGCATCAAATGATGACTGCCGGCTTGTTGAAGAACAGGTGGACGGAGTGCAGACATGGTTGAACAGTGGCAGGACAGGTCTTACACCAATAGCTCAGACGCGCACGCTCTTTGGCGCCAAATGCACGGAAACCTTCACCCGCGATTGGTTCGAGCGTGACCGTTTTTACGCGTGCGAAACCGGGGGCGCGGGCACGCGGGGCTTCGATTTCACGCGGGCAAACCATATTCTCTCAAACGCTGGTGTCGATCACTATAGCGACCTTCGCCCCGGCAGTGACGGATCGCTGCAAACCTTTAGCGGCACCTATAGTTTTGATACCGACTACGGGATCGATGACTGCGAGCAAATCTGCGAAGTGGCAAGCGATGTGACGGATAGCGAAGTCTCGTCAACGGGCGTGGTCGGCGCGCTTCTCAAAAACACTTCAACCGAAAATGCGCGCTATTTGACGTGCGCTGCGAACGTCTGCCCGGTGGGGCCTGGCGAGACCATCAAGCGCGACTGTGGCTGCCTCAGCGGCTTCAATGACGCGCTCACCATCATGCAAACCTTCAGACTAGCAGGACAGGACCTGACATGTACCACTGGCATCAGACGGCAGGTAGAGTAGCACTGGCGCTCATACTGAGCGCTGCTACCGCCAGCTTAACCTTCGCACAAGAGGTATCCCACCTCCAGGGCGGCAATTATTGCGGCGTTGACTTGAACGGTGACGGCGACTTTGACGGCGAAGGTGAAATCGCTGAATGCGATAATGATGTATGTCCCTTGACGGCAACCGAATGTGAAACGGGGCGGGTGCATCAGGTTTGTGACCCGGATCAATCGATCACGAGCTGCGCGCCCGATGAGACTGTCGAGGAGTGTGAATCTGATAGAACCCGGCGCGAATGCGACCCGGATATCACCCGACAGGTCTGCGAACCCGATGTAACGCGCGAGGTTTGCGGACCAACCCGGTACGAGCGGCGCTGTGACCCGGATCAAACCTACACGGTCTGTGATCCTGACGGAACCGCGCGTGTTTGCGATCCCGATACGCGGGTCTATGAGTGCGACCCAGATACCACGCGCAGGGTTTGTGACCCCGATACCACGCGCCGCGAATGCGACCCGGATACGACACGCAGGGTTTGCGCGCCAAACACAACGAGGCGCGTGTGTGACGCTGATACCATCCGGCGGGTGTGTACAACGGTGCTGCGACCGGGGTGTCATGGGTGCAACAAGCGCACCTGTGTTGAATGCACGGTCGAGGTGACACCGGGCCGTTGCTACAGTGTGAGCGTTCCCGGTGCCTGCCATGACGAAACCGTGCCGGGCCAGTGCCGGAATGTCACAACACCGGGTGCCTGCCGCACCGAGACGGTTGCGGGGCGATGCCGCTGGATCACGATCAATGGGGCTTGCAGAAACGTGACGGTTCCCGGTGAATGCCGCGAGCAAACCGAACGAGGGCGTTGCTATAATGTGGAAATTCCGGGGGAATGTGAGCAGGTAACCGAGCCGGGCGCTTGCACGACAATAACGGAACCCGGTGCGTGCCGCGATGTAACGGTGCCCGGCGAGTGTACAACCCGCACCGTTCCCGGCGACTGTGTCGATGAAATCATTCCGGGCGAATGCCGCGACGAACCACTTCCTGACGCATGCCCACTTGGAGACGATAAAGAATGCCACGTTGGCAGTGACGGCGTCAGCCGGTGTGCGGACACGGCCTGCGTCAACACGAGCGACTATCCCATCGAAGAACTTGGGCGCGAACGCCTCGCTTATGTGGATGACGGCACAATAACCCAGGAAGGTGAGTGCCTGAACGAAGTGCAGGTTTTCACGGGACGCGGTATGGATTGCCAGCGGCCTGGCTTGCTGACCCTTTTCAAGAATTGTTGCAAAAACCGGGGCGAGGTGTTGAGCGATAGTGGCGGGTCGCTCGGGACAGCAGCAACCGTTGCTACGGTAACAGCCGTGTTTTCTGGTGCCAGTGCAGCCGTGACGGCGCTCGCGAACGGGGCCACGGCTGCCAGCGCTGCAAGTGCGGGAACGTCAGCGCTCGCAGCAGCCGGGGGACCTGCGGTCATCGCAGCGGGCGTGTATTTGGTCTTCACCGAGCTTTTGGGGTTTGGCTGCGATCAGCAGGATTTTGAAACCGCGCTTCTTGACGGCTCCGGCATGTGCCATTTTGTCGGCTCTTACTGTGTCGCGCGCATTCCCTTCATTGGCTGCATCCAGAAAGCGCGCTCTTTCTGCTGCTTCAATTCCAAACTGGGCCGGATCATTCACGAGCAGGGCCGCCCCCAACTGACCGCGTTTGATGGCTTTGGTGTGCCGAAAAATCCCGAGTGTCGCGGCTTCACGCCTGCGGAGTTTCAGGCGCTTAACTTCTCCGACATGGACCTCAGTGAATATTATGACGAGCTGGCGACCCGGTCCGAAGCCCAGCTCAAGGACACATTTGAGCAAGGTCTTGATGCCTTCATTACGGCAGGGAAAAGCCAATGAATATCACCTTCAAAATATCGATGCGGTTCATCCATCTTTTAGTCTTCAGCTTCGGGGTCTTGATCCTCACTGATTTAAGGGTTTTGGCGCAGGAAGAAAAGCAAGACGTACCAAAGATCATCGAGGTTGACGAGGAACTAGAAGCGCGAGCCAAACGCGCGGCAGACGCTTTCCAGTCTAAAGGCATGGTGAATCTAATCGATCAGATGGGGCCGCGTGTGCGCGGTCTCTTCGGAGAATTTGACGACGGAGCAAGAGGAGAAACGGTAACTACCAACGGCGTGCTGCCCGATAGTCCATTTCGAGCAATCCTATTCGCTTCGTCGTCAATGCCTCTCAAGCTCCTCAGAGCCTATGCCGAGCAGCTTGAAAAAGCAAATGGTGTCATTGTTTTTCGCGGCATGCCCGGCGGTATGAGCCGGATGAAGCCGATAATCACACTTACCAATAAAATGATCCTGCGGGACTTGGCCTGCAAAGGCGAGAACTGCGCTGTGTTCAATGTCGGCGTTATCGTTGACCCAATAATGTTTGAGGCAAATAGTGTGGACCGCGTGCCGGCGCTCACCATTGTCGATCATGATCCGTTTGCCGCTTACTGCGAGCGCCCTGATGAAGCGGCTCTTGGGGCAACAGGCCGCTTTGTCACTTTTGGCGACGTTCATCTGACCGGGCATCTTGAGACGCTGATTACGCTTGGTGACCCGCGCGCCCGCCGTCTCCTCCTGACCCTGCGCGCCGAGGAGACAGCACCGTGATCAGTTTTCTTTATTATCAATTCAGGAAAATGCTCTTCTATTGGCGCTGGTCGATCTTGATGCTCACCATCACTATCTTATGGCTGACGATGATCGCCGATTATGCGAGCGGCTATGCCTTCAACATGACCTCATCGATTGAAGGCAGGATTTTCAAATACCGCACGGATTTAGAGGTTGAGCGCGGCAACATTGTCATCTTCCCATGGAGTGATCCTATTCTCCCTGACGGCGTCGATCATATGACCAAACGGGTCATGTGCTTGCCCGGAGACAGGCTCAGCCGCAAAGGCCTCACCTTCTTCTGCAATGACAGACGCATCACAGCGGCAAAAACCCATAGTTTTGCCGGTGATCCGCTGACGGTATTTGACTGGACAAATGGTATCATTCCAGACGGCGTTTTCTTTGCCGCGACCGCGCATCCTGACGGCTATGACAGCCGCTATTATGGCTTTGTCCCACTTGAGATCGCAACCGTATTGGAGCGCAAATTATGACCGCGCTTGTCTGGATACGCTGGATCAATTTCTCCCTGATCATCCCGATCACATTCCTCTATCTCTGGTCGGTTGCGGCTTTGGCGCAGGACCCACCGCAAAAGCGGGGCTGGAACTGGTACGAAGATCCACGCAGGGAAGAAGAAATAAACCCGATCTTTGCTACCGAACCGGAACTGCCCTCCTTCGATGATCTCAAAAAGATGACGCCGAAAGCCGTTGGCGATTTGATGGAAGCCCAGCTCGCTTACGCGATTGTGTCGGAAGAAGTTAGCGAAGTCGCAGAATATTATCAGATTCTCGATTTCGTGCGGCGGCGTTCCAAGACTTTTACGGCCCTCACGGGTGTTGCGCTTCTGAAGAATCCTGAACTGAACGCTCGCACCAGCTACCCGATTACAAACGCCGGACGGCGGGTGCGCAGCCAGCAGGTCAAGCGCGAAAAGAGCGAGAAGCTGATCGCGGTCCGCGGCGAATTTGCGCTCGTGATGTTCTCATCCGAGGGGTGTGGTTACTGTGACATTCAGTGGGGTGTCATAAAATCCTTTCAGGACCGCACGGGCTGGAATGTGAGCCGGGTTGATATCGACCAGTATCCGGAGCGGGCGGCGCGTTTCAATATCACAGGTACACCCATGACCCTCCTTATCCGCAAAAATTCGCCCGATTGGTTCCCGGTTGCGGCGGGGGCTGTATCGCTCCCTGAAGTAACCGACAATGCTTACCGCGCCATCCGTGTTCTCGAGGGCGAGATCAGCGTTCAACAGTTCCTCTCTAACGAAAGCGATGACGGTGGCTTTTTCGACACCGGTGCCGCCGCGCTTAAAGCTCAACCATCCAGCAACCAATGAAGGAGAAACCAATGCGACGCCTGACACCCATATTCACTGTTGGTTTTTTCCTGTTCTGGATCACAAGCTTTGGCCCCGCCTATGCACAGGATTGGACCAAGGACTGGTTCGACGCGCAGACAAGCTCAGGCCCGTCGAGTTTTTCCGGGCAGCGGCGTGGATATTTGCAAGGCGGTCAGTTTACGGGCCGCTACCGGCTGGCGAACGATAATCTCTTCTCGGTGACCCCGCCGCGCATTCGGGCGGGTTGCGGCGGTATCGATCTGTTCGCAGGCGGGCTCTCGTTTCTCGACCCTGAATATCTGGTCGAGAAGTTCGAGAATATCTTGCAGGCCGCGCCTGCGCTCGCCTTCTCGATGGCGCTCAAGGCCCACTGCGAAACCTGCGAAGATGTCATGTCGAAGCTGGAAGCAACCAGCTCTTTCCTCAATTCGATCCAAGTCAATGATTGCCGAATGGCTAATCAGGTGGCGCGGTTAGTCACAGGCGATAACCCTGATTTCTTCTCGAATGTGCTTGAGGAAGCAACAGGCTCGCGCAGTCTGGATGACGCCATCGAAAAACATTATCACGGCGCCCAGCAGTCGATCCGTGATAATGGCGGCGAACCGCCCGTTGATCTGCGCGAGGAAGTGAACGGATGCCCTGCAAGCGTCAAAGCCCTGTTTGCCGATGGGTCCGTTATTGACCATGCCAGTGAGCGCGTTGGCATGGGCGATATGGCGCCCATCGTTCGGGCCTATATCGGTGATATTCTCATCAGTTGGCCGTCGAGTGCCAATGTTCCAACAATCCGTAGTATTGACCGATGCCCCGACGTTGACCGTTTCTCAAGCTATGATTTTCTGACAGGCGAAGTGCAGGGCCGCCCTGCGAGTGGTGGGCCGTGTACCAAGGCAACCGATGTGTCGGTGATTTCGATGGTTCGCTCGAATATGCTCGGGATTGCATCCGGCTTGCAGGCCAAGCGCGCCTTTACGACTGATGAAGTGAACTTTATCAACCAGTCGGCGCAGCCCGTCTGGGAAATTATTCGCTCAGGTTTGTTATCAGGGTCGGTTGATCAGGCGGTATCCGCTTATGAGTTTCCGATTGCCTCGTCGCTCGCTTACCGTATCTTCGATGACCTTCTCACTAATATCGACTTTCTGATCTCAAAGGCGGCATCAGACGCGGCCACACCCGGCGTTGACCCGACCAGCACCGGCGCGGACGCCTGCAATCTGGCGATTTTTGAGCCAGCGCGCGCAAAACTGGAGCAATTGCGTGAAGACTTGGTTGATGCGCGCAAGGCCGCGTTTCAGGCTTATCAGGTCACTGTCCAACAGCAACATGCGATCTCGGCGCAGGCTGCGCTCTTCAAAGCGGATCGTGGTTTGATTGCAAAGGACTTCGTCAAGGCGCAGTCCGATGGTTGAACAGAAGCGACAGGATTGCGGGATAAGCATCACACAACAGGATGCGGTTTTTGGGCTGTTGCAATCGACGTACACAAATCTCTCTGAAGCAAGCAATGGTATCTTTGATGTGCTCCTCAGCGAAGCGCGTGCTCATACAAGTGCAAACCTTGCAATGGATTTATCTGGCGTGCGCTTCAGACTTGAAGCAGCACTGAAGGCCATGAAAAACATTGATGACCTGACTGTCTGTTTTCCTCATGACAAAGTTGTGCGCCGGGACGGACACTATGTGCCGCTTGAAGAGGCTCAAAAATGACCGCCCTGAAGCACATGGCGCTCCAGCTAGCATTGCTTCTGGTGTTGGCTGTTCCCGCCCATGCTCTTGAAATGGAGTTCATTACCTTCAATGGTTTCAACCAGATGGTGAACGCCTTTCGCTATATCGCGCTTTTCTTCTCAAACAGCGATTATGGCGGGCTTGTCTATATCGCGGCTGTTGTTGGTTTTGCGGTCGCGGCGGTGCGAGCCACCATGAATGATTACCGGGAAGAACGCAGCCTCAGAAACTGGTTTTTCATGTTTCTGCTTGGTGCCGGTATCTATACGGCGTTCATTATCCCCAAAGGTACGATCCATATCTATGACCGGACCCTCAATGCTTACGAGCCTGTTGCCGGCGTGCCGGACGGGATTGTGCTGCTTGCGGGCCTTGTCAACTTGGGTGAGCAGGTTGCCGTTGATATTGCCAACACATCAAGTCCGGTCCCCTATGAAAACACAGCAGGCGGGGTTGTCTTCGAGCTGGTGCGCAACACTTACCGCGCTGATCAGCTTCTGGACGATGAATATCTCTGGGAGAATATCAAAAACTATTATCTGGAGTGCGGCCAGATCGCTGCCGCT
This sequence comes from Kordiimonas sp., assembly GCA_965199355.1. GTDB lineage: Bacteria > Pseudomonadota > Alphaproteobacteria > Sphingomonadales > Kordiimonadaceae > Kordiimonas. The sequence goes on from CBDARB010000013.1 coordinate 196,220, forward strand.
TTGCCCGGCACAGGCTTTAACCTCAATAGCATCAATCGTAACTCCACAGATCTTTTGCAAACCTTCGCTGCCGCACAGTCCAATGCTGTTGAGTTTCCTTTTCGCTCTGAGGCTAATCCGCAAGGAACACTGGTTACCTGCACGGATGGTTATAACCAGTTGCGCACCGCGCTTTCAGACCCCACCACCTACAGCAATCTGATTGCCTCCCTCTGCGGCAGTGTTGGTTTTGACGTGTCGAACGCCGCGCAGGCGGCACAGTGCAATACGATCATGGATGAGATTATTCCAACGGTCTTTACGGGCTCCGGTGACCGGATCACCTATTTGCGGTCTGCGGCGCTCGCACTTGCTATGCAGGATGCCGCTGCAGACGAAAACCCCGAACGCGCCATCGCGCAGGAAGCCAGTCGGTCTTTCTCGACCCAATCGTTCGGACTTCTCGGGTTTGCCCAGGAATATGGCTCGTCGATCCGGGCGGGGTTTCTGGCGGCATCGATGGCGACACTGCCGCTCACTATGCTGTTTCTTGTGACACCCCTCAGGTGGCGGGCGCTCTCGCTTGCTATCGGTTTCTTCGTCTTTGTCACAATCTGGGGCATCACGGATATTGGCCTTCAGGTGATGATTGAGGGTGTAGCGAATAACGCCTTTGAAGAAGTGCGACGGAACAATCTGGCGTTCAATGCTTTTGCGCTCGCACCGCCTGCGTCCGTGAAAGCGCTCACGGTTTTTGGCTCAAGTCGCCTGATCTCAATCAGCCTCGCGAGCATAGCGACCGTTGCCATCTTCCGTTTCTCTGGTGCAAGCTTTGCCCAACTCACGGGTTCCTTTGCCAGACAAGGGGAAGCGATTGGCTCAGATGCCGCTGACAGCCGCCTTAATCCGGCGCGTCTCGCTGGCGATAGCCGCGCGCGTGCTGATGCGGCGGGGTCCTTATCCGGGCTTGGCGCAACGGGCCCCAGCGGATTTACAGGTCTTGTGCAGCAATCAACAGGCCAGTGGCTCCAGAACCTCTCGCATCACCGGGCTTTTGCGACCGCAGGCGGTGACGCAGGCTTTGGTTCCAATGACTTTTATCGTTTCGCTGGTGCGACCGCTGGCGGCGAAACCGCAGGCCGCGTGTCAGGCCTCGCGCGGCAAACAGGATATAGCGAGGAAGGGTTGGCGCACGGCGCAAGTGCAACTGCAACTACGGGAAGTGAGCGCGGCTATTTTGATGCCAGTACCTACGAGGATAGCGCCCGCCAGCTCGCTGATCATATCGGCGTTGACAACGGCACAGCCAAATCGCTTCTGGAAGGTTACGGGGCTACGCTTGGGGCCGGGCGGGTTGCAGGCCTTGATGGTGATCTGAACAAAGTCTTCCGGGTCGGCGAAACCGAAGAAAGCCAGCGGGTCGGAAATGTCGAGGGTGTACGTGCGGCTGGCGAACGAGCCGGATTGTCACCGGAGCAGATCAGTCGTGCCAGTAGTTTTCTGGATACTCAGTTTGGCGTTGGAGATAGTCGTTTTGCTACTGGTGCAACGGAACAGGATATCGATAATCTCGCGCTTGGTGGTGAACTCAGGCGTGAACGGGCAAGCGGAGAAGCGTCCGGTGTCAAGGAAGCGGCAAGCTATACGGGTTCGATGCCGCAAGAATTATCCGCAAATGCGGCATCGCTGGATGCTGCCGGGCGGTTGATTGAGAATAATCGCTTACAAAATTTTGCTGATGTTCACGGTATCAGCACATCGGATATCCAGAATGCGCGCGGCGCTAACCTGGAAACCGTAATCAATGACCGGACACTGGCGGCTTTTGGTCCGTATCTCACGGATGACCAGCTCGATATTGCACACCCAGGTTCCAGCCTTTCTTTCACCTTTGACCCACTCACCAATGAGATTGGCCGTGTGGACGTGCGCTCGGGGCAAAGTGGCTCGCAGGATGACAGCGTTCATGTCGCCGATGGGTTTCGGGTTGATGCGCGGCAGGGCACCGAAGGCGGGCAAACCCTGTTCCGCTATGCTGATCTGGCAGAGAATGAGAACAACTGGGGGGCAGCAAACTTTGCGCGGCTGCTTGATAAGCATGAGACGGAAGGGTCAACCGAGACGTTCCTCGATAGCATCGCGCAGCAATCATCCAATTATCTATCTGGCATCGCTGGGAAACAGGTGAGTTATGTGTCAGCAGACACAGATACTGGTACAAGCGAGATGTATGCGGGCGTAAAAGCGTCTGGTGGCTTTAAGTTTTTTGGCTTAGTCGATATTGGAGCGGAAGGAGGTTTGAAAGGGTCTCAGACGTTTTCCGATTCCGATACGCGACAGTCAGTGAATGCCTTTGATTATTGGAATAGTGAAGTCCGTGATGTTTGGAGTGATACACTTGGAAATGATCAGTTTGAAGGCGATCAATTAGATCGAGTGAATGCGTTTCTTGGCGGTATTTCTAATCTAAGAGATGATGCCCACGATATTAGAGAATGGGTCAAAGATCAAAATGCTGATGATCAACAGGCGAGTAATGTTAAAAGCCAGGAAAGTAAGCAAAAACAAACGGAAACGCCATCAGTTCCACCCGGCTATTATGATAGCCGGTGGCCCGGAAGGCGCTTCTGATTAGTCGGTTTGTAGGTTCTCTTTAAGTGCGGTGAGTTTTTGGTGGATGCGATTAGCCCACCAGCTACCCAGCGAAAACATAACAGACAAGAATGCAAAACCTGCGATAACGCCCGGTGATGGAACTCTGTCGCCAAACTTCATGCCCAATGTAGCATCAGTGAATGTGTATGTGAAAAAAGCAATCCAAAGCGCACCAGCAATGAAGCCAAGAACATAACGCTGGATGCCGTAAGCAAGTTGACCTTCTTCGGTTGTGATCTGCGCGAGACCTTCCGTATAGCTTTGATTTTCCTGTGTCATGACACTTCTCCGATTTCCATCAATAGTAGCAGAATTTAGCGAAAATTGATAGTCTGGAGTACATGCACTAGCAGTAGGATTCGGATTTAATCGCCATTTTCATGATCACGATCACAGCATGGATGGCAAATTTTTGCTATGGTCGGGGAAACAATATGGGGAGGCTTTCATGCGTGTCTTTAGTTTGATGATTATCATACTGTTTGGTGCGGCGTTTCCTGCACAGGCCTGGAGCAAGGAAGGACATCAGCTCGTCTGTAATATTGCCTTTGGTATGCTCGATAGTGATGTGCGGCAGGAAGTAGACCGCTTGCTTGATACTATTGACCAGAAGAACAAGCGCAAGTTGAACAAGTTCTTTTTCAATATTCGCGGCAATGGCCCCGACCCGCGGCTCGATAGCCGCATAACCTTTGAAAAAGCCTGTGTCTGGGCCGATGCGGTCCGGCGCTCAGAAATCGGTGAAGGATTGGGGTATGATTTTGAGAATAGTGAATCGTGGCATTTTCAAAATATCCTGAGAGATGAAGATCAGGTTAGCATCAATAACTGCATGGTCGGGTGCGCGTCACAGGCGATCCGCTTGCATTATAATGTTATGAAAGCAGCCGTAACAGATCAGCAGAAACTCTTTTCCATGATGTTCCTCGGGCACTGGGTCGGTGATATTCACCAACCGCTCCATGTCAGTTTTGCTGACGATGCTGGTGGCAATTTCATCGAGACACTTGGCGTGAATTGTAGCAATATCCACGCGCTTTGGGATCGTTGTATCATTGATCATAATACCAAGAATATGAGCTTTGAGGATAAAGCCGATCTGTTACGGCAAATTCCGACTGCAACCCAGGTTCTATGGCGCCGTGCGAGAGAGCCGGAAGAATGGGCGAATGAATCGCTCGCGATTACACTTTTGCCAGAAACCCAATATTGCGAGAATGTCCAGGGTCGATGTGAGAAACTGCCGGTCAATGCAGATGGAAAGCTGGTACTGCAAGGCTCATACCGCGAGCTGCATTGGCCGCGCGTTCAGCGACGTATCCAGATGGCGGCTGTCAGGCTCGCTGATATGCTGAACCGGGTACTATAAGCCGGCAACATCGGGAAGCATGGCAGTGTTAGCAAGTTTATCATGATAAAAACAAGCCAACACTACCGGTGTACAAAGAGAAACTGTATAAATAATATAACCATTTTAAACGGCCTTAATTATTACAGTATTAACCTTCTGGTCCGACGATTTCATACGATTGAGGGAGATTGGGGCGATATTTTGAGGCCAGATTTTTCATACGCTTGATCACACTTTGATGGATCGAAGCTCCTTCAGGCAATTTACGCTGTTTTTTGCCCAATAGCTTCCATAGGCCGGTGTATGATTCATGTAGCATCGCAGCTGGGTTTGGTCTGAGTTGATCGCGCCAACCCACCTTTAAGCGTAATCCACATGCCTGTGCTTCTTCCAACATCCAAATAAGTGATTGGTCGGAAAGACCGCGCTCCGGATAAAACCCACCTACATCAGAATGGACGCCAGCAAACCATACTTGTTTTAGTGTTTGACCAGTTTTTTTCTTTGCTTCGTCCCAAAGTAGAACGGGAAACTTACGACGTTTTTCGTCAATTGAGACAGCGTGAACAGCGTTCTTGATATCGGGATTAAGACTAGCGTCCAAGAATTTCGAGTTGAATTTAGCACCCATTGAAGAAACGGTATCCCACACTCCTACAAAGTGAGGTTTGCACTCATGGGAGTAGGTCTTCTTATATGAGGCCGCTACATCGTCGTTGTCCTGCTCTATATACATTTCAAGTGCATAGGCTATTTGATTTTCTCCACCTCGCTGCAGCAAGCCGACTTTATGCAACATGCCAGCTAGTACCCGAACGGTATATGCACCCCGACTAAATCCGAACAGAAACACTTTATCACCGGGCTCATAGTTCGACATGAGATAACGATATGCGTCGGTGAGGTTTTGTTGGATTCCATATCCTAGCGCGGACCCCAACAGCCTGCCGGTTTTCTGGCCCAATTTGGTACCAAGGAAACTAAATGTGCCAATGCCTGGGTCATAAAAGCTCACTTGATCCTTATCACGAACGATCCGTTGGTACAGACATACGACATTTGTGTTGTTTACGCTGAACTTGTTGCCTGTTCCATCGCAACAAATGATGATTTGCTTGGCCATAGTGGTATCTCCTTCTCTTTAGCGAGGCGGTTTTTTGATGTTGCACCAGTTTTGGCACTGCTGGCCTCTATCCTGGCGATTTTTATGGGGGATAAGAGCGTCGGCTCTTTGTGATGTTTTTAAATAGAAGTGCATTTTAATGGTCCTATCCTTTCGGTGGAAATGGGTCATTGCCATGAGAATCCCGAGCTCGAATTCTGCCGTTGCGTCCATGGATCAACAGTTCGCTTTGCTGGTTTCTCGCGATCTCACGACCGTGATCAATAGCTTCTGCCTGAGTTCCATGAATCGCTGTGGGCTTGGAATTTCCAGCGCCTCGAACGGCCCACCCTCTAGCGTGTGGGACTATGCGTTGATTTTTACTCATCATAACTCCTTGTAAAATAATGAATGTTAAAAAAATTAACCATACGTAATAAGTTAAGAAAAAAATACTATCATTAATCAATGAGTCAATGGGAAAATTGAATTTTTCTTCACATAATGGGTTAAGTGTTTTCTGAAATTGTTATTGACTGCGGGTTTCAAGCCGCTATAACTAGAAGTTGCGAGAGGGAGATTTGGGTGGACATATATTTTCGTGACGGGGAATTGGCAGATTTAATCATGAATCCTGCCAAGTTAAAGAAACGATTCGGAGCCACGTCTGCAAAGAAAATCGCTCAAAGTATGGCAGTGGTAGAGGCTGCTGAAAATTTCACAGATATTGTCAGTCTGAGAAGGCCTGCTGCCAAGCACTGTGAAAAATCTACAAAGACCCGGTTTTGTGTACAAGTTGATGAGAAGCATGCTCTCACATTCGCGGTGATCGAGCCCGAGAGAACAGTTTCGGCTCAAGAGGTGGAAGTTATTCGCCTTGATAGGCGTTGTTCAAATTTTAAAACAAGGAAGTCCCATGGCTAGCCAACGTATACGTTATGTTTCGCGGGAGCCAGTAAGTCCAGGAGCGGTCCTAGCAGGCGTTTTGGAAGAACGCTCAATCCAGAAACAGGAGTTCGCAATCAGATGCGGTAGAACGCCTAAACTCATCAGTGAGATATTATCGGGAGCCGCGCCGATTGTGCCCGAAACAGCATTACAGTTTGAAAGAGTTCTTGATGTCTCTGCGTCATTTTGGATGAACCTCGAGGCACAATACAGACTGATGTTGAAGCGGCAATCGGAGGAGCAGGATTGGGTTGACCATAAGGAGTGGATTAGAAAATACCCACTCAAGGAGATAGCCGACCGCATTGGTTTTACTGTGTCAAAAGACGCAATTGAGAATATTAGGCAACTGCTCAAATTCTATGGCGTTGCGAGTATAAATGCATGCGACGAACTGTTTCGCTCGAAAGTTTTGGGCGTACAATATCGCAGAGCATCAGACTTCACAGACGAAAAAATTCATGAACTTACGTGGTTGCGGCTTGGTCGACTGGCGGCAGAAAAAATTAATTGCGCTCCCTACGATGCGCGAAAATTTAAAGCTGTACTTCCTACATTCAGGGCGCTGACGAGTTTGCCGATGGAGGAATTTATTGAGACATTGGTGTCACGGTGTGCAGAATGCGGTGTAGCGGTCGTTTTGATACCTGAATTGAAAAAGACGCATACGAGCGGCGCTACGCATTGGTTATCAAAAGACAAAGCGATAATTCAGTTAAGTAACCGAGGCAAATGGAACGATACATTCTGGTTTAATTTCTATCATGAAGCTGGTCATGTTTTTCTACACAGCAAAAAGAAGACATACGTTGATTTTGACACTACCAAGAATAGCGAAGGAGAGGAAGCTGAGGCTGCAAGAATTGAAGACGAAGCAAATGATTTTGCAGCAAATATGCTTGTTCCTGAAAACCTGTATCGCAAATATTTTCGTGTCTACCCAGAAAAGCCACGTTATTCACAAGCGAATATTGAAACGTATGCAAAAGAGATTGGCATTTCGTCAGGAATCTTGTTAGGGCAGTTCCAAAAAAGAGGCATTCTTAGGTGGAATAGTGTCTTAAATAAAAGGTTGAAAATTAGGCTAGAAATTCCGGAAGTTGCGCCTAATTAGAAGTATAAATGAGAATGATCATCGATTGTTTTCGTGTGCTAATCTATTGTTCTTTAGTGAGCTGGTAGTTTACAGGTTTCTATGGAGGAAAGCGAGAGTTTCGCGGATGTCATTGAAGTCAGGTAAAGGTCCGTATACCAACTGTGCAAACGAACCTTTGTAAGTTACTTCCAGAGGAGCGTGCCAATCATCCATTTTATGGAATATTGGCGCTTCTGCGAATGGCTTGTCGAGGCACTCGGTATTATCAAAGAAACCTTCCTGTTCATCTCTGATACAAGCGTTACATAGTTCTTTAAATTCGTTTGTGCTCACATAAGACCGCATCGATTTCTCTTTGAGTATTTGGCAAATATCATAGAGATGGCGAATGCGATTTGATAATGTGCCGACAGGATTTTCTGAATAGCTATCTTTGACGATGCCAAGCAGTTTTTCCACAAGGGTGCGATTGACCGAGAGAATTTGAATATTGAAAGCCTCCAATTGGAAACTTCCTACAAGGTCAGATCGACCTGTAGCGTGCAGCATTTCAGCGATGAAAGTTTGAATGGGGCGCTTAACAACCGGGTCTGGCTGTGTGAAAGCGTTGACTTCAATGAGAAGGTCTGGTGATGCTTGACCGTAGTCAGTATCAGTCATGATAATCGGATAGGAATGGACGGTTTTTCTGAATGTTGACCCTTTGCTTTCCTTATCATCTCTTGGCTTAGGGGTAAGTCCTTCAGCGACAACAGTCTCGATCTCTTTTAGTTTTCTCTTTATCTGGTTTCCATTGAGGTCTTTTGTAAAGATCGCGAGATCAATGTCTTCCGAAAATCTGTCGATCATACGGTAGGCTTTTGAAAGCGATGTGCCGCCCTTGAAAACAGTGTCTTTTACATGTTTAGAAGCGGCCAGGCGTTTCAGTGCCTGCGTTATCCAGTAGTCTTTCTCAATATAGACGTCGGGAAGTTTCATATGATCGGCGGTAGCCTGGATCATTGCCTCGAAGACATTGGGATCATGGTGCAGCTTCATCAGTCAATATTCCATTCGACAGCGGACGGCCACTGCCGTTTGTTCAAAGACAGCTTGTAGCGTGTTGTAGGATTAAGCGATCGACGCAGGCTGTCAGCTATGGGCAGGTTCATGCTTGAAAGCGCCAACCCTAACAATGCGCGCACTTGCGCCCTGTAATATTTTTGCGCCAGCGATGCGATTGTTTTCTGTTCAACAGTCGTCAATTTCCCAATATAATTGGCAAGGCTGTTGAAGGTAAGGTCAATATCGCTATCAGGGATTGATTTAATATCCCTGAACGCATCCAGATATTGAAGAAGCTTGATCTGCTTTTGTTTGACAGGCGCTGCTGCTTTCACGGTTTTGATTGCAATCGTTCCGAACTCTTTTTGTTGTCGGCTCCCTTCAATTGCAACAGTGATGGTACGGGGAAGCTGGGTCGTGAGGCCAAGTTTATTATAGGCTGCAATGCCAGTAATATATCCCTGCAATTGACCATTCTTATAGAGTATGGAGCGAATGACTTCATTGTCAGATGGTTTTCTGACACCAAGTAAACCTTGTTTGGGGCGATAGAATTTTCCCTTGGCAAAGCGCGTAACCTGACCTGCCGCAGCAAGCCGATTAACAGCCTTTATGACAGCATTTGGCGCGGTCTTATAAGCAGCAAGGTCCTGATAGCCAAATATCTGGCCAGCAGGTACCTTCTTGACGGCCTTTTCTATGTTCTGGGCAACGCTCATTCCTAAATCCTTTAGTGCTAATATAGGGATGTTGATGCACTTGACAAGTTTTTCATGTTAAAAACATGCCATTTAAGAATTTCACTCCAATAAGAATTGTGTACATGTATGTTTGATTTAAGAGAAATGATATTATGGACTGATGCGGCTCTTAGCTAGAGATGTGTGATACTTATTTTGAAGGGATAAGGGTATGCAGGAAAATAAACCTAATGCCGAACTGGCTAAAATGTTGGCAGCGATTTGCGTCAGAAACACTTACCTGGAAGACCTACATGCAGGGACGACACCTTCATCGAAAACGGGTGATTATTCCGATGTCAAGGTCGTCACTCCTTATGGTGAAATTCCGTGGAATGATCTATCGCGATTTGACGATGATGAGATGAAAAAACTGGTGAAAGAAGTCGTGAATAATCTTTATAGTTTTTTCGAGCGACTTGAAGATCCTGCATTCATGCCAGCGTTTGAGCAGTTTGCACGACAATATACACACCGATGGGATGAACCAGAGTATCTGAGCAAATTTGATAATTTTGGTGCCGAGAGTGACAAGCTGTTATGATTGCCTATCTTGTTCGCCAATGTAGCCGAAGGCGCAGACGACAAATGGACTGATCTTTTCCTCTGTATGCATTATGTCTACGGGCAGGAATACGCCTTCGAATAGCCCCGGCAAGTTTGCACAATCACCATGGAGCGAAATATGATTGGCTTTCTGGGTTTGTGAAGCTTCAAGGAAGAGTTCTGTCATCAGGCATGATGGTTTTTCTTCGGCCAACATGGAAAGTCCATTGACATAGCCTTCACCAAACCAGTCGAGAAGCATGCTTCCCCAATAGTTGATGATAATTCGCTCTTTCAGGATCGATACCATTCCTAAACGAGGTAGGTTTGTTTCGATCAGTTCTTTTCTGGATTCAAAAGCGGAAAATGACGGCGGTCGGTCGCGCATTTTAAGCGATGACCAGTAAGCGAACACCGATTTGCAAGTTGGTGTTACCAGATAATGCGGCAGCGTTAGAAACTCACTATCGGACAGTTTGACAATCATTCTTCGACCCCTTGTTAGTTCTGGGGCCAAACCGGCATCGAAGCCGGGTGTTCGTAAATCAGCCGCTAGCGCCTAATCCCGATAACCTTTAGGCGAGAGCCATTGGACATACGTTACCGGCACCCGGCAGATGTCCAATTGATGAAATAATCTGCCGTGCTAGCGGTATGCGGTACGTAATGGGACAATGGTCCAGAACGCTAACAGAAAGGGTTACGAAGCCCCGAGCGCGATTTTGCGCGCTCAGATGCAACCTATATTAATTAGCTAATTTACACAAGTTTGGTTGTTGGGAACGAAGCAAAAATTTGCAGAAACTTTTATCTACTATTTAGTGTTTTTTTAGAACTCCTCTGGTCTATTTGGATTTTGGTGTTTTCTCGTTTTTTATTCGATCATGTTCGGAGTTTTTATGACTGAAGCCTATTGCTTGGATTTGCCCGGCGTTTATTCCCCTGACGAACTGCGTGATATTGAAGGGGCTCCGCAGAAAAAATGGTTCTGTGAAGCTTGTGATGTTCCATTGGTGGCGTGTGCCGCGACAAAATGCAAACAAAACGGAGAGCCGTGGAAGAAATCAGCTTACTTCCGTGTCGCAAACGATGGGGACCGACATGGATGCGGCGAGGAGCGTGAGGGAAAACAACGCGAAATCAAAGAGCCGGTGACGCGCGATAACCCACCCGAAGTCTGGATCAATGAACTTGTCGAACGGGAAGGTTATATTCGTGCGCAACCCGAAAATGGTCTGGCGAGCGAAGGGGCCAAAAACCCGGATGACACAAACAGCACAAAGCAACCGAAAAAGCAAAAGCAGGGCAACCACAGCCATACGACGGCAACAATTCGCACTATATGTAAACACTATGCCTGGTTCCCGCATGTGCGTGACCTGCCGATCAAGTTACCAGGGTGTTCGGCAAGGCTATATAAATACGCCTTTCGTTCCTTCCGGCAATTCAAGCATGATCGACCACATTATGACGGGCGCTATATCTTTTTTGGTGCCATTTGGAAAGGTGGTTTTGAACGCAACGGTACCATCATTCGATTGAACTGCCTCAATGGGAAAAAGGTAGATGGGTTTCCGAATTCAGTGATCATAGAAGTGGAAACAGCGGATTGGACAGAACAACGTCGCAAGAATTTTATCCTTGAGATCAAGCAAGCAATGCAACAGTTGAACAACAAGAATTATCGCGATAAAACAGATCGCGACAGCGCACTGGTATTTGCACTTGCTGATCAAGATGAGATTGATCCTTATCTGTTCCGAGTTTCAAAACGATCACGCACATGTGTGTTGTACGATTATGTTCAGCCGCCTGCAAAATGATGCTTGTTTGATGTACTTGCAGGTAGTTTAACTAGCTGCCATGGCAACGATAAGCTGTCATAGTGCCATCGCTTCTGAGTGATATTTCCACATCGCTTTTAAATTGACATGCTGTGCCAGCATAGGCAGGGCTGTTGACCGATAAAATATTATTTGGTTGCAGGCCCAACTGAACTAGGCCCTCTTTCTGATCAAGCTTGGTAACAACAAAATGCGGGCTAATTAGCTTTATCAGGCAGGCATAGTGCGTAGTTTGACCACGCATCACCAGCATGGGACTATCGAGATTATATGCTGTCTCATCGTTCAGTGACTGCCTTAGCACATCACAGTTCGGTCCATTACGCAAGGAGTCACTGGTGGCGTCAGGCGGTAGAAACAGAACCGCAAGATCACCATATTCCAGACGGTAGATTATGCCCTCCATATCTGGATGTATAGCTTTGAGGCTAACTGGAAAGATCGTGAAAGCACCTAATTTGAGTGGGCCAGTTAATGGCAGATCAAAAGTGATGATACGATCAATGGAGCCATCTGCGTCGCTATGTGCTCCGCACGTTGATTGGTCCCGAGCAAACACTATCCGAGTTGAACCGTCACTAGCGAGAGCGCAAAGGTTAGTGTCCGATTGGGTAATGCTGACCGTTGCTCCTTCGTCATCTGCTCTCAGCGGAAGCATAACAACGATTAGAAACACCAGGGTTTTCCATAGGGTTGTTAGAGGTCTCATTGGTTTTCCTTTCCTGTTGGTTGTCATAGAAATGTTGATCATCGACTGGTTTGCAGTGCTTTTTCTTCGCGGGCCGCTTCCGCCTGGCGTGCGGCCGTTTTTTCATAGAGCTGTTGATGCTCCGGGCGGTGGCTCTGCTGGCGCGATGATCCACGCGCCGCCTGTCGCCATACATCAGGGCGTTTGCTGCGGTCACCAAGGCTATCGCGCCAATCAAGAAAATCATTCACGGTTGCACGAACCCGGTCCGGAAGCCGATCGACAAAGCGCTCGATACGGTTTTGCTGGGCCTCTATTTCCGGGCTGCGCAAATTCTGTATGAGGCCGCGCCCTTCGAGCGCCGAGGTTTTGCCGCCCGGATTAAGCTTGATCGCGCGCTCCAAACCATCCCGGTCATTGGTGAAAAGGCGCACACTATGCTCGGCGCGCGAGAGGCTGACATAGAAGGCGGTCTGGCTGATATTGCCACTCCGGGTGGTGTCGGCAACCAACCAGTTAACCGGGGTTGTCTTGCCCTGTTGCTTGTAAACAGTGAGGGCATAGCCATGATCCCAGAAAGGATGTTTCTCCAGGTCAATGGTTTTCCTCAAATGATGATCGAAGCGGATGGTTGCCTTATTGCCGTCGATTTTCTCAATGGTGCCGGTATGACCATTTTGCAGAAGATGGCTGCGCTTCTTATCGGGCGATTTCAGGTTCTTGCGCCACTGGATACGGTCACCTTCTGCAAGCTTGCGGTCCTGTTCTTCATAGAGCGTCATACCGTCTTTGCGCAGGCGTTTGGGGTCAAAGCGGATGCGCTCGCCGGTCTCCCGGTCGCGCGCGACAATGTCACGGTCGTCCGCCTTCACCACATCAAGCCGTGTTTCCGGCGGGAGTTTCAACGCTTTGTTGCCCGTATGGAAAATGACCACATTGCCGGGTTTATAATAGTCGGTGTAACGCAGTTGCTGCGGCGTCAACCCCTTGGATGAAAGAACCGTAAAATTATGATCGTGGGAGGCGATTATACCTTCCTTTTGCAGGCCTTTACGCACAGCAGCATTGATGCCAATCCGGCTTGCATTCTCAAGCGCCGCAATCGCGATTTTGCTGCGATGTTTATTTGAAAGCCAGGCCTCAGCGACCTTATGGACAAGCTCATCCTGCTCGAAGCTTTTGATGCGAGAGCCAAGGGCGTTGAAAGCGTCCGTAATCTTGCCGTCACGCGCCAGTTTGACGAGCGACTGGATCGCAGCATTTTTCTGGCGGAAACTGGTATCGAGTTTCACGGAGCGTAAACCTTGCTCAAGAAGAAGCCCGAAGGGTTTGCCTTGCTCAACAGCTTCCAACTGTTTGGTGTCACCAATGAAAACAATGCGGGCTTTGCGCTTCACTGCAATATCGAGCAGACGGGCCGCCTGACGCGTGCTCGACATGGAGGCTTCGTCAACAAACAAAATCGACTTGTGGCTCACATGATGTCCGCCTGATTGGAGGAACCCGGTGAGCGTCTGCGCTTCAATCCCCACCGACTTGCCGAGATCAATGGCGGCGGTTGCCGTCGGTGCCAGTGCGAGATGATGGCGGCTCGTTGTTGCGGCCTTGATCGCTTTAACCAGATGCGATTTACCGGCACCCGCAACGCCCGCCACCGAGACCACACGGTCACGGGTTGAAAGAACAAAATGCGCGGCTTTTTCCTGCTCGCTCGTTAAAGAGAAGCTCTCAGTCGCTTGCCTGATGCGAGCCTCACTTGCCAGCGGGCGCACTTTACGGCGGTGCGCAAGAAGTTGGCCGGTGAGCTTCTTCTCCCAGCCTGTTGAGCGCTCAATGGTGCGGCCATGAAATTGCCACTTGCCGCCTGTCTGAAACGCGGTCCTGATGATTTTTTCTGCACCCGTGAAGCTTTTGAGCGCGGCTTCGATATCATGCTTTTCCACTTTGCCAACGCTGACCTTCAACGCTTCCAGAAGGATATGGCCTTCCTCAAAAACTGCTTCGCGGTTGGAGAGATGATTGAGCGCATGCCGTGCCGCTTCAATAGCTTCTGATTGCCGGGTCTTGGGGTCAATCCTCTGCTGGTCCTCTAAATTCAGATAGCTCTTATCAATCAGGACCAGGAGGGGTTTCAGATGCTCACCAGCCCGGGCATCAAGGTCCAGAAGTACATCATCATGAGTGGCGCTTTCCTTGTTGGGACGCGTGAACAAGGTCGCGCGCGCGAAGTCGCGCGCGCTTGCCCAGCCATGCTCGGCAGCATATTTTTCGATGGCTTCACGGCGCTGCGAATAAAGGCTCAAAAGCTCTTTCGGGATGCCCGGGATGTCGAAAAGGCCCGTGTCAGCCTGCGTCTCTATGTCATAGCCAAGCTTGACCGCATCATGGGCGAGCGCGTTTCGGTATATCTGGCCTGCAGCCATCTTCATCTTGAAGAGAGGATAACTCTCAAGCGCATACCAGCCGGTGCGCTTTGCGTCATAGGTAAGGTTCGCAACGACCGAATGGGTGTGGAGCTGAGGATCAAGCGCCCGCGAGAAAAATTCAGTAAACCGTGCCGCGATAATATTATCCGTCGCCCGGTAACTATAGCTGCCATCCTCTAACCGTTCGCGGACAAAGGCATAACTCTCGACAAACTTGAGCGCTTCCGCAACAGCGCGCTCGTGCGCTTCAACCAGTCGGTTATCCTCACCGACGGTGGCCAGGATACTGACGCCTTTCGGGGCGCTGAAAGTGAGGTCCCAACCGGGCCGATGCTCCTTGCCGCTTTCGACCCAGGCGGGTCGGTGACCATCTGGCAGATTGCCCTCAAGAATCGCTGTGAACGCGCCTCTCTCGACACTGCCCTCAAGGCCAAGCGCAAGCGCGCCTTTCCCTGACCATTCACTCGGCGCGTCAGCATCCTTGGTATAATAATCACCCTTGGTGTAATAGCTTGCGGCAACACCGGGTGACGCTTTGATGGGCACCATCGAGAGCATGGCTTAGGCTCGCATTTCCGGCTGGCTTGCATCACTGCTTGCTGTTTCCAAAGGCAAGTCGCTGGTCTTTTGCGTCTTCAGTTTTCCGCGCGCGGTCTGGCTGGCGGCGCGGGATTTAGGGCGTTTTTTCTGTGACCCTTTTTTTTGGTTTCAGGCCCTTGCCACCTTCAAGCGGCAACTCATCACCGGGAACCGGCGTCAGGCTGCCAGCGACCGCTTTCATCGGTGTGTCGATGACGCCGCCGTCTGGATCGATGACAAACTGCTGTGTCTCACGGGCGACATAATGCGCGGCGGTTTGCGTGCGTTTCTGATAGGAAACCTGGATTGGTACAACGGGATGGCCGGACCCTATTGAGAGGAAATACTGAAACTTCTCAAGCGCCCTGATTTCACTGGCAAGCACCAAAGGCCGGAGGGTGCGGTTGATGCTTGATGTGCGTCCGTCGCGCAGTTGGGTGACGCCGTAGGAAATGCCCTCATTTGTCTCAGCGACTTCGGTCTTGCCGAGGATGCGTTCGGCCCATTCAGCGGTTTCAATATCATTTGCCCGGTAGATGCATTGAACCGCACAGCCACCCGCCAGCGCGGCGGCGGACCGCTCACCGTAAATCTTCTCAAGGATCGGTTTGGACTGATAGCCGATAACCCCGCAGCCGCCATATTTTGGCGCATGGGTCAGCGCTTTGGCGAGCGACGGGATTGCTTGCATGGAGGTCAGTTCATCAACCGCATACCAGAGGCGACGGTTGATATTTTCAGGCATGGACAAGATTGCAGAAACCGCAATATCGACCCACATGCTGATGAGCGGGCGCACGGTTTCGATCTGCGCCTCATTGGTTGCAATGAAAAGCCAGCTATCGCGGGTTTCATCCTCGACCCAGCGCCGGATTGAGAAAGGCTCACCGTCCATGCGCAAATAGTTGAGCGCTTTTAGATAGGCCGCCAAATGCGCCCGCACACTGGCCGCTGTTTTGTCGACACCGAGGACGCTGCGGGCCTCGGTTGACGCCAGATAGTCGGTGAGGTCCCCCGTGTCGGCTTGCAGACCCCAATGCAGGAGGCGTTGCAGTTCCGACCCGTCCAGGCGGGTGCCAACCTTGCGCGCAAGCGCCACATAAACCGCGCGTGCAGCCTTCGGCCAGAAATCCTCCATCGCCTTGTCATCGGGGATCAGCGATGTCGCTTGCTGCTCAAGATGGGCGGGTTCCTGAATGTCACACCATGGTTGCCACATGGCCGAACGTGCATCCATCGGATTGAGGAGAATGTCTGTTCCTTCTCGGTAAAAATACCGGGTAAAGAGGCCGCCATAATCATAGACAATGGCACGCTGGCCCGCCTTGCGAACCCCCTCCAGGATTTCGCTAATCTGCACCGACTTACCGGTTCTGGGGGCGCCGATCATGGCGATATTAGTAGGTTCCATATCGAACGGCAACCGGATACCACCGAGCGAAATACTTCCCTTTTTTCCCTGTTTCTTGAGCGCTTTCACAAGGTCGCCCGTAGTGCCGAGCTGGGCACCGCGCACATGAAAATCGCGCCCCTGTCTACGTCCATTGACATAGAAAAACCCGAGCACAAAAAGGATGATCAGCGAACTGAGGCCGCCACCGATTTTGACCCCGACCATGCCCGCGCGTCCTGCTTTGCGCCAGACCGCTTTCACCATGTCTGACTTCAAGTATTTGGATGCATACAGTGTATAAGCGCGCCCGTCTTCGCTTCTGAAAGGCATTGTTGCCTTGGGGCCGGACATGGCCGTTTTAATGCCTGCCACTGCCCAGCGCGACATCATATAGCGTTCATAAGGCGTGGTTTTATGCCAGATTTGCCAGAGCGACAGGATAGCGACAACAACAAGCCCGGCAAAGAAGGTTTGCTTGAGCGACTGCAACATCATCTGCCATTCGTGGATCGTCGTCTGCGCGCCCCGGATAAAGGTCGAAAACGGACTGGTGAAGAAACTAGCCATGACGCACCGCCTGACCATTCTGGTCTGATTGGAAAGCGGACAGGTCATTACCATTTGCCGGTTGCTGTTCGCTGAGGAAGGCATCGGTTTCCTCCATCAGGCGGCGGGTCTCGTCAGCGTCAATATGTTCGGCAATGAAGCGCACCAGAACCAGGCTGCGCGTGACATCATCACTGGTTGCAAGCGTGAGATCACTGGTCCCTTCAAACGCGGCTATATCCCCATCAAGAAACCGATGGATCAGATCACGGACAAGAGCGGAAGGGGTTGTCTCGAGGGAGTCTGCAAGCGCATAGAAGGCGTCACGCTGTTCCACGGTGACTTTGGTGCCAAGGGTGACTAACATTGCCAGACCTTTCAGGCGCGGTCCGACAGTCATTTCGAGCACAATCAGTAAACCATATCTTCACTGGAATTTCAAACTTTTTGGTGTTGGTTAACCGTTAACTCGGTCAACCATCTGAAACCAAAAGATTCTTTTTTTCTCGGTTAACCGGGTTAACGCGGTTAACGGTACATTTTTTGAGAGTGTTTTATAACATATTGTTTTTATTGAAATAATAACAACGCAGGATGTGCGTCAGGTGTGTTCTCTTTTGTCGCGGGCGTCTTGACGACTGCGCCCCCTCATCCCATCATGGCGGTGTTCATCGGCGGTACAGTTATTCCCGGTTACCGTGTAATTCAAGATATCCAGAAAGGAAAGGATCATGCCCAGCAAACGCCCTCAGATACTCGAAGCCCTTATGGCTCAACGCGACCAGATTGATGCCAGAATTGCCAGCAAAAAACAGGCACTGGCAACCGGTGTTGGTACACCCTTTGTAGCCAAATTTGGCTCCGGTTTTACCGCCAAGGATGCGGCTCAGTTTGCCGATGCAATCGAGAAGCACGGACCGGAAAAAGCGCTCTCGCTTCTGGATTGATCTGACGATAGCCCCATAGCCAATGATCACTTACTTCCCTCTTATCGACCTGTATTTTTGTGTATGAGAGATGTTAGCAACATTGTTGAAATGATTATCCAGCGTATCCGCTCAGGTGAATTGCTACCCGGTGATTATCTGACGCAGCGCGCGATTGCCGATGACTATGATTGTGGACGCAGTGTCGCCGAACGTATTCTCCGGGAGTTGACACAAAGCGGCTGGATTGAAGTCGCGAACGGAGGGCGGCGGATCGTTGCCGATGTCTCAGCGCATATGCTGCATCAGGCCGTACAACTCCGTGCGCTCCTGGAGACTTTCGCTGTTGAACTTCTGGTGGATATTGCTTCTGAAAGTCTCTTGAATCGGATGACACTCGTCAATGACCAGATGCTGGAAGCAGGTCAAAACGGGCAATTTGATTTGGCGGTGGCTTGCAATCACGAGTTCCATACAATCCTGATTGGTGCCGTTGATGCAGGTCCATTGATGCGCCAGATGGACCAGCTTTATGCCATACGGGGTTTCAGCGAAACGGTCGGTTTTCGGGGTCAAAATCATATCGAAAAATCCTATCGTGAACATGCCGAGATCATCGAATTGCTCCGGACAAATGACATTGAAAGGCTTATCCCCGCTGTCCGTCTTCATGTGATCGAAAATGCTGAAGGGTGGTTTCGCGATCTATAATTCAAACAGTTTGATCGTCAGCATAACCACTACAGGAAAGAAGGCCGCAACGGGGAAAAAGGCGTAAAATCTGATCTCGCTTGTCGGCAAGCTGGTAGTGATCAAGATGACGGTCAGGGCCAAAAACAGGCAGCCACAGATCAAGGTCGCGAGCGCAAGAATGATCATCTGCCTCATCCGGCCAAACTGACTCAGCCGCACCATCATAGCATCCATCCCCGCCCTAGTGAGTGATCGCCCCCAAACAAAAGCAATGATGGCAATGGCTGCAACGCCTGTTAAGAGAACCCAGTCGCTCATTTGTGCGGTAGCCACAATTGCACACAAGGCTAAAGCAATGAAGCTGCTGCTCCTGATAGCGGTCCAAAGCGTTGGTTCATAAAAGCGTTTCATGGACACAACTATAGCGGAAAATGTCCTGTGTATCAAAAGCCCCATCCGCATAATCAGCGAATGGGGCCTTGAGGCTAGTCAGCCGGGTTCCAGATGATGGCAAACACATCGGGGTCGTCCTGACCTGCGGCCTGACCAAGGTTTGCATAGAGTTTGCGGGGACCAAATTCAGGGGCAGCAAGTGAGAGGCTGACATATTCGTTTCCAGAGCGTTCGCCGGTTCTGATCCAGCCTGCACCCACTTCACTGCGGCCCGCAAAGACCCGGTAGTCGGGTTGGTTTTCGGTGGCCTTGTCTCGGTTCGGCACTAGGGCAATATCCGATTGGATGGAGAGCGTTGTCAGTGCGCCTTTGAAACCGTCACCTGATTTTTTTACATGTCCGATAGCAGTCATTTTAAATCTCCTTTTATGACCCAGAGGGCCTGTCCCTCTGTTGCACCTGACCGGTCACAGAGGGTTACGGAGCGAACAGCACCCTCAAGCAATCAATTCATCAACACGATCAGATTGAGGGGGCTGCTCGACCCTGAGCAACGTCTTTTTTATTGCGCCAGCAACCGCGTTAGCGGCGGGTCAAAAAGTCGATTGCGACGGGTTTCGGGCCGTGTTCATCAGTGATAGGGAATTGGGGGCATCAAGAGGGACAGGGTTTCTGGCAGTATCAGAAAAGGGCTGGTTTAAGACTGGCTTCGGACGGTGTGATCACACCATCAGGAAGAGGCGCAAGGGGGCAGCGCATGCCGTCATATCTGTCGGATAAAGTCGCCCTATTGAGGTGCGGCCCTGCAAGATCAAAAAGCAGCCGTTCAGGGGGGTGAGCAAAGGGCCTCTCAAGTGGTGCAGCGGGTATCAAGTCCGATCAACGGCTTCATGATCACCCCTTGTCATGATAGCCCCGGCTCATCCATGTCTCGGGCCTGATGTTCCTGAACCAGTCGGAGACGGTCGGGATGATACCGCCGCAATCCTCGCGTACATGCTGCTCACCGATATAGCGCACAGGCACCTCGCGTCCGTCCGAATTGGTGATGTTGGTGCCAAACACCCGCTCGGCTTCAAAGATACCCTGTGCATGATGGCGAAGCGCCCGGTGGCGAAAGTCAGCAAAACACTCCTTGGTGGCGTCAAACCAGTCATGGATCGCCTGATAGTCTGCGGCAACGCCGCCGAACTTGCGTGCGGAGCTTTCTGCATGATGGAGAGGATGGGTCATATCACGCACCGTTCCGTATCGCTGCTGGTCATGAAAAACGTATGTTCGATGACTACCCGGTCTGACTTCAAGCGCCAGACAAGATAGCCTTCGGCCCCATCGTTATTTTCCCAACCACCAAAAGGTCCATCAAGCGCGTCATAGACAAAATCGGAGAGCCGTTCATCAAGCTCCATCGGGGTTTCCATTCGGCCCATGCTGGGGGGCTGGCAGAGATAATATCGGCTCCAGTCAATCCGGTTGCTTTTGAACAGAAGAGTTCGGTCAACCATACCGCTGTCGCCTGACCCGGAATATTCCCCCACCAGCGTCCGGGCACCGAGCGCAAGCAGGTCGTGTCGCAGCGCCTTGCGGGTTGTTTTGAAAGCGTCTTCGCGCTTGCGGTAATAGTCTGCCAGCTCCGGGGAAAGTGTGATGAAATTGGAATAGACGCTTGTCATTGTCTGTCTCCTTTCTTTTTTGCTAGGCGGCTGATCGGGCTGTTTTCTAATGAGAGCTACCCGATCAAATACGGCCCGTTATGCCGCTTGCTTGGCGGCGGCTGCGCCTTTCTTAGATGTGGGTTTTTTCACCAGTTTCGGTTTGCGGGATACGGTGCGTTTCTTGGCAAAATGGCTTTTGACAGCCTCCCAATCATGGATATGACCAATGCCACCGTTCTGGGTGTAATGGCGCGCGGGAAACGCCATGAATTTGGGCACCCAGCCTTTGACCTGTGTGCGGCCCTGCCGCCCTTCAAGAAAGTCCTGAATGATGTCTTTCTGCACTTTGGCGGTGGCGCTGATGTTGCCGTCAGCAACCGTTTTGCCGCCCACTTCCTTCAAGATGGCATTGACCGTTGGCTTCTCGCGCAGGATGGCAAAGAAAGTGTCATCCGCCTGCCAGTAATCGCGCATGTCAACCTTGAGTTTATTCCCAAGCGCTTCAACGATGGGCGTGTCTGCTGCCAGACTTTCCGCCATGACAAAGGCAAGGATTTTGAGAACCGCTTCATCCGAAAGCGTTATCAAATGCGCGAACAGGCTGGCGGTTTTCTCGCTGTCAGCGGAGCGGCTGATCACATGGTGTTGGTGCTTGGAAAGCTTGAGTATATCAAGGACGGTCTTGCGCTTCTCACTCATGGCCTGCACGGCCTTGCTTGCGTCCAGCGACTTGCCGATAGCCTCTTTTTTGGGGCTGGGGGCGTCCAGTGTCACCGACCATTTGCAGGTACCGACAATCATATGGGCAAGTGTGAGGCGTAGCGCCAACTGCGGGGCCTTGGCAAGCGCATCCTGCACAACCGCATGACGATGCAGGATGAGATAATTCTGCATTACCTTTGAGACTTCGGGACGGGTCGCGGTCACCACAGGTTCGCCGTTCGCCGCCTTCCGTGCTTTCTCCAGTGCCCGATATTCCTTCTCGCTCAAATAGCCTTCATGGGCTTTGACGCTTCCGTCATGACAAACCTGAATATTAACCGCACCGCCATCGTCCTTGGAGACTTCGCGGTAATTCCAGCTATAGAATTGCTGTCCCACATCCAGAATATGCACGGTCTGCCAGCCTTGCTTTTCATAGTCAGCTTTCATGGCAGCAATGGCTTTGTTCTGGAGCGCCCAGAACTGGTCGCTGTCGGCAAAATAGGCGCTGTCACCGAACAGGTCGCTGACGATATGACCTTTGTAGTTTGCAAAGTCAAAAATCGCGACAGAGGTATCAATCTCCTGACCGCCGAATAGCCAGCCCTTGAGTTGGCGACCTGTCGGGGCATAGCTGTCCTTGTCTTTCACCAGCTTCATCCAAGCACGCTGTTGTTTGACGCTTGCCAGTGTCAGATGCTGGATGGTCTGGTTATCGATCTGCTCATCCCGGTATGCCTTGCGGATGGGCGGGATGAGATTACCGAGCGCGAGGCGGCGGGTGACGATCAGTTCGGTAATACCGAACATGTCGGCAATGTCTGTAACACTGCGGCCCTGACTCGAAAGGCCAGCGAAGGCTTCATATTGTGTCATCGGGTCGGGATCGAGCCGTGCACAATTTTCCAGAATTGAGGCCTCCAAAGCGGCGGCGTCATCGCTTTCCTCCATGATCACACAGGGGAGCGGATCAAACTCGCCTGCTTCCTCGCTGATCAGCGTTGCCGCTGTGAAACGGCGCAAGCCTGCGACAATTTCAAATGTGTCGGCGGTGCCGTTGGGCCGCACAATGAGCGGCACCAGAATGCCGCGTGTGCGAATGGAAGGCAGAATATCGGACACATCCGGTTTTTTGACATGCGCCCGCATATTCTGCGGACTTGGTTTGAGATGATCCAGTTTGATATGATCGAGTTTCATGGTTTGGTTCCTTTCTGTTGGTTTCTCCCTTTGATGAGGGGGGTCAAATGGAGGGCTTGCGATGTTCTCAGGCACGGCAAGCCCAATGTTTCAGTGCGTCATATCCTCCTTTCTGTTGAGTGGGTGGGCTTCGTTTCAGGTGACGAAGAGGGTTACGGGTCTTGAATGGTTTGACGCTTGGCGATGGTGCCGCGCTGGGTATCGCTTGGGGTTCGCCGAAAGGAGCTGGCGTCATCGATGACGGTGACACCGAGGGCCTTGAGGATTGTGGCAAGGCTCTCGCGTTCTTCGCCAAATAACTCATCTTGGTATGCGGCGCTCGCATCGCTCTCGACACCCCATTTTAAGTAAGGAGTGGCACCGGGACTGGTAATGGTCTGGATAACGGCTGCGGAACCGAGCGGGATCAGGAAACTCACTCGTGCAGCGATGCCGATTTCCCACCAGTCACCGCGTGCATGCGCAACAAGCCGCTCGCGGTTACACTGATTGAGGTCTTCGTCGCCCGTATCCAGTTCCAGCCATGAGGTGTCGCTATAGTCATCAAAGGCGGTAATGCGTTCCATGTCGCTCATCTTCACCGTCATGAGCGGCACATGGTCGTTGCGGTCCATCATGCGGAACTGCTGCGCGAGGGTTTCATGATCATGGGTCATGATCTACCTCCCGCACGGCGCTCGGCGTCCAGAACGGCTTTCGCCTGCATGAGTGATTTTTCGTCATGGGTGATGGCGCTGTTCATGCGCGCGGCTTGTACGTAAACGGACAGGGGGAAGGTGGCGGTATAGCCTACCTCGCGGACAATACGGAACGCCCCCGATATGCGGATGCTTTCAAGCTCTTGAAGCGACATATAGCCAAGTTCGGGAAAACCCATGCCGAGATCGGCGAGGCCAAACAATATATCCGGTTCCTCCGTGCTGCGTTCGGTGATCAACCATTCGGCAGGGCCGATTTGGGCGTGAAGGCGCAGGACGGGCAAAGGGTCATGGCTGACGGTGCGACGTTGATCTTGGCCGTGCTGCCAGTTTGCGAGCAAGCTGTCGTTCACATCATCCGGCACGAGGGTCGTGCTCGTCGGTTTGTTGAGGTTTAACTCATCAAGGATTTTATCTGTGGGGGTGTCGGTCATGGGATGGGCCTTTCGGTCAAAAGAGGGCAAGCTGGTTTTTGGCGTCTTCGTCAAAGAGGCCAATATTGAGCGGTTTCTGTATTTTGGTGGGGGCCAAGGACGCTTGCGCCAAGGCGTCTAGTCGGTCGCGCATACGGATGGGGGCGACACCGGGTACGAGCGCTTGCTCGCCCTGATCGGTAGGCTCATAATCGAGCGCCAGCGTTTGAGCTTGTACGGTCATGCTGCGGCTCTTTCTGTTGCCGGGCTGCTGTCTTCGCGCTGGAAAGCGAGGATAAAGTCGGCGGCTTTGGTGGCGAGGCTGGCAGCGCGAAAAATGGCCTTGTCGTCGCCGTGCAACACCTTGAGCCATGAGCCGATATAGTCGGCGTGCCTGACGGTTGGTGTGATGCCAAGCGAGGCGCAGACAAAGGCGCTGGTCATTTCGGCGACCAGTTCCTCAAAGGCATAAAGCTTGCTGCCGCGTGTGTTTTCGATCACGCGATCAAGGCGGTGCTTTGCGCCTGTCCAGTGCCCCAGCTCGTGGAAGCAGGTGCGATAATAATTGATCTGCTCAAAAAAGGCGGGTTGCGGGGGAACCTGAATATAATCTTCGCTCGGCACATAATAGGCGCGGGTGCCGCCAATCCGAAAATCGGCTGGAGTGGCTTCAATCAAATGTTCCGCGATAGGGATTTGCTCGCGCTCCGGCAAAACAACAGGCGTTTGAAACACTCGGTCGGGCAAGCTTTCGCATTGATCGATATTGAAGACGCGGTAGCGTTTTAAAAAGGGGATGCGCTCAGGGTCGCGGCCTTCGGCTTTTGCTGCCTTGCGTTCCTCCTTGGTGATAAAGCTGTCGGCATAGACAATGCTGGTTGATTTTTCGCCTTTCCTGACATTGCCGCCAAGGCTTTGCGCCTGCTTGTAGGTCAGCCATGTCTGCTGGCTGAAACCCTGCTCAAACAAGGCACTCCACAGAAGCAGGATATTGATACCGGAATAGGGTTTCTGGCTGATGGCATTCTCTGGCAAGCCAATGCCAGCCCCATCGGGCGCGCCCCAAGGCTGGACCCACGGCACCCGGCCTGCTTCCAGTTCGGCGATGATGCGGCGGGTGACTTCACTGTAAACCGTTTGCCGCTCGCCGGGTGTTTGCTGGTGTTGCTCTGTCATGTCCGTAACCTCCGCTCAAAAAACCGCCGTTCGTTCCCCCGAAGGGGGGCGGAACAAAACCAGCCTCCGGCCTGAAGCATCAGGGGGGACTGCAATTGTCTGGGTTGCGGCATAAGAGAGCGTTGTCGGGCTATGTCGGCCCTTGACGGTTGCAGGCGCACCGCTTCAGGCCAGAAAAGCGGGTTTCGCCCCCCTCGGAGGGAAACGAACCAACAGATAAAGCCAGCCCGACGAGGGCTGACCATAAAGGGGCGTTACGGGGTGAAATCCCGTTAGAAAGGGGTAGCGAAGACAGGCCTGAAGGGGCTGGCTGAGGTCAGGGGGAAGGCTTTCCCCCTCTAATGATCACATATTGAATCGTGGAATGCTGATAGACTATTGATGTGATTGAGTACCATTAGAAAGCTATGACCACCAGAATACAATATGATCAATATTGGCAAGTGACGTATTGGGCATCATGATCTGCAACCCAGTGGCACCGTTTAAACTTAACAACGGCTTCCAAGCCTTTATAATTTACAAGGTGGTGGAGATCGACAATGTTCGGCAAAAGAGGCTTCGGTCGAGTGACAATAGAGAAGGAATTGAGTGGTTAAGACAACTATCGTCTGACTGCAAAAGTTTGATCGGTTATGGATATAGAGCGACAAATTTTTAGAAGTCTTCATCAGGAGCCCGACAAGCCCGCAGAATTTGTGTCGCCGATAGCAAAGCGAATGCGAGCTAAATGCCTATCTCTAGGCTTGGGTGATGAATCTTTGCAGTAATCACTTGTGGATTTGTGGCGGACACCAATGATCTCCAGGGTGCCAACATTTTGCAAGGAGGAGTTAATCTTCAATGCTCGATTTCACTATGGCAATGCTTTGTCTGGCATATTTTGAAGATGGCTATCTGATCGCAACAACTGATCTCCATACTCAGTTTACCGCGCCCGGCTTTCTGGGAGCCTATCGCTGCAACAGCAGATTTGTGAGAAAAGGCTCAAGAACGATGTTCACGCAAGCCAATTTATTTTCAGAAGATGATCGGATGATAGCCAGTGGTATTGCCACCAATTTGGTTATCCCCCCAGAATAAAACGATGAAATTGAGTGAGAAATCGCCTTTCAAGTACGACAAGGCGAACTGGAACATAGTCCAAGCTAGCATGTGTAAAAAGTGAGAAGAAACTTACTGCATTAGTGACTGGCACATTTTCATGCAAGCATTGCAGCGGTCTTCGCTTCCACTTCTTGTCGAGTAACGCCCGAAGCCAGTTCAAAAATACTAAATGCGCCTTGGCCAATATCGAATACCCCAAGATCAGTGATAACTCGATCTACGACTTCTCGCCCAGTCAAAGGTAAGCTGCATTCCTGAACCAGTTTCGGGTTGCCGGTTTTGGTGACATGGTCCGTGACGACGATGACACGTTTCGCACCGGAAACAAGGTCCATCGCGCCTCCCATCCCTTTGACCATTTCGCCGGGGACCATCCAATTTGCAATATTGCCATACTGAGAGACCTCCATGGTGCCCAGTATCGCGAGGTCAATATGCCCTCCACGGATCATTGCAAACGAGTCAGAAGAGCTAAAGTATGAGGAGTGATCCAGTTCTGAAATCGTTTGTTTGCCAGCATTGATCAGATCAGGGTCTGCTTCGCCTTTATAGGGAAATGGCCCCATGCCCAACATACCATTTTCGGATTGTAATATGACATTTTTATTGGCTGAAAGATGATTTGCCACTAGCGTCGGGATGCCAATCCCCAGATTGACGTAGAAACCGTCCTGGATTTCTTTGGCTGCTCTTGCTGCCATCTCGTCTCTGGACCAGGCCATCAGCTTATCTTTCTATCTCTTGTTGTTTCAAACTCAATCTGTTTTGAGGTGTCCGTCTTGACGATCCTCTGCACGAATATGCCGGGTGTATGTATATTATCAGCACCCAAGGTACCTGCTGGAACGATCCTCTCGACTTCAGCTATTGTGATCTCGCCGGCCATGGCCATATCCGGATTGAAGTTTCGTGCCGTTTTTCTATAAATGAGATTGCCTTCGGTATCGGCAACCTCAGCCTTGATCAGCGAAATGTCTGCCTTCAGCGCACGTTGCATCATATATTTGACCCCATCAAATTCGCGCAATTCCTTGCCCTCTGCAAGTTCGGTCCCCACCCCAGTACGGGAATAAAAAGCGGGGATACCTGCGCCACCAGCTCTACACCGTTCTGCCAAGGTTCCTTGTGGACAAAACTCCAGCTCGATTTCGCCATTTAAATATTGGCTTTCGAAGAGTTTATTGTTTCCTACGTAGGATGCGACCATTTTCCTGATTTGCCGCGTCTCCAGCAGCAGCGATAATCCCTGGCCGTCAATGCCTGCATTGTTGGAAATACAGGTCAATCCCTTCACACCAGAATGACGAAGTGCGATTAGCAAACTCGCGGGCATCCCACAAAGCCCGAACCCGCCGGCCATAACTGTCATGTTATCACGGGCGATCCCTTCGAGCGCTTCGCGAGAAGTTTGAAAAACTTTTCCAGGCATCGTGTCACTTTCCAAAAATATCTTGCAAATAATCTATAAATATATTACTTGAATATTCAACTAAAAAGAATCTAAGAGCAAGAAACATTGCCAATCAATGGGAAAAATATGCAGGTTGACGCAACTGACATAAAGCCTGACCAGGGTGCTTTTACGCTTCGGTGCGACATGGGTGTCGGCGACTACAAAGTAGCTGTAAAGGATACGATCGACCTTGAAGGGTTTCCAACCAGAGCAGGCAGTAAATCATTGGATAATGTACGTAAATCTACCAAGAATGCGGAGATAATAGATTTAATTCTTGCAAATAACTGTCGTATAATCGGGAAAACCAAACTGCATGAGCTTGCTTATGGTGTGACTGGAATCAATATCTATACCGGCACTCCTGTTAACCCAAAATACCCTGATCTTATCCCTGGTGGATCATCCAGTGGCTCGGCTGTCGCGGTTGCTGCTGATTTAGTTGATTTTTCAATTGGTACGGACACTGGCGGGTCGATTAGAATACCTGCCGCATGCTGTGGGGTGTTTGGTTTGAAGCCGACCTATGGCTTAATTTCACGCGACGGGGTTATGCCGAAGAGTTCTTCACTGGACTGTGTTGGGCCTTTTGCGAAGTCAGGCGCAAAATTGGCCCATGCCATGCTGTGCCTCTCAGATATCAACGCTTGCATGTTGCCAGAAATGCCGTCCATAGGATGGATCGAAACTGCGAGCACGGTGCCATCACCAGGATATTATGCCCGTGCATTGAGCCACCTCAGCGCTGATATTAAGAATGTTTCGCTAAGGCATTTTGCCGCAGCAGATAATGCAGGATTGACGCTTATCGGCCGAGAGAATTTCCTCGCCTTCAACCTATTGCTCAAGACTGGCTTGATCGGTCTTGATGTCGCAAATCGACTATTCAGCGCAGCAAAGATTACCGATCACGCAGTCATGGAAGCAAACACCTGCAAAATATTATTCATGCGAGAAGTCGATCAATTGCTTCATCAATTTGACGTGTTGGCGCTCCCAACGCTACCCCAGCCAATCCCGTGCTTAAAAGATGTTGGCGATTCGGTCCAGATGCTTTCCATAACCGCTAATTGCCGTCCGTTTAATGTCAGCGGTCACCCAGCTCTTGCCGTCCCGATTGGCGAACATGATGGGCGGCCAGTCAGCATTCAATTTGTAGCTCATAAAGGTCGGGAAGATTTGCTGATCGCCGTTGCCAAGAAATTCGATACCTACCAGCCGACACAGGAATATAGAACCACACAAGGAACAGCATATGCTTGAAAAATTGAACAGTCCTTTTCAGGAGGAGGCTGGCTTTGACGAAGAAAGATTTGAGCAATTGCTATCGGAAGTGTCAGCCCGACGAACGGAATTCCAGAAGAACCGGCAGGTCAGCGCAGATATAATCGCCGAGCTGAAGGCAGTCGGTTTGTACCGTGCTTTTGTGCCCTTGCAGTTCGGTGGTTCGGGCATGTCCGCTAGCCGTTTTTTGTCATTGATCGAGCGAATTGCAGCGGCTGACGGCTCCGTTGGATGGGTAGCGAGTTTTGCATTTGCCACCAAATATCTATCGGCCTTGCCTGCAGAGACACTTGCCGAAATCTATAAGGATGGGCCTGACGTTGTTTTTGCTGGAGCAGTCTTTCCTCCGCAAGTCGCCACTAAGGTTGATGGCGGCGTAAGAGTGTCGGGTCGTTGGGGTTTCGCTAGCGGCTGTACCGGCGCTGATCTCATCGGTGTTGGTATCAAAATTGAAAATGGACCGAAAGCATCTTTGCCGCTGATGGCGGTAATGCCAGCTCATAAGGCAACCATTGATCCTGTCTGGGATACGATAGGAATGACGGGTACCGGCAGCCATGATGTGATCGTAGACGACGTTTTTGTGCCTGACCGATATATTTTTGAGCGCGGGAAAGAGGCCACGATTGCTTCGACGGCATACGCCTATCCGACATTGAGTATGTCTGCACAGGTTTTGGCGATATGTGGTTTCGGCACGGGACGTGCGGCGCTCGATCAGGTGATCGCGATGGCAAACAAGACACAGTCCATTACGGGCGCACCTGCTCTGGGTGACCGGCCAACTGTTCAGTTACATATTGGAGAGTGCGAAGCCAAACTTCGTTCAGCCAAAGCTTGGTTCTATGAAGCGACCGACAGAGTTTGGGGTAGCCTGAGGAATGGCGAGACGATTGAGCGCTGCGATGAGACTGAACTACGGCTTGCAGCCTCTCATATTGCAAGAACCGGTACGGAAGTTGCCCGCGCATGTTTTGAAATGACCGGGACAGCGGGTATTTTCCGCAAGAACCCGCTCTCAACGCATCTGACAGATTCAATGGTTACAGCGCAACATGCGTTTCTCAATGAAGGCACATTCATGCTTGCTGGCCAGGCAATACTAGGGCACCCGCCAGTGTCCGGATACCCATAATTTAATCGGAGAGACAAATGAGTGAACAACAAAAGCCAGTGAGAACTTTATTCTGCATAGCAGTATTACAGAGCTTCTTTGATCTGCCGTCTTCGGAAATCGGCATCGTATGGAAAGCCTTTGGCCGCATGATGGGCGAACTCAGCAATATGGAGGGCGTTAAGGTATTAGGCATGCTCGACGATGACGAGACAATGGTGGGTACTGCGCCAACGGGCTTTCCATGGACAGTATATATCATGGCAGATATGCCAGACAGGGACAGTGTTGTCGCCGCTTGTAATCTCTTTCGGACCATTGAGGTGGGTGAATACAGGCTTTGGAAATACTGCCGTGTCGAAGCTCGAATGGGACGTCCGTTGCAGGTGCCGGAAGAATATCAGTCTTAAAGGGCAAAGTGAATGAAATCTCCCATCGACATATCGGCCCTAGCGAAACGGGTTGCCCGCCTTGAGGCGGAGTCTGCTATTCGGGCAGTTGTCGCACGCTATATGGAAATTTGTGACCAACTTGATGCCGATACACCAATGGATGAGCTCGCCGGGTTGTTCTGTAAGGACGCAAGATGGGAAGGTGCAGGCAAGAAATACAAAGGGACGTTTGGCACCCATATAGGCAGGGCGGCCATTGTTGCATTTCTGGAAACTTACCGCACCCCAGAACCACATTTTCGATCGAATGTCCATTTCCTTACGAGCGAAAAAATCAGCGTCGACGGCTCAACGGCCCAAGGCACGTGGGTGATGTTTCAAACGCCGACTTTTTCATCTGGCGAGAGCTTCATAATGGCGGCGCGGCTCCATCTGTCTTTCGAGCTGGAAGACGCCAACTGGCGTATCAAGTCCTTCCGTACCACTAATCTTTTAGGGCGTCCGATTGATGGGGGATGGCATTCGCGTGCTTCTATCCCAGTGCCTGATGAAACCAACCAAGCGAGTAAACAATGACTGAGGTACTTCAAAGCAGGAAGAATGACATGAGCCATCTGGTCAAACCAGATCGCGTGCATACAGCGCTTTATAATGATCCTGAGATTTTCGCAGCCGAGATGGAGAGAATCTTCAACAAAACGTGGGTTTGGGTCGCCCATGAAAGCCAAATCGCCAAACCGGGTGAGTTTGTCTCCACCTATGTAGGACTTCAACCGGTTATCGTGGTGCGAGATCGCAGCAAACATGTCAATGTTCTGTTG
This sequence comes from Kordiimonas sp., assembly GCA_965199355.1. Taxonomy (GTDB): domain Bacteria; phylum Pseudomonadota; class Alphaproteobacteria; order Sphingomonadales; family Kordiimonadaceae; genus Kordiimonas. The sequence continues at coordinate 227,184 of CBDARB010000013.1, forward strand.
AATCGATGCCGGCACCGGGCGGCAACCGTTTGTGAGGCACGCAAAGGCAAGGCAAACAGTTTTGTCTGCCCATATCATGGCTGGAGTTACGGCCTGGATGGTTCGTTGCGCGGCGTACCGATGGAAGAAGGCTATAATGAAGACTTTAACAAGTCAGAATTCGGTCTGGTGTCGTTGCGGACAGAATCGTATGCGGGATTGATCTTTGCAACGATGAATGATGAGGCGCCCTCACTCTCCGATTTTCTTGGTGAAGCAAAACCCTGGATTGATCTTTTCATGAAGCAAGGTGGTGGCTATCCGGTCAAGTTCGGCGGCGAACATAAATTCAGATTTCCCGGAAACTGGAAAATTCAGCTAGAAAACACGACGGATGCATACCATTTCCCGATTGTCCATAAATCCTTCCTTCAATCACTCGATGCTCAAGCGGAGGACCTATTCAGTTTCCTCGATGGGGATGGATTTGTCGAAGACTTGGGTAACGGGCACAGCGTCATGGTTATGATTCCAGAATTGATCGACCTTGAGGACAATCTCGATGCACCGATCCCTGACCGCTTTCAGGAATTAGCAAATCATCTCTCAAAAAAGCATTCAGAAGAAGAGGTGCGCAAGATCATTCGAGCTGTAGGAGGCAGCGGCTTCAATGTTAATTTGTTCCCAAATCTTGCCTGTTCGATGGCATTCTTCCGCGTTCTTCGGCCCGTCAAGGTCAATGAGACTGAAATCCGGCATGTTTCGATTTTGATGGATGGCGGCCCGGATGAAGCCAACCGCACACGGTTGCGCCTGCACGAGCATTTCCAGGGCCCAATGGGCTTTGGCAGCCCCGATGACGCCGAGGCCTGGGAACGTGTCCAGCGAGGTGCCCAAGCCGGGCCAGATCTGTGGATCATGTTAAATAGGGGCCTTGATGATGGCAAAAAAGGAGATGTTGCAGCAGAAACTGGTATGCGTGCCGCCTATCAAGAATGGCAGCGGATGATGGAGGTCTCGCAATGACGATCTCTCTTCAAGCTGCGATGGAATTTATGTGGGCTGAAGCTGATCTGCTTGATCGTCGCGACTATGATCGATGGCTTACTCTTTGGACCTCAGATGGAACATACATCGTCCCCACAGAGCGCGATTTAGAGGATTATACTGATGTGCTCAATTATGCCTATGATGATGTAACGATGCGCGAAATGCGTGTCCGTCGGCTCAAAAGCAGTTTTTCCATGTCGGCCCTCACTGCATCACGCACCGTTCGTACAGTTTCTCGGTTTGTTTACGTAAAGAGCACTGGTAATGAAACCCGGATTAGAGCTGCGCAGCATTTGGCAGATTATCGCCGAGACAATCTGCGCATGTTAGCGGCTGATCTTGATGTAACGCTTCGAGAAACCAAAGATGGGATCAGGCTGGCTAAGAAAGTTGTGACATTAATCAACTGTGAAGATGCAATTGGCGGGTTGGGGTATTTGCTATGAGTGACCGGTTTGATGCAAAAGTAGCTGTGGTTACGGGTGCCGGTCGCGGCCTCGGCTCGGTGGTTGCAGGCAGCTTGCTGCAAAACGGTTTTACCGTCCTTGCTACCGATGTTGATGCGTCAGCTCTCGAGGAGTTCAGTGCCGCACACAAAGCTTTTGACGCCAAATTAGCAACCAGGCAGGTTGACGTCCGCGAGCGCAGTGCGCTTGAAGAATGCCTTACCTTCGCGACGGATACCTGGGGGCAAGTGGAGGTCCTCGTCAATAATGCAGCTGTTACTAAAACCACGCCGATCTTTGACATTTCTCCCGAGGAAAATTTTCTGAAGTCCTGGACGTCAATTTGAGAGGCGTGTTTCTGGGGTGTCAGGTCTTTGGCGCATATTTCAAAACGCAGAAATATGGCCGTATCATCAATATGGCGTCGCTGGCGGCGCAGAATGGTGGTGCCGCAACAGGCGCCCATTATGCTGCTTCAAAAGGGGGAATTGTCACTCTGACGAAAGTCTTTGCACGCGAACTGGCCGCTTCTGGCGTCACCGTTAATGCAATTGCACCGGGGCCACTGGATGTGGAGCTGGTCCACGAGCTCCTACCCGCAGACAAGCTGAAGTCTGTCATAGAAACGATCCCTGTCTCCACGCTCGGTGATCCGCAATTCATCGCAGATGTAGTTATGCTAATCACCTCGAGCAACAGCATGTCAATGACGGGCGCCACTATAGATGTCAACGGAGGTTTATATGTCCGATGATAATTGGCTCAACGTTACCGTCAAAGGCTTGGAGCGAAAGCCAGGAGATACATTGGCTTTAACGTTAGCGGCAATTGATGGCGCCGCGCTACCTGCATTCGAGGCGGGTGCTCATATTGACGTGCGAGTGACGCATGAAATTGTCCGACAATATTCATTATGTGGCGACCCCCAGCGGTCAGACATATACAGACTGGGAATTCTCAAGGAGTTGAAGTCGCGCGGTGGATCATCATCGCTGAATGAAAATTGCCAGATCGGGGACATTCTGTCGATCAGTCGTCCAAAAAACCTGTTTCCGTTAGCCGAAGGGCGACATTCAATTCTGATCGGCGGCGGCATTGGCATAACACCGCTTATGGCAATGGCTTATGAGCTCAGTAATCAAGTGCAATCTTTTGAACTTCATTACTGTGTCGCAAACGAGGATCGCGCTGCATTCCTGTCTGAACTCCGAGCTGCATCGTTTGCTACTCATGTTAACGTCTATTTCTCCAGAAGTGATGTCCTGCCATCCTTCTCATTGCCTGACCACATTCCATCTTACCGGGGCGGGCATGAACTCTATGTATGTGGCCCCGATGGTTTTATGACGTCCGTGTTTGAAAAAGCTCAACTGCATGGATATCCACTCAACAATCTGCACAAGGAAAGTTTTGGCGCAGAGGTGGATCTGTCAGGAAGTTCATTCTCGGTCGTTGCTCAACAGACGGGGGTCACCGTTTCTGTAGGGGAAGGTGACCGGATCGTTGATGCTTTGGCAGCGGCCGGTATTGAGATTGAAGTTTCATGTGAAGAAGGGGTCTGCGGAACTTGTTTATGCGATGTGATAGAGGGAACGCCCGATCATCGGGATTCTTTCCTGACCAATGAAGAACGGGATGCCAACGACATGATTTTAGTCTGCTGTTCGCGTTCCAAGTCTCCAACGCTGGTGTTAGATATATGATACGGCAAAACAACAAAGATCCGATAACTTCCGTATGTGCTCGTATCCTGCGCATTCCGACGATCCGTGCCCATAAACTGTCCGTCGCAACAATGAGGGAGCAACGCACTGTCATTCTGGAAGTTAAGACGGCGACTGGCCTCACAGGCCTCGGTGAGGCCGCTACTATTGGTGGGCTGGCTTATTCTGACGAGAGCCCTGAATCTATTCAACTCACGCTTGAAAAATACTTTGGTCCGATCCTGGTCGGTCAAGACAGCAAAACCATTGGGGGATTGCTGGAGCAGGTTAACCGGGCAGCGGTTGGTAATTATTTTGCGAAAATGGCGGTTGAAACCGCGCTTTTGGATTTGCTCGGACAGCATGTGGGGCTACCCGTTTCCGAGCTTGTCGGCGGTCGGCGCAGAAACAGTCTAGAGGTCATATGGACTTTGGCGAGCGGCGACACAGCGCAAGATATCGAGGAAGGAATTCGCGTTCTTGACGCCAATCGCCACCGACATTTCAAGCTGAAGATTGGAAAACGGCACTGGCGTCAGGATGTTGACCATTGCCAGACAATAGCTGAGCACTTTAAAGGCGCCGCCACCGTTCGTGTCGACGTTAATCAGGCATGGGATTATTCAATTGCTAAGCTTGCAATTCCAGCACTGTCTGAAGCAGGAGTTATTCTGGCCGAACAACCATTGCCGGGGCAGGATGTTTCTGGAGCGCATCTTTTGCGAAGTGTGCCGGGTATCGCGATAATGGCGGATGAAGCGTTGCGCGGTGGACCTTCTGCAGCATTTGATCTTGCTTGCCACCAGGCAGCAGATGTCTTTTCACTCAAGATCGCACAGGCGGGCGGACTCTTTGCCTGCCGGGCCGTGGCTGAAATAGCGCAAGCCGCAGGGATAAGCCTCTATGGTGGTACGATGCTGGAAGGACCAATTGCAACGATGGCGTCTGCACACGTTTTCACCACTTTGCCGGACCTGTCATGGGGGTCCGAATTATTTGGCCCCCTCCTGCTGACCAATGAATTCTTGAACGAAAGCCTCCGGTACGAAGGTTTCAGCCTGCAAATACCTGACAGACCCGGGTTAGGAGTCTCGCTTAACGAAGACGCTGTTGCAGAATTCGAAGAACCCAAGGGATGAACAAAATTCATCTTTGATAAGGAGGGACCAATGTTGTTCATGGTACAAATGACTGTCAATTTACCCACTGATGTTGATCAACAAATATTGGATGCCAAGATCATCGCAGAAAAAACGCGTGCGCATGAGTTACAGCAGTCGGGGAAGTGGCGGCACTTGTGGCGGGTGGCCGGTCAATATGCCAACGTTAGTATTTTCGATGTTGAGAGCCCAGCGGAATTACACGAACTGATGCTCAGCCTGCCTCTTTTCCCGTACATGGAAACTGAGGTCACCGCGCTTTGCCGTCATCCATCTTCAATCCATTCAGATGACCAATAACCAACTCTTTGAGCATATCGATACCATAAGAGGGGAGCCAAATGACCAATATCACTAAAACTGATTATGTCCAAAATCTCTTAGACCGCGCCAGCGGCTTACAGTCTGCCGATGGCGACCAGCGTTTCAAGGCGATTGTCCGAGACCTGCTCGAACAGATTTTTCTTCTGATCGAACGTCACGAGATAACGGAAGACGAAGCCTGGAAGGCGGTAACATTTCTCGGTAAGAGCGCTGAAGAGTTCGGGTTGATTGTCCCTGGCTTGGGCTTGGAGCATTTCATGGACCTGGTGCTGGATGCGCGCGATGCGGAAATCGGCATTACCGGCGGAACACCAAGAACAATCGAAGGCCCGCTATATGTTGCAGGCGCTCCGCTAAGCGAGCGTATGGCGACAATGAGCTCGGAAGAGGATGAAGGCGAACGGTTAATTTTGTCTGGCGTGGTACGCAATGAAGAGGGAGTCCCCATCCCTGACGCAGTTGTTGATCTATGGCACGCCGATACCAGAGGTTTTTATTCGCATTTTGATCCGACTGAAAAACAAAGCCCTTTCAATAACCGCCGCAAGATCAAAGTCGGTGCGGATGGTAAATATGAAGCCCGTACAATCATGCCGGTTGGTTATAGCGTACCACCTAGTGGCGCAACCGATGCACTTATGAAGAAACTAGGCCGTCACGGAAGCCGGCCAGCTCATGTTCATTATTTTGTCGACGCTCCGGGCTATCGGCATTTGACGACTCAGATCAACATTGCGGATGATCCACTCGTCAATGACGATTTTGCATTTGGTACTCGGCAGGGCCTTATTCCTGAAATCAAGCGCGATGGGGGCGAAGCATCCATCCAGTTTGACATAGTGCTTATGAAAGATGACGGTCAAAATTCATACGAATTGTCAGGGCGCGACCGGCTATCGACAGAATAGGGTATTGACTGACCATGAAGGAAATGACCGTTGTTGCCAGTGATGGTGTAAAACTTGCTGTAGAGCTGTTTGGGCTTCCCGACAAGCCTGTCCTGATGTTTTCCAATTCGCTCGGGACAGATCGTAACATGTGGGCACCTCAGTTGGAACATTTCGCGGATGAGTTTCAGATCCTTCGCTACGATACGCGCGGGCATGGAGCGTCAGATTCACCTGTAGGTGCTTATTCAATCGATCGTCTCGCTCTCGATGCCATCGAGATTATGGATAATCTTGACATTGCTCAGGTACATTTTTGTGGGCTTTCCCTTGGAGGGATGACAGGTCAACATTTATGTTGGCGAAATCCAGACCGATTAGCATCGTTAATTCTGGCAGCTACCAGTGCCCATATGCTCTCGCCGGGCAGTTGGCAAGATCGTATCGAGCGTGTCAATGTACATGGTATGGCGTCCATCTTTGAGCTGACGCGCCGCGTTTGGTTCACTGAGGCATTTCTCGAAGACAATCCACCAATCCTCGCGCAGCTCGCCAATACATTCCAGCAGACCGATCCGGGCGGTTATTCAGGCTGCTGTGCTGCGATCCGAGATATGGATCAGCGCAGAACTGCCCGTTTGAACATGGTCAAAACGTTGGTGATTTCGGGGCAGCATGACACGGCAACGCCGCCAAGCCATGGAGAGTATCTGGCATCGGAAATGGCTAGAGCCGAATTTGCATGTATCAAGGCAGCTCATTTACTGAATGTGGAATTACCGGAAACATTCAACAATCTGGCGATGACTTTTATCAGAGGGAGGATTGAGGCAACATGACGCCAAGCGCGAGCCCAAATAATTCGAATACACCAAGCCGGGAACGTTTTATCGAGGCGATGAGTCACGTCGCAACCAGCGTTTCCGTGGTCACAACCGATGGCCCAGCAGGTAAGGCTGGCGTAACGGTATCGGCGATGTCCTCGGTTTCTGCGGATGGTGACTATCCAACGCTCCTGGTATGCATTCATGAAGCGAGCAGTGTGGTTCCGCTGATTAAAAACAATGATGTTTTTGCCGTAAACCTGCTCCGTGACAGGCAGGCTTATATTTCGGACGCGTTCGCCGGGCGCTTCAAAGAGACACTGTCCGATAAGTTCGCATGCTGTGACTGGCATTCTCTGGCTACTGGCGCCCCTTGCATTGCAAATGCTCTCATCAATTTTGATTGTCAGGTTTCCGAAATTTCAAAAGTTGGCACGCATCATGTCATTTTGGGCGAAGTTGTCGATATGGCAATTAACAAGTCTGGTCCTGCGCTCGTTTATGCCAACCGCTCGTATGCGGCCTCGCGGGCTATTTCAAGCCCAAGAGCTATCAATCCGAACGATGGTGCTCCAACAAATGAATTGAAGGTAGGCTGCTATCATACATTTGCGTCAACGTTGATCCCGCCAACGCTAAATGAATATTTCTCGAAAGGCGACGATGCAACTTTCAGCCTATTGGAAGGCGAAACAACACGACTTGTTAGCGCACTGGATGCCGGGGAAGTCGAAATAGCGATCTTATATGACATTGACCTGCCGAGTCATTTGACTACGTATACGCTAAAGTCACTGAATCCCTATGTCATCCTGCCTCAAGGTCATTCCCTGTCTGAACGAGACACCGTTTGTGGGCAAGACCTGGCAGCCAACCAGATGATCTCGATTGATGAGCCTTCAGTTGGCAATCATATGGAAGCGCTGGTAAGCGGCGATCCCTGTGGTCCAAGTGTTATTTTTCGTGCCAGCTCGATTGAAATGATGCTTGCAATGGTCGAACAAGGCCTCGGTTTTGGTCTTTTGCTTACATCGCCGGATCATCGATTTGAGAAATTGATTGCTAAACCTCTTCATCCGACACCGCGCCCAGTCGAGTTGGTAGTTGCCCATATTGATAGAACAAGTTTGAGCGATCAAGCCAGCAAGTTCATGACGCTTCTCGAAGCTCATTTACAGAATTAGTTCGGTCGCGAATTGGGATATATTTTAGGCCAGAATTTATCATTCATCGGCCAGATTTGCAGAAATCTTGCGCAGAATGTGAATGACAGTCTGCAGTTCTTCACCAGTAATTGTTGCAAGTGCGCGCTGTACAACATTCTGCGCATGCATCCAGGCTACCCTGCGATTATACCGCCCTTTCTTCGTTAAAAGGACTTCGGTCACTCGATTATCAGATTTTCGAGGCCGAACGTCCACAAGGCCTTGATCTTTCATTCTATAGATAATTCGGGTCATCGTCGGTAGTTTTGAAACAGCTTCTTTTGCCAGATAGCTGATACTCCGCGCATCGTCGCCGCCCAAAAGCATGAGGACGCGCCATGAAGGGATATCGAGGTCACCGCCAGCCAACTCGTCTTCAAGTGCCTGGATATATTTGGCGGATGTTCCCGTAATCCAGTAAAATGGCCACTGTTCGAGGTCAAAATCAACGTCGGTCATGGTGGTCGCAATATCTGGTGCTAAAGATGATCCCAAAACGGCTTCTCATATTGTTTAGTAATATCAACAGAATATCGGCAATGAGCAAATGGAACAAGGTCAAATCGTTCAACCACCGTGAGATTGAGGCATCGACTGTTCCTTTAAGAGGCGAATAGCGGTTCGCACAGCAAATACACTTTCATATCCTGGTTAAAATACCCGACTTCACCCTGGTCTACCTGTCAAGATGGTTTGTTGATTATGGAGCGTCTGCCTGCTTTTCCGGCGCAGCAATGTCGAAAGCTTCCATACTTCTACAGTGAGCATCAATTTGAAGAATGGTTGGATAATTTTTTAAATCCACCGAAAAACGCCTTGCATTCCAGACCTGCGGGATAAGATATATATATCGACGAAAGTGGGTTGATTGCCAAAACAGCATTTACCCGACCTTTCGGAGTTAGCGAGCAATGTTTCAATAGTATCAAAGTCAAGTTGTATCCAGTTACGATACCAACGCAGTATGGCAGCTTCTGTTGCACCAAACTGGCCTTTGAGTTGTTGGAGTGTGGCGAGATTGTTGAGCGGATGAATATCGCAACCGATGATGTTAGCCAGTTGGCGGGTCCATGCGCGATCCTTGCTGTCGGCAGGCAATAAAGCGGGGGTCTTTTGTTCTGAAACATTCGGTACCAGGTTAATTGGCACTTGTTCATAGCTAAGCCCTTTTAATGCAAGAGCGATACGGACACGAAAAGATGCCGAAGACCGAAAATAGGTATATAAAACCCGCTCACCTGTTATCCCATGCGCCTATCCTTCAACGAGTTTCTGATCGATAGCACCGAAAATCGATCGACCTTCACCGTCCAGCATCTCGATACGGATCGTATCACCAAACTGCATAAAGCTGGTTTGAGCTGCACCGGTTTCAATCGTTTCGATCATCCGTACTTCAGCGATGCAGCTATAGCCTACACCGCCTTCTGATACAGGCTTGCCCGGACCACCTTCGAGCTTGTTAGATACGGTACCCGAGCCAACAATTGCTCCAGCGCCAAGGGGCCGGGTTTTAGCTGCATGGGCAACTAGCGTCGCAAAATCAAAGGTCATATCAATGCCCGCATCGGGCTTGCCAAATAGAGCCCCATTATAATGGGATACAAGCGGCAAATGGACCTTTTCGCCAGCCCATGCATCTCCTAGCTCATCGGGGGTGATGCATACTGGGCTAAAGCTACTGGATGGCTTCGACTGGAAAAAACCAAAGCCTTTCCCGAGTTCTGCCGGAATTAGCCCTCTCAAGGAAACATCATTCACCAGCATTAGAAGTTTGATATGAGAAGCTGCGCTTTCAGCAGCGACACCAAGGGGTACATCATCGGTAATCACCGCAATCTCGGCTTCAAAGTCTACGCCCCAGCCGTCTGTGGTCGGGAAGCGGATATCATCCTTAGGGCCAAGAAACGTGTCGGAGCCGCCCTGATACATAAGTGGATCAGTCCAGAAGCTTTCAGGCATCTCGGCATTGCGGGCTTTCCTCACCAGTTCCACATGATTGACATAAGCAGATCCATCTGCCCATTGATAGGCGCGAGGAAGCGGCGAAGTGCACTGAGTTTCGTCGAAGGGAAAGCTGTCGACAACATCGCCCTTGTTCAACAAATCATACCGCTCTTGCAATGCATCCTTAGAAGTCGTCCAGGTATCTAGCGCTTCCTGCAAGGTATCGACAATCCCGTCAGTGTAACAGGCAATGCACAAATCCCGCGAAACAACAATCAATCGTCCATCACGGCCACTTTTTAACGACGCCAACTTCATATTACTTTATCCTTATCCGCTTACTGATTTTTACGTGCCTTCATGGGGTTTGAACGCGGTTTTACCATGAAGCCAATCCGCGTGATGCGGTGCCTTCTTGGTCCTCGACCATTCTTCCAGCATGTCAGGGCCCACGCGCTTCAGTTCTGCTAACATACCCGGCTTGGCGGTATTGGCTGCGAGCTCTAGCCGATGGCCATTTGGGTCAAAGAAATAGATAGATTTGAAGATGGTATGATCTGTTGGACCAAGCACCTCAATACCCGCATCTTCCAGGCGCTCTTTTGCGGCAAGCAATGCCACCTCATCCTCTACGCGGAAGGCGATATGCTGAACCCATTTCGGCGTGTTTACATCGCGTCCCATGTCGGGCTGTTCTGGCAGTTCAAAAAAAGCGAGCACATTGCCGTTTCCCGCGTCCAGAAACAGATGCATGTAAGGGTCGTATGCGCCTGTTGAGGGCACATGATTCTCTGCAATTGCCAGTTGAAAGTCCATATTCAGATGCTGTTGGTAAAATTCTACCGTTTCCTTCGCGTCGATACAGCGATAGGCCACATGATGAATGCCCTTTAGCTCCATGACACCCTCCTCATGATTTTGCCAGCGCGCATGCGGCAGCTACCGCATCGGCACTCGCAATTTGCTCCGCCAGCAGCAGAATAAGTCTTGTATTTGCACGGTTAGCCGCTTCGTCATCCAGGCCGTCATGCATATCCATTATTGCCTGGAATATTCGATCCTGCTTTGACCCTGCTTTGAGTGGTTTGGGAGGCTCACTGGTTGAGAGGCCGACAATACCGAGCGCATTATTGAGGGCTTCAGCTATAGTCATTTGTGATGGCCGCTTCTTCCAGCGCGCTGCAACAACGCTATCAGGTCTAACAAGATAGGCACTTCCATCAGCGGCAGCATAGCGTTCTGCAATCAGACCATTTGCTGGTATAGCAAGCGTTTTAACATCGAGGTCCGGCGCGTTCTCGCCAAACCATATCAGAACAAACTCATCACCAAGCTCTTCCAGAAGCCAGCGTGCTTTATCATGATCTTCAAGGGGGGCATCCACACAAGGATGACCAGGTTTCGGGCCACCCCGCCACTCGTCCATGTCTTCCAGTGATAAAGGGCTTTGATGATATGGAGTTGGCGTTGAAAGACGTCCAGAGTTGATGAAAGGTCGGATGGAATCTTGTGATTTAGCGAGTTCAAGCACCGCCTCTTTAAAAATTTCCGCTGCTTTATTTTTGGGCACCATAAAATCGGTCGATCGCGTGGAGTTTAGAATATTTTCATCTGCGGCCATTGTGCGTTCATAGTTATAACTCTCAATGAGACTCTTGGGAGCCTTGTCACGCAAGACCAGATCCAGTTTCCAAGCGATATTTTCCGCGTCCGCGATGCCGCTATTAGCGCCGCGTGCACCAAAAGGTGATACGAGATGGGCGCTATCACCGACAAAGATAATGGGTCCATGAACGAACCGCTCCATCCTTCGACACTGGAAGGTATAGATCGAATACCAGACCTCTTCAAACTCTATGTCGGCGCCCAGCATCCCTTTCACATAGGATTCGACATTTTCAGGCTTAACCGCTTCCTCACGGTCCACATCCCACCCTAATTGAAAGTCCAGACGCCAGACATCATCCGGTTGTTTGTGAAGAAGTGCTGTCCGTCCCGGGTTAAACGGAGGATCGAACCAAAAGTAGCGTTCATTCGGATGGTCATGCTTTAGTTTCACGTCAGCAATCAGGAAATTATCCTCAAAAACCCGACCTTTAAAATCCAGTTTCAGCTTGTTGCGAATGAAAGATTTATTGCCGTCACAAGCGAGAATATAGTCAGCTTCAATCTGATAAGCGCCCCTGTCAGTCTCGATTTGAAGCAATCCCTTTGCGCCAACAATCTTGACATCTGTAACCGTATGTCCCCAGCGAACATCAACATTATCCATAGCTTCCAAGGCATCAACCAGCACTTCTTCAACATAATATTGCTGGATGTTCACAAAGCCTGGGCTTTTCTGGTCTTTAACCGAGAGCATGTCGAACCGATAAATTGGTTCCCGGTGGTTTCCCCAGAAAACTTTACCAATATTCCAGTTGACACCACGATCTATAATCGCGTCACCGACACCAAGCCTGTTGAAAATATCGAGGCTTTGTTTGGCGTAACAAATGCCTTTAGAGCCTTCAGAGATAAAATCAAAGGCGGTAACGAGAATAACATGTTGGCCTTTTCGGGCAAGATCAAGAGCACATACAAGGCCAGCAGGGCCGGAGCCGACGATGACGAAAGGTTTTTTTTCGGGCGTTTCACTGCCGAGAGACGGCAAGGGAGATTTATCTTTCTGGCTATATACCGGAATGTTCTGACTTGTCATCAATCTTCTCCATGTTTGCCTGGTATCCAACCGATATCCCCGAGCAGGTTTTCTGCCCGTTCAGAGGCCAATGGCTCCAATGATGTCGCCATCGTATCATTCCAGCGGTTGAGATATCCAAAGAGGGAAATTGACGCGACGATTTCAACGATTTGTCCATCGTCAAAGAATCTCGAAAGCCGGTCAAAATCTGTCTGCTCAGCAGCATTTGGTACTTGCCCTGCTTTAAATGCGAGAGAGATTGCTGCCTTTTCGTCTTCCGAAAATAAATCAGACTTTTCAAACTGGAGGATAGCAGCAATCTTGGCTTCTGAAGCTTGATAAATCGAAGAAAGATTAGACATATGTGATTGGCAATACAGACACCCTGCGGCAAGTGAACTTGCAAGGCTGACAAGCATTTTCAGCTCTTCCGAAACTGTCCCTTCATATAAGATAACCTGATTGAGCACCATGAACGCTTTTACGATTTCTGGACGTCGCGCCATGGTGCGGATACTATTCGGCGTGAACCCTCTGGTCGTTCTGTAATGATCAAAGCGTTCTTTAATGCTGTGATCATCAATCTCGTCATTCTCTAATGGACGCAAATGAGCCATGGGGTTTAGTCCTGCAATTGATCCCAAACTTCGCGGTCACGGTCCATGGTCCAGATGCGTGGCCAGTCAATACCATCATATTCATCCCAAAGGCGTTGTACGTTGAATGGAAGACAGTGTTCGAAAATCGGCCAGGCACCGAACTTTGGCGCAAGCGCTTTATGTGTCGCCTCAAACGCTTCCTTGAGCGTGCCGCCGCGCTTGTGAACGGCTTCTACATTCGCACGCATGCCCATAAGAAATTCACGGGTTTGTTCAATTGCGGCGTCGACAGCTTCACGGCCTTTAGCCACGGCACCGCGACCACCAACCAAAGCTTCCGCTTGAAATGCCTTCACATTATCAAGGGTATGCGTTGACCAGTCCATGTGGAAAGCATCACCTGTATAGAGCGCAGCTTCCGCTTCAACCAAATCACCAGCAAACAGAATCTTGTGTTTTGGGTACCAAACTGAAATATCACCCGCTGTATGGCCACGACCACAGAATTTCAGCTCGAGATGACCACGGTCACCGCCAAGGTCAATGCGCATATTATCAGCGAATGTGAGTGTTGGGTGCGTCAGGCCCGGGATTTCCTCAGGCTTTCTGAAAAGGCGCGGCATGCGACCAAACTCGCTGTCCCAGTCCTGTTTACCGCGCTCCTCCACCAGCTTGCGCGTTGTCTCATGCATGATGATTTCCCGAGCTTCAAAGGCCGAAGCCCCGAGAACGCGAACAGCATGATAATGCGTTAGCACAAGATAACGGACCGGCTTGCCCGTGTGTTCGCGGAGTTGCTTGAGCCAACCACGTGCTGCCTCAGGGGTTGCGCGTGCTTCGATCGCAACAATGAAATCTTCGCCTTCAATCGCGCCAACATTGGGGTCGCCTTCAGCTGTAAGTGCATAAACGCCGTCCGCCAATATCTCGAGGCTTTCGATTTTCTCCTCAGTATCCGCAGAAGATGCAAATGGCTTAGACATAGTAAGATTCCTTTTAGTTATGTTTGCGCAATATAATACAGTAGCCGTCTCAACCTGTCTGTCGTTTCAGAAGACGACAATCAATCGCCGCTACCACGGGTATACTGATTTTGGAAGGCTTCCTGATGCGCCTGATCGTTTCGGTCCAGCGTTAGCCTTGATACCAGCCACATCACAGCAAACACCGCAGTCATAGAAAACAGAACAGGATAGCGGAACGGGAAAATTGCAGCTTCATTACCGAGAACATCAATCCAAACCGGTGGTCCGAAAATGATCATGCTGACTGATAACAGGAGCCCAACCACGCCGCCGACAATCATTCCTTTTTCAGTGAGGTTTTTCCAATATAAAGCAAGTATCAAGGCTGGGAAGTTTGTGCTCGCTGAAACAGTGAAAGCCAATGTCACAAGATATGCCAGGTTTTGTCCCTCAAAAATCACCCCCAGAAAAATGGCGGTTAAACCAACAATAATGGTGGCAACGCGGGACACCATTATTTCCTCTTTCTCGCTTGATTGGCCGCCACGAAATATGGTCGCATAAAGGTCGTGCGAAATCGCGCCAGAGCTCGCAACTGCGAGACCGGCGACAACTGCCAATATAGTGGCAAAGGCAACAGCTGATATGGCTCCCTGAAATGCTTCTCCGCCCACGATGCTCGATAGATGAATAACCATCATGTTGCTCCCGCCAATAATACTGCCGTCGGAATTGAAATAGGCTGACTTGCCCGTCAATAAACCGATCCCCCCATATCCGACGACGAAAAATATCATCAGAAACACGAGTGAAATAACGATCAGCGCGACAAGAACGGATTTTCGTGCGGCTTTCGCATCAGGTACTGTAAAGAAGCGTATCAGAATATGTGGAAGTCCGACCATGCCAAACACCAGGGCTGCACCAACCGATATCGCTGAGAAACTGTCCAAAAGAAGTCCATTAGCCTCAAAAATGCCTGTGCCTTCAGGATGTTTGCTCGCAGCGTTGCTAAAAAGCGTTGAGAGATTAAAGTCGAACTGGGTCAGTATTCCTATGGAAAGATAGGTTAGCCCGGCAAGCAGGATAACCGCTTTAACAATTTGAACCCAGGTGGTTGCGACCATGCCGCCAATACTGACATAGACAATCATCAGCCCGCCGATTATGGCGACTGCATAGCCATATGGAATGTTGAACAGTATCTGAACCAACGCCCCTGCACCAACCATCTGTCCAGTAAGATACAGAAGCGAAATCACGAGGGTTACGCCAGCCGTAAACCCTCGAACCCGGTTTGACGCAAACCGGACGGTCAAGACATCAGCGAGCGTGTATTTTCCAAGATTGCGCACCCTTTCTGCTACCAGCGTCAGGATGATCACGAGACCAGTCAGGGGGGCGATAATATAGACGATTGCATCAAGCCCTACTAAAAAGACCAGACCAGAAATTCCAAGGAATGTGGTAGCAGAGAGAAAATCACCAGCAATCGCTAGGCCATTCATCGGCCCCGAAATCGCGCCCTCGGCAGTATAGAAACCACTCGCAGAACGACTTTTTTTTGATGACCAGTAGGTAATGAATAATGTTATCGAAACAACGGCTAAAAACATCCAAACGGCAATACTCATTCTTTAGTCTTTCCCTTCGCTATTTTTAGGCCCAAGACTGCTGATATAGCCATAAAGAAGCGCAAGCATATTCAGGACTGCCATCAGAGTGATAATTAGCCAGATAGGCGTCAGGTATGTATCATTGGATAACCATGGAATGACAATGAGGGACCCAAAGAATGATCCTGCGGCTAGCGTGGATATGAGCCAAAAGTATTTCGAACCAAATGCGTTCCTTTTTTTATTCATAACTATCATTGTGATCGCAAAAATTGATCACCCTCCCGACTTTATTATAGACCAGATTGTCAGGATAATGCTGTCCTCACAAAGGAGGACAATGATGGTAAAGATAGAGCTAAAGCACTCGGTGCGCTGTGGCCGTGCTGAGGCATTTTGCGAAAAGCTCGTTTTGGGTGCTGATACCCAATTTTTCATACGCGCGGCGTCGGTAGGTGATGACGCTGGTTCGCTTGATGTTGAGGTCCAGGCTGATGGCCTCGGAAGTATAGCCAAGCACAATTCGCTCGCATACTTCCCGCTCTCTGCCGGTAAGTCGATCAAAGGGGGGCATTGCCTTGGAGATGATATTATGAACGAGGCTCGGCACGTGATTTTCGCCTGCTTGCCATTCTTCTTTGGGATGAAGTAGCTGATACATTCGATAATGTGAGGAGATGAGCGCTGTTACTGCCGGCAACAGACGTTCAATCAGTTTCCTGTCGCCAGGCGAATATAGGCCTGAATCAGTCATACGGTAAAAATTGCAATAAACGAAACCGTCTTCGATCTTGCCGACACTGGAGGCTTTGTCAATCAATCCATTCTGATTGAAAAAGTGTTGCTTATAAGTAGGGTCATAATTTTTTTCTAAATCTTGCTGATTGGTTTGAATAAATTCACCTTCGGTCTGGAAAATATTCTGAATATTGGGGTCATGTTTGTAGAAACTGTCGACATAATCATGAGCGAGCTTGTCAGCACGCCTTTCATCCATTCTTCCCTGTGTGAAAAGATGGCCAGCTTCGCCGGTTTTGCTGAAAGTGAAGACAACACAATGGTCGACCGGAAGCAGTTCATTCAGGACTTTCAAAAGCGCTTTATTGAACGTCTTGCTGCCAATTGACCGGAATGTATCCGTCAACGCATTGAATAGGTCGTCGGTCGCGAGCATGTCCACGGCTTCATATTCTTTCTATTTCACTTCGATCACAAAACCTCAGGTCTGGCAGTATATACAAGATTTATACAGGCAAAAAAGCTAGGGGCCGCTGTTTTCCTGTTTATTCAACAGTGAGAGCAGTGCTGCTATAGTAGCATCAGATGCTGCAATCACTTCGGCTTCATTTTTCTGAATGATGTTTCTGGCTTCCGAAAGGATTGTCATACCTCGATCCGTCATGAAAATCTGCACACGACGACGGTCTTTGTGATGCGGTTTTCTGTAAACGAGATTATCGCTTACCATTCGGTCTACAAGTTTGGTGACTGTCGGCAAGTTAAGGCACAGGCCTTCGGCTATCTTTGTCATTGATAAACCTGGCTCTGCTTCCAGAATTTCACAGGTTAGCCAAGTATCTATCGTAATACCCAAAGGTTTTAAATGTTTAGTGAAATCTGCGGACAGCAATCTTTGTGTCTTAGATAAGACGGCGAGCAGGCTATTGTTCAATTTATTACTCATATCATTATGAAATAGTTTAATAATTAACCATTGTAAATTAAATTAATTTATTCATTATAGCGCTCATAATAGCAAGGGCAAATGAAATGAATATGTCTACCTTGAAGATTGGTACTATTGTTCCTTTAAGTGGACCGTCAGGTTTGCACGGCCCCTCGGTCTGTAATGCCATGAACCTCGCAGTTGAGCAAATAAATACCAGAGGTGGGCTCTTGGGTCGTACTTTAAAGCCGGTTTTCATCGATGGCGGCCTCAAGCCGATTACAGTCGCGAGTACGATCCAGACATATCTGGAAAATGACCTGTTCGACATCTTGATTGGCTTCCATGATAGTGATGTTCGTCGCGCCATCAAGGAAGCCTGTGAAGTGAATATCCCTTATATCTACACCCCTCCCTATGAGGGTGGTGAAGACCATCCGTCGATGTTCATCATCGGCGAAACACCTAAACATCAATTGACGGGCGCCGTACCTTGGCTTGGGAGTAATCTTGATTGCAAGAAATGGTACCTGATCGGCAATGACTATAGTTGGCCTCGCGACCTCAACAAAGTCGCTAAAGCAATGATTGCTGAACTGGGATACGAAGTTGTTGGTGAGCAATATGCACCGCTCGGTAATGACGACTTTGAAGATTATCTTACCAGTATTCGAGAAGCTAAGCCGGATATCGTATTCTTCTCACTGGTAGGCAATGATGCGATTGCGTTCAACAGGCAATTCTATGAGCGGCCTCGCCTCAAAGATGTCGTGCGTTTTGGGCCGCTTCTCGACGAGAATGTTCTACTGGGTATCGGGTCTGAAGCATCCGACAATATCTATTCTGTGTCCAGTTACAATATCGATCTGCAAAATCAACAAAATATCGAATTTCTTGATGCCTACTATGGTCATTTTGGTGATAATGCTGCGATGATCACCTCGCTTGGTCAATCCTGCTACGAGGCCCTTAGCTTTATTGAAATGGTTGCGCAAGAAGCTGGTAATTTATCACTGGATGCTTTCCGGTCGGTGGCTGAAGGTCTGACTTATGCCGGTGTGCGCGGCGACGTATCAATGACGGGTCGCCATTTTGTCCAGGATATCCATCTTGCAAGATCGGAAGGTTTCCAGTTCGAGCTCATCACTACTTTCCCCAAAATGAGTGCTTGAGCGGATAGAATTAGTTGAAATAATAATATTTTCTATTTCAACTATTAAATAGTTGTGTATTATTCTTGGGTCCAGAGATTCCAAGAAATAGTTGAGTGCGAGCTAGCAATGAAACTAAATATACCACTATTATTGTCTGTATTTCTATTATCGTGCGTTGCCTATTCAGGTCTGTTTGCAATGCCCGTCTGGCTTGGGTCCTTGCAGGAAGTTCATGGCTTCACAAGTGATCAGCTCGGATATATAGGCTCATTACAACTCGTGGCAGCGACCCTTTCGGCTTTCTTGCTTTCTCGAAAAATCCAGAATGTTGACTTGAGTAAAGTCATATTCATTGCAACCCTTTTGATCGTCATTACGAACGCGTTGTCCCTGTTTGGTAGTACGATGTTGCAGCTGTTACCCTTAAGAATAGGGTCTGGCATAGGCGAAGGTCTTTTGCTTGCATCGCTGAATGGAGCGATTGCAAGACGCAAAGATCAATCTACACTGTTTGCAGCTTCACAGACGTCGCTTGCGATTTTTGGTGTCATCCTCTTTGCGACCATTCCCATCATTATCTCGCTCTATAATCCGACAGGAATATTTGCCTTCATAGCGGTTGCCGGTTTGTTATCTCTGATGTTTCGAGACCTATACAAAGAGGGACCCGCTTCGATGGCCGTACCCCAAGCGACGAATGAGCAGGAAAGTGGTAAACTGGCACAGGCAATATTACCACTTTTTGCCTTGCTCCTAATCTTTGTAGCTTGCCAGGGTAGTTGGGCCTTCGTCGAACGGATGGGTAATGCACGAGGCTATAGCGCGGCTTCCATCAGTACTTACTTGATTATTGGGCAATTCGTCGGATTCATTTCACCGACCATTGCCAGTCGATTTGCCACAAAAGGTTCCAACATTCTTGCGATTATCCTGGGGCTCGCGGTTTCAATCGTTGCCATTATGCTGGTCAGCAACCAAGTTATCCCGGACCTCTATTTTATTGGTGCTGGCTTATTTCAGTTTGGTACTCTGTTCATCGTTACCAGCTATTTTATCTGGCTTGGAAAGATGGATGAAACGGGAAAACTCGCTGCTGCTGGCCCCTCAACAATCAATGCTGGAAGCGCAGTCGGTCCGGCACTAATGGGATATACTATCGGTCAAAGCGGCAGCTATGACTGGATTGGATATTTGGCAATTCTCCTCTATGTCGTGGCCGCCTTGATGATTGTTGCTCATGCCAATAAGTCGCGACCTAACGCATAAAGGTTGATAAGGACTTCAAGTTGACGAACCCTCACAAGGTATGAGGGCTCTCGGTGAGGCGTGGCTTCAGCTCCGATGATCAATTAGTCGAACCGCTTTACCCGTGCTACGATTGAGATCACCAACATCGAGTATTTCGATATTTGCCGATATACCTATCAATGTCTTGATCCGCGCCTTCAGCTGGCTACTGAACTGCTGTTTTTGTGCATCCGTGCAACTCTCAACAGGTTCAACACGAACCGTTAGCACATCCATACGATCAGGTTTCGTTAGCTTCAACTGATAGTGCGGTGACAAGCCATCAATAGAAAAGATGATTTCCTCGATTTGAGACGGGAACACATTAACCCCGCGTATGATCATCATATCATCACTGCGTCCGGTTACCCGTTCCAAACGGCGCATTGGGCGTGCTGTACCTGGCAACAGGCGCGTGAGATCGCGGGTTCGATACCGAATGATGGGTAGTGCTTCTTTCGTCAAAGATGTGAAAACAAGCTCGCCCAGCTCGCCGTCCGGCAACACTTCGCCCGTTTCGGGATCAACGATTTCTGGGTAGAAGTGATCTTCCCAGACCGTTAGACCATCCTTGGTTTCTACACATTCATTGGCGACGCCGGGACCAATGACTTCTGAGAGACCATAAATATCGACCGCATCAATATCGAACGCCAGTTCAATCTCGTGTCGCATCGCTTCGGTCCATGGTTCAGCGCCAAATATCCCGATGGATAAGGAGCTTTTTCGCGCGTCCAGTCCCTGCCGTTTAAACTCATCCAGAATCGACAACATATAACTTGGTGTCACCATGATAATGTCGGGCTTGAAGTCCTGAATCAACTGAACTTGTTTCTCGGTTTGTCCACCAGACATGGGAATGACCGTACAGCCCAGCGCTTCAGCGCCATAATGGGCTCCCAGACCTCCAGTAAAAAGCCCGTAGCCATAAGCCACATGGACCTTCATGCCTGGGCGACCGCCTGCCGCGCGGATGGAACGCGCAACAACGCTGGCCCAGGTCCCGATGTCTTTTTCAGTATAGCCGACAACGGTTGGTTGTCCTGTGGTCCCGGACGACGCGTGGATGCGGATCAACTCCGATTGGTCTTTGGCGAAAAAATCAAATGGATAGGCATCTCGTAAATCCTGTTTTACGGTGAAGGGGAACTTTGAAAGATCTTCAAGTCTTTTTAGGTCCACAGGAGATACGCTGGCTTCATCGCACAGTTTCCGGTAGGGCTTACAATTAGCATAAGCATGCTTAATAGACCATTTAAGGCGATCAAGTTGAACAGCGCGTAGCTTAGTGATTGACATTTCCTCAAAGGTATCAAGGAGGGGGGTGTAGTTCTGGTCTACCATTAATGAAACTCCTGCAATATTTACCGTCTAATTTGCACATGAAAACATTCAATATCTAAAAATAGAATGCTCAGATTTTCTGCTCTATTGCTAATATAATATCACTGTATATAATAGTTGCATTTGAAATATTTTCTTTTTCAAATCAATAATTGGAAATCATTAAATATTCATATACTATCTACCTCTCAGTCACTATGACCGCTAAGTGGCGCAGTGAATAGGGGAAGGTAAATTGAATGACGTCTGATGTGTTGATGCGTAAAGAAGATGTTCCAGGCACGCTTGCAAAGGTGGAAAAATACCTTGAGGCAATTGATGCGGACGAAACAATCAATGCATTCATTACGGTGGATCACGACGGGGCTCGTAAAACAGCAAAACAATTAGAGTCAGGCCACAAGAAATATCCGTTGAATGGTGCAATCATTGCCATCAAAGACAATATCCACGTGGCAGGCTTACCTAATACCGCAGGGACCCGAGCGCTTGAAGCATTCAAACCTCAAAAATCGGCTGGGTTGATAAACCGCATCATTGAGGCGGGGGGTATCATCATCGGCAAAACAGGCCTTCATGAACTTGCCTACGGTATAACAAGTAATAACGGAAGTTTCGGTCCTGTTCGTAATCCCGTTGACCCTACGAAAATACCTGGCGGCAGCAGTGGTGGATCGGCAGCTGCTGTCGCTGCAGGATTTGCCGATATCGCTATAGGCACAGATACAGGTGCCTCCGTCCGCCTGCCAGCAGCACTTACAGGAACCATTGGGTTTCGACCAACTGTTGGTAGATATCCAAGTGATGGAATTACTCTAATCTCCCCAACGCGGGACACTGCCGGAATTATTGGTAAGTCGGTAAGCGATATCATTGTTCTCGATAGCGTTATTACAGGTGCCAATGAAATCCGTTCGACCAAGCTACTCTCCGAGCTACGAATTGGTGTTCCGCGTGCATATTTTCTCGAGAATCTAGATCCAGACGTTAAATCAACGTTTCAGCGTTTCATCGCGAAACTCGAAGCCTGCGGCGCGACACTTGTTTTTGCTGACGTTGATCAGGTTCCAGAGCTTAATCAACAAGTGAGCATGCCTGTCGTTTTGTTCGAGACAAGTCAAACACTCCCCAAATATTTGGAACACTATAATACAGGCATCTCGCTAGACACCTTGCTTGCAAAGGTAACCAGTCCAGACGTTAAGCAAATCCTTGATGTGATATTTTCTGGCGAGGTTACAGAGGAAGCCTACAGGGCTGCGATGGACGATACACGCCCAGCCTTGCAGGCGGCATATGCAAGGTATTTTGAACGTCATCATGTGGATGTAATAGCGTTTCCAACGTCCTCGATTACAGCACGCAATATTGAGAATATCGAAGCCGGTGTGATGGTCAACGGTGAGCTCAAAGAGACGTTCCCGACATATATCCAAAATACTGACCCCGGGAGTAATGCTGGAATTCCAGGAATCTCCTTACCTATTGGGCGATCAAGCGCTGGGCTACCAATCGGCGTTGAACTGGATGCGGCAATGGGTGCCGACTTCGATCTCTTACAGATCGCATTAGCTCTTGAGGAGGCCGAAGTCGTAACAATTTGCGACCAGAGCTGAGTTACCAAGATTGAAACTGGAAATCTATGAATGGGAGGAAGAGAATGATTCCAAAACTAAACAAGAACCGAGCACATGTCAAAAGGGTCTTATTGTCCTCATGTGCCGTCGCCACCCTTTTTGGCGGCGTAAATCAGGCAGTTGCGCAAGAGGTCGATGACGACAATACTTTCCAACTTGAAGAGATTATCGTGACGGCAGAGCGCCGAGCAGCCAATCTTCAGAATGTCGCAATTGCTGTAACCGCACTTACGGGCGAGAAGCTTGAGCGCGCAGGTGTCTCAAATCCGCTTGAATTATCAGTATATGTGCCAAGTTTCACATTCGCGCCATTCGGTGCAGGCCAATCAATCTTCAGTTTACGTGGTATTTCGTCAAATGATGACGGTGCAGGTACAGAAAACTCGGTTGCCGTCTTCCTTGACGACATCTATTTCGGTCGCGTGTCGAATGCGGCATTCGAGTTCTTTGATGTCGAACAGGTTGAGGTGCTCCGTGGCCCACAAGGAACCCAGTTTGGCCGAAATGCGATTGGCGGTGCCATCAACATCACCTCCAAGAAACCCTCGCTTGAAGAGGTTCAGGCGAAAGCAAGAGCGACGATCGGTCGCTTCAGCCAACAGGAGTTTGGTGGCTATGTAACTGGACCCATCCTAGACAACTTGGCTGCCAAGTTTTCATTCGCTACAAAAAGCCGCGACGGCACACAAACCAACTTGCTAACGGGTAACGACACTAAAGAGTTCGATGCTGAGAGCTTCCGTGCGCAATTTTTGTGGGTCCCCTCGGACAGCACAGAAATCACCTTTACAGCTGCAACGCAAGATGAAGAAGGCGGGGATAATGGACGTATCCCATTGCCAACTGCTGGCGTCCGGCCTTTCTTCGACGCCGCAGGTGGTTCTGAAGAAGATCGCTTATCTACTAATCCCCAGGAAGGTTTTTCCGACCGTTCCGCTGACATATTTAGCCTGAAAATCGATCACACCTTTGAGGATGGTAGTAACTTTAAATCCGTAACTGGCTACTATGAAACCCGCGCCGATTGGGAATTTGACTCAGCTGGCGTACCACAAGTTAACGTGGTCGACGACATTCTTGACTCAACCAATGCCTTTACACAAGAATTTCGCTATCAGACAACCATTGGCGATAACATCGACTTACTTGCAGGCGTGTTCTATCTCAATGAACAAACAGACCGCGCAGAATTTTTCCGCTTCGTTAATTTCTTCGGTACAGGAGTGGACGACAGAAGTCCTGTACGCCCTGCCGGTGATCCAGACGACGCTATAGGCGGTTATCGTCAAATCAACGAAACCAACTCTGTTGCAGGTTTCATACATGGTACTTGGCGCATCAATGACAGATTCTCGATCACAGGCGGTGTAAGGTTAACCTTCGACGACAAGGATATTGTTTCTTCTGGTTTTGCCTCAGGAGAAGACCCGACGGTTCCAGGCCTGCCAGGTTTCATTATCAATGAGAACTTTGGTAATATCGACACTGGTGAGGGAATCGAGGCAAGTGATAGTTTTACTGATTTATCGCCCAAAATCACCTTCAACTGGCAGGCAAGCGATGACGTTTTGGTTTATGCCGGTTACTCTCGTGGCTACAAGGCTGGTGGCTTCGGCGCCGCTCCTCCAAGCTCCACTGCTGCCGGTGAAATTGGTGTAGATCCTGAGATCGCGAACAGTTTTGAAGTTGGTTTCAAAGGCGATCTTTTCTCTAATCGTGTGCGCCTTAATTTGGCTGGTTTCTATCTCGATTACCAAGATCTTCAACTTCAAAGATTTGGTCCGAGCCTGATCCCCGACGCTTCCGCGCCTGACGGCTTTACTGTTGACCCGACATCATTTGGTTTCTTCAGTACGATCAACGCAGGTAGCGCCGACGTGTATGGTGTGGAAGCCGAGTTTAACTGGCTTGTCACAGAAAATCTGACCTTAAATGGATCTTATGCGTGGCTCGATACTGAAGCTGAGATTAACTTCCGTGACTTCTTCACTGTCGATCCCGGTCAAGACTTCACGATCACGCAAGAGCTCAACCGAGCGCCACGGCACAAGCTATCTATTGACGCAACTTATGAGACCGATCTCGGTGATAATGGTTCACTCCTTATTGGTGCTGCATACCAGTATTCGTCCGAACGTCGCGCTGACTTCGTTGATAACGACACGATTGAAGGCGAGTACAACATCTTCAATGCGTCTATCAGCTGGATTTCGCCTGATGAAAACTGGGAGTTTCAGCTCTGGGGCAAGAACATCTTTGATGATCGCTACTTCCAGCATGTATACGTTATCGGCCCTGGCCAGATCGGTACGTTGGCTGACCCGGCGACGTATGGCGCTACAGTGACTTGGAATTTCAATTAATTCCTTAGCTGTCTGTCCAATAGGCCATACGTGTTGACATACAAACATTTGCACGTCGTAGGGGTTAATCCTGCGGCGCGCTGTTTTTCAACGCACATCGGCGATCTGGACCTTGTGTCCACGGTGTTCAAGGTGTCCCGACAGAGTCGGCAACAGGATGCTATTTCATTCGTGGTATCTGTTGTGTGGAGACGACCTCTTGTCGCGGATGCTGGTAGCATGGGCAGTGTTTATGCATCATAATGATGTCGTTCGTTAGCATCGATGATGTATAACGATATCTATGCCCATGCTGCTAGCTAGTTATCTGCAAATAGATGGAAAAGCTATGTCTAACTATTGATAAGAGGATCTCCAGCGGCCTTTATAATAGTTGAAGATATGAAGCAAAGAAGGGAGGTCGGAGTAGTTGCGTCCCCATAAGAATATTGTCACCTTATCATGAAGATAATACCAGTAACCACTTAAGCTTTGTTAGGGCAACTGATCATTCGATGTTACCTGGAAAGAAAACAAAGTCAAATTGCCACTTATTGGTGAGATGTTTAGTAGGCCGGACGCAGGAATGGGTATGACGTTTGACTTTGCAACATTGGTTGCTCACGCTGCGAAAATTCGACCTCTGGATGTTGATGTAATTATCGGTTCAGGCACTGCTTCAAACGAACTCAATGTTGGGTTGTTCTCCGTGCGTTGGCCAATATAGTCCGCTGAACCTACGATCAAGCCTCTGCAATTACCAAAGTTACCAGGCCTTTGGCAAAATTGGCGATGTCCCTTCCGGCAGCGATGTTCTCTGTTGAAGTCATGCCGGTGTTAAAATCTATTTTGTTTGCATAGTTCATTTCGACGATCATAAATAACTCTGGATCTTTGCCGAAGGGTGATCCTGTTATTTTATTTACCGCAATCGAATGAAGTCCTGGGATAGATTCGATAATTGGACGATGCACAGTGTTGAAATGGGTCAAAAATTTTTCTATGTCGTCTGGTTTTTTGTAAAGTGCAATGAGTTTATGCATTTTGTATTCCTGTTTTTTGATGATCGAGAATGGATAGAATTAGGTCATGGGGTTGATTTAATCCCGTCTAGAAAAATTGAAAAGATCGTATCTACTAGCTGTTCGTTTGTAATCGAACCATCTGCATGGAACCATGTGTGGGTCCAGTTGATCATCGAGATTAGTAGATATGCCTCAATTTTTTTTCGTTGCTCTGTTCCGTTGACCTCTTGAGTTATCTGAAAAATCAACCGCTCGAAAATGTCGACGATTTCGCGTTCAATTTTTTTAATGGTTTGAGCTTGTTCAGGCTTTAGCCGATCGAGTTCATTGACTAGATTTCGATGGTGTGCACCTGCTGTATTGTAGATCGACAAGAATTCCTGAAGCAGTTGTTTTAAAGTTGTTTCAGCATTATTACTTCTCGACATGCATTGATCGGCAGTTTCCTTCAATAATGTGACGTGAGATAACATTGACTGGTAGAGAATTTCGATTTTCGACGAGAAATAATGATACAAAAGTGCTTTGGAGATATTCGACGCTTCAGCGAGCTGATCAAGAGAGGCTTTATGATAGCCTTCTTTTGCAAAAACATTCGCACAATTGTCTAATATTGTTTGTTTTCTATTATCATGGTCAGGTGATATCGGTCTTGCCATAGCTTTTAGAGCCTCCATTTTATTCTTTTTATGAGCATTCGAATTAATCGCTGTTTAGCAAAACAAAAAGCGAGTGACAAAAAATACTTAGTTATGAACGCTATTTGCCTATCCTTGTTGATCATGGGCAGCAAATGAGCTGTCTGCTTTCGCAAGCTTTTCAATCAGGGGTGCAGGTGTCCACCAGCGGTCACCGAATTTGTCCCTGAGTGCGCAGATTTTCTCGTAAACGACTTTGAGGCCCAAATGATCACCATAATGCATGGGGCCGCCGCGGTAGGGTGGGTAGCCATAGCCATTACAGTAAACCATATCCACATCACTGGCGCGGATTGCGATGCCTTCACCGACAATTTTTGCCCCTTCATTAATGAGGGCAAGCTGGGTACGCTCCACGATTTCCTCTGCGGAAACATCGCGGCGTTCAATGCCAAGTTTGGCGCTTTCTTCCTCGATGATCTTCATGATCTCGGGGTCAGGCTTTGGTGTGCGGCTGCCTTCCTCGTAGGCGTAAATGCCTGCGCCGGTCTTGAGGCCCTTACGGTCCATTTCAACAACACGATCCATCCAGTCATAGGCTTTGGTCTCATAAGCATCCCGGCCTAACGCCTGGCGGTTCATATAGCCGATATCAAGGCCTGCCATGTCTGAAACGGCCATGGGGCCCATCGGCATGCCAAATGCGTTCATGGCGGCGTCTACCTCTTCCGGTTTCGCCCCTTCGATCACGCAAAGTGCAGCCTCGCGCCCATAGTGCGAAAGCATGCGGTTGCCGATAAACCCGTGGCAAACGCCAGAGACAACGCCCACCTTCTTGATGCGTTTCGAAAGATCAATACAGGTGGCGAGCACATCGTCTGCGGTTTTGTCGGCGCGCACGATCTCCAGAAGCCGCATCACATTTGCAGGTGAGAAGAAGTGCAGCCCGATCACATCCTCTGGTCGGTTGGTGCAGGCGGCGATCTCATCGACATCCAGATAGGATGTGTTCGAGGCAAGGATCGCGCCTTTTTTGGCAACGGCGTCCAGTTTGGTGAAGACATCTTTCTTGATGTCCATGCGCTCAAAGACGGCTTCAATGATCAAATCGCAGTCACCGAGATCATCATAAGCGAGGGTGCCGGTAAAAAGCGCCATCCGGGCTTCCACATCATCCATGGAGATGCGGCCTTTTTTCGCGGTGCGTTCATAGTTTTTGCGCACAATGCCAAAGCCGCGTTCAATGGCTTCTTCGTTCATCTCAAGAACGGTGACAGGGATGCCAGCATTAGCGAAATTCATCGCAATGCCGCCGCCCATGGTGCCAGCCCCAATAATGCCAACCTTTTTAATGTCGCGGCGGGGTGTTTCCCTGGTAAGGCCGGGGACACGGCTGATTTGCCGCTCAGCAAAGAACATATGCTGCAACGCACGTGCTTGCGGGTTTTGTTGGCTCTCGATAAACAGCGCGCGCTCGCGTTTCATGCCTTCCTTGATAGGGAGTTCAACGGCAGCTTCAACACATTGAACGCAACGCTCTGGCGCAAAATAGCCTTTAGTTTTGCGGGCGATAGATTGTCGGAATGCTGTGAAAAAAGCTTCATCATATTTTGTACCGTCAACCACAATATCCCCAGTGCGGCGAGGTGGTTCGTTCGCAATTTCTTTTGCAAATGAAACTGCGGCGTCGAGAAGATTATCATCAACGATACGGTCAATTGCACCCCAGCCGTGCGCTTCTTTGACGCTGATGTGACGGCCACTCAAGATAGCCTCAAGTGCATTTTCAACGCCAGCAATGCGAGGCAGGCGCTGCGTACCACCTGCACCAGGCAGGATACCGAGTTTCACTTCTGGCAAGCCGACCTTGGCACTGGAGAGCGCAACCCGGTAATGGCTTGAGAGCGCCACTTCGAAGCCGCCGCCAAGTGCAGTACCGTGAAGGGCGGCAACGACCGGCTTTTCGCTTGCTTCAATCAGATTCACGACATCTGGCAGGTGCGGTTCAACGGGTGGCTTGCCAAACTCGTTAATATCAGCGCCCGCCATGAAGGTGCGCCCGTGACAAACAATAACTATTGCGTCAATCTCGTCATCTGCATTGGCAGACGCGATACCAGTAGAAAGCCCTTGGCGAAGTGCTTGTGAGAGAGCGTTGACTGGAGGGTTATCCGCGACAAGGATGGCAATTTTATCAGAATAAATCGTCTTGATGACAGTCACAGATAATCCCTTCACATGCGTTAATCGAGGAAACGAAACATATCATTAAAATTGGTGATGTAAATTAATTAATTGACTGGACGGACAATTAATAAGAAGATACGGCTCAATCCTCTATGTGCAAATTTTGTCAGGTATTTATGAAAGGCTAGAGTTGTATGATCCTTGGTAGTTTTGCTGAAGGCCGTTGGCACACCCCCATCGATGGCCGTGATCTTTTTGACGCTGCAACGGGCGAGACTATCGCCAAAATATCCAGTGAAGGCCTCGACTTTGGCGCAATGCTCAGGTACGCGCGCGACGTGGGTGGTCCGGCGCTCAGGAAGATGACTTTTCATGAGCGCGCTTTGATGCTGAAGGCGCTTGCGTTGAAGCTTGGCGAATTTAAAGACGAATTTTATGATCTGTCTTACGCGACGGGTGCAACCAAATCTGACACCTGGATTGATGTTGATGGGGGTTTTGGAACGCTATTCACCTATTCCTCCAAGGCGCGAATTGAACTGCCGGATCAGTCTTTTTATGCGGAGGGAAATACAGAGCGCCTGTCGCGCAACGGAACTTTCCTTGGCCAACATATCATGGTGCCGCTAAGGGGTGTTGCAGTTCATATCAACGCTTTCAATTTCCCATGCTGGGGTATGCTGGAAAAACTAGCGCCAACCCTGATCGCCGGCGTGCCCGCAATCGTGAAGCCTGCATCTGGTACCGCGTTCCTTACGGAGCGCATGGTGCGTCGGATGACCGAAAGCGGCATCCTGCCCGAGGGTGCGGTACAGCTTGTTTGCGGTAGTGTCGGTGATATGTTTGAGTATTTAACGTGTCAGGATACGGTGACCTTCACCGGCTCTGCGAACACGGGGCAGATGCTGTCGCAGCATCCGAATATTATCAAAAACTCGGTTCAATTCATCGCAGAGCAAGACTCCCTCAATTCCTCAATTCTTGGCACTGACGTCACGCCCGACAGCCCGGAGTTTGATCTGTTTGTCAAAGAGGTCGCGAATGAGATGACGGTGAAGGCGGGGCAGAAATGTACCGCGATCCGCCGCGCCATCGTACCGCAAAATCTCGTAGAACCGGTTGCTGACGCCCTCAAGGCACGCCTCTCCAAAATCACGGTTGGAAACCCGAGGGATAAGGCAACGCGCATGGGCTCGCTCGTGAATCAGGGGCAGCGCCGTGAAGTGTATGATCGGATTAACGAGCTTGCGGAAGAAAATGAAATTCTGATCGGCGGTACGGATGCGTTTGATCTTCATGAGGCGGACTATGAAAAGGGTGCGTTCGCTGCTCCGACGGTTCTTTACTGTGACAAACCATTTGAAAAATTAAAAGCGCATTCGGTGGAGCCATTTGGCCCCGTGTCGACCATTATGCCATACGGTGATACCGAGCAAGCGATTGAGCTCGCGAACATGGGAGAGGGTAGCTTGGTGGCGTCCCTCTTTACTCATGATAAGGAAATCGTCCGTGATGTGGTGATGGGCGCCGGTGCCTATCATGGCCGCTTGGCAGTTATTGACCGCGATAGCGCGGCAGAATCCACCGGTCACGGTTCACCGCTTCCACACCTCAAGCACGGTGGCCCGGGCCGCGCGGGCGGCGGTGAAGAAATGGGTGGTATCCGCGGCGTGATGCATTATATGCAGCGTGTGGCGGTGCAGGGTTCGCCTGACGTTATCACGACGGTGAGCAACCGCTGGACAATGGGCAGTGCGGAGGCAGTGGATGAGGTGCATCCATTCCGTTTCAACTTTGATGAGATTTATCTCGGTAAAACACTTCACACCAAAGAACGTGAAGTAACCCTTGAGGATATTGAACATTTTGCCAATTTTACCGGCGACACTTTCTACGCCCATATGGACGAAGAAGCTGCAGCTGCGAACCCATTCTTTGGTCGTCGCGTTGCGCATGGGTATCTCCTCCTCTCTTTCGCTGCAGGTCTGTTTGTTGATCCGGCTCCGGGGCCAGTTCTTGCGAACTATGGTCTGAATGACCTTCAGTTTATGCAGCCGGTTTTCCCGGGCGATGTGATTAAGGTTCAACTGACCTGCAAAAGCAAAAAAGGCCGTCCTGGTCAGGAATACGGCGAAGTGCGCTGGGACGTGACGATCACCAATCAGGAAGGTGATGTGTGTGCGAACTATGAATTGCTAACATTGAATCAATTGGCCTAAGTCTGAGCTTGAACGAAGTTAAAAACTGCAGCAGCGTCGCTTATCCGGCGCTGCTCAAGTTCGTGAAATTACCATATTTGTGGCTGTTGCGCATGCAACCTTTTTATGGTTCATGTCGAGGAGTGATGCATTTGTGAACATGACACGTTTTCCAACTTTGGAAAATTGCGCAAACGCGATGAAAGTTCCTGGATTTGAAGGGCGAAGAAACTGCAAATTGAGGTCTGTCGTTGCGATCCTGTCACCTCTTTTGATCGATGCTAAACAGAGCATCGCCATCGCAAAATCAAGCATGCAGGAGATTACACCCCCTTGGACCACACCGCCGCCGTGTAAGTCGGTCTCAAATGCGTGGAATCTGCATTCAATAGTGGATTTTTTTAGGTCCAGCGACAGGCACTCTGCATTCATGCGTTCCGCAATAGGTGATCCGAAGGGTACAGGGAATTTTCCCTCTCTGATGGCATCTAGTAGAACTTGCTGTTCGCTATCCATTAACTCGTTCCATTTGTTCAGGGAAATTAATCGAAACAAATTGACTTTAAGCACACATTATATTAATTGAATGACCAGTCAATAAATTAATATAATGTGTGTATGGGATTAATTAAAATGGACGATATCTTGTCATATGAAACTATATTATTTGAAGCAAAAGAAGGTGTTGCAACGCTAACACTCAATCGTCCAGAGGTTTTTAATGCTGTGACGGCACAAATGCTTGTTGAAATCAAGGACGCACTGAATATTGTCGAAAAGGATGACGATATTCGTGCATTGATGCTGACGGGTGCGGGCAAAGGCTTCTGCTCGGGGCAAGATCTAAATGATCGAAGTGTTAGTCCTGGTGCTGACCGTCCTGATCTTGGCTGGACCCTTAGAGATGGATATAATCCCGTTATCACGCAGCTTTATGAACTGGAAGTCCCAACCATTTGTGCAGTGAACGGTACGGCTGCTGGAGCTGGAGCAAACCTTGCCCTCGCGTGCGATATGGTGATTGCGTCTGAGAAGGCAAAATTCATCCAGCTCTTCAGTAACATTGGATTAATTCCAGATAGCGCCGGGACATGGATATTACCGCGCCTCGTTGGGCTTGCACAAGCCAAGGCCCTAACTATGTCAGCTCGACCCGTCAAGGCGGACGAAGCGGTATCCCTCGGCATGATCTACAAAGCATCACCGGAAGAAAGGTTTCTCGACGAGGCTATGGATTTGGCTACTAGTCTTGCAAAGCGCCCAACGCTCGGGTTTGCGCTCACCAAAAGAGCCTTGCATGCCTCCTTCCAAAACAATCTGACCGAGCAGTTAGACCTCGAACGTAAGCTGCAACGCATCGGTGGTTTTTCAGACGATTATTTAGAGGGTGTGACCGCGTTTAAGGAAAAACGTGCCCCCAAATATAAAGGTAAGTAGGAATATTTTATGAGCAATTTTGTATCAGAGGCCTTTATTTGCGACGGTATTCGCACCCCGATCGGGCGTTATGGTGGCGGCCTTGCGCACATGCGCGCGGACGACCTTGCGGCCGCACCCTTGAAGGCATTGGTGGAGCGTAATCCTAATGTTGATTGGGCATCGGTTGATGATGTGATCATGGGGGCCGCGAACCAGTCAGGTGAAGATAATAGGAACGTTGCGCGCATGGCGACACTGCTTGCGGGTGTTGGTGAAAGTGTGCCGGGCACAACGATTAACCGCCTCTGTGGATCAGGCATGGACGCCGCCGGTATGGCCGCACGCGCGATCAAAACCGGTGAAGGTGATCTGATGATCGCTGGTGGGTCCGAGAGCATGTCTCGCGCGCCGTTTGTTTTGGGTAAGGGGACAAGTGCCTTTTCCCGCACGACAGATATGTTTGACACGACGATGGGATGGCGCTTCATCAATAAAGCGCTTAAAGCGCAGTACGGCGTCGACAGCATGCCTGAGACCGCAGAGAATGTGGCGGAAGACTTTAATATCGGCCGCGAGGACCAGGATAAATTCGCGCTTAGGAGTCAGGACCGCGCGGCAAAAGCAAAAGCCGATGGGTTTTTCGAGGGCGAAATCACGCCAGTAGAGGTGCGGGTAAGTCGCAAACAAACCATCACGGTTTCGGAAGACGAACACCCACGCCCAGGCTCTTCACTTGAGAAGATGCTCTCGCTGCCAGCGCCATTCCGTGAGGGCGGTACGGTCACAGCTGGCAACGCGTCCGGTATTAATGACGGAGCGTGTGCGATGTTGATCGCGTCCGAAAAAGCCGTGAAAGCGAACGACCTTAAGCCAATGGCACGGATCGTATCAACCGCCGTTGCTGGCGTGCCCCCGCGCATCATGGGTATTGGCCCTGCGCCTGCAACGAAAAAACTTTTGGAACGTACGGGTATCGCGCTTTCAGATATTGGCGTGATTGAGCTTAATGAAGCCTTCGCGGCGCAAGGCTTAGCCGTTATGCGGGAACTTGGCCTGCCGGATGACGCTGAGCATGTGAACCCGAATGGCGGCGCGATCGCACTTGGTCATCCTTTGGGTATGAGCGGTGCACGTCTTCTTCTGACCGCCGCGCGTGAATTGCATCGTCGTGATGAGCGTTACGGTGTTTGCACCATGTGTATTGGTGTGGGGCAGGGCATCGCTACGCTAATTGAGCGCGTGTAAGTGCGGCGAGAAGTCGCGAATAGATATAATTAATTGACCATTCATTCAATTAATTATATCTTGGATAGACCAAGCCTATCGAAAAGAGGTGAAGCATGTATACAACAGACCTGAGAACCGCTGAGGAGAAGGCAAAAGCCGCTGCCGCGGAACCAAAAGGTGAGGCGACTGACAAAGCTCAGGCCTTGACTTTTCAGGCGCGGATAGACCGGGACGAGTTTATTGAGCCGAAGGATGAAATGCCTGAGGCATACCGCAAGACGCTAACGCGTCAGATTTCACAGCATGCGCACTCCGAAATCGTAGGGATGCTGCCCGAAGGCAATTGGGTTAAGCGGGCTCCGTCATTGCGTCGTAAGCTAATCTTGCTTGCGAAAATTCAAGATGAGGCAGGGCACGGCCTCTATCTTTATAGTGCAGCTGAGACGCTCGGCACCTCGCGTGGCGAGATGGTGGAAGCGCTTCATTCAGGTCGGGCAAAATATTCGACGATCTTCAACTATCCGACGACGACTTGGGCCGATATCGGCGCAGTTGGCTGGCTCGTTGACGGTGCTGCGATCGTGAACCAAATCCCGCTTTGCCGGACATCATACGGCCCATATGCTCGCGCAATGGTTCGTGTCTGTAAAGAAGAGAGCTTCCACCAACGCCAGGGTTTTGAAATCATGGCGTCGCTGGCGCAGGGTACGCCCGAGCAAAAGCGTATGGCGCAGGACGCGCTTAATCGTTGGTGGTGGCCGTCCATTATGATGTTTGGTCCAACGGACGCGGAATCCAGCAATTCAGAACAATCCATGGCATGGAAAATTAAGCGTTTCTCCAATGATGAGCTGCGTCAGCGCTTCATCGATCAGACCGTTCCGCAGGCTGAAGCAATTGGCCTTAAGGTGCCAGACCCTGATCTTAAATGGAATGAAGAGCGCGGTTCTTATGACTTTGCCCCGATTAATTGGGACGAATTCTGGGCGGTCGTGAGAGGTGACGGCACCTGTAACCGCGATCGGATTGAAGCGCGGAACGCTGCTTACGACGAAGGCGCGTGGGTTCGTGAAGCCGCTGAGGCCTTTGCCACTAAACAGTCCGCCGCCGCAGTTGCTGCTGAATAGCCAAAACAAATATTATCGATTGAAGAGGAATTGGTCATGAGCCAGACAAATGGTGATTGGGACCTGTATGAAATTTTTATCCGCTCTAAGAACGGCATGTCACACAAGCATGTAGGTAGCGTGCATGCGGCCGATGATGCGATGGCGCTTCAGAATGCGCGGGATCTCTATACCCGCCGTAGCGAAGGTGTGAGTATTTGGGTCGTTGCTTCTAAAAATATCATGGCGTCTGACCCCGGCGAAGCGGCAGCCTTGTTTGAGCCAGCAGCGGATAAGGTATACCGCCACCCTACATTTTATACGATCCCTGACGGCGTCGAGAACCTCTAAGGGGCTGATGATGACACAGAATAAATTTGCCCCGATAAGCGAATACGGCCCAAGCGATAACGCGCATTTTGAGTATGTACTTGGCCTCGGTGACACGGCGCTTGTCCTCGGTCAGCGCATGGCGGAGTGGCTTGGTAAAGCGCCGTCGATGGAGCTTGATATTGCGGCGTCTAATTTCTCTCTTGACCTGTTTGGTCAGGCAGAGCAACTGTTGAATTATGCTGGCGAAATTGAAGGCGAAGGCCGCACGGGTGATGATCTTGCATTCCTGCGTGACGGGATGTTTTTCCGTAATCATCTGATCGTTGAGCAACCCAACCGGGATTGGGGTGTGACGATGGTGCGGCACTTCTTCGTCTCTACCTTCCTGATGCTTCAGTATGAAGCCCTCTCATCGTCGAATGACGAAACCATCGCGGGTGTTGCAGCGAAGGCGCTCAAGGAAATGCAGTATCATCAGCGTTTCT
Source organism: Kordiimonas sp. (assembly GCA_965199355.1). Taxonomy (GTDB): domain Bacteria; phylum Pseudomonadota; class Alphaproteobacteria; order Sphingomonadales; family Kordiimonadaceae; genus Kordiimonas. The sequence goes on from CBDARB010000013.1 coordinate 262,620, forward strand.
CGCGCGACTGGGTCATTCGCCTCGCGGGCGGTACGGACGAGGGTTTCAAGCGCATTACGCGTGGGTTCGACACACTGTGGCGCTTCACAGGTGAGTTGTTCCAAAAGGCGGATTACGAAGACGCGTTGATCGAACAAGGTATCGCGGTTGATGTGACTACGCTTGAGGAGCGTTGGAACGCGGCGGTAGATGCCCTGATCGCGGAATGTGGTGTCGAAAAACCGAAAGCACTCCAGATGATATCTGGGCGCACGCTTGGTCATCATACCGAACATCTGGGTCATATGCTTTGTGACATGCAATATATGCAGCGGGCCTATCCGGGCGCTAAATGGTAACGGCAATTGACAAATTAAGTGAGGCGACGGTTTGGCGTTGGCTCGAGGAGGTCAATGATCCTGAGGTGCCAGTGATTAGCGTTGTAGAGCTTGGTGTCGTACGTGGCGTCAGGGTGAGCGACGCGGGCCTGGTTACGATTGACGTCACACCAACTTATTCGGGCTGCCCGGCGACCCTGATCATTGAAGAGATGATTGCTGCCGCGGTCGACAGCCGGGGCCATAAGGTTGAAATCAACCGCGTAATATCGCCCGCATGGACCACCGAGTGGATTTCGGAAAGCGGGCGCGCGAAATTGTTGGATTATGGTATCGCACCGCCGAACGAAAAAGCGGAAGGCAAGGCGTCCCTTTTGGGTATTGACCCCGTGCTTTCCTGTCCGCGCTGTAAGTCGACCAATAGTGAGCGGATCAGCGAGTTTGGTGCAACTGCATGCAAGGCACTTTACCGCTGTAAAGACTGCCTGGAACCTTTTGAATATTTTAAATGTATCTGATGCCTTAGAGGCTTGAGTGAGACGAATGCGATGAAGAAATTTCATGACCTAACTATCCGCGAGGTGAAACGCGAAACACCAGAGACTGTGTCGCTAACATTTGATGTGCCGGCGGGTGAAGAAGAATTGTTTCGTTATAAGCAGGGTCAACACTTGACGCTTCGCTCTATCATCGAAGGTGAGGATATTCGCCGGTCTTATTCAATATGTACTAGTGTAGCGGACGAATGCCTAAAGGTCGCGGTGCGTCACGTGGATGGCGGTGCGTTTTCGACCTTCGCGAATGAGGATCTGAAATCGGGTGACACCTTAGAAGTAATGCCGCCCCTCGGCCATTTCTATATTGATTTGGAACCCGAAAGCAGCCGCAATTATGCGATGTTTGCGGCGGGTAGCGGAATTACGCCCATTCTCTCTATCATCAAGACGACGCTTGAAGAAGAACCAAACGCCAACGTGACCTTGTTTTACGGCAATCGCAATGCATCCAGCACGCTTTTTAAGGCTGAGATTTCTGACCTCAAAAACCGTTATCTTGACCGGTTCACCTTCTTCCATTTCTTTTCGCAGCAGCCGCTGGAAATAGACTTTTTCAATGGTCGCTTGGATACTGAAAAAACCTGTGAAGTGATGAGCCATATACTTGGTGGGCAACAGGTAGATCACGCGTTTATCTGCGGCCCGCAGGCGATGATTGAGGCTGTGACTAATGGGTTGCAGGCGTCTGGCCTTAAGGAAGCGCAGATTCATAGTGAACTGTTTGCTACAGGCGAGGGAAGCTTGAAGGCGCCAAAACGCCAGGCAAAAGCCGTTGAGCAGGCAGAGAAGGCGACGATTGAAGTCATTATGGACGGAGACAGCAAGCAGGTTTCCATGCCTGATGGTGACACCACTATTTTAGACGCTGCTGCGCAGGCTGGCATGGATGTTCCATTCTCTTGCAAGGGGGGTGTGTGTGCGACATGCCGAGCCAAAGTGATTGAGGGCGAGGTTGATATGGTCCTCAATTACGGTCTTGAGAAAGAGGAAATAGCGCAAGGTTTTGTTCTTACATGTCAGTCGTTCCCTGTTTCAAAACGCGTGAAATTGTCGTTTGACGAATGAAGTGTATTTGATGAATTGACGATGAGGGTCTGTGCCATAAGCACTGATGGGGAACAATCTATGTGCTGTGCGTTGCGCATATGCCCACCGTCCGGTCAAAAACAATAAGCAAGTAGAAATAGTTGTTCATAGCACCAATTGGACAGGTCCTTATCGCAGCTTAACCATTAGCGATAGCGCACATGTATTTAAAGCATTTCGGTAGATTAGGTTTGAATATCCTTTGTGCGCCCGCGTGACGACCGTGAATTGCAATATAACTTAGTCTATGTTTAAATAGTCATGCTCGAAATGGACTATTGGTCGACCATCAAGGATAGACCAATGAATGATCAATATCAGACAATCCAGTTACAAGATCAGATGCAAAGTGTGGCTGTGGTCCAGTTTGGACTTTCGCCTAATTACGCAAACGTCACTTCTGTAAAACCATCTCTGAAACAGTCTTCCCCTTTTCGCGACACAATCGAGGCAGGTGCATATCTGCGGCTCGACCCGAAGACGCTCCGCAATTACCGATCGCTTGGTAAAGGACCGCAGTTTCGTAAGCACGGCAAGCGGGTCCTTTACCATATAGACGACCTACGCAAATGGTCAGACGAGCGCAAGAGAAGCTATGCCTGACCAGACATCATTAACTCCACCCTGTGGTGCCAGAACTGATGTAACTAATTTGTATGGGGGTAAAAACCTCATCAGAATGGTTGAGGGTAGGGCTGCTGTTCGGTCTTAGTGATTTATGGTTGCCACTCAAGCCTTCAGCGATCTTCTTGCCAATGCGATTGGTCGCGTCTAGCAGGGGGGAGGTTGCCAGGTGCGCGTAACGGCTTGTCGTTTGTGCCTGCGTATGGCCAAGGAGTTGCCCAACCATGTGTAGGCTTTCGCCCATTCCTACACCAACACTGGCAAAACCATGTCGCAAATCGTGCATCCGCAGGTCTTCAAGACCTGCTTTCTCACGGATATGAACCCACAGGTGGCCCATCCTTGTTATATGGCCCTCGCCGTTGCGGCCAGGAAAGAGATAGGGGCTGCCATTTAACGGAACGACAGTCTTGATTATGTCAATGGCCGCTTCATTGAAGTAAACGACCTTCGCGCCTGTCTTACTGTCCGGTAGAAATGCAAGCGACAAATCAAAGTCAATATAGTCCCATTTGAGCGAGGTGATTTCTGACACCCGACAACCGGTCAAGATAAGGAGACGGATGACCTGAACCATTCGAACACGGGCGGCACCGTCATTCCATCTCATTTCATCCGCTTCACGTTCAAAGAGTTCGAGAACTTGGCCGAGCCGATACAGTTCCTCCGGCGTGATGTATCGCCCAAGTTTCTGGCCCGGATATTTTTCTACATGACGACAAGGGTTGGTACCATCCGCGCGCTCGTCCCATTTTTCGGCCAGGTTGAACATTTTACTCAGCAAGGCAATGACGCGGTTAGCCGCACCCGGCGTTGACGCCATTTCACGATGTATCCGTTGAACTTCCTTACGACCGATATCTACGATCTTCTTTTTGCCGAGCTTGGGCAAAATGTGCATTTTAAGCAAGCTTTTGTCGGATTTGACGCTACTCGGTTTTTTTTTGGGGATGGCATGGGCGTTAATATAGATTTCTGCAAACTCCTCCATCGTAGGACTGTCTTCACGTACTTGTTCATCTTCAAATGGATTGGCCCCGTGCGCCAGTGAGAGTAATATGGTACTCGCTATATCGCGTGCTTCCTCAAGTGGCATAATCGAACAGTCGCCGATGGTTTTACGATAGCGTGTATTATCGCGTAGATACTGAACAATGTAGGACTTGCGACCGGCAGGGTAAATCCGGCATCCGAAACCAAGAACGAGTGCATCCCAGACGAAGTACGCATTTTTTGCAGGGTCGAGTGCGTTGATATAGGACTTGGATAGTTTTTGACGTTCGAGTTTAGGCATCGTTTTGCTCCTGTGCTGGAGTTGACGCCTTGCTACCAGTCATCAGTATATCGAAAGGTTGACTGATGACCGAATACATCCAGTGATACAGAGTGACATAGCTCTGTTTTTTGTGATGAATTCCTAAAAACATTGCCGAGGTGACGATATTTCGTCTGATTGGTAAAGATACCAAAAAGATACAGGTAGCAGTTGATTGTACGGGACGCATGGTTTTCTCCAATTACATGGAGAAGACGTTAAGCATCTGAAAATAAAACTCTTAATGACGTAAAGTTATTTTCAGTTACATGCGGTTACAATCTATGATAGAAATCATAATCCGCGTGTCGGGGGTTCAAGTCCCTCCTCGGCTACCATCTTTCACTTATGTCCCGAACGGTTTCTTCACATGGTCAAGCATGCTGATCTTTTTGGTGCGTTTGGTGTCGAGTGGGTCCAGCGTGTGTTCCAGCCGGGATTTGATGTCTTCTGCCAGTGCAATCAATGCGTCTTCCCCCTTAAGCCTGCCCTTATAATAAAGTATCTGTTTGGCAATCAGCGCTAGTCGCTGTTCGAAACCGGGTGCGGAAAGTGGGTCCATCAGAGGTTTATCTCGGGCAGGTATGTCCGCACGCTGATACTCGAAGGCAACGCTCATGCGAGGCGGCTGTTTATGGTCTTCCGCCGACCGTGAGCCCCAATGCAGCAAATGCTGCGTCCACATAAAAATATCGCCCGCGTCACCGGGTAGGGCGCGAATGTCCGACAGCTCAAAGCGGCTTTTTTGTGAGCTGCCGTGGCCGTAATGCGGATCACAGCTTGCGGGCACCACATACATGCAGCTGTTGATGGGGGTGGCTTCGGTAATGGGTACCCAAACTGTTACCCATTTCGGTTCACCGCCCGGCAGCAGGCTTTCAGGCCCTTTGTCACGGTGTGGGGCAAAGCCAGATTCACCCGGCAGGACATACCAACACCAAAAGTCAGGCAACATCAAATACCCATCGCCGACCGTATGGCCCACAATGCTTTGCATTTGCTGGCTAAGGTTCCAGAACACGTCATAGACAAAGGCAAAAACAGGCGGCAACCCCATGCCGTGCAGTCTTTTGAACAGTTCAATTATACCATCCTCAGGCATTGTGATGCCCGGCGTTTTGATGTGCACATATCCTTCCCTGATCAGGTGACGGCGATGGTCTTCAAGCTGATCGGCATCACAAGCGACTGGGTGCCTGTGTTCGTCAGCCATGAGGGGCAGGTCTGGTGCAAGCTCGTGCCAGTATTCGGTGTCGAGCAGCCTTAGCGCGAATTCCTGCGAACTGTCTTTTTCGGGATCAAACATAGTGTGCTCGGTGTTCCGGCGAACGCAGGGCGGTTGCGTGATTTGGGCTTCTCATTTTGGTGAGTTTGACGCTTACCATATTGATAGGCAAGAGTTTTCCAAACTTTTGCCGATGTCCGAAAAGCGCACCCTAATACCGTTGGCATGAACACAATTCCTTGAACAAGTTGTTGTAGGTTTGCGATTGCTGATGTCACAAGCAATGATTGGTTGCTGCATTGGGCGTCTGGAATGCTGTACAATGCAGTGACATCATTTTGCACGGCACCCGATTGTTGTTGGTGTTTTGTCGCAAGTGTTGTCTTGGGGTGAAAAGGGAGAAAGCAGGCCATGTCAAAAACTGAAGAGACCGCAACACTACATAGCTGGAACAAAATTACCAAAGAAGAACTGAGCCCGGATATCAGCCGTCGCCTGATTACTGGTACCAATATGATGATCGCGCATGTCTACCTTAAAAAAGGTGCGGTGGTGCCGCAGCACAGCCACCACAATGAGCAGTTAACCTATGTTCTTGAAGGTGCGCTGGAGTTTGAGCTGGGCGAGGATGGCGGCGAAACAGTGGTTGTGCGTGCAGGCGATGTGCTGACGATCCCGCCGCATGTGCCGCACAAGGCGGTCGCGCTTGAAGATACTCTTGATGTGGATGTGTTCAATCCACCGCGGGAAGACTGGCTTGATGGCTCTGATGCTTATCTGCGTGGCAGTAAGTAGCAGTAAGGCCCATGGATGAAATGATCACAAATATTCTGGCAGATTACAGCCTGCCAGACCCGTTAGGGTTTGGTGTTGAACTGGCCCCCATTCTGTATCGGGCAACCTATTCCAAAGGTACTTGGTCAGAGGGTGGTCTGGTGCCGTTTGAAGAATTACGCATCAACCCGGCGGCCACCTGTGTGCAGTTTGGGCAGCAGTGTTTTGAGGGCATGAAGGCATATCGTGTTAACTCGGAAAAGCCGCTTTTGTTCAGGCCGGAGCGGAATTTTTCGCGACTTTCCCGGTCTGCCGCCCGGCTTTGTATGCCCGGGCCAACAGCAGAGTTATTTGCAAACGCTCTCAGCCAGATGACGATGGCGATGGCGCCGTTTATCCCCGGTCAGTCGGGTCAGTCACTTTACTTGCGTCCAACTCTGTTGGGGCTCGACCCCACGTTTGCTGTGTGCGGCTCCGATCGGGTTGAGTTCATATTGATTGCTAGCCCTTCTGACGCCTATTACACCCGCCCTATCACCGTGATGGTGGAACGGGAACAGGTGCGTGCTGGCATTGGTGGCACTGGTGCTGAAAAAGTTGGTGGCAACTATGCCGCATCGTTGCAGGCAACAAACCGGGCGGAAGCAGCCGGTTTTGACCAGCCGCTTTGGCTGGACGGTGCGACCCGCAGCATGGTTGAGGAGCTTTCCGGCATGAATTTCATGGCGGTGATAGACGGTGACCTTCACACGCCTGCACTTTCCGGCACCATATTGCCCGGCGTTACACGTGCTTCCCTTCTGGAGCTGGCTGAGGCGCAAGGCATGAAAACCGTAGAACGCGACATTCCTGTGGCGGAGTTGATGGAGGCTGTGCAAACTGGCGAATGCAGCGAAATGTTCGCCTGCGGGACAGGTGCTATCGTCAGCCCGATTGCCGAAATTGGTGAAGCGGACGGTACCCGCCACGCCCTTAATACAGTAGACAAAGTGGCCGGTGACCTTAAGGCAAGGTTGTTGGATATTCAGGAAGGCCGTGCAGGAACTAACCATGACTGGACCATCGAAGCAGACCAAACTGATATATTGATCAACCGGCTCAGCACCACTCTATAGAAGGGCCGCTCTTTAGAAAGAAATGAGACATGGATTTAGGAATAGCAGGGCGTAAAGCGATTGTTTGTGCCTCCAGCAAAGGGCTGGGGAAGGCGTGTGCGGCTGCATTGGTGCGTGAAGGCGTTGATGTTTGGATCAGTGGCAGGGGGGAGGCTGCATTGGCCGCCGCTGAGGAAGAATTGTCGGCGCTTAATGGTGGTGCGGTTCATTCCATTGTCGCCGATGTGACAACAGAAGCTGGCAGAGATGCGCTGCTGGCGGCGTGCCCAGCCCCTGATATGGTCGTTAACAATGCTGGTGGTCCGCCCCCGGGTGATTTTCGCGATTGGGGCCAGAAAATATGGTTTGAGGCCATCAACAGCAACATGTTCAGTGCCATTGATATGATCCGTCGCACCATTGATGGCATGGTTGATCGCAAGTTTGGTCGTATCATCAATATCACCAGTGTTGCCGTGAAGCTACCGCAGGCGGAGTTGGGGCTTTCAAACGGTGCCCGCGCGGGCCTGACCGGGTTTGTTGCGGGCATCGCGCGTGAACCAGCACGCCATAATGTGACGATTAATAATCTTATGCCCGGTTTCATTGATACCGACCGAATGCGGGCTGTGGTCAGTGCCAAAGCAGATGCAAGCGGCGTTGACGTGGAGGATTTCAGCACAGGCTTTTTTAACAACATGCCGGCAGGGCGACCCGGTGACCCAGACGAGTTTGGCGCCACATGTGCCTTTTTATGCAGTAGCCATGCGGGGTATATCACCGCGCAGAACCTGCTGATAGACGGTGGTCTTTACCCGGGTACCTTTTAGGCCCGCTTAGGGCTCTCGCTGGCTCGCAACTATCGTTTAGGTGCGGCGGCAGGCCTGCCACGTTAGTCTGGCTGCCTCGCAAAAGGGGAGGGTTTGATGAAAAAACTGTTTGGGGTTTTGTTGATTTTGATGTCGGGCACTGTGTCGGCGTCGGACGAGAAATATGGTGACCGAGTGGCGACACTCGATGCCACCATCGACACACTTTACGCCGTTATATCTGGTGATAAAGGGGTTGAGCGCGACTGGGACCTGTTTCGATATCTGTTCAAACCGGGCGCAAGGTTGATACCGTCGGGAAAGCGAGCAGACGGGACCGTTGGTATGCAGGTGCTGTCGCCCGAGCAATATATTGAGCGATCTGGCGCATTTCTGGTTGAGAACGGGTTTCATGAGGTAGAAATTGGCCGCAAAGTGGACGAGTTTGGCACCGTTGCGCAAGTGTTCAGCACTTATGCTGCCCGCAGAAGTCTGGATGACCCGGAGCCCTTCATGCGCGGTATCAACAGCATTCAGCTATTGAAAGACAAGGACCGCTGGTGGGTGGTCAGTGTTTTCTGGATGGCGGAAACGGACGAATTTCCTATCCCGGCTGAATATCTCGAATAATATCGAGCATGGTGGTTGAGCTTGGTTCGCGGTGTTTTCGCGCTATGTCAGCTAGTGTAACTTCAATCAGATGAGGAGGTTTGGGGGCGATGACAAAACGTTTTGAATTGAATCGGCGTAAACTGTTGGCTGGTACAGCCCTGCTAACAGCGGCTCTGCCCACGGTGCAAGCGGCGGCGAAGGCCATGCAGGGTAGTGGGGAAGCCCCGGACCTTTCTGGCAAATCAATCCTTATCACCGGCAGTTCCTCTGGTTTTGGTCGGTTGGGGGCAGAGCATTATGCCCGCCTTGGTGCCAAAGTTTTCGCCACCATGCGAAACCTGCCCCGCCCGGAGGCCGTTGAACTGGCAGCAATCGCGGAGCGTGACGGCCTTGATATTGAAATCATTGAGCTGGATGTACTGTCAGATGAAAGTGTTCGGGCTGCGGTTGCCAAGGCTGAAGAAGCCGCAGGCGGCAAGATTGATATCCTGATCAATAACGCTGGTATTGGCATCACTGGGCCAGTGGAAGCGCAGGATATGGAAGCGACCCGCCTGGCGTTTGAAACCAATGTCTATGGCCCGCAACGGGTTTGGCAGGCGGTGTTGCCAGCCATGCGCGCCGCAAAGGACGGGCAGATTTTTAACATTTCGTCCCAGCTTGGTCGCTTGATCGTGCCGGGGGCAGGCCATTATTCCGCCACCAAATTTGCGCTTGAAGCCATGAGCGAGCAACTCGCCTATGAACTGGTGCCGCACGGTATTGAGGTGACGGTTATCCAGCCGGGTGGGTATCCAACCAAAATCTGGGTGAACCGCAACCGTTATAATACGGAACTTAAGGCTCGCATCCCTGAAGAGGTACGCGAAGGGTATGAGCAGATGGTTGCCCGGATGGGGCAGGAAGATGGCTCTGGCCGCAACACGGACCCGATGGATATTCCGCATGCGATTGCAGAGATTATCAATATGCCGCGCGGCGACAGGCCGTTAAGGCGCGCTGTGCATCCGCACAGGCGGCCACAGGAACGCATTAATGACGTAATGGCGGAAACGCAGCTTGCGTGGCTGGGCGGAAGCGCGGCTGGCCCGCTTGTGAAAGCCGTGCTGACCTGAGCCTAGTTTGCCGGCAATGTGTCTGTTAGCGGAAACGACGGTGTAAATTTTGGTACTAGAACAGTGATGGTCCATAGGGGCAATCCGTCGTGGCGTATCTCTGGCTTTGCTATTGGTCCACCCCACCCGGTTTCATGAGGACCGCAGTCGTCCAGGCCGCGACATGTCCACGATTGGCCGCTTGCTGACGAGATATTGATTGTGACCGTGTCTTCCGGGGGTAAATAGTCCGGTATAGCGGGGGAGGATTTATCCTCCCGTGATGCAAACCGGGTATGGTAATTGCCACCATGAAAAATGATCCGGTCAAACTGACCAGTATCCCATTCTGCTTTGATCTTTTCGGCCATCCATTTGTCGCGGTTGCCTACTGGTTTCCCTTTCCAGGGCCAAGGCTCGTCAACGAAGGTCACTGGCGCGAATTCATTCACCGACTGAATCAGCTTCACCATTGCAGGGGTAGTTCGGCCAAAGGGCTGGGCCAGGTACCAATAATCCTCTGATATGGCATCATTTTCGCCAGTGAATCTCAATACCCCGTTATGCTCGTTGATTGGCAGTTCAACATTGTCGGGTGCTTCGACAGCCAGCAAAACCTTCAGGCCATTTTGTGCAAGTCTGCAGGTGAGGGCAGCAGTGAAAGCGGGGGATTCTTCATTGCCGTGTAACTCGCCAACCAAAATGAAGGGCTTGTCCAGTTGCTCATCAGAAAGTAGGGCGACAGCGGGGTTTGAGGCATCGCAATTTGGTGTGGTTCTCGCGGTGGCCGCGAAGCTTAAAGCAAGACATATGGCCACGTAAGGCCAGAGTTTCTTGATCATTCTGGCTACCTCCCCCTTGGTAGTTTCGAAACCGTTCTTTCTGATAGTGTTCTGGTAATACTAATTTGTGGCCAAAAAAAGAAAAGCCCGCTGATGAGCGGGCTTTTTGCTGGTTTTGATTATCTTGTTTCGGGTGCTAGCGACCGTTGTTGGCCTCGTCACCGCGAAGATACTGGTCAAGGAATTTGACATAGGCATCGGACGCTGCGATGCGGTTTGCCTTGTTGCGGAAGCCATGCCCTTCATCCGGGAACAGGATATATTCGACCGGCACGCCGTTTTCCTCAACAGCAGCAACAATTTCGTCGCTTTCCACCTGAAGCACGCGTGGGTCATTCGCCCCTTGCACCACCAGCATGGGTTTCACGATGTTTTTGGCATGGAACAGGGGTGAAATCCGGTGGTGTCGTTCCTCGTCTGTTGCGGGGTCACCCATTTCATCATACAGCGCTTCGCGGAAGCTTTCCCACCATGGCGGGATAGATTTCAGGGTGCGCACCCAGTTGGTTACACCGAAGATATTGATGCCAACATCGAAGGCTTCGGGCTCGAACGCCAGTGCCGCGGCAACCATGAAACCGCCGTAAGAACCACCGATAATGCCAACACGGTCACCATCTACCCAATCCAGACTTTCAAGGTAGGCGCGGCCCATAACGATATCCTGCAAGTCACCTTCACCATGAGCTTTGTCATCCATATGGAAGAAGGTTTTGCCGTAGCCAGAAGAACCCCGGTTGTTTGCCCCCCAGCACTGCATAGCCATGGTTTACTAGATGCTGAACAAAAGCGCGGTAACCACGACGTGTTTGCCCGCCGGGGCCACCGTGCACAAGCACAAGGGCTGGCACCTTGTTTTCAGCGCTGGCACCTTTCGGTTTATAAAGGATAGATGGGATCAGGGTGCCGTCAAAACTGGGGTAGCGAACCACCGTTGCTTCAACCAAATCATCCTGATTGATGGCAGGGTTAAGGGCAGATGTCAGTCGTTTTGCTGTGCCGGCGGCCAGATCCATTACATAAAGGTCGCTAGGGCTGGTGTCGCCGTTCAGCATGAAGGCAACCTTGCTGTCGTCGTTGGAGAAACGAACATTGAGCACATTGCCTGCTGGCAGGTCTGGCATTTCTACAGGGCCTGCAATCTGGCCATCCATGATCGTGATTTTTGTTTCCGCGTCGGCGTTTACAGCCTGTGCGCGGTAGCGACCAGTGTTGGAATAAACGAGGCCGGAAACATCCCAGTCAGCGGTGACATAGGGTTTCTTCTCACCGGTTTCCACGTTGTAGGACCACGCCTCTGAAAACTCGCTGGCTTCGTTTGTGGCAAGAATGAGCTTGCCGCCGTAGGAAAAGCCATAGGTGCTGTAAGCAATGTTTCCTTCATGCTCGGTAACCAGCACAGGTGCGGCATCGCTGGTCAGATCTTTAAGGTAGACATTGCTGTCAGCCGATGTGCGATTAAGGGTTAGGGCAAGATAGCGGTCATCTCCGCTCACGCCGCTTAATTGCATGGCTTCGGTGTTTTCGAACACCATGCGTCGCTCATAACCGTCTGCCTTATAGGCATAAAGGTCGAAGGCGCGCGGGTCGCGCTCGTTAGTGGACAGGTAAAATTCGCTACCATCAGCGTTCCAGCCCACAAAAGCGGCTTTGGTGTTTTCCGTTGCGGTCAGGTCGTTTGTGCTGCCATCCAGTTCGCGAACCCAAACATGGTTTAACTCGTCACCGCCGCCGTCAGCGGTGTAAAGAATGCGTTCATCGGCAGGGAAATAGGTTACCCCGAACGTGGCACTTGTTGTTGAATCTGTTAACTGGCTGCGATCACCTGATGCAATATCCACAGCAAATGCATTGAAAATGCCTGTTTCATCACTGGAGATCAGGACTTTGCTGCCGTCAGGTGAGAAAGCATGGCCTGCAGAAGACGCTGAAGAAAAGCTGGTGGTATCGAAGAATGATTGTGCAGAATACTTGGGCGCAGCGGCAACGCTGATAGTTTCTGCTTCTGTATTTTGTGCTGGTTCCCGGCTATCGCATGCTGCCAGAGACAGCGCCAGCGCCGGTATAAGTATAAGGTTTTTCATGAAGGCTCCCCCTTGTCGATGAACGGAAAGCCTAACTCTTTCGTTTGCGTCAGAGCAAGGGCAAACGGCTGCCGGGGCGAACTCTGAACATCTTTCACCCCGGCGCCTGTGATTAATCAGGGAAGGATGACACGATCAATCACATGGATAATGCCATTTGATGTCATGATATCGGCTTGGATCACCTGAGCATCATCGACACGTACGCCGTTGGTGGCATCAATATCGACAGTGGTGCCTTGTACTGTTTTTGCGGCCAGACGTTTGCCGGAAAGATCAGTAGAGGCGACTTTGCCGGGCACCACATGATAGGTAAGCACAGCAACAAGTTGATCCTTGTTTTCGGGCTTCAGCAGGTTTTCAACTGTGCCGGCTGGCAGTTTGGCGAATGCCTCATCAGTTGGTGCAAAAACTGTGAAGGGGCCATCGGATTTCAGTGTTGAAACAAGGTCCGCTGCCTGAACCGCGGCCACCAATGTATTGAAGGCACCCGCACTCACGGCGGTGTCAACAATGTCAGCGGAAACAGCTTTGTTTGCTTTGGCTTTGCTGTAATCGCCTGCCGTCGCCATTGGCGTTGCCGCAAAGGCAACAGCGGCAAGCAAAGTTGTGGCTAAAAATTTGATAGGTAGTTTCATTTGTTCTCTCCTGTCGTGATCGGGGTGAGTGTTAGCTTGTAACGAGAGTTACGGGCCGCGACGGGGGCTGGATTAGGCGGGGAACAAAGAAAAATTGGTGGAAAATAATCTCAAGGCGAAGCAATCCCGTAGGGATTGAGAGGTGTTTTTTCTGGTGGTTTTTTTTGAGAAGAGTAAACTATCGCGGAACTGGAAAATGGAACATGACAGCACTCAGCATCCAGCAATATAGCCTTCGGGAAGAAATCATGCATGCCGTTACGCATGGCATTGCAGCCATGTTGTCTGTTGCGGCGCTCGCGTTTCTTTTGATGAAAGTGGACAGTGGGCCGCTGGGGGTGCTTGCGGTGTCGCTTTATGGCGGTGCGATGATCGCCATGTTCACCACCTCAACGCTTTATCACAGCCTGTTCGCGACAAAAGCGGCGGCCTTTTTCAAGATGCTGGATCATTCCGCCATTTACCTGAAAATTGCCGGGTCTTATGCGCCATTTGCGCTTATTAGTTTGCCGCTAAGCACAGGTGTCTGGGTGATGGTTGGTGCCTGGGGTGCCGCCGTTCTGGGTATATCGCTAAAGCTGCGGGCTTTTTTGAAAAAAACCGGCAAGCGGTTCAGCCTGATATCGCTCTTGCTTTATTTGGCTATGGGATGGGCAGGCATGCTGATGATTGTGCCTTTGTCCGAAGCACTGCCGCCTGCCGCCATCAACTGGATAATTGCAGGTGGCCTTGCCTATACGGTTGGAGCTGGCTTTTACGCAGCCAAGCGCTGGCCATACACGCATGTGATATGGCATCTGTTTGTGATTGCGGGCGCAGCCTGTCACTTTGTCGCCATCTATGGCTATGTGATCTAGCCTAGCCAGAACTAATGACCGACAAGCTTTCCCGACGCGTAATCAGTAACCAATCCGGGCCGCATGAGCGACTGGAAGAAACTGTGCGCAAGCATTTGAAGTACGCCAGCCGGAAACCAATCGCTGGCCATTCGAAACTTGCTTTTGATACGTTTTCTGATTGGCTCGCCAAAAGTGATAAACCCTTGATACTGGACGCTTGCTGCGGGGTGGGGGACAGCACGCGAAATCTGGCCATCCGATTTCCTGAGCACAGTGTGCTGGGCGTGGACAAGTCTTTGAAACGTCTGTCAAAAGAGCGAACAGACTCTGACCCTGAAAACATGTTGTTGTTGCGGGCGGACCTGAACGATTTTTACCGGTTGCTGGTCGATGACAACATAGCGATAGCGCGCCATTATATCCTCTATCCCAACCCATGGCCCAAGTCGGCCCATTTGGCGCGGCGATGGCATGGCGCATCCGCATTTGCCGACATTGTAAAAATCATAGGGCCACTCGAACTGCGGTCCAACTGGAAGCTTTATTTGCAGGAATTTCAGATCGCGCTTCGGCTTGCAGGGCAGGTAAGCGACATCACAGAAATCAATCCAGAAAACCCCATCACGCCGTTTGAGGCAAAATATCAGAACAGTGGGCAAGTGCTTTGGCAGTTGAAGGCAGCTATCAGGTAACCAGCCAAATTATTTCTCGCATATTCTTGACTATCGCCTGCTTAGATATACTTCGTATACGAAATAAATGGATTTCTGATGCCTGAACCAACCGAACCTCGCCTGTTCCATCTTGTACATCGCCTGCATCATGCGTTGTTCCAGGCTGGCGACCGCATGCTGGTGCAAGAGCTTGGGATTACCAGCAGTCAGAGCGCTGTCTTGATGTTCCTCGACAAATTCAAGGGCGCGTCCATGGGGGAACTCGCGTCTGCTGTTGGCCTGAAAATAACCTCTGTATCGGGCCTGATAGACCGGATGGAAGGTAAAGGGTTGGTTCGCCGCACACGCAGCGCCGCCGACAAGCGCTCGTTTCATATCAGTCTGACAGTCGCTGGCGATAAGCTGGTTGCAAGGGCAAAACCCATCATTCAGCAAAATAACGCCCGAATGCTTGATCATATCGGAGGGCAGGCCGACATCGACTTGTTTGCCAATACCTGTGAGAGCCTAATTGGGGCAATAGAAGAACAAGAAACTGGACGGACTGTGCCGTCTGCAACTTTAAGCCACATAGCAAAAACATCCTGAAGGATAGTGCCATGACCGATGACATTTTAACGAAAATAGAAAACCGCGTTCTGACCATCACTTTCAACCGGCCAGACAAGAAAAATGCGATCACTGCCGCCATGTACCAAAAGATGGCAGACGCAATGGCAGACGCCAACGGCAACGATGATGTGCGTGCTATCCTTTTCAACGCGAACGGCGATGCCTTTACCGCAGGCAATGATTTGCTGGATTTTCGCGATAATCCGCCGCTTACGCCTGATGCATCCGTATCGCAGTTTCTGCGCCAATTGGTGCTCGCTGAAAAGCCAATTGTCGCCGCAGTTAATGGCATAGCAGTCGGTGTTGGTTTTACCATGCTGTTGCACTGCGACATCATCTACATGTCAGAGGCTGCAGAATTGCAGGCGCCCTTTGTTGACCTTGCGCTGGTGCCAGAGGCTGCTTCTTCACTTCTTTTGCCTGCCCGTATTGGGCAAGCGCAGGCAGCGGAGATATTCATGCTTGGTAAACGTGTAAAGGCTGATGATGCTCGTATGATGGGCGTGGCGTCAGATGTGTTTGCACCTGATGAACTTTCTGCCGCCGCCGAGAAAGCGGCTCACATGCTGTCTAAACGCGCACCTGCCGCTATCAAACATACCAAGCGACTGATGCGGGGTGACAAAGAAATGCTTTCGGCTCAGATGGTAGAAGAAAGCAAAGCCTTTGGTGCGCAGCTTCTGTCACCGGAATTTGGCGAGGCGGTTATGGCCTTTATGCAGAAACGCGAACCAAATTTCGGGTAATACTTAATTTAGAAGCGTCAGATTGAATTGGCGCTGTCCACTAAAATGGCTATGGTGGCGCCTTGTATTAGTTGGAAAGCGTCGCCCCATGCCTGAACCCGAAAAAGCGTTAAAAAGCTGGCAAACACCAGAGGTCTGCCTTGTGCTTATTGCTGCGGCGGCTCCCTTCAGTTTTGCTATATGGATGGCGCTGCTGAATAATTTTACCGTCGAGGTGGCTGGATTTACCGGTAGGGAAATTGGCATCCTGCAAAGCTTGCGGGAAATTCCCGGCTTTTTGGCCTTTACGGCTGTTTTCCTGCTTTTGTTTATTAGGGAACAGATGCTTGCGGTAGCATCCCTCGCCGTTCTTGGGTTCGGGATTTCGATTACTGGCCTGTTGCCAAGTGAATATGGGCTCTATTTCACCACTGTGTTGATGTCTGTCGGGTTTCATTATCATGAGACAGTGCAGATGTCTCTGTCGCTCCAGTGGCTACCAAAAGACAGAGCCCCTAGGGTGATGGGCTGGCAACTGTCGGCAAAATCCGTCGCGTCGATTATTGCCTTTGGTATGCTCTGGCTTCTTCTTGAACAGTTCGAAGTTGCTTATGTTTGGTTGTTTGCCGTTGGCGGCGGGGTCACCATGGTGCTGGCGTTTTTTATTTGGGCGGCTTTCCCAAAGATTGAGGGACATGAGCCTCAGCACAAGAAGATGATCCTTCGCAAGCGCTATTGGCTTTATTACGCGCTTACCTTCATGGGTGGTGCGCGTCGCCAGATTTTTGTGGTTTTCGCAGGCTTTCTACTGGTGGAAAAATTTGGGTTTGCAGCGTCAACCGTGGCAGGGCTTTATTTGGCCAACCATGTCGTTACCAGTTTGGTATCGCCCAAAATCGGCGCTTTTATCACCAGATTTGGTGAGCGGAATATCCTGATATTCGAATATGTTGGCCTGATACTTGTGTTTGGCAGCTATGCTTTTGTGGAAAGCCCGATTGTGGCAGCCGTTCTGTATGTTGTTGACCATATCTTCTTTTCGTTTGCGATTGCGCAGAAGAGCTACCTGCAGAAAATTGCCGATGGTAAAGATATTGCGGCCACATCCAGTGTGAGTTTTTCCATCAATCATATTGCAGCGGTGGTTATACCGTGGGCGTTTGGCGCATACCTTTGGGTTTTGTCGCCGTCCTACGTTTTTCTGGCAGGGGCAGGTATGGCGCTTGTCTCCCTTATCCTGTCGTTCAATGTGCCAAGAAATCCGGAGCCCGGAAATGAAGTTGTGATTGGAAAGGTTCCGGTGCCTGTCGCCGCAGAGTGATGTTCAGCTTTTACTGGTTTCCGCAAAGAGGGTGTCATAGCTTTCGACCATGCCACTGAGGCTATAGCGTTCCTTCACCACGCGGGCATTAGCATGCCCAATATTTGACGCCAGCGCCGGATCAGCAAGCAGAGTGTCCAGGCTGCTTGCCAATTGTTCAGCTTCATTGCCGTCAATAAAGCCCTGGTTTTCTGCAGACACCATCTGCTTGATATCGCCAACATTGGTACTAGCAACAGGCTTGGATGCTGCCATTGCTTCCAACACCGAGATCGGCATCTGCTCGGTATCTGACGAGAGGGAGAAAATATCAAACGCCGGTAAGATTTTTTCAGGCTGATCAATCTGGCCGGTGAAAACAACCCGTCCCGGTTCACAGATGCGTTCGGCCAGCATCTTAAGGGCTGACATGCCAACGCCGTCTCCAACGATGACAAGCTTGGCGTTTGTGTGCTTGTTCTCTATTGCGCTGAAAGCTTCAATCAGGCGGCCAATGTTTTTTTCGTGATTTAGGCGAGCGACAGTGCCGACAATGGTATCGTCAGGTTTGAGGTCGAATTGCCGCAACAGGCTGGTGTCTGCCTTACCTTCAAAGCGGCTGGTATCAATGCCGTTAGGGATATATTGCAGTCGCTTGGTTCGTATGTGCCAACTTTCGCGGGCGATGGTTTCCAGTTGGCGTGACGGTACAACAACCCTGTTGCAGGTTCGGTAGGCAAACCGGCGTAGCCTGCGGCGGTTGTTCTTTTCTTGCCTTTGCTCGTCTTCAGCAAAACCATCCTGAATGTGGATCATCGGTACCCGTTTTGGCCAGCGGTTCGCCAAAGCCCATTCTATACTGCCCCAATTATAGGTAACCAACAGATCAGGTTTAATCTCGGCAATCAGCGAGCGGCAGATCTTAACAGCCTTCAGTGTGTCGCCGCGGGGAACGATATTGGCCGGTATATCGGCCTTGATAAAATTGTCGGTGAGAGCGGCGGCTTCATAATTGTTGTCAAGCGCATACACCATATGGTCAAGCACTGCCTGCGTTTCGTTTAGATAGGTGACCATGCGGCGCTGAGAGCCCCCAAGTTCAAACGAGGGGAAAATATGTAAAATGCGCGGTGCCATCGTCGAAAAATACTCCTGAAACCAGCCGTCTGACTATCTCATCGTCAGTATCGGTTATGTTGGGATTATCACAAGTGCTTCTTGTGATTATTTGAAATCTAGTGGCTCATGTAAATGGGTATGTCGCTGTTTTCGATCAGGTATCTGGTGACGCCGCCCAGTATAAGTTCCCGCCATCGTGCAGTTGAGAAGGCACCGATAACAATGCTGTCTGCGCCCAGGTCTTTGGCTTTGCCATAAACAATCTCTCCAACGGGTGCGTTTCCTGCGGGTTCCAGTATCTGGGTGGCGTCAATCTGATGAGCTTTCAGATACTCGCCGATATCTTCCAGGGTCGGGCGGTCTTCACCAAGGTCTCCCACCTGCAAAATACTGATGGCTTTCGCCTTGCGAAGCAGTGGCAGGGCACCTGTAACAGCGCGTGCACATTCTGCCCGACCATTCCAGGCGACCAGCATATGATCCAGCATAGGTTTTTTTCGCGCCTCCGGTACCATCAAGACCGAGCGCCCCGACCGGAAGACCAGGTCATTGAAAATTTCGGCCTGCGAACTGTGCCTGCCGCCCGGGCGTTCACAAACGGCAAAATCGGCGGTGCGGGCACAGCGTCCCACATGGTCGGCAACTTCGCCAACAATAGTACGCCAATGTGCAGAAGGTGCGCCAGCCGTATTGTCACCTAACGGAATTGCGGCATTGCTCATTGCGTCTTTGAAAACCGTTTCAGTTTCCGTCGCATAGCGCCGCCCTTCTTGCTCTGTTGCATCACACATCTGCTGGATCATGTCTGCCGTTAAGCCGTCACCCAGCAAAGGGATGGCGCCTTTTGGGTCTCGCCTCACAAAAAGGCCGGTGATATTGGCGGAAAATTTGGCAGCAAGATTGGCTGCGGCTGTCGATAGCAGCTTTGCGTCACTCTCGCGCGTCAGGGGCAGAATGATCACTTTCATGAAACAGACCCTTTAAGGATTTTGAAATGAGGTAGCATTAATGGCATTATTTTCTTGATCAAGCTGTATGCTTCCCCATCATACCAATTCATCACAGGTTCAGCCCTGCAATGGAAACTATAGCCTATGAAACGTATTTTTGGGATTCTCTTCATTTCTTTTATTTGGGTGGCCGTGCCAATCCTGGGTGGTCCTGCGTCGTCTGCAATTCTGCAAGACCATGACAATGCCCGCGAAGCCTTAAGACGTGGCGATATTCTGCCGTATTCCCAGATTAAGAAAATTGTCGAACGTCAAGTTGGTGGCAAAGTTGTTGGTCAGAAGCTGCGTCGTACCAATCGCGGTTGGCAGTATGACCTGAGAGTGAGACCTGAAGATGGACGTGTGATGGTTTTGGTGGTTGATGCACGCACAGGCGCGATTGTTAGCCGCCGATAACGACAGCAAAAACAAGAAGGGGCACTTATGCGCATTTTGATTGTTGAGGATGACGAAACCCTTGCAGGGCAAATAGCATCAAACCTGAAGGACGCAGGCTATACCTATGATATCGCAAACGATGGCGAAGAAGGCCATTTCCTCGGCGATACCGAACCCTATGATGCTGTGATCCTGGACCTCGGCCTGCCAATAATGGACGGTGCCAGTGTTCTAAAGAAATGGCGAGCGGATGGCCGGGAAATGCCGGTTCTGATCCTGACGGCCCGCGACAGTTGGACCGACAAGGTGGAAGGGCTGGATGCCGGGGCAGATGACTATCTTGCCAAACCCTTTATCGTTGAAGAACTGTTGGCACGCCTTAGGGCGCTCATTCGTCGTTCTGCTGGGCAAACCTCGCCAGTATTGGAGGTCGGGCCGGTTCGGCTTGATACCCGTCAAAGCCGCGTGACTGTAGATGGTGCTGCAGTGAAGCTAACTGCGCAAGAGTTTAAGCTGCTGTCCTACCTTATGCATCATGATGGCAAAGTTATCTCTCGTACCGAGCTGACCGAGCACATCTATGATCAGGATTTCGACAAGGATTCGAACACCATCGAAGTGTTCGTGAACCGTATCAGAAAGAAACTGAACACTCCGGTAATCCATACCGTCAGAGGGCTTGGATACCGCATGGAGTGGGGAGAGTAATAAACCTTGAAGGGGGACGATAAAACTTCAGGCGGTGAAACGGCCTCGCGCTCCACGGCAGGCGAGCAACAGCCTGGCTCGTTCGCTCGTTTCCGCGCGTCCCTAACTGGGCGATTGATGGTTTCCGCCATTATCTGGTCATCGGTGGCGATGATTGTTGGCGGTATCGTTCTGTCGTTTGCCTTTAGAAGCTATGTGCTTTCGGATGTGGATAAGCGGCTGGAGCTGCTACTTGATACCCTGATTGGTGTTAGCGAGGTTTCACCAGCGGGGGAGTTCCGTTTCAATCAGCCCCTGACGGACCAGCGGTTCAGCACTCCTTATTCCGGCTGGTACTGGCAGGTTTCCGAGAAAAGCATGCAGCCCTATCGGTCGCGGTCCCTGTGGGACTTTGAGCTGTTTGCGGAACCTGAGCATCGGAACTTCTCGCTACGCTATTCCATCATTGAAGGACCAGACGGGCAAACGCTCAGGCAGGCAGAGCATGACATAATACTGCCGGAGGCCGAGCGGGTTTTCCACTATCAGGTCGCAACCGACATGGCAGAGGTGCAGGCAGCAATTGATCGTTTTAACTGGCTCTTGTTCAGTGCGCTTGCGCTCATTCTGGCGTCGGTCACGTTGGCGCTTGTCATGCAGGTGCGTTATGGCCTACGCCCATTGCGGCAGATCAGGCGGGACTTGGCAGATGTACGCGCTGGGCGCAGCGCGCGACTAAATAGCGCGGACGAAAGTCGCATGCCAGAAGACCTGAAGCCTCTGGTGGACGAAATCAACGGCTTGATTGACCAGAATGATAAGCTTTTGCAGCGAGCACGCACCCATGTAGGGAACTTGGCGCACGCGCTTAAAACCCCTCTCTCCATTATCCAGAACGAGGTGGATGGAAAAACTGACGAAGGTGCGCAGCTGATTGCACGTCAAACCAAAGACATACGTGTCCATGTGGACCACCACCTAAAACGGGCTCGCATCGCTGGCGGTGGCTCGGGGCCGGGCCTGCCGGTAGCAGACCGGATTAACAAACTTGTGAAGGCGGTGAAAGTGATCGCCGGTGACAAAGCAATAGACACAACGGTAAACTGCTCTGCCGACTATAGTTTTGACGGCGAGAAGGAAGACTTTGACGAGCTTCTGGGAAATGTCGTTGACAATGCGGCCAAGTGGGCAGTGTCAAAGGTTTCTGTTTCTGTCGTGCGGTTTGAAGAAGGGCTAAGGCGCCCTATGATCGAAATAACTGTTGAAGATGATGGCCCCGGTGTTCCGCCAGCGGAACGGGAAGCGCTTTTTAATCGTGGGACGAGGCTGGATGAGCAGGTGCCGGGCACCGGACTGGGCTTGGCGATTGTTCGTGACATCGCGGATATGTATGGCGGTAGTGTCGGTTTGAAAACCGCAAGCCTTGGTGGTCTGGGAGTGACCATCCTGTTGCCGGCAAAATAAGGCGCTTTCGTAAGCGCGATAAGGGGGAAGGGCAAAATGCAGGCTAAATCTGGCATTATTATGGTCATTGCTGTCGCACTGGCGGCGGCTATTGGCTTTTCGTTTGGACAAAATAACTCGACGGGAGAAACGGCTGTGACTGAACCAAGTTCTGGCCCGCAGCCGGTTACGTCGCTGCGCGGTGATAACCGGGGGGACCGGGTTTACGGCGCAGGTTGGGCAACGCGAAGCTCTGTGCTTGGTAAGGAAGGTATGGCGGCAACATCACATCCGCTGGCAAGTCAGATCGCGATTGATATTCTCAAGAAAGGCGGCAGTGCAGTCGATGCAGCGATTGCAGCGAACGCAGCACTTGGCCTGATGGAGCCCACTGGCAACGGTATTGGCGGTGACCTGTTTGCTATTATCTGGGATCCGGCAACCAGGAAACTTCATGGTTTGAACGCTTCTGGACGCGCACCTCTTGGACAAACCCTTGATGAGCTGAAAGCCAAACTGACAGATAAGAACGACATTCCGGATTGGGGTAGCCTGTCCATTACAGTACCAGGTGCCGTGGATGGCTGGTTTACCATGCATGAAAAGTTTGGCCGTCTACCCATGGCAGAAAATCTTGCGCCAACGGTGAAATATGCCCGTGAGGGTTTCCCTGTAACGCAGGTTATTGCCTATTATATGTCACTGCATGCTGACGGTTTTCCTGGGCAGCATGAAGCTGGCGTGATTGAAGAGATTGATAACTACCGAAACACCTACCTGATTGATGGCAAGGCACCGGTAGAAGGGCAGATGTTCCGTAACCCTGACCTTGCCAACACGCTGGAGCGTATCGGCAACGAGGGCAAGGATGTCTTCTACCGCGGTGAATTTGCGGACATTATGGATGCCTATTTCAAACGTATTGGTGGGCCGCTCCGCAAAGCAGACTTCGAAAACCACACAAGCAACTGGATCGATCCAGTTAGTGTGAATTATCGCGGTTATGATGTTTGGGAACTGCCGCCAAACGGGCAGGGTATCGCGGCCCTTCAGATGCTGAACATCGTTGAAGCGTACGATCTGGCGTCCATGGGGCAAAACTCTGCGGATTATTTGCATGTGATGGTCGAGGCAAAGAAACTGGCGTTTGAAGATCGCGCCCGTTTTTATGCCGACCCGGATTTCTATGATGTGCCGCTTGATCACCTGCTTTCCAAGGAATATGCGGCAGAGCGCCGAAAGCTGATGAACATGGAGAGCGTACTCACAGAAGTTGATCATGGTGACGAGCAACTGCTTGAAGGCGATACCATCTATATGACCGTTGCCGACAAGGACGGTATGATGGTGTCTCTTATCCAAAGTAACTATCGCGGTATGGGCTCTGGTTTGGTGCCTGATGGCCTTGGTTTCATGTTTCAGGACAGGGGGGCGCAGTTTGCCCTCACAGAAGGTCATCCGAATGTGTATGCGCCAGGCAAGCGCCCCTTCCATACTATTATTCCGGCTTTCATGACCAAAGACGACGAGCCTGTCTTGAGCTTTGGCCTGATGGGCGGCGCGATGCAGCCGCAGGGCCATGCCCAGATTGTCATCAATCTCGTCGACTTTGGTATGACCGTGCAGGATGCGGGCGATGCGGCGCGGTTCAACCATGTTGGGTCCACGTCGCCGACATGGCAGGGCCGTATGGACGATGGCGGTATCGTTCAACTTGAAAGCGGTGTTACACCAGAAGTGTATGCAGAGCTTGAGCGCCGTGGTCACAAACTGCGCATAACGTCAGGGCCGTTTGGCGGTTATCAAGCCATTTGGCGTGACCCTGAAAGCGGTGTGTATTGGGGCGCAACCGAGATGCGTAAAGACGGGATTGCTATCGGCTATTAAGCCGACAGCATGCACCGTTTGAGGACTTGAGAACCAGCGCTTGAAAGAGTGCTGGTTTTTTCTATGGTACCAGAACGATTGGCACACCAAGGCTATGGGCAAGAGAGTTTGCCACGCTGCCAAGGATCAGGTCTGAAAGCTTGGAGCGGCCACGCCGACCAACAAAAACCATGTTGGCATGGTCCTCGCGCGCCAGCCGCTGAATGACTTCTACCGGGCTACCCCAATCGAAATGCGTGGAAATTTCAACACCCTTGCCAGCATTGGCATCAACCAGCGGCATGAGGATATTGTCCCGCGCGTGTTGCTCTTCTTCCTTTTTGGCGATGGGCCGCGCTGCCAGTTCTTCGATGGAGATCGGATGGAACCCGGACCATGGAATAACTGTTACAAGTTTGACTGCTGCACCAATTTCAGCGGCCAGATTAACCGCCCTCATTGCTGCACGTTCACTCCATTCGCTGCCATCTACGGCGACCAGAAAAAGTCTCTTTTTTGACATAGCCGTTCTCCCAAAGAATATGGGGAGAGATTCGCCCAAGCGGGCGAAACCTGCCTTGACTATGGTCAACTATGTCAGGCGTATGTAGCTTTTATCAGGTCAGCGCATTTTTCTGCGATCATAATGGTGGGCGCGTTGGTGTTGCCGCCAATCAGCCGAGGCATAACCGATGCGTCCGCTACCCGAAGCCCGGAAAGGCCGATAACCTGAAGATCCGGGTTAACAACGCTTGTTTTCTGGCTTTCTGGCCCCATCGCGCAGGTGCCAACCGGGTGGTATATCGTTTCTGCGTGGCTGCGAACTGCTTCTTCAGTGGCGGCATCATCCTCAAGGTCAATCCCGTTCCAAGGGTTAGCTTCTTTGTCGATGTAGCTTTTGAGAGCAGGTTGACCCATAAGTTTCCGTACCATTTTCACGCCTTCCCGCATGACCCGCAGGTCTTCGGGTACGCTCAGGTAGCCGGGATCGATTTTAGCCGGAGCTAGCGGGTCATCCGATGATAGGCTGATCGTGCCACGGCTTTGTGGCCTGAGCTGGCACATATGAATGCCGAACCCGTGTTCTGTGGGATCAGCAAACCCATGTGGTTCTGATGCCATCGCGAGGATGATATGGAACTGAATGTCGGGCCGCTCTAGCGCCGGGTCTGTTTTTAGGAACGCGCCAACAGGCGTTACACAGTCACCCATCACGCTCGGGCGCTTCAGGAACCATTTACCAAGCTCCATAATCGCCCGGTGCGGTGCTTTGTAGCGCAGGAAAGATATAGGGTCTTTCAGGTGGGCATAAACGGTCAGGTCCAGGTGGTCCTGCATGTTTTTACCCACGCCGTTTAATTCATGCAGCATTGGCAAACCAACCGCCATGATATCTTCCGGGTCACCAATGCCTGAAAGCTGAAGCAGTTGCGGGCTGTTGATCGCACCACCAGACAAGATGACTTCCTTTGAAGCTGTCCAGGTTTCAGTCTTGTCGTTCCGCGTTACCGTAACGCCCTTGGCCTTCGTGCCTTTCAGCACAATCCGTCGAACCTGAGCTTCGGTCAAAACCGTTAGATTCGGGCGGCCCTTGGCCATCTCCAGATAGGTTTTCGCGGTGGTTTGGCGCACGCCGCCCCGAATGGTTTGGTCGTACCAACCCACGCCCTCCTGTGAAGCACCATTAAAGTCGTCGGTATAGGGCAGGTCCATTTCAGCGGCTGCATTCAGGAATGCTGTATTAAGTGGGTGTTCTGATGTATGCTGGGTGGTGAGCAGGGGGCCGTCGTTAGCATGAAACTCGTCCGCTGAGCGGTCACTGCCCTCTGACTTTTTGAAATAGGGTAGCACATCATCAAAGGACCAGCCTTTGCAGCCAAGTTGTGCCCATTCATCATAGTCTCTTGCATGGCCGCGCACATAGAGCATGCCGTTGATCGAGGACGAGCCGCCTAGAACCTTGCCGCGCGGCCAAAAAAGTTTGCGCCCTTTCAGATTGGGCTGTGCCACCGTCCAATAATTCCAGTTATATTCGTTTGGCGGAACAACCTTGCTGATCATTGCAGGCATATCGATTTTAATTGAGCCATCTTTTTTGCCAGCTTCGATCAACAGCACATTGAAGTTGCTGTTTTCCGTCAGACGAGTGGCGAGCGTGCAACCGGCAGAACCCGCACCAACGATAATGAAATCAAAAGTTTTGTCAGACATATCAGTTAATGGCCCTCAGGGTGACAGGTAGGTCGTCTTTAGGTTTAATCAGCGGCATAATCTGGAACTCGGTTTCATATCCATCCGGCAAATCAATATGATAGTGCGGTAGCAGGTGTGCCATTATCACCTTGGCCTGCATGTAGGCGAAGTGCAAGCCAAGGCACATATGGGCACCGCCGCCAAAGGGTATCCAGGCAAACCGGTGCCGCTCCTTGACACCGCCTTCTGGCGAAAAGCGCAGGGGGTCAAACTTTTGTGGCTCAGGCCAACTGGCCGGGTCGCGGTGGGCTGAAACGGTACTGATCCCAACGATCGTACCTTTTGGAATGATATGACCCTTAAACTCAATATCTCTGACGGTCATGCGGGGCATGGCGGGCAGCGGTGGGTTCATCCTAAGCGCTTCCTTGAAGGCATACTCGGTTATTACAAGGTCTTTCATTTTTTCATAGGGAAGGCTGTCGTCATTAAGGCCCAGTCCCTTAATCTCTTCCCTCAGTTTTTCTTGCCAGTCGGTATGGCGGCCAAGTTCGTACACGAGTGTCGTGACGGAACTGGTAATGGTGTCGTGGGCTGCCATCCACAGGAAGATCATGTGGTCGACCACTTCCTGGTCCGTGAAGCGGTTGCCTTCATCATCGCTGGCGTTACACAGCTGAGTGAATATGTCGGTGCCGTCGGTACCACGCCGGTTCGGGATTTCCTGCATCAGGAAATCCACCATAAATTTTCGCCCTTTAACACCTTTTGACATCAGGGTGCCGGGCAGGGGTTTGCGAACAACACCCATGCTGGCGGCGACCATGTCTGTAAGGGCTTTGTTGATCTTCTGGCTTTCTGGCCCGGGCTCAAGGCCGAGGAAAACAAGCGTTGCCATATCGAGGGTAAGTTGTTTGATCGCCGGATAGAATTTGAAGGAGCCGCGTTTGCCCCACTCAGCAATTCTGTCGGGCATAGAGGCATTCAGTCGTTCCAGATATCCCTTCATTGGGCCCGTTTTAAAGGCTGCGGCCATGATGTGCCTGTGGGCTCTGTGCTCATCAAAGTCCAGCAGCATCAAGCCGCGAGGGAACAACCGAAATAGATACGGACTCCAGCCGAGTTCACTGGACAGGTTCTTGTCCTTATCCATCAGGAAAAACTCGCTTGCGTCAGGCCCAGCGAGTGCAACATTGTGCTTAAAGAAGCTGTATGTCCTATACACATCGCCGTATTTGGCGCGCATATGGTTGCCTAAAGCCACGGGGTCTTTCAGCAGGCGGAAAGTATGGCCGAATATCGGCATTCCGCTGTCGCCAGGAATGTCAAAAACACTGGGCCTGCGTTTCGCTTCAGCCTGCATGACGCCTTCTCCTATGATGAATGTCCAGCATGACATTGATTTTGTTTGATTTTAAAGTGGGTAAAATCCTCGAAGACCCAGCCGTTTTTCAGTGTGTCATAAATGATTGACAACAGCTTGCGTGCGGTTGCGATAATAGCCTTTCCCGACCCGCGCCGTTCTTTAATCCTCCGGTAAAAGCTGTTGAGATAGCCATTGTAGCGGATAGCAATAAGCGTGCATTGCACCAGCGTGGTGCGCATCAGCTTGTTGCCGCGTTTGGTGATCCGCCCCCGATTGTCCGTTTCATTGGACTGGCTCACCTTTGGAACGATACCCATATAAGCGGCCAGCTTATCAGCCGTTTCAAAGTCATTGATATTACCGATACCTGACAAGAGGACAGCAGCAGACCGCGGCCCGACCCCCTTGATGGAACTGATCCCTTCGTATCCGGGGAGATCGGATCCAGCCTCTTCAATGGCCTTATCAAGAGACTTCAGGCTTGCAGTGAGACTGAGGGCTTGGTCGCGCAGGACGCCCAGTTCCACTTTTTCAAGAGGCGTGAAGGGGCTAAGATCCAGGTCGCGCAGACGTTTCCTGCTGCTCAGTCCTTCTTTCTTCAACTTCATACCGCGTTTTACAAACAGGGCATGGATCTTGTTCAGCAGCATGGTGCGCTGCTTGACCAACACATCGCGGGTTGAGACCAGAGAACTCAGTTCTGATTCCGCTGTTGTCTTCAGGCGGGTTTCCGGCAGCATATCCTTTGAGAGGAAAAAAGCCAGAGCGCGCGCATCGTTCTTATCGGTCTTCTTCACCGATTTGCGGATCACCTGAAACTGACGGGGATTGACCACCACAATCCGTCCGACACAGCAGCGAACTTCATCGCAAAACCAGGCCGTGTTTCCCGTCGCCTCCACAGCAATCTCATCATTCGCATCAAGACTGAAACAAAAGCGGCTCAGATCGCTGGCACTCAGATTAAAGGTCTCAAAAACTTCCGCTCCATCATCCTCAAGACGACAGCTCGTAAAAGAATTGGTATGTAGATCGACACCGATATAAGACATGACTATACTCCATTTGTTGGGAGGCGGAGCCCCATAGGGGGTGTGAACGGCCAAAGCAAGCTCCTATACAAGGTCACCGACATATATCGGGCCTTACGCGGGCTGTTCGGAAACAGGCGAAGGCTAAGCTCCCGTGCAGGGTCACAATGCCCTAAGATGACATTCAGCCTGAGACCTATCCGCCTCCCCAAATTCAATACCAAATCCGGGGCGTTTGACCGATCACTATTCATTCATACCCCCTCCCGTTGGCATGATAATAACTGAACTCACTAGTCTAGAAATTAACTATAGGCGGCTGACGGAAGCGGTCAAGTGATAGAATTATCATTAATTCTATCACGGTATGCTGGGGTGAGTGCCTTTTGGCCTAAACCTTGGTGCCAAACCCACCGCCGCCCGGTGTTTCCAGCCGAACGCGGTCATGGGGTGCTACATTGCATTTGTCAGCATATCTTAGAGACTGAATAGTGCCGTCTGAGCGAATAACCTTTGCCTTGCCGGGGACGCCTGCATCGCCGCCGTTCGAGCCTGGCGCGCCGCTTTCATAATGATTGGCGAGCAGGGAGACTTCCATGTCTTCAAGGAACTCAAATTCCCGAACCACGCCTGAACCACCTGAGAAGTTACCTTCACCGCCGCTGTCGTGCCGCACGCCAAATTCCCGCAAGATCACAGGGTACCGCCATTCAAGTACTTCAATGTCCGTCAGGCGGCTGTTAGTCATATGGGAATGGATCGCACTTGTGCCATCAAAACCGTTGCCTGCACCCGTGCCCCCGGCGATGGTTTCATAATACTGATAGTTTTTGTTTCCAAATGTCAGGTTATTCATC
This sequence comes from Kordiimonas sp., assembly GCA_965199355.1. GTDB lineage: Bacteria > Pseudomonadota > Alphaproteobacteria > Sphingomonadales > Kordiimonadaceae > Kordiimonas. The sequence goes on from CBDARB010000013.1 coordinate 291,791, forward strand.
GTGCCTTGGGAGGCCGCGAGTGTGCCGGTTGCGAGGAAAAGCGCATTGGTGATTGCCTGGCTTGTTTCCACGTTGCCTGCAACAACAGCTGCGTCCGGGCCCGGGTTCATCATACTGCCTTCCGGCATTATGATATGAATCGGTTCGAGGCACCCACTGTTAAGCGGAATATCACCGCCAGCCAAAACCCTGAACACATACAGCACGGCTGCTTTTACGACGGCATAGGGTGCATTGTAGTTATTGCCCAGCTGTTCGCTGCTGCCAGTAAAGTCGATGGTCAGGCGTTTCTCGTCGGGGTTCGGCTGTAGGGCAACCTTGATGATCGCGCCGCAATCCATCCGGTATTCATGGCTACCAGCCTGTAAGCCCGCGATGACGTTTCGAACCGCGTTTGAGGCGTTTTCGCGAACGAAAGTCATGTAGCGACACACTGTTTTGAATCCGTAATAATCAATCAGCCCTTCAACGAGTTTCACGCCGCGTGCGTTTGCAGCAACCTGAGCTTTCAGGTCGGCGATATTTTGTGATGGATTACGCGCCGGATATTTGTGCGATGTAAGTTGGCTCAAAACTTCATCAGTTAGAAATTTTCCTGCCTTCACCAGTTGGAAATTGATGAAGCTTACGCCTTCTTCCAGCAGGGTACTGGAATCAGGTGGCATAGAGCCCGGTGTTGTGCCGCCCACATCAGCATGGTGGCCGCGGGAAGCAACATAGAAGTCTGGCTCTCCAGACCCTGAAACAAATACAGGCGTCACGACGGTTATGTCTGGCAAGTGGGTGCCGCCCGCTGTTGGGTCATTCACTATGAACACGTCGCCCGGCACCATGGTGCCCGCTCGGGCTGAGGCGATTGCGCCGACACTTTCACCCATGCTGCCAAGGTGCACGGGCATGTGCGGTGCATTTGCAATAAGGCGCGCGTCTGCATCAAAAATTGCGCAGGAAAAGTCCAGTCGCTCTTTAACGTTCACCGAATGCGCAGTTTTGGCCAGTACGCCGCCCATTTCCTCGGCCACTGACATGAAAAGATTGTTGAATATCTCCAACAGGATTGGATCAGCAGTATCTGCCTGAGCAATATCGGTTTCCCGTGCTTTGGTTCTTTTGAGCAGCAGGGCATTGTTACTGGTTTTTGTTACAGACCAGTCGGGTTCAATAATGCTGGTGCTGCCTTCTTCCAGAATGATGGCAGGCCCTTGTAATTCCGCGCCAACTTTAAGGCTTTCACGGTTTTCAACACGGGCTTTATGTCGTTCGCCGTCCATGAATACGGTGGCAGTTTCATGTGCCGCAGCGGCGGCTTGCGCGCTACCGGCGTCCAACACTTCGCCGATACGCGCAATGGCTTCTGCTTCCACTGATTCAATTACCAGAGGCGTGTCATCTTCAATGAAGCCAAACTGCTGTTTATGGGCGGTTTCAAACTGTGTTTTTACACTTTCAAACCCATCAAATTGAAGCGCGATGGTGGTGTCAGTGCCAGCATATTTTACCTTCAACGACAGCCGAGATTCGATGGATGCTTCGTCAACCCCCTGTGAAACCAGATTCTTTTCTGCTTGCAGGGATACTTGACCCATGGCCTCGCTGAGGGGCTCTGTGTCAGTAAGAGGAAGTTCGATCGCTTGCTCCGCAATCGCACGCTGGTCCGCAAGGCCCATACCAAGGGCGGACAAAACACCAGCAAACGGCGGCACCAGAACTGTCTCGACACCCAATGCATCAGCCACAAGGCATGCATGCTGACCACCGGCACCCCCGAACGTAAGCAGCGCATAGTCCTTAACATTGTGGCCGCGTTCCACAGACACCCGTTTGATGGCCCGTGCCATATGCTCAACAGCTACCGAAAGGAATCCTTCTGCGATCTCTTCGATTGGCATGTCCTGGCCGATTTCGGCCTTGATCTGGTCGCGTATCCTTTCAAAACCAGCCTTGCTTGCTTCCGGGTCCAGTGGCTTGTTGCCACCATCTCCAAACACAGACGGGAAGAGGTGGGGCTGGATTTTGCCGGTAACCAGATTGCAATCCGTCACTGAAATTGGGCCACCACGACCATAGCAGGCCGGGCCGGGGAATGCCCCGGCTGACTGAGGGCCAACCTGAAAACGTCCGTTTTCGAATTTGCAGATAGACCCACCGCCTGCTGCGACGGTGTGAATGTCCATCATGGGTACAGTCATGCGCACGCCCGCAACGGCGGTGTCGGTCACCCGTTCCAGCCTTCCTGCATAGTGGCTTACATCTGTTGACGTGCCGCCCATGTCAAAGCCAAGAATGCGGTTAAAGCCTTCACGTTCTGCCATGCGAACCGCACCGACAATGCCACCCGCCGGGCCGGACAAAACAGCGTCTTTGCCTTCAAAGGCTGAGGCAGCGACAAGCCCACCATTGGACTGCATGAAATAGAGTGGGGTGTTGCCCGCCGCGTCGCTCACCTGGTTGACATAGCGCTTCAATATGGGGGTTAGATAGGCATCAGCAACGGTTGTGTCCCCCCTGGACACCAGTTTCATGAGGGCACTCACTTCATGGCTGACAGAAACCTGTGTGAAACCTGCAGCCATGGCGAGCTTCGCTGCCTGTTTCTCATGGTCCGGGTATCGATAGCCATGGGCAAAGGCGATGGCGATGCTTTCATACCCTTCCTGTTTTGCGGACTTTAGCGCTGTTTCAAGCGTGGCGGTGTTGAGCGGTTGTAAGACTGATCCGCCTGCTGAAATACGTTCCTCAATCTCCAGCACATTTTCATATAATGGGGCAGGCCGCGATGGTTTTAGAGCAAACAGGTCTTGCCGGTGTTGTTGACCGATAAGAAGAAGGTCTTTGAAGCCCTTGGTGATGAGGAGGAGTGTTCGGGCGCCTTCGCGTTCCAGCAGCGCATTGGTTGCGACCGTCGTGCCCATCTTAATGGCACCGACGTCGCTGTCTGGGAAAGGGTCTGACGCCTTGATGCCCATAATGTCGCGCATGGCGAATACTGCAGCATCTGTGTATCTGCCGGGGTTGACAGACAGATATTTGTGGCTGGTCAGTTTGCCGCTTGGGGCACGGGCGACTACATCGGTGAAGGTGCCGCCTCGATCGACCCAGAATTGCCACTTGTCGTTTGCTGTCTTTGATGCCACGCGCGTTACTCCCTGTCCGGATTTGGTTTTAGGGTCTGTAAAGCTGCTTGCCAATCGCCTTTTTTGCTTGTGTCCACAATAGATTGTGACAATGAATGGGCGTCGATGTTTGTGAAAGGAAAAGACAGCGGTGGTCCGGATATTTGTTGATGCAGATGCTTGTCCGGTTAAGGACGAGGTGTTGAAGGTTGCTGCCCGGTTTGACCTTGAGGTGTTTCTGGTTTCCAATCAATGGCTTCGCATGCCAGTTGGGCCCAATGTAACCAAACAGGTTGTGCCGGAAGGTGCAGATGCAGCGGACAACTGGATAGCCGAAAACATAGCGCCGCCGGATGTTGCCATCACATCAGATATACCGCTTGCTTCCAGAGTGCTGAAGGCTGGCGCTATTGCACTTGGTCCGACAGGTCGTGTGTTCACAACCGACAATATCGGCATGGCGCTCGCGATGCGTGATCTGAAGGCGGAACTGAGAGAAACAGGCGTTGACCGAGGCTTTAACGCGAGTTTCACACAAAAAGACAGGTCACAGTTTTTGAACGCCCTTGACCGCCTTCTTGTTCAGCAGCTTAAAAAATACCCTCAGAATTAAGCGGGATGCTGACAAATTTGTGTGGTTATTATTCCTGCCCGGTGTCTGAGTTTTCTTCCGCGCTAACCAAGCCTTCATAGCGTTGGCGCATGTTTGCGAGCATGCCATTGCAAAAACCGTCTTTGCCGAAGTCTGTAATTAACGAGTCAAACAGGCCGCGTCTTCTGCCGACCTGAAACATAAATACAGTTGACGACACATCGCCAAGAAGGCTCATACGTTCCTGAATGGACTGTTGCTGCCCTAATTCTGCAAGGATGGAAACGATGGGTGAGCTGCTTACTTCCACGGCAATTCGGTAGGTGCTTTCCGTTGCCATTTTATCGAGCACGGCAGGATCGAAGTTGCCGTTTGCGCACACAAGGTCGTAGGCGACCACCTGACTTGCTTCTTCCACCAGGTGCAGGTCAGGTTTGGACGCATTTTCACCGATATGAACCAGATGCTCTGCCGCCAAAGTGCGAACCAGTTTGGCGCGGCGTAGCATATAGGTCATCGATCGGGCATATTGGTCGCGTTGCTCCTGCTCGGAGAGAGCGGGTTGGCCGTTTGGGGTAATGGTTTCTTGCGAACTATCTTGTGCGTGCAAAGCAATTGTTTGCGACAAGCTTATCAGTAGCGAAGCGGTTAAAATGCGCCAATTCATAAAAATCATCTAGAACTCTACTCCAACACAATCGGCAGCTATCTGGGCTTTGGCTATAACCAAACAACGCCTCTATAGACCGCTTATCCCTCAAAACAGGTCGTTTGCCAATACCAGCCTTGATGTGGAAGACGTAATGTCGAACGTTTTCCTGCAATAAAAGCTGGGGAGAGGTGAGATGAGACTGGCAAGTTTGATCGCGGTGGTGGCTGTCGCGTTGTGCTCGACGGGTATTTCTGCGGACGGGTTCAAGATGCCTGCCACCCAGACCCACACCCTAAGTTCTGAAGTGCTGGGGGAGACGTTTGATGTCGTGGTGGCATTGCCCTTTTCTTATGGTCAGACAACGACAAACTATCCGCTTTTGATTACCCTTGATGGGGATGCGATGTTTGGCATGTCTGCCGAAATCCCTCGGCTGTTGTCGTTTGAGGGCAAGGTGCCACCAATGATTACCGCATCGGTGGTGTATGGCGATTTCAGGAGATGGATAGCTTCCCGGCAGCGGTATTTTCATTCAGCGGACGATGGGGCGGCACGGTTTCTGGAAACACTGAAACGGGAGATCATGCCAATCCTGAAAAGCAATTATCGCATTGATGAAAACGCTGTCGCTATATACGGGCATTCGTCAGGTGGATTGTTTGCGTTATATGCAGGTATTCAAGACCCTTCGCTTTTCAGCCATATTCTGGCGACCAGTCCATCGCTTGAAGAAGAACCGGGTTGGACGGCCTCTTTCCCTGTTATTATAAAAGCCAGGCAACGTGCGTTTCCGCGTTTTTTTATTTCCGTTGATGCAAGCGAACAGGCCATGATTCAAGCATTGGAGCCTTCCATACAGGCGCTTAGGTCAAGAGTGACAGACGGATTACTGACCTACAAAATGTATGATGAAGGCGGCCATATGGCGGTGATACCCCGCGCTTATACAGCCGGCCTGCATTTTTTATTTGCTAAACCCTAAGCAGGTTCTACCCACTAGAACAGTTGGGACGCAATGAACGCCATCCCGATTACGCTCGCGAACCAGATGAGCGGTCTGACCTTCGGCCAGCCAGCTAAATAAACGATGGCGTGTGCAACACGCGCATAGAAGAAAATCTGTGCGCCCAGCACAGTCGTTTCATTTGATAAGCCGCTTACATGGGTAATAAGTACCAGAGGCGTAAATAGCGCCATGTTTTCAAGCATATTGCGCGCTAGTCTGGTTGCCCGTTTGTTGAACACACTGGGCTCTGGCAAGTCATCGCGTGAGCCAGCTTGGGCGTCTGCGCCGTTAACCCGCAGCGCATTGCCAGCCGGTATCATAATTAAAACGAAGGTCAAGATAGTGCTCCAGAGGAGCAGAGTTAACTCAGGTGTCATAGAAATTCCCCTTTCCGGGGATGACTATAAACTTGTTTTCTTCGCTGCCTTATAAAAAAACCTCCCCGGTTGCCTTAAGCTAAGGCAAGGGGGAGGGGGTTCAACTGTAGTTTGGGCTGGTGTGCCCGATTTTTCAGGAGATAGTATCTCTAGCGGTCCTCAGTCAGGAAGGCTCGTTCGTCCTCGCCGTCAATGCTTTCAACCGCTTTCATATAGGCGTTTTCAAGCTTGTCGTCAGAAGGCATATCATCTCTGATTTGCGACAGGATAAGGCGTTTTTCATAATCACCGTCCATTGCTTCAGCCAACTTGATTGCCTTGAGCCAATTGGTGTCGTTCATGTCGCCTTGGTCAATGAGAGAAGACAGCGCCAGACGGCGCTCATAGTCACCTTCAATCTTGCCGATAGCATCAAAAAGCTCTTCGGTTGTGTTTTCGTCAAGATCAGCCTGATGAGCAAACAGGGTGAGCGCCAACCTGAGTTCATAATCGCTTTCGATTGTCTCGGCAGCCTTGATGAACAGTTTCTGGTTTTTACGCGAAAGGTTACCTTCCGCCATCAGGGCAGATAACAACAGGCGCAACTCATAGTCACTTTCGATTGATGCGGCGCGCTCAAGAATTTGCTTCATGTTTTTGTCATCAATTGCGAATTCGCTCATTAGCGGCGTGAGCATCAGCCGCAGCTCATAGTCGCTTTCAATTTCCTTCGAAAGGTCCAATACGTCATCAAGCAGGTCTTTGGTGATGAGGCCCTCGCTTGCCAACGTGGCAAGGAACAGACGCACTTCATAGTCACTCTCGACCGATTTGAACGACTTAAAGAGGCGTTTTACATCACGTTCGCTAAGGTCTGCTTCGTCCACCAAAACAGTGGCGTACACACGTTTCACATAATCAGACTCAAGTTCTTCAAAGCGTTTTAGGGCCAGTTTGGTACCGCCTTGCTCCAGATAGCGCTCAATTCGATCTTCAATGGCGATCGGTGTGCGGCGAATGAGGAGGGCAAGTGTATCTGCTAACCATTTTTCGCCGTCGGCGTCGTAGGTTTGGCGTTCGCCGTCAACCCAGTATGTGGTTTCCATCTCGCCGCGATTGCTTTCTATACGGATGCGGCGACGGTCGCCTTTGTCATCTGTGCGAATATTCAGCGTGCCGCCACGGGTAATACGCTTGATGGATTTTTCGTCGTCAGAAAGGTCGAAGCGCCCGTCCCAGTTTAACCGAACGGAATAGTCGTCATCATTCCATTGCATGTTGCCTGAGCGGCCATTATCGAAGGCTTCAATGCGGTGCATGCTGGCTTCCATTGAAGCTTCAACTGCCGCGGCTGTCGCTTCTGCAGTAGCTTCGGCGGTTATTGCTGCAATTTCAGCTGCTTCGGTGACGGCACGAACGGTTTCTTCGCCGATGATTTCACCCAAATGGCCGAGCCTTTCACCAAGGCGGCTTAGCTCTTCAAAGTTATGGTCGCCGTCTCGAAACGCTTCTTGCAGGGCCTCCTGAACTTCTTGCGAAATTCGTGCACCTTCTTCGCCTGCCCGGCGAGCGTCTTCAATTGCGCGCTCGATGTCCCGGCGTTGGCGTTCAGATAAATGAACGCTGTCACGATCTGACCTTGCTTCTGCAAGGGCACGGTGAAGATCTGCATTCTCGCGGGCGAGTCTCTCGCGCGTAGCGCGACGCTCTTCCAATTCTTCCTCGTGAGGATGGGCGGCGGTCATGGCCGTGGCAAATTCGATGCTGGGTACACTGAGTACCGCAATCAGCAAGGCTGCTGCAAGACCACCGCGCTTTAGCCGCCCTGCGTTGCTAAATGAACTACCGTCTGCCTTGAGAAGGCGTTCTACTCTTTGTTTCAGTATCGATTTGTCACCGGCCATGGCCAATCCCCATTGTAGCTGTCGTTTCTCGGTTATTTTTTGTGCGCACGTATATAGTGCGGTTGCCACCGCTTTTGCGGTTGACAGATGTGTAGCTGCCCACTGGTCTGCTGCCAGCTCGGCATTGTCTTCCAGCCTGCGGCGCGCCAGCGCGAACAGGGGTTGGAAAAAGAACACCCGGCATAATGTCTGAGTGAAAATCATCATGACGGGATCACGGCGCAACATGTGCGCAAGCTCGTGCGCAATCAGGCTGTCCAATGCCTTCTCGTCCATATCTTCAAACGCCCAATCGGGCAGACAAATCTCGCGGCGCGGCAAGCAGACCGGGCTATTAATCGCACTTGAGCGCGTTAGATACGGTACATGCTTGATGTCTACCTGTTCACACAAGGCCCTGAGTGTGCGGTTCGCGTGATGTTCGGCTGGTACGCGTTCGCGGTCCCCCAGACTTTTGACCGCCCGAAAATAGGATGCGACCAGGGCTCCCAGTGCAATAAGGGCAAGGCCAATCCACGTTCCGATCAAGAGAATATCAAGACTGGGTGACGCGTTTGAGGGCGCTTCCGTTTCCGTAGCGCCGATTGGCAGGGTAGGTGTTGCGGATGCGTCATCACGCACAACCGGGTCTGCTTGTTCTTGCGGTACGTCCACAGTGCTCTGGATAGGAGCGACGAGAACAGGTCTCTCTCTTGGCTCTTCAGCTTGAGGTGGTGCCTGGAGCGTTGGCCTGCGGTCTCGTACTGAGTCCCGTCTTTCATTTTGCGGTGTTCTGTTTGTTTGAGGGGCTGCGCCCTGCGTAACCGCGCCATACTCGGTGGCAAACGTCTGCTCAATGGGAATTGTCAGGCTATTCGGGGTCAAAGAGACCGGCAATAAAGAGATGAAACTGGCTGCGATCGCGAACTTCCATGCTGTTTCTGACATATCAGGCGAATTGATCACGCCAACTTTTTCGAGAAGCCACACACTGCCCATCAAAACAGTGCTGGCTATCATGAATTTCATGAAGAGACCCAGTACGGGCAAATCAATAATCAAGCCTTCAATCATTGCTCGCCCCTTCCAGCATTTTCTGGATATCATCCAGATCATTTGCATGCAGGTCACTTTCCTTGACCAGATGTGCCAACAGTTGGCGATCATCGCCTTTAAAAAGAGTGCCAACCAGCGATGAGATCATGGATTTGCGAACGGCCCCTTCGCTGACAGTTGGAGCAAACACCCGCTCCCGGCCAACGGTGCGTGAACTGAGCACGCCTTTCTTTTCCAGCCGGGTCAGAATAGTAGCAACCGTGGTATGAGCCAGACCAAGCTCCTGCACCTGCGCCTGTACAGCTTTGGCGGAGCCTTCTCCCAGTATCCATAAAGCCTGCATCAACTGATATTGTTGGTCGCTCAATTTGATACTCTCTGTCATGACTGCCTCATTTCTACATATGTAGAATTTGAAATACTACAAGTGTAGAATTGGTGCAAGAAAAATTGAGATGAAATGTTTATGACACGGGATAGGACGTGTTGGGGAGTTTGCGCTGCAATGGAACCAATAACCATCAAGGCATTGCAATTGTTGCTAATATGCTTAATGTTTTTAAGCGACTAAGCCAGATCGGGGGATGGGCATCTTATGACACAAGAACTTTCCTATCTTGTATTGGGAACCTTGAGCCTGCATCTGTTCTTTATCGCGCTGCTGGTTGTTTTCTGGTGGAGAAACCGAGCTACCCACGGGTTGACGACAATTACGCTCGGTGCGGTTTTTCTTTTTGTTAGCCTGTCTTCCGCGCTTTACTTTGGTCCAGCGAATGGCCTGTCACATGCCTTTATAGTTTATCTGGGCTTGATCATTGGCAATGGCGCTTCATGGATTGGCCTTGCCGACTTTTGGCAGAAAAAAACCAAAAGGCTTACAGCTTTTGCCCTGTTGATGGGGGCAGCAACGATTTTGGCAGTGCTTTATTATACGTCGGGCGGTGGCGGCGCAGTAGGGCGACAAGCGATTGCCTCTTTCTTTTTTGCGCTGAGTTCTTTTGCGGCTGTCTATCATATTGGGAAAGCCAAGGCTTTCAGTATCGATATCTATGAAAGCGCTATCAGGGAAAGCCGACTGGGTTCCTATTTTGTAGCCATTCTTCTTGCCTTGATGGGCTTAATCCATTTGTACCGTATCTTCAGTTGGCCGGAACTGGGGGTCGATACAATTTTTGACGCGCGGGAAACTGGTTGGGTTGCGCCGGCGACGCTGGTTTCCAATTTAATCTTCTTACCGCTGTATGTGGCCGGGGCAATCCTAATGGTAGTTGAGCGTCAGCAAACCAAGTTAAGGGTTGAGCAGATGCTTGAGCCGGTTACCCGGTCTTTAAACCGTCGTGCATTTATGCTGGTTGCCAAGCTTGTCCTTGCGCGTGCCCGACGCAATTCTGACGCTGTTTCCCTTCTGATGATCGAGATATCCAACATAGGCGTGATCCGTGATGCTCTCGGGCGCACAGGGTGCGATAACGTGTTGCAGCAAGTTGCCAACGCAGTTGTGGTTGGGCGGCGCGAACAGGATGTTTTTTGCCGCTTTAGCAATGATGAATTCTTACTTCTGTTACCGGGAACGCCTGAAGAGGGTGCCGCTCAGGTCGAGGAGCGTGTAATCGCCGAAATAACGGAGCGTTCTTATCAGCAAAAGGGCAAGACCGTTCAGGTCACGGCGAATGTTCAAGGGTGCACCGCAAGAGGGGACGACCTTGATACAGAAGGCATGATTGACGAGGTTGCAAAAAAAATGACAGCTGCTGCCTAGAGCGCCTCAGAGTTTTTCAACGATAAAACTGCCAATTGAATAGCTTGCGCCAAAAGAGCAGATCAGTCCCAAGTCGCCACTCTTGAAATCTTGCTTATGCTGGTCAAACGCAATCATACAGCCTGCTCCAGCCGTATTCGCATAACTATCCAGAATTGTCGGGGCTTCGCTCTGGCTGGGCTCATGGCCCAGAATTTTGCGGCTGGCGAACAAGTTCATATTGATATTGGCTTGGTGCAGCCACATGCGTTTGAAGTCTTCAACGCTTTTGCCGTTTTCTTCCAGATGTTGTTCCACATGGGCGATAACTTTGGGCAGCAATTCCTTGAACACAACGCGGCCACTTTGGCTAAAGCGTTGCTCTGGGTCATCAACCCGGTCTCTTTCAAGCAGCACGCGGGAGCCGAAGCCCGCCTGGATATTGGTTGAAAACTCGGTGAACAGCTTTCGGTCAAGAACCCTGAATGCACTCTCCGAACCGCTCTCGCCCTCCCGCTCAAGAACCATGGCAACAGCAGCATCCCCAAAAATAAAATGCCCGTCCCGGTCCTCATAAGCCATGAGGGGAGAGAGATACTCAGCAGTGACCACCAGTGCTTTGTTGGCCATGCCACTTTTCAGGGCGTCATGCGCTGTTGACATGCCGAAGGTTGCTGATGAGCAGCCCATGGCCATGTCAAACGCAAAACCTCCTGCGCCTAGTAAGGTTTGTAGTTCTGTCGCCATGGAGGGGACAAAGCGTTCCCAGACGGAGGCTGAAATGATCACCATGTCAATGTCACTGCCTGTTAGCCCAGCCTCTTTGAGGGCTTCCTGGGCAGCGGCCAGTGCCATTTTTACCTGAACCGGTGTTTTGGATAGTTTGTCTTCCGCCATTTCAGACAGATAGGGATACATTCTGTCTGGCTCGGTTAAGCCAGATGCTTCCATCAGATACCGGTTTTTGATACCGGAAGCTTTTTCGATAAAGGCGCAGGATGAATGCTCTTTAGCGGTCATTTCGCCAGCGGCAATTTCCTGCGCATATTCTTTGTTCCAAAGGTCTACATGGGCGTTGTAACCCGCCACCAGTTCTTCGTTAGTCAAGCTATTTGGCGGCGTGAATACGCCGGTACCACTGATAACGATGTGCCCCACCCAGTTTCCCCTTTTTTGTGCTTACTGTTTTTCCACCATAAGGCTGCCGATAGAGTAGCCAGCGCCAAACGAACAGATAAGGCCCTTATCGCCTGCGTTCAGGTCACCTCTATGATGGTGGAAGGCAACAATGGAGCCCGCGCCTGCGGTGTTGCCATATTGTTCAAGAACTGTTGGGGCTTCACCCTCAACCGGTTCGCGGCCTAGCAGCTTTTTAGCGGCATACATATTCATGTTGATATTTGCTTGGTGAAGCCACATGCGGGACAGGTCTTCAACCTTCATATCCGCGTCGGCAATTTGCTCGCTAATAAATTCAGTCACCAGCGGCAGCAGTTCCTTGAACACCTTGCGCCCTTGTTGGACAAAGAACATGTCATCGCGGAACAGTGAATCGTCATCAATTCTTGTCATCGGGCCAAAGTTGGTGCGGATATTGTTCGAAAACTGTGTGCTTTGCTTTGTGCCGGTTACCAGCCACTGATCTTTTGACGTCGCCAGGTCCGCTCGTTCCAGAACAACTGCGGTTGCAATATCACCGAAAATAAAGTGGCTGTCACGGTCGCGGAAGTTCACCATGGTGCTGAAAATTTCAGGGTTTACCATAAGAACCCGGTTGGCTATGCCGCTTTTAATGGCGTTGACGCCAGCAATCAGGCCGTATGTTGCGCTTGAGCAGCCCATTACCATATCAAGCGCTGATCCGCCGGTGCCAAGGAAATGCTGGACTTCAATGCCCATCGCGGGGAAGGGGCGCTGCATCACTGCCGAAGAGCACACGAGTTGATCAATGTCAGACGCATCAATACCGGCTTGCGCAAGCGCCGCTTTGGACGCTTCAATACCCATATGAGCTTGAAAAGACGGAGTTTCTTCGTCGCCGTGGCCACCATCTGGCATGATTGACATCATGCGGTTCAGATCCATAACGCCCTTTACATCAACCAAGCGGCGTTCTTTGATGCCGGAAGCTTTTTCGATGAACTCGGCACTTGAGTGCTGCTTGGCGGGCATCAGTCCCGCGTCAATGTCGGCTTTGTGCTCGGCGTTAAACTGATCCACATGTTCGTTAAAGGCGGCAACCAGTTCTTCATTGGTGATTTTATTCTCCGGGACATGTAATCCGGTACCGGAAATAACGACATCAACCATTATACTTAATTCCTCTAAAGTGCGCCCAAGCACTATGTTGCAACTTTGTGACGATGGCGCACAGATATAATGGTTTTCCAAGCCTACGCCAAGCGAACAAATATAATCTTTTGTACTATCGAATTTTGCCTAAGTTTTGAGTGGGATAGGCGTCGGGCCTATGCTACCTGTTCAGCATGTCGATTTGGGGAAAAATTATTGGTGGAACGGCGGGCCTCGCACTAGGTGGTCCGATTGGAGCACTTATCGGCCTGTCCGTTGGGGCAGCTGTGGATGCAGGCATTGGCGCCACGTCGCCACAGAGCGATGAAACACGCCAGGTTACCTTCACAATTGGGGTTATTGCGCTGTCGGCAAAAATGGCCAAAGCGGACGGCCAGGTCACCCGCGAGGAGGTGGATGCCTTCAAGCAGGTGTTTAAGGTACCGCCGCACGAAATGGCGAATGTTGGCCGCGTGTTTGATATGGCGCGCCAGCATACCGCGGGTTTTGATGCTTACGCGCGCCAAATTGCTGACCTTATGCGCGGCAATCGCACCGTTCTAGCGGACGTGTTGGACGCGCTGTTTTTTATCGCCAAAGCGGACGGCCATGTACACCCCAATGAACTGAATTACATCAGGGTGGTTGCCAAGATTTTTGGATATTCGCCAGCCGAAATAGAAGGGTTGGTCAACCGTCACGTTGGCACAGACCCGGAGTCGCCATATACAGTGCTGGGTGTTGAGCCTACTATTGATACAGCGACGCTGAAGAAGCGGTACCGGGAGCTGGTGCGAGAAAACCACCCGGACCGGCTTATAGCGGAAGGTGTGCCAAGCGACATGATCGCGGTTGCGACACGTCGCGCCGCCGAGATTAACTCGGCCTATGACGCTGTTATGCAGGCACGCGGGGAGCGGGGATAGCTTATGCGACCCAGAGATACTCTGTTCGCGGTGCTGATTGCGGCCATCTGGGGCTTTAATTTTATCGCGGCTAAATGGGCGGTCCTTGATTTTTCGCCTATGTTTGCAAACGGCGTTCGCTTTACCATGGTGTTCATTTTGCTGCTGCCTTTCCTAAAGGTCGCTAGGGGAAAAATGCGCCCGCTGCTGATAACAGCTTTCTTGCTAGGTGTTGTGCACTTCGGGTTGATTTTCCTCGGCATGGCTTTGTCTGACGGTGTTGGCTCAGTTGCCATTGCCTCTCAGCTTAATGTGCCCTTCTCGACAATTCTCGCAGTGCTGATTTTGAAGGAAACCATTGGCTGGCCAAGGATCGTTGGGATTTCCATCAGTTTTCTTGGTGTGCTTTTGCTGGGTTTTGATCCCGTGATTTTTGCATACTGGGAAGGAGTGTCCGTAATTGTGTTGGCAGCGTTCTTTTATGCTGTTTCTGCAATCCTTATGCGCCAGTTGAAAGAAGTACCTGCCGTGACCGTTCAGGCTTGGGTAGCCCTTGCAGGCATGGTGGGGTCATTTACTATTTCGGCCATTCTGGAAACAGGACAGATTAGCTCGTTGCAGTCGGCTGGCAATGTGGGATGGCTTGGCGTGATTTACACGGCAGTTGCATCGTCCATTGTTGGTCATGCCGGTGCCAACTATCTGTTCCGAAAGTATGAAGTCACCACAGTATCTCCTTACTTCCTGATGATGCCGTTTTTCTCGGTGGCTGGCGGCATTTTCCTGACGGACGAAAGTGTTGGGTGGGAGATGATTGTTGGTGGTGGGTTAACCATTGTGGGTGTTCTGATTGTAAGCCTGCGTAACAAACGGCGGGCGGAGTTGGTGCGTGACGGGGCGGACGCTGATGCGCGCACCTGATATTTTTACGCCATCGCCCAACTGTGACGATCGTCTGCCGCCAGACGGTCATACATCTCCCGTAATTGATACGATCGTCCTGCACTATACTGGCATGAAAACAGCGGACGCCGCGCTTAAGCGAATGTGTGATCCTGATGCTGCTGTGTCAGCTCACTTTATGATTGATGAAATGGGCCGTGTGTTCCAGCTAGTGCCCCCGGAAAAGCGCGCTTGGCATGCTGGTGTTTCCTTTTGGCAAGGCCGTGAGGGGTTAAACCATACGTCCATTGGCATTGAGATGGTTAATCCGGGACATGATTTTGGCTATTCAGACTTTCCTGAAGCGCAGATCGAGAGGTTGCTTGGTTTGCTGGAAGACTTGAGCGGCCAGTTCCAAATTCCTGCCAACCGTTATCTTGGGCACAGCGATATCGCACCTGATCGGAAGCAGGATCCGGGCGAGAAATTTCCCTGGAAACGCCTTGCTCGCATGGGTTTTGGCGTTTGGCCGAGTGACGAAACAGTGACTGGAATAACGAATAACAAGACAATTCTGGCAAAAAAGGGTATGATAGGGCCGGAAATAGCCTCACTTAACAAGTTGCTTGTTCTTGCCGGTTATTCAGTCTCCGTTAATGAGGAATTTTCCCAAATGACCGTTGATGCGCTAACCGCGTTTCAACGACACTGGCGCCAGGAAGACGTTACAGGGCATATGGATGAGGATACACTGCTCATTCTCAAAGATGTCGCTAAGCAACTGAACTAACAGAAAGAACTGATTCTACATCAGTGAGGATTAACGATGCAAAAAACAATCATATCTATCGCTTTGGCTGGGCTGACTATGTCGGCTGTCGCACAAGAAGAAAATCAGAGCGGTGCTGCCTCTGGCCACCGCCCCAATGAATACACGTCGGCCTGCCTTGAAGCACCCACGCGGGATTGCGCTTTTTCTGCTGCTTTGCAGACGGTTATTGCGGAAGATTTTGGCGTGGAGCGGGCCAAAGTATTGGTTGCGGTGGCGCGCGCGCTTATTGAAACCGGGCAGCAGTCGCAAGCGGTTGACACCCTTATGCTTGCGCTTGATGAAGCAAGGTCCGTTAACCTAAGCCTTGTGACGCAGGAAAAGATTACCGAAATCGCACCACTGCTTGCACGAGCGAATGACACAGCCAGTGCGCTTGCTTTAGCGCAAGAGCTGGAGATCGATAGCGTCAAACAACGTGCCTTGATCGACATTGCCCGCGAGAATATCATTGCTGGCCGTCTGGCGGATGCTGACGTTGCACTTTCGCAGATGAGCAGCCCAACACGTGCCTTTTGGCAGCGTCTACGGCTATTGCCGCTCGCGCCGCGTGAGGCATTGTCCACGGTTGATATTCAGGCGCTTGAGGCACAGGTTCGCTCATTTGAACAGCCGGACCGTCTATACCGTGGCTTGATAACTCTAGCAGTCCTCTCGGACCGCAAGGGCCAGCCAGCTGATCGCCAAGGGTATTTGATGGAAGCTGATGAGCTATTCTCCGGACTGGTTAGCCTAAACGGGAGGGCTCTTGCCACAGCTCATAGGCTACGCACCATGTATGACGGTGAAGCAACCGACGCTCTTCTCGATGCCAGTTATGACCTTGTGCTTCTGCATTCAAGCAGGGTGAGAGGCATTGAAGCCCTGGCATCCATTGCAGAGCTGGTTGGGCCGGTTGAAGCTGGTACCGGTAAGCTGGAGGCTGCCGTAAAACGTATGGCCTTCTTCCCTGAATTGCCCGAAAAAGCGCGCTACCTAAGCAGTCTTCGTGCAGAAACCGAAGAAAGTTCGCTAGCAGCAGAAATTCGTATGCTGTTGCGTGAAGTGCCTGAACTGGAAGGTGTTTACGAGCGTGACCTAGTGCGCTTGCAACTTCTTGAGGGGGCGTTAAGGAATGCGGACCTGACGCTTGCCACACGAGTGGTCGCTGCTCTTGAAGATGATGACAATCAAGCGCGAGGACTTGCCCTAACGGCACCGCTGTTGCAATAAATACTGGACTGCATAGTCCAAGAAATTTAGTTTGGTACAGGATAGATGAAGGAATCCTGTGCCAAAGCCTCCCTTAGAATCAATAACAGGCCAAAATCGCCCCGGACGTGGGCGCCCCAGAGATGTGTCGAAAACCAAAGCGATCTTGAGGGCCGCGAGCGACCTTTTTCTTGAGGCTGGTTTTGACGGTGCCAGTATGGACGGTGTCGCCCGCCGGGCGGGTGTGTCCAAACAAACCGTCTACAGTCACTTCGAAAGTAAAGAACAGCTGTTCGGCGATGCTATCCATACTGCAATTGCCAGCTATTTGCCGGACCGAGCGCTTGCCGGACTGGAAACTCATACGCTGGAAGACGATCTCCGCGCCATATGCCACACACTTGCTTCGCTTTGGGTGGACGAGCGTGCCATCGCAATGTTCAGGCTTTTGGTCGCCGCCGGCGCAAAAGGGGCATCTCTTGGGGAGTTGTTCTGGCGTTCGGGCCCCGCAGAGCTGCATGACCAATTGGTGCGTTTTCTGAAACAATGGGGGGCAACAGGTGGGCTGTTGATAGGAGACTATGATAAGGCGGCTCGCCAGCTGGTTACATTTGTGAAAGAACCAGCACACTTCCGTATCGCTATTGGTGTGCAGGCTCCGCTCAATCAGCAGGAAATTAATGCGGTAGTGGATGATGCGGTCGCAGACTTCTTGAAGCTATACGCGCCCTAACTCTAGTTCACGCCAGAGCCGTCTTCACTTTCCATGCTGCGGCCACGCAGGTTTTCAGTTGAATAACGTGCATTGTCTGTGTCGCCTTCAAGCGTGCTGGGCAGTGTTTCAACCTGAAGCTTGGTTTGCGGACCAAGAGTCGTATCAAAAACGATTTCGTCGCCACTACTGCTGCAGGCGCTGAGAAGGAGTAGAGCTGGCGCAGCGATCAGGGTGATACGGTTCATGAAAAAGTCCTTATCGAAAACTGGTACACAGATGGCGTGTCTTTAAGCCATGATGGGCGGACAATGCCGCAAAAATATGGCAAAGGCAACTGCCTATGCGTTTGATGCCGGTATGCGCAGCCTTGACCTGACATCCCATCGGTGCTTCATTGCCGCCCGGCAGATGACTGGATGGCCGCCGCCGCTCGCGCGGGGGAGGAAAGTCCGGGCTCCACGGGAATACGGTGCTGGCTAACGGCCAGCGAAGGCGACTTCAGGGAAAGTGCCACAGAAAGCAAACCACCGGCTTCGGTCGGTAAGGGTGAAAGGGTGCGGTAAGAGCGCACCGCGTCTCTGGTGACAGAGATGGCAGGGTAAACCCCACCGGGAGCAAGACCAATAGGGATGGTTGCCCAGAGCTTCGGCGAATGGGCAGGCGAATTTCCGCGCCGCTGTCCGGGTCGGTTGCTTGAGCGTGCTGGCAACAGCACGCCTAGAGGAATGGTCATCGCTTGCGCAAGCAAGAACAGAACCCGGCTTACAGGTCATCTGCCGCTTTCAATCCAACGAAAATATGGGCTCGCTGGATCGCGAGAGATAAGTTCATTTACTTTAATTGATAGAAAAAAGCTATCGTTAATGTTTTTTATTGAAAGTAAAAAATATATACATATCTAGGCGGAAAGTTAGGCAATTAACCTCGGTATAGATATGGAGACAGTGACCTATGGCGGATGACCACACATTACCAAGCAGAGAAGAAGTCAGCCGACTGTTTCAACGATTGCTGGGCCCGGAAAAAGCTTATCACCGGTTGGCAATCCTATTCAGTGCTTTCATCAGCTTGTTGATGCTGGCGGTTCCCATCTCTATCCAGATGTTGATTGACCAAGTAGCAAATACGGCTTTGTTGCAGCCGGTGATATTGCTTGCATCAACTTTGTTTGGCTTGCTGTTGCTTGCGGGTTTCTTCCATGCATGCCGGGAGTATATTCTGGAACTGTTTGAGAGGCGGGTGTTTGCCCGGCTCGCAAGCGAAATCACGTTGAAAATTGTCAACTCGCCAGCAGCCTATTTTGACCAGGAGCGCCGTGATGATCTGATCAACCGCTACTTCGATATCATGACCGTGAAGAAAAGCCTGCCGCCTCTTTTGGTTGGTCTGTTCACCTTTGTATTTCAGTCGGGCATTGGCTTTGTTGTCACCAGTCTCTATCACCCTGTTTTCTTGCTGTTTAATGCTGCTTTGATCGCGTGCTTGTATGCCATCTGGCGTATCTGGGGCTGGAAGGCGACACAGAATGCTTTCATGATGAGTGAAGCAAAATATGACGCCGCCGCCTGGATAGAGGGGCTTTCTCACAATTCAGAGTTTTTCAAGGCTGGTCCGAACGGCGATGACGCCATCCGCAAAACCAATCTTTTGATCGAACGCCACATTGATAAAATGAAGGGCTATTTCAGCGTTACCTTCAAGCAATTGCTGACGCTGCTTTTCCTCTACGCTTTGGCTAGTGCAGCTTTGCTCGGTCTTGGCGGCTGGCTTGTGATCGAAGGGCAGCTATCGCTTGGCCAGCTTGTTGCTGCTGAGCTTATTCTTTCTGTTATCTTCGCAAGCTTTGTGATGCTGGCCAGTTATATGAAAGAATATTATGGCCTGTGTGCTGCGGTGGAAGAGTTGAACCGGATCAGTGAAATTCCTTCCCGCTTGCCGCCGCGCGCAGAGCGTATCCCTATCGGCGGTGGTGGTGTCCATATTGAAAAGGCGATGGTTGTTGACGCTGGCTATCAAATCGAAATGAGTTTTGATGTAGCCGAAGGTGCTTCCGTCCGGCTTGAAAATCCGACACCGCTGGAGCGCAGAACACTGGCGCGCCTTCTAAAGGGGCATATACCGGCAAAAAGCGGCAGGGTGGAAGTCGACCATATCGATGTAAAAGACTGGCACCACCAGACGCTGAACGGCGAAGTGAAGGTTATTGACAGGCCGACGTTGCCGCAAATGCCGCTGGGTGATTATGTGCAGCATGGTCATCCTGAAATCGACCGAGCGCAAGTTTACCGCGCACTGAAGGTTGTTGGCTTGACGGAGCGCGTAAGCGGGCTTGCAGAAGGTCTTGAGACCATTATCGCGCCAAGTGGTTGGCCACTAACCACGGAAGAAACACTGCGGCTCAAACTTGCTGCTGCCATCGTGGATGCGCCGAGGCTGGTTGTTCTCTCTGATGTCTACGAGTTGGTTGACCCTGAAATTATTCTTGCCGCCATTGAGGATATGCGCACGCACCGCAACGTGGCCTGTGTTGTGATCCGACGGCAGGATGATTTGCCCGGCTTTGAAGAAGGCATAATTTCTTCGACCTCCAGTTTGGTTTCAAGCAGCGCAGAGGGTGTGGCGGCATGAGTGAGAGTAAGTTTTCATTTGAACAGGACTATGACCAGCAGCAGTTGCAAATTCTTGACGTGCTGAAGGTTGGCAAACTGCCGACTGTGCTTATGGTGTTCACAGCTGCAAGCCTGTTTTTCACCATCGCTTCGTTGCTGTTCATCACATTTGTGCCGTGGGTGCAAACCATCTCCGGTGCGGGTCAAATTGTGGCCCTTAATCCGGCTGAGCGCGAGCAGGCGATTAGCGCGTTAGTGCCTGGTCGAATTGCAGAATGGTACGTGCGCGAAGGTAGCCGTGTTGAGGAAGGTCAAACCATTGCCCGTTTGGTTGATAATGATCCACGCCTGATGGACCGGTTGCAGACGCAGCTTGATTTGGCACGGGACCGGCTGGCCAGCGCAAATTCTGCGCTGTCTACCGCCAAACTGGACGCAGAACGTAAGATGACGCTTTTTTCGGATGGTCTGGTGTCCCGGCTTGAGATGGAGCAAGCGCAAATCTCGCTGGCTGAGTATGAAGTCCGGGCACAAGGTGCAGCGGACGAATTGAACCGTGCCGAAATTGCGCTGTCACGGGAGGGTAGCCAGCTTGTGGTTGCGCCTAGGGCGGGTGTTATCACCCGTGTGTCGGCGGGTGGTACCGCCACTTTCGTCAAAGCCGGTGACATGCTTGCCCGCTTTGTTCCTGACAATATCGAAAGTGCGGTCGAGATATATGTGGATGGCCGTGACGCCAGCCTTGTATCTGTTGGGCGTGAGGTGCGGCTTCAATTTGAAGGATGGCCTGTTATTCAGTTTAGTGGATGGCCATCGGTTGCCATCGGTACATTTGAGGGCGTTGTCGCCTTTGTCGATCCGATGGCAGGTACAAACGGCAAATTCAGGGTTGTTGTGCGCCCGGGCCCTGATGCTCCTGCATGGCCTGCAAACAGTATCCTCCGCGTCGGCACCAATGCGCGTGGCTGGGTTCTGTTGGACGAAGTTTCTGTTGGATACGAATTATGGCGCCAGCTCAACAACTTCCCGCCTGAATTCCCTCAGCAATTTGTTTTGGAAGCAACCCAATGAATAAAATTATGCTGTTTGTATGCGCATGCCTTGGCGTGAGCTTTGCTGCTGCCACATCTGATGAGCTTGAAGTGATTGAAGTGGTTGCGCTCAAGGCCAAGTCAGATGTTGTTGCGTTTCAGGCTGGTCCCAATGCTTCTGGCGGTGACCGCATTGATATCAATGTTTTGATGCGGTCGGTTGAACAGTTTGCGCCTCAGGTTATTGCTGCTCAGGCGGATGCTGAAGCTGTTGCCTCGCGCCAGCTTGGTGCCTCTGCCGCTTTCGATCCTGTGTTAAACGGGCGCTATGATGGCCGAATGACAGGCTTTTACGGTGGTCAGGTTGGCGATGTGGAAGTTCGCCAGCGCCTCCAGTCGGTGAATGCAACTGTTTATGGTGGTTACAGTTTGTCTAGCGGCAGGCTCCCGGTTTATGAAGATGAGTTTCTGACTAATCAGGGCGGTGAGATTCGGGCTGGCGTCAGGTTCGCGCTTTTGCGTGGACGCGAGGTTGACTCGGCGCGTACGGGTTTGCTGACAGCTCGTCTTGCAGCCAACGAAGCGTCCGAGAAGGCAGCAATGCAGTTGCAATCTATAAAGGCGCAGGCAATTGAAGCCTATGTCTATTGGCTCTATGCGGAAAACACGCTTGGTGTTTACAAAGAGTTGCTGGAAATTGCCGAGCAGCGCGATGTTGCCATCAGGCGCGCCATAGCTGCGGGGCAGCTTGCCAGCATCACGCAGGAAGAAAACAGGCAGTTGGTGCTCGCGCGCCAAAGCCAGAAGTTTCGCGCGGAACGCCAAGCCTTTCAGGCGGCAGCTACTCTTGCCCTTTATTTGCGCGATGACGCGGGTAACCCATTACAGCCTGCTGCGGCCAGTGCTGCGCAGGTTCCGCAGATAGATCCTTACCGCGACTATGCAGTGGAGGAGTTGGTGGAACGTACCTTGGCGCAACGACCAGACTTTAATGCAGCAAGGTATACGGTTGAGCAGTTGAGAGCAAAGCAGCGTCTTGCGGAGAATGACATGCAACCTGATTTGGATTTCAAATATGAAGTGCGGCATGACTTTGGTGATGGTTCGCCAACGCGGACGGGTACAGACCATAAGGTTGGCCTTAATTTGAATGTTCCAATTTTCTTCGCACGCGCACGCGGTGAGAGCAATGAAGCACAGGCAGAGCTGAAGGCGCTGCGGGCACGGGTGCGGTTGATGCAGGATCAGGTTGGTTTGGCGCTTCGGGCCAATAATGTGGCGCTGATAGCAACCGAGCAGCAGTTGGAAATCGGAAAATCGGAGGTTGAAATAGCGCAGTCCCTACGGGAAGCGGAAGAGGCACGTTACCTTGCTGGCGCCAGTGATATTTTCCGGTTGAACGCGCAGGAAACTGTGCTTGCCAACAGCAAGCTGCGGGTTCTAGCAGCCCAGCGGGATCATGACCTGCTTCTGGCGGAGTTTTTCTCAATAACAGGCAAGCTTTGGTTCAAGTCAGACTGATACTGCCGTTAATTTCTCTGAAATCTTGATCAAGAAACCGTCAGTGGTCATAGACAAGCCGACCTGAAATACGGTTTATTGCTAGTAAGGCTGCGGTGGGCGGTCAAGATTATCGAGGAAATGGTTATGAGAAACGCATTTGTGCAGGGTGTAATTGCCCTGACGCTCATGATAGGGGCGGCTGGTGCCAAGGCAGACTTTCAGGAGGCTGTGGCTGGCTTGGAACATAAGTCCGGGCTCTTGGATGCCTATGTAAATGCAGACAACAACACAGTTCTGTTGGCACTAACTCCGCAGGAAGACGGAACCCTGGGGCGTTATATTTATGCTGCTTACCTAACCGGCGGGTTGGGATCCAACCCGGTGGGGCTTGATCGCAGCAGGCCGTCCGACAGCTATATCCTCGCGTTCAAGCGCAGTGGCGATATGGTTTATGCTTTCATCGAAAACCACCGTTATCGCGCAACCGCTGACAACCCGGCTGAAAAAAGAGCTGTGGAAACCAGTTTTGGCCAATCCATTATTTGGTCTGCGCCGGTTAAGGAGGTGGCGGCTGATGGCCGGGTGCTGCTTGATTTTACCAGTTTTCTGATGCGTGATGGTGTCGGTGTGATTGAGCAACTGCGTGATCGTGGACAAGGCAGCTTTAGGGCAGATGCAAAACGCAGTTTTGTTGACGCATCAGCCGCGCATGTGTTTGAGAAAAACCTGGAAATGGACGCCTATGTTACCTTTACCAGCAGCAAGCCCGGCGGCGAAGTGCAGGCAACAACGCCTGTGCCCGGTTCTGTAAGCCTATTGTTGCATACAACCCTGATGGCATTGCCGGAGGCAGGCTATAAGGCACGTATCGCGGACGAGCGGGCGGGTGTGATTTCTACCAGTCATATTGATATGTCTGCCCCGCTTGACGGTAACACAGCAGTGCAGCTTGCCCGCAGGTTCCGGTTGGAACTTGGCGAAGATGGCAAGGTTATCAAGCCGATTGTTTTCTATATTGATAATGGTGCTCCTGAGCCCATTAGGTCCGCGCTCCTTGACGGCGCTAAATGGTGGGAAGCAGCGTTTGAAGCGGCAGGCTTTCCGGGCGGATACCGTGCCGAGATATTGCCGGAGGGCGTGCACCCGCTTGATGCGCGCTATAATATGGTGAATTGGGTACACCGCGCTACACGCGGGTGGTCGTACGGCGCATCCATTTATGACCCCCGTACGGGGGAAATCCTGCGGGGTGTTGTTCTTTTGGGTTCGCTGCGGGTTCGTCAGGACATCAAGATTTTTGAAGCTCTTGCGGGTGCTGGTAAAACGGGCTCGGGCGCAGCTGATGATCCGGTTGAGTTGGCGCTCGCTCGTATCCGACAGCTTTCGGCGCATGAAATCGGGCATTCACTTGGATTTGCGCACAATATGGCAGCGAGTTCTTATGGTCGTGCCAGTGTAATGGACTATCCGGCCCCCGACGTTCGGGCGATAGCCGGTGGTGGCCTGGACTTCAGTTCAGCTTACGGCGTTGGCATTGGTGCATGGGATAAATGGACCACCAAATATCTGTATGCGGACTATGATGACAATAATCCTGCCGCCAAGCGTGCTATTTTCAAAGAGGCGGACGCTGACAGCCTTCTTTATGTGTCTGACGGCGATAGCCGTTCAGCGGGCACTGGCCATATTCGGGGCTCTCTGTGGGATAATGGCGCTGACGCAATAGACGAACTTACTAACGTTATGCAAGTGCGGGCGACGGCGCTTTCAAACTTTGGGCCGGGCAACTTGCGAGACGGCGAGAGCTATGCCGCGTTGCAAACCAAGTTTGTGCCGCTGTATCTTTATCACCGTTACCAACTTCAGGCGGCGGCGAAGTTTGTTGGCGGTTATGACTTTGTCTACCGGGCAGAAGGTGATGGCCGTCAAGATACCAAAGCGGTGGATTGGGCAGAGCAGATGCGTGCGCTTGATGCGCTGCTGAGTACATTGTCGCCGGAAGCTCTCGGAATAGATACCCGCCTCATTAATTTGCTGACACCGCGCGGAGCAGGAGGCGGGGATCCGCAGTTCCGCCGTGAAGCGTTTGCAGGCACGGCCTCTCCAGCTTTCAGCGCAGACGAGGCAATTGCCACTGCTGCCGATCTTACTTTTGATGCCTTGTTGCACCCGCGTCGTTTGCAGCGACTTGTGGAGCAGGGCAGGCAGCCCGGCCATGAAGGACTTGATGGTGTGCTTTCGCGTATTTCGGATTTTGTGATGCGGGCTAATCGGCGGGAAGCAGCACCTGATATTGCGGTTCGCGCAATTGTGCTTGAGAGATTGACCGAGAAACTAATTGAAAGCCTTAATGGACAAGGCACTGGTGTTGCTGTCCGGGCATCCGCCAGAGACGCGCTTTCAAATATACGACAATCCGCCGAGCGAGTGAGAGGTGGCTTGTCCGCCTACGCACCAGCCATTGTGAAGCGTATTGATGATGCTTTTGCCCGTGCGCGGACGCCAGCGGTCAAGGTGCCATCAGGCCCTTCAGTTCCTCCTGGAAGCCCGATTGGGGCAACAACGGCAGAAAGTTGCTGGCACTGTGAGCGATAAGTTAGGCTAAGCACTGTAAAAGGGGGCGCATATGCGCCCCCTTTTCTTTTGGTCCTTCTCGCATGGTACGCCGTGGGAAAACATGGTCAAAGCCGTCCCTTTGACGTCAAAAGCAACCAACCTTCATAGGTTGGTGGGTTCTAGCTGGCATTTTAGCAATATCAATATATGTAGGAACAAAGCAAAAACAAACATGAGCAACCGTATGTAAATAATAGGAAATATTGGTTTTTTTGGGGGTCGCAGTAGAACGTCAAAAAGCAAGAAATCCCATGAAATCCCATTGACCATAACTAGTTTCCCATGATATCCCATAAATGTTCAGGCGACGGCCTGGATACCTGCAGCCGTGGCAATTCCTCAGCCGCCTGTAGGGGGAGGAAACAGGGGGCTGGTGGGACAATGGCGTTATTCCTGTCCACATTTGAGAATAAGGTTGATAAGAAGGGCCGCGTTTCGGTACCGGCTTCTTTCCGTACAGCCGTTGCAACCAGCCACTTTCAGGGTGTCGCGCTCTATTGTCACCCTCAACATCAGTGTCTTGAAGGTGCTGATATTTCCTTCCTGGAACAGCTTTCCAACCGTCTTTATGAAGATTATGGGCTGTTTGATGCGGATCAGTTGTCCGTTGCGACCACTCTTTTGGCGGATTCCTGCCAGCTCGCCTTTGATTCAGAGGGTCGTATTCTTCTTCCTGCCTCCATGCGGGACTTTATGGGGCTTGATGGGTTTGCCACTTTCGTCGGTCTTGGTCCGCGTTTTCAGATTTGGGAACCGGCGGCCTTTGCTGCGCACCGCGATGAGCAGCGACGTTTGGCTGCTGATAAGATCACAGCGTTGCCGCCACTTGGGCGGGGCAATGCACCCGGAGGGCGGTCATGATCATGCCCGCCCATGTAAAAGAGAAAACCGGCCAACATATCCCCGTTCTATTGAATGAAGTTCTCACCGCGCTGCGACCAGGCGATGGGGAGTGTTATGTGGATGGCACGTTTGGTGCCGGTGGTTATTCGCGTGCAGCTCTGGATGCTGCTGATTGCAAGCTAATTGGCATTGACCAAGACCCTGACGCCGCAAAGCGGGCAGAGGCTTTTGGTGCTGGTTTCACGGGCCGTTTTCAATTTTTGGCAGGCCGCTTTGGCGATATGGATGCTCTGTTAGGGCAGGCTGGTGTTCAAGGCGTCGATGGCGTGATGCTTGATATTGGTGTTTCTTCTTTTCAGCTTGATGAAGCCGAGCGCGGGTTTTCGTTTCAAGAAGATGGCCCGCTTGATATGCGCATGAGTTCCAGCGGAGAAAGCGCTGCGGACGTGGTGAATTCATACGGCGAGACCGAGCTTGCGGACATTATCTTCAACTATGGCGAAGAGAAGAAATCCAGACGTATTGCCTCTGCAATCGTCAAGCGCCGTGATGAAGAACCTTTCGCAAGAACACGTGACCTTGCGGCTCTTATCGAGGCCGTGATTGGTCGGCCACCTGTTGTTAAGGGTCGTAAGTCCGTGCACCCGGCGACGCGTACATTCCAGGCATTGCGCATTCATGTGAATGATGAGCTTGGTGAGCTTAGGCGCGGTCTTCTGGCTGCCGAGCGCGCCTTGAAGGTGGATGGCCGCCTTGTTGTGGTGACGTTCCACTCCTTAGAGGACCGAATTGTTAAGTCGTTCCTGACAGAGCGGTCCGGCAACAAGCCGTCCGGCTCTCGCCATCTGCCAGCGCAGATGCAGAACCCGCAAGCCCCGTCTTTCAAGCTTGAAAAGCGTGGTGTGATCAAGCCGACAGCTAAAGAGGAGCAGGTGAACCCGCGGTCTCGTTCAGCAAAGTTACGCGTTGCGATCCGCACCGATGCCCCAGTTTATGAGGAGAGTGAAGATGCGTAGAGTGTTTACCACGATTGCCGCGATTTGCGTGTTGTTCTCCGGCGCTGCATTGATGCAGTTGAAGCTTGCGGTGCAGGACCAAGCCGAGAAGGTGGCTGCGCTCGCTGACCAAATCCATAAAGATCAAGAAAGCATCCGCATTCTGGAGGCTGAATGGGCCTATCTCACCTCGCCCCATGCATTGCAAGAGCAATCTATTGAATTTCTGGCGCTGATGCCGCCTTCCCCAAAACAGGTTCTGGGCTCTGTGGCTGAAATTCCCATGCGTCGCGCAAAAGAGCCGGTCAGTGGTGATGACACGGTGCTGTTGCCCGCGGCGAAGAAAGTGGAGCCGGAGGTTTCCAAGAATTCCGATAAGAAGGATAGCGCCCTATGACTATGGCACGTGCGCAGAGTTATGAGTTTGGTCATGATGGTCTCAGTGGCGGTCAAGCGCCACTGGCCATCGCGCGCGGACGCCTGATGGTTGGTTTTTTAATGTTTCTTGGTGCGTTTGGTTTGATGGCCATCCGTACCATGGAACTGGGCCTTAGTACGCCGGTTGTTGAGCGCGTTGCTGAGCGGAAAATTACTGTGCCGCCGGTTAAGTTTGCCCGTGCTGATATCGTTGACCGGAATGGCGAATTGCTTGCAGTGAATTTGCAAACGGCGTCTTTGTATGCTGTGCCAAAGGACATCAAGAACCCTGCGGATGTGGCAGCAAAGCTCGCAGAAGTGTTGCCGGGGCTGTCTCTGGCTGACCTTGAACAGAAGCTGTCTTCCAAGCGGAGTTTTATCTGGATCAAGCGCAAGCTTACCCCGCGTCAGAAATGGCTTGTGAACGCAATTGGTGAACCGGCGCTGCAATTTCAGGATGAAGAGGACAGATTGTATCCGCACGGTCGGTTGGCTGCCCATGCGCTTGGGTATGTTGATGTGGACGGTAATGGTATTGCCGGGGTTGAGCATTATTTTGAAGATAGGTTGGCAGAAAGTGCACGCACCAATGAAGCGCTTGCTCTGTCGCTGGACATTCGCGTCCAGTATGCGCTTGCTGATGAACTTGAAACTGCGATGCGTGCCCATCAGGCTGTGGGTGCGGCGGGGCTCGTTATGGATGTGAACACTGGCGAAGTGATTGCCATGGTGTCGTTGCCCGATTTTGACCCGAATAATATCCGTGGTGTTGGTGAGGTTGAAAGATTTAATCGTGTGACTAAAGGCGTTTACGAGCTTGGCTCAACCTTTAAGACCTTTACGTTTGCCAACGCCCTTGATGATGGTATTGCAACCTTTGAAGACGGTTATGATGCAACCAAGCCACTGCGTATTTCCCGGTTTACTATCAATGATGACCATCCGAAGAAACGCTATCTGACCCTGCCAGAGATCTTTGCTTTTTCGTCCAATATTGGCACCGCGCAAATGGCCCTTGATATCGGTGGGGATCGTCAGCAGGAGTTTTTGCAATCTCTTGGTCTATTGTCTCCGGCTAGTCTGGAACTTACCGAGGTTGGTGCGCCAATGTATCCTTCCACATGGCGCAAGGTTTCGACCATGACCATTTCTTATGGCCATGGTATCGCCGTAAGTCCGGTTCAGCTTGCAACGGGTATTTCCGCCATGGTGAACGGGGGCAATATAAATAGCCCCACGCTACTGCGGTCTGAGGCCAATTGGTCTGATGGCCGTAGAGTGATTTCACCTGCTACCAGCCGTCAAATGCGCCAGCTTCTGCGTCTTGCTGTGACAAAAGGTACTGGTGGTCGCTCAGATGCGCGCGGTTACCGTGTCGGCGGCAAAACCGGCACAGCTGAAAAAGCTGTGGGTGGTGGGTATGACCGCAAATCCCTCATTTCTTCCTTCATGGGCGTTTATCCAATGGATGACCCCCAATATGCCGTATTTGCCCTGTTGGATGAGCCCAAAGGCACAAAGGAAACCTTTGGCTATGCGTCCGGTGGATGGGTTGCTGCCCCGGTGGTGAAAAATGTGATCCTTCGCACTGCGCCTATTCTGGGCGTTTTGCCGCAAACCGAAGATGAGCAGCTTTATCAAAATGTCGCTTTGATGATTGAAGAGGACTAACGAGATCAATATGGAAGCGCAGTTGCTGACATTGCTGGGTGGGGAAGGTGCCACGGATGACGTTGTTATCCGGGGCGTGACCAATGATAGCCGTGTGGTTGGCCCCGGCATGTTGTTTGCGGCGCTGCCTGGTACCCGGTTTGATGGCAGCGAGTTCGTTCAGGATGCTGTTGATAAAGGGGCTGCTGCAATCCTGATGGATGCGGCGGCGAACCTTGATTTTTCCGATGTGTCGGTGCCTGTTGTTACAGATAAAAACCCGCGCCGAAAATATGCGGAACTTGCTTGTCGTATGGCCGGGGCGCAACCTGCGCATCAGGTTGCAGTAACAGGCACAAATGGCAAAACGTCGGTTGCAGAATTTACGCGCCAGATATGGCAAGCGCTTGGGTATGATGCAGCGAGCGTTGGCACTCTGGGTGTGCGCTCCCCGTCCGTTCAGATTGAAGGTGGGCTGACAACGCCCGACCCCATGAAACTGCATGCTGTGATGGCGAAATTGAAGCTGTCGGGTGTTGACCGTGTCGCTGTTGAAGCCTCCAGCCACGGGCTTGATCAATACAGGCTTGATGGAACCAGGCTTTCTGCCGCTGCTTTTACCAATCTCACCCGTGATCACCTTGATTATCACAAAACCGAGCAAGCCTACTTTTACGCCAAAGCACGTCTGTTTGGCGATTTGCTCGCGCCGGGTGGGCTTGCAGTTATCAATATTGATACAGCGTGGGGCAAGATTCTTGATGATCTTGCCTGGGGGCGTTCGCTTGAACGGTTGACTTACGGCTATGCAGAAGGTGCATCGCTTCGTTTGGTCGGGGTTGAGCCGACAGCTCTTGGGCAGATATTGACGCTTGAAGCTGCGGGCGAGGCAATGCAGTTACAACTGCCCCTTGTCGGCGATTTTCAGGCATTGAATGCCCTTGCTGCAGCTGCCCTTGCGACGCAGGGAGGTGCGGATTTGAAAAGCTGCCTGCAAGCAATCGAAATGCTTGATGGTGTGCCCGGGCGTCTTGAGCTTGTTGGTACGCTTAACGGTGCTGGCATTTATGTGGATTATGCTCACACACCGGATGGTTTGAAAACGGTACTGAATGCAACGAAAGCTCATAACCCCACAAATTTGCATGTGGTTTTCGGCTGTGGCGGTGACCGTGACACAGGTAAGCGTCCACAGATGGGGCGCCTTGCTGCGGAACTCGCGGACTTTGTTTACGTAACAGACGATAACCCGCGGTCGGAACGCCCAGCTGCGATCCGCGCGGAAATCATGGCGGCTTGCCCGGACGCGTATGAAATAGATGACCGGGCCTCGGCAATTGAAGCCGCGATCGGCAATGCAGGGCCCGGCGATATGGTCATCGTTGCGGGCAAAGGCCATGAAACCGGCCAAATTTTTGCCAATGGCACCATTGAATATTCGGATATCGAAACCGTGCGCGCTCTAACCCAAGTGCCTGCACCTAGCAGTGATCAGGGGGGATAAGGCATGTTTCAACTTCTTGCAGAGCAGGGCGGGCTGTTTAACCTTTTTAACTACCTTACTTTTCGTACAGGTGGTGCCGTTATTACCGCACTTCTCGTTTGCTTTCTGACCGGGCCGGCGATCATTAACTGGCTGAAAGATAAGCAGAAAAAAGGCCAGCCAATCCGTGAGGATGGCCCACAAAGCCATATTGTCGCAAAAGCAGGCACCCCAACAATGGGCGGTTTCATGATCCTGCTTGGGCTGTGTGTGTCTACGTTCCTGTGGGCGGATCTTCGCAACCCTTATGTTTGGGCCGTCTTGTTTGTGACCTTGAGCTTTGGTGCAATTGGTTTTGTTGATGATTACCTGAAGGTGACTAAGGCATCGTCTGCCGGTGTGCCCGGCAAGATTAAGTTCCTGATAGAGCTTGCCATTGGCCTGACGGTTTCATGGTGGCTCGCCGCGCTCGTGGAGCCAACTCTGGCGCTGCCATTCTTCAAAAATCTGCTAATCAACCTTGGCCTGTTTTACTTACCGTTTGCTTGCCTTGTTATTGTATGGGCAGGCAATGCGGTGAACCTTACCGATGGTTTGGATGGTCTCGCGATTGTGCCGGTGATGATTGCCGCCGCAGCCTTTGGCCTGATCGCCTATCTGGTCGGCAATACAGTCTATACCGGTTATCTGGGTATCGCCTATGTGGCGGGGGCTGGTGAACTAGCTGTCCTGTGCGGTGCAATAATTGGCGCGGGTCTAGGTTTCCTGTGGTTTAATGCGCCCCCCGCAATGGTATTTATGGGCGACACAGGTTCGCTTGCTCTTGGTGGTGCGCTTGGCACAATTGCTGTTATCACCAAACACGAAATTGTTCTTGGCATTATCGGTGGCCTTTTCTGGCTGGAGACTATCTCGGTTATTGTACAGGTGCTTTCCTTCAAGCTGACTGGCAAGCGTGTCTTCAGAATGGCGCCGCTTCATCATCATTATGAACAAAAGGGCTGGGCTGAGCCGACAATCGTTATCCGTTTCTGGATCATCGCGGTTGTGTTGGCGCTTGTTGGTCTTGCCACGCTGAAGTTGAGGTAATTGAGGCGTGATCACGGCTCCAGCATATCAGGGGAAGAAGGTTGGTGTTTTCGGGCTTGCGCGCTCGGGCCTTGCTGCCGTGCATTCGCTGGTGGCGTCAGGTGCCCAAGTTTTTGCTTGGGACGATAATGCCGAGGCGCGCGAACAGGTTCAGTCCTGTGCAGTTAACCTTTATGACATGGACTTCACTGGCCTTGATGAGCTTGTGCTCGCACCCGGGGTGCCTCTAACGCATCCAAAACCGCATGCGCTAGTGGAAAAGGCGAGGGCCGCCAGTGTGAGAATCTCCTGTGACCTGGAGGTGTTTGAAGCTGCGCGGTCAAGCCTGCCATCACATAAGGTTGTTGGCATCACCGGCACGAATGGTAAATCGACAACCACAGCGCTTATTGGCCATATCCTGAAAGAGGCAGGAATGCCTGTTACAGTTGGGGGCAATATTGGTACGGGTGTGCTCGCTCTTGATGCTTTGCCCAAGGGCGGCGTGTATGTGTTCGAGCTTTCTTCTTTCCAACTCGATCTATGCCACTCTCTGTGCTGTGACGTGGGTGCATTGCTAAACATTACGCCGGATCATCTGGACCGTCATGGATCAATGGAAGCCTACGCAGCGGCAAAAAAGCGCCTGTTTGACCTGCAATCAGATAAAGACGTGGCTGTTATCGGCGTTGATGATGATTACAGCGAGGCGATTGCCAGTGCTGCATCCGGCGTGGTGGCTGTGTCGACCAAAATTGAACCCAGAGGCGGGTACAGCGTTCGAGGCGGTAGCTTGCGAGCCGCTGATGGCGCAGATATCGGATCACTCGCCGATGTTAAAAGCCTTCAGGGTGAACATAACTGGCAAAATGCAGGGGTAGCCTTTGCGTGCTGTCGTGCCTTGGGGCTGGATGAAGGTGAAATTCTGGACGCTATCCATACTTTTCCGGGGCTTGCGCATCGTCAGCAAATACTGTCGCTCGGCACGGAATTCACCGTGGTGAACGATTCAAAAGCGACCAATGTCGATGCAGCTTGCCGGGCGCTCAGGACATTTGACCGCGTCAGATGGATTGCAGGTGGTCGTGCGAAAGATAAAGAATTCGGGGCTCTCGCTGACGCAAGCCGATCAGTTCGAAAAGCCTATTTAATGGGGGAGCACGCAACCTTGATTGCGGACGCCTTGCCAGAGTCACTGCCTATGACAACGCATAAAACAATGCTGGGTGCTCTCGAAGAAGCATTAAAAGAAGTTGAGGCGGGTGACACAGTTCTACTGTCTCCAGCATGCACGGCCTTTGATCAGTATGCTAATTTCGAAAAACGAGGCGAAGCCTTCAGTGCCGCAGTTTATTCTGCGCTGGGAGATGGTCAATGATCGCATTCTCCCGCAATGACAACTCGCTTCTTTCTCGCTGGTGGTGGACGGTTGACCGTTGGATGCTGGTGTTGCTTCTGGCGCTCACAATGGTTGGTATCTGGCTGACATTGACAGCCAGTCCGGCGGTTGCGGAACGCATTAATCTCGACTCCTATCATTTTGTCAAAAAACAAACAGTATTTCTGACGCTTGGTCTTGGTGTTGTGCTCGGGATGTCAATGCTGTCGACAGCAGCGGTGCGCCGCATTGGTATTATCGGGTTTCCGATTTCGCTATTTCTCGTGGTGCTGACATTATTCATAGGGCCGGAGATAAAAGGGGCGACACGCTGGTTGCCGTTAGGTATTTTTACGCTTCAGCCCAGCGAGTTTTTGAAGCCTTTCTTCATTATTACGACAGCCTGGATTCTTGCCGCCCACTTTAGGGGTGAAGAGCTGCCAGCCAAGCGGATTTCCGCTGGTCTGTATGCGGTTGTTGTTGGCTTGCTTGTTTTGCAGCCTGACTTTGGCCAAACCGTTCTCATCAGCGCCGTTTGGCTGTCCCAGATGGCGCTGGCGGGCTTGCCGTTGATGTGGTTAACGCTTGCGGGCGTCGTTGGCTTGCTTGGTGTTGGGCTTGGGTATGCATTCCTTCCCCACGTGGCAAGCCGTATCGACCGCTTCATCAATCCGGCGAGCGGCGACACATTTCAAACCGACAAAGCCATCGAGGCTTTCGAAGCGGGTGGCTTACTGGGCAAAGGGCCAGGTGAGGGTGTCGTGAAATTGCGCCTGCCCGATGCACATGCTGACTATATATTTGCCGTTATTGGGGAAGAGTTTGGCGCGGTTGCCTGCGTAATGCTTCTTCTGTTATTTGCAGGCATCGTGATGCGGGGGCTTTCCAATCTGGTGGAAGAAGAAAACGCATTTCGTCTTTTGGCGGCTGCCGGTTTGATCATCCAGTTCGGTTTACAAACCTTAATCAATATTGGTGTGAATTTGGCGGTGTTGCCTTCCAAGGGAATGACATTGCCATTTGTATCTTATGGTGGATCTTCCATGCTTGCTCTTGCGATCGGTATGGGCATGGTGCTTGCGCTCACACGGCGAAACCGTTTCATACAACCCAGGCTTGACCCTCTTGGCTGGAGGGCGGCTGAATGAGCGATGCGCCCTACATCATTTTGGCAAGTGGCGGTACTGGCGGGCACATGATGCCTGCGGAAGCCGTGGCAGACAAGTTGATTGCCGCCGGGTATGACGTCACTTTGCTTACGGACCGGCGTGGCAATTCTATCGGCAATGTGTTTCAGGATATGGATAAAATTATTCTGAATACCGCAAGCCATATGGGCGGTGGGCTGTTGCAGAAGATTAAGTCAGTCGTCAGTGTCGCGCTTAGTACCATCCAGGTTAGAGGAGCTTTCAGCAAGAAACGACCAACCGTTGTTGTTGGCTTTGGCGGTTATCCTTCCATGCCGGCTGTGCTTGCTGCCCGCATCATGAATATTCCCTATATCCTGCATGAGCAAAATGCGGTGCTGGGGCGTGTTAATCGTTGGATGGCACCCAATTGCCGATTGCTGGCGCTAAGTGTGCGCCCCACTTCAGGGGTGCCGCAAGGGGTGCCAACAGTTGTGACCGGCAATCCGGTGCGCACGCTTGTCGCGAACCTTGCCAACATTGCCTACGCAGTTCCCATGGGCGGCGGTGATATTCGACTGTTTGTGCTGGGTGGTAGCCAGGGCGCGCGCATCCTTTCTGATGTGGTGCCAGAGGCACTTGTCATGTTGGGCGAAGATTATGCCGAGCGGCTTGATGTGGCGCATCAGGCAAGGCCCGAGGATGTCAGCCGCGTAAGCGCTGCATATGACAAGGCAGGTATTCGCGCTGTTGTGCAGCCTTATTTCGATGATGTGGCAGGTCAGCTACTGAAGACTCAGTTGGTCATATCACGGGCGGGTGCATCCACTCTTGCAGAACTGACCGCCATGGGCAGGCCAGCCGTTTTAGTGCCGCTGGCCATCGCCGCAGATGATCACCAGACAGCGAATGCCGGCCTTATTGATGATATGGGCGCAGGCTGGGTGATCAAGGAGGGTGACTTTACCGCAGAAAACTTATCTGCCCTGTTGTTGAAACTGTTCGACGACATGGGTGACTTGCGGAACGCCTCCGATCAGATGCGCATGCTCGCGAGGCTTGACGCGGCTGGCAGGCTGGCTGTGGAAATAATTAATGTTGGCGACCCATCTGAGGAACTGGAATGAAAAGCGTACCATTTGACATTGGCAAAGTTCATTTTGTCGGCATAGGTGGTATTGGCATGTCGGGTATCGCCGAGGTGATGCATAACCTTGGTTATGCTGTGCAGGGCTCTGACCTTAGTGAAAATGCCAATGTGAAGCGACTGAGTGCGCAGGGCATTGATGTGAAAATTGGCCAGCGTGCGGAAAACCTTGAGGATAGCCAGGTGGTTGTGGTGTCCTCTGCGATCAAGGCAGATAATCCTGAGGTGCAGGAAGCCCGCCGCAGGTCATTGCCGGTGGTCAGGCGTGCTGAAATGCTCGCGGAGCTGATGCGTCTCAAATGGTGTGTGTCGGTTGCTGGAACTCATGGCAAGACAACCACCACGTCGATGGTTGCGGCTGTTCTGGAAGCCGGCGGTGTGGATCCGACGGTGATCAATGGTGGAATCATTAACAGCTACGGCACCAACGCACGGCTCGGTGAAAGTGAATGGATGGTCGTGGAGGCTGATGAGAGCGACGGAACTTTTGTCAAATTGCCGGCAACCATTGCCGTTGTCACCAACATGGACCCGGAGCATTTGGATTTCTACGGCACGTTTGAAGCCGAAAAAGAAGCGTTTCGTCAGTTTCTCGACAAAGTACCCTTTTATGGTGCCGCAATTCTTTGCATTGACCATCCAGAGGTTCAGGGGCTTATCAAATCTGTGACGGACCGCAAGTATGTCACCTATGGCCTGTCTGCGCAGGCTGATGTGCGGGCGGTGAATATTGTCAACAAACAAGGTGTCAGCACGTTTGATGTTGAACTGACGGATCATATTTCCGGCGAGAAACAGACCATTGAAGCGGTGCGGTTGCCGATGCCCGGTACGCACAATGTACAGAATGCGCTCGCGGCAATTGCAGTTGGCCTGCAAATGCGCATTGCACCAGACAAGCTTTCAAACGCTTTCGACAGTTTCAATGGAGTTAAACGGCGTTTCACCAAAACCGGCGAGGTTGCCGGTGTGACGGTGATTGATGATTACGGTCACCATCCGGTGGAAATTGCGGCTGTTCTTAAAGCAGCCAGGGATTCTTTCGATAATAAGGTGATCGCGGTGGTGCAGCCGCACCGGTATTCCCGGCTTCAAAGCCTGTTTGATGACTTTTGTACCTGTTTCAATGATGCAGATGTTGTTCTGGTGTCCCCTGTTTATGCCGCTGGCGAGGAGCCTATTGAAGGGGCTGATCAAGCTGCCTTGGCGGATGGACTTCGCACGCATGGCCATAGACAGGTCGAGACTTTCGATAGCCCGGAAGAGTTGCCTGCCACCCTGAGGCCTTACCTGGAGTCGGGTGATGTTGTGGTTTGCCTGGGCGCAGGAACCATTTCCGCTTGGGCTAATGCCTTGCCAGACCAGCTTAATGATATTTTGGAAGGTGCGACCTCATGACCCCCGAAGACACAAGAGCATTGATTGCAGATTTGCCACATGTGAAAGGGCGACTGGTGGAAAACGCCCCGATGGCCCGCCTCAGCTGGTTTCGCACCGGTGGCAATGCAGACATATTGTTTGAACCGGCAGATGAAGATGATTTGCTTGCCGTGCTGCGCCGTCTTCCCGGTTCGGTTCCTCTTACGGTGATTGGGGTTGGGTCCAACCTGTTGGTTCGTGATGGCGGTATTGAAGGCATGGTGATCAGGCTGGGCCGTGGTTTCAGCGACATTTGCATCCGAGGAAATGTCGTGAGCGCAGGGGCGGGTGCCATGGATGTTCATGTTGCCAAAGCCGCAGCTGAAAAAGGGCTGGCAGGTCTTGAGTTTATGGTCGGTGTGCCGGGTACTGTTGGCGGTGCTGTCCGGATGAACGCAGGCGCTTATGGTCGGGAAATCAAAGATGTTCTTAAACACGCTCACGCTGTTGACCGGTTCGGGCACGTTGAAGAACTGGAGCCCGAAGACTTTGCGTTTGAATATCGCAAATCAGCGCTCTCGAACGATTTAATTATTCTGAAAGCCGCGTTTCTTGGTGAACAAGGCGATGTAGCTGATATTCAGGCGCGGATGAAGGAAATCAGCACAACTCGCGCAGATAGTCAGCCGCTGGGCACGCGAACAGGCGGAAGTACCTTCAAAAACCCCGAAGGCACCCATGCTTGGCAACTGGTTGATGAAGCTGGTTGCCGAGGTTTGAGGATTGGCGATGCTCAGGTTTCTGAAAAGCACTGTAATTTCCTCATTAATCACGGCGGGGCAACCGCTGCTGAAATTGAGAAGTTGGGGGAAACTGTTCGTGAACGGGTGAAAGCTCATTCAGGCGTTGAACTTGATTGGGAGATCAAACGCATTGGCCGACAAGCTTCCGGAGGTGCTCAATGACCTTTGTTCGGCAGCATTTTTATATGCTCTCCAGCTTGCTGGTGGCGCTTGGTGTCATGGCCTCCGTTTATCTGGTTCGGCAGGATGCGGGCCTTTGGATGATGGAAACATCATCAGAAGCAGGGTTCGTTTTGTCTGATATCACGATCAATGGTCTG
Organism: Kordiimonas sp.; assembly: GCA_965199355.1. Taxonomy (GTDB): domain Bacteria; phylum Pseudomonadota; class Alphaproteobacteria; order Sphingomonadales; family Kordiimonadaceae; genus Kordiimonas. Next base: position 329,350 of record CBDARB010000013.1, read on the forward strand.
GAGAAGACGCGTGAGCGTGACGTACAGGCGGTGCTTGATATTGATCGCGGCATGCCGTTGTTGGCGATCGATTTGCTAGAGATTCAGGCGCGTGTTGAAGCACTGCCATGGGTAAAGGAAGCAATTGTAAATCGTGTCCTACCCGGCAGTGTGACTATTGACGTGCAAGAGCGGATACCCTTCGCGTTATCGCAGATGAACGGCAATGTTAGCTTGATTGACCGTGACGGTGTTGTCATCACCGATCGTGGCCTTGGCGCATATAGCGGGCTGATGCTTGTGGTGGGAGACATGCCAGCCACCAAGCTACAGCAACTTGATGATCTGATCGCTGCAACGCCGGTGTTGGCCGGGCGCATTCGGTCTGCTGTCAGAGTGAACGGCAGGCGTTGGGATATTCTGTTCAGGAATGGCGTCCGGGTGAAACTGCCGTCTGAAATGGCGTCGGATTATGACATGGCAAGAGCATGGCAACGTTTTGAAAATTTAAATACAAAACACCGGTTGCTTGAACGGGAAGTTAGTGTCATTGACCTGCGCCTGCATGACAGGTTGGTGGTGCGTGTAACGCCAACAGGCAGGCGGCAGCTTGCCGGGGAAGAGTGGACACTTTAGCCAGATGTAGTGTGGCTGAAGTTTAGTATTGGATAGTTGGAACGAAATGGCAGTAAACGGTCGACAGGAAAGAGTTGTTGCAGCGCTTGATATTGGCTCAAGCAAGGCCGCTTGCCTGATTGCACACATTTCTGCGGACGATCAGGTCAAAGTACTAGGTGTGGGCAATCGGACCTGTAATGGCGGTGTTGCCAACGGTGTTATCGTCGACATGGAGGCGACTGAGGCTGCTATTCGTGCTGCGGTGGATCAGGCCGAAAAAATGGCGGGGCAAACTATCAGCGATGTCATTCTTGCCTTTTCTGGTTGTGACCCGAAGAGCAGGGTAATTGAAGTGACAGTTGATGTGTCAGGTCATGCCGTGAGTGCAGATGACATTGACCGAGCGCTTGCTGATGCGAGTGCGCAAATCGAAGATGATGGCAGCATGCTACTGCATGTGTTGCCTGCCGCTTTTGCCGTTGACGGGAACTTTGGCGTTAAAAAGCCGCTTGGGATGTACGGCAAGAAGTTAACTGTTGCCTTATTGGTGGTTACAGCAGATGCGGGTCCGCTGCAAAACCTGCAGGCGTGTGTTAGCCGCGCGCACCTCAAGGTTATCAATATTGTGCATGGGCCATTTGCCTCTGGGCTTTCCACTCTTGTTGAAGACGAGATGAAAATGGGGGCTGCCTGCATTGATATGGGCGCGGGAACAACCGGTATTTCAGTCTATGCGCAGGGTTCCCTTGTTCATACGGAAACCATCCCTCTTGGTGGCGCGCAGATTACCGATGAGATTGCCAGATCATTGCTAACGCCTTTTGATCAGGCAGAACGTCTCAAGACCTTTAACGGCGCTGCTGCGGTTGATCCTGCTGATGAACGGTTGGAAATTGAAATTCAGCAAGTCGGCGAAGCAGGCCGTGACAGTTTTACCCGCCAACCACGTAGCAACCTTACCTCTATCATGCAGAACGAATTGGAATTGCTGTTCGCAACCGTTGCAAAACAGCTGGATGCATCTGGTTTTTCGGGTGTAGCTGGCAAGCGGGTCGTGCTGACAGGTGGCGGTGCCAACTGTGAAGGTGTTCGCGAGTTGGCGAGCAAGGTGCTGGGCAGGCGCGTGCGCATCGGATCACCACAGCTAATTGGTGGCTTGCCGCAGGCAGCGCAGTCGCCGGGTTTTTCAGCATTGGTGGGCCTGTTGCTCTATGAAACCAATACAGAATTGAAAGATATGAAGCCGTCACCGGTGGATGATGGCCAAGAAGAAACCAAACAAGGAACACTCAGCCGCATGACGCGCTGGTTTAGGGACAATTTTTAACGGGCAAAACCGCTCAAAATAGCTCAGGGCGCTGGTCAGCAGCAATTTCAGGCGGTACTATGAATGCAAACGGAGGAACTGGGAAATGTCTATCGATTTCGGGAATACCGAACTGACGGAATTGTCGCCACGCATTGCTGTTATTGGCGTAGGTGGCGCTGGTTGTAATGCCGTCAATAATATGATCGCAGCGGAGTTGCAGGGTGTAGATTTTATCGTCGCCAACACAGATGCGCAGGCACTGTCAAACTCAAGCGCGGACAACCGTATCCAACTGGGTGTGGAAATCACGCAGGGGCTTGGTGCGGGTGCGCAACCAAAAGTCGGTGAAGCAGCCGCAGAAGAAGCTCTGGAACGCATTGATGAGATGCTGGCAGGTTGCCATATGGCATTCGTGACAGCAGGTATGGGCGGCGGCACGGGCACCGGCGCAGCACCTGTTATTGCGCGCCGGGCACGGGAAAAGGGCATCCTGACTGTTGGCGTTGTGACGAAGCCATTCCAGTTCGAAGGTGGCCGCCGCATGAATATTGCGGAAGCGGGCATCAAGGAGCTGGCTGAAAATGTTGATACACTGATCATTATTCCAAATCAGAATCTGTTCCGGGTTGCCAACGAGCGTACCACATTTGCGGACGCGTTTAATATGGCGGACGAGGTGCTGCATTCAGGTGTGCGCGGTATTACCGACCTGATGGTAATGCCGGGTTTGATCAACCTGGACTTTGCCGACGTACGTACTGTGATGTCCGAAATGGGTAAAGCTATGATGGGCACAGGCGAAGCGGACGGTGAAAGCCGGGCGTCAGAGGCTGCAGCCGCTGCCATTTCAAATCCATTGCTCGAAGAAGCATCTTTGCGTGGTGCCAAGGGCGTGATCATCAACGTAACTGGCGGCATGGATATGACTTTGTTCGAAGTTGATGAAGCCGTGAATATGGTGCGTGAACAGGTTGACCAGGACGCACTAATTGTCTTCGGGTCCGCTTTCAATCAAGATCTTGAAGGCAAGCTGCGTGTATCTGTTGTTGCAACAGGTATTGAAGGCACTGGTGGTGCGGGGCTGCCTGTGCCTGAGCCAATCCGGGAAAAAGCCCCCGAGCCTGTTATAGAGCAAGAATCCGTTGAAGAAGTTGCTGCACCGGTTGATGTGGCGGAGCCTGAGGAAGCGGAAGTGAGTGTCGCGGATGCTCTTTCTGCCATCCAGCAGGAAATGGCCTCAGAAGCAGAAGCTGTTGAGGAGGAAGATCTCTCCATACCAACGCTCGCGGAAGAAAACACAGAGGTCTCTCAAGCGGCTGTTGAAGAGACAGTTGCTGAAGAGCCAGACCTTGAGCAGCGCGCAATTGACGCACAGGGTTCAGACTTATTTGTTGCTGATGCGCCCATGATGCCTAAAGAATCTCTGTCTATTCCAAGCCAGATGCCGCCAGAGCCAAGGCCGGAAGTGGCTGAAGAACCAGTGGTTGAGGTGCAGGAGCAAGCCGAAGAAGCGGCACCCCAGAAAAAAAGCCTGTTTCAGTTGATGACGGCTGGTCTGCGCAGTCAGGAAGCGGATGAGGATGCGGTGGCTTCACCGCCCGCAGCAAGCAACGATAGTGAGCCGAGAGGCGTAGGACGCCCAATAGGGGGTGTTAGCGCAGAGGATCGTCCGGCACCAAAGGCTTCTTCGGAACAGCTTGAGATTCCAAGTTTTCTAAGGCGGCAACAAAATTAGTTGCCCTTAAAGTGAATTATGGAAGGCCGGGTTTAACCCGGCCTTTTTTATGAGGCAAAACCAGATGTTTTATTCGTTCCAGCGGTTGAGCGCTTGCTGGTCCGTTTCACGGGCGTCCACCCATTCGGCACCATCGCCGGTTTCCTCTTTCTTCCAGAATGGTGCTCTCGATTTTAGAAAATCCATCAGAAACATTGCGGCGTCAAAGGCGGCTTGGCGATGCTTGGAAAGGGTGAGAACGAGAACGATATTATCGCCGGGCTCAAGGGGGCCATGGCGGTGAATTATACGAACGCCTTGCAAGGGCCAGCGTTGCTCTGCTTCCTGTGCAATACGTTCCAATTCTGCTTCGGTCATGCCGGGGTAATGCTCCAGCGTCATGCTGGTGAGGGTACCGTCAAGGTCACGCACGGTACCGCTAAAGGTGACAATAGCACCAACATCGGTGCGTTCGCTGCGAAGCCGTTTTATTTCTTCGCTGACATCAAAGTCTTCAAGCTGCACAGAAACGGATGCCATTGATACTTAGCCACCGGTTACAGGAGGGAAGAAAGCGACTTCATCGCCGTCAGCCAGTTCATGGGTATGATCAACATGGACCTGATTGACTGCAGCGCGTACAAACACGCGCTCTTTCAGGACTTCGGCGTAGCCACCATCCAGAGAGCAGAGGTGATCTAGCAAGTCGGAAACTGTGTTGATTGTCTCCGGCTTGTCCAGACTTTCTTCGCCTTTGCCAATGCCTTCTCTGATCCAGGAAAAATATTTGATGTTCATTGTCACACCATATGCTTAAGGCCAGCCCGCAGATAATCGTACCCTGTATATAGAGTTAGGGTGGCGGCAATCCATAGCAGCGTTAGGCCGATTTCGAGCACCGGCAAGCCGAGGGCTGTACCGCCATCGGTCCAGACGAGGGCGCCAAGAGCAACCATCTGTGCGGTTGTCTTCCATTTCGCAAGCATAGTCACCGGTACGCTTACCTGAATACCTGCTAGAAATTCCCGCAACCCAGAAACCAGTATTTCACGGCACATAATGATTACGGCAGCAACAACATGATAGCTGTTTACCCAACCGATATGGACAACCATGATCAAGATCGCGCCAACCATTAACTTGTCTGCAATAGGGTCCAGAAACTGGCCGATTTTGGAAACGCTGCCAGTTGCACGCGCCAGATAGCCGTCAAAAAAGTCTGTAATACCTGCAAGGGTGAACATGATGAAGGCGAGGTGGCTGCCGAAAGGCTGTTCCATATAGAAAGACGCTACTAACACCGGAATCACCAGAATCCGGGACATCGTTAGAATGTTGGGTATTGTCCACATGAACAGCATAGCTTTCTAAGTTTTTGCAGACCTAGCTTGATTTGGGCTGTTGGTCAACGACGACGGTACCCATAATAGTACGGGTAAACCATTAAACTATGCAAATAGCCCCTATTCGTGGAAATGGTCATATATCTGCTGGGCAATCGTGCGCGAGATTCCATCAACACTCGCAATATCGCGTACATCAGCCCCAATAACAGCTTTTGCAGAACCAAAATGGTGCAACAACGCTTTTTTGCGCTTGGGGCCAATACCCGGAACCCCGTCCAAGGGGGACTTTTTCACATCGGCTTTGCGGCGGGCTCTGTGTGACCCGATGGCAAATCTGTGTGCTTCGTCGCGCAGGCGTTGCAGGTAATAAAGAACCGGGTCGTTAGGCTGCATGGTAAAGATACTACGACCTGATATGTGAAATTGCTCGCGTCCTGCATTGCGGTCTGGCCCTTTTGAAATGGCAACAACCGCCAGGTCTGAAACACCAACTTCTTCCAATGTTTCCATAACCGCGGACAGTTGGCCCTGGCCTCCGTCGATCAACAATAGATCGGGCCAGTGGCCACGTGACCTGTCTTCGTCTTCTTTCATCAAGCGGGAGAAACGCCGCCGCATCACCTCCCGCATCATGCCAAAATCATCGCCGGGGGAGAGGGCTTCATCCTTGATGTTAAATTTGCGGTAGCTGTTCTTCATGAAGCCATCGGGGCCGGCAACCACCATGCCGCCAACAGCGTTTTTCCCCTGAATATGACTGTTGTCATATATTTCGATGCGTTCCGGTGGGCTATCCAGGTCAAACTTATCGGCGACACCGGCAAGTAGTTTTGCCTGACTTGCTGATTCAGCGAGCTTTCTTTCAACCGCTTCTTTGGCGTTGCGCACCGCCTCTTGAACGCTGTCATATTTCTTGCCGCGAGCCGGCACTGAGATGCTTACCTTGCGTTCCATTCGCTCTGACAGGGCGGTTGCGAGCAATTCCTGATCCTCTAAGGCATGTGAAAGCAGGATTGTTTTTGGTGCGGGCTTATTGTCATAAAACTGCGCAACAAAAGCTGCCAGCACTTCTGAAATGTCGTCCGCTTTATCGTGCTTTGGAAAATAGGAGCGATGACCCCAGTTCTGCCCGGCACGGAAGAAAAATAGCTGGATGCCAACCTGACCGCCAACCTTGGCGGCTGCGATAACGTCAGCTTCATCTATCATGGCGTTTACCATGGTCTGATGGCTTTGGATTTGGGTCAGGGCGTTTAGCCGGTCGCGGAACACCGCTGCGGTTTCATATTCCATGTCTTCGCTGGCCGATTGCATGGCGTCAGCGAATTTCTTCTGAATATCTGTGTTTTTCCCTTCAAGGAATGAACGCGTTTCACCGACCATGTCGCCATAATCCGTGTCAGAAACTTTGCCCACACAGGGGCCTGAGCAGCGCTTAATCTGGTATAGCAGGCAGACACGAGACCGTGTTTCAAGCGTCGAGTCTGTGCAAGATCGAAGCTGAAACACTTTTTGCAGTGTGTTAAGGGTTCTGTTTACAGCGCCAGCGCTGGCAAAGGGGCCATAATAATATCCCTTATGTTTACGGGCACCACGATGCTTGGTGATCTGTGGCCATTCATGATCAGTGCGAAGCAGGATGTAAGGGAACGATTTATCGTCTTTCAGCAGTACATTGAAAGTCGGCTTAAACCGTTTGATGAGGGACGCTTCAAGAAGCAGGGCTTCTGCCTCGGTGCGGGTGGTTACAAAAACCATTGTACTTGTCGCCGCCACCATGCGTTGCAGCCGATTGTTGAGCCGGTTGACCTGCGTATAGCTGGTTACCCGCTTCTCAATGTTCTTGGCTTTGCCCACATAAAGAACGTCACCATTTTTATCCAGCATACGATAGACGCCAGCCGATGTTGGCGCGGTCCGTAAAAATGACCGAATATTTTTGATGCCATCGGCTAGGTTCGATGTGGACAAGAAAGACACCTTTTTGATCTATAAGGCTATTTTTGGCGGAATGCTGAAGCAGAATCAATATGGCAGTTTACACCGGGACATGCTTACAAAAACTTTCCACTGATCCTGTGGATAACTATGTGTGCAATTCGTGCCACAAAACTGCAACATCGCAGTAACTCTTGGTTTTTTACGGATTGCCTAATTTTTAGGCAAAAAAACTAAGTCATTGAAAATAAATACAAATTGAAACGTCAAGTTTCTCATAATAAATAAATCGAAATTGTAACCTTGTCAGGATTAGGTGCTTATGGCAGCGCGCGATTCGATGTGCACAACTCTGCTGGCAATTGACACAATTTTAAATGTTAACCTTTTGTTAAACAGTTAAATTGTCGACGGAATCTCGATTTAGCGGTGTCTTTCGATCTCTACACCGACGCTTGCCGCTTTCTTAACGGCTTCAAGTTTTTCAACCTTGACCCGTGCTTTTATCACTTGAGGATTCTCGAGTGACATTTCGGCAATTTTCTCTGCCAGAGTTTCGACTAGATGAATATGGCCCGCATCAATGATTTTCTGGATACCGAGCACGATCTCATTGTAGCAAACAACCTTGGAAATATTGTCTGCATGATGTTCAAGCCCTTCAAGAACAGACAGGTCAACGCTGATTCGCACTTTTTGCGTGTTACCCTTTTCATGAGACCAAACACCTATTTCGGCATCCGTTTCATAGTCGCGGACAAACACATGGCGCACACCTTGCGTTGCATCGGCATAGGGTAAATGTACCAGATTGGCTGTTAGACTATTGTCTGTGGTTGCCATGTTCTTAGTCCTCAAGGATATCCGGGGTGCGCCAAGCCAGATGCTGGCCACCATCAAGCGTCATCATTTGCCCGGTTACGGACGGTGTCTCAAGCAGAAACTTCACTGTTTCGCAAATCTCGTCCACTGAAGGGCCTGACCCGAGCATGACATTGGTGTTCTCTGCCTGAAAATCTTCTTCTGACTGAAACTGGTTGCCAAGGGTTGGCCCGGGCGAAATTGCGTTTACGCGGATCGTTGGTGCCAGGCTCTGTGCCATGGTGCGTGTAGTGGTCCACAGACCGGCTTTAGATGCAGTATAAGAAAAATACTGCGGATTAAGTTTCAACACCCGCTGATCAATCAGATTGATCACACAGCCACGCTTGCCTTCTGGTAGCTGTGTCGCCATAGATTGGGTCAACAGGATAGGCGCGCGCAGATTAACCTGCTGATGCAGGTCCCACGACGCAGTATCCAGCGATTGAAGCGTGTCTTTTTGAAAGACCGATGCATTGTTAACGAGCACGTCGACAGGCATCTCAAGTTTTTGGCTTGCCTCTTCAACCAGTATTTCAATGGTTTTGGCGCTGGCGAGGTCGCCTTGTAGGGTTACCGCTTTTCCACCTGCATCCCGTATATGCTTCGCAACCTGTTCGGCTTCTTCAGCTGAATTTCGGTGATGGATTGCAATGGCTAGTCCTTGTTCGGCGAGCGACAGGGCAATTGCGCGACCAATGCGCTGGGAAGCACCAGTAACGAGAGCAGCGGAATAGGGAAGGCCAGACATTATGCAGTTGCCTCCTACAGTAAGGCGATTAAACGGGCATGCCCATTACTGCCGCACTTTCGGCACTGTGCGCAAGATGGATCATGTAACCCACATAAAGAAGGACCATGACAATGCCAGAGAACTTGCCAACTTCGGAACGCAGTTTGGTGAATGGGATCAACAGCAACGCGGCCCCAAGCATGACCCAAAGGTCGATTGACAGGAAGCTTTCGGGCACCGGGATGGTGCCAAACTGTGAGGAAACACCCATGATCGCGAGCACATTAAAAATGTTCGAGCCAACAACATTGCCAACCGCCACATCGCAGTGACCCCGGATAGCAGCAACCATCGCCGTAACCAGTTCAGGCAAGCTTGTGCCGAGAGCAATCAGGGTCAGGCCGATCAAGGCTTCAGAAACGCCAAATGCACGGGCAAGATCGATGGAACCGACAACAAGCAGGTCCGCGCCAAGCGCTAGGCCGATAAGGCCACCAAGCACCATCGCCCATGATTTCCGGTAGGGTATTGGATGTTCTTCGATTTCGGTAATTTCATCAAGGCCATCAAGTTCTGTCGGGCATTTTTTTGCCCGCATACCTGAGTACGCCAGAAACAGGCCCAGCAGAACAAGCATGATAAGACCGTTACTTGCGGTAATCTCTCCCGATTGAGCGAACCAGATGAAAACAAGCGTTGCCCCAATCATCATCATGAGATTGCGGCCAAGCCGCGGGGCGTCACAAGTCATTGGGGCAATAATCGCGGGTAAACCCACCACAAGCAGTGAATTAGCAATGTTGGAGCCAACCACATTACCTAGGGCCAGCGTTGGCGACCCTTTCCAGACGGCATCAATACCAACAACTAATTCCGGGGCAGAAGTGCCAAACGCAACAATGGTCAGGCCGATAACAAGGGTGGAAACGCCGGCTCTATGCGCCAGCGACACGGCACCGCGTACCAAAAAGTCTCCGGCAACTACTAACAAAACAATACCGGTTACAACTTCCAAATAAGCCATGCAGCCGTCTAGTCCTTAAAACAATGGTGCCATGGAGTGCACGCATTTTGGTTTATATAGGAGGGCAAATAGCAGAAAACCAGTGCTGGTCAGTAAAAAAGTGACGACATCACGAGATTGGGACCAATTTAATATCCTCTGTCCCAGTTCAGGACGTTTTCTGGCTCGTCGCCGTTTTCAATACGAGCAATGTTGCGCGCCACATATTCCGACGCTTCCTTTGGGCGCGTAATGGATGCAATATGGGGCGTGACGATCACTTTGTCATGATCCCAAAGTGGGCTTTCGTCTGGCAAGGGCTCTGTCGTGAATACATCCAGTGTTGCGCCAGATAAATGACCGCTATCAAGCAAAGCCAGCAAGTCATCGATATTAATCAGAGTGCCTCTGCCCGCGTTAATGATGGCGGCGCGTTTTGGCAGCATGCTCATAGTCTGTTTATTCAACAGTCCGGTGGTTTCTGGCGTCGAAGGCAGTAAACCAACCAGTATGTCGCTTCGTTTTAGAAAAGCTTCAAGACCATCTTCACCTGTGAAATGCTCAACACCGTCGCTCTCATCTTTTGGTGTACGAGACCATGCAGCAATTTGGTAGCCCAACTGCTTCAACACCTCGGCAGACGCTTTTCCAAGAGCGCCATAGCCTAGTATGCCAACACGTACTTCTGGCGCGAATGGGGGGAATAGTTTCTTCCACTCGCGTGTTTTCTGGGCAGCAAACATGCGGGGCATGTAACGATGATGCATCATCACTGTCATCAACACGAACTCTGCCATGCCTGCCTTCAACCCGTCATCACCCATGCGAATGATAGGAATGTGCTTCGGTAGGTCGGGGTCATTTGTCAGATGGTCAATGCCGGCACCAAGCGAGAAGATTGCTGCAATGTTTGGGAAGCGCGCAATCAAACCCGGCTCAGGGTGCCAGACAAATGCGTAAGCAGGACCATCATCCGGCGTGCCCCAATCCGGGTAATATCGGAAGTCCACCCCCGGCAACGCTTCTTCAAAGGCAGGTTTCCAAACCTCCGCACCCGGTTCATCCAGATAGAACAGAACTCGCGTCATGGAACCTTAACCGCGAGCGTATCGTGGTGGCTGACGATGAGTTCACGCAGTAAAAAGCTAACATCTGCGCGGTTTTTGAAACCTGCTGCTATCGCTGCCTCTTCCGCCTCGGCCTGTGTTACGTCTGCGGGTTCCGCGTAGGCTTGCATGCTCTCGTAAAAACCGATGGTGAAGATATCAAAGTCAGATCCGAAAGAGACTTCGAATATCTCGTTCGGGCTTTGTCCGATCCGGCGGATATAGTCGTTTTCGATAATTCTCTGTCGCATCAGCGCATCATGGTTGCCCGCGCCAGCATTAAACATCTCAATATGATACAGGCCGGTGCTTGCATCTTTTTCCTTGAGCGTTTCCCAGCTTGTGTCAGAACTAGCGAGAAAACTCAGTTCGAAGTCCACCAGTTTATTTGCCGCCTTTTCAAAGGTATCAGCTGCTTGCTTGCATTCGGTTGAACTGCAATCAGCATGTTTGCCCATCAACATCAGGTCCCAGTGATTGCCTTGGCTATGGCGCATTACAAGGGGGCGTCCGTCCTCAAACGTATCCCAGTTAGTGTTCGCGATAAGCTCCAAAAGAGCAGGTAAGTTCCCCGGTGCCGCACGGTACTGGGTTACCCAATAGTCTTCGGCGGTTGCGGTTGTTGAAAGGGCGAAAAGCCCTGCTGCCATAAATAGTTTCTTCATCATGTTTTTCTCTCTAGCGAACCGGGCGTGCTTGCGCAGCGCCGTGGAAAATAGCGTTGGTAAAAATCAGGTTCAGGCCGTCCAGATACGCGCGCACGGTTGGGTCTTGTGTAAAGCCAATTACCATGCCGTATCCTCTGTCTTCGACCACTACAAAAGGCTTGAAGGCCAGTTGTTTGCGGTTTTCTTCCCACAACAGACCACTGGCGTGCAGCTCGTCAGGCCCCTTGAACCAGGCGACATTCGTGCCGCTGTTAAGCTTGGTCGGCGTGTAGATGTCGCTGCCGCGCACGAGCACATTGAGATTGTCCGGAAGGCCAGATGCAAGCCAATGGTCCGGGTCTATGTCAGCGATGGCAAAAGCGCCCGGAACGCTGTCAGGCCGCTCGTCTGCAGGCTCAACAGCGTTTCGCATCTGTTCTTCAGAGGTAAAGAGGGTTCCTGCAACTGTGTTGCCGTCTGGCTTCGAATCGGAAACATCCTCTTTCACCTGATTTTCGCGCCGAATAGACAGCAGGTTTACGTCCTCGTCAGCCAGATAGCGCAAGGCAGTACCCGTGCCGATCAACACGCCGCCATTGCGTACCCAAGCGTCCAGCTTGTCCGCGCCGCTCTTGCCAAGGGCTCGGCTATAGCTGCCAAACGAGGACGGCATGATCAGTACCTGATAGCGGTCGAGCCGAAGGCGGTTGAAGTCTGCGGTGCGCACCACAGTTACCGGGTAACCAATCTGGTGCTCGATCATGAAGCGGGTGTTGCCCGCTGCATACTGACTGGTTGGTTCATCCCATAGCATGGCAATTTTCGGTGCAATCACACGGTTGACCGCACGGCTGCCAAGGTCCATGCCCGCATCGACCCAGCTATCGTCAATGCCGACAACTTCGGCACCTGTCCGGCGCACCAAGTCTTCGACTTTGCTGCTCAGGTCATCGTCATTGCGGGCAATGTCGATGATGAGTGTACCTGCAGGGTAGGCGCGGCCACCAAGGGTGAAGCCCTTGTCGATGATCTTAAGGTCCAGTCCTTCACGCAGGGCAGCAGCAAGAAAACGGCCTGCCGCCATGTCGCCCCATGGCACCAGATAAGCCACATTTGCAGTGTTGGTGTTCAGGCTGCCCGGACCAATGCGTCCCGGGGTAACCTGTGTTGACGCGGTGTCAACAGCGCGGCCACAGATGTCCATATCCACATTAAACATGATCGGCAGAGACCAAGCGGTCACGTCATAGATGTTGTGGCTTTCGTTTTTGGCGCGCAGGCGTTCCTGCTCGGCAACAAAATCAGCATCCATTTCAACATGAGGGTCAAGAAGTGTGCGAATCATGCGTTTTCTTGGCTGTGCCGTATCCACAAAATAGGCACCTGCATCATATTCGGTACCGCAAGCGCGGAAGGTATCCGTTGCCTGTTGAACTTCAATGCCTTGCTCCACAAGAAGGCTCATCAGTTTCTTGTTTGCTGCTTTGTCCCTCATTGCCGGGAAAATAAAGCTGCGGTTATCCCGGTCAGCACGCCCTTCAGCGATGGCGGTCTTTTGATAGTCATAGAAGTTTTGCAATAGCGCCTGCCTGTTTACGGCTGTAGTTTCAAGTGTTCCCATCGACGTAATGAAATGCTGGCGAACGGTTTGCGCGTAAGGCAGTTCCGTACCGTCGTATCGGCGATACACAAGGCCACGCGACGATGCTTGCTCATAAGTCATGGAGACAGCGCCGTAATAGGCTGGCCAACTAGCGCCATAGCCGGGGTAGAAGGCATCAAATATATCGCGGGTGAAATAATCGAAGCCAAACTTGTCGAACCATTTGGCGTTTGTGCGGCCAAATAGGAAAAGCGAGTCCCGCTGCCCGTCGGAAAGGTGCGGGTTATATGGAATGGCTTCAGGCGCAAAATAGTAGCTGGAGTTGCCGCCCATCTCATGCAGGTCAACGAACACAAGCGGATACCATTCCTGCAAGGCGCGTACATGCCCCTGCGTTCCGGGTTGGGTTAAAACGATCCAGTCACGGTTCATATCAAACAGATAGTGGTTGGTGCGCCCTGATGGCCATGGCTCATTATGCTCAGCCGATGCAGGGTCTCCGTCTGCTTCAAGACCTTTTGCCGTGCGAAACCGGTGGATGAAGCGGTCACGCCCGTCCGGGTTCTGTAGTGGGTTGATAAAAACAATGCTGTTTTCCAGAATCGTTGGCACTCGGTCGTCATCGCGAGCGGCAAGCAGATGATAGGCTGTCATCATCGCGGCGTCGGTGGAGGAAATCTCGTTGCCATGTACGCTATAGGCAAGCCACGTTGAGGACGGTAAATCATTGATCAAGCGCTCAGCCTCAGCGTCAGAAGTGACACGAGGGTCACTGAGCGCCTGCATACCTGCCTGAAATTCATTGAGGTTGGCGATGTTTTCCTTACTGGATAGTGCGATATATATCAGGTCGCGCCCTTCCCAGGATTGGCCATAAGTCCATGTCCGAATTTGGTCGGAGGCAGCATCCGCAAGGGCTTTGAAGTAACGCATCATATCCGCGTGCGTTGTGATCTTTTCACCAAGGCTGTAGCCCAGAACGTCTTTAACGGTGGGGATTGCCGGATCATAGTTGGCACCGGGCCAATAATAATCGTTCTCTGGGTTGTTTTCTTGTGCGCTGACGGAACTGCTCACTAAGAAAAATGAACCGGCCAATATGGCGATAAATAAGCGAATGATTTTCATTGATCCCTCCCCACTAGGTTTGCTGCTGACAAAGCAGATAGATAAACAGTCAATAAAGCCTAATTGATTGCTTGAAAAGCTTGCAAGAATCACTTATCGGTGCGCGCACAGAAAGCTCACGGCTTTTCACATGAAAAATGCTGCGAGTTTCGCTTGCTTTTTAAAAGGTGTGCCCTTATGGTGCGCGCCTTGAATTGAGGTGCTCACCGATTGGTGGGCCCATTTTGATGCGCCCGGTGGCTTGAATTGATCGGCTCCGGCGAGTGAGAAGGTAAGAAAATGGCAGTTCCAAAGAGAAAAGTGACCGGCTCCCGCCGTGGTATGCGTCGTTCGCATGACGCTCTGAAAGCCGTCAACTATCAGGAAGATACACACACTGGTGAGTACAAGCTGCGTCACCATATTGACCTGAAAACCGGCATGTACCGTGGCAAACAGATTCTGGAGCCAAAAGGCGATTACTAATCCCTTTCGCTTCAATACGAATTAAAAAAGGCGCTCCTTGTGGAGCGCCTTTTTTGTTGCATAATTTCAAGCTATGGTAGTCGTAGATACAAATAAGAAGGTCCGGGATATGATCAGGCAAGCTTTGGCGGCATTCTCATTATTACTTCTTACGGCCTGTGTTGCAGAAAATACTGTAACGGGCCGGTCGCAGTTTATCATCATTCCCCCAAGTCAGGACGCTGCTCTTGGGCTGGAAGCCCTGAATGAAGTGAAAAAGACCGCGCCGGTTGTCACCAGTGGCCGCTTGGCGACACGGGTGCAGCTTATCGGCGAGCGCATTGCCGCCATTTCCGACAAGCCGGAACTTGACTGGGAATTTATCGTTATAGATGAGCCTGTTTTAAACGCGTGGGCTCTGCCGGGTGGTAAGGTCGCTGTTTACCGGAAGATGCTGGATAACCTGAATGATGACCAGCTTGCCGCTGTGCTGGGCCATGAAGTCGCTCATGCTGTGCTGCGCCATGGTGCTGAGCAGATGAGCCGGGCCCAAGCGCAAAATATGGCAATCGTTGGCCTCGGTATCCTGGTTAGCAGTCAAACGGAAGACCAGCAAACTGCGCAGATGGCGGTTGGTTTAGGCGCTCTCGCTGCACAGGGTTTTGTCGCGCTTCCTCACAGTCGCAAGATGGAGCTTGAGGCGGACCATATTGGTACCATCTATATGGCCAAGGCGGGCTATGACCCCAGAAATGCTGTTTCTCTATGGCAGAAGATGGCGCAGCTTAAGGAAGGCGGCGGCAGCCAGCCGGCGTTCCTGTCAACGCATCCATCCGACGACAAGCGCATCAGCCGTCTGGAAGCGCGGATGGACGAATATCTTAGCTATTATCGGCGATAGGAAGCGATTTTATGAGTGGCCTTCCGATTGTTGACGCGCAACCGGCGCATTATGCGCAGATATTGGGGCTGAACGAACGGTTTGTGCATTTCCTGAGCCCGCTTGATGCGACCTCGCTTGATAACCTGATAGAAGCAGCCGCCTATTTTCGCGTGGTAGAGCTGGAGGGTGAAGTTACAGCCTTTCTGATCGCTATGTTTCCGGGTGCCAAATATTACAGTCCCAATTACATCTGGTTCAGCAAACGGTCAGATAACTTTGCTTATGTTGACCGCATCGTTGTGTCGGAAAAAGCGCGTGGCATGGCGCTGGGGCCAAAACTGTATGACGATTTGTCTGCGGTGGCTCGGCGTTACTGCCTGAAACAACTAGCTTGTGAGTATAATGTGAAACCCATGAATGAGGGATCGGCAAGGTTTCACGAAAGATATGGCTTTAAGGAAGTTGGACAACAGGAGCTTGAGGGCGGTAAGCGTGTCTCCTTACAGTCTTGCGCCCTTGAATAACAGGGCCACCATCGACACGGAATTTTTGCGACAGAGTTAGGATAAATAACCATGAGACAGCCAAATTATTTCAAACTCATAATCACTTTGGTGATGGCGAGCTGGATGTTCAGTTTTGCAGCTTATGGCCAAAATCCAGATGCGCGCGCGAAATTTTTGCTCGAATCCATGTTCCGCGAACCTTCAGCGAATAGGGACTGGTTTGCGGAAAGTTTTTCGAGTCAGGTGCCAGTGTCGCAAATTAATGCAATCGTCGGGCAGATAAAAGGCCAGTTTGGCGATTTGGAAAGGGCAGAAGGTAGCGGCAATAACTGGCAATTGCTGTTTGCCAAGTTTGCTGTGCCAACCCAGATTGCACTTGACGGAAATGGGCGAATTGTTGGCTTGTTTTTCCGTCCGCCGGAAGCCAGAGGTGACTTAAGCACCGAAGAAGCTGTCGAAGGTTTGCTGGGTGCCGTGGAGGGGCAGTCGTCTCTCTTTGTTCGCAAACGGTCTGATGTTTTAGCGGCAAACAACAGTCAAACACCGATGGCTGTCGGGTCTGCCTTCAAGCTGCAAGTGCTGTCCTTGTACGAGCAGAAGGTAGCTGCTCAAACACTTAACCGCCGCGATGTTGTTGCCCTTGATCCGGCGAATAAATCGCTCCCCACGGGTAGTTTGCAAAACTGGCCTGATGGCACGCCAGTGACACTGGCAACGGTTGCGGGACTGATGATTTCGCAAAGTGATAATACAGCCACAGATATGATGATTGATGTGGTTGGCCGGAAGGAGCTGGAGGCCCTTAGCCCGCGAAACACCCCGTTCCTGAAAACGGGTGAGGCTTTTAAATTGAAAGCCGGACAGTCGGGCCAGCAGCGAGAGGCGTTCAAACGCTCCAATGCTGCGGTGCGCGCTGATATTCTCAACACAATGGCGATTGCGCCACTGCCAAATGCTGCGGACCTGCTCGCTGAACCAACGCTTGAGATTGAGTGGTATTTCACCACGCAAGAACTTTGCGATTTGGCGCAGTCACTGATTGATGCACCAGCGATGCAGCTAAGTTCCGGCCCGGTCTCACCGGACGGGTGGAATGGCGTTGCCTTCAAAGGTGGCTCGGAGTTTGGCGTTTTTAACCTCACTGCGGCTGGGCGCTACAGCGACGGTCAAACTGCCTGTATCTCGTTCACAGTGAATAGTGGTGAGCAGATAGCCAATCAAAACGAACTTGCTTTCAAGTTCGGTGCTGCCTTCGCAAGCTTAGCTGAAAAATAGCACTTCCGGTTGCGGTGGCCGTTAAACGCCGTAATCAAGGCCAATGTCAACCGCGGGCGCGGACTGGGTCAGCCTGCCAACCGATACAAAATCCACACCGGTTTCAGCGATTGACCGTATGGTGTCCAAAGTTACGCCGCCGGATGCTTCAAGCGGGATACGTCCATCAGTAATGGCCACAGCTTGGCGCAGTATGGCAGGGGGCATATTATCCAGAAGCAGGCTGGTTGCACCCGCTTCAAGCGCTTCCCTGACCTGATCCAGCGTATCGCATTCCACTTGTATCTGTTGCTGCCCGGCGTTTAACGCTGCGGTAACGGCTGCGTTTACGGTGCCAGCAACCGCGATATGATTATCCTTGATCATCACTGCGTCGAACAGGCCCATACGGTGATTAACCGCACCGCCACACGCGGCTGCGTATTTGGCAAGTTTCCTCAGGCCCGGTATGGTTTTGCGCGTATCCAGCAGTTTGGCCTTTGTGCCATCAATCGCATCAACATATTGCCGGGTCAGTGTTGCGATGCCGGATAGGTGTTGGAGGATGTTGAGGGCGGTTCGCTCTGCTGACAAAAGTGCGCGGGCAGTCCCTGTAATCGTGGCTATTTTTGCCCCAGCATTCACCTGCTCGCCGTCAGCTGCGAACAAGGTGACGTCAACATTTGCATCAAGTGCTTCAAATATCGGCAGCATTAATGGCAGGCCAGCGAGCGCGATGATTTCGCGGGCGTTCATGGTTGCCGTCAGTCGGGCACCTTCAGGAATTACGGATGTGGCGGTAACGTCGCCTGAGCCGATGTCCTCGGCAAATGCGCTTTCAATGAAGCTTTCGGTTTCCAAAGCATTTAGCGGGAAATCAACCACAGTTGGGTCCAGCTCTATTTGATCTCTGAAATATCTTTAGCGGCACCCGGCTGCGGGCTCATTTCCAGCATGCGACGGAGCGGTTTTTCAGCAGCGATGCGGGTTTCTTCGTCCAGATCAATTTCCGGACCAAGGTCACGCAAGCAAAGATACAGTTTCTCCATTGTGTTCAGGGCCATATAGGGGCAGGTGTTGCAGCTGCAATTGCCGTCTGCGCCCGGCGCACCAATGAAGGTTTTATGAGGCGCTGCCTTTTCCATCTGGTGAATAATACCGGGCTCTGTGGCGATAATCAGTGTTTCTGCTTCGCTTTCCAGAGCAAACTTCAAGATTGAACTGGTGGACCCGGCATGATCAGCATGCTGCATGATATTATCAGGGCATTCCGGATGGGCTGCAACTGGCGCGTCCGGGTGTTTGGCTTTCAGCTTGATCAGTTCTTTTTCACTGAACAGTTCATGCACAATACAGGTGCCTTGCCACAACAGCATGTCGCGGTTCAGTTTGCGCGACAGGAACCCTCCTAAATGGCGGTCTGGCGCAAAGATGATTTTTTGGTCTTCCGGGATTTGGCTAACAATATGTTCCGCGTTTGAGCTGGTCACGATGATATCGGTCAGCGCTTTTACCGCAGCGGAACAATTAATATAGCTCAGAACCATATGGTCAGGGTGCGCATCAACAAACTTCTTGAACTCGTCCGGCGGACAACTGTCTTCAAGGCTGCATCCAGCAGCCAGGTCAGGCAATACGACAGTTTTTTCAGGGCTCAGAATTTTAGCAACTTCCGCCATGAAGCGAACACCGCAAAATACAATCACTTCTGCGTCTGTTTCTGCCGCCTTGCGGGACAGGTCCAGACTGTCGCCAACAAAGTCCGCAATATCCTGAATTTCACCAGCTTGATAGTAATGCGCTAAAATGACAGCATTCTTTTCTTCGCGTAGCCGCTTTATCTCCGTAACCACGTCAAGAGTTGGATCAATTGTTGAAGCCATCAGGTTCATAACAGTCTCCGCAAAACGGTCCTTTATTCCACGTGCGCCTAGATACAGGCTGTTGCACAGTTTCGCAATCAAGGATTTATTCGAGTTACACCAACAAATCTAAGGCAGACGATAGATTGTACTGAGTGTTGGGGAACCTTCACACACCACTTTCTTGTCATCAACAAGGGCAATCAGATGCGCAAGAACAGACCGCGCAGCCGCGGGATGCAGCCTTGCATCAACGTCCTTATACATATGGCTGACCATGGTATCGACTGTGTGATCCCCTTTTTCTAGGCGCGCCAATATTTGTGTTTCTCGCATGCGGCGGTGGGTGATAACAGCCCTGACAAATCTCTCTGGTTTTTCGACCCACGGCCCATGGGTTGGGGCAAGTTTTTTTGGGGCTAGGGCTACAACTTTTCTAAGGCTTTCCAGATACCGTTTCATGTCGCCGTCGGGCGGGGAAATAACTGTGGTGGCCCAGCCCATGACGTGGTCCCCTACAAAAAGTATGTCCTCTTCTTCCAGGTGAAAGCATAGGTGATTGGCGGTATGCCCCGGTGTGTGCAGGGCCATTAGGGTCCAGCAATCGCCAGCTAGAGTGTCACCGTCGCTGAGCGTGCAATCGGGTGTAAAGTTTTTGTCTGCGCCTGCTTCAACTTCTTCACCGTCGAGACCACCTTTACGTCCGGCACCGTGGGGGCCAAATGCATAGGTTTTGGCCCCAGTTTGTTTTTGCAGCCACGCGGCAAGCGGGGAATGGCCTGCATGTGTGTGCGTGACCAAAATGTGGGTTAATGTACGCTTGCCGATTGCGTTTAAAATAGCTTCGCCGTGCGCCTGCATGTTGGGGCCGGGGTCAATAACGGCGACAGTATCGCCGCTGCCCACAATATAGGTACCCGTTCCGGTGTAGGTGTATGGGCTTGGGTTTTGGCAGAGAACACGGGTAATCAGCGGCGTAAGCTGTTCAGCTTCGCCGTATTTGGCAGTAAAATCCTGCTTGAAGTCTGGTGCGCCGCCTTTAGCCAAACTGCGTCTCCTTTTGCGGAGCATAAAATGGCGTCTATTGGTGGGATTGCAAAATAAAAAACCGGCGACGCTTCGGTGGAATGGGAAAGGGAGCGTCGCCGGTCTATCTAAACATGAACTCAGTGGCAGCTGGAACATGCCTCAAAGGGGCCCGGTAATCGGTGGCAGCCGGAGTGCCGGACTTGACCATTAGATAGCAGGCATCGTGCCAAGAAATAATATTCAATATTTTCAAATGGTTAACTGTTGGGGTGTGGAAAGTGCTCCAAATTGATACAGTGCCCTGTCAGATTGGTGAGCGCTAAACTGTCTCAGTTTGAAACAGGTGTTTCAAATCCGTGGCTCTGCCAGATTTCTTGCGCAGCCTCAGATCGTAACCACGAAAGCAAACCTTTATCGGGCAGGCCAGATAGCGCTAGGCCAAAATAAGTAGCGGGTTCCGCACCATGTGAAGATAGGTTTATTGCAGTACAGACGAGGGCGCTAGCTGCGGCATCGCTGGCATAGACAAAACCCGGAAGTCCGCCCCGTTCAATCAAGAGCAGCGCTAGTCGCGCATTGCCAGCATAGGCCGCGTTCCGCTTTGCCTGTCTCCAAAGCGCGCGCCCTTCAAGAAAATCGCGAGTATATTCCCCAACCGGTGCTATGCCCGGGTCCGCCATAGCAAAACGTCCACTCAACAAGTGGGTTTGCATAGCGTCTATGGAGCCGGAGTATTTACTGGCGGTTCGACAGGGAGCGGCGAACACCAAATTGTTCCGGGCGATTGGCGCAACTTCGTCAATCGACAGCGCTTGGGCTACATAATCGATCCATCGTTTGTTGGCGGACACAAAAACATCGGCTGGAGCCCCTGCAACAACCTGTCTGGCAAGAACAGCACTCGCAGCGAAGGAGATGCGAGGTACTGGCTGACCGGTAGCTCTTTGCCATTCGTCAAGAAGTGCGGGCATCACGTCCGATAGGCTGGCTGCTGCAAAGATAGTGAGTGGTTTGGCGTCGTCTGTTTCCGCGAACGCAGCGCTGGCGGGATAGTTCGCGAAAACCACGCCAACAAGCGCAATCAGGCACCGTATGGATTTAGTAAGCACGGTCGATACAGAAATCCACAACATCCAGCATCGCGCCCTTTGCGTCATTATCCTTGAAGATCGCAAGGGCATCTTTGGCCATTTCGCCGTAATGGCGTGCGCGCTCAACCGTTGCGGACAAGGTGCCGTGTGCTTTCAAAATACCAAGAGCGGTTTGTAGGTCGTCGTCGTTCTGGCGAACCGCCTGCATGGTGCGTTTCCAGAACTCCCGTTCCTCGTCATTTCCACGGCGATAGGCGAGGATAACAGGCAAGGTTATCTTGCCTTCGCGGAAGTCATCGCCAACATTTTTACCCATGGTTGCCTGACGTGATGAATAATCAAGCGCGTCATCAATAAGCTGGAAAGCAATTCCCAGGTTTCGGCCATATGCTTCAAGCGCGGCGATGATGCTTTCATCTTGCTCCGCTACTACACCGGCAACTTCACATGCTGCTGCAAACAAGACAGCGGTCTTGGCAGTGATAACCTCGAGGTATTTTTCTTCCGTCGTCGACAGATCATTGGCCGTGGTGAGCTGAAGAACTTCACCTTCTGTAATAACGGAGGAGGCGTTTGACAGAATTTTCAGAACACGTAACGAATCGCTGCCTACCATCAATTCAAATGCACGGCTGAATAAAAAATCACCAACCAAAACGGTTGGCTGGTTGCCCCAAATGAGGTTGGCTGTTTTCTTGCCCCGGCGGAGCGTGCTCTCGTCCACCACATCATCATGCAGCAGGGTGGCTGTGTGAATAAATTCAACAGCAGTTGCAAGGCCAATATGACGCTTGCCTTCGTAACCAATCAGCCTTGCTGACGCGAGCGTTAGCATGGGGCGCAAGCGCTTGCCGCCCGACGAAATAAGGTGACCAGCAAGTTCCGGGATAAGTGCAACAGGGCTTTGCATGCGGGCCAGAATGGTCTCATTCACTTCCGTCATGTCTGCGGCGGTTACCGCTTGCAGCCGGTCCACGGCAGAGGCGCTATCCTTTGCCTTGTCGCCGTGAAGGGAAACCACATTGTCTATCTTGCTATTGTCTGCCATCTGTATTGTGTCTTCTTCTCGGGTGTTTGCCCGGTCTTAATTTTGTTGCGGACCATAGTCCTGACCACATGATATTACAAGGCGAACAAACTAAAATCAGCCCTGCGCGTCATTTGACCGCAACAGCTTTTCGCGTACAATTAGCGTTGAAAAAATGAGGCGCGATTAAATTTATGGTGATAGACGCGAAGTTGGCTGAGGAGAGTGGCTTTGATGCCGGTGACCTGTCCGACACAACCATAGACGATTTTTTGGGTGGTGCCGTGAGGCTGCGGCAGCCGAAAGACGGTTACCGCGTTTCCATGGATACAGTGATGCTGGCAGCAACGGTACCGGCGAAGTCCGGTGAAACCGTGCTTGAAGGTGGTGTCGGCTCGGCGGGGGCTGCGCTTTGCCTTGCCCGCCGGGTGCCGGGTGTTCGGGTGCACGGTATTGATATCCAGCGTTCCATGCTTGCGCTTGCCCGGCAGAATATCACCTGCAATGACCTTCAGGATTTTGTGACGGTTGAAAACCAGTGTGTGACCGATTTGGCGGGTCCGGAAGCAACGTTTGACCATGTGATGGTAAACCCGCCCTATCTGGATAAGGGAAAAGCAATTAGCCCACCGGACGAAGGCAAAGGGTTGGCGCATATGCATTCTGCTGCCACGCTTAAGGACTGGATGAAATTCTGTATCTACAGAACCAAAATTAAGGGCACTATCTCAATCGTTTATCGGGCTGACCGGATTGATGAGGTGATTTCCCACCTATACCGCCGTGTTGGTGATCTGAAAATCCTGCCGTTGTGGCCGCGAATAGGAACGCCCGCCAAGCGTGTCATTATTCAGGGCCGCAAAGGTGTGCACGGGGCGGCGGCACTTTTGCCGGGTCTTGCGTTGCACGGTGAAGTGGAGCGTTATACGCCAGAGGCCCGGCGTATCCTGTGGGACGGCGAAGCGCTACCTCTGGCATAACAGTAGCCCTGACGCGAAAAAGTTTTGCGTGAACTCTTGAAAACCGTTAATCACAGGCTTCTTCCAATGAATGGAAGTGGCTTAAAGGATATGGAATGGCTGGCAAGTTAGGGAAATTCATATTTGGTGTGCGCCGCCGATTTTTTGGCGATCCACCTCCACGCGTTGCGGTCATCCCGTTTTACGGTGTTATCGCTGCGGGTGGTAGGTTCCGGCAATCGATTAACCTGGCAACCTATGTTGAACGCATCGAAACCGCATTTTCCCTGCCCGGTGTTTCTGCCGTTGCGCTTCTGATTAACTCGCCCGGCGGGTCACCTGTGCAATCAACGCTGATTACCAACCGCATTCGCGCGCTTGCGTCCGAAAAAGATGTGCCGGTCATCGCCTTCGCAGAAGATGTGGCTGCGTCAGGCGGCTATATGCTTGCGCTCGCGGGGGACGAGATTTACGCAGACGAATCGTCTCTGATCGGTAGTA
The DNA here is from genome assembly GCA_965199355.1 of Kordiimonas sp. GTDB lineage: Bacteria > Pseudomonadota > Alphaproteobacteria > Sphingomonadales > Kordiimonadaceae > Kordiimonas. The sequence goes on from CBDARB010000013.1 coordinate 352,891, forward strand.
TCGGCGTTATTGCAGCCGGATTTGGGTTTGAAAAAGCCATTGCGAAAATCGGTGTGGAACGCCGGCTGTATACCGCTGGTGAGAGCAAGGCGATGCTTGATAGTTTTTCCGCGGAAAAAGAAGAAGACGTTACCCGCCTGAAGGAAATGCAGGCTGAAATCCATGAGAACTTCAAAAAAATGGTGCGGGACCGTCGCGGTAAACGCCTGAAGGGGCTACGTGGCAAGCTGTTTTCCGGTGAAGTCTTTACGGGCACGGAGTCAGTTAAACTTGGTCTGATTGATGGCATTGGTGATCTGCGGACGGTGATGCGCGAACGGTTTGGCAAGAAGGTTAAATTTCAGGTGCTGGGCGAGAAGAAACCTCGCCTTGGCTCACTGCTCGGGCTGGGGCAGCGCCATGAAAGCACCTTTGAACATACGGGTGGTATGGCAGATATTCCGCATGGAGTAATCGCTGCGGTCGAGGAACGGTTATACTGGAACAGATTTGGGCTTTAATAGATGAATGGAGCACCAAAAGTGGCCCTGAGTGAAGAGCACAAAACCCAGTTGCGCGCTTACCGCGAAAGCATCGATAATATTGATGCAGCGCTTGTTTTCATGCTGGCAGAGAGGTTCAAAATTACCAAGGCGGTTGGCTTTTATAAAAAAGAGCACGATCTGCCACCAGCAGACCCGGGCCGTGAGCAACAGCAGGTCGCGCGCTTGCGTGAGCTGGCGGACAGCGCCAACCTGGACCCGGAGTTTAGCGAAAAGTTCCTGAATTTCATCATTCGGGAAGTGATCCAGCACCATGAGCGCATCCGCGAAAAAGGTGAGGTGTAATGACAGTTGATGGCCCCGAGCAGCTAGAGAAGTTAAGGGAAATCGGTGCGATTTGCCGAGATGTTCTGCGGGCTATGGGGGCGAAGGTTGCGCCTGGGGTAACGCCGCGCGAGCTGGATAATATGGCCGGTGAAATGCTGGCGGAGCGCGGCGCGCGGTCTGCGCCGATCCTCGCATATGATTTCCCGGGTCACACCTGTATTTCTGTTGGTGACGCGATCGCGCACGGTATCCCGTCCGATGTACCGCTTAAAGAAGGCGAACTGGTAAACATTGATGTTTCTGCTGAAAAAGACGGCTTTTTTGGTGATACGGGCGCCAGCTTTGCGGTGGGAGAAGTATCTTCCGAGCTTTGGACCCTGCTGCGAGCTACTGAAACTGCACAGCGCAAGGCTATGTTTGCCGCGCGGGCAGGCGAAAAGGTCAATGTGGTTGGCAAAGCGGTTGAAAAAGAAGCGAAGAAGCATGGCTTCAATATTATCGAAGGCTTGAACGGCCATGGTGTTGGTGCCTGGATTCATGAAGAACCTTCGGTGCCAAACATCTATTACCCTTCAGAGCGCACGAAGCTGAAGGAAGGCCAGGTAATAACCATCGAGCCGTTCCTGGCAACCAAAAGCCACCAGTATGCGGAAGACGCAGATGGCTGGACCCTTCGCCTTGCACAGGGTGGTTTTGCTGCGCAGTTTGAGCATACCTTTGTGGTCACCAAAGGGGCACCAATTGTTCTGACCGCTTAAAGGTTGTGAAAGAAACCTTCAAACCCCCGCTAATGCTTGCTTGACCGCATGTGCCCATACCGCTAGTTTGCCCGCGAATTTACCAATTTCTAGAGTCGGTTAAGCCTTTTCCATGAACCAAACTTCAGAGTCTGTCATCGGCGATTTGCCATCAGCAAAAACCTTTCAGGGAATGATCCTGAGGCTTCAGAATTACTGGGCCAAACAAGGGTGCGCCATCCTGCAACCTTATGACCTTGAAATGGGGGCCGGTACCTTCCATACCGCCACCACCCTGAAGGCATTAGGCCCGGAGCCATGGAATGCAGCGTTTGTGCAGCCTTGCCGCAGGCCGACCGACGGGCGCTACGGCGAAAACCCTAACCGCCTGCAACATTATTATCAGTTTCAGGTAATCCTGAAACCAAGCCCTGACAACATGCAGGAATTGTATCTGGGTAGCCTGGCGGCAATCGGGCTTGATCAAAATTTGCACGACTTCCGCTTTGTGGAAGATGACTGGGAAAGCCCAACGCTTGGCGCATGGGGCCTTGGCTGGGAAGTTTGGTGTGATGGTATGGAAGTCAGCCAATATACCTATTTCCAGCAAATGGGCGGTTTTGACTGCAAACCTGTGTCCGGTGAGCTGACTTATGGTCTGGAACGTCTCGCCATGTTCGTTCAGGGCGTAGATAACGTCTATGAGCTGGACTATAACGGTGCGGGCATGAGCTACGGCGACATTTTCCTGGAAAATGAAAAAGAACAGTCCGCGTTCAATTTCGAAATTGCAGACACTGACAAACTGTTTGACGATTTCCGCAAGGCGCAGGAAGAGTGCGCCAAACTGCTGGAAGCCAAATTGCCGCTGCCAGCCTACGAGCAATGCATTAAATCCTCGCATACCTTTAACCTGCTGGATGCACGCGGGGTCATTTCGGTAACGGAACGACAGGCGTATATTGGCCGTGTACGCGACCTTGCCAAAGGGTGTTGTGCCGCCTGGATGGAAAAGAACGCCGAGCGCTGGCGCGAAAAATATGACGGATGGGAGGCGTAAGATGGCAGACCTTCTGATCGAACTCTTCTCCGAAGAAATTCCGGCCAGTATGCAGGATGATGGAGCAATGAATCTCCGTAAGGGCATTGCTAAACATCTGGCGACAGAAGGCGTGGACTTTGAAGAAGTGGCTCAATATGCGACTCCTCGCCGGTTAGTGTGCCATTTTTCAGGTGTTCGTACTCCTTCTGGGGTAATTGCGAGCGAGGAACGTCGTGGTCCTAGAGTTGATGCACCTGAAAAAGCCATTAAAGGTTTCCTTCGTGGCGTAGGTATGACTCGTGATCAATTGGAAGTCCGGGAAGAAAAGAAGGGCTGTTTCTATTACGCTTTGCTGGAAACTCATGCCAAGCCGATGGCGACGATCATTCAGCAAGCTGTTGATGATACAGTTCGTAACTTCCCGTGGCCAAAGTCTCAACGGTGGGGTTCCGGCAGTCTGAAGTGGGTTCGCCCCTTACATTCTATCCTTTGTGTTTTCGATGGCAAACCGGTTGAATTTGAAGTCGAAGGTATCAAAGCGGGCGATAGCACGCTCGGCCACCGCTTCATGGCACCGGAGGAATTCTCGGTCACCAGTTTCGCTGACTATCAGCAGAAGCTGCTGGACCATAAAGTTATTCTGGACAGCAATCGCCGCCAGACCCTGATCCGCGACACCGCGCAAACGCTGTGTTCCGCTGCTGGGCTGGATTTCGTGGAAGATGCTGGCCTGATCGCAGAGGTGGCGGGCCTTGTTGAATGGCCGGTGCCGATGCTGGGCAGTTTTGATGCCAGCTTCCTTGAGGTGCCGGAAGAAGTGCTGATCCTGACCATGAAGAAGGATCAGAAGTATCTGGTTAGTCGCGACCCGGCCACCGGCAAGCTTGCGAACAAGTTTATCTTCACCGCCAACATTGAACCATATGATGATGGCAGCACAATCCGTGGCGGGAACGAGCGCGTGATTGCTGCGCGGCTTTCAGACGCCAAGTTTTTCTGGGAGCAAGACCTGAAAGGCAAGCTGGAAGATAACCTGCCTGCGCTTAAAGACATTGTGTTCCACAAAGACCTTGGCACCGTTGCCGAGCGTGTGGAACGGATGAAGAAACTGTCCCGCTATTTGGCTGACTTCATTCCCGGTTGTGATGCGGATGCGGCAGAGCGAGCGGCAGAGCTTTCAAAGGCGGACCTTGTTTCGGGCATGGTTTACGAGTTCCCGGAAGTGCAGGGCGTGATGGGCCGCTATTATGCCCAAGCGCAGGGTGAGAGCGACGCAGTGGCGGATGCGGTCCGCGATCATTACGCGCCGCTTGGCCCGAATGACGCATGCCCAAGTGCACCGGTTTCTATTGCAGTGGCGCTCGCCGAAAAGCTCGATACCCTTGTTGGTTTCTTCGGTATTGACCAGAAGCCAACCGGATCGAAAGACCCCTATGCGCTGCGCCGCGCAGCGCTTGGTGTTATTCGTTTGATTACGGAGAACAATATTCGTCTCAGTCTTAACAAACTGTTCGATGAAGGAACCGGATTACTTGAGTTTTTTGGTGATCGCCTGAAGGTGCAGCAGCGTGACAAGGGTGTGCGGCATGATTTGATTGATGCTGTGTTCGCCAAAGGTGATGATGACCTGGTGCGCATCCTGAACCGGGTTGCTGCCCTGTCTGCTTTCCTTGAAAGCGATGATGGTGCCAACCTGCTGGCCGGGTACAAACGTGCCGCGAACATCCTCAAAATCGAAGAAAAGAAAGACGACACCAGCTACGACAAACCCGTGGATGCAAGCAAGCTTGCTGCCCCAGAAGCCGAGGCACTCGCAGGCGCGCTTGGTACTGCCAAGGCCGCTGCTGAAAAAGCACTCGCGGATGAAGACTTTGAAGGGGCGATGGCTGCCTTATCTACCCTGCGTGCACCAATCGATATCTTCTTCGAAAAAGTAATCGTAAATGCGGACGAGCCAGATGTGCGGGCGAACAGGCTTGCGCTCCTGAGCGAGATCAGAAGTGCCGTCAATACAGTTGCTGACTTCAGCAAGATTGAAGGGTAGCAAGACGGCACTATTATAAAGCGGGTCTCAATCTCACTTTGGGCGAAGTGAATTAGCGCAAAAGCGCGAGTTAAAGGACTGAAAACCTGATGACCAAATGGGTGTATACCTTCGGTGATGGCGCGGCGGATGGCCGGGCTGACATGAAAAACCTTCTGGGCGGCAAGGGGGCAAACCTTGCGGAAATGGCCTCATTGGGCCTGCCGGTACCACCGGGCCTGACGATTACGACAGAAGTTTGCACCTATTATTACGACAATGAGCGCAGCTATCCGGCTGAACTTGAAGCGGATGTAGATGCCGCAATCGCGGGCATCGAAGAAAGTGTTGGTGCCAAATTTGGTGACCCCACTAATCCGCTGCTTGTTTCCGTTCGTTCTGGCGCGCGGGTTTCCATGCCGGGCATGATGGACACGGTTCTGAACCTGGGCCTGAACGATCAAACTGTCGAGGGCCTCGCGAAAAACAGTGACAACCCGCGTTTCGCTTGGGACAGCTATCGCCGCTTTATCCAGATGTATTCTGACGTGGTGCTCGGTGTTGACCATTATCACTTCGAAGAGTTGATCGAAATCCACAAGGAAGAGATCGGTGTCGACCTGGACACAGACCTTGGCGCTGTTGACTGGAAATTGCTCGCTGGTCGCTTCAAGGAAAAAACCGAAGAAGAGCTGGGCCGCCCGTTCCCGCAGGATGCGCGTGAGCAGCTTTGGGGCGCGATTGGCGCTGTGTTCGGCAGCTGGCGTATTGAGCGCGCGAAAGTCTACCGCAAGCTGAATAACATTCCGGAAAGCTGGGGCACAGCCGTGAACGTACAGGCCATGGTGTTTGGTAACATGGGCGATACGTCTGCGACTGGCGTGGCTTTCACCCGTGACCCGTCCACCGGCGAAAATGAGATTTACGGCGAATATCTGATCAACGCGCAAGGCGAAGATGTGGTGGCGGGCATCCGCACACCGCAGAACCTGACCAAACGTGCGCGTGAGGCCGCCGGTGCAACGGCACTTTCAATGGAAGAAAGCCTGCCGGAAGTCTACGGCCAGCTTGCGGACGTGTTCGAAAAGCTTGAGAAGCATTACCGCGACATGCAGGACATTGAGTTTACCGTGCAGCGCGGCAAGCTCTGGATGCTGCAGACCCGTTCGGGCAAACGTACGGCCAAAGCCGCCCTCAAGATTGCGGTTGATATGCAAGCCGAAGGCTTGATTGACGAGAAAACCGCTGTAATGCGGGTGGAGCCAGGCGCACTTGATCAGCTTCTTCATCCAACACTCGACCCGGATGCGCCGCGCGACATCCTGACCCGTGGCCTGCCGGCATCACCCGGTGCAGCAGCAGGTGCTGCAGTATTTGATGCTGATGAAGCCGAAGCCTGGGCCAAGGAAGGCAAGGATGTGATCCTGTGCCGGGTTGAGACCAGCCCCGAGGATATTCACGGCATGCATGCGGCGCGCGGTGTTCTGACTGCCCGTGGCGGCATGACCAGCCACGCTGCTGTTGTGGCGCGCGGCATGGGTACACCGTGTGTGTCTGGCGCGGGCCAACTTCGTATTGATGGCAAAACAGGCGTGATGACCTGTATGGGCCGCGAGGTGAAGAAGGGTGACCTGATCACCATTGATGGTTCAACCGGCGATGTGATGGTAGGTGAGGTGAAGACCCTTCAACCTGAACTGGCGGGTGATTTTGCAACCCTGATGGAATGGGCTGACAGCCACCGCAAGATGCGTGTGCGCACCAACGCCGATACACCAAATGATACTGCAACCGCACGCGAGTTTGGTGCCGAGGGCATTGGCCTGTGCCGGACAGAACATATGTTCTTTGAAGGCGAGCGGATCATTGCGGTGCGCCAGATGATTTTGGCTGAAGATATTTCAGGCCGCAAGGAAGCGCTCGAAAAACTGTTGCCGATGCAACGTAGCGATTTTGTTGAAATCTTCAAAATTATGCGCGGCTTGCCGGTAACCATCCGTTTGCTGGACCCGCCGTTGCATGAGTTCTTGCCACGTGAAGCAGAAGAATTTGAGGATGTGGCGAAAGCGATTGGTGCAGATGTTGAGAAACTCAAACGCCGAGCGTCAGAGCTGCACGAGTTTAACCCTATGCTTGGTCACCGTGGTTGCCGTCTGGGTATCACATACCCTGAAATATATGAGATGCAGGCTCGGGCGATCTTTGAAGCTGCGATTGCGGTTGAGAAAGAAACTGGTGATACCGTAGTGCCTGAGGTGATGATCCCGCTTGTAGCAACAGAGAAAGAGCTAGCGACCTTGCGTGCCCATGTGGATGCGGTTGCAAAAGCTGTGTTTGAGGAAAGCGGCCATACGGTTGACTATATGGTTGGCACCATGATCGAACTGCCGCGTGCAGCGCTTCAGGCTGGTTCTATTGCCAATGCGGCGGATTTCTTCTCTTTTGGTACCAATGACCTGACACAAACGGCGATTGGCATCAGTCGCGATGATGCTGCCCGCTTCCTTGAGCAATATGTGAAGGATGACATTTTTGCCCAGGATCCGTTCGTTTCTATTGATCAGGAAGGTGTTGGCGAGCTTGTTAAGCTTGGTGCTGAACGTGGCAGGGCAACGAAAGAAGGCTTGAAGCTTGGCATCTGCGGCGAGCATGGCGGTGACCCTGCGAGTGTGGAGTTCTGCCACCGTGTCGGGCTTGACTATGTGAGCTGTTCGCCCTTCCGGGTGCCTATTGCGCGGCTTGCTGCTGCACAGGCAGCACTTAGGGAAGTTTAGGGTAAACCCGGCGCTCGTTACCAATTGTTAACCGGTCACGCGTACCGTTCCTGATCAGGGGTAGGTGCGCGATGATCGAGTTTGCGACGATTGACATAGACAAAATTCCTGACGGTCATCCGGTTTCGGATTTTAGCCGCTTTTGGCATGCAAAAACGGCTAAGGCGTCACCGTTCCTTTGGCCGGAGTTTGAACCCATGGATGTGCCCAAGGTTTTACCCTGGATGCTGGTTATCGATTGCTTGCCCGGCGGGGACTATCAATACCGCCTTTGTGGGTCGGGATGCGATGACCTGCTGAAGGTTAATCTAACCGGTAAGAAATTCGGTGCAGAGGTCGACAAAAGCTGGGCAAAAACACAGCTTCAGGTTTTCGACTCAGTCAGGAGCGGTGGCGCGCCGGTATTCTCTAACGGTTATCTTCCGGTTCCGGGGCGTGGCCATGTTCGGGTGTTTCGAGGGCTTTTTGGCTTTTCGCTTGAGGGGCGCGGGATTGACAAGCTTGTCGCTGTTCTTGCGCCCGATAGGCGGCAACCAAGGGAAATTTCATCCGTCGTTAGCTTGCCATTACAAAAAGAACGACGATCACAGTAGCCACGGTAACGCCAAGCAAGAGTAGCTTTTTGTTGTCTTCCTCCGATTGCGCTTCAGACTTTCGCTGTTTCTTGGATTTGGTCATTTGATGGTGCCTCTCCCTCATTCCTGTTCAGAATGACGCGAAACACACAAAAATACCAAGAAAAATCAGTCTTCGCCGGTCAGGCGCGTATCGTTGATGAGTATCGGTGTGTCGCCCGATACCAGAGGCTGGTCAATATATTCCAGCCGCAAGAAAGCAATGCCATATTGTCCGATGCTGGTATGAATTTCGCCAACTTTTTTGCCGCCTTCGGTCAGAACTTCGGCTCCGCTTACCAGCGGTGTTTCGGTTGATTTGATGGCAGCGATGCGTTTTTTCAGCGATGTGCGGTGCTTCATGCGGGCGGTCAGTTCCTGCCCCACGAAGCAGCCTTTGGTGAAAGAAACGCCGTTCAATCGTTCTGCGTCCGTTTCAAGCCAGAAGTATTTCTCTACCATCATATCGCGGCTGCCATCAGGTACGCCGTGCCTTATCCGTCGTTCTTCGTATTTCTCAATCGAGAGAAGGTCGGCTGCCGGGGCAGGTGTATCCCGGGAAATAACGCGTTTATGTAGGCTCTTGTGGCGAGGGTCAGTATAGGAAAGGCCAGTTTCCGCCTCGCTGTTAAACAGCGCCCAAACATTGCGATCATCATCGGTGATGTCCACCTCGGCACGCAGTCGGTACATCATCAAACGCCTGATCAGGTCTGCTTTTGTGGCGGCTTCCACATCCAAAAGCAGGCCGCTGCCCTCGCGCACAATGATCATATCGAACAGAAACTTGCCCTGAGGTGTCAGCAGGCCCGCATACATGGCGTCGCTGTCAGATAGTTCCTCAATGTCATTGGTGATCAAGCCCTGCAAAAGGCTATCTGCATCCGGGCCGGAAAGCCGAATGACGCCGCGATTTTCGAGCTTGAGAAGTTCTGGCATTCTATACTCCTGCTAACAGCAACTCATGTGATCAGATAACGGGTTTTTCCTGTTATGCAAGGGGCCGAGGGCACCAATTTGTTAGTAATCGGCCAAGTTAGTTGTTTTGCGCCTTCCGCGCGGGTAAGAAGAGCGCAGTTTCAGCAGCCGAGAGAGACAGCGATGACCAGCCAAGCCGCCACACCTGCATATCCCAACAAGCTTGTTATCCGACGCCCGGACGACTGGCATGTTCATCTGCGGGACGGTGCCATGCTGGAAGCAGTTGTAGATTATACCGCCAGACAATTTGCCAGGGCGATTGTGATGCCCAATCTGGCACCGCCAGTAACCACGATTGCCGCCGGGAGCGCATACCGCGACCGAATCATGCGGGCGGTGGACAGCAGTCTTAACTTTACGCCCTTGATGACCTGTTATCTGACCGACGACATCGACCCTGCGGAAGTAACGGGCGGGTTTACCGAAGGTGTTTTCGCTGCCTGCAAACTCTACCCTGCCAATGCGACAACAAATTCCAGCCACGGCGTGACAGATATCGGGAATATCTATCCCGTTCTTGAAGCAATGCAGAAGGTGGACATGCCCCTTCTAGTGCATGGTGAAGTCACAGATGCGGATATCGATATCTTTGACCGGGAAGCTGTTTTTATTGAACGCACCATGTCCAAAATTGCGCGGGACTTCCCTGAGCTAAGGGTGGTTTTTGAACATATCACCACAAAGGATGCTGCGGATTTTGTTGAAGCGAGCGGCACGAACATCGCTGCAACCATTACCCCTCATCATCTGGAGTTTAACCGTAACGCCATGTTCCAGGGCGGCATTCGCCCTCATTATTACTGCTTGCCTGTTGCAAAACGGGAAGGACATCGCCTCGCGCTACGGAAGGCGGCGACGTCTGGTTCGAGCAAGTTCTTTTTGGGCACAGATTCGGCACCGCATGAGGTTGGTGCGAAAGAATCGTCTTGCGGCTGTGCGGGCCTGTTCAATGCGCCGCTTGCGCTTGAAAGCTATGCAACCGTTTTTGAACAGGAGGGGGCTCTGGATAAGTTCGAAGCCTTCACTTCGGAAAACGGCCCCAATTTCTATCGGTTGCCGCTGAACGAAGACACAGTCACGCTGGTACGAGAGGAATACGGTGCCCCGACTGTTCTGGAAACGCCCGCAGGTACGATTGTTCCTCATCATGCGGGTGAAAACCTGCCCTGGCGATTTGTAGGATAGACACGAGCGAGGTTGTTTTTCCTGTCAAACGGAAAAACAACCGTTCGTCCCCGCTTTTGAACGGAAAGCCCCTATTTTTCCAACATTTGTAAAATTGTTGATAAAATTGGCGTGAAAACAATCATTTGCCCCGTTTTGCGCGCTTGATCATCATGAATTCGCGTTCTATAGTCGCCTGAGTTTGTGATCTGCGGCGTTGGTGGTTCGCGGGGGAACAAGATTTTAGCGGGGAAAACCCATCTCACTGGAGGAGCGATAATGACGTCCGTGCAACTCGGTAAGAAATTTCTTTTGGTTTCAGCAGCAGCGCTTTTGCTGGCTGCGTGTTCCAAAGATCCTGAGCCACGCACCACCACTGCGGGAGCTGATACAGGTGCAGAACAATCAACTAACGACGGTCGCCCGGATGCGGTAACCACGCCCCAACTGACACAGCAAGAGCTTGATGCTCAGGCCGAGCGCGACAAATACGGTGCTTCGGCCAGTCAGGCAGCACTGGATGCCTTTGCTGGTGATCGCGTCTTCTTTGCATACGATAGTTCAGAATTGACTGACGAGGCGCGTGAGACGCTTCAGCGTCAGTATGAATGGCTTCGCTATCATAGTGGTGCGCGCGTGACGATTGAAGGTCACTGTGATGAGCGTGGTACACGCGAATACAACCTCGCCCTTGGTGAGCGTCGCGCAAATGCGGTGAAAAGCTATCTGATGGCTCTTGGTATACCTGCAAACCGTATTTCAACAATCAGTTATGGCAAGGAACGCCCTGCTGTTGTTGGTAATGGATCGGCTGTATGGAGCCAGAACCGTCGCGGGGTTATGGCGGTTAACTAAAATACCCGACGTTATTATGGACGGCCCCGCATCCGAAATATTGGTGCGGGGCCGTCTTTTTTACGCCTAACTGATATTATATCTGTCGCTCTGTAACCTATGGAGAGTATGAGCATGAAAAGCCTATCCGTTTTTGGCCTTTTTGCCTTGATCATTGTCGGACTTCAAACGCCAGTGGCTGGTCAAAGCAGCCCGGCAGTAATGAATGAACGCATTGAAACGTTGGAGCGGCAGTTGCGTCTTGTTCAGCGACGCCTGAACGGTGAGCAAGTGGATGTTGCAGCGGAGGGCGGTACGGCGGTAAGCAGTTCTGACAGGCGTTTGCTTGCAGACATCTCTGCAAAGCTTGGTTCTCTTGAGCGCCAGATAAGACAGTTAAACGGTCGCTTGGAGGAATTTGAGTATCGGCAGAATGACCTTGCTGGTTCTATTGAGCAACTGCGTACCCAGATGAGTATTCAGCGGGAACAACAACTTGCCGCCGGTGGTGCGCTGCCACCAACGCAAAACGCCGAGCCTGCTCAGCCAAACCCAACCGATAGTGCTGGTGGTGAAACGCTTGCCGCGTTGCCAGCGGAAACTGCTGAAGAAACTGTTGTAGCCATTGAACTGCCGGACGGTACACCAGCGGAGCGCTACGGCTATGCGTTTGCCTTTGTTAGAAGTAACGATCTTGATAGCGGTCGCGCCGCGATGGAGCAGTTTCTTGATGCTCATGGTGATGACCCGCAGGCCCCAAATGCCAAATTCTGGCTTGGCCGCATTCATATGCAGCAAGGCAGAAATGCAGAGGCCGCTCAAATGTTCCTGAGCCTGATTGAGGATCACCCAAACCACAACAGGCGCGCGGATTCGCTGGTGGACTTGTCTGATGTTCTGATCAAGCTGGGGGCAGCAGATGACGCCTGTAATGCGCTGGCAGAGTTCCGCCGAATCGAAGATGGTGCTTCGAACCGGCTAAAGGTAAACGCTCGCCGTGTGTCTGATCGGGCGCGGTGCAATCTGTTTTGATCTCTGAGAGTAATCAGGATGAAGTGACGCCGTTTCAATCAAACGAATTGAAGCAATGGTTCACCGATCATCAGATTTCTTTATCAGGGAAACTGGCGGTTGCCGTCTCTGGCGGGGCAGATAGCTTGTGCCTTGCTCTGCTCACCAATCAGATTGCAGATATCGCGGCGCTGATTGTGGATCATGGTTTGCGCCCTGAGTCCACAACAGAGGCCAATGCTGTTCAGCAGCAATTGATTCAGCGCGGTATCGAAGCTGAAGTTTTGACATGGCGAGCTGAGGAAAAACCTACCTCCAACATTCAGGCGGCAGCACGCGAGGCTCGCTATAAACTCATGGTCGATTGGTGTTTAGCGAACGACGTGCAATACCTACTGGTTGCGCATCATCAAGACGATCAGGCCGAGACTGTTTTGCTGCGGCTTTGCCGCGGCAGTGGCCTTTCGGGCCTTGCGGGGATGGAACCAATTCGAAAACTAACGAGCGGAGTTATCCTTGTTCGGCCCTTGTTGGACGTGCCAAAGGCAAAACTAGTCAAAACCCTGCAAGATATTGGTGCAAACTGGGTGGAAGACCCAAGCAATCAAAACGCCGATTTTGACCGAATAAAGGCGCGGACAATGCTAAAGCAGCCGCCGCTCGCGGGGTTAACAGCGGACCGCTTGACAAATACCGCCGCACACCTTGCGCGTGCGCAGCAGGCTATTGATCACTATGTTGCCGTTTGGCTTGAAGGTGCGGTGGCCTTTCACGAAGCCGGCTATGCAGAGATCAATACGGTGGCAATGGAAAGCGTTCCAGAGGAAATTTCCCTGAGAGGACTGGCCAATATTCTTCGGTTTGCCAGCGGGGCAGAGTATTCACCAAGATTTGAAAAGCTCTACCGGCTTTGGCAAACGCTTCAGGAACCGGATTTTGCCGGGGCGACTTTAAGCGGGGCGCGCTTGCTGCAAGAAAAGGGTGGGCTTGTGATAGTCCAGCGCGAAAAGGCGGTCGCTGAGGACGAAGTTTCTGTTGAAAACCAAACGGTTTGGGATGGTCGCTTTCAGGTGTGGGCAGATACATCTGCTGAAAACCAAGAGCTGCGAATAGGCGCACTGGATGATCGGCTAATTAAAGATTTACGCGAAGATAACAGTGTGCAGACCGATATCCCGGTTTCAGTTTGGCCGGTTTTACCTGCATTCTACAGGCGGGGTGCATTGATTGCGGTGCCTCATTTGGGGTATGCTACTTCGAAACATAACCTGCCGAATTTGACGCATCTTTGGCTCGCTTCGTCAGAAAACGGTAAAAAAATATATCGCGACGTGCAATAAACCCTTGCACCGTGAGGCATAGAGCTTATCTCAAGTCTTAAGACTCGTGTTCAAATGGGTTAATGGCGCGCGCTCATAAATAAGAGCCGCAGCGAAAGGTAGTAAAGTGAACGGTTTAATGCGTAATGCGCTGGTATGGGGTGTCATCATCTTCATGCTGTTCGCGCTCTTTAATATGTTCCAGGGCGGCGCTGGTCGCCAGCCGGAGATCAGCTACTCTGATTTCCTTACAGCGGTGGAAAACAGTCAGGTTTCTCAGGCCGAAATCAGTGGGCAGGATATCACGGTTACCATGACCAGTGGTGAAACCCGTCAAACGGTTATGCCGAATTTCCACCCAGAACTTTATGACATCCTCAAGGACAATGGTGTCCAGTACAAATTGATCAAGGAAGAGAGCAATCTGTTCCTGAACGCGCTCTTTTCGATGCTGCCGTTCTTGCTGATCATTGGTATCTGGATTTTCTTCATGCGTCAGATGCAGGGCAAAGGCGGCGGTGGCGGTGCCATGGGCTTTGGCAAATCCCGTGCGAAGCTGCTGACCGAAAAACAGGGCCGTGTCACATTTGATGATGTTGCCGGTATTGAAGAAGCCAAGGAAGAGCTTGAGGAAATCGTTGATTTCCTGAAAGACCCGCAGAAATTCCAGCGCCTTGGCGGCAAAATTCCCAAGGGTGCGCTGCTTGTGGGCCCTCCGGGTACCGGTAAAACTTTGCTTGCGCGCTCCATCGCGGGTGAGGCGAACGTGCCTTTCTTCACCATCTCGGGTTCGGATTTCGTTGAGATGTTTGTTGGTGTCGGTGCGAGCCGTGTGCGCGACATGTTCGAGCAAGCCAAGAAAAACGCGCCTTGCATCATCTTTATCGATGAGATTGATGCGGTTGGGCGCCATCGTGGTGCCGGCCTAGGCGGTGGTAACGACGAGCGTGAGCAAACCCTGAACCAGCTTCTGGTTGAAATGGACGGGTTTGAAGCGAATGAAGGTATCATCATCATCGCGGCAACCAACCGCCCAGATGTGCTGGACCCTGCGCTATTGCGTCCGGGCCGTTTTGACCGTCAGGTTGTTGTGCCGAACCCCGACATTGATGGCCGCGAGAAGATTCTCGGTGTTCATGTGCGCAAAGTTCCGCTCGCACCAGACGTGGATATCAACACTGTAGCGCGCGGTACACCCGGTTTCTCCGGCGCGGACCTGATGAACCTTGTGAATGAAGCAGCGCTGCTTGCCGCCCGTCGTGGCAAGAAAATCGTTTCCATGCAGGAATTCGAGGATGCCAAAGACAAGGTGATGATGGGCACAGAGCGCAGGTCAATGGTTATGACCGACGACGAGAAGAAGTTGACTGCTTACCACGAAGGCGGTCACGCGCTTGTCGCTTTGCATAGCCCAACATCTGACCCGATCCATAAGGCAACCATCATTCCGCGCGGTCGTGCGCTTGGTATGGTGATGCGTTTGCCGGAGCGGGACCAATATTCCCAAAGCCGTCAGAAAATGCATGACAACCTTGCCGTTGCCATGGGTGGCCGTGTGGCTGAGGAAATTATCTTTGGCCATGACGCGGTGACATCGGGCGCGGCGAGCGACATTCAGTACGCAACCAATCTGGCCCGCAATATGGTGACCCAGTGGGGCATGTCTGACAAGCTTGGTCCGCTCCAGTATGCGGCGAATGAGGAAGAGGTATTCCTTGGTCATTCGGTTGCCAAGCAGCAGAATATGTCTGATGAAACGTCGAAGCTGATTGATGAAGAAATCAAGGCATTTGTTGGTGGCGCGAATGACCGTGCAAAGCAAATTCTTGATGACAATATCGACGATTTGCACACGCTTGCGAAGGCATTACTGGAGTATGAAACTCTCTCGGGTGACGAGATTGACGCGCTTCTGAAGGGAGACCCTATTAAGGTGAAACCCGAGAAGCCTGATGACACCAACAAGACGCCACCGCGCCGCTCGAGTGCCGTTCCGTCGGCAGGTGTGGGGCAGGGTGAACCACAGCCAGAAGGCTAACCTTGGTGTCACTTGAGTTTTTGAAATCAATTGCCGACGGGTCGTCATTTTATGTGCGGCCCGTCGGTTTCGTTTCCGGTGCGGTGGCGGAACATGCTGCCGCCTTTCCCTATCGTGGTTCAGGCCGTTTCTTCACTGGTTTTGTGCTTTATGCCCGCACATCTTCGCGGGAAGTTGTGAGCGGGTATGTTGGCGGTCACTTACTGCCTGAACTCAAAAACGTGCTGGGCAGTGATGCGGCTGAATCTGTTGATCAACAACTGAATGCGCTCGCTTTGGCTCATCAGTCCATCTCCTTGCATAACGACGCCATGCTCTCTTTCACGAGGCCGCTCGTGATGGGTGTTTTGAATGTTACGCCAGATAGTTTTTCCGATGGTGGCAAGTTTGTTGACGGAGAGAGTGCTGTTGCCCACGCCCGGCAAATGATGGCCGCTGGCGCGGATATTATTGACATTGGCGGCGAGTCGACCCGTCCCGGTGCTACGCCCGTGTGGGAAGGGGAAGAGGCAGAGCGCGTCGTGCCGATTATCAAGGCGCTGGCGGGCGAAGGGGCCATAATCTCCACTGATACCCGCAACGCCTTTGTGATGGAAAAAGCGCTGGAGGCGGGTGCGCACATCATCAATGATGTCAGCGCCCTTACCCACGACCCGGATAGCCTTGCTTTTGCCGCACGGGCAAATGTGCCCGTTGTTCTGATGCATGCGCAAGGTGACCCGCGTACCATGCAGGATGATCCGATCTATGATCATGTTTTGCTCGATGTTTATGACTATCTGAAAGGCCGTGTTGAGGCGTGCCTGCAGGCTGGTGTTGCCCGCAAAAACATCATCATTGATCCGGGCATTGGTTTTGGAAAGCGCGTCGTTCAGGATAACCTCGCCCTCATCAACGGTTTGCTTATGTTCCAAACACTCGGCTGTCCGGTGCTTTTAGGGGCTTCCAGAAAGCGGTTCATTGGTGCTATCAGCGGCGTTGAACAAGCGGATGAGCGTGTGGCGGGCTCGGTTGCTTCAGCGGTTATGGGGGCCAGCCTTGGTGCAGACATATTGCGTGTTCACGATGTTAAAGAAACGGCTGAAGCCATGAAAATGGTTCAGGCAGGTTTGGACGCTTCTGCGATGGACGGCCTGATATAAGCAGGCTAAACTGTTTTGAGTACGGGGAAGAGGGGAACTCATTAAATGAGTCGCAAGTATTTCGGCACCGACGGTATTCGCGGTCGGGTCAATCAAAATCATATGACACCAGATGTCGCCATGCGCCTTGGGCTGGCAGCAGGCAGGGTGTTCAAACGTGGTGATCATGTACACCGCGTTGTTATCGGTAAGGATACGCGTCGGTCCGGTTACATGTATGAACCAGCTCTTGCGTCCGGTTTTGTTGCTGCGGGCATGGATGTGGTGATGGTTGGGCCGATGCCCACACCTGCAATTGCTATGCTGGTTAAATCCCTTCGGGCTGATCTGGGGGTAATGATTTCAGCAAGCCACAACCCGCACTATGATAATGGCCTGAAGTTCTTTGGCCCTGATGGTTACAAGCTGTCGGATGATACAGAGCTTGAGATTGAACGCTTGCTTGATAGCGGCTGCAATGACGTACTTGTTGATGCAGAAGCACTTGGGAAAGCCTACCGCCTCGAAAGCGGTCGAGGGCGCTATGTTGAGTTTGCCAAGGCAACCGTGCCGTCAGGTGTTTCTTTCGAAGGATTGAAGGTGGTTGTGGACTGCGCCAATGGCGCTGCCTACAAGGTGGCTCCAGATGTTCTTTGGGAACTGGGTGCAGACGTGATTGCAATGAATGTGGAACCCAACGGTTTCAATATTAACGAACAATGTGGTTCTACCTATCCTGCGGGCATGTGTGAGCGTGTGAAGGCCGAGGGTGCGCATCTTGGCATTGCGCTTGATGGTGATGCGGACCGTCTCATCCTGTGTGATGAAAATGGCCAGATTATTGACGGCGACCAGATTATGGCGCTGATTACGCGCAATTGGGCGTCGCGCGGTATCCTGAAGGGTGGTGGGCTTGTAACCACTGTTATGTCAAACCTTGGCCTTGAGCGTTTGTTAAACGGTGAAGGCTTTGCGCTTGAACGCACCAAGGTGGGTGACCGCTATGTTGTGGAACGTATGCGCCAGCGCGGCATGAATGTGGGCGGCGAACAGTCTGGCCATATTGTGCTCTCTGATTTCTCCACCACCGGAGACGGCCTTGTGTCCGCCTTGCAGGTGATGACAGAGATTGTTCAATCAGGCGTAGCGGCTTCTGTCGCCTGTAACCAGTTCGAGCCAGTACCACAAACTCTCAAAAGCGTGCGTTATAATGTGGATAACCCATTGGAGCTACCGCAGGTCAAGAAAGCTATTCAGGATGCTGAACAGGCGCTTGACGGTGTTGGTCGCCTGGTTATTCGCAAGTCCGGTACAGAACCGCTGGTGCGTGTCATGGCGGAAGGCGATGACGCAGAACTCGTGAACCAGCATGTGGACAGCATCTGCCATGAAGTGGAGACGGCGGCCTGATGGCTGAGGTCGCGAGCGACAAGCAAAACAGAATGGGACGGGTGCTGGTGATTGCCGGGTCCGACCCGTCTGGTGGTGCGGGTATTCAAGCTGATATCAAAGCTATCACCATGCACGGCCAGTATGCTGCTACCGCGATCACCGCACTCACGGTTCAAAATACCGTTGGTGTCAAAGAAGCTATTGGTGTGGAGCCGCGTGTTATCAGGGCGCAAATAGAGGCTGTTCTGGAAGATGTTGGCGCGGATGCTGTTAAAACCGGCATGTTGCACTCCGCTGATGTGGTTGCAGAGGTTTCGCAAACCCTGAAAGACAGTAATTTTACCGGACCGCTAGTGGTGGACCCAGTGATGGTTGCCTCTTCAGGTGATCGTTTGCTGGATGACCGTGCTGTTGACCTGATCAAAAACGAGCTTATCCCCATGGCGACCCTCGTGACCCCCAACTTGCCGGAAGCGAAAGTGTTGACCGGGCTTGGCGTCGAAACCAATGAAGAGATGCAGGCAGCAGGTCGGATGATACTGGATATGGGCGCAAAGGCAGTTTTGATGAAGGGCGGGCACCAAAATGCTGAAACCCTGACGGACTTTTTGATGACGAGGGAGCAAACGCTCTTCTTATCCGCAAAAAAGGTTCAGACCCGTCACACGCACGGTACGGGTTGTAGCTTTGCAAGTTCTTTTGCGGCCTTGCTTGCGTCAGGTATGGCTCTCGCGGACGCTTTTCCTGTTGCACATCAGTTCATTCAGGATGCCATCAGGCTCGCACCCGGATTTGGCGCCGGGCATGGGCCGCTTGGTCACGCAAGGGTTGGCAGATAGTGGTCGAGCTGTTTTCCAGAACACGGGGTGAAGGCCCGTGGCTTGTTATGCTGCATGGTCTGTTTGGCTCGGCTGACAATTTGGGCGGCCTGGCCCGTATTCTGGAGGCTAACTATCGCATATTGATGCTTGACCTGCGCAATCATGGCCGCAGCCCGCACGCAGAAACCATTACTTACAGCGTTATGGCAGCGGATGTACTTGCTGCTATGGACAAAGAAGGCATCGCGAAAGCTGTTATCTTTGGTCATTCCATGGGAGGCAAGGTGGCGATGCAGTTGGCGCTTGATGCACCGGAGCGGATTTCAAGCCTGATCGTGGGTGATATTGCCCCTGTGCAATATGGTGGGCACCACGACCGTATTCTTGAAGGTATGCAAAAGGTTGCCGCAGACGCGCCTCAATCTCGTCAGGAAGCGCAGGCACTGTTGGCCACCTATGAAGATGAACCTGCTGTATTGAGCTTTTTGATGACAAATTGGCGCAAGCTGGAAAGCGGAAACTGGGGCTGGCGTGTGAATTTGCCGGTGATCACCTCCCGCTACGGTGACATTGCGTCTGCCAGCGAAGGAACGCCCTTCAAAGGTCCGGTATTGTTTCTGCGCGGTGACCGGTCTGACTATGTGCAAGCCAGTCATAAAGACAAGATTCTTGCATTGTTCCCCCGAGCGACGGTAAAAACCATTACAGGGACGGGTCATTGGTTGCATGCGGAAAAGCCGGAAATGGTTGCGCGCACTATTGTAAGATTTTTGGAACAGGCTGAATGACCCTGATACGTACTTCTATTTTCTCCGCATTTTTTGCAATGATTTCCCTGTTGGCTCACCCTGTTGGCGCCACGGTGGATACGGACGCATATGACAAGCGTTTCCGTGCAGGTATGCAATCAAAGAAAATTCCGGGTGCCGCTTACGCCATTGTGGAGATGGGGGAGCCCCTGAAGATTGGTACCTTTGGTACCCGCGCGAAGGGCCGCAATCTGCCTGTTACTGAAGATACAGTGTTCCGTCTGGCATCTGTTTCCAAAACCTTTTCAGCAAGCCTTGTCGCGATGCTGGTGGAAGAAGGCCAGCTTAGTCTCGACACTAAAGTGTCGCCCTTTGTGCCTGCATTCCAGTTGAAGAAAAAAGGCCATGCGGAGCAGGTGGAACTGTCCCATTTGCTATCGCACACTGTTGGCCTGACGCCGAACTCCTATGACAATATGATTGAGGACGGGTGGGATTTGCCCAAAATCCTACCGCGCTTCAAGCGGTTGAACCCGATTTGTTCGCCGGGCAAATGCTACGGCTACCAGAATATTGCCTTCAGTCTTGTCGAACCTATTGTTGAAGCCACAACCAAGGATCAGTTCGAAACCTTGATGGTTGAACGCATTCTGGACCCGTTGGGCATGGAAACAGCGTCTATTGGGCTTAAGGGCTATCTTGAAAAAGATGACCGCGCGCACCCGCATGTGAATACCAGACGGGGTTGGTATCGCACCAAGGTGAAGCCTCATTATTATAATGTTTCACCGGCAGCGGGCGTGAACGCCAGCATCAGCGATATGGTGAAATGGGTGGAAAGTTATCTTGGCTGGTACCCTGAAGTTATCAGCCCCGGTGTGGTTGATTTGGTGACCGAAAAGCGTGTGCGCACTAAACGCGAGCTCTATAAACGGCAATGGCGGCCTTATCTGGAAGATGCGCATTATGGCCTTGGTTGGCGCATCTATGATTTTGGGGACCATGAGATTGTCATGCACGCGGGCGGTGTTGCGGGTTTCCGCAGTATTGTAAGCTTTTCAAAAGAATTAGGTATTGGCCTTGTGATATTGATGAATGCGGAAAGCCGAGTAATTGATGACCTGACCGCCGAGTTCTGGGAAACACAGTTCAAGGAACGCAACCGTCAGGTTGCCGCCGCTGCTGCAAATTAACGCTGCTCTGAGCTCTATCTATATTATATACCGTCGGTGAGGTTAGGCGGTCGCTGGCCGCCACGTCCACGACTGCGGCCATCTCTTTCGCCTCTTGCTCCGTCTTCGCCGCTTCGTCGGTCACGGACCTCAACGCGCATGGCATTCACGGCTTCTTCTGGCGAAATAATACAGTCGCCATCCTTATCCGCGCTTGCGAAACGGCTGTTCGTAACGGCTTGAAATTCGCTCAGGCTAACGCTGTCTGAAAGGTCGGTGTCAACGTCTGCGAACAGGTGAAACAAGAAGCCTTTGTCTTCAAATTTTGCATAACGATACTCGCCTGACGACAGTTGCTCGTCGGTGTCGGTGTCCAGTTGTGCGAAAAGCCTTGTGCGCTGGAACGCAACATCCGCACAGGAAACGGTACCGTCCCTATCGTGGTCCCAGCGGGCTGTGAAACGTTCAACCATTTCTGCCTTGCGTTCAGGGGATGGTTCGGGTCGTTCTCGTCCGCGCTCGCCGCGGCCAGCACATGCAGTGAGCGACACCGCGAGGATGAAGGTGATGGGAAGATGCTTCATTATTGAAATGTCCTAAAAAATACTTCTAGCTGATACGGGGTAGTGCGGAGGTTCCCTTCGTTCATACAAATGAGTGTTCACCAGAATGTGCGCTTTCACAACCAGATAAACTTCGTCTAGGGTGACGCGACGAAACTATGCCGGAAAAGATGCTATGGAAGCCTCGCCTATTAAAATTGTGGTTTTGACTGCTCTGGCGCTCATTTCTTTTGCAGCCAATTCGGTTCTTTGCCGGTTGGCGCTGGATGCGGGTGCCATTGACGCGGCTAGCTTCACATTGGTTCGTATGATTGCAGGCATCGTTGTTCTTTGGTTGCTTGTTTTGGGTTCAGGGCAGGGCAGCAGGGTACGGGGTGCCGGCAGTTGGCGCGGTGCCATCAGCCTGTTTGGCTACGCAGTCGCGTTTTCCTTTGCATATCTTTCGCTTGATACCGGTACGGGCGCACTCATCCTGTTTGGCACCGTGCAGCTTACCATGCTGGTTGCCACGCTGCTTGGCGGGCAGCGACTGTATTGGGTTGAATGGGCCGGGCTTTTTGTTGCTGTTGGTGGCTTTGCCTACTTGATGTTGCCGGGTGCCAGTGCGCCTTCCCCTTATGGGTTTGCTGTCATGTTGATCGCCGGCATCTCGTGGGCGGTTTATACGCTTTCCGGGCGAGGCTCCAAAGCGCCGCTTAAAGACACCTACGCCAACTTTGTACGGACCGGGCCTCTGTTGGTGCCATTACTGATTCTTGCAGTATTGATCGGGGAATATAGCACAGAAGGTATTTTCTATGCCGTTCTTTCCGGTGCGTTGGCATCGGGTGTTGGCTATGCGCTTTGGTACGGTGCCCTTCGCGGGTTAACCGGTTTGCAGGCAGGGGTTCTCCAGCTTTTGGTGCCGGTTATTGCGGCACTGGGCGGCGTGGTTTTCGCGTCTGAAGTGCTCACAGAACGACTGATTGTATCTGCGTTTCTTATATTGGGTGGTATCCTTGCCGTGGTCGTCGGGGGCAGCCTTTTACGCCGGTCGGCCAAGGTGTCATAAAAACTTCTGCGTCCCATCACTTTAATTTCGTTGACTTAGATCAGTCTTTCTCTATCTTCCGTCCTCGGTACTTCCCCCGACTGGGAAGCAGCCGTCTGAGAGGTCGGCGCAAACCTTGGGACACGCTTCCCCAACGAAGCGCAACTATCTGGAAGGATAGAGACATGACAAAGCCACTTACGGCGCCTACGCGTCCGGAGTTTAGCTCTGGGCCGTGCGCGAAGCGTCCGGGTTGGAAAACGGACGCACTCAATGACGCTCTTCTCGGGCGTTCTCACCGGTCAAAGCCCGGTAAAACCAAGCTTAAATACGCAATTGAAAAAACACGCGAGATTCTCGGCGTGCCTGACGATTATCGCATTGGCATTGTGCCTGCGTCCGACACGGGCGCTGTTGAGATGGCGCTTTGGTCCATGCTGGGTGCGCGCGGTGTGGATATGCTTGCGTGGGAAAGCTTTGGCGCTGGTTGGGTAACCGATGTTGCAAAGCAGCTTAAGCTTGATGATGTAAATATTTATACAGCTGAATACGGTGATTTGCCCGACCTTGGCCAAGTTGACACTGACCGCGACGTTGTCTTCACGTGGAATGGCACAACCTCCGGCGTGAAAGTGCCAAACGCGGACTGGATCAAGGATGACCGTGAAGGTCTCACGATTTGTGATGCAACATCTGCCGCCTTTGCAATGCCACTGCCGTTTGAGAAGCTGGATGTGGTTACCTACAGTTGGCAGAAAGTGCTGGGCGGGGAAGCTGCGCATGGTGTGTTGATCCTGAGCCCGCGCGCGGTGGAACGCCTTGAAAACTATACACCTTCCTGGCCGTTACCAAAAATCTTCCGCCTGACCAAAGGCGGGAAATTGATTGAAGGTGTCTTTGAAGGCGCGACGATTAACACCCCTTCCATGCTGTGTGTTGAAGATTATATCGATGCCCTTGAATGGGCGGACAGTATCGGTGGCCTTAGCGGGTTGATTGCCAAGTCTGAAGCAAACCTGAAAGTGCTGGCAGACTGGGTGAATGCGTCCGATTGGGCTGCATTCCTCGCCAGTGATCCGGCAACGATTTCAAATACTTCCGTGTGTTTGAAGGTGGTTGACCCGTGGCTGGCGTCGCTTGATACGGGCGCTAAGGCAGCGGTGCCGAAGAAGCTTGCAAGCTTGCTGGATGCGGAAGGTGTTGCCTTTGATATTGGTGCCTACCGTGACGCGCCTCCGGGTCTGCGGATATGGGCTGGTGCCACAGTTGATGCTGAAGATCTACAAAAGCTGACCGCATGGCTTGATTGGGCCTATGACGAAGTAAAAGCATCGTACGCGTAAAACGCGTCTCAAAAATGTGAAAATTTAGGCCGAAAATGTCGGTCTTTCCCCCAAAAATAGTGGCGAAACCGCCAAAAATGGAATTGAAAGGCAGAAAAATGCCAAAAGTTTTGATCTCAGATAAAATGAGCCCGCTCGCCGAGCAAACATTCAAAGAGCAGGGTGTGGAAGTTGACTATAAACCCGGCCTAACCAAAGAGGAGTTGATCGAGATCATCGGTGAGTATGATGGTCTCGCTATTCGTTCTTCTACAAAAGTTACCCCGAATGTTTTGAAGGCTGCAACCAACCTGAAAGTTGTTGGCCGTGCCGGTATCGGTGTGGATAACATCGACGTGCCTGCCGCAACAGATGCGGGTGTGGTTGTGATGAATACGCCGTTTGGTAATTCTATCACAACAGCGGAGCATGCAATTGCCCTTATGATGGCGCTGGCGCGTCAAATCCCGCAAGCTAATGAGAGCACCCATGCTGGCAAGTGGGAAAAATCCAAATTCATGGGGGTGGAGCTTACTGGCAAAACCCTAGGCTTGATCGGTTGCGGCAACATTGGGTCTATCGTTGCAGAACGTGCCCTTGGCCTGCGCATGAAAGTCATCGCCTTTGATCCCTTTCTTGCGGTGGAACGCGCGGCGGACCTGGGTATCCAGAAAGTGGAACTGGATGACCTGTTCGCGCGCGCTGATGTGATTTCCCTACATACACCGCTGACCGATCAAACCCGTGGTATCGTGGGTAAGGATGCCTTTGCCCAGATGAAAGATGGCACCCGCATCGTGAACTGTGCCCGTGGCGGCCTGATTGATGAAGCTGCGCTGAAGGACGCGCTGGACAGCGGTAAGGTTGCAGGCGCAGCGCTTGACGTGTTTGAAGTGGAGCCGGCGAAAGAGAACGCGCTTTTCAACCACCCCAACGTTATTTGCACACCGCACCTTGGTGCATCCACCAGCGAAGCACAGGTGAACGTGGCCTTGCAGGTTGCTGAGCAAATGTCTGAATATCTGCTGACCGGCGGCGTTTCCAACGCGCTTAACATGCCGTCCCTAAGTGCGGAAGAAGCACCGAAGCTTAAGCCTTACATGGAACTGGCCAAACAAATCGGCGGCTTCGCGGGCCAGATTACGGAGACCGGCCTCAGCCGTGTTGTGATTGAATATGAAGGCCATGTGGCGGGGTTAAACACCAGTCCGCTTACCGCAGTTGTGCTTGAAGGGCTGCTTTCGCCCCTGATGAGCAGCATCAATATGGTGAATGCGCCTGTGGTCGCCAAAAAGCGTAACATCCAGATCACAGAAGTTAAGCATGACCGGGGGGGTGACTACCATACCCAAATCAAGCTGACTGTTGATACCGAGCGCGGCTCTCGCTCAGTCTCAGGGACGCTGTTTGCCAACCAAAAGCCACGGATTGTGGAAGTCAACGACGTGATGTTGGAGGCCGAACTGGCGGCAGATATGCTCTATGTGGTCAACGATGATAAGCCTGGCTTCATTGGGGCGCTTGGGTCGCTTCTGGGGCATAACGGCGTGAACGTGGCAACCTTTGCACTGGGCCGGAAGGTTCTGGGCGAAGAAGCTGTTGCCTTGGTTGCGGTTGACGAGCCTGTGAAGGATATTGTGCTTGACCAACTGAGCGCTCTCGCGCATGTACGACAAGCGAAAAAACTGTCGTTTTAACTGACCATAGGAGCGGGCCCAATGACTGGTCCTCAATCCATAAAGGCGGGCAGCGATTATGCCCGTCAAGCCTTGTTGCCCGAAGGGTTTCGTGATCAGCTTGCCCCGCAGGCCGAGCACGAAGCATCACTCGTTCGCGGGTTGATGGATTGTTTCCTGTCCTACGGCTATGACCGTGTGGCCCCGCCAGTGGTGGAGTATGAAGGCAGCTTGCTGGTTGGTGCGGGGGCAACCCGCGCCAATAGCATGTTCAGGGTGATGGACCCGGATACGCAAAGCATGATGGCTGTGCGCGCCGACATGACGGTTCAAATCTCCCGCCTTGCGGCGACGCGCCTGTCAGACAGCCCAAGGCCGCTACGTCTCAGCTATACTGGCAATGTGTTGCGCACAAAGGGCAGTCAGGTTCGGCCAGCCCGCCAATTTGTGCAAGCAGGTATAGAGCTGATTGGCTCCAACAGTCTGGAAGCCGAGTTTGAAGTGGTGAAAACATCTGTTGAAGCACTGGCAGGTGTGGGCATCGAGGAAATGTCGATTGATCTGACGCTCGCGCCGCTGTTGCCAATGATGGCAGATACTCATGGCCTGCCCGACGATATTCGTCGTGTGGTTTTTGATGCCCTGAATTCGAAGGATAAGGGTGGGCTTGCCGTTCTGGCCGATGCCGCGCGCAGTGAATTTGAAGCTCTCTTATCCGCAGCCGGGCCCGCTGAGCAAGCGATGGCCATTCTAAAAGGCATGCAGTTGAAGGGCGCAGCAGGTCAGTTGATTGCGCGCCTTGGTCGGTTGGTTGACATGATCGAAAGTAAGCTGCCTTCCTTGCAGGTGACGGTGGATGCCTGCGAAAGCCATGGGTTTGAATATAAAAGCGGTATTGGCTTTGCCCTGTTTGCAAAGGGTAACCAAAGCGAACTGGGCCGTGGCGGTCGTTATCTGGTGGTTCACCCTGACGGGCACACCGAAGAAGCGGCTGGTTTTTCTGTCTATATGGACAGTCTGGTAGCGGCATTGCCGACACCCGAAAACCCGGAAAAACTGTTTTTGCCTTACGGAACAAGCGACAAGGATGCGGTTGCGCAGCGGGAAGCCGGTTGGCGCACCATTCAAGGCTTGACAGACGAGGCAGATACCGTCAAAGAAGCGCGTCGACTTGGCTGTAGTCACGTCCTGAAGGACGGTCAAATCAGCGCGGTATAACCAGTTCTAAAGTCAAATATTACTGGCGAGTTTCCAGAAAGGGATTTGTGATGGGCAACGTTGTTGTTGTGGGCTCTCAATGGGGTGATGAGGGCAAGGGCAAAATTGTTGACTGGCTCTCGGAGCGGGCAGATGTTGTTGTGCGCTTTCAGGGTGGTCACAACGCGGGCCACACACTCGTCATTGATGGCAAAGTATATAAGCTGTCTCTGTTGCCGTCCGGCATTGTGCGCGGTGGCAAAACCAGCGTGATCGGTAACGGCGTTGTAATTGACCCTTGGGCCCTTCTGAAAGAAATGGATGCCCTGCGCGGCCAAGGTGTGGACATCAATCCAACCAGCTTGCAGATTGCAGCCAATGCAACGCTGATCATGCCATATCACCGTGAACTGGATGCGCTTCGTGAAGATGCGTCCAAAGGGGTGAAAATTGGCACAACCCGTCGCGGCATTGGTCCGGCTTATGAAGACAAGGTTGGTCGCCGCGCGCTTCGTGTTTGTGACTTGCAGTCCCGTGATATTGTGGAAGCACGCCTTGCAGTGGCGCTGACGCACCATAATGCTCTTCGTAAAGGTCTTGGCCACGAAGAGATTGACGGCGCTGCGATCGCTGACGAGCTGATGGAAATGGCGGACAAGATACTGCCGTACATGAGCAATGTTTGGCGCACACTTGATGATGCAAAGCTTGAGGGTAAGCGGGTATTGTTTGAAGGTGCCCAAGGAACGCTTCTTGATGTGGACCATGGTACATACCCGTTTGTTACGTCATCCAATACCATTGCAGGTCAGGCTGCTGGTGGTTCCGGCATGGGGCCCCGCGCACTTGACTATGTGCTTGGTATCACCAAAGCCTACACAACCCGCGTTGGGTCTGGTCCGTTCCCAAGCGAGCAGGACAATGAAGTTGGCCAGTATCTTGGTGAAAAAGGCCATGAGTTCGGTACTGTCACAGGTCGGTCCCGTCGTTGCGGGTGGTTTGATGCCGTGTTGGTGCGTCAAAGCCTGACAATTGGCGGTGTTGACGGCATTGCGCTTACCAAGCTGGATGTTCTTGATGGGCTTGAGGAAATCAAGGTTTGTGTTGGTTACAAACACAATGGCGAAGTGGTTGACTATCTGCCATACGGCATGGAAGATCAGGCAGCAGTAGAACCGGTTTATGAAACCCTGGAGGGGTGGTCAGAAACTACCTTTGGCGCGCGTAGCTGGGCAGACCTGCCAGCGACGGCGGTTAAATATATCCGCCGGATCGAGGAACTGATCGGTGTGCCGGTTGCCATGTTGTCAACCAGTCCTGAGCGGGATGACACCATTCTGGTTCGTGACCCATTTCTTGATTAAGGCCGCGTTAACCATATAAAACCCCGTTTTCTTTACGTTAACCATTCGCATGTAGCATGAGGCTGAATTATTGGCCAAATGGCAGCATTGTTGCATTTTTTTGCATGATATCTGTTTGGCAATTGTTGACTTGATGTGGATTTTTGTTGAAGAATCAACAGCGTCCGGGATGAATTGAGGGGTAGAGTGGTGAGTGGCGAAAACGCGCCAGTACCTGATAGCCAGAGTGCTTTTGGTGAACGCTATGACGTGATCACCTCTTCGCCGCTGCCTGAGTTTAGCTCGCGGGGTGGAGATGCCTTTGTCGCCAAGGACAAAGACAAGTCTGGTGGCGATATCTATGCATTGGTGCATCATCCATCAGTTCCTCTTAGAAACGAGCTGTTTAAGTCCCTGCGCGGTAAACCAATCGGCAACTTGATTTGCCCGCTCGACAGGGGGCTTGCGAACCTGACGATTGATGGCCGGAAGGTGCAACGTCTGGTTACCATTTTTGGCCGGCCAACTGGCGGTGCCTTAATGGGCCCGGATGGGCAATTGAACCCAAGGGTTAATGCTAACCGGCTACGTCAGAATGTGGCGCTGTCGCTTCTTAAAGCGATTACATCATTGCATAAGCGCGGGTTTACGCACCGTTCGATCATGCCGACCAACATATACTTCAGCACTCCCAACAGTGACGATGTGGTGATTGGGGAGTGCTACAGCATGCCGCCCGGTTATATGCAGCCTTTTGCCATGGAGGCGCTTGATATGGCGCTGGCGGACGGTGCAGCGCGCGGTGTTGGCGACGCATCAGTTGACTATTATCAGATGGGTGCGGCGTTGCAGGCGCTTTATTTTGGTGAACAGGTTTGGACAGGCCGTGACCGCGACAGCATGTTGATGGCGCGGGTTAACCAGGGTTCCTATTGGGCGCTGAGTGGTGGCCGTGAAATCCCTGGTGCCCTGGGCAGCCTTGTGCGCGGCCTGGTAGCCGACGAAATAGACGAGCGTTGGGGCGCGGAAGAGGTTCTGGACTGGTTCGAAGGCGTTGGGAAACCCAAGCGGACAACCATGCGCGCATGGTCGATGAACAGGCCAACCAATTTCAAAGGGGTGGCAGTTGTTGACAGGCGGTTGCTTGCCCATGCTTTCGCTCGTGACCCTGCGGAAGCCGCGAGTTTCCTGAAGTCCATTGATTTCCCTTCATGGGTTCAGATGTCTTTCCGCGACGAAATTCTGACGGACCGTCTGGAATCCTTGTTGAACGTAACACCGGGGAGTGGTTTTGGCGGCATGCGCGCCGATGACTATCGCATGGTGTCACGCGTATGTATGTTCCTGCATCCAACAGGGCCGATCCACTTTAAGGGGCATTCCTTCTTCCTTGACGGCATTCCATCAATGATAGCGGAAGCTTTTTCGAGGGATGATCGGGAAACCCTTTCTGCCATCGTTGAGCTACTCGAAGGCAAGTTTTTACAGAATCTGTCCGACATCGCGGAAAATCAAGGCGTGAAGTTTGGCACCCAGATGTCAACCTTGCGCAAGGTGGCGCAGTATGCCGCTAGCAAACAGCTGGGCAAAGGCATGGAGCGGGTACTGTATGAGATGAACCCGATTTTGCCATGTGTTTCGCAGCGGTTTAGCAATGTTTGGATTGGTTCGATCATTCAGATGATGCGAGCGCTGGAGAGAATTGCCGCGATCGGTTCGACAAAAAATATCCTGCTTGATCGACATTTAGCGGCTTTTTGCGCGACACACGGTGTTGACCTGGAGCGCGAATTTAACAATTTGGCGGCGGCTCAGAGCAACCCGGCCAAGTTTAACAGCCTGTCGCTGAATTTCTTCGGCCTTTTGCAGCAACGTTGCAAGATGGAAGCGTTGCCTAGCCTGACATCAAAACTGGTGGATGGTCTTGCCCCTGCGGTTAAGGGACTGAAGAACAAGAAACGCCGTGAACAAGTGCAGGCAGCGCTGGAGAAAAGCCAGAAGGGCGGTGATATCGCCAAGCTTGTCAGCGAAGTAAACATGGTGAAAATGCAGGCGGAAGATGCGCGCGAATTTGCGCAGGCGAAAACGCTTGTTTCCCGGCTTGAGCGTGAACGCAAGAAATTGATGAAAAAGGTAACACCAAATGACCCGCAGGCCAGAAAGACCGGCCTGCGTGGCAGCAGGATAGTGGCCTTTGTGTTCTTTATTGCTGTTGGTATTTTGACGTTCGTGTGAGGTAGATAATGGCACAGGAAAAGAAAAAACGGGTTGTTCGTCGCAGGCGGCGCAGTCAGGAAGAGATGTCAGGTTTTGGGCCGTTGCTGGTTCTGGCTATTGCCGGGTTGGCTTTCTACAGCCTTGATGCTGCTATTCTAGCCCTAGTGGGTGTTGTGCCGACGATCGTGCTTGGGTTTACTGGCAAGGGTGAATATCGGGCAGAGAAGCTACAATGCGTTGGCTTCAGTAACTTTGCGGGTGTTATTCCCTTTTTGCCACAGGCGGCTTCCCGTGGCTGGGAAGCGGTTATTCTCGGTGATTTGATTACCATCCTGCTTATGTTTGGCTCCGCAGCGATTGGCTATGCGCTTGTGTATGTGGGGCCAATGGTTGCTGCCTTTGTACAGCAAGGCATGAATGAAGACCGGTTGAAGAAAATTGCCCAGCAGAAGCAAGCGCTTGTGGATTTGTGGAGTCATGAAGTGCTTGGCGAAAAGGAAGAAGACCCTAACGCCGGCAAAAACTTTATTCGTTAACGGGGCTACTTGCCGCTATTTGCTAGCGGCAAGTTTCATATGTTTCTGGACCTTCTCAAACGCGCGTACCTCAATCTGGCGAATGCGTTCCCGACTCACGTTATATTCCTGAGATAGCTCCTCAAGCGTTTTGGCGGGGTCGGCGAGGCGGCGTTCAGTCAGAATATGGCGTTCCCGCTCATTCAGTTCTGCCATGGCGTTCTCAAGCAAACCAAGGCGCAGATTACGCTCTTCCTTGTCTGCGGTGACTACTTCCTGATTGGGTGTTTCATCCACCAGCCAGTCCTGCCATTCACCTTCTGCGTCCGCGCGCAGCGGGGCATTCAATGAATGGTCGTGCGCGGTCATGCGGCGGTTCATGCTCACCACATCGTCTTCGGAAACATCCAGCTTTTCCGCGATGGTGGTGACATGCTCGGGCAGCAGATCTCCTTCTTCAACCGCTTCGATCTGACCTTTGAGGCGGCGCAGGTTGAAGAAGAGCTTCTTCTGGGCAGCAGTTGTGCCAATTTTCACCAGGCTCCAGCTACGCAGGATATATTCCTGAATGGCGGCCCTGATCCACCACATGGCATATGTGGCAAGGCGGAAGCCTTTTTCCGGGTCAAAGCGTTTCACTGCTTGCATCATGCCCACATTGCCTTCTGAGATCAGGTCGGCAACCGGCAGGCCGTACCCGCGGTAGCCCATTGCGATTTTCGCAACGAGGCGCAGGTGGCTTGTCACCAACTGATGAGCGGCATCTTTGTCTTCATGCTCGGTCCAGGCTTTGGCGAGCATATATTCCTGATTTGCTTCCAGCATCGGGAACTTGCGAATATCCTGCAAATACTGGCTCAGGCTGCCTTCCGGCGACAAAGTTGGTAAATTCGATTGTGAAGACATAAGAAAATTCTTGACCCTGATACATGCGCCGTAAAGCGCCCCCTAGCAGTTTGCTTCGTTATCCAACCTTATAAGGCTGGAGCCCGTCAAGCAAACCAGAGAAATCATATGGGAGTTCGCTGTCAAATTTAAAGGGGGCGTCCGTAATCGGATGAACAAATCCGAGCGTTTTTGCGTGCAATGCCTGCCGCGTGAAGGCCGATAGGGCTGCGCGGGCATCACCCTTGATATAGGATGGCAAGCTTGTGCGGGTATAAAGGGGGTCGCCCACAAGAGGGTGTCCTATATGAAGCATATGCACCCGAACTTGATGCGTCCTGCCCGTTTCAAGCTGGCATTCGATGTAGCTGGCGACTGGTTTGCCGGCCTGCTGGAAGTGATCGATCGAGCGATAGTGTGTGACAGCGGGTTTGCCACCAGAGCGAACCACAGTCATTTTCTTCCTGTCATTCGGGTTTCTGCCGATGTTCCCTTCAACCCGGCCCGAGGGCGGGTTAGGGTGGCCCTTGCACACGGCGCGGTACCGGCGCTCGACGGTATGGGCAGCAAATTGTTCTGCAAGGCCGGTGTGTGCCTTGTCATGCTTGGCAACCACAAGCAGCCCGCTGGTGTCCTTGTCAATGCGGTGAACAATGCCGGGGCGTGCAACGCCGCCAATACCGCTTAGTGAGCCTTTGCAGTGATGCAGGAGCGCGTTGACCAGTGTGCCCGATGGGCTGCCCGGTGCAGGATGGACCACCATGCCTGCCGGTTTGTTGACCACAATCAGGTGCTCATCTTCAAACACCACATCAAGGGCGATGTTTTCCGGCTCTGGTTCTGCATCTGCCACTTCAGGAATATTCAGTGCAAACAGTTCACCGGGTTTGACGGCGCGAGACGGCGTCTTTATGGTACGCGCGCTACTGCCGGTAAGCTCAAGGACACAACCGTCCTTAATAAGCGCCTGCAGGCGGGAGCGTGACATATCGGGCAAGTGTGCCGAGAGCAGCTTATCAAGCCGCATTTCGCCTTCTGTGTCGCCAATGGTAATTTCAATGCGATTTGACATGAGGCACTTATGAACGCAACGGACGAAAAAGTCACGCCAATCGATGAAGAGACAATGGCGTCTGCGCCTTTCTTCCTGAAAGCAATCGTTGTGGGTCTCGGCATTGCGATTATCGCCATGCTCGGCCTTATCCTGTTCCGCATTGTTTCTGGGCCTATGCCTGAAGAGAGTGAGCCTGTTGCCACTATCAGCCAGCCTGTAACTGCGGCCCCATCCGGCAACTTTAATGTTCCGATGCCAGAAGGGGCGGAGCTTGTGCGTATGGTGCCTGCGGGAACAGAGGTGTTTTTGCACTTCCGCCTGAAGGGTGGCGCCGACCAAGTGGTTATTCTTAACCGGACGACGGGCGAAATATCCCGTTTATGGGTTGTGCCGGAAGGCCAATAATACATTCCATTAACTTGCTGTTTGCAAAGCTGCCCGCGCGAGCTATATCTGAACTTGGTTGCAAGTTCATAAGTGGGGAGATTTATAGTGCTTGGACAAATGCAAGACTGGCCTCTGTTGGTTTCAAAGTTTCTGACACATGCCGAAATTAACCATCCCAAACGGGAAATCTTCTCCATGCTGCCTGAGGGCGGCGAGTTTTCTTACGATAATGAACGCATGGCACAGCGCGCGCGCCAATGTGCACAGGCCCTTAAACGCCACGGTATTAACCATGGGGACCGGGTTGGCACGTTTGCCTGGAACACGCACCGCCATGTGGAGATTTGGTTTGCCGCTGCGGGCATGGGCGCTGTTACTCATACAATTAACCCGCGTCTGTTCCCGGAACAGATTGTTTACATTATCAATCACGCGGAAGACCGGGTTCTGTTCCTTGATATTACCTTTGTGCCGCTGATCGAAAAGATTGCGGACCAACTGACCACCGTTGAAAAATTCATCATCATGGTCGGCAAGGATCATATGCCGGATACGACGCTGAAAAATGCGACGGCTTATGAAGATTTTATCGCTGGCGAAGACGGCAATTACAAGTGGCCCACGTTTGATGAAAACACGGCCTGCGGTCTTTGTTACACATCCGGAACAACTGGTAACCCGAAGGGCGTGCTTTATTCACACCGTTCAAACTATTTGCATACACTCGCGGCGCTGGCGGGGGATACGCTCGCGATCACGGCACAGTCGGTTATCCTGCCGGTGGTGCCTATGTTCCACGCAAATGCCTGGGGTATTCCTTATGCGGCAGCGGGCTCCGGCGCGAAGCTGGTGCTGAACGGCCCTCACCATGAACCTGATGTGCTACACCGGCTGATGATGGAACATGGCATTACGGTTACGGCAGCAGTGCCAACCGTTTGGCAGGGTATGCTGAAGTATCTGGAAACCACGGGCAAAGACACGGGCAAACTTGAAACAGTTACCATCGGTGGTTCTGCTGTGCCGCGCACCATGATTGAAGCCTTCCAGAATAACTATGGCGTGCGGGTAAACCATGCATGGGGCATGACCGAAACCAGCCCGCTTGGCAGTCTTGGTAGTGAAAATGCAGCTATTGAGCATCTGAGTGCCGAGGAAAAGCTGGATGTGCAATGTAAGCAAGGCCGATCTGTGCTGGGTGTTGAAATGTGTATTATGGATGATGACGGCAATATGATCCCACGCGACGGGGAAACGTCTGGCCGCGTGATGGTTCGGGGCCCTTGGGTTATCGAAAGCTATTTTAAGGGTGACGGTGGTACTGTACTGGATGACGATAATTGGTTCGACACAGGTGATGTGGCCTGCATCGACGAGCACGGCTATATGCAGATCACAGACCGGGCAAAGGATGTGATCAAATCAGGCGGTGAATGGATCAGCTCCATCGATCTTGAAAATGCTGCTGTTGGCCACGAAGCTGTGGTGGAAGCAGCAGTGATCGGCATGCCGCACCCCAAGTGGGACGAACGCCCGCTCCTGATCATCATTCAGGAAGAAGGCAAGTCAGTATCTTTTGAAGAAATGCACGCTTACCTGTCTGATAAGGTCGCTAAATGGTGGCTACCGAATGATATGGTGGTTGTGGAAGAAATTCCGCATACGGCCACAGGTAAGATCTCCAAGAAAGACCTGAGGGAAACCTTTAAGGATTATAGTTTCCCTGATGCGTGATGTCTGACGCCTGATGGGTATTTCAAACCTTATTAAGCAAAGGCCGTTTGCCACACCGGATGTGGCAGCGGCCTTTGATGCGTTTCCCGCAGACGTAAAAGGATGCTTGCTCGGCGTTCG
The DNA here is from genome assembly GCA_965199355.1 of Kordiimonas sp. Taxonomy (GTDB): domain Bacteria; phylum Pseudomonadota; class Alphaproteobacteria; order Sphingomonadales; family Kordiimonadaceae; genus Kordiimonas. Next base: position 387,535 of record CBDARB010000013.1, read on the forward strand.
GGCATTTATTTTTGCTGTTGCTGATGATGTACCAGAGGTTGGCGAGCTGACCGAATGCCTTAAGTGGGGACAGCCAAGCTATCTGACGGGTAAGACCAAATCTGGCACCACAATCAGGTTGGGAATAAGCAAGAAATCAAACTGTCCTGCGCTGTTTGTTCATTGCCAAACAAGCCTGATTGATCAGTATCGAAGCCTGTTCCCGGACAGTTTCAGCTTTAGCGGTAATCGTGCGGTTCTTCTTGATAAGCAACCGGTTCCTGAAATGGAATTGAGGCATTGTATCCGCCTCGCGCTTACCTATCACCTTTGAACGTGATGTGGTTTATTGCCCACCCATCCATTGAAGCAGTTTCTTGACCGGGAAAATCCACACAATACCGGCAATCAGGTAATAGGTCATCTGAATGAAAAGGCCGAAGTCCTCGAGCATTTCCCCGACTGCGGCTGCAAGAAAGGCGTACAGCGTTAAACCAATAATCAGAATCAACATGCCAATACCACTACGGGACGAGGGCTTGTTTTGTTCATTCTGCATTGGTTTGTGTCCTATGCTTGTGCGCGAGATCAATCGCTGCCTTGATAATGCGTTTGGTCTCTGACCACAAGAGCAGGGCAAGCGCATCGTCAAATTTGAAGAAGCGTGCTTCGTCCGCGTCCGTCCCGGCTTGTGGTTCGCCACTTTCCCAGAAAGCGAGATAGTCAATCAGGACATAATGAAACCGAATTCCGTCTGCGGTTTTATCGATGAAGTCCACGGCATCAATAAGGGGCCCCAATCGCACTTCAAGCCCGGTTTCTTCCCTCACCTCTCGCAAAACGGCAGCTTCTGTTGTTTCACCAAGCTCAATACCGCCGCCGGGCAGGCTCCATTCTCCGGCTTTTGGTGGTTTGCCCCGCCGAATGAGCAAAACTTGATCGCCTTTTATTATAACGGCACCAACACCGACAATTGGACGATCCGGGTGCTCGCGGTTGTCAGCCATAGACTTGTCTCTGCTTCATGGATATGGAACAAGGTGGAAAGCTATAGTGCGATGTGTGAACGAGGTGTGCAAGCAACATGTGTGGACGGTTTATTCTCACCTCTCCAATTGACGAGATAGAGAGTTGGTTCGGCCTGCCTGCATTTGAAAAACGGCCACCAATTCCTGCCAGATACAATATTGCCCCGCGACAGCCCGTGTTGATTGTTCGCAGTTCAGAAGGCGGCGCGCCCGAGCTTGCAGCCGTTGAGTGGGGCCTTATCCCTGAATGGAAAAAGGAAATTGGTGACAAGCCGCTGATAAATGCGCGCGTGGAAACAGTAGAGGCGAAGCCATCGTTCCGCTCTTCCATCAAACGTAAACGCTGTCTGGTGCCCTTTAACGGTTGGTATGAGTGGCGAAGCGAAGATGGCCGCAAGCAACCCTATGCTTTTGAGCCAGTGAGTGATGGGTCTATGGCTTTCGCGGGCATTTGGTCTGTGTGGCATGGCCCGGGCGGCGACCATTGGCTGGAAACCATGGCAATTGTTACGGATGTCGCGGCTGGCCCGATGAAAAGCGTGCATCATCGAAGACCGCTAGTGGTGCCGCAGAACCGTTATGCAGACTGGCTTCAACCCCATGACCCCTTGCCGCGTGGCTTCCTGAACAGCTTTGACTGGGTGCCAGAAACCAGTTTTCACTGGAGGCCAGTGCATGCACGTGTTGGCAATGTACGCATTGACGACCCGTCCTGCCTGGAACCACCAGAGAGTGAGCGCCAGCAGTCCCTTTTTTAAAGAAAGAGCTATTATGAGTAATCTGTTTGACAGTCAGGCCCCGGTTTTCGTTGCGGTTGAAGGGGCAATCGGGCGTGTTGTTCTAAACCGGCCCGAGAAGAAAAATGCCATGTCCATGGTGATGTGGCAGCGGGTTGCCAAAGCTGTTGCTGCCCTTGACGCCACGCCCGAGGTGCGGGTGATTGTTTTGTGTTCCTCAAAAGAAGGGTCTTTTTCTGCGGGCGCTGATCTGGGTGAGCTTGTGCAGATTGCCAAGGACCCTACCATGCGGGAAGAAAACAGGCTTGCTATTCGCAGCGCACAAAGGGCACTCGCGCGTGCAGCAAAGCCAACGATTGCTGAAATTTCGGGGCCATGTATTGGCGGTGGGTGCGGGCTTGCGATCCACTGCGATTTCCGATTTGCAAGTGAAGGTGCAAAGTTTGGTATTACTCCTGCGAAGATAGGTTTGATTTACCCGCTGAATGATACCAAACAGCTGATGGACCTTGTTGGCGTGCGGCACGCAAAATCACTGTTGTTTACTGCACGGCACATTGATTTGGAAGAAGCGCTATCAATGGGGCTGATTGACCGCAGTGTGCCGTTGGACGCGCTAAAGGGCGAGGTTCTCGCCTTTGCAAGCCATATGGCTTCTCTGTCACAATATTCTTTGACCGGGATTAAAGAAACCATGCTGCGCATTCTGGACGGACAGGTTGATGACGATGACGTGTCTGCAACTGAATTTCTTGATGCGCACGAAGGGGATGATGCCAAAGAGGGAATTGGCGCTTTTCTCGAAAAACGTGGCGCCCAGTTCGGCTGGACCTATTCAGGGAAAGATTAAACGACCCTGTCCACTCCTTTGGGGCGAAACAGCTTGGTAAGGGCACCAACATGAATGGCAGACATCAGGAAGCTGAGTATGCCGCTAACGACCAGCCAAACAATATCCATGTCGAGGCCAAGCCCATTCAGCCCGGATGAGATAACCGTGCTCAGGAAAAAGTACGCCATAAACAGGATTGCCAGGCTGGCGGCGGCTGGCCGTGCGTTCGGTTTTAGCGCAGCCCATGACAGAGCCAAATTTGTAGGGCGATCAGATGCCTCGCAGATAACGGCATAGTTGGCGATTGCGGTGACAATAACCGCGAACCAGACCAGCATGAAAACGCCGGCAAACATCAGCACAAGCGCGATGAAGCCAACCGCAGCAAGCAAGGCGTTCAGGATACTGGCGCCAATGATCACCGCGAAACCTATTAAAAGATTGCCAAGCGTCATGTGCCAGAAGGCGCGTGTACCGCGCCGCAGCATGGCTTGCGGATTGCCATCTAAGGCATGACGTTGCCCCCCAGCATAGCCCGCGCCCAAGGCACGAGAAGCATGCCGCTGATGAAGGTTGCCAAAAGCTGCCCGATGACCACGACGAGCCAACTGTCGGACAGCAGCGCCATTGCCTCTGTAGTGGAGGCATCTTCGGCCCCTGCCGAAAGCACCTCCGAAAAGTCCTGAAACACGTCATAGGAGGGCGCAAATACAATGCTTGAAAGCAATCCAGCAAGAAGGGAAAGCAGAAACAAGAGCTGGTGCCGCGCCTCTGCACCCTGAACAGCATGCGAGAGAAGGTCAGCGATTTTATGCTGTCGTTGCTTCACGGTAGGGAACTCCGGGTACAGGCTTTGAAGTCTTGGTAAATTGAATTACTTCTAACCTAGACTGTATCAAGGGTGAATTGAACCACCTTGATGTACTTATCGGGGAGAGAGTGGCTTGTTTAAGGATCAGATAGTCTGGATGACCGGTGCGTCGTCGGGAATCGGCGAAGCAATTGTAACGAAAATGGCGGCCCGTGGCGCAAAGCTTATTTTATCAGCGCGCCGAGAGGCCGAGCTGGAGCGTGTGAAAGCGCTTTGTGTGGCAGCAGGTGCGGCACCAGACGATGTTATGGTGCTGGCGCTTGATGTTACTGATGATGCAGCCATGCCGGCCAAGGTTGATGAAGCTTACGCCCGTTGGGGCCGGGTGGATATGCTTTTCAACAATGCTGGCATATCGCAGCGGTCGCTTTGTGTTGATACGGATATGGAGACTTACCGCAAGCTCTTTGAGGTGGATGTTTTTGGCCAGATTGCGCTGACAAAACAAGTGCTGCCGCGCATGATTGAGGCGGGCAGTGGCCATATGGTGGTAACCGCTTCTGTGGCGGGTAAAATTGGCGCGCCGCAGCGCACAGGTTACTGCGCTGCCAAGCACGCGATGATGGGATTCTTTGATGCGCTGCGCACCGAGGTAACCAAGCATGGCATCAAGGTGACAACCATTACTCCCGGATATATCCGCACCTCAATCTCGGAAAATGCGCTGAAAGGCGACGGCTCAAGCTTTGGCAAGATGGATGACAATATCGCAGGTGGCATGGAAGTGAATGAGTGTGCCGATGTGATTATGCGTGGTTTTGATAAAGGCAAGCCGGAGATACCTGTTGGCGAAGGTATTGAAATGAAGGCTTTGCTGTTGAAACGTTTTTTCCCCAAGCTCCTCTTCAAGATGGCAGAGCGGACAGGCAACTAGGCGCTTGGTATTATAGTCTTTAACTGGGTTTTTTAGTCTTTGGCTAAACGCTCAGGCATGCTTTCAAGTGTGCCGGGCGCAAGCCATGACGGGCTTTTGCTACCCGCTAGGCGGTGGTTCCTGAAATCGGGCCTGGTCTTGCGCCAATCAGGCAGGAAACGTGACCACCATTGAAAGCTGAGTGACTGCGAGGGAGAGGGCTCAATGCGTTCGAACTCAACCGAAGGCAGCCCCGCACCAATATCCAGAAACTCAACATCCACCACATGATTATGGGCAGGCACTAAACGTTCGTTGGTGGATGCATAGCAAGGGCGGTTGCGGTAGACGGAGCAGCCAACAATATAGGCCGGGTGCCCGCTGCTGTCAGTCATCGGTAAATAAAGTGAATGAATACAACGGCTTTTTGCATTGTCGTTGACAATATTCTCAGTGATTAGTGCCGCAGCAGGGTGGTCCAAGATCGCGGCATACAGGTTGGCACTGTTTTCCCTCATGGCAGGCGGCGTCAGGTCAAAGGCATTCATACCAATGAATGGGGAAGACGTGCTGTTGTTGCTGGCTGTACGGATCATGGTGACATGAACCTGATAGCGATGCTCGCGCTTCAGCAGGCTTAGCCTTGGCAAAACGTCCTGTAGGGCGGTTGGTTGCAGGGAGCGGCGCGCAGGGAGTAGGGATGTCCCTGCCTTTGGTAGGTCTTGCCAATAATCAAACAACTGTTCCAACACACCGGACAGGGGCATAAAGCGCCTCCTCTCAGCTTCAACAGGCTGTTTCGTAAACGAAAGGTTGAAGCGTTTGAGGCGCTAATTCAAGACAAGGAAGCTGACCTAATCTCAGTTTGTTTTTTGCTTTGCCTCAAATGTCTGAATCTGCTGGGTGATTCCTTCAGCCAAATCGTTGGGTATGGGAAACACCAAATGATACTGGGCAATTTTCCAGCCAGATGGTGTGCGAATCACCACACCTGTGCCTCGACTGGTGCCGTATTTTTCATTGACCAGATTTTCGTCAAACCAGGCATGATCACCATCCGGTGTCAGGTCGATGTTGCGCTCGGTCATGCGGTATGTCCAACCGTTCGAATTGCCCGCATAGGATTGAAAGGTTGGCTTGTCCCAGCGTTCGCTCACATCGGTACCAAGGAAAATGGCGTCGTCGGTGTACAGGGCGAAATATCTTGGCCAGTCCGCCTTTGACGCCGCATCATGAAGCTCATCAAGAAGGGCGGATACGTCAGCTTTGTCATCCGCCTTCAACGGAAGTGCAAACGCCAGGGTAAGAACAAATGCTTTGATAATCTGCTTCATGGCCCAGTGCCTCTCTATTCATATGGTTTCCTTGATCTCGCCAGACTTCACCCGCGCCAGATAGCTTTGCAGGTCACGCTTTAGTTCGGGCGCAAGGATGTAGATACCAATGATGTTCGGTATCGCCATCAGGAAGAACATGCCGTCCATCAGGTCATAGACTACCTGTGGGCTCCAAACAGCGCCCGGTATCAGGAGAGCGCAGTAAGTCACCTTGAAAATTTTCATCGAGCGATCGCTGCCGCCCCACAAAAACTCCCAGACTTTGCTTGAATAATAACCCCAGCTGATAATGGTGGAAAAACCAAACAGGAAGGCTGCGATAGCAAGCACAACCGGGAACCAGCCAATCACGCTGCCGAATGCAGCGGATGTCATGGAAATGCCCTGAACGGTTTCACCAACTACATAGTTGCCAGTAATAACAATCACCAGTGCTGTCATGGTGGAAACAAGAACAGTATCAATGAAGGGCTCCATCAGGGCGACCATACCCTCGGAAACCGGTTCGCGCGTTTTCGCAGCGGCGTGTGCCATAGAGGCGGAGCCAAGGCCAGCTTCTGTGGAATATACCGCTCGTTTCATGCCGATGATGATAACGCCCGCAATACCGCCCGCGACACCTTCCGGGTTGAAGGCTCCTTGGATGATAGTGACAAAGGCAGCTGGTACTTCGGTGATATGGCCGAGGATGATCACCAGTGCGCCAGCAATATAAATTGCTGCCATCATAGGCACCAGTTTTGCCGTTACGCCAGCGATGGAGCGAATGCCGCCAATGATAACAATCGCGGTGAGGATGGCGAGAAGGATACCATATATCCAGCTACTGGTTTCGCCCTCAAAACCTGTAACAAAGCTGATGGCTTCGTATGACTGGTTAACCTGTGCAACCTGCAAGATGCTGGGGAAGGCAAGGATGGCATATGTCCACGCCAGTGTTTTACCAAACTTGGACCAGCCACGTGCCTTCAAGCCTTTTTCCAGGAAGTACATGGGCCCGCCTGCAACCGTTCCGTCTTCACGTACTTCCCGGTATTTCACCGCCAGCGTACATTCAGCGAATTTCAGGCTCATGGCGCACAGGCCAATGATAATCATCCAGAAGGTGGCGCCGGGGCCACCAATGGAGATGGCGACTGCTACACCCGCGATATTGCCCAAGCCAACTGTGCCGGACAGCGCCGTTGATAAGGCTTGAAACTGGCTTACTTCGCCGGGGGCTGTTGGGTCATTATAATGACCGCGAATGATTTTTGACGCTTGTCCAAACCCTCGCAGATTAATGAAGGCAAAGTAGAATGTGAGCAGAATCATCGGTGCGCCCATCCACACCACGATCCACGACATATTGATGCCAAACAGTGTTACATCGCTGAACACAAAACCATTGAAGGCGGTAATAACGTCACTGGTGATGCGCACAAAGGCAGAACCGCCGTCATCTTGCGCCAAGGTTTGACCTGAAAATGCAAAAAGGGCGAAAATCGCCCATGATAAGCGTTTTAAAAACTGCACGCTTTTCCCCCGAACTGCGCGGCGGGCCAAACGGCCCACTGAATTGGTTTTCTGGAGCACACACCCTAGAAGACGGGCGGCAGTTAGGGAAGGGGAAAGTTACCGCTCGTGTTAGTGTGACTTAACTAGCGAAGGTTATATGTGAATCTGTATTTCACCCCTTTGGTGTCGACAGCTTCCCCGTTTTCATATCGAGGCGCGTAGCGAAAGTTTGTGACTGCATCAAGCGATGCTTTGTCAAAGCCTGGGTGTCCTTTGCGATCAATCACTTTTGGGTCGGATACAAAACCATCCTTGTTCACCGTCAGTTCGACAATCGCATAGCCTTCGCTACCAGAAAGCTGGGCGTTTTGTGGATAAACGGGATAAGTCCGATATACCGGCATATAGTCCTGGTTAGGTTTTGTGGGGGATTTTGCGCCGATTGCTCGACAGTGTTTTGTCGCTTGGTCGCGAAGACCCTGCTCTTCATAAACGCGTATTAGGAAGGCGTGCGTTGACATGGTTGCCCGAGCGTTCGGTGCATGTTTTTCGTATACTTCGAGGCTATCAAGCAAAGCCGTCTCTGCCTTCTTATAGTCTTTTTTTGTCATCTGGTATTTGCCGATGTAAAAATCCGCCTCTGCCACCTGAGCGAGTGCGGTATCCCCTTCCACCGTTTGAAGAAGGGCTTTGGCTTGTTCCAAATGCTTGAATGCTTCCCGAGAGTAGGCTTCCTGCAAGGCAACTTTACCCATTTCAAGGCGGATAACCCCTTCCATTCTTGCGTTGTCTGGGTAGTGGGTCTCAGCCAATGAGAGCACGCGGCGGTATATTTTTCTGGCTCGGCCTAGCGTGCCAGTGCTCGTGCTCTTCGAAGCTAGACTCATCAAAGGATCGATTAGCTCTGCAGAGTTTTCGCCGTAAACCGCCTCATAACGTTTTACAGCTTCCCCAAGTATTTTTCGGGCTTCATCGTCATTCTTGATGAGATAACCATAGTTCAACAGCAGTGCAGCCGTGTTCTTGTGGTTTTTGCCGTAAACTTTCTCGCCGAATTCATAAGCTTGTTTGGCGTATTCCAGAGCGCGCTGATTTTCGTTCGATGCGATTGCTTCCTGATACGCTTTATAAGCATCGCGGAAAGCTTTTTTATCAGAAACCTGATCACCTAAAGCAGGCGTTGTTGTCAACATCGCGGCAACGGCTAAAGAAGTTAAAACTCTCATTTCAAATACCCCAATTCAAACCCTGACGAATACACGTAAGCAGGCTAATGGGGCTGAAATGTGTCAGCAAAACACAAAAGTGTGAAGTTTACTTCTCACCGAACCTTGGCATCAGCTCCACAAAGTTACAGGGGCGAAAGCGGCTATCAAGCTGGGTTTTAAGGATTTTATCCCACCCGTCTTTCACCGCGCCAGTCGAACCCGGCAGTGCGAACATTAGCGTGGTGTCTGAAATGCCGCCTGTGGCCCGGCTCTGGATTGTGCTGGTGCCAATCAGGTCATAACTCAGCATGCGAAACAATTCGCCAAAGCCCGGAATGGCCTTGGTATACAGCGCCTCAAAACATTCTGGCGTTACGTCACGGCCCGTTATGCCCGTGCCGCCCGTTGAGATAATCACCTGCACGCTTTCATCTCCAATCCAAGCCTTCAGCTGATCAGTGATCGACTGTTTGTCGTCCTTCACAATCGCGCGTGCCTGAATGATATGGCCTGCCTCGCTTGCGCGGGCGGCGAGCGTGTCACCAGACTTGTCGTCTGCTTCCGTTCTGGTGTCTGAAATGGTCATGATGCCCAGTTTTACCGGGATGAACTGTCTGCTTTCGTCAATCATTGGCACTCGTAACTGCTGTTGAATTGCTGGTTAATCTGATAGCGCGCTGGAGCGCGTCTGGTGTTTCGCCTGTATCAAGGTAACTGAGCGTCGGCCAAGAGCCGGACGCAATTGCGTCAAGGCTTGGTGTGGGTTGGCCAAGGCGCATACGATAAAGCCACAGGTTGGCCATCACACGCTCAATATAATTGCGGGTTTCATAGAAGCTGATCGATTCGATGAACAGCAGAGGGTCAACCCCGAAATCCACCTCTCGTCGCCAGCCGAGCAGGCTGCCGGGGCCACCATTGTATGCTGCAAGCGCCATCAAAAGATTATCTTCCACATACTGAGTGCCTAAGAGATATTCGATATATTGCTGGCCCAGGGCGATATTGAACTCGGGCTCATAAAGCTGATTACGGTTAGCCCGCCGCAGCAGAGAGCGATTATTGGTAATATAACTGGCGGTGGCCGGCATAACCTGCATCAAACCGCCTGCGCCAACCCGGCTGCGTGCCCGACTTCGGAAATCACTTTCCTTGCGCACCATGGCAAAGATCATTGCCCTGTCGACGCTAAAGCCGCCCACAGGTTCCCAGTTCGGCATGGGATAGCGGGTTGCAATTGGGGCAGGGTCACCGGTGCCGCCCACACGGCCAAGGCGAATTTGTATCGCAGGCAAATTCAGCGCTGCCGAGAAAGCGAGCATGTCTTCCTGAACGCCCACACCTTCGCGCCCCCACAGCAGACGCAGCTCTTCGTCTGCCACGTCATCACGGCCAATTTCCGCAAGAGCAATTGCCCGTCTGGTTGCCGGGAACTGAAGCAGGTGGTCAACAGCATTTTGTTCCAGCGTTGGCACTGACCAATCGATGGCTGGTTGGATACCAAGCTGGCGGGCGGCTATCAGGCCGTAAAATGTTTCAACATGGGTTGCTGCATTTTCAAGATGCTCAATAGCGGCGGCTGCGTCGCCCAATCTGTGGGCGGACCGGCTGGCCCAGTAAGCACCTGCAGACAAGAGCCATGAACCGGCCCGCTCGGAGTTGGCGAGCGCGTCAAAATGCACATAGGCCCTGTCAAAGTTACCTTGTCGCCAGTGTGCGAGCCCCGCAATCCAGTCTACCTCCGAGACAATTTCACGGGAGTAGGACGCACCAAGTTCCGCAAGCTTCATGGCGCGGAAGTCGTCCCCTTCATAATAGTAGCTGGCCGCAATGCGTTCCAATGCCTCTGCTTTTTCGTGTGGAACAAGAAGGCCGCGCGTGTCCATTGCCCAGTATCGTTTTTCTGCGCGCTCTGGTGTGCCGCGCCGCACATACCGGCGAACATTGGCGAAGAAAGTGGTGACGGCCCTGCGTTCCAGCCTGCTGCGGCGTGGTAGTGGCGGCTTGGGCAGTGCCGATTGGCCTGTAACGCCGGGATAACGGGTTTTCTCCGGTGAACGCGGAGACCTTGCCTTTCCCTGTCTGCGTTTAGCGAGGCGGTACACACGCCAGGCATTTGGATGGTCGGCGTAGCGCTTCATCCAGGCGGCTAGTTCACTATATTTGCTGCGATAGCCTGTGGGGTGCATCAGCTTCTGGAATTCCACATGCCCCATCAGCACCTTGCTATCAAGCTGGTTGATCAGTCGCTGTGCTTCGTTCCATTTGGCTTGTTGCTGTAATTCGAATATGCGCTGATACCGCTCCACATCCTTTTCGTTCAAGACTTGAGGGATGGTTGCCGTTTGTGCAGACAGCGTATGAGGTAAAATGATTACCGCAACCAGCAACATGTCTAAGCGAAGGAATTTACTCATTCAGAAAGCTCCTTCAGCTTATGTTTGGCCGCCAGCAGGTCTCGCCACGCCAGCCCTTTCAGGTGTGGCTGCCGTAGAAGATAGGCCGGATGAAATACTGGCAGAGCCGGTATTTCCAGCGCTCCAACCTTGATAATTTTCCATTTGCCGCGCAGGCGTGTGATGCCTTCGGATGTTTCAAGCAAAGCCTTGGCGGATACGCCGCCGAACATCAGCACTACCTTTGGGGCGGCCAGTTCGATATGGCGCCTGATGAAGGGTAGGCACATGGCCGTAACTGCGTCATCGGGCGCGCGGTTACCAAGCGGCCTCCATGGCAGAATATTGGAGATATAGACATTTTCTTCCCGGCTCATATCAATGGCGGCCAGCATGCGGTCAAGCAATTGCCCAGATACCCCAACAAAAGGCTTGCCGATACGGTCCTCGTCAGCGCCGGGTGCTTCACCAACCACCATGATCGGTGAGCCAGCAACACCGTCAGAGAAAACCAGATTTTTGGCAGATCGTTTCAGAAGGCCACCATCAAATGCCTCCAGGGCTGCTTTCAGCTCTTCCAGTGTGTTTGCGTTGCTTGCCGCAGTGGTTGCTGCTTCGGCGCTGCCACCGGCGATGGACTGAACCGGGCGTGCTGCCACCGGCCTTGGGCCGCGTTCGGTTGCGTTGGTCGATTGTTTTTGTTGCCGCTGAGCAGGTTGCGGGGCAGGAGGGGCGACAGAAAAACGGTCAATAGGCTCATCATCAATGGCTTCATCAACGCCCATGGCAATTTGCCACGCAAGCAGCGCTGTTGGGTCAATTGATGGTGTGTTTTCGGTGGTCATATGGTCTGTCGTTCCTTCACTCGGCGGTATCATAGGAGGCTATCAATGAAAATTGCATCAAAATTTTGACCAGTCGCAGGTAAAACTGACGTTACGGCGAGAAGGGATAGGAGATATCCAAGTGTTTGACCTTTCATTTGGCCGCAGGCATAAGACTTGAAAACTTATGGTCTTGGTCCAGTTTAGGGCATGAAAAGACCAGAATGTGGATATAGAGGCTTTGGGCCTGATTGAAGAAGTCTCTTGTTATTGAAGGAGCGGAGCATGGAACGCGAATCCATGGAGTTTGATGTTGTGATTGTTGGCGGTGGTCCGGCTGGATTGTCAGCTGCCATCCGCCTGATGCAACTGGCGCAGGAAAAAGATCATGAATTGATGATCTGTGTGATCGAAAAAGGCTCGGAAATCGGGGCCCACATTCTTTCTGGTGCTGTGGTTGATCCGATCGCTCTCAACGAACTGATCCCTGACTGGAAAGAAAAGGGTGCGCCGCTCAATACGCCAGTTGTTGACAACCAGCATTGGGTTTTGACCGAGACCGGCAAGACAAGCATGCCGCATTTCATCATGCCGCCACTTCTTTCAAACAATGGCATGTACACAACGTCGCTTGGCAACCTGACACGCTGGCTGGGCGAACAGGCCGAGGCAATGGGGGTGGAAATTTACCCCGGTTTTGCCGGCGCAGAAATTCTGTATCACGAAGATGGCCGGGTTAAAGGTGTTGCAACCGGCGATATGGGTATTGGCCGTGATGGTAAACCAAAGCCAATGCATGAGCCAGGCATTGAACTGCACGCGAAATACACCCTGTTCGCCGAAGGGGCGCGTGGGTCGCTCTCCAAGGAACTTGAAGCCAAATTTAACCTGCGCGAAAACTGCCAGTTCCAGACATACGGCATTGGTATCAAAGAGCTGTGGGATATTGACCCTGCCAAGCATGTGCCGGGCCGTGTGATCCATTCCCAAGGGTGGCCGCTTGATAATAATACAGCCGGTGGTGGCTTTATTTATCATCAGGAAAACAATCAGGTTGCGATCGGGTTTGTGGTCACGCTTGACTATGAAAACCCTTACCTGTCGCCGTTTGATGAGATGCAGCGCTACAAAAACCATCCAGCCGTGCGGGAGATACTGGAAGGTGGTCGTCGGGTTGCCTACGGCGCCCGTGCAATTAACGAGGGTGGCCTTCAGTCTGTGCCAAAACTATTCTTCCCGGGCGGTGCACTGATTGGGTGTGCGGCTGGTTTTGTGAACGTGCCGCGCATTAAAGGCAGCCATAATGCCATGAAAACTGGCATGCTTGCGGCGGAAAGTGCCTTTGAGGCAGTTGCCGCCGGGTCAGAAGGCGATGTGGAGCTGGCAAGTTACGAGCAGGCGTTCAAAGATAGTTGGGTATACAAAGACCTATATAAGGTTCGTAACGCCAGGCCAGCGCTTAGCAAGTTTGGTGTGAAACTGGGCACGCTATACTCGGGCTTTGATATGTGGATGAACACACTCGGCCTTGGTGGTTTGATGCCAACGCTGAAGCACAAGCATAAAGACAATGAAGCAACCAAGAAATCCAGTGATGCGCAGCCGATTGACTATCCAAAGCCTGACGGTGAGATCACCTTTGACAAGCTTTCGTCTGTGTTCCTGTCCAACACGAACCATGAAGAAGATCAGCCCGTTCATTTGCAGCTCAAGGATGAAACAATCCCGGTTACGGTAAACCTTCCGGAATATGCCGGGCCTGAACAGCGCTTTTGCCCTGCCGGTGTGTATGAGTTTATGGGCGAGGACGGTGAGCAACGATTGCAGATCAACGCGCAAAACTGCGTGCACTGTAAAACATGCGACATCAAGGACATAACCCAGAACATCAATTGGGTTGTACCTGAAGGTGGTGGTGGACCTAACTATCCGAATATGTGATACAGTCGTCCTTTAATGAGTATTTGAGGACCGGGCATGTCGCCGTTTCTAAAATTTATACCAGCCGCGCTCATGTTGGCTGGTTGCGCTGCGCAAACTGTTCAAGACGGGTATGCGCCGGTAACTGGCCAGCTGTATAGCGAGTTTGAGCAAGAAGCTGGTGATACCGGCTTTTATGCGCCCTTTGTCGCAGGCGCCCTTGCCCAGCAGAGCCTTATGTTTGCCGATAGTGCACGCCACTATTTGCGCGCGCTTGAGGCTGACCCTGATAACAGGCTGATCGCGAGCCGTGCTTTCTTTCAGCTTCTTTACGCCGGTCGTATGGACGAAGCTGCGGAGATTGCAGTTCAGCTTTCTGAAACCGCTGATGCGGCCTTCAACGATGATCTGGTTGCCCTTGTCTATGTTCTGGAAGCGTTCAAACGGGAAGACTGGCAAGCAGTGCGCGAGCGCCTTGAAACGGTTCAAATGTCTGGTTTTGGTGGCATGCTCTCGCCGCTTCTGGTTGGCTGGGCCCATGCTGCAGAGCAAGATTATGCCCTTGCAGAACAGTCGCTTTCCACTATGGAGGCAGACAATAGGCTGAAGCCGATCGCTGATGAGCACAAGGCTTACATGCTTGACCATTTGCAGGACTATACGGGTGCACAAGCCCAGTATTTGGTGCTTGCCAACGCAGCTCAGCCTCAGTCTTTGCAGCCATTGGTGGCGTATGCGGACATGCTGGCGCGGACCGGGCGTCGTGATGAGGCTCGCTCATTCCTTGGTGAACAGGCGGAGCGCTATTCCAATAATCGTTTCCTGCTGCGGGAAGGGCAGTTAATTGCTGCAGGCATGCGGCCCACGCAGACATCGTCTACGCCGCGCGGCGCGATGGGGGGGACATTCTATCGGCTGGCCAGCGAATTTTCCCGTAGCAGCGCACCGCAGGCAGCCGTTGTCTATCTACGTGTAGCGTCGTTTCTTACCCCGGAAGTTGCCGACATTTATTTTATGATCGGCAATCTTATGGACGAGATGGGGAATTCGGAAGCTGCGGCGGTTGCTTATGGCGCTGTACCTGCTGCGAGCGGGCTCCAGCTTGTTGCGGAAGAACGCCGGATCAATGCGCTCAGGCGTGCTGGTATGGTGAATGAAGCAGAAGATGCTTTGCGCTCTGCCATTCGTCAGCACCCGAAGCAGTCTATCTATCTGGTGTCTTTGGGCGATATTCTGCGAGAACGCCGTGATTTTCCGGAAGCCATTTTATATTACAGCCGCGCGATTGAGCTGAATGTGAAGTCTGGCCGACAGGACTGGTTTGCCTACTTTGCCCGCGGTGTCAGCTACGAACAATCAGACGATTGGCCCAAAGCAGAAGCAGATTTCCTGATTGCGCTTCAAATCAATCCTAATGAGCCGAGTGTGCTGAATTACCTGGGCTATAGTTGGATTGATCGGGGCCTGCGGGTCGAAGAAGCCAAGGGCCTTATTGAAAAAGCGGTGGAGCAGCGCCCGGAAGACGGTTTCATTATGGATAGTCTTGGGTGGGTAAATTATCTGACGGGTGACTATGAGGAAGCGGTTGACCTGCTTGAAAAAGCCGTGCGCATGGAGCCCGATGATGTAACCATCAACCATCACCTTGGTGATGCTTACTGGAAAGTTGGACGATTCATTGAGGCGCGTTTCCAGTGGCAGCATGCGATAGACAGTAAGCCGGAAGCAGAGGAGCTTGCCCAGCTTCTGGACAAGATGGACATCGGACTTCGCGAGGACACCTGACGTGACAAGTGCCTTTTCTGACAGATTGCAACATGCGCCAGATGGCAGCCTTTATGTTGTGGCGCCTGCCAAGATTAATCTGTTTTTGCATATTACGGGGCGCCGTGATGATGGGTACCATGTATTAGAGAGCCTGTTTGCTTTTACGGGGCGCGGTGACCTGCTGAGGTTTCGGGAGGCAGATGCCTTTTCGCTTTCCATTACTGGTCAACGGGCTGTTGGCCTCGAAGGTGAATGCAACGCAGAGGATAATCTGGTCAGCAAGGTCGCGCGTGCGCTTTCTGAGAAAGCAGGAGCGCCTTGCAATGTTAGCGTTGAGCTGGAGAAGAACCTGCCTGTTGCTTCCGGCCTTGGTGGGGGCTCTTCTGATGCTGCCGCAGCACTGATTGGCCTTAATCATATCTGTAATTTCGGTATGGATGAGGAAGCACTTAGCGATCTCGCGCTTTCAATTGGCGCGGACGTGCCTGCATGCTTGCCTGCCGCGCCGCAATTGGTGCGGGGAATTGGAGAGCAACTGAGCCGTGTATCTCTTGGATGGTCGGCGGGTATTGTGGTCGTTAATCCGGGTAAGCATGTCTCAACACCCGAGGTATTCAACGCCTTCAGGCGGTTTCGTGAAGGGCGCGGTTTACCCCCATTTGATGTTGCGCTGTCGAATCCGAAAGAGATTTTGAGCAATATCTCCATGCTTGATGTGATGACAAGCAACAGCTTGCAAGACCCAGCAGTGCAGCTTTGCCCCACCATTATGGAAGTAGAGCGATTCTTACGTATTAACAGCCAGCAGGAACTGCTGCGGATGAGCGGAAGCGGCGCATCCATGTTCGCTTTGTACCACGATAGAGCCGCAGCAGAAGCTGTTGCCCGAAGGGTGCGTGACCATGCGCCTGACTGGTGGGTAATGGCTGACGAAATCGGAATGTAATTCCGCTTTCTGCTTCCTTTTGGGGCGGGGAGCAACAGGCGTGTTGATTTTCTTGATTTTGCTGCAAAAAGGGCTTTACAGCGTAAGACAGTTTCTTTACAAACCGCGCCACACACCATGATGGGGCGTCGCCAAGTGGTAAGGCACCGGTTTTTGGTATCGGCATTCGCAGGTTCGAATCCTGCCGCCCCAGCCATCTCTTCGAAAAGTGTGTTCCAGCTTCTTTTTTGCTGTCTCGCGATCGGTTGTATTTCTGCGCCCAATGCATGGAAATACGGTCTTCATTGCTTTTATTGTTATTTGATATTCGCAGCATTCGCCGAAATCGAAGCTGATGCTGGCAGTGTAAACAGCAACACTCAGACATGAATTATTGAAATATGAAACTTGCGTGTTTGGCTGGGCGCTAGCCTGTTGTATATCATCACAAGCAGTCAGCAGAGTAAAACACTGGTTAGAGGAGAAAATTTGATGAAGACGCGTGCAGCAGTTGCCTACAAGGCGGGAACCCCTCTAACCGTTGAAACGGTTGACCTTGAAGGGCCAAAGGCCGGTGAGGTTCTGGTTGAAATCAAGGCAACAGGCGTCTGCCATACCGATGCGTTTACCCTGTCAGGGGATGACCCGGAAGGTGCGTTTCCTGCCATATTGGGCCATGAAGGAGCCGGTGTTGTACTTGAGGTTGGCGAGGGCGTTAAAAGCCTGAAACCCGGTGATCATGTTATCCCGCTTTATACGCCAGAATGCCGGGAATGTGACTATTGCCTGCATCCCAAAACAAACTTGTGCCAGAGCATTCGTGAAACTCAGGGGCGCGGGGTTATGCCGGATGGCACCAGCCGTTTCAGCATCGATGGTACGCCGATCCTGCACTATATGGGCTGCTCAACATTTTCAAACCACACCGTGTTGCCAGAGATAGCGCTGGCCAAGGTGCGTGAAGACGCACCGTTCGACAAGATTTGCTATATCGGCTGCGGCGTTACCACGGGTGTAGGCGCGGTGGCTTTCGAAGCAAAAGTAGAGCCGGGTTCCAACGTTGTTGTCTTCGGCCTTGGCGGCATTGGCCTGAATGTTATTCAGGGCGCTCGTATGGTAGGCGCTAACAAAATCATTGGTGTCGATATCAACAATGACCGGGAAGCCATGGGGCGCCAGTTCGGCATGACTGATTTCATCAATCCTAAGGAAGTGGACGTGATGGAAGCCATCATGGACCTGACAAATGGCGGTGCCGACTATAGTTTTGAATGCATTGGCAATGTTAATACCATGCGTCAGGCTTTGGAGTGTTGTCACAAGGGTTGGGGTGAAAGCATCATCATTGGCGTTGCAGGAGCTGGTCAGGAAATTTCTACACGGCCCTTCCAATTGGTAACGGGGCGTGTATGGCGCGGCACTGCGTTCGGTGGCGCCAGAGGGCGTACGGACGTGCCCAAGATCGTGGACTGGTACATGGACGGCAAGATCAATATTGACGACCTGATAACCCACACCATGCCGCTTGAAGACATCAACAAGGCGTTTGATCTGATGCATGCTGGCGAAAGCATCCGTAGCGTAGTGCAATACTGATGAAAACAGTCTCGGTTACGAAAATTTTTGGCGGTACACAGGGCGTTTACCGACATGCTGCGTATACGACGGGGTGTGACATGGAGTTTTCCGTTTTCACGCCGCCGGGCGAAGGGCCGTTTCCTGTGGTGTGGTACTTGTCGGGGCTTACCTGCACACAGGAAAACGCCACTACCAAAGCAGGTTTCCAGCGGGTCGCAGCTGAACTTGGCCTCATGATCGTATGTCCGGACACTTCCCCGCGCGGTGACTGTGTACCAAATGATGACGAATATGATTTTGGCCAAGGTGCTGGTTTTTATGTGAATGCAACAGAAGCCCCGTGGTCAGAGCATTTCCATATGTATGATTATGTGGTTTCAGAATTGCCAAAATTGATCGCTGAAAACTTCCCTGCAGATATGGAGCGGCAATCCATCACCGGCCATTCCATGGGTGGGCACGGTGCGCTGACGCTGGCGCTCAGAAACCCGGATAGGTTCAAGTCTGTTTCAGCTTTTTCACCCATTGTATCACCGATGCATTGCCCTTGGGGTGAGAAAGCCCTAGGTGGCTATCTGGGCGCGGACAAGGAGGCTTGGGCCGCGCATGATGCCTGCGCGCTCATCGCTAAAGCGGCTGGAAGGTTCGATGATATTCTAGTGGATCAGGGAACTGCAGACAATTTCCTTGAAAGCCAGCTAAAACCGCACCTGTTGCAGGAAGCCTGTGACGCAGCGGGTCAGAAACTGACCCTGCGCATGCAAGAAGGCTATGACCATAGCTATAACTTCATCGCCACCTTCATTGAGGACCATCTGCGTTTTCACGCAGCGCGGCTTTAGTTAAAGACCACGGTCTTCCCTGCGTTATGGAACACCCGGTGCTGCAAGTGCCAGCGTACTGCGCGGGCAAGCACCCGGGCTTCGATATCCCGGCCAATGCGAACAAGATCGTCTGCCGTGTCTGAGTGCTTCACGCGGGCGACCTCCTGTTCGATAATCGGGCCTTCATCCAGATCAGGTGTCACATAATGCGCGGTGGCGCCAATTAGCTTCACACCGCGTGCGTGCGCCTGATGGTAGGCTTTGGCCCCCTTGAAGCTTGGCAGGAATGAATGGTGAATATTGATCACCTTGCCGAACAACTGCTTTGACAGATCGTCTGACAGAATTTGCATGTAGCGAGCCAGCACAACCAGGTCAATCTGGTTCTGGTTGATCCAGTCCAGCAGTTTTTGTTCCTGCTCTAGCTTGGTTTCTTTGGTAACCGGCAAGTAATGGAATGGTACGCCCGCGTGCTCAACCTGATCGCGGTGCATTTCATGGTTTGAGATGACACCGGCCAGCTCCATATTCAGGTCACCGCGCTTCCAGCGGTACATCAGGTCGTTCAGGCAATGATCCATTTTGGAAATCATGATCAGTACGCGACCTTTTTGGGTTTCAGGCAGCAGTTCGCTTTTGACCTGAAAGCGTTCAAAAACTGGTTTTAGCTGAAAGTCGATTGCTTCCGCGTCCCCACAAGCGAACTTGAGGCGCATCAGGAACTTCTTGGTTTCCTGATCGTCAAACTGCTGACACTCAATGATGTTGCCACCATTTTCTGCAATACAGCGTGAAATTGCGGCAACGATGCCGGGCTGGTCATCGCATGACACCTTGAGAATGTAGGGATTCTGTTCAGACATAATCAAAACTTTCGAACATTGAATTGCAGATTATTGGTTGGTTAGTGTCGCGAGAGTTAGGTCAAGGCTTGTTTGGATAAGGCCAAACATCTCATCAATCTCTTGCTTGCTGATCACCAACGGCGGAGACAGGAACATGGTGTCGTCAACGGCGCGCATCACAACACCTGTATCAAAACAGTGACCGCGGCAAACCGTGCCAGCGTTGCCCTCTGGGGCAAAACGCTCTTGAGTTGCCTTGTCTTTCACCAGTTCCAGTGCACCCAGCATGCCAATGCCTCTGGTTTGCCCCACGAGCGGGTGGCCACCCAGTTCGGCAAGCTGTTTTTGGAAGTGATCAGCGGTTTCTTCACCGCGTGCGCCTACGAGGCCCCATTCTTCGATCAATTCAATGTTGCGAATGGCAACAGAACAACAAACCGGATGGCCTGAGTAGGTGAAGCCATGGGCCATTTCGCTATCGGCAGCGACGATTGTGTTGGCGATTTCATCGTTAAGCGCCACGGCGGATATGGGCACATAGCCGCTTGATAG
This sequence comes from Kordiimonas sp., assembly GCA_965199355.1. Lineage (GTDB taxonomy): Bacteria > Pseudomonadota > Alphaproteobacteria > Sphingomonadales > Kordiimonadaceae > Kordiimonas. Next base: position 407,508 of record CBDARB010000013.1, read on the forward strand.
GCCCTTTGCCATGGTCATGATATCTGGTGTGAAGCCATATGTTTGGCAGCCAAACCATGAACCGGTGCGGCCAAACCCGCAAATGACTTCGTCCGACCAGAGCAATACGTCATACTTGCGACAGATAGCCTCGACTTGTTGCCAGTATCCTTTTGGTGGGATCATCAGCCCGCCAGCTCCCATCACAGGCTCACCGATGAAGGCGGCAACATTTTCGGCACCCAGTTCAAGGATTTTGTCTTCCAGTGCTTTGGCACACCTTAAAGCGAAAGCTTCCTCGCTTTCGCCGTTTTCAGCGTATTCATAATAGTGAGGCGTTGGCCCAATATGATGAATGCCTGGCAAGGGCAGGTCAAAAATATCATGCATGAAGGGCAGGCCGGTCAGGCTGGCTGCCCCGATGGTGGTGCCATGATAGGAGCGCTCGCGACTGATGATGGCTTTCTTGTTCGGCTTGCCCTTCAGGTTCCAATAGTAGCGTATCAGCTTTATGGCGCTATCGTTCGCTTCGGAACCGGAACTCGCGAAGAAAATCTGGTTCAGGTCAGCAGGTGTTTTGGAGGCGACCAGCTCGCTAAGCTTGGCGACCGCTGGTGTCGTCGTCTGGAAAAAAGTATTATAGAAACTAAGCGAATTCATCGCGTCGCGCGCGATATCAGCCAGTTCTTCAACGCCGAAACCTACCTGCGCGCACCACAGGCCCGCCATACCATCAATAATGCGATTGCCGTCACTATCCCAAAGGTAAACACCCTTTGCCTTTTCAATAACCCTTGGGTTTTGCGCACGAAGTTCATGATGCACCGTAAAAGGGTGTAGATGATGTGCGTTATCAAGCGCCTGAATGTGGCTTGTTGCTGGGGTATGCGGTTGGTCGTTCGTCATTGTTTCGGTCCGTCTGAGTAATCGAACCAAAGTTCTAGCCATTAACGGATGGTCTGGCGAGGCTAAATGTCAAAACTTACCACCTTCTTGGACGGGCTTAACGTGATGCCCTGATTTTTACTTCGTACGGTATGCTAAAAATCGGTTGTTGGGTCTTGTAAGACCTGATTGAATGGCAGCGATTGTCAGATATTTCAAATGAGGCAGGCCCTTGGCACAACATGACTTTGATTGCGTATTTGATGAAGATGGTTTTAAGGCCCTGCCAACATTCCCTGACCTAAAGGGAAAAACTGTTTTCATCACGGGTGGTGGCTCGGGCATCGGCGCTTTTTTCACGGCGGCCTTTGCGTTACAGGGTGCCAAGGTGGGCTTTATCTCTCTTAGCGAAGCGCCAGCGACTATGCTGTGTGATCAGGTTGAAGAAAAAACCGGTAGTCGCCCGCTCGCCATTCAGGGGGATATCCGTGATGTTGATACCTTGCGCGCGGCTATTGAGCAGGTTCAAGGTGCGTTGGGCCCGATCGATATTCTGATTAACAATGCGGCGCGGGATACCCGTCACAGTGTTGAAGATTGGACTGTGGAGCAGTGGGACGACAGCATTGCAACTAACCTCAGGCCGCAATTTTTTGCCATCCAGTCAGTAGTGGAAGGCATGAAGGCTAAAGGCGCTGGCTCCATCATCAATGTTGGGTCGAACTCAAACAATTTGGGTCTGTCTGGTTATCCTACCTATGTGACGGCGAAGGCCGGTATAGTTGGGATGACACGCGCTTTGTCCCGGGAACTTGGGCCGGATGGTATCAGGGTAAATGCTTTGATACCCGGCTGGGTTTTGACGGAGCGACAAAAACGCCTGTGGGTGACAGAAGATGACCTTGAAGAATGCCTGTCCCAGCAAGCGATCAAGCAATCGCTAAACGGATGGGACATGGCGGGGCCGGCCTTGTTTCTGGCGTCAAACGTGTCCTCGAAGATGTCGGGGCAGGAAATGATTGTGGATGGTGGTCGCGTTTAACGCCTCTGATATGCTCTTTATATCAAAGGTTTAGTTATTGGCATCTCTAAACTTATTTCCGATAACAATTCCGGCACCAGCCCTTCCTAATTGACTAGTTTGCCACTAAAACCTGTGGCGGGACACGTTTCACAGGAGGCTAACATGAAACATCTGGTAAAACTGGTGTGTGCGACAAGTATGCTTGCATTGCCAACAACCGGCATTGAGGCACGCGATTTGGGCATCGTTGACCGTGCCGTCAGCAAACTTGCAATCGCTGGCAGCTTGCAGGCTAATAAACAGGAAGAAGCCAAGCCGGCTGAGGCTGATGCGCCGAAGGAAGGCGGTGAAAAGGCCAAGAAGAAAAAATCGAAGTTCAAAGAATACGCCGAGATTGTAACCGACAAAGCAGATACCCGCGTAGGCGTGTTCACCACGCACCGGGTTGACGGCAAGGTTTATTTTGAAATCCCCGAAGACCAGCTTGGGCGAGAGTTCGTATGGCAGGTAAAGGTGGCTGGTGTTCAAAACCAGAAGGGTCTGATCAGTGCCGACAGCGCACGCCAGTATATCTATTTCGAGCGTATTGGTGATGAGCTTATTCTGCGGGCGAAAGACCATTCTGTTATCAAAAAAGAAGGCGAGCCAGAGACATTCGTAATTAATGCAGCGCACCTTGATGGGGTTCTTGCCAAGTTTCCAATTTTGACCTTTGGTGAAAACAAAACACCAGTGATAGATGTTACGCCTGTTTTCATGGGCAAGGTCAAAGGGCTGGAAGGGCTTGGCGACGACAAAATGAACGACAAGGCGTCTGTTGTGAAGAATGTGAAAGCATTTGAGCGCAATATCGAAGCCCGCGTGTTGGGTCTGTTTACCCGTAAAAACGGCAAGGAAACCGAGAATGTCACCGCAGAGGTGCGGCATTCCATTCTTGCGCTGCCAGATGACTTGATGAAGCCCCGCTATTATAACCATCGGGTTGGTTTCTTCGATGACCGGTATGTTGACTATAACAGCATTAAAAACAAGGTAGAGACCAAGCGCCTTATCAACCGCTGGCGTCTGGAAAAGAAAGACCCGAATGCAGCCCTGAGCGAGCCGAAAGAGCCGATTGTTTGGTACATCGACCGTGGTACGCCGACACGCTACATTGAGGCAACGCGTGAGGGCATTGAGTTTTGGCAGGAAGCTTTTGAGCAGGCTGGTTTCAAAAACGCCATCATCGCCAAAATGGCGCCAACTGTCGAAGAAGACCCTGATTGGGATCCGGAAGACGCCCGCTATGCGGTGATCCGCTGGGTGCCGTCAACCATTCCCAATGCGCAAGGCCCGCACGTAGCCGACCCGCGCACAGGCGAAATCATCGAAGCTGATGTTCGTATGTACCACAATGTGATCAAGCTGATTGAAGAGTGGTATTTTGCGCAGGCCGGTGCCACCGACCCTCGCGCAAGGCAATTGCCACTGCCTGATGATGTTATGCATGATCTGGTGCGCTTTGTTGTGGCGCACGAAGTTGGCCACTCTATTGGCCTGCACCACAACTTCCTTGGCTCCAACGCCTATACTGTTGATCAACTGCGCGACCCTGCGTTTGTTGCGAAAAACGGCGTTGCGTCCTCTATCATGGATTATGCGCGCTTCAACTATGTCATCCAGCCTGAGGACGGCGTGTCACCAATTGATTATGTTCCTGGGCCGTATGACAAGTTCGCCATTGAGTGGGGCTATACGGAGTTCCCCGGGGATCTTACCGCTGAGGAAGAGGTGCCGCTGTTGAACAAGATTGCTGACAAGCAGTTGACCAACAAAGCCTTCCGCTGGGACTCATACTCGGATGCAGCGGCGTATGATCCGCGCATTCAAACCGAAGACATTGGCAATGATGCGATTGAAGCGACAACGCTGGGTCTGAAGAACCTTGAGCGTATCATGGCCAATGTGGTCAATGCCGCAACTTACGAAGACGGCATGACCTACGACGAAGTGAAGGTCGCCTATGGTGCGCTTGTGTCACAGTATGCCCGCGAGGTTGGTCATGTGACCAAATATATCGGTGGTGCAATATTCCGCCGGGAGCTGGCGCAAGGGCATGAAGAAGTTGATGTCTTTGATGTATTCCCCATAGACAAGCAGCGTGAAGCCATGGCCTTCCTGAAGGACAATGCCTTCAAACTGCCTGCCTTCTGGAAAAATGAGGAAGTGCTGAAGCGCGTTGGTTACGACTTCTATATTGATAGTGTTACTCGCTTGGGCACCCGGCCTATCGGCCAGCTTCTATCGCCTGCACGGGTAGACCGAATTGTGAAATTTGAGGCCGCAGGTCTTGAGACATACAGCCCGGTGGCACTCTTTAATGATGTTCGCGAAGCTGTGTTTGAAGAACTTGGTGAACGCCGTCCAAACGTTGATGCGTACCGGCGTGCGCTCCAGTCTTTCATGGTGAACACGCTGATTGATGGCATTAATGCGCCAACAAGCGGCGATGACCGGGTAAGTGATGAATATCGCTCTCTGGCGCGGGCAACGCTCACCAGGTTGCAGGGTGACCTTGAACGTGTTGGTGGACGGATTTCCGAAACGCTAACCGGCATTCATTTCCTGAACCTCTCCAGCAAGATTGCTGACGCGCTGGACGCTGACTAGAACCAGCTAACTAGCAATGAATTTGAGGGTGCTTGCGGAAGATGCAGGCACCCTTTTTTTGTTTTACAGGGTTTCCAGCTACTATTTTCGCGCTTTGGCGGACAAATCAGGCCTTCCCTTGAATTCCGCCAGGCGGTAGGGTCGGGCGTTTTCTTGTTGGAGAGAGATTGATGCTGAAAGCGCAGATTGTTCCGGTTACCTCTTTTGCCCAAAATTGCAGCCTTATCTGGTGCGATGAAACAATGGAGGGGGCGTTTGTGGACCCGGGCGGGGATGTCGACAAGCTACTTGCGCAGGTTGAAAAACACGGGGTCAAGCTCACCAAGTTATTGTTAACGCATGGCCATCTGGATCATGCAGGTGGTGCAGCCGACCTCAAGGAGAAACTGGGCCTGCCTATCATCGGCCCGCATGCGGAAGACAAATTCTGGCTTGATCAGATTGAAGAGCATGCCGCCAATTATAATATGCCCGGTCTTCGCTGTTGCGAGCCGGACGAATGGTTGAACGATGGCGACACGATTGAACTTGGTAATCTCACCCTTGAGGTATACCACACGCCGGGGCACACCCCCGGCCATGTAATCCTGTATAATCGCGCCCACAAGGTTGCCTTTGTTGGTGATGTGCTTTTCAAAGGGTCTGTTGGTCGAACAGATTTCCCGCGCGGTGACACGCAAACCCTGCTGAACGCGATTCAGGAAAAGCTATGGCCGCTTGGCAATGATGTGACATTTGTGCCCGGGCATGGCCCGCTATCCACCTTTGGTGAGGAGCGGCGCAGCAACCCCTTTGTTGCCGATCATATCCTGAAGGCGGGTTAATAAACTTTCGTCAGTATAGCGCTGGCCCCCGGAAAAGCGTTTTGCTATAAATGCCTTAGGGGGAAGCATTTATGCTTGGCTATTTCCGGAAATGGTCTATCGCACTGAAGCGCAGGCGTTTGAAAAAAGAGCGCGAACGGCTTGGCCGTTACGCAACGATAGAGCAAGGTGTGCGCGACGGCGGGAACCGTTGCAGCAACTGCAATGCGCCACTCTCCGGTCCCTACTGCCATATTTGCGGTCAGCGCGACGATGACCTGAGGCGACCAATCTGGACGTTCTTCCGCGAACTCCTTGATGCCATTTTCGATACCGACAGCAAAATCATCAAAACCATACTGCTGCTGGTGTTTATGCCGGGCGGTTTGTCGCGTGACTTTATGGAAGGCAAACGTGCCAGATATCTGCCGCCGTTCAGGCTTTATGTGGTTTTGTTGTTTGTCTTTTTCTCGACGCTGACGGTGGCGGACATTCTGATACTGGATATTCATGTCCAGCCGAAGGCTGAAACCATCGCGGCCCGTGAAGCGTTTGAGGCTGAGATCGAGGAAGCAGAGCGCAGGCGCGAACAAGCGGAAGAACTGCGCCAACGTGTACTTGAGCAGACGGAAGCCCTCCGCAACGGTGAAATCGTTGAACCCATCGCGCCCATTGATGTCGGAGTGAATGAGGAAGAGATCAATCGGCAAATCGAGGAGATTGAGGGTAGCCTGGCGGATGTTGCAGAGAGGGCAGCCGCAGCAGGTCAGGTGAACCGCCTGATCACCTTGATCGAGCGGGCAACCGAAGACAGCGGTGAAGACAGAGAAGCCATCGATGCCATTCTTGCGACACTTACGGATGAAATTGAAGAGATGGAGGAGTCTGGACAGGCGCCAGACTATGAAGCCATTCGGTCGCGGGGGCGTGAACTGGTAAATGACCCTGATTCCGGGCTGTCGAGAGGAACCCGCACGGCATTAAACGGGCTTTTGAGCCTGAGCCCTGATGCGATAACCATCAATACCGGGGTGGATACCTCCGACGGTGGTATCAGCTTTGGCGATCTGCCTTATGAGTTCGAGTTTGACATGTTTGTCAGCTATGATCGGGTGGAGCGGGAAGGCATTAATCAGGAAGATATTGATTTCATTCTTGAAGACCCCAATACGCCGGACATTGTTAAAAACGCGACGCGAAGTGTTATGGAAGGCTTGCGTTCGCCAAGAGTGTTTAATGACCTGTTCAATGATTGGCTGCCATGGGCACTGGTTATCCTGATGCCGGTGTTTGCAGGCATCTTGCGTCTGACACATTGGGGTAAAAGGCGCTACTATCTGAACCAGCTTGTGTTTGCGCTGCATTTCCACAGCTTCCTGTTTGTGATGTTTACGGTGTTCGCCTTTGTTGTGCCACGACTGGGGGGCGGTGGTGCATTTGCCATCTTTTGGTGGGGAACATCGCTTTATCTGATTATCGCATTGAAGGTAGGCCAACAGCAGAGCTGGGTGCGGGCATTTTTTAAGGCCGGTTTCATATGGGTCAGTTACTTTGGCATCATGATGTGGACAATGGCGGCAGTATTATTCTTTGGCTTAAGCGACGCCAGTATCGGGGAGTTTTGGGAGATGGTCCAAAACGGCGGTGAGCAGTTTGAAGAAATTGCTGCCCCACCGCCTGATGTTGAATCTGACTAGATTATGCTGCGACTGCCTGTATCTGGTTTTGGGCGCGATCCAGCGCTTGCTCCAAACCACTGGACGTAGCGCTTGCATCAATGATGGTAACATCGGTGATGCCAACAAACCCAAGCGCATGCTTCATATAACTGGTCGCGAAGTCATAATCTGCGCCAACAGGCGTTCCACCTGAGGCAACAACCAAAAAGGCGCGTTTGCCGGTTAGTAGACCAACAGGTCCGTCAGGGCTGTAGCGGAAAGTAAGCCGCGCGCGGGCGATCATATCAACCCATGCCTTGATGGTTGCAGGTACGCCAAAATTATAAATGGGCAGGCCGATAACAATGGTGTCTGCGGCTTTCAGTTCATCAACAAGACTGTCGGAAAACGAGAGCTTTTTGCGCTGTTCTGCGCTGCGTTCTTCCGCTGGCGTGAAGTTGGCGGTTACCCAGTCTTCATCGACGAAAGGCAGGCCATCCGCAACATCGCGTGTGACGACTGACGCATTTCCTATTTTACTGGAAAGCGCATTGACTAGCTCATCGGAAAGCGCACGGGTGGTTGATCCACTTTTCCGGGCGCTACCATCGATACGAAGGATAGTGTTGGCTGAATTGGACATTGTTTGGCTCCTACTGAACTGCTTTGAAACCAACATTGTGTTGACGAAAGCTGTTCAGTAGGTCGCGAAAATGTCACCCTGTGTTGCTTATTGTGAAACGCTAATCTTCTGTGCGCTCGACCAAATTCAGGGAAGCAGAGTTGGTGCAATAGCGCAGCCCGGTCGGCTGCGGGCCGTCAGGAAACACATGGCCCAGGTGGCTGTCACATTTGGCGCAGGTGATTTCTGTGCGGACCATCCCGTAGGTTGTGTCGCGCTTTTCAGTGATGCGGTCCTCAGCGATTGGGGCCCAGAAACTGGGCCAGCCAGAACCACTATCATATTTGGTATTGCTGTCAAACAGGTCAACCCCGCACCCGGCGCACTGGTATGTGCCGGGTGTTTTGGTGTCCCAATATTTGCCGGAAAAAGCGGGTTCAGTACCACCACAGCGGCATACAGCATATTGTTCAGGCGTTAGCTGGTCACGCCATTCATCATCGGTTTTTGCAACAATATCATCAGCCATCGGATCACCTGATTTTACATTCAAAACAAATTACATACCGGCTCGCCGGGTCGTTGAGCCTGCCAAGCAACTCAATGTCACTGCGCACTTGTTCCATCAGGCGCAGGGCAGGGGTTTCCGGTGTGCGGAACCCATCGTCAATGCCAACCGTTGAATTCAGTATATCGGCAACAAGCTGGTCGATGGGGTCAGGGGCTTCCATGTAGAAAACTGTACGATAATCACCTTCTACGTCTGCGGCACGGGCGGCGGCTGATACGGCATCATCAAGGCCACCTAGCTGGTCAACAAGGCCAAGTTCCTTGGCTGTGGTGCCAAGCCAGACACGCCCCTGACCGATCTGGTCTACTCGCTCAACCGTCATGTCACGGCCTTTGGCAACCAGTTCCAGAAACTGGTCATAGCCTGATTCGATGCTTTGCTGGATCACATCCTTGGTTACGTCATTCAGCGGGCGGGTAACATCAAAGGCACCCGCCAGTTCAGACGTGCCGACACCGTCCGAGTTTACACCAAATTTAGCGAGTGTACCTTCGTAGGTTGGCACAACGCCGAAGATGCCGATTGACCCCGTAATGGTGCTGGGCTCTGCCCAGATTTCATCAGCTGTGGCTGAAATCCAGTAGCCACCCGAAGCTGCAACAGGGCCAAAGGAAGCTATAACTTCAATGCCTTGGTTTTGCGCGGTTACAAGTTCCTGCCTTATCTGCTCTGACGCGAAAGCGGAACCGCCGGGGCTGTCAACCCGCAGGACAATCGCGGCAGTATTGGCGTTATTGCGGGCACTGCGGATGTACCCAACAATGGTGTCCGCTGCCGCCACACTAACGGGGCCTTCGCCCGGTACGATTTCACCCTGTGCGGTGATGATCGCAATTTCGTTTGCGCTGGATTGGTTGTCACTGGTTGCGGCAAGGTAAGCTTCGTGGTGAATTTGCTTGAAGCTGTCGCCATAGTTGCTTTCGCCGTACTCTTCCTTCAATTCTTCCCGCCACACTGCATTAGGTGCAAGGGCGTCAACAAACCCGCTATTAAGGGCAAGCTGGGCAAGGTCGCCGCCGGCAGCTTTCAGGTCTGCTGAAATGTTACTTATGTCGGTATTCAGTGTGCCGGGTTCCATCGCGCGAGCTTTTTCCACAGAAGCCGAATACTGGTCCCAAAGCCCGCCAAGAAACTCTGTATTCGCTTCCTTGGCCGCTTCTGACATATCGTCACGAATGTAGGGCTCAACCGCTGATTTGAAGGTTCCGACGCGGAATACGTTTACGTTTGCGCCAATTTTCTCAAGCAGGCTTTTGTAATACAGGCGGTAACGGGCAAAACCACTCAACAGAACATTGCCTTGAGGGTTCATGAAGATTTTGTTAGCTTCCGCTGCAATTAAATAATCTGACTGGCTGTAAGCCGCAGAGATTGCATAAACCTTTTTACCGCTTTCCTTAAAGTCACGAACAGCGGCTGCAATGGTATGCTGGTGGCTGGGGGCAGCGCCGAACATGCTTTCGGTAACAAGCGCAAGTGCTGCGATACGGTCATCGTTTTTTGCGCGCTTCAGGGCGGTAGTGATATCATGAATGCTGGTTTGCCGCGGCCTACGGTTGAAGGTGTCGAAATATTCCTCCAACGGGTCAGGGTATTCTGCAATCTCTACAATCTGACCTTCTGGCCATAGTACCAGAACGGCACCGTCCGGCACGCTCGGGGCGGTTTGGTTGCCGCTATTTGAAAAGGCGATGAGCGCAAGGCCTATAATCGCGACGATACCAACCATGAAACCACCAAAGCCAATGACGAACTTGCCGGTCGCCGCCAGAATTGACCAAATACCCTTCATGAAACCTCACTCCGAAAAAATTCTCTTGTTGCCCATTGTCTTCATGGGCAGGCTTGTTATGTCTAAAGGTGCGATTGAAGTTAGGCTACGTCAAGGCAGCAATCGAAGATTATCCTTGAAAACCATCACATTTTCGCCAGCAGGAGGGCCCCATGGTTAGTCACGTTCCATCCGTTCCACGCACACATCACCAACGCCGCGAAGGCATTGCCGATGATATCGATTATGAAATCAAGGGCGCAGAGATGCAGTTTGTCGAAATTGAACTGGACCCCGGAGAGTCTGCGGTGGCGGAAGCTGGCACCATGATGTTCAAGGACCGGCATATTACAATGAATGCGGTGTTTGGTGACGGATCAGGGCAGGAAGGCGGCTTTATGGACAAGCTGCTGGGCGCTGGTAAACGCCTGATTACGGGCGAAAGCTTGTTCACGACAGTTTTCACCCATGAAGGCGCGGGTAAGGCGCGTGTTGGTTTTGCTTCCCCTTTTCCCGGTAATATCATGGCGATAAAACTGGATGAAGTTGGCGGCGAACTGATTTGCCAGAAAGACAGTTTTCTGGCCGCAGCGCGTGGTGTGCAAATCGGTATCGCGTTCCAAAAACGCATCATGACAGGTTTGTTCGGCGGCGAAGGCTTCATTATGCAGCGTCTTAACGGCGATGGTTGGGTGTTTGTGCACATTGGAGGCACAGTGGTTGAACGCACGCTGGCACCGGGCGAGGTTGTTCATGTGGACACAGGCTGCCTTGCGGCCATGACAGCAGATGTGGATATGGATATCGAGCGTGTCGGCGGCATCAAATCGATGATCTTCGGCGGTGAAGGTGTTTTCTTTGCCCGACTGCAGGGTCCGGGTAAAATCTGGATGCAAAGCTTGCCGTTCAGCCGACTTGCCGGTCGTATGTTACAGGCCGCGCCGCAAGCCGGGGGCAAGGATCGCGGCGAAGGGTCGTTGCTTGGCGGCGTTGGGCGCATGCTGGATGGTGACAACGGCTTCTAGGTGCTGCCATGTCCTTTGAAGTTGAAAAACATCTGACACTGTATCGGTCCGACCGATATTTTTCCGCCTTTCCTAGCGTCGTAACGTTGCCCGGTGGGGAGGTGCTGCTAGCGTTTCGCCGCGCGCCCGACCATCGGTGGCTGTTTGGCGAAATCGCAGAGGCCGATCTGAACGCTGTCGATCATGTGCATTTTCGCTCTCACATCGCGCTTCGGCGGTTTGATGCCGACCTTCAGCCAATAGATGAAGCACGCTCAATGCCTACACACGGCGAAGCAGGCGATCAGGACGCAAACCTTTTCCTTAGTTCCAGTGGGCGATTGTTCCAGCACGGTTTTCTCTGGTACCCGGTTATTCAGGAAACTGCCGAGAAGCTGAAAGAAGCAGGGCGAGAGGTTCTGACCTCCAAATATTATGGTGCAGGTTATATCTTTTGGGGCGGGTACATTCGTTTCAGTGACGATATGGGCGCTAACTGGTCAGATTACATAGAGCTTCCGGTCAACACGGAAGGAGATGTAGCGGGCGGGCCCTATGTGTCGGGGACTGTATCTGTAAGGGGGCGCATGGCTGAGCGCGCAGACGGCGCCCTTGTGTTTGCAGGTTACACCGCAGGTGTTCGCGACCACCCGCAACAGCGCACCTGTTTCTTTACCTCAACCGATAGCGGTATTTCATGGCATAAATCAGCCCGCGAATTGAACATGGACGGCGTCTATTTGCAGGAGCCATCGATGGCCGCGTGGCCTGAGGGGCAACTTACAGTTTTCCACCGCACCAAAGACAATAATGACAAGCTTGTTGTCTCGAATGGTGCCGACATTGAAAGCCTAAGCGAGCCGGAAACGGTTGATGTGACAGGCCATCCGTATGATCCCCTTAAATTGCGAGATGGCAAGCTTTTGCTGGTTTATGGTTACCGGCATGAACCCATGGGCGTGCGAGCAAGAGTGGTATCTTCGCTGGAAGAACTCGCCTCTGCGCCGGAGATTATCATCAGGGATGATAGCCCCAGCCGGGACACCGGTTATCCTTCAGCAACACAACTTTCTGATGGACGAATACTGGTTGCATACTATATCGCTGACAAACAGGGTATCAGGGGTATTGAAGGAACAATCCTTCGTCCCGTCTAGGAATTGGGCACCATATGAGCATCAGCAATCAGGAACTGGAGCAACAGGGTTTTTGGACATGGGGCAGTGAAGACCCGTTTGAAGACCATATCGGGCCATTTTACTTCCGGCAGGAAGAAGACGGCAGTTATCGCTGTGCCTTTGTTTCAGAGCGTAGGCACCTTAATGGTGGTGGCATGCTGCATGGTGGATTGTTGATGAGCTTTGCAGATTTTGCCCTTTTTGCTATTGCGCGGGACCATCTGGAAGGCATGGGGGTAACCGTGGCGTTCAACAGTGAATTTGTTGCGGCAGGGCCGGCAAATGCCCTGATTGAAGCGACAGGTGAAGTGACCAAGGCCGCGCGTTCCATTCTCTTTGTGCGGGGTAAGATTTTCAGCGGTGATACCACAATTATGACTTTCAGCGGCATCATCAAAAAGATCCGTAAGTCTTAATCTCAGCCTCATACAGCATTTTGGCCTGTTCGTCCTTTCTTAGGGCGCAGTCGATATCAGGCAGGCGTATTGTCGACTTCTCAATAAAGAGGAGCGACAGCATGAGACTATTAGCATTTGCAATTCTTCTAATCAGCATGGCAACTGCCAGCGTTGCTGAAGAAGAGGGGCGCCACGGCGCGCCGCAGGTCAGCTATATCGGCTTTAATACTTTAAAAGCTGACCATAAAACTGGCCGGATCAAAGCTTTCCATGACTATATCGCCACCATCAAGCCGATCATGGAGAAGTATGGCCATACGCTTAGTGTCTATAAAGTAGACCATAACAGTGACCCGGAGCAGCCTGTGGACTTTATCACCTTTGGCACAGCACCAGACCAGCAGGCATTTGGTGCGTTCTTTGGCGACAAGGAGTTCCAGCAGGCTTTCCCAACGCTCGTGGAAAATATTGATGCTCACTTTGTGACCTTTGCCAGTAGCCTTGTTGTGCCGGAAAGACGCCATGGTGGCCACACCATGATCAGTCTTGATTGGTTGAAAGAGATGGATGATGGTGCTCGCCATGCATTTGGTGCGGCAGAGCATAAACTGCTGACACTTGGGTCAGAAAAAGGGGCGACGCGTACCCATCATGCCATGGGGACACGTGCAAGCACCGGGCTGGCCCGTGATATTGCAGAGACGGAGGCGCCCAGCGCTATTTCCGTTTGGCACATGACAGACCCTCACAGTTTTCTTGATGATGCGGCAGTTCGTGAACTGAACCAACAACTTGCGCACCACACTGAGGCGTACCGTTCATTCTGGATTTCACCTGTCTATTGATGGTCTGGTCGATTGATGGTCTGGTCGATTGATAGTTTGAACGTCGGGCTTCAAGTATAGAAAAAACTCAAAGCGAACCTCATCACCTCATGGGTGGCGAGGTTTTTTGCGGAAAGTTCATAGAGCGTTCCAACCAAAGATATTAGCCTTCGGCGATAGAAACCATCTCGCCCACGTCAGTAATCTTGGCGCGGGGCGCGCCGCCTTCTGCCGTTTCAATTTCCACGGCTTCAATTTTCTTCCAGTCCTGGAAAGTAATGATTGAAAGGTCACGCTCTTCGATAATCTGATTGAGACCCTCGCGCCCTGACTTGCCGGAGGCACTGACTTCTTCGAGGATTTTTGCTGCAATGCCAACGCCGTCCGGCTTGTTGGTGCCGATGGTGCCCGTCGGGCCGCGCCTGCACCAGCCAACACAGTAAAGGCCGGGGCCGATTAAACCGTCTTCGTTTTGATATACGCCGCGCCACTCATCATAGGGCACGTCTTCAAGTGGGCTTGAACGATAGCCAATGCAGGGCACAACAAGACCGGCGGGTAGAACCTCGGACTTGCCGGTGCCAATGCATTTGCCATCTTCCACCACGGTTTCCTCAAGGCGGATGCCGCAAACACAGTCGTCTCCGATGATTGCCATGGGACGCCGATAAAACTGGATATGAAGGCGGACAGGTTTGTCGTCTGGTTTATTGTTGGCCATTGCCCTGAGGGTGACCATGTTTTTCTTTGTCGCGCCGGTTAGCTCACCGTCAGTATCTTCTGGGGGGAGCTGGTCGCCACCAATCAAAGCCACGCAATTTTCAAGTGCATTCAACTCCCCCAGTTCTTTGGGGGTGAAGGCGGCCTCCAGCGGGCCCCTGCGCCCGAGAATATATATGTCCCTGATAGAGGAGGAGTGGATTTCGTCTGCTGCATGTTGTGCAAGGTCAGATGATGCCATTTCTTCGGCAGTTTTCGCAAGAATGCGGGCAACGTCAACAGCCACATTGCCATTACCGATAACAGCAACGGATGCGACCCGAAGGTCCGGATTAAGGTCTTTATAGTCCGGGTGGCTGTTGTACCAGCCAACAAATGCGCCAGAGCTGATCACACCGCTTAAGTCTTCGCCTTCCACACCCAGTGGGCGGTCCTTGGCGGCGCCGGTTGCCAGAACAACTACATCATAGAGGTTTTGCAGTTCCTTCAATGTGATGTCGCGCCCAAGCGACAGGTTGCCAACAAAACGAACATCGTCACGCTGGTTGGTCGCTTCATAGCGGCGGGATACATTTTTGATGGATTGATGATCGGGGGCGACGCCCGCACGGATCAGACCGTAGGGTGTTGGTAGTCGGTCAATAATATCGACCCTGACATCACGGTCCCCAGAGGTTAGAGCTTCTGCCGTATAATAGCCTGCCGGCCCGGCGCCGATAATGGCGACCCAAAGGGTCGCTTGCTTGTCTTCCGCCATACATTCTCCCCTTGTGTTTCAATAGTGCGGCAAGGGCAGGGCGCTTGTCAAAAAGAAAGCTTTTTCAGAGATCAAGTATCAGCTCTTGTTCGGGATCTTCGCCGTTTGGTAAGGCGCAACAAATCAAGGCTTCATCTTCCTGTGTTGCAAACGCTGTCGATTCCGGGTGTGTTACTTTTCCTTTCATGATTTTCGTCAGGCAAGTGCCACAACTGCCTGAGCGACAGGAATAGGGCGGTTCTACGCCTGCTTTTTCAATATGGTCAAGTAAGCTGCCGGTGGAGGGGTTCCATTTAACTTTCATCCCGCTGGATTTGAGAGATACCGGTACATCTATGTCCGGTAATTCACTTTGCCCAGCTTCAATCGTACCGAATGCTTCCTGCAAAATCTGGTTGTCTGGCACACCAAGCTCAATCAAATTCTGCCTCATTTTCTGCATGAACGAAGCTGGACCGCATAGGTAAACGTCTATATCGCTTTGAGCTAGTATATCGTTAAGGGTCTCTTTGGTCAGTCGTCCGTGAACATGGAAGGATTTTTCCACAATGTCGGTAGTCTCGGGTTTGGAATAGGCAAACAATGTTTCCACACTGGCAGTATCTTGAAGTGCCGGGTGCTCTTTAAAAGCATGTTCCCTACCGTTTCTTGTAGCATGAATGAAGGTCACCGAGCGGCGGTTGTCTTCATCGCGGGTTAAAGTCTCCAACATTGCAATCATGGGCGTGATACCAACACCGGCAGAAACAAATAAGACGGGCCGGCTGGACTTTTCATTTAAAACAAAAGCCCCGGCAGGCTTCTTGGCTTCAATGATGTCACCAACTCTGGCTTTGTCATGTAGAAATTTTGATACCTCTCCATTTGCTTCACGCTTTACCGATAATCGGTATTGACCTCCTGACGCAGAACGCGAAAGCGTATAGGTTCTTGGCGCTTTGGGCTTTGCGGGAAGACGAATAGGGAGGTGCTGCCCAGCCAGGTACATGGGCACTGGTTTTCCGTCTATTGGTGTTAGATAGAAAGAGTTGATTGTATCGCTTTCGCGTTCAATCCGGTCAATGCGTAGTCGACTCCAGTCACTTGTGTCTTTGGACGGTGCGAAAGTGCCGGTCCCATTAAGGCTAGGGGAGTAGTCGTGTAAGTGCCACCCTGAGGGAATGGCGTTTTCGATCAGAAAGCTCTGTGTGATCTTTACGGTGACCAGACGCTGAGCGCCTTCAATGGCGCCAACTTCTGGCCCGTCCCAGATGATATCAGCTTCACCATGGATAAACAGCAAGTTGCCTTTTTCAAAATCAGGGAAGAGAAGCCCGACTTTTGGGTTCAGGGCGATATTGCCAATGGTGTTGAATATATTGTTGCCGCTGAAGTCCGGAAAGGTGATGACATCTTTGTCCAGTTTTACGAATCCGGGTTTCCCGCCACGATGTGAAACATCGACACCTTGCGTTTCGTCCTGTACGTCGTTGAAGTAGCTGGAAGCAATGAAGAATGTGTCTGCTTGTTCAACATGTTGCTTCAATTCCTGTCGACTAGGTGAACGACGGGTTTGGGTCTGTATCTGTGCCTTTGGGTCAAAGCCGTCGTATGTAAACGAGCGTGTTTGAATATATTGCGGGCAGTTACCGAAGCTTTGATCCAGGTGCATCTCAAAACCGTTTTCGGAGACATTGACGGTTTTTCCATTCATGCGATTCCGGCGACGTGTTTCCAGTTCAATTGCCAGAAAGCCCAGCGGTCCGCCTTCTTTGAGGTTTTGGGACAATGGGTCTTCCGTCAATAGCTGGTTGGTGAACCTAACATTTGTTTCGCTAAGTGTTTCAATGAACCCTGGATAACCAAACAACATCGAGGCAGTCGGTTGTTGTTTTGCATCAATCGACCCGACCAGAATGAACGGTAGTTTTTCAAGTAGTTCTCGGTGTTGATCGGGGAGGTGGGAGCGGATCATTTGAGGCGCATATTGTTGCACCCTTTCTCGCACGCCCAATTTTTCCTGAACGGCAAGTTCACCGGGATGGAAGGGGTTTAGAAGGGTATGCATTGTCCGTCTCCTACCTCCAGGGGGTTAAGCCGCTAAAAGGCCAGCAGCGGTCTTTTTCATAGGGATAAAACCGTCTAGCGCTTCAATGCGTGCGAGCCATGCTTTAACAGCAGGGTAATTGTCCAGAGAAACACCGCCTTCCGGGGCATGTGCAATATAGCTATAGCCAGCGATGTCTGCGATGGTTGGGGTGTCGCCTGTGAGGAAGTGACTTTTGGCCACCACGTCCTCCATAATGTCGAATAGATCGTAGGCGGTCTGTTTTGCTTTTTCATGATCTAGGGCAGCGCCAAACACAGTTACGAGGCGAGCAGATGCTGGGCCATTAGCAATACGACTTGCTGCGATAGAAAGCCACGAAGTTACTTTGGCTTCTTCAACAGGGTTTTCGGGCAACCAGGAACTGTTGCCATAGGTACGTGCCAGATAAACAAGTATTGCGTTCGAGTCCCAAATTGTTAGCTCACCATCCTCGAGAACTGGGACTTGCCCAAAGGGGTTTTTGGCCAAGAATGCTTCGGTCTTGTGCTCTCCAGCTGCCAAATCGACGTCAATCGTTTCAAAATCCAGTTGAAGGAGCGAAAGCATAAGCTCTATTCGGTGTGCATGGCCGGATAAGGGATGGCGATACAGTTTAATCATGTCATTTCCTTTGCATATTCATCGGTTTCACCTGGGGTGTGATAACGCTCTCTAGATACACAATGGACATTTCGTTGATAATTGGGCATTTTATGGAAATTGTATCAACAATTTGTAGATAAAATGGATACATTGGACGGAATGCGCGTATTTGTAGCGGTCGTGGAGCAAGGTGGTTTCACCGCAGCTGCTCGGCGGCTGGGTATATCGACCGCGCTTGCCAGTAAATATGTACGCCAACTAGAGGACCGTTTAGGTGTCCAGCTTCTTATAAGGACCACACGGCATGTGCAACCAACCGACGCAGGTGTCATCTATGCGGATCGGTGTAGGTTGATGGTTGACCAGATGGACGACCTTGCTGATCTTGCTGGTCGACAGGCCGGAGAGATCGTCGGGCACCTTCGCATAGCCGGACCTCGAATTGTGGGTGAAGAGTTGCTAGCGCACTGTGTCCAGGAGTTCATGGCGGCAAACCCCGCAGTTACTATCGACCTCCGTCTTGAAGAACGGAAGGTGGATATCATTGCGGAAGGGTTTGATGTGGCGATCCGCATCGGGGAGCTGAGAGACAGTAGCCTGAAGGCAAAGAAAATCGCAGCATACAGTTATCACCTTGCCGCTGCGCCATCCTATCTTAAAAATTTTGGCGTGCCGGATAAACCCGCGGATTTAAGCGATCATCAATGTATTCTTGGCTCTACGATCAGCCCCAACAATCAACTGGAATTTATTGAAGAGGGACAGCGCATACTAAGAGCGGTTGAGCCAAGAGCCCGCGTGAATGCGGCACGGCCTATCCGTGACATGGTGGTGGCAGGACTCGGTATTGGCCTTTGTTTATCGTCGACAATTGAAGAAGACCTTCGCGAAGGGCGAGTTGAATTAGTGCTTGAACCCTTCAATGCATATCATCGAAACGTCTATTTGCTTTTTCCCGAGAGACGGTACACCAGTGCAAGAGTGCGCACCTTTCTGGACCATGCAACAGATTATTTTCGTAGACGGACGTAACTACCAAAATTTTGGAAACAGGGCGGGTACGCGTTTTTTATAGTCGCGGTAAATGTCACCAAATTCACCAATCAGGTCGCGTTCTTCAAAATAGAGTCCCGCAAAAATATAGACCAGCATGCCAAGCGCGAGGGTAAGGCGACCAACGGTCATATCTGGCGTAGCAATCATGGCGATGATGATGCCCGTTTGTATGGGGTGGCGTACCAGTTTGTAAAAAGCCGGGGTCACAAAGTTCTTTTTGCCGCTGTCCGGGTTATCTGCCCCGAACGATTGCTTCAGCCCCATCAGGTGCATGCCGTCAATCATCTGGGTGGCGAGGAATGAAATGACCCAGCCAGACCAGAAAATAATATTGATCACCAGACGTGCGGTTTCATTGTCCACCTGCCAGATCAGGTCAGGTACTGGGTGCCAGTAAAGGATGAGGACAAAGATAACGATGGCTGTTGCAAGAACATAGGTGCTGCGCTCCAGCGCTTTCGGCAATAGTTTGGTGACGGATTGTTTAAAGGCAGGTCGTGCCATAACCGAATGCTGAAGAGCAAAAAGGGCAACCAGCCCTATATTAAACAGGGTTGGATAATTCGTGTAGCCCATCGCAGGCAGGTCGATGCTGAAAGCCCCCAAAACCGGATCGCCCAGCCACAAGCCGACATTCGTAAAATGATTGTTGGTAAACAGCATGAAGCCGATAAGGCTGATGATGCCTAACAGATATGCCACTAGCCCATAGAGGCTGAAAAACAGCTTTTTCATCTCTAATTCCCCTGATCTCTTACGGGAATGCTATCATAGAGACTCTGCTGGCTCCAAATGACGTGTCAGCCTTAGGGGCTGACATCAGGATTTGTCGCTAAGGCTTTGAATCACAGCAGACAGTTTTTTCATGTCTATCGGTTTTGTAAGATAGTCATCTGCACCAAACTCAAGCATTACATCTCGAGTTCCGATCATAGCGTCCGCTGTTAGGGACAGGATAGGGATATCGCGCTTATAGTTTGATAATCTGCGGATGGCACGGATAGTCTCTGGGCCATCCATAACGGGCATCTGATTGTCAACGATCACTAAATCAAAGTCTTCTTCGGACAAGGCTTCCAAGGCTTGTCGCCCGTTGTCACACATTCTGAACTCATGACCGAGTTTTTCCATGATTTTGCCGATTAACTTCTGATTGAGCGGAATGTCCTCCGCGATCAGAATTTTACGTGATTTTAGAGCCTTGGTTGGTTCAGTTGCTTTTTTGTTGTGTGATGGAGCCGGAGCTGATGCTTGTTCCCGGGCTTCGCGTTCAAATGGAAGAGGTAACGAGACGATGAAGGTGGAGCCTGCACCTTCGTCGCTGGTGACAGTTAAGTTGCCGCCCATCATTTTTACAATTTCCTGCGTGATACTTAACCCAAGGCCCGTTCCAGTTACTTGATGATGCTCATGCTTGTTGACCCGCTCAAAACGCGAGAAGATATCATTTATTGCGTCTTTTGGGATGCCAATTCCGGTATCTGTGAATGTGAACTGGAGTTCATGCTTTTCATTGATTTCTGCTTCAAAGTGCACACTGCCTTCGGCGGTGAATTTGACGGCATTTCCGAGAATATTGATGCAAGCCTGCCTGATGCGGTCGGCATCCCCGGAAAAAACAATCGTTTCTGGTACGGAGATGATGCTCTCAAACTTCAGGTTCTTCTGCTCGGCCAGCAATTTTGTAGTGCTGATTGCCATATCTGCAATATCTGAAATGCGAAAGCTGGATGTGTTCAGCTTGAAACGCCCGGCTTCTATTGCAGATGTGTCCAGTACGTCATTGATGATTCCGAGCAAATGCTTGCCGGACTGGTCAATAACATCCGTGAGGGACTTTTGTTCCTTATCAAGATCAGTATTGGCCATGAGCTGGTTCATGCCCAAAATTGCGTTCATAGGGGTTCGTACTTCATGGCTCATGTTTGCAAGAAAGCGTGATTTGGCCTTATTGGCGGATACAGCTTGCTCCATTGCCTTTTCAAGTGCCTGGGTGCGTTCGGCTACTTTGACCTCAAGGGACTTCTTCACGCTGGTCAGTTCAGAGAAAGAGCGGCGCAATGTGCCCGCTAGCAATAGTGTGCTAACAGCCGTGATGGTACCAAAAACGAACAGTAGCTGATTATAGAAGCTTGTTGTTTCGGCCTGAGCGTCCCTGTAGGACGATAAAATGGACTGCGCTTCCGAGATCACCTGCCGAGACTCTGGCGCCAGAATGGCGGAGAGTAGGTCACGATTGATCGTCTGCGCTCTCACCAGAATATCGATATGCGGGTAGATTTGTTCGATCGATTGGCTAACTTCCTGACGAAAAGAGTCATCGCTATCTTGCGTCTCATAAAAACGATCAAAAACCTCGAACATGCGTGTTGTGTCATATGCGGCTGTTTGATCAAATTGTATCAGGAATTGTTGAACTTCCATGAGGCCCGGCACCAGAGACCTTAAGCGCGGAGATAAGGTGGCTTGTGCGGCAAAGCTATCAACAATGTATGTCAGGAAACGTTTGCTGTTTCGTATCACCGCGATATGCGCCTTGTAGCGCTCTATTTCATCTTGCCTCATGGCGTGAACGGAAACGAAACGTTCGAAAACACCCTTCAGCTTTGATCTGATTTCGGGCGGTTGCAGCTCTATGGTTTCTTGGGTTTGCAGGATCGTATTCGAGGTTTCTTTTCGAAGCGTTACGAGGGGGGTAAAGTCCCACTGCAGGCTGTTTCTCAGCTTAAGGACTTCCTCAGACGCGCGAGCATTTTGAGTTAACAGCTCGCTAAAGTTCTGGGCCAGTATTTCTTGCTGCTCGCTGTCATGCCTGTTTTGCGCCACGAAGGCGGTCAGAATAGCAAGCCCAGCCAGTAGCAGTATGGCGGCGATTGTTTTCGTTCTACTCATTGCGCGCTATCATGTTTTTCGGCGTGTTGAAGCCGGTCGCTGGTCAGTGTTTCGAGGAAGGCAACGATATCGTCTTTATCGGAATCTGACAGCCGGACACCAAGTTGCAGGTACGCCATGCTGCCCACTGCTCCTTGCAGGGTTCTGCGGGAACCATCATGAAAATACGGCGCTGTAACCGCTACGTTCCTTAACGACGGAACTTTGAAGTAAAATTTGTCAGCAGGGTTGCCTGTGACATTGAAACGGCCCAAGTCTTCAGGGCGGATATCCTCTGGTTTGCGCCTGAAGTCGTTAAATACCCCGATTTTCTGATAAAGATTGCCGCCCAATAGCGGGCCTTGATGACAGGAGATGCATCCAAGGGTCGTAAACAGCTTTACACCATTTTTTGCCTGTTTACTGATGGCATTTTTATCACCGGCCAGATATTGGTCAAACGGGCTGCTTGCCGCCACCAGCGATAGCTCATAGCTGACTATGGCATCAGTAATGGTGCGTTGGTCAGGTTTTGAACCATATAGGTTCTCAAATTCTTCCGTATATGCCGGATCGGCGTTTAGCCGCTTTATGGCGGTAGACCAATCCAGGCCCATTTCATTGGGGTTATGCAATACATCAGCGAGCTGTTCGTCCAGTGTGACGGACCTGCCGTCCCAAAAGTAGGACACGTGACCAGCCAGATTAAATATGCTTGGGCTATTGAATGCTGATGGCGCGCCGGTTACGCCAACTGAAAAACGCTGGTTATCATCGCCCCCTTCCGCCGTGATGTGACAAGATGCACAGCTAATCGTGTGGTTTGACGATAAAATAGTATCGTGAAACAGAGCTTCGCCGAGAGCAATCTTTCTCTGCGAAAGTTGATCGGTTTCCGGCGGGGCGAAGGGCACAAAAAGTGTTGTGTCAGGCTCTGCGTCGTTGGCCAACAAACCGCTACTAACAACCGCCAGCATGCACGCAGCGATAGAGCAGAAGCCAATGACTTTTCTGAACGCAAAGTAGAGCAATGTTTGATCCCGGGATCGTCGTATACAGCAATCTAATAATAGGCGGTTAACGTTAACAATTTCTAACCCGGGATCAATCGAATCAATGCTTAAAACCGTTTGACGCCAATGTAACAGAGCACTATACAGCGCCGTAGGTGCCGCAGGGGTGCCTGTCCGCCAAAAGCTGGTCGCCCTGCTTGAAATATCTATATGATCATTGAACCCACATGGTTCTTCTGGACGAGAAGAGAGCGGTTGCCGTCCACCAAAGGAAGAGGCATGTCATGTCAAATGATACAAACGGCCATCAGGCCGAAAAAATTCTCGATTTTTTGAAACGCGAAGCAAAGTCTTTGCAACAATCTGCCGAAGCGGGTGAGACGAGGGCCAAGGCCCGTTTGCAGCAATTCTCGCCTGCGGTGGGATTTGGCGCACCGTTGCAGCGCAAGCATGCGCTAGCAACCATCGCGCGTGAACTAGGCTTCCCGAACTGGAAAGCAGTGGTGGACTGTTTTGAGCATGGAAATGGCAACTTTGCCAAATTTCTGCACCCAAAACGCTGTCATGTATTCTGGAATATCTGGTCTGCGAGCTATGAGGAAGCAAGAGCCATCCGTGAGGAGCACGGCGGTTTCCTGTTAACCTACGGCGACCAATTCCTGATTGTGGACGATGATTATGTTGCTGCGTTAGGTGTACCAGCGAGCGACAGCTTGTGGCAGGATATCAGGCGAGACTGGTATGCACCGCTGTCGATGTCAGCTAGGTCGCAAATAGCCTATCAGGTTATGCGCAAGACCTTGGGTGCGGGTTAATCGTTTGCTGAAAATCCGTTGTTAATGACGGGTCAGGGCAGTTTTGATACTGCCCTGACATAAAGAAGGGGGGAAACCCTCAGTCTCTGATTCTGAGATATTGTGCAAAAAATGCAGCTTTTCCCCTTGAACCCCCTGTTTTCATCCCCTAAATACAAGCACGCGTTAGCACTCCATAGGGGTGAGTGCTAACAATCTCAATTTTCGGTTTATCAATTAGGAGACAAACCATGGCTTTTCGTCCGCTTCACGACCGTGTTCTGGTCAAGCGTCTTGAAAGCGAAGCAAAAACTGCTGGCGGCATCATTCTGCCAGACACTGCTCAGGAAAAACCATCTGAAGGCGAAGTTATCGCTGTTGGCGCTGGCAACAAAGCCGAAGACGGTTCTGTAACTGCGCTCGACGTTAAAGTTGGCGACAAAATCCTGTTCGGCAAATGGTCCGGCACCGAAGTTAAGCTCGACGGTGAAGATCTGCTGATCATGCAGGAAAAAGACATCATGGGCATCATCGAGTAATCACTCGCCCCCGGTTTCTTCATAGTAATTTCTAAATCTGACGTATCAGGAGGCCAAAAATGGCTGCAAAAGACGTAAAACTTCGTGACGAAGCGCGCACCAAAATTCTTGCTGGTGTCGACACGCTCGCTAACGCTGTAAAAGTAACTCTCGGTCCTAAAGGCCGGAACGTAGTTCTGGATAAATCTTTCGGCGCACCACGCATCACAAAAGACGGTGTATCTGTAGCGAAAGAAATCGAACTGGCTGACAAGTTCGAAAATATGGGCGCACAAATGGTGAAAGAAGTTGCTTCTCGCACCAATGATGTTGCTGGTGACGGTACAACCACTGCAACTGTTCTGGCTCAAGCCATCGTTCGCGAAGGCATGAAGTCCGTTGCTGCTGGCATGAACCCAATGGACCTGAAGCGCGGTATCGACCTTGCAACAACTTCTGTTGTTGAGAACCTCAAAGGCCGCACCAAAACTGTAACCACCAACGAAGAGATCGAGCAAGTTGGCACTATCTCCGCTAACGGTGAAGCTCAGGTTGGTAAAGACATCGCTGCTGCCATGGAAAAAGTTGGTAAAGAAGGTGTTATCACTGTTGAGGAAGCAAAAGGTCTCGAGAGCGAACTTGATGTTGTTGAAGGCATGCAGTTCGATCGTGGTTACCTGTCTCCTTACTTCATCACAAACGCTGAGAAGATGACCGTTGATCTTGATGATCCACTGATCCTTCTTCACGAGAAGAAGCTTTCTAACCTTCAGCCAATGCTGCCACTTCTGGAAGCTGTTGTGCAGAGCAGCCGTCCGCTTCTGATCATCGCTGAAGATATCGAAGGTGAAGCGCTGGCTACTCTGGTTGTGAACAAGCTGCGTGGTGGTCTGAAAATCGCTGCTGTTAAAGCACCTGGCTTCGGTGATCGCCGTAAAGCAATGCTCGAAGACATCGCGATTCTTACTGGCGGTCAGGTTGTTTCTGAAGACCTGGGCATCAAGCTTGAGAACGTTGGCATCGACATGCTCGGTACCGCGAAGCGCGTGAACATAACCAAAGAAGACACAACTATTGTTGACGGTGTTGGCGCTGAAGACGACATCAAGGCGCGCGTTGAGCAAATCAAAGCTCAGATCGAAGTAACAACTTCTGACTATGACAAAGAGAAGCTTCAGGAGCGCCTCGCGAAACTGTCTGGTGGTGTTGCTGTGATCAAAGTTGGCGGTGCTACTGAAGTTGAAGTGAAAGAGCGCAAAGACCGCGTTGACGATGCACTGCACGCAACCCGTGCTGCTGTTGAAGAAGGTGTTGTGCCAGGTGGTGGTACGGCTCTCCTTTACGCGACAAAGTCTCTTGAAAGCCTTGAAGGTGCAAACGACGATCAAACTCGCGGTATCGCGATCATCCGTCGTGCGCTTCAGGCACCTGTTCGCCAGATCGCTGAAAACGCTGGTGTTGACGGTGCAGTTGTTGTTGGCAAGCTCCTTGAGCAGTCTGACGAGAACACTGGCTTCGACGCTCAGAACGAAGAGTACACGGACCTTGTTGCCAAAGGTATCATTGACCCGACTAAAGTTGTTCGCTCTGCCCTGCAGGACGCAGCTTCTATCGCTGGTCTGATGATCACTACAGAAGCAATGGTTGCTGACGCCCCTGAAGACAAGTCTGCTGCACCGGCTATGCCTGGCGGCGGCATGCCTGACATGGGCGGCATGGGTGGTATGGGCTTCTAAGCCAAACTATCCAGGCAAGCTGTTCAAACAGTTTAATTACGAGTATGGCCCTCGGACAAATGTCCGAGGGCTTTTTTATGTGGTCGCAGACAGAATACCGCGACTATGGTCATGGGTGAGCGATCATCTTAAAAGCAGTATTCTTGAATAGATCCAAGTTATTTGGGGATTGGCAGGTCACAAGCCTGAAGATCGTTCATAAACCCTGCGTCCGCCGGATTTACTAGTTTTGAACCATTTAAGTTGTATATATTGCAGTTGGTCTTCTTTTTCTGATCTGGAAGGCTAAATCTATAAATATCGTCCTTGCCGATCGTCTTGTGATGACGGGCATGGGCTTTGTAGGAGCAATTCTTCGGAACTACCCAATGGCGAAGAAATGATGTGTGGGCTGACGAAACGACAAGCGTGAACTTATCAGTTATGCGTTTTCCATTGGTGGTTGTGCAGTCGCTGTCCAGATATAATTCCACACGGTCAAGCATTGTGCTGCTGGAGCCGGTAGCTCCAAAACCTTCGTGGCTGTCGTAATCGACGAATCTGATATACACAGTTACGCATTCATAGCCGCCTTTGCCATTTTCGCATCCGTCATAAACATAGCCATCTCGAACCGGTCCTGCGTTTGTTGGCATACTGGCAAGGGCTGTCAGTATGGGTGCTAAAGCTAATGCCGTTCTAAAAATAGATTTCATCGAATCCCCCTCGGTCATGCATGTTTCTGCGGTATAGAGTGTGTTTATGGTTCCTCATCAGGGCGATTATGTCAAAAAATGGCTCAAAATTTAACAGATAGCCTGAAGACATTAACATTTGAGCCGACTGCGGAAGTTGGCTAGCATTAGCATGCGTGAACTATCTTTTGGGGGATGTTATGCGAATGAAAAACGCACTTGCCTTGATATGCGCCGGTCTGGCTCTGACTGGTTGCAGCACTCTTACGCAAACGCCTAGCGAAGCGCTAACGGTTGGTGGGGTTCAGATTGCGAGCCGCAGCGCAGAAGAGCAGATGGCTATTTTTATTACCCCTGATGATGTGGAAAAAATGTGCCTTGCCCCTGCGCCGGATGCAGCAGTTTCCTTATCGGAAGGCATATCAATTGGGCAGGTTGGTGAAACGGGCGGTACGTCTGCCGTAGCTCTTGGTGGACGAACAGGTGTTGTGCTGCTAGCGCGAGAGCTTCTGTATCGAGCTTGTGAATTTAGCCAGAACTATGATCTCTCGAAGAAGGAAGCTTATGACCTCTATCTCCTGCATTTGAAGGCCATCGTTGATGTTGGTAAAGTAGAACAGAGGGTGGCGCAAGAAGACGAGGACGATGACGACGACGATAACTAGCACTTGTTGTCAATCTGTTTCGCGCTAAAAGCATCTTATAAGGCGTTCACCTACTTCATAGGTTTGTTGGTCCCTCGGTGTTTTGCCGGGGGGCTTTTTTATGGTTTGCTATGCCAGCAAGCGCATGAGGCATGTATGGCATATGATCAGGCAAAATATCTGGACAAGCAGTTTCGAAAAATCTGGCACCGGTCGGCTAAAGCTGAACTGACGGCCCTTGCCGGATACGATGGAAATGCCTGGCTTGAACAGGCGCTTGGGCATTTGCACGCATTTGCGAAAGACGTGCCGCCGCTGAACACCATGCCGCCAGCATTCAAAATATCGACCGTTGGCGCTGTCAACGTGATGATATTGTACCGGCTTCTCTCTGAAAACGGCGTGCCTGCGGGCCAAATACAAACCATCAGCGATGCTGTTTTGGAGCGGGAAATTGACCGGTACCCGGCTTGGGTTCGCCGGCTGTCAGGCTGGTTTCTTTTCACAAAGGTCGTGAAAAGCATGACGCGCCATTATGCGGGCAAGCTCGCTGGCGTGGGGGAAGATGCCTACAAGATGGACTATGTGGAGCGCGATGCCAATTCGTTTGGTATCAATATAACGCAGTGCGCCGTGTGCCAGCTTGCAGGTAAGCACGATATGAAGGATATGGTGCCGTCAATCTGTGCGATTGATACCATGCTGTCAGATGCTTTTGGCTGGGGACTTCAGCGCACCCAAACAATTGCCACGGGCGCCAAACACTGTGATTTCACCTTTCGAAAACATGCTTCTACTGATGTGAAAGTCTGAAAAGGCTCATGATTTTGGCACCTCAGCCGTTTAGTTCATGTCGTTGAAATTGAAGCTTTTGTTACAATTGCTGTCTCTTCAGTTTTCCTTAACATTTCAAACCTAGACCGGCTGACGGCACTCGCGTGCATCGGGGCCTGACCAGACCACTGAAAATGGCGTCAGGGTATTGTGTTCATAGGCTATTTGAATTGGGGACGTTGATGTTCGGCTGGATCAAGAATTACTCCATTGCTGTTAGGGTTTATCTGTTGGCGGGTATCGCCATTTTTGGCGTAATCTCCATGTATTCCACTTACTGGCTGTCACATGATGCCATTGAAAAGAGCCGGCAGAACAGCGAGCATTTTAACCGTGCCAGCATATTGGTCGCAGAGCTTCAGGCAGAGCTCCTGTCCTTACGTCGGCATGAAAAGGATTTTCTGCTCAGGCTAGAAGACCGTTACGCAGACTATTACCGGAAGGCGTCTGAGAATGCCGGCACGCTTCTTGGTCAACTGGATGGCATGATCGATGACCTCAACATGAATAATGCTGTTCGCAGCCTTCGCACAACCGTTGATGATCACCGGTCACAGTTTGAACTGGTTGTGTCAGAGCAAAAGGCGCTCGGTTACGATGAAAATAGTGGCCTTCAAGGCACGCTCAGGGGCGCTGTTCACGAGATTGAAGAACTGCTGAAAGTTGACGAGAATAATCAGGATAACCTCTGGCGGCTGATGTTGATGATGCGGCGGCATGAAAAAGACTTCATCATGCGCGTTGATCCAAAATACATTGGACGAATAGAAACACGCCAATCGGAGTTTGCCCCCGCGATTGAAGGTGCGCCAATACCCGTCGCAACCAAAGAGATCATCAATACCCGGCTTGTGGAATATGTGGATGCTTTCAAGGAATATGCGGCAAAGCGGTTGGAGCTTGCGGGCAGTATTCGTCAGCTCAGCTTGGTCTATTCCGAAGTGCAACCAAAGCTGGATACTCTCTCGCTAGTTGCTTTGGAAGAACGTGGCAAAGCGCTTGCTATCGCTGCGCAGGCTGATGCCGAAGGCAACGAGCGGATTACCCTGATTACCGTCATCGTTGGCATTCTCGCTGTTATTATCTCTCGGGTAGTGATCACCACCACCATCAAGCCTGTTAAAGAGCTGGAACAGTCACTGAAACTGGTGGCTGAAGGTGATTATAAAACAAAAATCCCGGGTACCCGATATGGTGATGAAATTGGCACCATGGCCAAGGTGGCGGATAAGCTCAAGGTAAGCGCTGCCGAACGGCTGGAGCTTGAGATGAAAGCCCTTCGTGAGGTAACGGCAAAAGCTGATCAGGAAAGGCGAGCAGCTGCACAGGCAGCTGATGAAGCTGACCGGAAGGCGAAAGAGCGTGTGGAAAGAGTTCGCCGACGCGATGAACGCGCCCGCCGTCTTGATGATATTATCGCCCGGTTTGACCAGAGCATTGCTTCTGCCATTGGTAACCTTGGTGCGGCGTCAGGCGCGATGAAGGACACATCTGGCGCCATGGTCGGTGTGGCAGACGCGACCGGGCAGGAAGTTGCAGTGGTGAAGGCTGCATCATCTGACATGCAAACGAACACAAGCACCATGCTTGCCGCCATTGAAGAATTTTCCACTTCCCTTCAGGAAGTGAACCATCAAGTGCAAAATGCGGGGTCCATCTCTCAAGAAGCGGTAACAGCCTCACAGGGCGGCAGCACTGCCATCACGCGATTAGCCGAAAACTCGCGCGAAATTGAAGCCGTTGTAAATTTGATTAGCGATATCGCGGAGCAAACCAACTTGCTTGCCCTCAACGCGACGATTGAGGCCGCCAGGGCAGGGGATGCGGGGCGTGGTTTTGCCGTTGTAGCGAGCGAGGTGAAGGCACTGGCCAATCAAACCGCCGCTGCCACCGAAGAGATCACAAACCAGATCAAAGGTATGCAAAGCCTGACAAGCACCGCTGTTGATGCAAATGCTTCGGTCAGTGACACAATTGATCGGTTGAACGAAATAATGGTGAGCATCACGACGGCGGTTGAGCAGCAATATGCCACAACGGGCGAGATTAATCGAAGCGTGCAATATACCTCGGAAGGAACCGAGCGCGTCATAACCGAGATAGGCAAGGTCGCAAATGGTGCTGAACAAACGGGCAGTCAGTCCGCCACGGTTGCAACTGCTGCTGAAGAACTGGATCAGCTATCAGCGGGTATCAAAACGGAAGTAGAGCAGTTCCTGCATGATGTTCGAGCCATCCAGAGCGAGGCGGAAGAAGGTGAAACCCGCTCTGCCCCGGTTCTTGAACTGGTTAGCTAGCGACTCGAGTTGCCCAAACGATAGATGGGCTTGCTATCTATCGTTAAAGCCATAAAGTGTGCGGCATCAATCAAGACCGAAGGACTGTCGATGCCTGCTTACTCATACCGTCAAACTTTGTTTTCGTCTGTCATTGCATGCTCAGCGCTGCACGGTATGGGGACGGTTGCGCAGGATTTTGACGCGGAAGCCGCACTTAATACGGTGAAGGTGCTTGCTGCCGATGAAATGGGTGGCCGGGCGGCTGGTTCAGAGGGGAACGCCCTTGCTCGGGCCTTTTTGCTCGATCGTATCAAAGCACTTGGGCTCAAACCTGTGGGCGATGGATATGAATACCAATTTACTTTTGCCCAGCCATCGCAGGCGCGTCAGATCACTGGCACCAATATCATTTTCAAAATTGAAGGTGCCGGCAATACGGGCAAAACCATCGTGGTTTCAGCGCATTATGATCATGTAGGTACTCATAATGGCGAGATTTACAACGGCGCGGATGATAATGCGTCCGGTGTCGCCGGGGCACTTGCGATAGCCGAAAGTTTCAAGAAAAAACCGCCGCTGAATGACATTATCTTTGCGCTTTTTGACGCGGAGGAAATGGGCCTTAGGGGCGCTGTGGCTTTTGCTGCTGACAAAGAGCTGCTGTCCGATAGCGTTAAGCTTAACATCAACTTTGACATGCTGAGCCGTAGCGACAAAAACGAGCTTTATGTTGCGGGTGTAGGCCATTACCCGGAGCTGAAAGAATCGGTAGAAGCCATCGCCGCGAAAGCCCCAGTGAAACTGTTAATGGGCCATGATGACCCAGCCCTTGGTAATAACGACTGGACCAACGCGTCCGATCACGCGCCCTTCCACCGTGAAGGCATACCGTTTCTATACTTCGGGGTTGAGGACCACCCGCATTATCATCAACCGTCAGATGATTTTGAAACCATCCCTACGGACTTTTTCATTCGTTCAATCGAGACTGTTGTGATGGTAGCGCATGCGCTCGATAAGGAACTTGCGAAATAAAAGAACGTTTACGGACATATTTTATTTTGTGCTGGCTTCGATGAAAAAATCAGGTAAAAGCAGGCAACGCAAGAACACGAAAACGTAACAATCATTATGCTAAATACGCACCATATCAATCGGTTAAACCGACTGCGACGACGCTAAGGGACGGAATAAAAACCTTTGTTGTCCACGGCGCATGTGCGTCATTGATATGGAAATTGCGATGTTTACGTTCGATGTTGAACGGGTGTCCGACGGTGCGGACATCGAAACCCTTCTAAATACTGTGTTTGGCCCTGACCGGCTTGGGAAAGCGTCTTATGCCCTTCGGCATCAGGTGGACCCGGTAAGAGCTTTGTGCCTTGTTTCGCGGCATGAAAATGGCGTTGCCGCTTCCGTGCGTTTCTGGCCTGTTTTTGTGCGTGACCTGATTGGGGAAGCACATAGCGAAGCGCTGCTTCTGGGGCCGCTGGCGGTTGACCCGGAGGTGCAAGGTTGTGGTGTCGGCTCATCTCTGGTTCAGTTTGCCATAGGAAAAACAGAGAAGCTCGGCTACTCGCGAATTCTCCTTGTTGGTGATGCAGATTATTATGGTCGTTTCGGGTTTGTGCCTGTTTTGCCCAGCTTCATCACGTTGCCGGGCGGCAGGGACGCACGGCGTTTGCTCGTTCGCCAACCCGCAAGCCTGGCGTCACTGCCTGCGGTTGGAAAACTGATGCCGTGGAGCAGGGAAGTTGAGCTGGCACCAATTGCAGAGCAATATCACGTACCAGCCCTCGCGATCTGACTTCAGGCCATCAACAGGCTTTTCATGTCTGTCTTAAGCGCCATATAATGGGGCAGGAGCAAATATATGTCTGACGTACAGCAAAAACAGGGTTTTGATTTGGCAGAGTTTGCCAAACAGGTTGGTGACCAGAAATTTCCGCCTGTTGAAAAATGGAATCCCGATTTTTGCGGTGACATCGATATGCGTATCGCGAGCGATGGCACATGGTTCTACATGGGCACGCCGATTGGCAGGCAGAATATGGTCCGCCTCTTCGCATCGGTTCTTAGAAAAGACGAAGATGGTCAGACCTATCTTGTTACACCAGTCGAGAAGATTGGCATCAGTGTAGACGACGCTCACTTTGTCGCAATTTCTGTTGAGGTGGCAGAGGAGGGCGGCAAGGCGTCGCTTTGTTTCACCACCAACGTTGGAGACAAGGTGATAGCAAGCGAAGAAACCCCCATACGGGTAGAGGTGGATGGAGAAAGCGGCGAACCAAGGCCCTATCTGCTTGTTCGGGGGCGGCTTGAAGCGCTCATTTCCCGCAACGTCTATTATGAACTGATCGAAAAAGGTGATGTGATAATCGAGAACGGCATCAGCAGTTGTTCTATCGAAAGCGCGGGCACGCGTTTTTCGCTGGGCTCATGGCCTGAGGATATTGAGGCGCTTGCATGATTGAAGGCTGGCTGAAAAAAGCGTTGTCGGACAATAATCCGGGCGCCCGAGGCGCGCGCAGTGATTTTGACCTTAACCAGGAAGCAGACGCAAGTACCCTGCTAAAAGAACCGGTGCGGCAGGCAGCAGTTCTGGTGCCGATTGTTTTGCATCAGGATGAAGCAACCGTTTTGCTGACGAAACGAACTGAGCATCTGGCCAAGCATGCCGGGCAGGTTAGTTTCCCGGGCGGTAGTGTTGACCCGACAGACCAAGGGGTGATTGAGGCAGCGCTAAGGGAAACCCGCGAAGAAATTGGACTGGAGGCCAATTTCATCACCGTACAGGGCACTCTGGACCAGTATCGAACGGGCACTGGCTTCGAAATTACCCCCATTGTCGCAACCGTACAGCCGGGTTTTTCCCTCACCCTTGAAGAGGGGGAGGTGGCTGATGCGTTTGAAGTGCCGCTGAGTTTTATCCTCAATAGGAAAAACCACCAACGCCAAAGCGCAGTTTGGCGTGGACGCAGACGCCACTATTACGCCATGCCGTATGGTGATTATTTTATTTGGGGCGCTACTGCTGCTATGCTCGTTAATCTGGTTGATGTGCTTGAAGCGGCCAAGAGTTGATTGGGAGTTGTGCCTGTGATGGCAATAGTGTTTCGAATTCTATTGATCCTTATTCCTATTGTGGCCGTTATTTTGTGGCTTCGGTGGCGCGCGACAAAGCAGATGGAAGATGCCGAGCGCGAGCAGGAGCTTAGGCGTTTGAAAATGGTGTTGATTGCCTTGGTCATGGCACTGTTTGGGATTGGCTTTGGGTTCCGAACCATGGACGACAGCTCGGGCGAGGTGGATCAGGTGTATGTGCCTGCGCGAGTTGAAGATGGTAAGGTCATTCCCGGCAAGTTTGTGCCGCGCGAAGAAGCGGAAGCACTGAAGGAAAAGCCGGAACCATCTGATGGTGAAGGAGGTGGGGGTGCTTCTTGACCCGCCTGCTGGCTGGCAGCCTGATTGGCTTTCATCCTCTTTCATAAAAGAAATTTTTGCAGCCCTTGGCTCAGACAATGTGCGGGTTGTTGGTGGTGCCGTTCGGGACAGTTTGCTCGGTGAGCCTGTTGCAGACGTGGATATGGCAACTTGCCATGCGCCTGATGAGACCCAGAGCCTGCTAGAAGCAAGCGGTATGAAAGTTATTCCAACCGGGTTGCAGCATGGCACAGTCACGGCAGTGCGTGATGGCCAGTCATGCGAAATCACGACACTCAGAAAAGATGTTGAAACCGATGGCCGTCATGCGGTCGTTGCCTATACCGATAGCTGGAAAGAAGATGCCGCTCGCCGCGATTTTACCATCAATGCACTTTACTTGACGGCTGAAGGCAAGATTTATGATCCGTTTGGCGGCCTTGAAGACCTGAAGGAAGGGAATGTGCGTTTCATTGGAAATGCACGAGAGCGGATCGAAGAAGATGCCCTTCGAATGTATCGGTTTTTCCGTTTTTCGGCCCGTTTCGCTGCATCACTTGACGCGCAAGGTCTTGCCGCCTGCGAGGCACTCGCTGATATAGCGGGTGCTTTGTCGCGGGAACGGGTACGAGATGAACTGCTTAAATTACTGGGGTTTTCGACCCCATTCGAGTATCTGAAAACCATGTCAGGTATTGGCTTGTTGCCAGATATTGAAGGTGAAACACCAATCATCGAGCGAGTGGGGCAACTGATAGCCTCGGAAAAAGCAAATGATGTTCAAACGGATGCGTTCATGCGGCTTTCCGAGTTACATGCTGGCGCGCGTCCTCCCGCCATCGCACGCTACTACCGTCTGTCCAAGAAGCAGGAACTGTTTATCGACCAATTGAGGAAAGCAGCAGAGGCGTTTGACGAAACGATGAACCTGCATGCCTTCCTGTATGAGTTTGGCCCGGAGGTTGTCAGGCAAATACTATTACCTAAAAGTTTCCCGGCACAGTCCGAGTGGCTGGTGGAAGTATCAACCTGGCAAAAGCCGGTATTTCCCGTTTCAGGTGCTGATTTGATTGCGCGCGGCGATAAGCCCGGTGAAGAAATGGGCAAAACCCTCAAAAAACTTGAAAGCCGCTGGGTCAAGAGCGGCTTTCAACTGGATAAGCAGCAATTGCTGGCTGATGAATAGAGGCTGCTAGCTTTCGCTGTTCAGCTTTTTGTCCTGCCAATATTTGGTGCCACGCAAGGTGGCTTGCAGCGCAAGACCAGCTTTGTTGAACTGATAAACATTTACTTTGCTACTGAGTGTGGTTGCGCCAGAGATTTCGCCACCTTTCTCTTCCGAGTTAGCAGCAGCATCAGCTTCGCCCGAGAAGTCCCAGCCTTTTTCTACAAAGTCATCGAAGGCTTTTTGGTCGTGAAACACAAAAACAGCACGGAAGTCCTTGATGCCAAGGCCGAGGCCAACGCCAACTGTGCCCATTTTCATAAATGTGTCTTCACCGGTAATCTGATTTTTGGCGACACCTTTGCCACCACCACCGGAAACAAAGATAACGTTCACCCCGACGTTCGAGAAAACGGCGTACCCGACTGAGTTTTTAATCTCCAGCCGCGTTTCGGGCCGATCCTCATACAAACGCTCCAGCACCTCTTCCCGCATTTCAAGGATTTTGATGCGTCGCTTTTCCGTTTTGTCGGCCAACGCAGCCGGCGCGGCAATCATAAGCGCCACGAGGGCTGTGATAAATGGGCGAAGTATCTGAGCCATAGCTAGTCCCCTAAATTCTGCTCCAACTGAATTGGTCAATCGATTCAGCCCTGAAAATAAGACCATAATACGGCAATCCAAGAGGATTCTCGCGCTTGTCATAAATGGTGAATCAACTGTTTAGGAGCTAGTGAGTTCAAGAACAGTAATGGCTACAATGGCATAGCGAGCGGCCTTGCCAATGGTTACAAGGGTGATGAACCAGCCGAATGGTATCCGAAATGCACCAGCTACAAGAGTGAGAGGGTCACCAATGACGGGCGCCCATGCGAGCAAGAGCGACCAGCGGCCATATCGCTGGAAGAACCGTGACGCCCGGTCATATTGTTCTGCCGTGAAAGGAAACCAGTTTTTGTCATGAAATCTGGCGATGCCGCGCCCCAGCCACCAGTTGACCACTGAACCACTCACATTGCCCGTTGTTGCCGCCCAAAATAGCAGGATTGCATCGCCTTCACCTGCGGTGAGCATGGCGGCAAAGGTAACCTCGGAGAAGGCTGGCAACAAGGTTGCCGCAACAAAAGCATTCAGGAACAGGCCACCATAAAGAGCAGCGTCAATCACGGCCACTTTGCCATTGGGGGCAAGGACATCAGGATGGCTTCTACATTGCCGCCTGTTTTCAGCCCAAACGTGGTGCCCCGGTCATAGGCCAGATTGAATTCGGCATAATGGCCACGGTAAACCAGTTGGGTTTCGCGCTCTTCTTCGGTCCAGTCTTCATTCATGTGCCTGCGTACAAGCGCGGGGTATATGTCATTGAAGGTTCGGCCAACATCCTGCGTGAAAGCTAAGTCTGCGCTCCAGTCACCCGTTGAAAGTTGATCATAGAATATACCACCTTCACCGCGTGCCTTGTTGCGATGAGGAATGAAGAAATATTCGTCGCACCATTTTTTATAGCGCTCGTAATAGTCTTCACCGTGCCGGTCACAGCATTCTTTCAGGCTTGCATGAAAATCTGCCGTGTCCTGTTGGTTGGGTAGTGGCGCATTCAGGTCAGCGCCGCCACCAAACCAGCTTTTTGTGGTCGCGATAAAACGGGTATTCATATGAACTGCTGGCACGCGGGGGCTGTTCATATGAGCCACTAAAGAGATACCCGTTGCGAAAAAGCGAGGGTCTTCCGCGGCGCCTGGAATGTTTTTGGCAAATTCTTCACTGAAAGACCCGAACACGGTGGAGATATTTACACCCACTTTCTCAAACACGCGGCCACCCCGCATGATGGACATAACGCCGCCGCCGCCGGGCGCGCCGTCTGACTGATTGGTCCGTTCCCAGCTTTTGCGTTCAAACCGACCGGGTTCGCGTTCTGAGAGCGAGCCTTCATTGTCGTTTTCAATGGATTCGAAGCTGGTGCAAATCTGGTCTCTCAGTGACTGGAACCAGTTTGCAGCTTCTTTTTTCTTCAGTTCAATATCCATAACCGTGTCGTTCATTGTTCTTTTCCCGGTATCTACTGATCGGACTTTGGGAAGCTATCCGTTTGACGAAGCGCTTCACTGAGCACCATCGAGGCTGCGACCGCCACGTTAAGCGACCGCACCTCTTTGCGCATGGGGATAAGCACACGGGCGTCTGACGCCGCATGTACAAAGTCCGGGGCACCTGCCGACTCGCTGCCGACAAGTATAATATCATCTGGTCTGAAAGTGAATTCTGTGTAAGGCACGCTGGATTTGGTTGTGAGCAGTATCAACCGACTACCTGCCTTTGCTCTGGTCGCTTCAAATGATTCCCAGTCCAGATGATGGTGAATGTCCACCTGGTCCGCATAATCCATGGCATAGCGTTTGACCGCCTTCGCAGAGAAGGGGAAACCGCAGGGTTCTATGACATGCACGGGTGTTCCCATGCAGGCACCAAGGCGCAAAAGCGTGCCGGTGTTTGGTGGCTGATCTGGTTCAAAAAGCGCGAGTTGCATGGCGCGGACCCTATCGCCATGGCGGCAGACAATCAACGCTTCAGAAGAGTAGGCGTTAAATTTACCAATTTTTTCCAAAATCCGGGTATAAACGCTTGCCTCTTGAGGCACGGGCGACTAAACCATTCCCAATTTGCCGGAGTGGTTAAGGGGCCAACCGGAACCCTTTGTGCTGGTGGCTGCGTCCCTGTGACGCGGTGTCTGGATATAAAGGGTTGGATAGAATAGGGTCCGCGCACTTTGGCGTATGGGCCTTTAATATCATTCCTGTCAGGGAACTATAGATGAGCACAATCGAAAACACCCATCATGAAGAAGACGGTGTAACCCGTCGTGACATGATCCATGTTGGCGCAGCCGTTGGGGCTGGCGTTGGCGTTGCGGCTTCTTTGTGGCCGTTTGTTGATCAGATGAACCCAGCGAAAGATACGCTGGCTCTCGCGTCAATCGAAGTAGACATTAGCCAGATTGATGTTGGCTCCGCCGTTGCTGTTAAATGGCGCGGTAAGCCTGTTTTCATCCGTCACCGTACCGCTACCGAGATTGAAGAAGCGGAAGTGGTGCCAATGAGTGACCTGATTGATCCGCAAGCTGATGAAGTAAGGGTTGCTCCTGGCAAGGCTGAGTGGCTGGTTGTTCTTGGTGTTTGTACGCACCTTGGTTGTGTGCCGCTTGGTACCAAAACCGGTGAAGATAAAGGTGAATATGGTGGATGGTTCTGCCCATGCCATGGTTCACACTATGATACATCAGGCCGTATTCGGAAGGGCCCGGCACCAAAGAACCTTGAGGTGCCTGAGTATGCTTTCCTGTCTGATTCTGTATTGAAAATCGGGTAAGGGGATAGATCATGGCTGAATGGAAAACCGCTAAACCCGAAAACAAGGTACTGGGATGGGTAGAGGAACGTCTCCCGATCCTGTCGCTTGTTAACAATGTTGTGGGTCCAGATACCCCAACCCCTCGCAACCTGAACTATTGGTGGAACTTTGGTTCCCTCGCTGGTTTGATGCTTGTTATCCAGATCATCAGTGGTGTTGTTCTTGCGATGCACTATGCCGCTAACACCGGTATCGCGTTTGACAGCGTAGAGCGCATCATGCGTGACGTGAACTATGGCTGGCTCATTCGCTACATGCATGCGAACGGTGCGAGTTTCTTCTTTATCGCCGTTTACATCCATATTTTCCGCGGTCTTTACTTTGGTTCCTACAAGGCACCGCGCGAAGTATTGTGGATGCTGGGTGTTGTGATCTTCCTGCTGATGATGGCAACAGCCTTCATGGGGTATGTGTTGCCATGGGGTCAGATGTCCTTCTGGGGTGCGACAGTGATCACTAACCTCTTCTCCGCAATTCCGGTGGTTGGCGAAAGCATTGTGCAGCTTCTCTGGGGTGGTTTCTCGGTTGATAACCCAACACTGAACCGCTTCTTCAGCTTGCACTATCTGCTGCCGTTTGTGATTGCAGGTGTTGTTATTCTTCACCTCTGGGCGAAGAAAATCTCTGACAGCGGTAACCCGCTCGGGATTGATGTGAAGTCAAGCGCGGACCAGATTCCGTTCCACCCATTCTACACTATTAAGGATGCGTTTGGCGCGGGTGTCTTCTTCCTCGTGTTTGCGATCTTCCTTTTCTACATGCCAAATGCGCTTGGTCACCCGGATAACTATATCCCGGCTGATCCGCTTGTAACGCCGGCCAGTATTGTTCCTGAGTGGTACTTCCTGCCATTCTACGCGATCCTGCGTGCGATTGACTTCCCGCTTGGTATTCCTGGTGTGATTGAAATTGTAGACGCGAAGCTGCTTGGTGTTCTGGCAATGTTTGCCTCTATCCTTGTGTGGCTGGTGCTACCATGGCTCGATACATCCAAAGTTCGCTCTGGTAACTTCCGGCCAATGTTCAAATGGTTCTTTGCCTTCCTCGTAGTTGATATGTTTATCCTCATGTGGCTTGGCGCACAGAAGCCAGAGGGTAACATTCCGCTCTACGGCAAGGTTGCGACAGCATACTATTTCGCCTACTTCCTGGTGATCCTGCCAGTTCTTAGCCGGAAAGAGAAAACGCTGCCGTTGCCGGAAAGCATTTCAAACCCAGTGCTGAAGCCAGCGGAATAAGGGGTAAGATCAATGAAATTTGTTAAGAATATCGCGATTGCCCTGACACTTGGCACAGTAGCACTCACAGGTGCAAATGCTGCGGATGCAGGCAAGCACCCACTGAAAGTGGACTGGTCCTTTGATGGCCCGTTTGGACAGTTTGACAAGGCATCAGCTCAGCGTGGCTGGCAGGTTTACAAGCAAGTATGCTCCAGCTGCCACGCCCTGAAATACTTCCGCTTCCGTAACCTTGAGGACATCGACTATGAAGAAGCGATGATCAAGGCATTTGCGGCGGAGTATGAGGTTGCTGGCGATGTGGACGACTTTGGTGACCCAACCACCCGGAAGGCGGAACCAAAAGACGCATTCCCAAGCCCGTTCCCGAACGATAATGCAGCCCGTTCTGCAAACGCGGGTGCACTGCCGCCTGATTTGTCGCTGATCACAAAGGCCCGTCATGACGGCGCAAACTATGTGTATAGCTTGCTTGTTGGTTATGAAGACGCGCCAGCTGGTTTTGAAGTGGGCGCAGGCATGAACTACAACCCATACTTCAAAGGCAGCCAGATTGCGATGGCAGAACCACTGTTTGAAGGTGCTGTGGACTATGAAGATGGTACACCAGCAACCAAAGAGCAAATGGCCAAGGATGTTGTGCAGTTCCTGATGTATGTGGCTGAACCTTCTTTGCAAGTGCGCCACCAGATGGGTATTCGTGTGATTATCTTCCTCAGCTTGCTGACCCTGATTTTCTACATCTCCATGAAGAAAATCTGGAAGCCGGTGAAAGAAGGCAAGAACTTCTACGAAGATTAATCTTCGCACAAAGAAACGTTGAAAAAAGCCTGACAATTAGTGCATTAACATGCTGCCCGTTTGGATAGTTAAAATTTTATCTATTCGATTACCGAACTTTAAAACTCTTTCTATAAGTCCGCGCTCGTGCCTGTGTACTCTTGTTGTTGTTCATACGGCGCACAGTTGAATACTCGGCTCTTCGTTCCCCGGAAGATGCCTCATATAAGTTTGGATAGAGTTATGTTTAAGACGATTAACAAAATTGCGGTGATCGCGATCACACTTGTGTTTACACTTGGCACTGTTGTGACTTCTGCGGGCGCAAGCGACCTGGATAGCTGGAAAAAAGCTGTCGCCAAAAAAGTTGCCAAGAAACAAAAATACCCACGGGTTGCACTGGCACGCGAAATTGAAGGAACCGCAAAGGTTCGCCTCGTTGTTGCTGCCGACGGGTCGATTTCAAGCCATGAAGTAGTGCAGGAAACCGGGCAGGAAGTTCTGGATAAAGAGATTGGTAAGCTGATTGAGCGCATCAATCCGCTGCCAGCACTGCCGGAAGATCGTGCAGAAGTGTCGTTTGTGCTGCCACTAAACTGGTCGCTTAACTAATTCGACTTGGAGTGTGACGGGCCAAGACCCGCGACACACACCAAAATACGCTGCGCGGCCCTTTCTTCGGATGGGGCCGTTTTTTGTGGTGACGCTATATGAGGCATGGTCAGTATCATCAAATAGCGAGAATTGCTGGTTCAGGGCTTAACCTCAAAATTGATAATACAGTTGCTGGGCGCGCCAGCGCCGAGGTCCATATAGTGAAGGTCTCTGATATGTTGACCGCTTCTGTCACTGACATCCCGGGCTTCGAAGTCCCCAGTGGGCTTTCGACCATACCCATAAGCGAGCAGGTGCGTGGGGGTGCCATCTTCATCGCTTAGCGGGAACTGCATGGTCTCAAACAGGTACGTCTGTCCAGACGGTGTTGTGATCATGTCCCCAACATAGGCGCCGCAGGGCATGCCAAAGATGGTTTCATGATAGATATGCATCAATGGCTTCAGACCATCGGTAATCAGGTCATAATAGTTGGCCCCTGTAATTTTCAGGCCAGAAAGCCTTTCCATCTCGGTACCAACAAACTGAAGCTTCAGTTTGTATTTACCTTCGTATTTAAAGAGTGCGCTTTGTGGTAACAGCTCCCCTAGCGTGATTGGTGTACAGTCGCGAATAGCTGGCAAGAATGCGTGAGTGCGCCGTGGAAGGCCATTCCACGTGTCTAAAAATTGCTCAAAATTCTCTGTTTTCTTCACCCACCACTCTCTGTCAGTTTGCTACCAGCTTTGGTAATGAACCAACCCCCGTGGGCCACAATGGACTGTTTTCAGCTATTTTTCAATTTGTGTTAGCACTGTGCTGCGTTCTTGATCGTCAACGATATTGAGAAGAACCTCCCAAAAGCCTGCAACAGCCTCAGGGCCTGCCTTTTTGTATGCGTCAGCAACGCGGTTGCGCTGTGTGTCAAAAAGCTGATTTTCAAACGCTTGGCCTTTTTCGGTCAAAAACAGAAGCCGCTGGCGCCTGTCTTCTTCTCCGGTTTCCTGAAGAATGAAGCCGTCTTCAACCAATTGGCCGAGCACCCGCGACAGACTTTGTTTGGTAATCCGGAGCAACTTCAACAAGCCAGAAACCGTAGTGCCCGGGTTTCTGCCCACAAAATACAGTACCCGGTGATGGGCGCGGCCAAACTTGGATTCGGCCAAAATCTCATCCGGGTCACGGGTAAAATCCCGGTAAGCAAAATACAAAAGTTCAATGCCCCGACGAAGTTCTTCTTCGCGTAAATAAAGATTGGATTGAGGCAATTTTCTTTGCATTTCAGATCATCTTTTCGTTATCGATTTTGACGCCACTATTTATGGCAGGATTATTGACATAATATGGGTGTACTGATACCTAGATCAAGAAAATAAAGTAGCGCCCCTGTAACAAGCGAGTACAGCGGATATATCCACAGAGTAGGAGAGAGGCCATGGCGGCATTGCCATATGATGATCGGGACGGCTGGATATGGATGGACGGTGAATATCTGCCTTGGCGCGACTGTAATGTGCATGTGCTGACACACGCTATTCACTATGGTGGCGCAGCTTTTGAAGGCCAACGTGCCTATAATGGTAAGATTTTCAAGTTGCAGGAACATACAGACCGTCTTTTTCGATCAGCTGAGCTTCTTGGCTATAAAATCCCTTACACGCCAGACCAAATTAATGATGCCTGCAATGAGCTGCTTGTTAAAAATGGATTCACGGATGCTTATTGCCGCCCCGTAGTTTGGCGCGGCAGCGAAATGATGGGTGTGGCGGCGCAGCAAAACACTATCCACGCGGCTGTCGC
Organism: Kordiimonas sp.; assembly: GCA_965199355.1. Taxonomy (GTDB): domain Bacteria; phylum Pseudomonadota; class Alphaproteobacteria; order Sphingomonadales; family Kordiimonadaceae; genus Kordiimonas. The sequence goes on from CBDARB010000013.1 coordinate 449,852, forward strand.
CGTTTGGGAGTGGCCGTCTTACTTCTCCCCAGAAGCAAGACTGCGCGGCCTGCGTCTGGATATTTCTGATTGGCGGCGTCCAGCCCCTGATACTGCGCCAACTGACGCAAAGGCATCCGGCCTGTATATGATCTGTACTATGTCCAAGCATGCAGCCGAGGCCAAAGGTTTTGACGATGCGCTGATGTATGATTACCGCGGACAGATTGCTGAAGCGACTGGTGCGAACATCTTTTTTGTAAAGAACGGCGAACTGCACACGCCAACGCCAGACTGTTTCCTTGATGGAATTACCCGCAGAACAGTGATGGACCTTGCTCGCAAGCGCGGAATCAATGTTGTTGAGCGCGCAATCATGCCTGAAGAAATGGCTGACTTTGAGCAGGCGTTCCTCACGGGGACAGCAGCAGAAGTTACGCCACTTTCTGAAATTGGCCCATACCGGTTTGAAGTTGGTGAGATCACCAAGTCTCTTATGTTCGACTATGACGAGCTGGTTCGCTCCTAGTCAGTAAGGCAATTGAATTAGAAGGCTCCGCTGCGTCAGTCAGCGGGGTCTTTTTTTTCGCTGTCCCGAATAGCCTGTACCAAGTCGGTCAGGGCCTGCCGTAAACTTGTAGGTTGCAGGGAATTGATATCCGGCATCACAAAATCCAGATCATCCAGTCGGCCTTTGAATAATTCTTCTCCGGGTGGAAGGCCGAAATAAAAATAGCCAACCTCAACCTTCAGCAAGTGCGCGATAAGAAACAGTCTGCCAGCGCTGACGCGGTTGCTGCCATTTTCATATTTCTGGAGTTGCTGATAAGAAACACCCAATATCTCGCTCATTTCCTGCTGGGAAATCTGTTGTTCGCGCCTGCGTTCCCTGATGCGTCTGCCAACATGCTTGTCAACCATATCGGCTTTGCGTGCTGAATTCCCTTGGTCAGCCGCGAGGGAGGGACTGGTGTGCTTCATATTATATTCTCATATTCCCTTTGGTGTTGCCTTCAGGCGTATTCACCGTTGGCGGTCTCCGTTTTCATGTGCTAGACAATATTGCAGAGCCAACACATTTACTGTGCGCAAACCACGGTGTTATTTTTAATACTAATGGTTGTGTTGCGGTGTGACAATAAATTTTGGGTAAGTTTTACACTCTGCCCACTGGTACCGGAGTTTTGGGAAACTATGCGTTCAAATTGGCTTAAGCAGATTGTAGTGGGAACAGCGTGTCTGGGTGTTGCCGCTTGTAGTTCTAGTGATTCAGAAGATACCTATGTGGCCAGAGATGTAGAGGTTATCTACAACTTTGCGCAGGATAACCTCGAGCGGAAGCGCTACCGTGTTGCTGCCGTTGCTTTTGATGAAGTAGAACGCCAGCACCCTTATTCCGTGTGGGCCCGCCGCGCTCAGCTTATGGCTGCATATTCCGCCTATATGAGCAACCAGTATGATGATGCTGTTCTGGCGGCGGAGCGCTTTTTACAGCTGCACCCGGGTAACTCTTCTGCACCTTACGCCTATTATTTGATAGCGCTCAGCCACTATGAACAGATTTCGGATGTGGGCCGTGACCAGGCGAAAACAGAAGAAGCCGAGAATGCTCTTATCGAGGTTATTCGGCGCTTCCCCGAGTCTGAATATGCGCAGGACGCACAGCTCAAACTTAACCTGACCCAAGACCATTTGGCAGGTAAGGATATGGAAGTTGGACGTTTCTACCTGAAACGAAAGGAATATCTGGCAGCTAGTTTGCGTTTTCGCCGGGTAATAGAGCGGTACCAAACCACAAGTCACGTTCCGGAAGCTTTACACCGTTTGGTGGAAAGTTACCTAGCCCTTGGGATGTTTGAAGAAGCAAAAATGTCCGCCGCGGTTTTGCAAGAGAATTTCCCCGATACAAAATGGTATGGATATAGCTATTCCCTTGTTATTGATGGGCGCAGAGCACCGAGTGCCGAGGGTGGTTCTTGGGTATCGGCCCTGTGGCCATTCTAATCAGGTGATCGGGGGAAGGGGATGCTGAACGAACTCAGCATTCGGGATATTGTCCTCATTGACAAGCTAACTCTGTCTTTCACAGGCGGCCTTAATGTGCTGACCGGGGAAACAGGCGCAGGCAAGTCGATCCTGCTCGATAGCCTTGGTCTCGCCCTTGGTATGAGGGCTGACCGGGCCCTTGTGCGTTCTGGCACGGAAAGGGGCGTCGTGACGGCGTCCTTTAGTCTGCCTGAGAATCACCTCGCTTTTTCCCTTCTGAACGAGCGTTCCATTGACCATGAAGATGGCGAGCTTGTGCTGCGTCGGCAGATAACCGCTGACGGGCGCAGTAAAGCCTGGGTGAATGATGAAGCGGTTAGTCGCGGGTTGTTAGCGGAAATAGCGGTGTCTCTCGTTGAAATCCATGGCCAGCATGATGACCGTGGATTGCTTGATGCTGGTGCTCACCGTGACTTGCTGGACGATTTTGCAGGTGCGGCAAACGAAAAGCAGAGAGTTTCGCAAGCGTATCAGACGCTTCAGGATGCACGTGCGCTAGAGGCGCAGATTCGCGACGATATGCGCAAAGCACAAGAGGACGAAGAGTATGTCCGCCATGCTTTTTCGGAGCTGGAGGCTTTGGCACCCTCTCTGGAGGAAGAACAAGAGCTTGCCGACAGACGCGCCCTGATGATGCAGGGGGAAAAAGCGGCACAGGAACTCGCTGAATTTCAGGATGTTTTAAGCGCTAATGAAGGTGTGGACGCCAAAGTGCGAGGCGTATTACGCCGCATGGCCAGGTTGGGCGATGAACTCGCCAGTGTTTTGTCGCCAGCCGCAGAGGCGCTAGACCGTGCAGCGGAAGAGCTTTCGGTTGCGGATCAGGAGCTTTCACGCATTCTCGGCGGGCTTTCCTTTAACCCAAACGAACTGGAACAAGTTGAGGAACGCTTGTTCGAATATCGTCGTTTGGCAAGAAAACATAGCTGCCAGCCGGACGATTTGGTTGCGCTAAGAGACCAGTTTGCCAATCAAATCGCCAATATTGATGGCGGCACCGGCCGGCTTGATGGCGCGATAGCGCAGGTTAAAGCGGCGTCAGACGCGCTCACAAGGGCGGTTAAAGCGCTTAGTGACAAACGCGCCAAAGCCGCTCAGGAACTCGACAAGCTTGTGAACAAGGAGCTTGCGCCCTTGAAGCTTGAGAAGGCCACTTTCCGTACGTTGATCGACCCGTTGGCTGAGGCTGAATGGGGGGCTTCCGGCGGTGAAAAGATTATTTTTGAAGTAAAAACCAACGCGGGCAGTGACTTTGGTCCTATGGTTAAAGTGGCGTCGGGCGGCGAGCTGGCGCGTTTCATTCTGGCGCTCAAGGTTGTGTTGTCCAAAAACGCCCAATCGACGACCATGGTCTTTGACGAGGTTGATCGCGGGATTGGCGGCGCGACGGCAAGTGCGGTTGGGGAACGCTTGAAAAGACTGAGCGATGGCTCTCAGCTTCTTGTGGTTACCCATAGCCCGCAAGTGGCGGCACAGGGCGACACGCAGTTTCAGATCAGCAAGGCCGATGTCGGTGAGCAAACCCGTACCAGCGTGGTTGAGTTGTCTGCGGACAAGCGTCGTGAGGAAATTGCCCGCATGCTGGCAGGTGCCGAGGTAACCGAAGCAGCACGTGCGGCAGCAGAACAGCTTCTTTCTGCAAGCTAAGAAACCAAGGATACGCCATGAGCGAAGAAACGCCTGTAGAAAATTTAAGCGAAGCTGATGCACGGCGGGAGCTGGCGTCGCTTGCGATGAACATCGCCTACCATGACGCACGCTACCACGGCGATGATGCCCCCGAGATAAGCGATGCTGAATATGACGCACTGCGCCGCCGCAATGATGCGATTGAAGCCCGCTTTCCTGATCTGGTCCGGGATGATAGCCCGTCCCGCAAGGTTGGGCATCCGGTTAAGCAAAGCAAGTTTGAGAAAGTAACGCACGCGCGGCCTATGCTGTCGCTCGACAACGCCTTCAACGATGATGATGTTGCCGAGTTTGTCGCGCGGGTGCGCCGGTTTCTGGGTCTGTCGGATGACGCCATCGTTGAACTGACAGCGGAACCCAAGATTGATGGGCTTTCACTCGCGCTGCGCTATGAAAAGGGCGAGCTGGTTGTTGCTGCAACCCGCGGTGATGGTGAAGTGGGCGAGAATGTCACCGTTAATGCCCGAACCATTGATAATGTGCCGCAGAAAATCACTGGCGATAATGTGCCAGACGTTATTGAGGTGCGGGGCGAAGTTTACATTGGCAAGGCTGACTTTGCCGCTTTGAATACGGCACAGGAGGAAAGCGGCGGCAAGGTGTTTGCCAACCCCCGCAATGCGGCTGCTGGTTCGTTACGGCAACTGGATTCGTCTATCACGGCGGCTCGTCCACTCAAATTCTTCGCATATGCATGGGGGGAAGTAAGCGACCTGCCTGCTTCCAGCCAGATGGACATGGTTGATTTGTTCGCTGAATGGGGTTTTTCAGTTAACCCTCTGATGAAACGTGTGCTTGGTGCGCGGGGCGCGGTTGAGCAATATGGACTGATCGCGGCGGAAAGACCGCGCCTGGACTATGATATCGACGGTGTGGTCTACAAAATTGACCGTTTGGACTGGCAAAGCAGGCTGGGCATGGTTGCGCGCGCGCCGCGCTGGGCCATTGCCCATAAGTTCCCGGCAGAGCAGGCCACAACAATCGTCAATGATATTGATATTCAGGTTGGGCGTACCGGTGCACTGACGCCGGTTGCCAAACTGGAACCCGTGACGGTTGGCGGCGTAGTTGTCTCAAACGCTACCCTGCATAACCCGGATGAAATAGCCCGTCTCGGTGTCCGGGTTGGCGACACTGTGGTTATCCAACGCGCGGGCGATGTGATCCCGCAGGTTGTTTCTGTGGTTGAATCTGAGCGTTCAGCCGGGTCGGAGGCGTTTGATTTTCCTACGCATTGTCCAGTGTGTGGCTCCATCGCGGCTTCTGAAGGGGATGATGTGGTGGTGCGCTGTACCGGCGGTTTGGTGTGCGCAGCCCAGCGTGTTGAACGGCTTAGTCATTTCGTTTCCAAGAATGCCTTCGATATCGATGGGCTCGGCGAAAAACAAATCGCCCAACTGTTTGAACGGAACTGGGTTCATGACCCGGCAGACATTTTTAAACTGGCTAAACGTAATGAAAGCGAAGGTAACCTTCTTCAGACCTGGAATGGCTGGGGCGACCTTTCCGTTAACAACCTGATGCAGGCAATCGAAGCGCGGCGCTCTATTGATTTTCATCGTTTTCTGTTTGGCCTTGGTATCCCATCCATTGGTCAGGAAACCGGCAAGCTTTTGGCGCGTCATTTCGCAGGTGTAGATGCGTTGGTTGCCTTCCTTGAAAAAGCGAGAGAGATCGTTGGCGAGCTGCCGGAAGCTTTTGACGCGCAAACGGTATCGTCTCTCAATTATGTTTTAATGCGCCTCGGCCACCTTAAAGAGTTTTCAGAGGTACTTGTTCCAACAGACTTATTTGCGACAGGCGCGGATATTCCCGCCCTTGTTGGCGCGCGGGTGGAGCGTATCGAAAGTGGCAAACTGAAAGGGGATAACCTCAAGCTTTCCCACTTGAAACGCATTGCAGAACTTGGGAGTGAGCAGGCGTTCCCAACTGCGGTTGCGGCCCGGCTCTATGCGCATAATCAGGAACTGGCTGATATTGATGGCATTGGCGTTGATGTTATTCTCAATCTGGAAGATTTTTACTTCGAACCACAGAACCGTGCCGTGCTTGAAACGTTGATTGGTGAACTCAATGTGCAAGACGCTGCCGCGCAAGCAACTGACAGTCCTGTGTCTGGTCTCACGGTGGTATTCACCGGTTCATTGACCACGCTCACACGGGCTGAAGCCAAGGCTGGTGCTGAAGCATTGGGTGCAAAGGTGGCAGGCTCGGTTTCCAAGAAAACAGATATTGTCGTCGCGGGGCCGGGTGCCGGGTCAAAGCTGAAGAAAGCACAAGACCTTGGTGTATGCACCATGAGCGAGGAAGAATGGATCGCCTTTACTTCGGGCTAAGCCATGGCTTAGGCTGGAGACAGTAGGGGGAGGACAGCATATGGCGCTTAAGCTGCTTCAGGTAACTGCGCCGATTGCCGCGCAAAAGACCATTCAGAAAATCGCGGAAAAAGAAGGTGTGATTGCTTTCCATAAGGAATGTGACACCGATGATGATCATGCGGTTTTCAGTTTGTTGACCGACTCTACATACCGACAGGCACTGGTGGATGGATTGCAGGAGCTATCTGGTCTGTCACCAAAGTTCCGTATCAATATCATTCCGGTCGATACCACGATCCCAACCGCCGGTTCTGCGGGCACCTCAGATACGCGTGAAGAATTGAAGGCCAAGATGGTGCAAGGGGCATTGCTTGACTTTAACTATCTTCTCCTGACCTTTCTCTCCACTCTTGTGGCGCTGATCGGCCTGTTGCAGGACAATGTCGCTGTCGTGATTGGCGCTATGGTGATTGCGCCTTTCTTGGGGCCAAATCTGGCTTTTGCCTTTGCAACATCACAAGGTAACCAGCGCCTGATGGCAAGCGCTTTCCGTACGGGGGTGATCGGCGTTGGCTTTGCGGTTCTTGTTGGTTATGCGCTTGGCTCTTTTTGGCCCGGCGTGCCGGAAAGCAGTGAGCTGCTGGCGCGCACAACCATTGGCCTTGATGGCGTAGCGCTTGCCGTGGCGTCGGGCGTGGCGGGTGTTTTGTCACTTGCTTCTGGTCTGTCGATGACCCTCGTAGGCGTTATGGTTGCCGTAGCTATCCTGCCGCCTGCTGCCACCTTTGGTTTTATGGCGGGCGCCGGGGAGTTAAAGCTCGCCTACGGCGCGTTCCTTATGCTCTCCACAAACATTGTTTGTGTGAATCTGTCGGGACTGATCGTTTTCCTTGCCAAGGGTATTCGACCCCGTCGCTGGTTTGAACGCAAAATGGCAAAACCTTTCGTTTATGGTGGGATCATTATCTGGGCAGCACTGTTGGCTTTGCTGGTTGTTGTTATCAGGTTTCCCGTCTTCTAACAGGCGAATGTTGGCCTTTTCTCATATTACAAACACCTCACACAGGCGTGATGGCTTGTGTGATTAGGTATGCAAAAAATGCATATCTAATACGCGATTTTCACCTCTACTTATCTGATCAGGCGGGGCCTATATAAGCGCCAACAGCACGGACATGCTGTCGGTTGCCAAGGGTGACCCAGGACAAATCAGCGAGTATTGAGGAGCCAGACAATGGCACGTAGACAACAAGAAATCGAACTGATCGCTACAGAGTCTTTCATGGGCCTGCTGGCGTCAAAAAACCAAATTCCAGGTGTTATCGGCGTTGACGTTGCACCAGAACTGCGCCGCACAGGCCGCCTGTTTGAAGTAGTTGGCCGCAAAGAAGCGAAGCCTGCTTCAACTTTCCGCATCGTACGTCCACGCAGCTGGGGCGGTGATGTGAACGGCGGTGCGTTCGCTCACTAATCAATTTGGCTTTCGCCAATGAAAAAGCCTGCAGATGCGTCTGCAGGCTTTTTGCGTTCAAGGGGCTTGGGCCTTGTCTAAGCGTAGCTTAGCTGCAAGGCAGCCCATTCACCACTTTCCTGTTTGCTTACCAGCTTTAAACCCTGTTCTTCATAGGCCGCTAGCACATCCGCGGCCTGAGTAATCAACAAGCCAGATAGAATTAAAACACCGCTTTGCTTCACAGCCGCAGTGATATCTGCTGCCATGTCAATCAGCGGCCCTGCCAGAATGTTTGCGACCACAAGATCATAGGGCTGTTCCGTAAGCAGCCGTTCATCCTGCATGCCATCAGCGACAATAAGCGCAAGGCCAGCGTGTTGCTGGTCAATATGCCGGACCGGTACATCATTAATGGTGGTGTTGTCCGCCGCTACCTCAATGGCGATCGGGTCAATATCAGTGCCGGTGGCGACCATTTCAGGCCAAAGTTTGCAGGCGGCGAGCGCCAGCACGCCTGAGCCAGTACCAATATCCAACAAGGTTTCAGGTTCAACCCCGGTTGCCAGCTTGTCAATTAGCGTAAGGCAGGCTGCGGTTGTTTCGTGTTTGCCCGTGCCAAATGCCTGACCAGCGTCCAGTTGCAGGTTGATCAATGAAGGGTCAGCTTTGTCGGTGTCATGCGAGCCATAAACCAGAAACCTGCCTGCACGCACAGGGGCAAGCAGTTTCTGGCTTTCGCTTACCCAGTCTCGTTCTTCAAGCGGTGATACTTCATAGCACCACCCCGATACACCGGCTCGCGCCTGTATGGCCGCGATAAAATCCGGGTCGGGTTCATCCGTGAAATATATGTCCACCCGCCACAGCTCCTGGCCGGGCTGCTCAAACCGGGACAGGGTAGGCGGGAACAGATCCTGTTCTTCGCAGACATGATCCATCGCCGTTTCAAGCTTTTCCGCCACATCTGCGGGTAGTTCGCCGGTTAAAACCCAACCACTTTCAGACATTCTGTTTCCTTTGCGCCAATTAGGCTACGCCGATTTTAGGAACCTATCGACAACCCGTTTGGTGCCTGCTTTTTCAAAGGCAACCAAAAGTTTGTTGCCTTCCACATCTTCGACCATGCCATAGCCAAATTTGTCATGGAAAACGCGTTCACCAACAGCGAAGTTGCTAACCTCGGTTGAGGGTGTTACTTGCACTTTTGGCATATCAATAGTGACGCTGCGTTTGCGTTTTTTGATTTTATCGCCGTAACTCGTGCCGCTGTAAGAGCCCCCAGAAGCACCCCCAGAAGCCCCCCCGGAAAATCCGCCGTAACGATTTTGGGCGCGTTGCCAACCGGGGCCGTATTTGTCGCCACCAGACGTGTAATACCCTTCGTCAGACCAGCTATCTTCACCCCAACCGCCACGGTTGGGTTTGGTGCCATAAAGGCCCTGTGCTGATTCCATATCAATATGATCTTTGGGAAGTTCTTCAATAAAGCGACTGGGCAGGCTGGATTGCCACTGGCCAAACACCTGCCGGTTGCCTGCAAAATAAACGTAAGCCTGTTGCTTCGCACGGGTAATGCCCACGTAGGCAAGCCTGCGTTCTTCCTCCAGTCCTTTGGCACCACTTTCATCAAGAGCGCGCTGGTTGGGAAACACACCTTCTTCCCAGCCGGGAAGAAATACGTGATCAAACTCCAGCCCTTTGGCAGCATGCAAAGTCATCAGAGAGACTTTTTCCTGCGTGTCATTGCTGTCATTTTCCATCACAAGCGAGATATGTTCCAGAAAACCGGGCAGGTTTTCAAATTCACCTATGGCTGAAACCATCTCTTTGATATTGTCTATCCTGCCCGGTGCATCTGGCGATTTATCATTCTGCCACATTTCCATATAACCGGATTCTTCAAGGATGGTTTCGGCCACCTCAACGTGGCTATGGGTATGTAACATGGCTCGCCAACGGTCAAAATCGTCCAATAGGCTGGTCAGCTTATTGCGTGCGGCGGGTCTAAGCTCATCAAGGTCGCAAATTTGTCTTGCCGCCCGTGTCATGGAAATGCCGTGCGCGCGGGCCAGATGATGGATTTTCTGAACGGTTGCATCGCCAAGGCCACGTTTCGGCACATTGATGATGCGTTCAAATTTCACGTCATGATCGGGTTGGTGAATGACTTCAAGGTAAGCCATCACGTCGCGAATTTCAGCACGTTCATAAAAGCGCGGACCACCGACAACCCTGTAAGGCAGCCCAAGCGTGATCATGCGTTCTTCAAACTCACGCATCTGGAAGCCGGCACGCACCAAAACGGCCACTTCGCTCAAGGCAACCTGTTTGCGCTGAAGCTGTTCGATATCTTCACCGATGGCACGGGCTTCCTCTGGCGCATCCCAAACACCTTTGACCTGTAGCTTTTCACCGTCGCCGCTGTCGGTCCAAAGCTCTTTACCAAGCCGCCCTTCGTTGGCTGCAATCAGTGCAGAGGCTGCGGCCAGTATGTGACCTGTGGAGCGATAATTCTGTTCCAGCCGCACAGTTTTTGCGCCGGGAAAATCTTCCGAAAAGCGCAGAATGTTGCCAACTTCTGCACCGCGCCAGCCATAAATGCTTTGGTCATCATCGCCTACGCAGCAGATATTATGATCTCGCTGCGCCAATAGCCGTAGCCACAGATACTGGGAAACGTTGGTATCCTGATACTCGTCGACCAGAATATATCTGAAGTCATTATGATATTTCGCCAGCACATCAGGGTTCTTTTGAAACAGTGTGATGACATGCATCAACAGATCGCCAAAGTCACAGGCGTTCAGGAGGGCAAGACGTTCCTGATAAGCTTTGTAAAGTTCGCCGCCAAGGCCATTGGCAAAGGCATAGCTTTCTGCCGTTGGTACTTTTTCCGGTGTCAGCGCCCGATTCTTCCAGCGGTCAATGAGCCCTGCAAGTGCGCGGGCTGGCCAGCGCTTATCATCAATATTTTCCGCCTGGATAAGCTGCTTCAAGAGCCTGATCTGGTCGTCCGTATCCAGAATTGAAAAGTTGGACTTCAGGCCCACCATTTCTGCGTGACGGCGAAGAATGCGCACACAGATGCTGTGGAATGTGCCAATCCACATGCCTTCAACCGGGCGGCCAATCACGCGAGCAACGCGTTCCTGCATTTCCTTTGCGGCCTTGTTGGTGAAGGTAACCGCCAGAATGTTCCAGGGTGCCGCTTTGCCAGTTGCCATAAGATGACCAAGCCGGGTTGTCAGTACACGGGTTTTGCCGGTGCCCGCGCCTGCAAGCACAAGAACGGGCCCATCTGTAGCCAGAACTGCTTCCCTTTGTGGCGGGTTAAGGCCGTCCAGATAGGGTGGCTCTGCCGCATCCATCATTGGGTGAGGCGGTGCCGGGGCTGGGGATACATCAAGGTCATCTAGGTCAAAAGGATCGGAACTCATAGAGGCTTATTAGCACCCTTACGGGCGGGCGCAAACAGAAGCTTCAGGAAAAATTGCTGGCACGATTGGTGCCGCTAAGTAAGGCGTTGAAGCGACTGGTTTTGCCCATGTGTTTCCAGAAGGGCGCGGGTATATTCCTTCATCACGTCGCGATGGCGAATAAGGCCAACAACCACGTCATCCTGATTTGGCGAAACAACCGGTAGTGCCGCGTCCCCCGTGCGATCAAGGCGCTTCAGCGCGACCTCGAGCGGTGCTGTGGTTTTGATCAGATGCTCTGCCTCGCGTGTGAATTCACCGACCAGCCGCTTGCCCGCTTCACCACCTTCAAACACGTCGGTCGGTAAATGATTGAGGCTCAGTAGCCCAAGCAGTTTGCCTGCTTCATCCGTCACGATAAGAAGGCCGCCGCCTTGCACCACCAAAAGCTCTTTCGCGGTGTCTATGGTGTCTGTGTCGCGAACCGTGAAAAAGTCCCGGCTCATATGTTCGCCGACTGTGGCGGATTTAAGCAGATACGTCGCGCGGCCCCCGTCAAGCTGTAAGCCCCGGTTGGAGAGTTGCAGCAAGAAGAAAGAGCGTTTGTAAAACAGGCTGGTCACCGTGCTTGCAACCGCAGAAGCAATCATTACCGCGATGGTGACATTATAGTCCCCCGTGATTTCAAACACGATCAGGATGGTGGAAATAGGTGCACCAAGCACGGCGGACGCAACAGCGCCCATGCCAACAACCGCATAAAGCCCCGGCGTGGAGGCAAGCTCTGGCAATATGCTGCCTGCGATAATCCCGAAGGCACCGCCAACCATGGCACCGACAAAAAGGGACGGGCTGAAGATGCCGCCGCCAAACCGCCCGGCAAAAGAGACAACAGTCGCAATAATTTTCGCTACGATGAGTGCGAGCAACAGCGGCAGTTCATATGTGCCGTTCAAGGCATGGCTGGTTGCTTCATAGCCGATACTGAGAATTTCGGGGTACAGAAGGGCCATCAGTCCAATCACAAGACCCGCAACAGCGGGTTGCAGGCTGATGGGAATAACCTGCAGTTTTTCCCGCGATTTATCTGCCCAGTCGAGGCCCGACATGAAAATAACCGAGACAACGGCGGACACGATGCCAAGGGCAAAAAACGCGGGAAACTCCCAAAAACTGGTAATGAAATAATCTACCGTTTCAAAAGCCGGGAAGTTGCCAAGGTGCACGCGGCTCACGACTGTGCCGGCAATTGCAGCAATAACGATTGGCGCAAAGGTTTGCAGGGCATAGTGGCCAATGACCACCTCAAGCGCAAAAAACACACCGGCGATGGGCGCGTTAAAGGAGGCCGCCACGGCTGATGCCACACCGCACCCGAGCAGGGTTCTGGCTGCAACGGGGTTTAGTTTGAAAAAGTTGGTAACAACTGCTGCCAATGTGGCACCCAGATGCACAGCGGGCCCTTCGCGCCCCATGGAGGCACCGGACCCGAGGGAAACAGCGGTGATCGTCGCACTAACAAGGCCGTCCTTCAGGTCGATTTTGCTGTCGCGCAGTGCGGATGCTTCAATCACGGCTGCAACACCGCTCGATTGGCGCTTTTTGTGAAGCCGGAGCAGCTGCCCAACCACAAGCCCGCCCACAGTTGGTACAAACAACAAGTGCCACCAATCCAGATTACTTGCACCTGTTGCCAATGTTTCGCCGTCTACGCCGAAGGTGAACTTAAGCAGCCAGCTGATCACCAGATACATACCAATGGCGGCATACCCGGCGATGGCACCAACAATAACCGCAAGGATTGAAATGGCACCAAAGCCATAACCGCCAGCCCTAAAGAGACGCGCCCGCATCAAGCGGGTAACTTTGGCGAATAGAGTGCGTTTGGCTCTGGGCATTAAGGGCCTTGTGATAAAAAGCTGGAACCAGCGGATTTTATTAGTGTCTTCAACAGTTTGACCGCACCTTAGCCAGCAAAAAGACAAAGGTTAAGTGAAATCGGTCGTATATTTGCCAAAATCATCGTGATAATGACAAGTAGGCTTTGATGTGCTGCTAACGTCTTGGCGAGGGCAAGTGAAAAGAAAAACCGTTTCATACTTCCTGTTTGGTTTGTTGTCATTGATGCTGGGTGGCTTAACGGTTGCCCTGTATGTGATCGACTGGAACCAGTACCGCGGCACGCTTGCGTCCCTTGCCAGCGAGCGGCTCGGCGTACAGGTTGAGCTGGCCGGTAATTTGCGCCTCGCGTTTCTTCCGCGCCCTGCGGTGTCAGCCGAATTGGTACGTATTACGCCAGGGCGAGATGGCTATAACGATGCAATCGCAACCGCAGACCGTATCGACATGAGCCTTGGGCTTGCAGCCCTTCTTGGTGGTGGGTTTGAGCTTCAGAGTTTGGCATTTGAGGGGCTGTCAGCGAATTTGGTGGAAACTGAAACTGGTTGGAGCCTTGAGGGCTGGCCAACAAGTAGTGATCCTGAGGAAAATACAGGCCCAACATTATTGTCGCTTGATCGCTTCCGGGTGAACAGTGGCGCAATTGTTGTTCGCCCCCTTTCTGGTCATGAGGTAGCGCTGGAAGGGCTCAATCTGGACCTTTCCGGTGCGCTGCCCACGGGGCCGCTGGATTGGAACGGTTCTGCCATCGTACTAGGTGAACCAGTTACAGTCTCGGGCCGGGTAATGCCGACCAGAACAGAAGGGTCCACGTCCGCAAAAGCCTCTATCTCCGTCGATGGTGGCCTTGTTGATTTTTCAGGTCGTGTCTCTGATAGCGGTGAAATACAAGGACGGCTGCGTTCTAACGGTCAAAACCTTCAGTCTTTCATAACGTTTCTGCAATCTGTGACAGGCAGTGCTGCATCAGCGCAACTGCCAGCTTTGCCGTTTCAGCTTGATATGCAGGTTGAACGCGATAGCAGGGGCGTCAGCAGGCTGGTGTCCAGACAAGCGCAACTTGGTGAAACGCGTGGTGCCATTGACCTTACTTTGGCGGAAAACGACACAATGCTTCACATTGCGGGCAACGCCTCTTTTGGTGTGGTGCCGCTTGATGTCTGGCTTGGTGCAATGGAAGAGCAAGAGGTTTCAGAAGCGTCACCTGCGGCTTCTAACGGCTCAGTCCTCTCTGGGGGTGTCGACGTATCGGTTGAGACCATAGAATTCAGGGACAAACAAATCCAGCAAGCCTCAGTTATTGTTGGTTTGTCTGGCGAAAACCCAACGATTGATCAGTTTTCTGCCCTGTTGCCGGGTGCGTCGCGATTGTCGTTCAGGCGGGATAGTGCAGCTGGCGGCGGCATTCGGTTCCAATCTGGCGGGTTGCAGGAGGTTCTGAATTGGGCAGGTATTCAATTGTCTGACCTGATACCTGCCGGTCGGCTTCGCACAGCAGACTTGCGCGCCACGCTTGCCGTTACCGACAATGCGTGGATTGTAAGTGACTTGTCGGGCACCGTTGACACATCGGGCTTTAATGCAGAGGTTTCCGGCACGCTTTCCCCGTTTTCCACAGATGCTGCGCGCGTATCGCTGGACACTTTGAATATGGATGCATACTGGCCCGACCCTTCTTTTGAATGGTCAGGTGACAGTGCCCAAAGCTCTGTGCTGCCACCATTCGAGTTCGCGGTCGACATTGGTAAACTGCATTGGCTTAATCAGAATTTTGCCAGTGTTTCAGCCGCTGGCGCTATTTCAGCGGGCGGTGTTTCAATTCAGCAGTTCAACACCAACCAAATGGACGGACGTGTTCAGGGAAGCGTGGATATTGCGCTTGATGAAGGCGATGTGGCTGATGCATCTGTGTCCATTGATTTCGCCAACTGGCGTTTTCCGGTCCTTTCAAAACTGTATCCCGATGCCGGCAGTCTGGTAAATCTATTCACTGGTAATAATCCGGCGGCAGGGCAATTGGTTCTGGATGGACCTATGTCCGCTTTGCAAAGCCGTGTTTCTTTGTCTTTGGCGGAACGCTCTATCGAGCTTTCGGGAACGCTGTCGAATACATCCACATGGCAGGGCCGGCTGCAAGGCAGTGTTGAGCACCCTGATGTTGGCGGAATTCTTGCGCGGGCAAGGGTCTGGGGCGAGGGGATAAATTATCAGCTTCCAATCAGGACCAATCTGACGATTGAAGGTGATGTAACGGCTGTTGATTTTTCTGCAACGGGTGACTTGGCTGGTGCACAGATTTCATTGACTGGCAACCGCACCGGAGAGCGGCTTACAGCGGAACTATCGGTTGCAGCGAGTGCAGGGCAGTCAACCGGGCTTGATCCAGTCATTCAAGCCTATGGCTATACATCGGACACGAGCGAAATCAGGCGTTTACGGTCGGAGGTGTCTGTTGATGATGCAGGCTGGTCGCTTGCCGGACTGGATATAAGGAATGGCGTTTCCGCGCTAACAGGTGACATCCAAAACCAGGCCGGGCAACTAAGTGGTTCGCTATCCCTTTCGAATTTTACACTCTCTAGAATAAGTGACATCGGCACTCAGGGTGACGGCGCTTATGGCGATGATGGTTCAGGGGCAATCAATGTTGGCTCCCTCAATCTGGCCCTTGATAACGTTACCGGCTTTGGCCAATCACTATCTGCGCCAGCGGCACGGTTAGCGACTGAAGAGGGCACACTGCTTTTTGTTGCCGGAGACGATGCAAGCCTGAACGGAAATCCGTTTTCTGCGCGGATTGGTCTGGAAGAAGCGAGTGGCTTGCTCCAGCTCGATATGAATGCGGATACAATAGATATTGGCCGTTTCGCCGCGTCTGTTGGTGGGGCTGGCGGTTTCTCCGGGCAGGTGCAGGCCGAACTTAACCTGACGGCGACAGCAAGGGGCGAAGAACCATTCGTTTCGACGCTTACAGGGCAGGGCCGTTTTGAAGGTGGGGCAGGCTCTCTATATTTTATGGCTGTGCCAGAGCTTGTCAGAGCAATCCAGAGTGAAAACAGCGCAGCCTCGTTCCTGCAAGGCATTGGTAGGCTGTTGCGTAGCGGCACAACCGATTTTGCCAGTCTGAAAGGCTCGTTTCAGGTGGATAACGGTGTGGCATTGGTTGACGAAGTGTTGGCGACCGGTGATTGGGGGCATCTGGAATTAGACGGCCAACTCAATATTTTGCGCGACTATGTCAATATGTCTGGTGAACTTGCGCTATTGCAGTTGCAGGATGCCCCGGTAATCCCTGTTACCTATGAAGGAGCGCTATCCAACCCTAACGTTAACTGGACTAGCAGAGCGTTGGAGCGATTTGCCATTGCTGGTATTGAGCGACGTTTACGCACAAGCCTGTTTGGCGAGCTGGAAAGAGCACAAGCAGGGCAGGGTGAAGAAGCGGCACCAAACCCGGGGGCATTTGTCAGTGGCATAGCAACTGGGCTGTTAAACCGCCTGAGGGAACGGCAAGAAGCCCGCCGCCGCGCAGAGGAAGCGGCAAAAGCCGATCAGGAAACTAGCGAAACTTCTTCTCAATAGTCTGCAGCACAAAGGCGCGGATTGCACCGGAAAGAGAGCCGGCCCGGGCTTCATCCAACTGGCGAACAAGCTCGTTGATGGACACCTTGCGGTCTTCGGCAATCACACGCAAATGCCGCCAAAAGCAGGCTTCAAGCGATATTGATGTGCGG
This sequence comes from Kordiimonas sp., assembly GCA_965199355.1. GTDB lineage: Bacteria > Pseudomonadota > Alphaproteobacteria > Sphingomonadales > Kordiimonadaceae > Kordiimonas. The sequence continues at coordinate 466,386 of CBDARB010000013.1, forward strand.
TGACCCGCAATGGTCACGGAATGTTTTTTTATCTTCGCATCTTCAAGATTGATCATGCCGAATGGGTGACATTCCCACCGACTGGCGTCAAGCAGATTTGCGCTTGAAATCCTGGCATGCTTGGGTAAATTGATAGGAACAAAAATAGAACATAGGTGTGGCGTGGAACCGTTTAAAGAACTGATAAATCAAAATGTCATTGAAATATTAGGTGACATATTTCTGCGGGTCTATCCCGACTTTGATCGAGCAACCTATGTTCGTGCGGCTTGCAAGGGGTTAAATAAGCTGGAACTTAAACAGCGTGTTGTTCAAGTGGCTAAGGCACTTGATGAAACCCTGCCGGAAAATTTTGAAGAGTTATGCGCGATTTTGGTGGCCTCGCTCCACCCCAGCGAGGACACTGCGCGCGACGAGATAGAGTTTAGCAGGGACGGCGCATGCAGCTGGACTGTTTGGCCGCTGACTGAGTTGGTGGCCATGCGGGGGCTTGGTCAGCCAGAACTTGCGCTGTCTACACTGTATGAAATGACCAAGCGATCGACCGCCGAATTTGATGTCAGGCCATTTCTGGATCAGCATACCGAAACCTCGCTCACAATTTTCAGGGAATGGACACGCGACCCCAACAGGCATGTTCGGCGGCTAGCCAGTGAAGGCAGCAGACCGCGCTTGCCGTGGGGTATGCGCCTTAACAGGTTTGTTGAAGATCCGCGCCCCATTTTGCCCATCCTTGAAGCATTAAAAGACGACCCTGAGGAATATGTGCGCCGGTCGGTTGCCAATAACCTCAATGATATTGCCAAGGACCATCCTGACCTTGTCGCCGATATTGCAGCGCAGTGGCTGAAAGGGGCGGGGCGTGACCGACAGCGTTTGGTCAAACATGCCTGCCGAACGCTCATCAAACAGGGGCATGGAGGCGTTTTAGAGACTTTTGGCTACCAGGCAATTACGCCGAAGCAGGCGGTGTTGAAGGTGTTAACCCCTAAAGTTGTTTTTGGTGAAGCCCTTGAGTTTGCTCTGGCGTTAGATGGCTTGCCAACTGGCGGAAATCTGATGGTGGACTATGCCATTCATTTTGTTAAGGCAAACGGCAGCAGGGCCGCAAAGGTCTTCAAATGGAAAGATATGCAGGCTATCGACAAGGCGCAGATATCTGCCGAGCGCCGCCATGTAATAAAGCCAATAACCACACGGAAATACTATCCCGGTCAGCATTTGGTGGAAGTGTTTGTAAATGGCAAGTCTGTTGCGTCAGCGGAGTTTGAGCTATTGATGCCTGAAGTCTGACTGACTGCCTGCTCACCGGCGGTTATTCGTCAGGGATATCTTCCGGTGCCCATATGCAAAGGCCGCGTGGGTTATAATCTACGCCCATGCGGCGATACATATGAATGGTGCGCACATTTGTGGTTGTGATGGTCCATTTTACATGGACCCCTTCTTCCCGACCAATCTTGCCAATTGCCAACAGCAGTTTCTTGCCGATGCCGTGCCCGCGTGAGCTTGGTTTTACAAACAGGTCGTCGATTTCGATCAGATTTTCGCCAAACCAGATATGAAAGCGGCGGAAATAGGTAACAATACCGGCAATCTCGCCATTCAGTTCGGCGACAAGAACCTGAAACTGTGGCTGGGCCCCAAAGGCTGCTTCGGTAAAGGTTGGCTCATCAATTTGCAGATAGTCCTCGAGCCCCTCATGAGCGGCGAGTGAGCGAACCAGTTCATAACAACCGGCTGCGTCTGCGCGTACTGCTGGCCTGATTACATAATCCATGAAGTGTCCCCCGAGATAGCGCCATTTGGCGTTGCCTGATTAATCGATAACACAACAACGCCATGAAGGCACAGGATAAACGTTCGGGGCTGATTGGCTTAAATCGGGTTGTTGCGCTCCAGTCGGCCTTCATAGTCAACAGCGATACCATACTCGGGGTCTTCTACCATTGAAACTTCAACCCGGTTGCCTGCCTTCGTTAGCAGTTTTTGGCAATCAACGCTCAGGTGGCGAAGGCGAAGGGTTTTCCCCGCATTACGGTACCGTTCCGCAAGTGTATCAATTGCCTGAAGGCCCGAATGGTCCCAAACCCGACTATCGAGAAAGTCCACGACCACTTCTTTGGGGTCTCCTTTGGTGTCAAACAGCTCATGGAAACTGGTGACAGAGCCAAAGAAAAGCGGGCCATGCAGTTCATATATCTTGGCACCGTTTTCGTCAGTACTTTTGTGGGCTCCAACACGCTTGGCAGCCTGCCAAGCAAAGACAAGCGCGGACACGATCACGCCGACAACCACAGCAACGGCAAGGTCACTGATTACAGTTACGCCGGATACCAGCACAAGAACAATCGCGTCCGAGGTCGGGATTTTATGGATGATGCGGAAGCTGGACCAAGCGAAGGTGCCGATCACGACCATGAACATAACACCAACCAGTGCCGCGAGCGGGATTTGTTCAATCAGACTGCTGCCAACCAGAATGAAGGCAAGCAGAAACAAAGCCGCCATTGTACCAGAGAGCCGTGTACGGCCACCGGATTTTACGTTGATCATGCTTTGGCCAATCATCGCGCAGCCGCCCATGCCGCCAAAGAAGCCGGTGACAACATTCGCCGCACCTTGTGCCACGCATTCCTGACTGGCACCGCCTTTGGATTCTGTGAGTTCCGCTACAAGGTTGAGAGTAAGCAGAGATTCGATCAACCCAATTGCGGCCAGAATAACAGAGTAAGGGAGAATGATAGAGAATGTTTCAAAGGTGAAAGGTACGGATGGAATGTGGAATTCCGGCAGGCCACCTTTGATTGAGGCCAGGTCACCAACACGCGGAACGTCAATGCCAAAGCCAATAACAAGAGCCGAGACAGCCAAAATACCGAGAAGAGGTGCAGGCACCGCTTTGATATATTTTGATGCAGCCCAGATAATTGCCATGGTCAGGAAACTAAGGCCCAGCATCAGAGAAAGCTGGCCGCTTGCCATCCATTCGTCTGTACCTGGCACTTTGAACTGCCCGAGCTGAGCAAGGAAAATGACAATCGCAAGGCCGTTAACGAACCCCAGCATTACGGGGTGTGGCACCATGCGAATGAATTTACCAAGGCGGAATATGCCTGCCAGGATTTGCAAAATGCCCATCAACACTACGGTTGCAAACAGGTATTCAACGCCGTGCGTTACCACAAGGCTAACCATAACAACCGCAAGCGCACCAGTTGCGCCGGAAATCATGCCGGGCCGGCCCCCTGTCAAGGCGGTGATCAGGCCAACGATAAACGCGGCGTATAGACCAACAAGTGGGTTCACGTGGGCAACAAAGGCGAAAGCAACAGCCTCAGGCACAAGCGCAAGGGCGACCGTTAGACCCGAGAGGGTTTCGGTTTTAACCTGCGCGAGCGAAAGCCCGGGCAGGGAAAAGGGGCGTGTCATTTCTGTAATTCCTAGAGAGCAGCGTATCCTGGCCCCGCTGCTGTACGACCGAGCCCGCCTTCTAGGCAAAGCTACAGGCTGGCGCAAGTGAAAAGCCTGCACGCCGCCTGAATTTTTTTAATGCTTCACAAGGGTTTTAGCCCGGTCTAGCCTTGCCGCTACGCGATGTTGTTACCGACGGCAGGTCGGGCGGCAAGACCGTGATGCCCGCTAAACGCTATATATCACGGAAGAAATCATTGCCCTTGTCATCAACAACGATGAAGGCCGGGAAGTCTTCCACGTCAATTTTCCAAACTGCTTCCATGCCAAGGTCTTCGAAATCAAGCACTTCAACATTCTTGATATTGTTTTTGGCAAGGATAGCTGCTGGTCCACCGATGGAACCGAGGTAAAAGCCGCCATTTTCGTCGCAGGCTTTGGTCACAGCGCGCGAGCGGTTGCCTTTTGCAAGGCTTACCATACTACCGCCAAGTTTCTGGAATGGACCTACATAGCTGTCCATCCTGCCTGCGGTGGTTGGCCCGAAGCTGCCGGAGGCATAGCCATCCGGTGTTTTAGCCGGCCCCGCATAATAGATGATGTGATTTTTGAAATAGTCCGGCATTTCGGCACCATCTTCGATCATCTTCTGTATGCGGGCATGTGCAAGGTCGCGTGCCACAACGATTGTGCCCGAAAGCGCAAGACGGGTTTTAATCGGATACTGGCTAAGGGTCTTGAGAATATCTTCCATCGGCTGGTTCAGGTTTACCTTCACCACTTCGTTGGATAAATCGTCTGCGGCAACCTCCGGCATATATTTGGCCGGGTCGGTTTCCAGTGCTTCGAGGAACACGCCTTCGCCGGTAATTTTGGCTTTCACCTGACGGTCCGCAGAGCAAGAAACACCAATACCAACAGGCAAGCTTGCGCCGTGGCGTGGCAGGCGGATTACCCGCACATCATGGCAGAAGTATTTGCCGCCAAACTGGGCACCAATGCCCATGTTGCGGGTCATCTCAAGAACCTGTTGTTCCATTTCAACGTCACGGAAGGCGCGGCCCGTTTCATCACCTGTGGTTGGCAGGGTGTCATAATCGCGCGCCGAGGCTTTCTTGACAGTCGCGAGGTTCTGTTCTGCCGACAGGCCACCAATCACAATCGCGAGGTGATAGGGCGGGCACGCTGCCGTGCCGAGCGTTCTGATTTTCTCATCCAGAAACGCCAGCATACGGTCTTCACGCAGGGTGGCGGGTGTTTGCTGGAAAAGAAAAGTTTTGTTCGCGCTTCCGCCGCCTTTGGCAAGGAACAGGAAATGATACTCATTGCCTTTGTCGGCATAAATATCGATCTGCGCAGGTGTATTATTTTTGGTGTTCGCTTCCTTATACATGGAAAGAGGAGCCATCTGGCTGTAGCGCAGGTTCGTTTCCGTGTAAGTGCGCATCACACCCATTGTCAGCGGGGCAGCATCATCACCGTCCGTCCAGACATATTGGCCCTTTTTGCCAACAACAATCGCGGTTCCCGTGTCCTGACAGCCCGGTAACACGCGGCCTGCGGCGATATTGGCGTTTTTCAGCAGCTCGGTTGCAACAAAACGGTCGTTGTCGCTTGCTTCTTCGTCTTCAAGAATATTTGCAAGTTGCTGCAAATGGCCGGGGCGCAGCAAATGCGCGATGTCGGACATGGCTTCGCGTGTTAGAAGCTCAAGTGCTTCATCTTCGACCTTCAGAATGGTTTTGCCGTCCACTTCCATGGTGGATACATGGTCAGATGTAAGCTTCCGGTAGGGTGTGGTGTCTTCGCCCAGTTGAAAAAGCTTGGAGTAAGTCCATTCTGTGCTGGATTTGGCAGTCATAGAGTCGGCCCTCGGGTATGACAGTTGACAGTTAACGTTGCCCAAGTCGCTTCAGGGTAGGGCAACGTGAAAGTGTTTTAGCGAACTGAGCCGCTATTTTTTGCGGAAGGCATCCAGCGTAACCACATTATCACGCTGGTCTTCACCTTCTTCGCTTTCAGCAGGCCCGCCGACTGTTTCACTGGCTTGTTCCGCAGCAGCCGGCGGATCAGGCAGGAACATGTCATCATTATCGTCCATATCAATGGCTACTTCGGCAATATCGTTGTCTGCTTCTTCCAAGTCACTGACTTCATGAAACTGCAAAGCAAACTGCACGCTTGGGTCAACAAACCCTACCATGGCAGCGAACGGGATAATCAGATGCTCAGGCTTTTGATTGAACGAAAGGCCGATTTCAAACCGGTCATCAAAAATTTCCAGTCCCCAGAATTTATGCTGCAAGACAATGGTCATTTCATCGGGGAAGCGACTGACCAAATGAGCAGGAATATTTACGCCTTCGGCTTGCGTTTTGAAGGCAATGTAAAAATGATGATCGCCCTGAAGTCCGTCTCTGGCCGTGTCTTCAAGAACGGCTTTAACAACACTTCTTAGTGCATCCTGCACCTTGGCTTCGTAATCAATGTGACTTTCGGTCATCTGAAGGCTCTGTCCGTTACCAGCAACTGAGGCCCTTATAAACGCAGATATCGCGACAGTGAAGGCAAAACATGATCAATTCTGGTGTGTAGAAGAGAAAAATTTGGCGGCGATTACAAAAGTAAGTGGGCCGTTCTGTTGCTAGGTGGCCCAACCCCCACCTGAAAGAGTCAACTCTCAGGAATTGAGATAAATGTAGTTTACTATGACCGCTTACGCAGCGATAGCGAACTCGACGTCATTGTCGTTAGCATTTATTTTAAGGTGGCCCATCACGGCGGTGCCATCCCGAGCGAAAGACAAACAACTTTCGATACACGTCGATCCTGGTTCGCCCCCATCAGCAACTATCAGGCTTTTGACAGTCTGATAGCTGTTGGTGGAGGCGCCGGGCACTGCCCCCGGGTCCGCAATACGTACTCACTGCGTCCTTTATCGCCATAGCTGGAAAACCAGCCCGCTACATATAAGGTGCTTGCCAGCAAAAGAGAAGACAATTTATGTTTACGGTTCGTAAACATTGCACATGCTAACGTTCACCACGAACTGGGGGTCGCGGACGAATTTGGGTGCCCGATGAGCGTCATTCGAGATGTGAAAATTGTTGAAGATCCCTCTGATTTGCTGAGGGCGCGAAGTATTGAAGCGTGGGAGCAATGGCAGATTTGGGCCGCAGAGACAAATGCGGCTTTGCCAAACTGGAATTTGTTCACCCCTATGAACCATGTTCGCTGGCTGGCCCACTTGATGCTGTTCAGTATTGAAGATGATCGTGTTTCTGATGCAACTGTTGTGTTAACAGGGCAGAATGTTGCCCGGCACTTAGGCACGGACTCCATAAATTCAAAAATTGGAGACGTTGTCTCCCCTGCCAATGTTGAACACTTGGTCGATTGCCTGAAGTTCTGCATGACGCAGCAAAGACCGGCCTATATGATTAAAAGCATGGAGTGGCAGGACCGCGATCATGTTATATACGACAGCCTCATGCTGCCCTTCCAAAAAGACGAGCGGAACACCCGGATTTTAAGCCTGCTGTGCTTTGACATAAAGCCTGAAGAAGTCATGAACGACCTGTAGGCAGGCGTGTCCCTTCCATAGTTAATATTACTGGCTTACGTGCGATGACCGATTGGTTTAAATTTTCTCTCGTCGGGGTGGTTGCACGCCCAATCACAAGCGCCTATAGCTAGTTAGATGATATGAGGGGAACATTCCATGCAGCAATATCTCGACCTGCTTCGACATGTCAGGGAAAACGGAACTTTCCGAGGTGATCGTACAGGTACGGGAACATACAGCGTATTTGGCTACCAAATGCGTTTTGATTTGTCTGCCGGGTTTCCCTTGGTGACAACCAAGAAGCTGCACCTGAAATCCATTATCCATGAACTGCTTTGGTTCGTCGCCGGTGATACCAACATCAAATATCTTAAAGATAATGGTGTTTCGATCTGGAATGAATGGGCAGATGCTGATGGCAATCTGGGCCCTGTTTATGGCCACCAGTGGCGAAGCTGGCCCACACCGGATGGCCGGAAAGTGGACCAGATCACAAACTTGGTCGACCAGTTGAAAAACAATCCAAACAGCCGCAGGCATATTGTTTCAGCCTGGAACGTGGCAGATGTGGACGACATGGCGCTGCCGCCGTGCCACTGTTTGTTCCAGTTTTATGTGGCTGATGGCAAGCTCTCGTGCCAACTCTACCAGCGCAGTGCAGACATATTTCTGGGCGTGCCGTTTAACATCGCTTCTTACGCCCTTTTAACGCACATGCTCGCTCAGGTTTGCGACCTCGAAGTGGGGGATTTTGTTCATACATTTGGAGATGCCCATTTGTATTCAAATCATTTGGAACAGGCCGATACTCAGCTCGCGCGGGAACCTCTTCCGCTACCAACACTTTGGTTAAATCCTGACGTTAGGAATATATTTGGATTTACCTATGATGATATCCGAATCGATGGCTATCAAGCACATGCTCTTATCAGGGCTGCTGTTGCTGTATGATCGTTTGTCATCGGGAGAAATGAGTTGGTAATCATAACTCGCGCTTGAGGCAAAAGGGGTTTTCGTGATTGGGGCACGTCAAATCGAATTCAGGCAACTTCTTCTATTTGGATTGATCGGCGCGGTTGGTCTTTTCCTAACCGCATTTGTCGCCAATGAAGTGTACCGGAACGCCGTTGTGGAAGCGCGAAGCCAGTTCCGGCAGTCTTCAGACCGGCTGCTTGCTCTTATCTCCACTGAAATTTCCAATATCAATGCATCAATCACCCGTTTTGGCGATGTATTTGCCCTGACAGGTGAGCCAGACGGTTCGGCTCTTGCCGAATTTGTCGACAGCTACACGTCAATCAACGCCGCAGAAGCAGTGACCACTTTGTTGGTGGTGGCCGCAGATAGTGTGGAGCAGCGCGCTCGTGTTTTTGACCTGATTCGGGAAATTAACACGGTTGATATTACCGCGCTGGACGATTTGCCGGCGGTTGGCACACCAAACGGAATTATTGATGGCTACTATCTGTCCTATGTAGGTGTCCGCGAACGCGATGTGTCGGTAGATGGCGGTGCCTCGCTGGTGGGGCTGGACCTGTCGTCATTTGAAGGCTACCGGCAACTCCTTGATCAGGTTCTGACGGTACGCCAGACCGACTTTGCCATTATTCACGACAAACTCAGCCCGAATGCAACGGATTACAGTAAACTTGTCATTGCAAGTCCGTTTGAAGCTGAAATAGGAAATGCCTATCTGGTTGAAGTGGTGCACCTTGATGTTTTGGTGGAACGCAATAATCCAACACGATTGATTGGTGAAATTGAGTTCAGCAATATGCGCGGAAATTCTGCCGAGGCTGGTTCAAATCGAATGTCTATCGCGGTTGGAGAAGCTGGTACGGGCAACGGCGCGCCCGCAAGCGGGGATTGGGAAAGTGCCGTCAATATTAATGTTGGCCTTGGTGGGCTAGAGATACGCATCCGTGCGAGCGAAGAAGCCTATGCCATTAACATGCAAAATGTCATGCAGGTTGCGCTGGTCGGTCTCTTGATCACTGGATTGGTGACCTATCTGGCCTATGATCAGGTCAGGCGTTCAAACAGGGTAGTGGAGATTGTAAACCGGCGAACCCGTGCGCTCAAGGAAGCGCATGCTGAACTTGAGCATCACAACAAGCTTCTTCAGAACCTGAACACCGATGTAGAGGAAGCGAGGAAAGCTGCCGAAGCGGCAAATATGGCCAAATCCGAGTTTTTAGCGACAATGAGCCATGAACTACGCACACCTTTGAATGCCATCCTCGGGTTTTCTGAAATCCTTGAAACTGAAACTCTGGGGCCGCTTGGGGACAAGCGATATACCGAGTATGCAAGTGATATTCACAGCAGTGGTCGGCATTTGCTGAGCATCATCAATGACATTCTTGACCTCGCCAAGCTCGAGGCGGGCCGGGTCAAAATTGAAGAAAACCCCATTGAACCTCGGTCAGTTGTTGAGCGGGCCATGGGGCTTTTGAGCCATCAGGCGGAAGAAAAACATCTCGAGTTTGATTTTTACGTCACCGACAGCATGCCACAATATATCATTGGTGATGAATTGCGGCTTAGGCAGGTGGTCATCAATCTTGCGTCCAATGCCATCAAATTCACTCAGGAAGGTTCGGTCAATATCCGGATGCACCCTAAGCCGTTCAAGACTGGGGCAGCGGGTTGGGTTCTGGAAGTTCAGGACACCGGGATAGGTATCCCGGAAGACAAGCAATCTATCCTGTTTGACCGTTTCACGCAGGTGGATAATACCCATGCCCGCAGGCATGGTGGGGTTGGGCTTGGGCTTGCTATCTGCCGGGAGCTGGTGAACCGGATGGAAGGCATGATCAGTGTTCGCAGTATATCTGGCGTTGGTACAACGATACGGGTTCATCTGCCGCTTGACCTTGCCTCGCCGGACGATGATGATGGCAGCCTGATTTAGCGAGCCATTTGGGATTCCATTTATGCAAATTTCTATGATCGTCGGCATGGCCCGTAACAGGGCGATCGGCATCAATAATGAACTGCCTTGGCATTTGCCTGCCGATTTGAAGCATTTCAAAGCGGTAACGATGGGCAAGCCAATCATTATGGGCCGGAAGACGTTTGAATCTATTGGTAAACCCCTGCCGGGTAGGGTGAATATAGTGATTACCCGTAACCGCGATTGGACGGCGGACGGAGCAGAAGTTGTGCACACTGTCGATGAGGCGATTTCGGCGGCAGGGAGTGTTTCCGAAGTCATGATTATCGGCGGTGCGGAGATATATGGCCTGATGCTTGATCAAGCGAACAAGCTCTATGTTACGGAAGTTGACCTGGACGTTGCTGGCGATGCGTTTTTTCCTGAAATCAGCAGCCACAAGTGGCGCGAGACATCGCGGCAGTCCTTCCCGGCAGAAGATACGAAGCCAGCCTATGCGTTTGTCACATACGAACGCTGAGGGGCCTAGTAAGCTGGACCCTCAATAATCGCCGCGCCTAGAGGCTTAAAACGCGAACTGAAGGTTGCTAAGGTCGGATAGAGAAAGTCCCTCCAGCAAAACGCTATCACCGCCACCCAAGTCAATTAGAATTCCGTTATTCTGCTGTGTGGTCTGATTGGTTACATCTTCAAGGCTGTTAAAATTGGTAGCGGTGTCCTAAAGGTTTAGCGTGTCTTCAGATACGCTGAAGTCAGTGACTGTATCTTTCCCGTTACCACTGGAGAATGCAAAGGTGTCAGCACCGTCATTTCCAGTGAAACGGTCGTCTCCGGCACCGCCCCAAATGGTGTCGTTGCCCGCGCCGCCCATGACGGTGTCGCTACCATTCCCGGTGAAAATTGTGTCGGCTCCATCACCACCATCAACGCTATCATTACCGCCGCTGGCGTATATCAGGTTATTGCCGGAACCTGCCAGTATGACATCATTGGTGCCGGTATCGGCATTGTCTCCTCTGCCGCCATAGATGACATCATCGCCCCCTCCGGCAAAAATTGTATCATCTCCGGCACCACCGCCGATGGTATCGGCGCCATTGGCAGCATAGACAACATCATTGTCCGCGCCTGACCATATTTGGTCAGACCCCGATCCGCTGGTCACAGCCTCACCCTTGTCGAAAGCACCATTGTCAACGACGCTATCTTTCCAACCGCCACCCAAAAGCGTATCAGCTCCTTGGCCGCCATAAAGGATATCGTTACCATCTGCTTCGGAGTTCGCGAGCGTAGCTGAGACTTGTTGTGTCTCACCGTCATCAGCGCTGCCACCGACAACCAAATCATCACCCTTGCCACCGGAGACAACATCATCGCCATCACCGCCGATAGCTATATCGGATGAGGTGTCTTCCGACCCTGCCCAGATTACATCATTGCCGGTACCACCCAGTGCGATGTCAGCTCCTGCGTTGCCGGTTAAAACGTCATTGCCGCTTCCGCCAATCAGGGTGTCGTTGCCGGTGTCGCCCTTTAATCTGTCGTCACCATCTGTACCATTGATTGTCTCGCCAGGTGTGCCGGTATCAGTTCCCGTTGCTGCCTCGCCGACCACCATGTCGCGGTCAGTGAAGCGCAGGATTTCAACGTTAGTCAGGCGATCAACATCAGCCGGGCTTAGTTTCGATGCAACAACCGTCACGTTGCCTTCCTGGCTGATTGTGTATTCTGATGATGCCCCCTCATATTGAACAACATCAGTTCCGCCTCTGCCGTCGATGGTGTTTGCGCCGGCATTACCCATCAGAACGTTGTCGTGCGCATTACCTGCCAGCCCGGAACTTTCTGTGCCCAATAGGCGAGCTTTGGTCAGATATTGTGACTTGTGTGTATAGGGTTTGGACGCATCGTACTGCATTTCGAAAACCCCTTTAAACGAAGGGTCAATTCGCGCCATATAGGTCAGGTTCTCTGACAAAAACGACTGAACGAGTGCGGCACCTTGCGGGTCTTTTGCAATTACGTCGGCACGGGTTTTTGCCGTGTATATGTCCCACATGCCGCCTTGACCACCTGTCCAGGCACCCCATAAGCCATAATAACTGTCTACCACAGCAGCAAAATACTCTTGTTCAAGGCTGCCTTCAGCTGCAAGCTCCCGCAGCCAGCTTTTTACACCAGCGTCCCCGTTGCCCCAGATGGAGTTAGTGCGCGCATTCTGCATAGCTTGGCTGATTTCGGCATGATAAGTGGTTTTCAGTGCGCCATTGGTGCCGTTTGTGCCGATCCCATAGTCGTGCACGAGGTGCAGAATTTCCTCAAAGCCTGCATCACGTTGGTCATAGTCGTTGTTGATGTATGCTGTTGAGCCCTCTACGGGAAACTCCAATTGATAGAGTGGTTGCCCCAATAACCCTGATTCAGGCGTTGGACTGTTGCCATCCGATCCACCGGGCATAACAAGAACCGCATTATTGTTGGCCATTGCGTTGGCAACGGCGGTTTTGTCGGCTCCGTATTTCGAGCCTTCAACGTTGGTTAGATAGAAATCGAGAATGTTCCACGCCCGAATTAGCTGTTCGTCGCTAACAGCATCAACAGCGACAATTTTGATTTCGCCTCCATTTGGCGCCTTCCAGGTTACATATTTTTGATAATGTCTGCTAAGGCCAGCCCCAAGACCAGTTAGGTCTCGTTTGATCATGCCTGTATCGGCATACACTTCATAGTTTGCGTTACTTATTGTTTGGGGTAAATGCGCGCCTGCACCGGCATTCTGTGCTGTAGAAGGTGTCACTATCTTTCTCCGCAATGCCAACTTTTGATTTGAAATCGACTTATGAGAATTATGCTATGGCCACCTGTAAGTGTGTGTGCCTTTGTAAATTCTTGTAAGGGCAGGTAACTATTGTGCAGGTAAGGTCACTGAAAGACACAGGCCACCCGCTGAACTTTCGCTAAGAAGAATTTTACCGCCAAATTGGTGAACAACGGTTTCCACCATCGCCAGGCCAAGGCCAACACCTCCTGTATCACGAGTACGGCTTTTGTCCGCCCGGTAGAAAGGAAGGAAGACTTGTTCCCTGTCATTGAGCGCAATGCCCGGGCCATCGTCGCTGACCGTTAAATAAACTTCGCCTGCATGCTGGCTAACATCTATGTCGATATGGTTACTCGCGTATTTAAGGGCATTGGAAATTATGTTGTCCAGCATCACTTGCAGGTAAAAAACATCGCCGGTTAGGTAACAACACTCTCTCTTTTCATAACTAACTGTTTTGTCTGCATACAGTGCCTTCAGTTTGCTGCATCGGTCTTGCACCAGTTGCCCGAAATCTATCCTTCCGATGTTTTGTGAATTCGCTCCATGACGAATTTTCGAATAGGTGAGTACCGTGCTGGTCAGAGTATTTAATTCATCCAGATACGAGGCCAAACTTTCGATCATAGGTTCGTCAGCAAGCTCAGGCTGTTTCTTTTTCAGCAGAGTTAAGGCCAGTTCGAGTTTGCTTAGAGGGGTTCTTAACTCATGCGAAATAGCGTGAGCGATGACTTGCTGTTCTTTGTTGGATTGTTGAAGGTTGGCTGCCATTTCGTTCAGGTGGACAGCCAGACTGTCTAAAGGGGGAGAAGCATTTTCGTCAGCGCGAACTCCAAGTTTGCCTTTGCCCCAAGCGACACTGGTTGTCATCAGATGTTCGATTGACTTGCTGATTGTTCTGACCTGAAGAACGAGAACAAAGGCAAACATTAGCAGGGACAATCCAATTACTATCTGTAATGTTAATAGCTGATCGTCCGTCTCGGCTTCATATAACGCGATGCTTTGCTCCACGGAAAAGGGCAGTTCGCCATCTGTGTCAAGAAACTCTTCTTCCAAGTCTGTTTCGGAAATGACAAGCCATTTGTCGTCCCATTGCAGTGGTTCAAGCGTGTAAAATCGACCATCCTGACTTTCATACAGGCTAGTGTCCGCTCTTTTGCCGAGAGGCAAAAGCCCGGATGTTATGCTTTCTATTTGGATTGAATTCAGTATTTCAATGTCGAACAGATATTGTTGGCTCAAGGCATCAAGGACGGCTGGTACTATCTCTTTCTGCTGTTGCGCCTGTTGTAGTATGGGGTCTGCCGCCCGTCTGCTGTCTGCGTAGAAATGATCAAGCGCGGAGTTTTCTTCGAAATAAGCTGTAACTGTCATGAACAAGACAGCAACCACCGCGAGTGTACCAATAATGCTAAGGTATAGGCGCCAAAACAAGGAAGATAAAAATTTCATCGTCCTTCTCCAAAATATTACACTGTGAGCATGTAGCCACGGTTTCTGACGGTCAGAATATGCTGTTTGTCACCTAGCAGAGGGGTGATTTTTTTCCTTAACGCGGAAACGCGCATGTCGATTGATCTGTCCATGCCATCATAATCGAAGCCGCGCAGTTCCTGACAACATTCCTCTCTACTCACCACTTGTCCGGCTTGCTTCACAAGCAAGGTCAATAGATCGAATTCTGCGTCCGTCAGTGCCAGTGGTCTGTCCGCTGCATGGACTTCGCGTTTTTTTACGTCTACTGCGACTTGTCCTGCTTTCAGTTGTGAGGTTTCCTGATGGGGATTGGATTGGCTTCTTCGAAGTAAAGCCTCAATTCTGGCAAGCAGAAGGTGAGGTTTGATTGGTTTCAAGACATAGTCATCTGCACCGGTCCGAAAAGACGATAATTCGGTGATATCATCGTCACACCCGGTAAGCATCAATATGGGGCCTGAGTAGAATTCCCGAACTTCGCCGCATACATCGACGCCATTTTTGCCAGGAAGCATCACATCAAGAAGGACTATATCCGGCATCTGTTCTTTTACGATAGCAACAGCTTCGTCACCTCGAATAACCGGTAGGCAGCGAAACCCTTCGGATTCAAGCAAAAGGATCATCAAACGCGAGATTTCTGTGTCGTCCTCAACTACAACGATTGTTCTTGCGGGGTTTCCAACGCTGTCAGTTTTTTGACTCATGGTATCTGATCGCTTCCCAGTTGTCCTTTATGACGATAGCCGGTTTTCCCGCTACATATGCCTTCGATACCTTCCTCTATGTGTAAACATGCGTCAATAAATGTAAGGCTTTGTAAGCAACCCCGTTGGTTTTGGAGAGGTTACCGGAGTTTGCTTATGATTTGGGTTGCAATCTCAACATAGACGGATTTTGCTTTGCTGTCGGTATCCTGTGTCATGATTGGGGTGCCGTTGTCGGCGCTCATGCGCACATCCATTTCAAGCGGAATGCCGCCAAGGAAGTCACAGCCGAGCTGTGCTGCGGTTTCTTCAGCACCACCATGTCCGAAAATATGGCTTTCGCCGCTGCAATGCGGGCATATGAAGCTGGTCATATTTTCGATGATGCCAAGGATAGGTACGCCCACTTTTTCAAACATGGCGAGCCCCTTGCGGGCGTCAATAAGCGCAAGGTCTTGCGGTGTGGAAACGATAACGGCACCGCTTAGGGGGGCTTGTTGAACCATGGTTAGCTGCACGTCGCCCGTGCCGGGTGGCATATCAACGATAAGCACATCCAAAGGCCCCCATGCCACATCCTTTAGAAGCTGCTGCGTTGCGCCCATTACACGCGGACCGCGCCAGACAACAGGCTGGTCAACATCAATCAAAAAGCCGATCGACATTAGTTTTAGACCGTGGGCCATAAGCGGTTGAATAATCTTGTCTTTTGTTTCCGGCTTCTGGTCAAGGCCAACAAGCATCGGCAGGGAAGGGCCAAAGATATCAGCGTCCAGAACACCAACCCTTAGGCCCTGTTGTTGCAAGGCGATTGCCAGGTTGATGGAGGTGGTGGATTTGCCCACACCGCCCTTTCCGCTAGCCACCGCCACAACATGTTTCACACCCGGAATTTCCGTTGGTGTTGGTGGCGCTTTTGGTGCGGGGCTAAGTCCCGGAACCGGCTTCACCGGCTTTGGGCCGCCAGGCGCGGTTGCTTTCGGGCCCGACGCGGATGTCATCACCACATTCACTGCATTAACTTCTGGTAGGGCAGCAACTGTGGTTTCGATTTCTGTTCTCAGTTCAGATGCATTTTCCGGTTTGTTATCGCCGAAGTCGAGAACGATACCAACCTGATCATTATCTACAATGATTGCGCTGACGATTTTTGTGTCGACAATGTTCTGCACACCATTTGGCGCGGGAAATTTTTTCAGGGCATTTTCCACGGTTTTTTGAAGTTTTTTTTTCATTTTTTGCCCTTTTAATTCTCTTTTTGATGCAAATCGCCGGGAATTTGCCCCAACAGCGTTGCAGCGGGAAGGTGGCTACCATATATAGCTAACAATGTAGTTGGCTCTCTATATAGACAGCCTGCACGGAATGTCACGCCCGTGACACCTGAAGGAGTAAAAAATGCCTTGGCAAGATAATGGAAACGGCGAGCGCCCCAATCCTTGGGGGAATGGTCAGCGCGGCGGTGGTGGCCGTGGTGGCGGCAACGAACCCAACATTGACGAAGTGATCCGCAAAAGTCAGGAAAAGCTGAAAAGCGCGCTTCCCGGCGGCAAAGGCGGTGTTTTCCTCGCTCTCATAGTGGCGGCAGTTCTCTACTTCTTTTGGGGTGCCTACCAAGTTAAGCCTAATGAACAGGGTGTGATACTTCGATTCGGCGAACGGGTTGATCTTCGCGGTCCGGGCTTTGTTTGGATTCCTCGTCCATTTGAGACCATCGAAATTCGCGGCGTAACAGACGAAAAAACCACCTCCGTTGGTATCCGTTCCAACAGCCGCCGTTCGGGCGGGCTTGATGAAAGCCTTATGCTGACCGAAGACGAAAACATTGTTGATGTTCGCTTTAATGTGGTTTGGCAGATCAGGGATCTGGGGGACTATCTCTTTAAGCTGCGTGACCCGGAAGGCACTGTTAAAGCTGTTTCCGAGAGCGTGATGCGGGAGATTGTTGGCCAGAACAAGATCGTGCCAATTATCACAACGGCCCGGGAACAAATCCAGAGAGAGGCTTTGGAGCAGATCATTGAAACGCTTGATAGCTATGAAAGCGGCATTCGTGTTCTCCGTGTCCAGATTATTGAATCTGAAGCACCTGAAGCAGTGAAAGACGCGTTCCTTGACGTGCAGCGCGCTGAAGCAGACCAACAGCGGTCGCGCAATGAGGCGACGCGCTATGCCAACGAAGTAATTCCACGGGCGCAAGGTGAGGCGGAACGTATGCTGCAACAGGCAGAAGCCTACCGTGCGCAAACCGTTGCCAGAGCAGAAGGTGAAGCGGCGCGCTTTACATCTGTCTACAACGAATATGTTACCGCAAAAGATGTTACCAAAAAACGCATCTACCTTGAGACAATGGAGCAAATCCTGTCAGGCATGGATAAAATCATTCTCGATGGTGATGCCGGGTCTGGTGTGGTGCCATACCTGCCGCTCTCAGAACTCAACAAAAGCAAAAACGGTGGAGAATAGTCATGGGTACTAAATCTATTGCAGCACTTATCACCGCCTTTGTTCTCATCGTTGTTGGCTCGGCTAGCGTTTTTGTCGTTAACGAGCGTGAACAAGCCATTGTGGTACGTTTGGGTGATCCGAATCGTACTATCCCAAACCCTGGTTTGCATTTTAAAATCCCGTTCTATGAACAGGTTATCTATATTGATAAGCGCATCCTGAGCCTAGACATTCGCCCACAGGAAGTGCTTGCAAGCGATCAGCGCCGTATCCTTGTTGACAGCTTTGCTCGTTACAAAGTGGTTGATCCATTGAAGCGCTACCAAGCTGCCGCCACAGATAGCATTGCCAGCAATCTGCTAGAGGGCATTATGGTTTCAACTGTACGGGACGTACTTGCCAGTCAGCCAATGCAGAATATCGTGTCTGGTCAGCGTGCCGAACTGATGGAGCAAATCAGTGACATTACCAACCGTCAGGCTGCATCAATCGGCCTTGAGGTTGTTGATGTGCGGTTGATGCGTGTTGATCTGCCAACCGAAAACAGTCAGGCCATTTTCCAGCGCATGCAGACCGAGCGTCAGCAGGAAGCCGCTGAAAAACGTGCCGAGGGTCAGCGTGATGCGGTGAAGATCACCTCGGATGCGGACCGTCAGGTAGCGGTGCTGGTTGCAGACGCAGAGCGTCAGTCACAAGTCATTCGCGGTGAAGCAGATGGCCGAGCGGTGAAAATCTTTGCGGAGGCTTTTGGCAAGGATGAGGAATTCTTCGAGTTCTATCGTACCATGCAGGCGTATCGCGCTGCCCTTGGACAAGACGATACACGTCTTATTATTTCACCGGATAGTGAGTTCTTTAAGTTGTTTGTGAATTCACAAGCAGCCGGGAACAACTAAGTTTAACGTATCAAGAGGGGCTCGTTTTGGACTGGTCGCTCCTGTTAATAGGTCTGGGCCTCGCTCTCTTTTTAGAGGGCGCGGCCTATGCATTATTACCGTCGAGCATGAAATCGCTGCTTATCGCAATGCTCGAACAACCCGCCGCAAAGCTTAGGGGGCTAGGCTTGACCATGGCGGCGATTGGTGTAGCGATTGTATGGCTCGTACAAGGCACATGATCGGATCATGCGCCAGACCAGTACAAAACAAGAGTAACGAGTTAACAAAAAGGAGAGGTGCATTGCGCACTTACTTGACAAAAACAATCGATCAGCGGGCCGCAATCTCGCCGATGAAAGCCTTGATCGCAGCTCTTTTGGTTGCGGCGATGGCGGCAACAGTGGTGCCATCGGTTCGCGCGGACGATAGACCCGATACGTTTGCAGATTTGGTTGAAACCCTGTCCCCAGCTGTGGTGAATATCTCTACCGTGCAAACAATAGAACGCCGTGGCAGTGGCCGTGGTGCCCCGCAAATTCCGGAAGGCATGCCTTTTGAAGAATTTTGGGAACAGTTCCGTGACCGTTTCGACGGCGACCAGGAACCAAGGCAGGCACGTTCGCTTGGTTCCGGTTTTGTGATTGATCCATCTGGTATTGTCATCACCAACAACCATGTGGTTGAAGGTGCTGATGAAATCACTGTGTCATTCCCAAACCGTGATGAATATACAGCAGAAGTTCTGGGCCGTGATGCCCTCTCTGATCTTGCTGTTCTGAAAATCAACCATGAAAATGGTGACGATTTCCCGTTTGTAAAATGGGGTAATGATGAAGCTTCCCGTATTGGTGACTGGGTTATTGCAATCGGCAATCCATTTGGCCAGAACGGTACGGTAACAGCGGGTATTATCTCCGCGCGCAACCGTAGCCTCGGCACAAACGATGTCGACTTCATCCAAACGGATGCCTCCATTAACCGTGGTAACTCCGGCGGCCCGCTCTTTAATATGAGTGGTGAAGTTGTTGGTGTGAACACCGCAATTTTCTCACCATCTGGTGGCAATGTGGGTATTGGTTTCTCTATTCCATCTAACCACGCAAAAAGTGTTGTTGAGCAGCTTCAGGAATTCGGCAAGGTTCGCCGTGGCTGGCTTGGTGTGAACATTCAGCCGCTGACCGAAGATATTGCTGAAACTCTTGGTCTTGATTTCAAGGACGGCGCGATGGTTACCCGTGTGGAACCGGAAAGCCCTGCGGCGGATGCTGACCTTGAAGAAGGCGATATCATTGTTACCTGGGATGGCCAACCTGTCATCGATAACGGTGCCTTGAGCCGCCTGGTGAAACGCACACCAATTGGCAAAGCCGTTGATGTGGTGGTGTACCGGGCAGGTGAGCGCGTGACGCTCTCTGTAATGACGGGTGCGCTGCCTGATGAGCTTGCAGGTATCACCGAAGGTGAAGAGGACGAAGATGAAGACAATGACCGTCGTCGCAATGAAAGTGATCGCGAACTGACCGAAGGTATGGAGCTTGCGCCTCTGAATGACAGCCTGCGTCAACGTTTCGAAATTGATGAAGAGGTTGAAGGCGTTGCTGTTCTTCAGGTTTCACGTCGTAGCAATGCATACCGTGCGGGCATCCGCAACGGTGCAGTAATTGTACGTGTGAACCAGCAGCGTGTTGATAGCCCAAGCGATGTGGTAGATATCTTCAATGAAGCTATCGACGAAGGCCGTGATCGTGTTCTTGTGCTGATCAACCTGCGCGGTAACACGGCGCATGTGTTGCTGCGTCTTGAAACGGATGACTAAACAATAGTCGCTAGAATGATTTTAAAGGGCTGCTTCGGCAGCCCTTTTTTGTTTCTGGTGTGATTGCTGTCACGCAGAGTCAAATCTGTACCTGTTATTGCTGTTGTCGTTTCGAAATAATTGGGTGTCGAAGGGATAAAAAGATGGACAATGCATTCAGGATACAGCGTGTTAGCAGAAAGCCAGTACAAGAAATGTCCGAGACCACCTCGGCTGAAAAGACGGATGATCAACCGCCAAATTATGCGGAGAAATTGGTTAAGCTCATTCCGGCAGAGGTTGTTGCGCTATATCTCGCTGGGCAGTCCACGATTTCGACCGCCTTTGAAGCTGACGTCCAGTCCAGCACTTTTTTCACTGAGCCATGGGCGTGGGGGCTCTGGACTTTACTTTGTCTTGTTGGACTTATATTTCTTCGTGCCCACCTCACTCAGGGAGAGGGTGTCGGGCCGGAAAAACCTGCCATCGTAATTTCTGCCGTCGCTTTTTTGCTTTGGGTTTACGCTTTTGGAGATGTGTTCCAACAGGAGGAAATCTGGGGCCGCAATATTCACAACTCCCTTTTAGCTAGTCTATTGCTGATCGCGGGGAACTTTTTTGCGCCATTTCTATATAATCCTGACCCAATAGAAGTGTAGTTAGAGCTTATGAAACTGGCTATTGCAGGTGGTGCGTCCAGTATCGGTCAACTATCGCGCTACTAAGGCAATTCATAGAAAACTGCCTAGTTTTGGAACTCTTCTATCTTGTAGCCCTGAAAATACAGCAGGGTGGATAGATCACCGTTGTTAACCGCTGCATGGGTTGCAGCCGCTGTTTTGGGCTTTGCATGATAGGCAACGCCGAGGCCAGCAGCCTTCAGCATGGGAATATCGTTGGCACCGTCCCCAACGGCCAAAACCTGCTCAGAAGTCAGCTTCTTTTGAGTGCAATATTCATCCAGCGCATCTAATTTGGTTTGTGCACCGCAAATTGGCTCCACAACCTTGCCTGTTAGGATCCCTTCCTCAATATCCAAAACGTTCGCGCGGGTGTCGTGAAAGCCGATCTCCTCTGCGACGCGCTCCGTAAAGAAGGTGAAGCCGCCGGACACCAGCGCAGCAAAGGCACCGTTTTGGGTCATTGTGCGAACAAGTTCTTTGGCACCGGGCATAATGGTGATGCGGTCGCGGTAGCATTGCTCAAGGTTGTCAGACGTTAGACCCTTCAATAGAGCAACGCGTTCTTTCAGCGCGCCTTCGAAGTCCAGTTCACCCCGCATTGCGGCTTCGGTGATCTCTGATACTTTGTCTTTCATGCCAACGAAGTCCGCAAGTTCGTCAATGCATTCCACAGTTATCATGGTAGAATCCATGTCGGCGATCAGCATAGATTTGCGGCGGTGTTCATTGTTTTCCTGCAAACACCAATCCACAAGCGGATGCGCTTCCATCACTGACTTTACGGCTTCTCTGATATCAGCAATCGATTGCACGGAGGCGCTGATGTCAATGGCTCTGCCTTCGTGCAGCGGCGTTTCTGTGGCCGAAGTACCCAGCGTACGGAACGTATCCTTCATTGCTTTTTCAAGCTCTGTTTGATGGTCAGGGTTGACGACAAGGGTCAATACAATATCCATTGGAGGTCCGATGCTTTTGTCAGTTAGGTGAGCATAGTTTTGAAACGCGCCCTTTTTATTGCAGGTCCGACCGCGAGCGGCAAGTCAGCTTTCGCGCTTAAGGTGGCTGCTGCTTATAACGGAACCATCATTAATGCCGATAGCATGCAGGTCTATAAAGACTTGAGCGTGCTAACGGCTTGCCCGGACGAGGCGGAGCAAGCGGTGGTTCCTCACCGCCTTTATGGGTTTTTGGATGGGGCAGAGGTCTGTTCAGTCGCCTTTTGGGCGGACACGGCGATGAAGGAAATCAACAGGGCGTGGGCCGAAGGCAGGCTGCCAATCCTTGTTGGTGGTACGGGCATGTATTTCAAGGTTCTGCTCGATGGGATCGCCAAGATACCTGATATTCCTGATGACATTCGAGCAACTGTTCGGGAGGAATGCAGCCGATTCGGTAGCGAGGTTTTGCATAAAGAACTGGAAGAAAAGGATAGCGCGACCGCCGCGCGGTTAGCTCCAGGCGATAGTCAGCGAATCTGCCGTGCGATTGAAGTTGTTCGGGCAACCGGCGTTCCCCTGAGCGAGTGGCAAAAAAAGACAGAGCCCGGGCCGATGCAAAAGCATGATTTAGCTGGCGACGTGGAAAAGTTCATTTTGATGCCAGATCGAGAAGAACTGTACGCCCGTTGCGATAGGCGGTTTGGTCTTATGCTGGAGCAGGGTGGTATCGAGGAAGTTGAAGCGCTATTGAAGCGAAATTTGTCAGCGGAACTGCCTGTCATGCGGGCACTGGGGGTTCCTTCTCTTGCCATGTATCTTTCCGGCGAAGCGCCGCTTGAAGAAGCTTCCGAGCATGCCAAGATGCACACAAGGCGGTTTGCCAAACGCCAGCTAACGTGGTTTCGGAACCAGTTTTCCCATTGGAGTTCACTGAATGCGCAATATTCGGAAAGCTATTTTGATAAATTAGTTACTAAATTATTCAAAAAATAAGTTGACCACGTAATTATCGTACAATAAAAGGGAATTCGACGGTGTCACGCCAGCCTGCGACATCGTCAGAGGTCTGATAGCCCAAAGCAGACCTCAACTGTGACGAGACCCACCCCGGGGGCGCTCTTGGAGCGCCCCCAATTATTATGGGACAGGTGGGGCTTTGAAAGTTAAACAGGCTGGGATGAAACATAGGTATGACTAGGGGCTGTTGGCTCATGCCATTTAGCTCCGTAACGTGAACAAGTAATGTGAGTTGAACCAGATGACTACATCGATGGCCGAGCCCCGTAAGAAAGCGGCTGCCGCGACGAAGTTAAGCGGCGCCCAGATGATCCTCAAAGCTTTGACGGACCTTGGCGTCGAGGTCGTCTTTGGATATCCGGGTGGGGCTGTGCTTCCCATCTATGACGAGCTGTTCAAGCAAGATAAAATCCGCCACATTCTGGTGCGGCACGAACAGGCGGCAACCCATGCGGCTGAAGGCTATGCTCGCGCAACTGGCAAGCCCGGTGTGGTGTTGGTAACCTCCGGTCCTGGTGCAACCAATGCGGTAACCGGCCTGACGGATGCCATGCTCGACTCCATCCCCATGATTTGCCTGACAGGGCAGGTGGCAAGGCATCTGATTGGCAACGACGCTTTTCAGGAAGCCGACACGGTTGGTATTACGCGCCCCTGCACCAAACATAACTATCTGGTGAAAGATGCGGCAGATATTGCAAGCGTATTCCATGAAGCTTTTTATGTAGCCACCAACGGCAGGCCGGGCCCCGTTGTGATTGATCTGCCAAAAGATGTGCAGGTCGAATCAGCGGAATACTGCCACAAGGGTGGTGGTGAACACCGCACTTACCGCCCGCAGCTTGATGGTGATGAAGCAGCGATACGGAAAGCTGTGAAGGCAATGGCAGAAGCCAAGCGACCAATCCTTTATACTGGTGGTGGTATCATTAACTCAGGGCCAGAGGCTTCTGAACTGCTGACTGAACTGGCCCATATGACCGGTTTTCCGGTGACCAGTACGCTGATGGGCCTTGGTGCGATGGCCGCGAGCGACAAGCAGTTTCTGGGAATGCTTGGTATGCACGGTACGTGGGAAGCAAACCATGCCATGCATGACTGCGATGTGATGGTTGCACTTGGTGCCCGCTTTGATGACCGGGTAACAGGCCGTATTGACGCCTTTTCACCGGGCTCGACAAAAATTCATGTGGATATTGACCTGTCGTCTATCAATAAGAATGTGGCCGTAGACATTCCCATTGTTGGGGATGCTGCCCATGTGATCCGCCGCATGATCGAGATTTGGAAAGAAGAGGGCTATTCCAAGGATCAGCCTGACCTTTCAGCATGGTGGGACCAGATTTCCAACTGGCGCGACAAACAATGCCTTGCGTATCAAGACCGTCAAGATGTGATCATGCCCCAAAAAGCGTTGGAACGCTTGCAGGAGCTGACAAAAGAGCATGACCCTATCGTTGCAACCGAAGTGGGCCAGCATCAGATGTGGGCCGCGCAATTTATTGGTTTTGAACGGCCAAACCGCTGGTTGACCTCTGGTGGTCTGGGCACAATGGGGTATGGCCTGCCGGCGGCAATGGGCGCGCAGATAGCATTTCCTGAACGTCTGTGCATTGATGTGGCGGGGGAAGCCTCGATCCAGATGAATATTCAGGAACTGGGGACGCTGAAGCAGTATAATCTGCCGGTGAAAATATTCATTCTGAACAACGAATTCATGGGCATGGTGCGCCAGTGGCAAGACCTGAGTTATGAAGGCCGCCATTCAGAAAGTTACTCTTCGTCCCTGCCTGACTTTGTGGCGCTTGCCGCGGCATACGGCATCAAGGGCCTGAAAGTGGAAGGCACCGCAGACCTGGACGGCGTTATCAAGGAAATGATCGAAACAGATGGCCCGGTTGTAGTGGATTGCCGCGTCGCAAAGCTTGAAAACTGCATGCCGATGGTGCCAGCAGGTGCCGCGCACAATGAAATGCTTCTTTCAGGTGATGCCACTGGTAAGCCAAAAGACGCCGAAGCGCTTGCTGTAGTATAATCAACCGGTTTCAGATGGATTTCAGACGATGAAAGAGCAAGGTACAGTTGCAACCCATACCATCAGCGCTGTTGTTGACAACGAAGCTGGTGTGCTGGCGCGTGTAACAGGTCTGTTTTCGGGCCGCGGATACAATATTGAAAGCCTGACCGTGGCAGCTGTAAACCGGGATGACAGCCGTTCTCGCGTTACGATTGTAACCACAGGCACACGCATGGTGATTGAACAGATCAAGGCACAGCTTGACCGTTTGGTGCCTGTGCAAAAGGTGGCGGACCTGACGATGGAAGGCCCGTTAATCTCTCGTGATTTGGCGCTGGTTAAGGTTGCTGGCGAAGGTGAAAAGCGGGTTGAAGCCCTGCGGCTTGCCGACGCGTTTCGTGCAAGGGTGGTCGATTCGACCACAAGCAGCTTTGTGTTCGAACTCACAGGCTCTGCCAGCAAGCTTGATGCCTTTGTTGAACAGATGCGAGAGCTGGGCTTGATCGAAGTTGCGCGCACGGGTGCCGTTGCTTTGTCTCGGGGTAGAACCGGTTTGTAGAATTTATCTGTCGCAGCGCCTTGCTGTTGCAGAGTTTTATTGGGCGCGAGGGTGCCAGTATTTAAGGAAGTGAAAAATGCGAGTGTATTTTGATAGCGATGCTGATGTAAATTTGGCGAAAGACAAAACCATCGCCGTCGTGGGTTATGGTAGCCAGGGCCATGCGCATGCGGGCAATTTGCGCGATAGCGGTGTCAAGGAAGTGATCGTTGCTTTGCGTGAAGGGTCGTCAACCCGCAAAAAGGCTGAGGCAGCTGGCTTTACCTGCATGACAGCAACCGAGGCGGCAAAAGTGGCTGATATGGTTATGGTGCTGGCACCTGATGAGCATCAGGCTGCGATCTATGCAGATGAACTGGCGGCCAATATGAAAGAGGGCGTTGCCCTTATGTTTGCCCATGGCCTGAACATTCACTTTAGCCTGATTGAGCCACGCAGCGACCTTGATGTTATCATGGTTGCACCAAAAGGGCCGGGCCATACGGTGCGCAGCCAATATGTGGCAGGTAAAGGCGTCCCATGCCTGATCGCGGTGCATCAGGATGCAAGCGGCAAAGCCCATGATCTTTGCCTTTCGTACGCGTCTGCAATTGGTGGTGGCCGCTCTGGCATTATCGAAACCAATTTCCGTGAAGAGTGTGAAACAGACCTGTTCGGTGAGCAGGCTGTTCTTTGTGGTGGTGTAAGCGAGCTGATCAAAGCCGGCTTTGAAACTCTTGTTGATGCAGGGTATGCCCCTGAAATGGCCTATTTCGAGTGTTTGCACGAAGTGAAGTTAATTGTTGACCTGATCTACGAGGGCGGTATCGCCAACATGCGCTACTCCATTTCCAACACAGCTGAATACGGCGACTATAAAACCGGCCCGCGTATCATCACTGATGAAACCAAGGCTGAAATGAAACGTGTGCTTGCTGATATTCAGGAAGGGCGTTTTGTGAAAGACTTTATGCTGGATAACGCGGCTGGTAACCCAGAACTGAAGGCGCATCGTGGCCTTTCAGCGCGTCATCCCATTGAAGAAGTTGGCTCTAAACTGCGCGGCATGATGCCGTGGATGCAGGAAGGCAAGCTTGTCGACAAAGACAAGAACTAGCAGTTTCCCAATTAAAGTGGGTCTGAAACATAGGGTAGCCGTCTCCTGCGGCTACCCTTTTTGATATTGTGCTTTATATTCTTGAAATAAAATTTCACTTTCAACTGGCTCGGGAAAATAATATAGTCTGCGAGTCATTCGGTGGCGAAATTATTTAATGATGCAGTCAAACATGAAACAGACGCAGAAAAAGCGAAGCAAAGCAAAGGCAATTGCCATTACTCGGCAACAGTCTGACCTTCGTATTGCGCTATTTGCATCGGCTGCCGCCACTCTTCTACTTTCGCTTCTACTTGCTGCTGGCCGACTAGTCGGCCCTTAAGCACAGCGGCAGAAGCGTTGAACGTTTCGGTGCTTAAGGGAACAGCCTGAACCACAGTTCAATCATTCATTTGGAAAATTTAGGAAATCATCATGTCACACCGTGAACAGGACCGTGTGCGAATTTTTGACACCACTTTACGTGATGGTGAACAGTCACCCGGCGCATCCATGACCCTTGAGGAAAAGCTACGTATTGCCGAACAGTTGGAAACCATGGGTGTTGATATTATTGAGGCGGGTTTTGCCATTGCATCCAACGGCGATTTTGAATGCGTTAACAAAATCGCGAAGCAGGTGAAAAACTCTACTGTTTGTTCGCTTGCCCGGGCAGCGCTTGGCGATATCGACCGTGCAGCAGAAGCCATCAAACCAGCTGCCAGTGGCCGTATTCATACGTTTATCGCCACCAGCCCGCTCCATATGAAAGTTAAACTTCAGATGGAGCCCGAAGCAGTGCTTGAGGCAATCCATAAATCAGTCAGTCATGCGCGCCAGTTCACAGATGATGTGGAATGGTCTGCTGAGGATGCGACCCGCACCGATATGGATTTTCTTTACCGCGCCGTCGATACGGCCATTCGCGCAGGCGCAACCACCATCAACCTGCCCGATACAGTTGGCTACGTAACACCCGAAGAATATGGCCAGATGTACCGCGATGTGATCACGAATGTTGCAAACGCTGACAAAGCCATCTTTTCAACCCATTGCCATAATGATCTTGGGCTTGCGGTTGCGAACTCGCTTGCAGGTATCATTGGCGGTGCGCGGCAGATCGAATGCACGATCAACGGGATTGGCGAACGTGCCGGTAATGCGGCGATGGAAGAGGTTGTGATGGCGCTGAAAACACGCGCTGACGCAATGCCATACCACACCAATATTGTGACAACCGAGATTTCCAAAGCCAGTAAGCTTGTGTCATTGGTCACAGGGTTCAGTGTACAAAACAATAAGGCGATCGTCGGTGCGAACGCTTTTGCCCATGAAAGCGGAATCCATCAGGATGGTGTGCTGAAAGCGGCGGAAACCTATGAGATTATGACGCCGGAGTCTGTTGGCGTTACCAAAACAACGCTTGTACTTGGTAAACTGTCGGGCCGTGCGGCATTTGCCGACAAGCTGCGAGAGCTTGGTTACGAGCTGGGCGACAATGCCTTTCAGGATTGTTTCCGCCGTTTCAAGGAACTCGCAGACCGCAAGAAAACCATTTACGACGAAGATATCATCGCCCTGGTTGATGATGAAGTTGCGACGGCAGAGAACCGCTTGCAGGTCGTTGCGCTCAATACGCACTCTTCATCAAATGGTGATGCAGTTGCTGATCTGACCATGAAGATTGATGGCGAAGAGGTGAAAACCGTTGTTTATGGTTCAGGCCCCGTTGATGCTGTTTTCAACGCCATAAAAGAGCTGGTCGATTTTACGCCGCATCTGGTGCTGTTTCGGGTGCATGCCGTAACGCAGGGTACCGATGCACAGGCCGAGTGCACTGTCCGTCTTGAAGAAGACGGGCGCACCGTTAACGGCCAGGGTGCCCATGAAGATACAGTGACAGCCGCAGCGCGGGCTTATGTTGCCGCTGCGAACAAGCTGTTGGTGAAGCGGGAAAAGAAGCCGCTGGCTGCAACGGGCTAACCAAGCCAATTTTATGAAAATCTGACGGTAGTCTGTTGATTGCCGTCAGTTTTTCGCCTTTTTGTGCCTCCAATCACAAAAAAAGCTAATTCTTGTGCCTCTATCGCCGTTACAAGGCTTGTGTCTGGGCTGTAACTGGCCCATAACCAGCTATAGATTCCCATTGGGGTACAGGTTTTTCTAGAGTTTATGAGGCGCTAAATGCTTTCTAAAGTGCTCGGAATGTTTTCTTCCGATATGGCCATCGATTTGGGGACGGCCAACACACTTGTTTACGTTAAGGGCAGGGGCATCGTTTTGAACGAGCCATCTGTGGTTGCGATCAAAAGCGAGCAGGGGCGTGACCGCGTTCTGGCCGTTGGTGATGAAGCCAAACTGATGCTGGGCCGGACACCGCACGGCATTCAGGCAATCAGACCCCTTAGAGACGGTGTGATCGCCGACTTCCATGTTGCTGAACAGATGATCAAGCATTTCATCATGAAGGTTCATAATCGTTCCTTTGCAAGCCCGCAGGTTGTGGTATGCGTGCCTTCAGGTTCAACAGCGGTTGAGCGTAAGGCAATTCAGGAATCGGCAGAGCAGGCCGGTGCGCGGAAGGTGTATCTGATTGATGAGCCAATGGCAGCAGCAATTGGTGCTGGCCTTCCGGTTATTGAACCGCAAGGTTCGATGGTTGTTGATATCGGCGGTGGCACCACAGAGGTCGCTGTTCTGTCACTGAGTGGCATTGTGTTCGCGACATCTGTACGTGTGGGCGGTGACAAGATGGATGATGCATTGATTGCCTACATCCGCCGTAACCACAATCTGTTGATCGGTGAAGCGACGGCAGAGCGTATCAAGAAAGAGATTGGTACAGCCCTTATTCCTGAGGATGGTAATGGATCAACCATGACCATCAAAGGCCGTGACCTGATGAACGGTGTACCCAAGGAAATTGAGATCAACCAGTTGCAGGTTGCGGAAGCTTTGTCCGAGCCAGTAAGCGCTATTGTTGAGGGCGTTAAAGTTGCGCTTGAGCAAACAGCGCCAGAGCTGGCGGCTGATATTGTAGACCGCGGCGTTGTTCTGACCGGTGGCGGTGGTCTCTTGCAGGACATGGATACCGTTATCCGCCGTGCAACCGGACTACCAGTGATGGTAGCGGAAGAGCCGCTTACATGTGTGGCCCTTGGAACCGGCAAGGCACTCGAAGACCCATCTCTGCGCGGCGTGCTTCACGAGAGCTACTGATTTGGTGACTGCATAAAGCGCCCTTTAGACCATCGAACAGGGGGAGGGTTAGGCTGAGCCCAACCGTGCAAACAACGAATGTCGGAGGCCGAGGCGCCCGATTTCGTCGGGTGACTCGGGGCAAGGACGCCTTTTGGCTCTATATGGGCATCGCGCTTGCCTTCTATGCGCTTGAGTTGTTTGGCTCTGGGCTGCCCCAGCAGGTTCGTGGTTATGCCAATGATTTGGCTGCACCAGTGCTTAACCTACTGGATGAACCTATTCGCGCTGCACAGGCTGGTTTGGAACGGGTTGCAGGTGTTGGCGACATCTATCTGGAGAATGAGGAACTTCGCGATGAAAACGGCAAGCTTCGCCAGTGGCGCGAAGCGGCACAGCGCCTGATCCTTGAAAACGAACGCCTAAGGCAAATCCTGAAGGTGCCGGAACGCGAGGTACCAACCCTTGCCACAGCTGCCATCATTGGCATTGGTGGTGGCTCGTTCGAGCGTAGCGTGCTTGTGAATGCTGGCTCAAGCGATGGTGTGGCGACCAATTTGCCTGTTGTTGATGAGCTGGGGCTTGTTGGGCGCTCAATAGAAGTTGGTTATTTGTCCACCCGCGTGCTGCTGATCACAGACCTGAACAGCAGGGTGCCGATCCGTGTTGAAAGGACGGGGGAAGTTGCGATTGCAGAAGGGTTGAACGAGGCGTTCATGAGGCTGCGGTTTTTACCAGTTGATAGCAGTGTTCAGGTTGGCGACCGTCTGGTGACATCGGGGCATGGTGGTCTTTATCCGCCAGATATTCCTGTTGCCCAAGTAACCCTGATTACCGAAGACTTTGTGCAGCTGGCGCCAATCAGTAAACTTGATGCACTCGATTTTGTGCGTGTGATGGATTACCAGCCTTTGCCGCCTGAAGCTGAGCAACCCACCCCTGCGATACCGACAGGGGACAACTGATGGCACAGCCCCGGCAAACACCAACCATGTTTGGCCTTTCCGGGCTTATGCCTGTTGTGGTCAGCTTTGTTCTGGCTTTGATTATGCTGTTGCCGCTTGGTAGCGGTCTTGCGGACTTTGCTACACCTCATTTGGTAATGATTTCCTGTTTTTACTGGCTGTCCTGGCGTCCGCTTTTGATGCCTTACGGTGCTTGCATGCTGCTTGGCGTGTTCCTTGACCTGTGGCTTGGTGTTCCGCTTGGGGTTAATGTCATCATGCTGCTGTTGACGCGGCTGTTTGTTCTAAATCAGCTGAAATATTACAAAGGTAAAAACCGGGGCGTTTACTGGATTGTCTTTTCGGTGATGGCTTTCGGCCTTTTTGCAATTTCATGGCTGCTGATGTCAGCGGTGCAGAGGGCGTTCTTACCGGTTGACACTGTTCTTTTGCAGTGGCTTATGACATCATTCTTTTATGCGCCCGTTGCCTTTGTATTGGGCCGGTTGAGACGCTGGATTTTGTAGACTGTAGATGCCCCGTGAAGGATTAAGATATCAAACATATTCAAGGCGAGCGATTTTGCTTGCTGGCCTTCAGGGTATCGGTTTGGCTGCACTTGGCGCACGCCTCTATTATCTTTCCATCGTTAACGGTGAAAAGTACCGACTTCGGGCGGACAAAAACCGGATTTCCATCCGGTTAATTGCGCCAGAACGCGGTGAAATTTATGACCGCAACGGCGAGAAACTCGCGACCAATACGCAAGACCTTCGGGTCATGATCGTGCCGGAACAAACCGACCAGTTAGAACCAACCCTTCTGAAAGTTCAGCAGATTGTCGACATTAATGATCGTCGGCTTGCGCGCATCAAACAGCGTATAAGACGGCAACGCCAGTTTGTGCCCGTTACGCTGGCGCAGGGGCTTGATTGGGGGACATTCAGCCGATTGAATGTAGAGATGCCCAAACTGCCGGGGGTGCAAACAGATGCGGGCCTAAGCCGGTTATATCCAGGAGGCGAAGCCATCGCGCATCTTGTGGGTTACATGGCAAGCCCGGATGAGGAAGACGTATATAAAAGCCCGCTTTATCAGCTACCCGGTTTCAAGATAGGCAAGCAGGGGCTTGAGCGGCGCTATGAAGCGCTATTGAGGGGCGCGTCTGGCACACGCCGGGTCGAAGTGAATGCGGTTGGTCGTGAAATCAGGGAACTGCCGCCCCGCGAAGATTCCTTGCGCGGTAATGATCTGCACCTCACGCTTGATATGTCATTGCAGCAATATGTGATGCAGGAACTGGGGGAAGAAGCCGCAGGCGTTGTTGCAATGGATATCGCAACGGGCGACATTCTCGCCATGGCGTCCTCGCCAGGTTATGACCCGAACGAGTTCACACGTGGCATTAGTAACGCGAATTGGCAGGCTCTTTTAAAAGACCCACGCTCACCGCTGTTGAACAAAAGTGTTTCGGGTCAGTATCCGCCGGGCTCCACCATCAAAATGATTGTGGCCCTGGCAGCGCTTGAGCAAGGTATCATCTCGCCGGACACAACATATTATTGCAATGGCCGCCACCGGCTTGGGAACCATACATTTCATTGCTGGCAAAACCGCGGGCATGGTGAGTTGAACTTGCTGGAAGCCATTGCGAAAAGTTGTGACGTTTATTTCTATGAAATTGCCGAAAAACTGGACATCGACCTGATTGCGGATATGGCGCGCCGGTTTGGCCTTGGCACCGTTTATGACACGGGCGTAGACGGTGAAAAAGAAGGCTTGTTGCCGACCCGTGAATGGAAGCGCATTTATCAGCAACAGTCATGGCAGTTGGGTGAAACACTGAATGTGGCGATTGGGCAGGGTGCAATGCTCGCAACACCCTTGCAGCTTGCAGTGATGACAGCGCGCCTTGCAACCGGTTTGCAGGTTACGCCGCGGATTGTTGCGGACGCAGCCGAAGGCTCCACCCCCTATTTTCAGGCCATGGATATAAACCCTTACCATTTGGACACGGTGCGTAGAACCATGGAAATGGTGATGGAAGAGGGTGGCACAGCGCATGACTATCGCCGCCGCAAGTCGGCAACCAAACAAGCCGGTAAAACAGGCACAGCGCAGGTACGGCGCATTTCGCTTGCGGAACGCCAAGGCGAAGGCGGTGTGATTGAAAACAAGGAGCTTCCATGGAAGTACCGTGACCACGCGCTTTTTGTTGGCTACGCACCCGCAGAAGCGCCGCAGGTGGCGGTTTCAGTAGTTGTGCAGCATGGCGGTGGCGGTTCCAGCGTGGCGGCACCGCTCGCACGCCGCATTATGGATAAGGCGCTAGAAGCCTACGACTCGCCCCAGCTGGAAGAACAAGTCTGATGGTGGCTTCCAGCATGTTTGGGCCACGCCGGGCCCAGAAAACCGTGTGGCAACGGTTTATCGGATTAAACTGGGGCATTGTACTGGCAATAATACTGATTGCCGGTGCGGGTTTTGCGATGCTGTATTCTGTTGCAGACGGCACATGGGACCCGTGGGCAAGCAGACAAATGCTAAGGTTTGCCGTTGCTCTTACGATTATGCTGATAATCGCAGTTGTTGATATCCGGTATTGGGTGGCGCTTGCTTATCCGGCCTGGTTTGGCGGGCTCGTGCTGTTGCTGGCGGTTGAGTTTATTGGTGATACCGGCATGGGTGGGCAGCGCTGGCTTGATATCGGGTTTATGCGCATTCAACCGTCAGAACTGATGAAAATCGCGGTGGTCATGGCAATTGCTCGCTATTTTCATGGTCGCACTCAGGTCCAAAGCCGCAGTTTGCGCTCGCTCCTTGTGCCGCTTTTGCTGTTGATGATCCCATTCCTGCTTGTTTACCGCCAGCCTGACCTTGGCACCGCGATTATGATTGTTGCGGGTGGGGCAGCAACGCTGTTTCTGGCTGGCATTCCGGCATGGATTTTCATTGCAGCGGGCGTGGCCTCCGTTCCGGCGGCGTTTGCCATTTGGCCATTTTTAAACGCATACCAACAGAACCGGGTGTTGACCTTCTTCAACCCTGAATCTGACCCGCTCGGTGCAGGATATCAGATTACCCAGTCCAAGATTGCGCTTGGCTCGGGCGGTATGACGGGTAAAGGGTTCCTTGAAGGTACCCAAAGCCACCTGAATTTCCTGCCCGAGATGAAGACGGATTTTATTTTCACTGTTTTGGTCGAGGAATTTGGCCTTGTCGGGGCGACAATTGTGTTGGCCCTTTACGGCATCGTGCTGACATACGGCATGCTGATTGGCATTGGTTGCCGGAACCAGTTTGGACGGCTTCTGGCGTCGGGCCTTGCGATTTCCCTGTTCCTGTATGTGTTGATCAATATCGGCATGGTGATGGGATTGATGCCGGTGGTGGGTGTGCCGCTGCCGCTGATATCTTATGGTGGGTCAGCCATGCTGACCTGGATGCTGGCCTACGGCCTAATCCTGTCGGTTTCAACACACCGGCATGTAACCATTGCCCCGAAGGGTAGTGGGATAATCTAGGTAAAGCACACGAGATGAACTTTTACCATTAATAGATACATCCAAGCCATACACATGGACGGTTTTCTGTGTTTGGTATACAAGAAGAGAGTATGAAATTTGTTGCTTGCCCCATTCGGAAGGAAAATTATTGGCTGAGCCTAACCCATTAGCTATCTACGAACGCTACGCTCCATTGCTGGAGCAGTTAACGGACTTGTTCATCCAGCTTGCCAGACCACTGGGTGTCACGTTCTTTGCGTGCGCTTGTGTTCAAGGCGCGTATGCAGACCCCGAGCGTTCGCGCATGTTGGGATACAATGATAGCAAATGGATGAAACACTATATGGACAACGAATATTGGCGTGACGACCCGATATTCGTTTTTGGTAAAAGAGCGCGCAGTACATTTACCTATACAGAGGCGCTTCAACATATGGGGCTCAATGATCGAGCAAGACAAGTTATGTTGGACGCAGAAAAATTTGGGATTAGAGAGGGTTTTGCGATTCCTCTTAGGTCGTCGGATGATCATTTGGCCATTTTCTCCATGGCCGGCCCTAGTTTCCCTCGCGAGCGTGGTCAGTTACACTTGGCTGCAATCTGGGCACACAATCGTGCTTTGGAACTTCTCGATAAGAATCATCGATTGGAGAAGCTTCCTATATCGGGGAAGGAGTTCGAAGTGGTGAGCCTTGAAGCTGAGGGTTGGACGCCGGATGAAATCGCCGACCGTATGGGAATAAGTATTGATACGGTTCATCGCCACCGTCATGCAGCTCGCAAGAAAACCGGGGCACGCACAAATGTGCAACTTGGCGCTCTTTTAAATAGCAAAAGAATCGTTAATTAAACCAATGCGTGTATGCCTTCCGGTAATTAGGAATAAATTTAGACCCAGTATTTCGGTACACTACAGAAAATTTAAGCTGTGGGAGCCGAGCTATGATACTTGTGATAACACCGGAAAACCGTTCTCAGTATAAAGACTATTTGGAGGAAATGCATCGCGTGCGTTATGAAGTTTTCGTAGATCGCTGTGGGTGGAGCAATCTTGAAAACGAACACAGACTGGACGTGGACCAATTCGATAAGCCTTGGGTGACATACTATTTAAAGTTATCCCCAGAAGGGAAAATTCTGGCTGGTCTTCGCACACTTCCGACAAATCATCCTTATATGATAGACGAAGTCTACTACCCGATGTTTAAAGAAAATTTCAGCATCGCTAACTTGCCTAATGATGAGAAGACTTGGGAAATGTCTCGTTATTTTGTGGTAGATCCGGATTATCGCACCGAGTCTGGGCATGCCGCAAAAATGGAACTTTATGTTGCTGTTTTTGAGCATGCTCTGGCCTGCGGTGTCGAAAATCTATGTGCGGTAGGTGAGACCTATATAATGTCCCGCGCAATGCGCCTTGGGTGGAAACTCCAGCCTATAAGTATCCCTTTCGAGCATGAGGACGTGGACTTTAAGGGTGAAATGCTTGCTATCAACCTTGAAGTAAACGAGCGAATGGTCGCGCAAACCCGGTCTGCTTGGAACCTAACCCATCAGGTTCTTATCCCGATTGATGTAGACATTGTGGAACTGGTTGCGCGTAAACGGCATGAAGAAGTAGAGGTGCTTAGCACTGTTTTGAGTAACCAACCCGATAGAGCCTCCCGGCTACTTGCATTGATGCGCGAACTGGCGAGTGAAAACGCAGAGCGTCGCCAACGGGCGGAAAAATACCTGGATAGCTGGATTGCTCGAGAAACGTCAGCTGTCGGCGCATCTACTGGTATGTCGAACTTGGGTAAAGAACAGCCACTCAACTAGTGGAAAGCTGACTGATTGTGTGTGATTGAGATGCACTGTTCACTGGAATCCCCTGAAACTTCGGTGTAAACTGCCAGAAACTTCAGGGGATTTGTCTTGGCACATACGCACGATCATTCTGTTTGTATTGAGAATGCTGTTGAAGAAGCAGAACGTATTTGCGCGGAACGTGGTTCCCGTTTCACGGATTTGCGCCGACGCATCCTTCTGATGATCTGGCAGGAACATAAGGCTGTGAAAGCATATGATCTGCTTGACCAGCTCGCGGCGGAAGGCGGTTCTGCAAAGCCGCCAACAGTGTATCGGGCGCTCGACTTCCTGATGGAGGAAGGGCTGGTTCACAAGATTGAATCGCTAAACGCCTACATCGGCTGCCCGCATCCTGCGGAAGATCATGTCAGTCAGTTCTTGATTTGTGACAAGTGCGATACTGTGACAGAGGTTGCGTCGCTAGCTCTCGCCAAGGCGGTCGCTGGTGCGGCAACTGATCAGTCCTTTACAATCAAGCGGCAAACGCTTGAGCTACATGGTGTTTGTGAAAACTGCACTGGAGATGAAAAAGCCGCCTGATAGGCGGCTTTGGCTTTTTAGCTATCCTGCGAAAGCATTAGATGTGGCAGCTGGTCATGCCGCGCTTCAGTAAATACTTCTGATGATACTCTTCCGCTGGCCAATAGGGCGCTTCTGGCTCAATTGTCGTGACAATTGGCTTTTTGAAGCGGCCTGAACTGTCCAGAGCTGCGATCTTCCGCTGCGTCAGCGCGCGTTCATTATCGTCTGACGTGAACACTACCGACCGATACTGTGTACCAACATCCGGCCCTTGACGGTTAAGCTGTGTCGGGTTGTGGTTGTCAAAAAACACATCGAGCAGTTTGTCATAGCTTACAACAGCTGGGTCATAGTGAACCCGGACCACTTCGGCATGGCCGGTGCGGTCACTGCACACTTCCTGATAGGTGGGGTTATCGGTCTGCCCACCCGCGTAGCCCACAGAAGTTTCTGAAACACCATCAAGCGTTCTAAACACTTCTTCCACGCCCCAGAAACATCCGGCTCCAAATGTCGCTTCAGCCATCTTTTTTCCTTTATTCTTTGTCAAAGTAGCCTGTGCGGCGGTATATCCGCACGGTGTTTAACGCAATTTGAATTGAATATGTGGTTGCATATGCCCCTTGTCGAGGGGCAAGCTAACACAAATAAGTGAGGGAAAGGCAAAGCATGTTTAAAGGGTATAGGCGTGGGCAAAAAAACTGGTTGCGGCAGCGTGTTTTGGCGGCTTTCTCTCTTTTATTCATCGCGACGCCGGTGTTGGCACAATCTCAACCCATCCCTGAGGATTTGCTGGCACTTGACCACCAACGCTGTATGAACGGTTGTGTGCCGGGTTTTGGCGAACAGGCATGTAAGGTTCTTTGTGATTGCACTGTGAGCGAATTCAAGAAGAAGCTTACTTTTGAAAGCTACTTGGACATGTCTGTGCAGCTTTCCAAAAATGACCTGACAGAAGGGGTTAGAGCTTTTCTGGATACCGTTGCCAACTATTGTACGGCGGAACTGGACCGCTTGGGTATTGAAGTTGGTACCCCGGAAGGCGAGGGCGACGATAGCACCAATGATGCCCCACCGCCGCCGCCAGAAGGTTAGGTTTCAATAGGCCGAGGTCTGCCATTTTCATCAACAGCGACGAAAATATAGCATCCTTCGGTAACCTTGTGTTCGGTGCCGCTAGGGCCGGTTTCCGCAAACACCTCAAGCGCAACGGTTATTGACGTGCGCCCCACCTTTTCAATGTCAGCATAAATACTGACCAGATCCCCTACTTCAATAGGGCGATGAAACTTCATGCTGTTGACGGCAACGGTGGCAACCGATCCTTTTGCCCGCTCTTTGGCGACAGCAGCGCCCGCAAGGTCCATTTGAGAGAAAACCCAGCCACCAAAAATATTGCCGTTAACGTTCAGGTCCGCAGGTTGCGGGACAGTTCTGATGATGACACGTCTTTCCGTCATGTAACGGGTCCTTTGATTAGTCTGTTTTTTTACCGGTCAGGTGCAGCGGGGCAACCTCAAGGTCGTCGCCGATTGCTTCCAGATAAAGTGTGCGGCTGGGGAAAGCGAAGCCAGTACCAGCATCTTCAACAATCTCTTTAATCTTCAACAGGAGTTGTTCTTTGATCGCCAGCCAATCAAGCCAATTGGTTGTGCGCGTAAAGCAGTAAAGCAATACATCAATGGAGCTGTCTGAAAAGCGGTCTATGCGCACAAAGGTGGCTGTTTCATCAGGCGTTACATACTGATCATTGTTGCGAATATAGTCTTCGATTGCGTCTCGAACTTTATTCAGTTGCTCTGCTGTTGAACCATACTCAAGCCCGATCACCCATTTAATGCGGCGATAGGTCATCCGGGAAAAATTGGTAACTGCATTGTCTGATAGTTGTGCGTTAGGCACATAAACCGGAGCTTTGTCGAACCGCCGAACAGTGGTGGTGCGAAAGCCAATTTCTTCCGCCGTGCCTTCAACGATTCCCTGAACCAAAATCCAGTCACCGGGCTGGAAACGACGTTCACCAATCACGAACAGCCCGGCAATCAGGTTTTTGAACAAATCCTGTGCACCAAGGGCGACTGCGACACCGAACAGACCAAGCCCTGCCACGATGGCACCAACTTCAATGCCCCATATTTCAAGGATAGTGGCAGCACCAAGAAGGGCAAAAGCCATCTTTACCGCTTTGGATATCCACTGAATCATGGAAACAGTCAGCACATGCTCGGCCTTCATCATGATCGCGCTGAAGGGGTCAGAAACACGGTAAAGGGCCCAGAAGATTGTAAAGGCAATCAGGCTGCGGTTCAGGTTGGTTGCAAACTGTTGCAGCTCATCTGAGAGGTTCAGGTAACTTGTTGCGAGGAAAAGGCCCAAAACAACCGGAATAAAGCGGATCGGGTTTCGCAGCGCTTCAACAAGTGTGTCATCAATCTTGTTTTCTGTTTTGGCTACCAGCTTTTCAAGGCGACGAAGCACAAACTGCGTAAACAGGTTACGCACCATAAGAAGGAAGGTGAAAATCGCGACCGCAACAACAATCTGGCCAATATCAACACCCAGCAGACCATTTTGCCAGACATCAACGACCAGCCGCCAAAATTCTTCCAAATCGGCAAAACTCACAGCCAATAACTCCCGAACTGATTTCTAAATCAGTTGTCAGGCGTACCGTCGTTGCTGTCTTCCGTCAAATGGTAAACGACTTCATCGTGCCCGCGTTTGTTGGAGTAGAACAAAAGGGCCATCAGGCCAAAGCCGATTCCCATAGTGAAAACCACGCCAAGGCCCATCGCGATCTTGCCGTGAATGGAAAGCTCAACACCTTGTGTTTCCACCAATACTGTAAGGCCCCAATAGGACACAGCGGCAATGGCCGCGATGGATAATATGGCCGCGATAACATTTTTCATGACAGGAACCTTCCCTAGCTTGTCCGTGGGCATCAAATAGGGGCACGTAATGCCAAAGCCAACCCCGTGCGACGCGATAGCGCAACAGGCTATTAACATACTCCTGTCGAGCAGATTTTGCACGCGAGGAGAAAATTGTGCATACTGTCTATATCTCACGCTGGTCCGGTCGGACTTTGGCTGGACCCTAACTTCAAGGGAGAGCCTTTATGAACGTTGGAAAAATTCTGGAAGCCAAAGGAAGTGAAATCATTGCTTTGGAGGAAACCTCTACGGTGCTGGAGGTGGCCAAGCTTCTGGGGGAACGACGTATCGGTGCAATTCCGATTATGCGGGGCAAGAAGCTGTGCGGCATCATTTCCGAGCGCGATGTTGTGCGCGGGCTTGCGATCCGGGGCGGCGAAGTGCTGGCTGACGGCGTCGACAGCCTGATGACCAAATCGGTTTTTACCTGCACGACAGATGACAATGTGCAGCAGATTATGGCCATGATGACGGAAAGACGCATTCGCCATGTTCCCGTTGTTGAAGACGGTGAACTGAAGGGCATGGTCTCGATTGGCGATGTCGTGAAAGAACGGATGCAGGAAACCGAACAGGAAGCGGAAGCACTGAAAGCCTATATCGCAACCGGTTAAGTTAATTTGTAGGCGACTCGTTTTCACCGCGTGCCAGCGCTGCTATCGCTTTGGCGTTATCATCCCATGTATAGCGGCGCTCTGTAATCAGGTTTCTGGCCGCCTCGCCAATTGATTTCCTGCGTTTTTCGTCGTTGGACAGAGTAACGATTGCTTCTTCAGCTTGCTCAAAATTATCCGCATCAAACAGGACGCCGGTTTCACCATCCGTCAGTATTTCA
The DNA here is from genome assembly GCA_965199355.1 of Kordiimonas sp. Taxonomy (GTDB): domain Bacteria; phylum Pseudomonadota; class Alphaproteobacteria; order Sphingomonadales; family Kordiimonadaceae; genus Kordiimonas. The sequence goes on from CBDARB010000013.1 coordinate 506,470, forward strand.
CGGATATTAGGCTGATCGGGCGCGATGATCGCCAAGCCAGCGATCAGGTATTCAAATATTTTCAGCGGGCTGGCGTAATCCGTCACGGCAGGCTGGAGCGCAATGTCCATAGCAGCCAAGTAGTTTGGGATAGCATCCCGGTCCTGAAAGCCAACAAAATGTGTGCGGTGCTCTGCGCCCAGTTCTTTGGCAAGTGCCTTGCAATCGGGGATGGCTGGGCCGTCGCCTACCACAAGTAGATGCAGGTCAGGGTTGGTGCCATGATGCGTTAACACCCGAATGATACGATCCAGCCGATGCCATTCGCGGATAAACCCGACAAAACCCAGCACAATTTTGTCTTCGACGCCCATTTCTGCGCGTATAGAAGACCCATCTGCATCCTTATATTCGTCGGGCGTAATGCCGTTATGCAAAACAGTAATTTGCTCGGGAGTTGCACCCATATCGCAAATCGTATCTGCCAGAACTTGCGATACCGGAAATAGGCGATCTGCATTTTGAAAGGTTATCCGTTCATAGTGGCGCGCAAGTGCTTTCAGGCTAAGGCCCGAATATCTGGCACGCTCATCGGATAGGGGGGCATTCACTTCCACGAAATAGGGGATGCCGGTCTTCTTCTTTAGCCAGCTCCCAGCCGGCAAGAAAAGGTTATAGCGCTCATACAGAAAGTCTGGCTGGTGCTGTTTGTATGCTTTTTTCAATTTGAAATAGGTGCGAACTCCATAGAGAAGCTCCAGCAATTCCTGCGCAAACTGAGGCAAAGCGCGTCGTACAAAAGCCAACAGCTTGTTGTCCTGACCCAGCTCAGCAGGTCGAATGGAAGGGCCAACAAAAATGATTTCATGCCCTTGTCGCTTGAAAGCTGTCACTAGTTCACGGATGTGAACACTTTGGCCATCTTGGGCCGCAACTCTGTGGTGATATAGGATTTTCAGTTTTTCAGGCACTCAAGGTCACTCGGCATTAACTCTACTTACCACAGGAAACTGAAGATTCCGGGAAGATGCAACCTTTTTGACCAACGTTGACTGGTAATTTTTATTCTCAGCGAACTTTATTCGGCGTGTAAGTCAGAATGTCGCCGGGTTGACAATCCAGATACTCACAGATGGCGTTGAGGGTTTCGAACCGAACACCTTTCACTTTCCCGGATTTTAGCAAACTCAGGTTTGCTTCAGTGATTCCCACAAACGCCGCCAAGTCTTTCGACTTTACCTTTCGTTCAGCGAGTATGACATCAAGCTTAACTGATATAGGCATGCCAATTCTCGTTAAACAATTTCGTTTAGCTCGTCGCGCTGCCTGCGCGCGATGCTAACCATATAACTGATGACAAGAGCCAGCAGAGCAGGAACCAAGGCTTTAAAGTCTCCGCTATCAAAACCAATGTATAGTACGCGTTCACCAACTGGGTTATTGATTGTCAATATGAGACCCAGCAAGGTATGATGTATAATCTCAGCGCCCACATATCCCAGCATCAGGTAGCCAACTGTGGCCCAGTCGCGCTCGTTAGCTTCTTCAAACCACTGGCTGTTTGAGAGTCTCTTAAGGATTTTGAGCAAGATGACAAGAGCTGCAACTAGTATGGTATTTGGCAACATGGTTGCCATATATCCGCCAATTTTCTGCGCGACGGTTAATTTGTGCATGCCGCCATACTCATCGACGATGGCAATGGTTTGGCCCGTAAAGCTTAGCGTCTCCGGGGATACCCAGTACCAAGTTGGCAGGATCAAAACTATGGCGATCAGGACAGAGACGATAAATCGAAGAATGAATATGTTTCGTGTGACGTTCTTCATGATTAAAATTATTGTTTTACAGAAATAAATATTTCTAATACGATAACATATATACGGATATAAAACAAAGTCCGAGTCACACAGCCATGATTACTGACATTAAAAAGCCTATCGTGCTGATTTCCATATTCCTATTGCTGACGTTTGCCACAATCGGGGCTGTCACAGCTCAGCAAGTGGCCAGCGAGGAACCTGCAACTAGCCGGGAAGAACAGTCAGACCATTTGGTAGTGCCTGTCTTTCCGCGCTTGAAAAAAGATGATGCCATAAAATCGGTAGAGGATTTGAAAGACGCTTATGTGGTTCTTGAAGATGGGGCTGTCGTTTCAATGGCGGACTGGGTGCTTGGTTCGCTAAACAAATCCAATGTTGGTGCTGGCATGTCCGACTATGAAAACCGGATGTTTTTAGGGCAGGTGGCTCGCGCGGTGGCTGGCCTTGATCAGGATTTGGTTTACCGCAGTTTTGAAGATGCGGGCCCGCCCGTTCCCTATGTACCCTACAATCCACCAGCTGCGGTACAGGCCGTGCAAGGGTTGTTGGCAAACTTCATTCCTGCGTTGGGGCCGAATTGGTCGACGGAAATTCCAGACCCGAAGTTAACCGGCATTACCGACCGGCGGAGTGGCGGCACGAACCAGTTCGAAGAGCAGTTTAACGAAGCGCTCAATCAATCGAACGCAGACCTATTCTATGTCGGTACTGTTCGGACTATGTTGAAAGACGCTGAGAAGAAATAGGAAGAGCGCTTCATCGCACTATCATCAGTCTCTTCCTGACCAAATTCCACCGCTTTACTTACCCAGTTTGCCGCATAAGGCTGGACGATCTGTCCCCATGCGAGTTTAACTTGGGTCGAATAAGGGGAAAGGGATCATCATGCGACATTATCATCACGACCCGGACGGGTTCCGCCTGCCAATCAAAATTGACAATGCATCAAACGGTGAGTTTGAACCGCTGCCACTGGACAAGCGCAATGTGGTTGGGAACGAGCAAGCGCTGAAAGACGCTGACGAAGCAGCGCGAAAACTTGGGCAAGATCGGCGCACATTTCTGGTGGGGGCTTGCGGTGCGGCAAGCACACTTTTGTCTTTAAATGCGGTGAATGCAGCAGCGGGAAAAACCGGCAGCTATTTTGAGGTGTCTGAGGATGCGCGTTTTGAAAACGCCGCTGCTGAAGCGGCCGTTGGCGGCGATGAGTTTATCTTTGATGTGCATGGTCATTATATAAACCCTAAAGGGGCGTGGCGCGATACGGTGCCAGAGGGTGCGCGGCCTTTCTTCGGCATGCCAAAAGTTCAAGCTTGCAAAACAGATGATATGGACGGCCTTGATTATCTGGAATGTCTGTCAGGTGAACAGTTCGTGAAGGATGTGTTTGTCGACAGCGACACAGATATGATGGTGCTGACATTTGTGCCGTCACCTGCGGATGCCGAACCGCTCAAAATTGAAGAAGCTGAGGTAACAAAACAGCTCTTGAACAATGGGGGCACAGAAACGCGCTTGCTGGTGCACGGCAGAGTGAACCCGAATCAGGCCGGTGACCTTGATACCATGGACGAACTGGCGGAGCGCTGGAACGTGTCGGCATGGAAAACCTACACCCAGTGGGGCCCGGAAGGCGTTGGTTTTTGGTTGGACGACGAAGATACCGGTATACCGTTTTTGGAGAAGGCGCGAGCATTGGGCATAAAAAACATTGCGGTCCACAAGGGTATCCCCTTTGGGCAGCGGTCCTATGAACATAGCAGGTGCGATGATATTGGGCGGGTGGCAAAGGCATACCCGGACTTGAATTTCCTTGTGTATCACTCTGGGTTTGTGCCGGGTAAGCCTGAACAGGCGTTTGCAAATGGTGCCGGCAAGGACGGTGTTGACGCCTTGGTGCAGTCTCTGCTTGATAATGATGTAGGGCCCAATGCGAATGTCTATGCGGACCTTGGGTCCACATGGCGTATGTGGATGCAAGACCCGGATTCGGCGGCCCACGGTATGGGTAAACTTCTAAGATACGTAGGTGAAGACAGGGTAGTGTGGGGGACCGACTGCATTTGGTACGGGTCGCCGCAAGACCAGATACAAGCCTTTCGCGCTTTCCAGATTTCTGAAGAACTCCGCGAGCGCTACGGATACCCTGAAATCACGCCAACATTACGTGCAAAGGTCTTTGGCCTGAATGGTGCGAAGCCATACGGCGTTGATATTCCAGCCATGCAGGCAGTCCATCAATCTGATGGCCTTGGGCTCGCCAAACTTGCCGCGCAAGATGCAGTAGACCCGCATTTCATGACCTTTGGTCCAAAAAGTCGGCGAGAATTTCTTGCTTTCCGGCGAGCGGAAGGTGATCTTTAGCCCTCATTACTTGGGGAGAGGGTTATGAGAAGACTGCTTGGCGCGCTGTTCATGGGCGTTGTGATTGCGTTGTGCGCCGGAGGGAGCGCTACTGCCGAACCTGTTCTGGTCGTTCTGGAAACCGAAAAAGGAAACATCGAGCTATCCATTGACGTGGACCGTGCTCCTGTGTCAGCCAGCAGTTTTCTGGCTCATGTGGACGCTGGCCTTTATAATCGCACTGGCGGCTTCTACCGCACGGTCTACCCTGAAAACGACAATGGCAACCCGAAGATCAGTGTAATTCAGGGTGGGGTGCTGCCGGGCACAGATGGCTTGCCGCCCGTTGCTCACGAAACGACAGAGCAAACCGGCATTCTTCATAAAGACGGTGTGATATCGCTTGCACGCGCAGAGGTTGGTACGGGCGGCGGGGCTGCTTTCTTTATTTGTGTTGGTGACCAACCCTCACTGGATATGGGCGGTGGGCGCGCTGTTTCCGGTGACGGGCAGGGCTTCGCTGCTTTTGGTCACGTGGTTGCGGGAATGGATGTGGTCCGCGCTATTCATCAAAGTAAACCGTCTTCAAACAGCGAAGACGCTTATCTGGCCGGGCAAATCCTCAATCCCCCCATTCATATTATTAAAGCCTATCGTAAATAGACAAAATCATCCCGCTGTCATGGGTATAGTGAATCATAGGAGACGCATGTGGCCAGAAACATAAGACGGTTTGAGGTTCTTCAGCCATGGATTGAGGGTAAGCGAGTTCTCGATGTTGGGTGTGTTGGCGGCTTGGACCGGTCTAAACCTGACAGGTCGGAATGGCTTCATGAGTTCGTTAAAGACCATGCTTCAAGTGTTGTGGGCCTTGATTTCGCCGAACGCGAGGTGAAACGCCTACAGGAAGAGGGGTATGATATTCGCGTTGGTGACGTTGAAAAGACTGACCTGAACGAAACGTTTGACTGTGTTGTCGGCGGCGAGATTATCGAACATCTTATGAATGTTGGCGCATTCCTGGAGAATATGAAGCGTCACCTTAAGCCGGGCGGTACGCTTGCCTTAACAACACCGAATCCTTTTTACCCAAAGCGACAGTTTGAGATTCTCTTCTCTGGTAAAGCCGATGTGCATCCAGACCATACTTTATGGTATTGCCCGCAAACGCTCGAATATGCTCTCCGGCGCGCAGGGTATAGAGATATACAGATAATTCCTTTCAGTAATTCACACGGGCTTGGGGCGATCGGTCGGTTGCCGGGCAATATTCGCCCGTGGTTTGCAACTAACCTGATGGCTATAGCCTATAACTAGCTGAACTCTTCTCACCAAAGCTTGCTGGATCGCTGCCTTGTGGCTGCAGCCGTTATTGCTGTGGCGCGCACGGGTGCCTTGTGTGTGTTGGCCAAGATTCGAAAACTTTCATGGCTTTTTACATCTTTTTCAGGGTTTTGGCCGCCTGCTGGATTGGTTAGTTCCCGGTGATTTTGCCAGTCTTGAAATTATATTTCGCCATAGGGAGTTTTGTGAAATTTTCGGAATGGAAATGTATGTTTTTATGGCGCTTCGAAGTTTTTGTAAAAAAAATGAAAAAGGTGTTTGACAGGAAAAGAAGACCCCCCTATAACCCGCCTCCACCGACGGGGCGCAACGACAAGCGCGGGACGCACCGACGGTTTTCTTGTGGAAATCAACATGTGGCAATAGCCAACTGAAATTACACAAGATTTGCTCTTTGACATTGTGGTAATGGAAGGGAGATGTGGACGGTGGTCTGGTATGATCATCATCTATATTTCCGAGGTACATCGCCTGCTTTTACGGGTAGGTTATGTATCAGCTAGATACTTTATAGTATTTAGTGTCAGTTAATTCTTGAGCAT
>CBDARB010000013.1:515000-530883 GCA_965199355.1 Kordiimonas sp.
CCTTAGTAGTGGCGAGCGAACGGGGACCAGGCCAGTGCCATCTTTGAATTTACCGGAACAAGCTGGGAAGCTTGGCCATAGTGGGTGATAGCCCCGTACGGGACGGAAGAGAAGATGGACTTGAGTAGGGCGGGACACGTGAAATCCTGTCTGAACGTGGGAGGACCACCTTCCAAGCCTAAGTACTCCTATACGACCGATAGTGCACCAGTACCGTGAGGGAAAGGTGAAAAGTACCCCGATAAGGGGAGTGAAAGAGAACCTGAAACCGAATGCTTACAAGCAGTCGGAGGGACTTTATGTCCTGACGGCGTACCTTTTGTATAATGGGTCAGTGAGTTAGTCTATCGAGCAAGCTTAAGCCGTTAGGTGTAGGCGTAGCGAAAGCGAGTCTGAATAGGGCGACTGAGTTCGATGGATTAGACCCGAAACCCGGCGATCTAGTTATGGGCAGGTTGAAGGTGCGGTAACACGCACTGGAGGACCGAACCCACGCATGTTGAAAAATGCGGGGATGACCTGTGACTAGGGGTGAAAGGCCAATCAAGCCGGGAGATAGCTGGTTCTCCGCGAAAACTATTTAGGTAGTGCCTCAGGTATTACCTACGGGGGTAGAGCACTGGATGGATGCGGGGGGCGCGAGCCTTACCAATTCTAACCAAACTCCGAATACCGTAGAGTATGAGCCTGGGAGACAGACTGCGGGTGCTAAGGTCCGTAGTCGAGAGGGAAACAGCCCTGACCACCAGCTAAGGTCCCTAAATCATGTCTAAGTGGGAAAGCATGTGAGACGGCCAAAACAACCAGGATGTTGGCTTAGAAGCAGCCATCATTTAAAGAAAGCGTAACAGCTCACTGGTCTAAATAAGCTGTCTTGCGGCGAAGATGTACCGGGGCTAAAGACATGTACCGAAGCTGTGGATGTGCGTTTACGCACGTGGTAGCGGAGCGTTCTGTAAGTCTGCGAAGGTGTGGCGTGAGCCATGCTGGAGATATCAGAAGTGAGAATGCTGACATGAGTAGCGATAAAGAGTGTGAGAGACACTCTCGCCGAAATCCTAAGGGTTCCTGCGCAAGGCTAATCCGCGCAGGGTGAGTCGGCTCCTAAGGCGAGGCCGAAAGGCGTAGTCGATGGGAAACAGGTTAATATTCCTGTACCAGGTGGAATGTGACGAATGGTGTAAGTTGTGCATCCTTATTGGATTGGATGTGCCGCGAAACTGTTCCAGGAAATAGCACCACCATTAATGACCGTACCCGAAACCGACACAGGTAGGATGGTAGAGCATACCAAGGCGCTTGAGAGAACTATGCTGAAGGAACTCGGCAAATTGCCTCCGTAACTTCGGGAGAAGGAGGCCCACCTTTAAGGCAACTTTTAGGTGGGGGCACAGAAGAGGGGGTGGCGACTGTTTACTAAAAACACAGGGCTCTGCGAAGTGGTCAACACGACGTATAGGGTCTGACGCCTGCCCGGTGCCGGAAGGTTAAGAGGAGCGGTGAGAGCTGCGAATTGAAGCCCCGGTAAACGGCGGCCGTAACTATAACGGTCCTAAGGTAGCGAAATTCCTTGTCGGGTAAGTTCCGACCTGCACGAATGGCGTAACGACTTCCCCACTGTCTCCAGCATAGACTCAGCGAAATTGAATTCTCCGTGAAGATGCGGAGTACCCGCGGTCAGACGGAAAGACCCCGTGCACCTTTACTACAGCTTCAGAGTGGTATTAGGGATAACATGTGTAGCATAGGTGGGAGGCTTTGAAACAGGGACGCCAGTTCTTGTGGAGCCACCCTTGAAATACCACCCTTGTTGTCTCTGATATCTAACCACGATCCATGAACCTGGATCTGGGACCCTCTGTGGTGGGTAGTTTGACTGGGGCGGTCGCCTCCCAAATGGTAACGGAGGCGCGCGAAGGTAGGCTCAGACCGGTTGGAAATCGGTCGTTGAGTGCAAAGGCATAAGCCTGCCTGACTGCGAGACTGACAGGTCGAGCAGAGACGAAAGTCGGTCTTAGTGATCCGGTGGTTCTGAGTGGAAGGGCCATCGCTCAACGGATAAAAGGTACGCCGGGGATAACAGGCTGATACTGCCCAAGAGCTCATATCGACGGCAGTGTTTGGCACCTCGATGTCGGCTCATCTCATCCTGGGGCTGGAGCAGGTCCCAAGGGTATGGCTGTTCGCCATTTAAAGAGGTACGTGAGCTGGGTTTAGAACGTCGTGAGACAGTTCGGTCCCTATCTGCCGTGGGCGCAAGAGACTTGAGAGGAGCTGCCCCTAGTACGAGAGGACCGGGGTGGACGGACCTCTGGTGGACCTGTTGTTGCGCCAGCAGCATTGCAGGGTAGCTATGTCCGGAAGGGATAACCGCTGAAAGCATCTAAGCGGGAAGCCCCCCTCGAGATAAGGTCTCTCTGAGAGCCGTGGAAGACCACCACGTTGATAGGTCAGGTGTGGAAGCGCAGCAATGTGTGAAGCTAACTGATACTAATTGCTCGATAGGCTTTAGAGCCTCTCCATAGACAGAAAGGAAAACTTTCTTTGTCGTGATACGCGCAAAAGTGCGCGGCGGGCGCTTGCCCTTGCCTCACCGCTTAGGCGGTTCGGTGATCACAGACAGTCTAGGAACGGTTTTACAGCATGCTAAATACTCGCAATATCTCGCTTTTTTGTTGATCTGGTGGTTATAACAAGATTGTCCCACCCGGTCCCATCCCGAACCCGGAAGTGAAAGGTCTTTGTGCCGATGGTACTTCGTCTTAAGGCGCGGAAGAGTAGGTCGCCGCCAGATCTACAAAAAAGCGAACACATATCTACAATTCTTACCAAATACTCAAACCGGCAATCGCCGGTTTTTGTGTTTAAAGAGGAGGGGTTTTTTAGCCTCAGTCGTCGGCGGTGCGTCTGTACCTTAGGCTATCCTCGCATCAGTTCGGGCGGGCTCTTGCCCGTGCCTCAGCCCATATGGGCTTCGGTATCCGAGCGAAACAAACTCAAGACTAGCCTAGGTAGCAGGCAGCCTTGAGCGTGCTTCATGGAATTGCGATAGCAATACCGGAAGCAAACCGAAAATTGACGCGGGATGGAGCAGCCCGGTAGCTCGTCAGGCTCATAACCTGAAGGTCGTAGGTTCAAATCCTACTCCCGCAACCAAACGCAGAGACCCGCCCTTGTGGCGGGTCTTTTGCGTTTTGATTACGGCAGTAGTTCTGTTGAACCTACCGTTCGGACCAAGGGCGATAGCCCGCAGGGCAACGTGAGAGGCAACGCCTCGATACGGTAAATCCTACTCCCAAGACCAATACGATAAAAAGGGTCCCTAATGGGGCCCTTTTTACGTATTTGACGTAAACGTCTACTGCGTGAAGGGCTGCGAAGTAGGTTTGAACCGTAAAAGGTTCATATGGAGCAAGCAAAGCGCAGCGGAATGACGAGGAAAGCCAATATGTTTATACGAAGCGTAGTGGAGTGATGGATGGGTAAGGTTCAAACCTCCTAAATGCCAATTAAAGTTGTTTATTTTGATTTAAATTTACATAAAACTACCTATAGTAGATTTATGGTAAGTCGGATAAATACCAAATCAACAGGTATAAATATCATGCCTTTCTGCCAAACCCCTTGCTTTCTGGTGCGAGGCAAAGAGGCTTGGAAACTCTATTCGGTCGGTACAAATGAACTTGTTCTTGAATTGGATGCAGGTCATTCGGAGGAAACGGCAAGTCGCATATCGCGTGACTATATATTGTCTCAGGGAATACGATGACGATCACTGATCAAAAAACGCATGAGAGTTTTGATGTTTCCGATAGCGCAGCTTCTCCATCAACATTAAAGCCTGGGGCAGAAATCACAGTTGATGGAGCCATTCGCGCAACAATAACTGAAATTATCAGCCAAGATGAAGTGGTGATTCATTATCAGGCAGGCTCAAACGATGTTTTTGAAACATCAGCGAGGTTAATTGCCGGATATTGGATATGCCGCAATCCCGGCAAAAGAACTAAATAACTGATTGCAATCCAAGCGAGAAAACTCAAACAAGTTCCCACCTAACCTTTTCGATGCAGCAATTGTAAACTGTGTAGTTTCAATTTCCAAGAAGTGAGAGTTGTTATTTATGTCATTTGACAACTCCCGATAATATTTACAAAGTTATGGGACAATTTGGGGTGGAGTTGGTTTGATATTGAAGTGCCTTCTATGACAAAAACATCACGCTTGACCAAAGATGTCCTCAAGGACTTTTTCTTTGCAATAACCAATAGTAAAAATTCTGAAGAACTCTGGCTCCTCCTGATAGATTTTTGCAAGCCCTTCGGCACCAAGCACCATCGTGTGTCAGTCTATCATTTAGAAGTTCCAATAGGCCCTGAAAGTTTCCTATATGTTAAGGCGGAACCCGATGGCCCTGGCTCGTGGGCTCACTATTATATCGAAAACAAACTTTATGAGCATGATCGCTCGTTCCATTTAGCTTTCAACCTTTCTCGTCCGACCCTTGAGTGGGCAGAGATGGACCGACGAACCCGCAAAGGCACAGAAGCAAATAGAGTCTTCGTAGATATGCAAGACTTCGGAATTGGCAATGGTTTGCTTATCTCCAAATCCTGCAAGGTACAGAATCATACTGTGTTGCTTGGTATTGCGGGGCCTTCAAAGACTATGAAACAATTTCAGGCAGCGCATTATCAAACATTTCTTCATGTATTGCGCTTGTGGAATAGCTGCTTCTTGGATGCGCTTATAGCAGAGGGAAAGATAGAACGTATCCCTGATCCGGACATTCATATTTTCAAGGCACGCGAGCGAGAAATTCTGCGCCTGTTTAGTCAAGGTAAAACAACCAGCGGCGTGGCAGCCTCACTGAACATTAGTCCGGGCACTATAAATGCTACTATAAAGAGATTGAAAAACCTTCAACACATCCCTTCTGCTCAAACAAGAGATGGCCTTGTTTCTTATGCGCTCAGAACAAAGCAAATAGATTAGTTTCAAAAATCTGCGTGGATTTTTTCTAATATTACCCAATTTTAGACACATTTGTGAATTGAGTTATTCTCCATAGAGTTGAATAATTATTCCAGTAAGCAAGTCGGGGGACTTTCATTGGAAACGAAATTCACATGGCTCATTGCCAAAGATGTTTCAGTGTGTCGGATAGATATAATATCTCTAAAGATGAACCGTCATGGATGAGCTGTTGGCGTTGAAACTGGTTTTATCTATGGCAGGCGAAGGTGTTGACACTGCACATCAATACGGAAAGATCACGGCGAATGAAGCAGACGAAAAGAAAGAGAAACTGCATGAAGCCTCTAATACCCTTTTTGACTTGTTAATATTGCGCGAGGAAGCGGAACAGGAGAAAGCCGGTTTAGAGTATGGAAAAATGCAGCTTCAAAAAAAACTGCTGAACTGAACTTGGATGATTAAAAAGAATTTGGCTTTGGTTTGCTCTGTCAAAGCTGAATAGAAGCGAAAACCTTGGAAGTGGGTAAGCTTGATTAGGAGCAGAAAAGAATAGTGGCCAGAGCTGCTGGAACCAGCTCTGACCACGGTGTCAAAACTACTACGGAGAATTGACGTGAAGAGTAATAGCACAAAAATACCCGTGAGGGAACTTTTGGATAAGGAAGTGGCCAGCGTGAGCGGCGGATATTTCTTTTTCACCTTCGAGATTGACGAACAGCTTGGTGCATTTGTCAGCGAAGGTCTTCGCCGCACCCAGGAGACAGGCTTATTGAACGCCACGCCATTGGCGAATAGCGAGAGTCTGGAAAGGGCGGCGGTGGCCGTTGGAGGCGTTTCTACAGAAAACAACCTGGACGCCAGCAACCGAGGGCAAGTGCCAGTTAACCTAACAGCTGTACTGGCAGGGTCTTTTCACCGCCCCTATGAGCTTGAAGATCAAACCGCTGGTTAAAGCCAGCTTAAAGAATTCGTGTGCAAGTTCGCTTGTGCCGAATAGCCTCAAATGAGGCATAAACCAGCTTTCTTCCCACTGGAACAGGATGAAAGCTTAGTCAAAACAAACTACGGAGAAAAAACATGAACGCAATGGTTCGTGAACTGAATATGGAAGAGCTAATGACAGTAAGCGGTGGCTTTTCTAAAGGAGATAGCCAGAGTGGACAGGCTGGCACGACCAGCAACAATGAGCCAGAGCTTCAGGACGATGGCAGCGGCGGCGGAGGAACGTGGTATGACTGGAATGGCGATGGTGACTCCTAGGATGAAGGAGCTACCATTCTGTATGGCGCGGCTGCTGTTGCAACCGCTGTTGGCGCGCTGCCTGTAGCTACTGCATTCGGAGCAGCAGGTCTCTTCTATGAGCATGTGGACGATACTTACTTCTAATCTATGGAGGAAAAAATGACTCAAACGACAGTTGTTCCGGCTAATTTATTTCAGGGGGCAAAGATACCGTAATGGGGCTTGGCACGTCCTGCTCCGTTTCGGCGTGTCGTGACGGTGGATAGGAAGGGGGTGTCGTTGCTCCTGATGCAGTAAGCTGTATCTACGGCGTCGCGCCATGAGGCCTGCGCCATTTTATCAATCAAAAAGGAACAACAACATGACTGTATTTATAGGACTAGACGTCTCTCTGGCAAGCACGGCAGTCTGTGTACTGACGGGTAAGGGTGAGATTCTCAGGGAGGCAAAGGTGCCCAGCGAGCCGGCAGCGCTTGTGGGTTTTGTGCACAGCCTGGGGTGCGATGTCGCCAGCATTGGTCTTGAAGCAGGGCCCCTGTCCCAGTGGTTGTACAAGGGCCTGACGGAAGCGGGTTTCGAGACGGTGCTGATGGAAACACGCAGAGTGAAGGCCGCGCTGAAGGCCATGCCGATCAAAACAGATCGCCGGGATGCGGAAGGGATTGCCCGCCTGCTGCATCTGGGCTGGTTCCGGCCAGTCCACTGCAAATCCGTTTCGTCGCAGGAGATACGGGCGCTGCTGACGACCCGCCATGCCATCCAGAAGGCCCTGAAGGCTCTCGAACTGTCGGTGCGGGGTATCCTGCGCAATTTCGGTCTGAAGATGGGCAAGGTGTCGAAGGGGCGGTACGCGGCACGGGTGCGCGAGCTTGTGACCGGCAACCCTATGCTGGAAGCTGCCGTCGAGCCTGTCCTGCACGTGCGCGACACGCTGCGCAAGGAGATGGCAGGTCTGGAGAAAAAGATTAAAGGGCTGGCGACGGCGAACCCGGTCTGTGACCTGTTAATGACCATGCCCGGTGTAGGGCCGGTCGTGTCGCTGACCTTCCTGTCCGCAGTGGATGATCCCGGGCAGTTCCGCCGATCGAAGGATATCGGTCCATGGGTGGGGCTAACGCCGGGCCGGGACCAGTCGGGGGAACGGGATGTTACCGGCCGCATCACGAAGGCTGGCGATGTCGGCCTGCGAACCGCCCTGTATCAGGCGGCGACGGTCATGCTGAACGGGGGCAGATCCAACTGGCTGAAAGCCTGGGCGTTGCGTCTTGCTGCCCTGCGGGGCAAGAAACGTGCAACGGTCGCCCTTGCCCGACGCATCGGTGTGGTGCTGCACCGGATGATGGTGGACGCAACGGTGTTCTGCTTCACCCGCGAAGAGGCTGTCCGCTCTGTATAAACCCGTTCAAGCAGCGTACGAGAAGAAACAGGAGGTTTGGCCGCGTCTGACAGGGGTCGGCCACCAGTGTCCCTGCCGGGACGCAGTCCCCGATGATGCACGCAGGATGCCTTGTCGCCGGACCCCGCACATATGTAGCGCAGGGTTCGAGCACGCCCCAAAGATAGGCACTCGGGAACTGTATTGGACAAGGTATGAAGTTGGCGGCCCTTGCCCTGCATGGCGCCGACCACGGACGGAAGCACGTACCCGGCGGTGATACAGGAAGGTGACCTGACTCCAGAAGGCAAAGGCAACGATCCACACAGTCAAAATCCAGGCTTTCCCCCTGTATACAGGGACGCCGACAAGACCCTCTCCCGTGAACCGTCAACCGTGTCGCGCCGGCTAATTGTGTGATAAAGGTGCTTGACATCAACTGCCCCATTACGGAAGGAGATACGGGCGCTGCTGACGACCCGCCATGCCATCCAGAAGGCCCTGAAGGCTCTCGAACTGTCGGTGCGGGGTATCCTGCGCAATTTCGGTCTGAAGATGGGCAAGGTGTCGAAGGGGCGGTACGCGGCACGGGTGCGCGAGCTTGTGACCGGCAACCCTATGCTGGAAGCTGCCGTCGAGCCTGTCCTGCACGTGCGCGACACGCTGCGCAAGGAGATGGCAGGTCTGGAGAAAAAGATTAAAGGGCTGGCGACGGCGAACCCGGTCTGTGACCTGTTAATGACCATGCCCGGTGTAGGGCCGGTCGTGTCGCTGACCTTCCTGTCCGCAGTGGATGATCCCGGGCAGTTCCGCCGATCGAAGGATATCGGTCCATGGGTGGGGCTAACGCCGGGCCGGGACCAGTCGGGGGAACGGGATGTTACCGGCCGCATCACGAAGGCTGGCGATGTCGGCCTGCGAACCGCCCTGTATCAGGCGGCGACGGTCATGCTGAACGGGGGCAGATCCAACTGGCTGAAAGCCTGGGCGTTGCGTCTTGCTGCCCTGCGGGGCAAGAAACGTGCAACGGTCGCCCTTGCCCGACGCATCGGTGTGGTGCTGCACCGGATGATGGTGGACGCAACGGTGTTCTGCTTCACCCGCGAAGAGGCTGTCCGCTCTGTATAAACCCGTTCAAGCAGCGTACGAGAAGAAACAGGAGGTTTGGCCGCGTCTGACAGGGGTCGGCCACCAGTGTCCCTGCCGGGACGCAGTCCCCGATGATGCACGCAGGATGCCTTGTCGCCGGACCCCGCACATATGTAGCGCAGGGTTCGAGCACGCCCCAAAGATAGGCACTCGGGAACTGTATTGGACAAGGTATGAAGTTGGCGGCCCTTGCCCTGCATGGCGCCGACCACGGACGGAAGCACGTACCCGGCGGTGATACAGGAAGGTGACCTGACTCCAGAAGGCAAAGGCAACGATCCACACAGTCAAAATCCAGGCTTTCCCCCTGTATACAGGGACGCCGACAAGACCCTCTCCCGTGAACCGTCAACCGTGTCGCGCCGGCTAATTGTGTGATAAAGGTGCTTGACATCAACTGCCCCATTACGGAAGCCTGGGCGTTGCGTCTTGCTGCCCTGCGGGGCAAGAAACGTGCAACGGTCGCCCTTGCCCGACGCATCGGTGTGGTGCTGCACCGGATGATGGTGGACGCAACGGTGTTCTGCTTCACCCGCGAAGAGGCTGTCCGCTCTGTATAAACCCGTTCAAGCAGCGTACGAGAAGAAACAGGAGGTTTGGCCGCGTCTGACAGGGGTCGGCCACCAGTGTCCCTGCCGGGACGCAGTCCCCGATGATGCACGCAGGATGCCTTGTCGCCGGACCCCGCACATATGTAGCGCAGGGTTCGAGCACGCCCCAAAGATAGGCACTCGGGAACTGTATTGGACAAGGTATGAAGTTGGCGGCCCTTGCCCTGCATGGCGCCGACCACGGACGGAAGCACGTACCCGGCGGTGATACAGGAAGGTGACCTGACTCCAGAAGGCAAAGGCAACGATCCACACAGTCAAAATCCAGGCTTTCCCCCTGTATACAGGGACGCCGACAAGACCCTCTCCCGTGAACCGTCAACCGTGTCGCGCCGGCTAATTGTGTGATAAAGGTGCTTGACATCAACTGCCCCATTACGGAAGGAGATACGGGCGCTGCTGACGACCCGCCATGCCATCCAGAAGGCCCTGAAGGCTCTCGAACTGTCGGTGCGGGGTATCCTGCGCAATTTCGGTCTGAAGATGGGCAAGGTGTCGAAGGGGCGGTACGCGGCACGGGTGCGCGAGCTTGTGACCGGCAACCCTATGCTGGAAGCTGCCGTCGAGCCTGTCCTGCACGTGCGCGACACGCTGCGCAAGGAGATGGCAGGTCTGGAGAAAAAGATTAAAGGGCTGGCGACGGCGAACCCGGTCTGTGACCTGTTAATGACCATGCCCGGTGTAGGGCCGGTCGTGTCGCTGACCTTCCTGTCCGCAGTGGATGATCCCGGGCAGTTCCGCCGATCGAAGGATATCGGTCCATGGGTGGGGCTAACGCCGGGCCGGGACCAGTCGGGGGAACGGGATGTTACCGGCCGCATCACGAAGGCTGGCGATGTCGGCCTGCGAACCGCCCTGTATCAGGCGGCGACGGTCATGCTGAACGGGGGCAGATCCAACTGGCTGAAAGCCTGGGCGTTGCGTCTTGCTGCCCTGCGGGGCAAGAAACGTGCAACGGTCGCCCTTGCCCGACGCATCGGTGTGGTGCTGCACCGGATGATGGTGGACGCAACGGTGTTCTGCTTCACCCGCGAAGAGGCTGTCCGCTCTGTATAAACCCGTTCAAGCAGCGTACGAGAAGAAACAGGAGGTTTGGCCGCGTCTGACAGGGGTCGGCCACCAGTGTCCCTGCCGGGACGCAGTCCCCGATGATGCACGCAGGATGCCTTGTCGCCGGACCCCGCACATATGTAGCGCAGGGTTCGAGCACGCCCCAAAGATAGGCACTCGGGAACTGTATTGGACAAGGTATGAAGTTGGCGGCCCTTGCCCTGCATGGCGCCGACCACGGACGGAAGCACGTACCCGGCGGTGATACAGGAAGGTGACCTGACTCCAGAAGGCAAAGGCAACGATCCACACAGTCAAAATCCAGGCTTTCCCCCTGTATACAGGGACGCCGACAAGACCCTCTCCCGTGAACCGTCAACCGTGTCGCGCCGGCTAATTGTGTGATAAAGGTGCTTGACATCAACTGCCCCATTACGGAAGCCTGGGCGTTGCGTCTTGCTGCCCTGCGGGGCAAGAAACGTGCAACGGTCGCCCTTGCCCGACGCATCGGTGTGGTGCTGCACCGGATGATGGTGGACGCAACGGTGTTCTGCTTCACCCGCGAAGAGGCTGTCCGCTCTGTATAAACCCGTTCAAGCAGCGTACGAGAAGAAACAGGAGGTTTGGCCGCGTCTGACAGGGGTCGGCCACCAGTGTCCCTGCCGGGACGCAGTCCCCGATGATGCACGCAGGATGCCTTGTCGCCGGACCCCGCACATATGTAGCGCAGGGTTCGAGCACGCCCCAAAGATAGGCACTCGGGAACTGTATTGGACAAGGTATGAAGTTGGCGGCCCTTGCCCTGCATGGCGCCGACCACGGACGGAAGCACGTACCCGGCGGTGATACAGGAAGGTGACCTGACTCCAGAAGGCAAAGGCAACGATCCACACAGTCAAAATCCAGGCTTTCCCCCTGTATACAGGGACGCCGACAAGACCCTCTCCCGTGAACCGTCAACCGTGTCGCGCCGGCTAATTGTGTGATAAAGGTGCTTGACATCAACTGCCCCATTACGGAAGGAGATACGGGCGCTGCTGACGACCCGCCATGCCATCCAGAAGGCCCTGAAGGCTCTCGAACTGTCGGTGCGGGGTATCCTGCGCAATTTCGGTCTGAAGATGGGCAAGGTGTCGAAGGGGCGGTACGCGGCACGGGTGCGCGAGCTTGTGACCGGCAACCCTATGCTGGAAGCTGCCGTCGAGCCTGTCCTGCACGTGCGCGACACGCTGCGCAAGGAGATGGCAGGTCTGGAGAAAAAGATTAAAGGGCTGGCGACGGCGAACCCGGTCTGTGACCTGTTAATGACCATGCCCGGTGTAGGGCCGGTCGTGTCGCTGACCTTCCTGTCCGCAGTGGATGATCCCGGGCAGTTCCGCCGATCGAAGGATATCGGTCCATGGGTGGGGCTAACGCCGGGCCGGGACCAGTCGGGGGAACGGGATGTTACCGGCCGCATCACGAAGGCTGGCGATGTCGGCCTGCGAACCGCCCTGTATCAGGCGGCGACGGTCATGCTGAACGGGGGCAGATCCAACTGGCTGAAAGCCTGGGCGTTGCGTCTTGCTGCCCTGCGGGGCAAGAAACGTGCAACGGTCGCCCTTGCCCGACGCATCGGTGTGGTGCTGCACCGGATGATGGTGGACGCAACGGTGTTCTGCTTCACCCGCGAAGAGGCTGTCCGCTCTGTATAAACCCGTTCAAGCAGCGTACGAGAAGAAACAGGAGGTTTGGCCGCGTCTGACAGGGGTCGGCCACCAGTGTCCCTGCCGGGACGCAGTCCCCGATGATGCACGCAGGATGCCTTGTCGCCGGACCCCGCACATATGTAGCGCAGGGTTCGAGCACGCCCCAAAGATAGGCACTCGGGAACTGTATTGGACAAGGTATGAAGTTGGCGGCCCTTGCCCTGCATGGCGCCGACCACGGACGGAAGCACGTACCCGGCGGTGATACAGGAAGGTGACCTGACTCCAGAAGGCAAAGGCAACGATCCACACAGTCAAAATCCAGGCTTTCCCCCTGTATACAGGGACGCCGACAAGACCCTCTCCCGTGAACCGTCAACCGTGTCGCGCCGGCTAATTGTGTGATAAAGGTGCTTGACATCAACTGCCCCATTACGGAAGCCTGGGCGTTGCGTCTTGCTGCCCTGCGGGGCAAGAAACGTGCAACGGTCGCCCTTGCCCGACGCATCGGTGTGGTGCTGCACCGGATGATGGTGGACGCAACGGTGTTCTGCTTCACCCGCGAAGAGGCTGTCCGCTCTGTATAAACCCGTTCAAGCAGCGTACGAGAAGAAACAGGAGGTTTGGCCGCGTCTGACAGGGGTCGGCCACCAGTGTCCCTGCCGGGACGCAGTCCCCGATGATGCACGCAGGATGCCTTGTCGCCGGACCCCGCACATATGTAGCGCAGGGTTCGAGCACGCCCCAAAGATAGGCACTCGGGAACTGTATTGGACAAGGTATGAAGTTGGCGGCCCTTGCCCTGCATGGCGCCGACCACGGACGGAAGCACGTACCCGGCGGTGATACAGGAAGGTGACCTGACTCCAGAAGGCAAAGGCAACGATCCACACAGTCAAAATCCAGGCTTTCCCCCTGTATACAGGGACGCCGACAAGACCCTCTCCCGTGAACCGTCAACCGTGTCGCGCCGGCTAATTGTGTGATAAAGGTGCTTGACATCAACTGCCCCATTACGGAAGGAGATACGGGCGCTGCTGACGACCCGCCATGCCATCCAGAAGGCCCTGAAGGCTCTCGAACTGTCGGTGCGGGGTATCCTGCGCAATTTCGGTCTGAAGATGGGCAAGGTGTCGAAGGGGCGGTACGCGGCACGGGTGCGCGAGCTTGTGACCGGCAACCCTATGCTGGAAGCTGCCGTCGAGCCTGTCCTGCACGTGCGCGACACGCTGCGCAAGGAGATGGCAGGTCTGGAGAAAAAGATTAAAGGGCTGGCGACGGCGAACCCGGTCTGTGACCTGTTAATGACCATGCCCGGTGTAGGGCCGGTCGTGTCGCTGACCTTCCTGTCCGCAGTGGATGATCCCGGGCAGTTCCGCCGATCGAAGGATATCGGTCCATGGGTGGGGCTAACGCCGGGCCGGGACCAGTCGGGGGAACGGGATGTTACCGGCCGCATCACGAAGGCTGGCGATGTCGGCCTGCGAACCGCCCTGTATCAGGCGGCGACGGTCATGCTGAACGGGGGCAGATCCAACTGGCTGAAAGCCTGGGCGTTGCGTCTTGCTGCCCTGCGGGGCAAGAAACGTGCAACGGTCGCCCTTGCCCGACGCATCGGTGTGGTGCTGCACCGGATGATGGTGGACGCAACGGTGTTCTGCTTCACCCGCGAAGAGGCTGTCCGCTCTGTATAAACCCGTTCAAGCAGCGTACGAGAAGAAACAGGAGGTTTGGCCGCGTCTGACAGGGGTCGGCCACCAGTGTCCCTGCCGGGACGCAGTCCCCGATGATGCACGCAGGATGCCTTGTCGCCGGACCCCGCACATATGTAGCGCAGGGTTCGAGCACGCCCCAAAGATAGGCACTCGGGAACTGTATTGGACAAGGTATGAAGTTGGCGGCCCTTGCCCTGCATGGCGCCGACCACGGACGGAAGCACGTACCCGGCGGTGATACAGGAAGGTGACCTGACTCCAGAAGGCAAAGGCAACGATCCACACAGTCAAAATCCAGGCTTTCCCCCTGTATACAGGGACGCCGACAAGACCCTCTCCCGTGAACCGTCAACCGTGTCGCGCCGGCTAATTGTGTGATAAAGGTGCTTGACATCAACTGCCCCATTACGGAAGCCTGGGCGTTGCGTCTTGCTGCCCTGCGGGGCAAGAAACGTGCAACGGTCGCCCTTGCCCGACGCATCGGTGTGGTGCTGCACCGGATGATGGTGGACGCAACGGTGTTCTGCTTCACCCGCGAAGAGGCTGTCCGCTCTGTATAAACCCGTTCAAGCAGCGTACGAGAAGAAACAGGAGGTTTGGCCGCGTCTGACAGGGGTCGGCCACCAGTGTCCCTGCCGGGACGCAGTCCCCGATGATGCACGCAGGATGCCTTGTCGCCGGACCCCGCACATATGTAGCGCAGGGTTCGAGCACGCCCCAAAGATAGGCACTCGGGAACTGTATTGGACAAGGTATGAAGTTGGCGGCCCTTGCCCTGCATGGCGCCGACCACGGACGGAAGCACGTACCCGGCGGTGATACAGGAAGGTGACCTGACTCCAGAAGGCAAAGGCAACGATCCACACAGTCAAAATCCAGGCTTTCCCCCTGTATACAGGGACGCCGACAAGACCCTCTCCCGTGAACCGTCAACCGTGTCGCGCCGGCTAATTGTGTGATAAAGGTGCTTGACATCAACTGCCCCATTACGGAAGGAGATACGGGCGCTGCTGACGACCCGCCATGCCATCCAGAAGGCCCTGAAGGCTCTCGAACTGTCGGTGCGGGGTATCCTGCGCAATTTCGGTCTGAAGATGGGCAAGGTGTCGAAGGGGCGGTACGCGGCACGGGTGCGCGAGCTTGTGACCGGCAACCCTATGCTGGAAGCTGCCGTCGAGCCTGTCCTGCACGTGCGCGACACGCTGCGCAAGGAGATGGCAGGTCTGGAGAAAAAGATTAAAGGGCTGGCGACGGCGAACCCGGTCTGTGACCTGTTAATGACCATGCCCGGTGTAGGGCCGGTCGTGTCGCTGACCTTCCTGTCCGCAGTGGATGATCCCGGGCAGTTCCGCCGATCGAAGGATATCGGTCCATGGGTGGGGCTAACGCCGGGCCGGGACCAGTCGGGGGAACGGGATGTTACCGGCCGCATCACGAAGGCTGGCGATGTCGGCCTGCGAACCGCCCTGTATCAGGCGGCGACGGTCATGCTGAACGGGGGCAGATCCAACTGGCTGAAAGCCTGGGCGTTGCGTCTTGCTGCCCTGCGGGGCAAGAAACGTGCAACGGTCGCCCTTGCCCGACGCATCGGTGTGGTGCTGCACCGGATGATGGTGGACGCAACGGTGTTCTGCTTCACCCGCGAAGAGGCTGTCCGCTCTGTATAAACCCGTTCAAGCAGCGTACGAGAAGAAACAGGAGGTTTGGCCGCGTCTGACAGGGGTCGGCCACCAGTGTCCCTGCCGGGACGCAGTCCCCGATGATGCACGCAGGATGCCTTGTCGCCGGACCCCGCACATATGTAGCGCAGGGTTCGAGCACGCCCCAAAGATAGGCACTCGGGAACTGTATTGGACAAGGTATGAAGTTGGCGGCCCTTGCCCTGCATGGCGCCGACCACGGACGGAAGCACGTACCCGGCGGTGATACAGGAAGGTGACCTGACTCCAGAAGGCAAAGGCAACGATCCACACAGTCAAAATCCAGGCTTTCCCCCTGTATACAGGGACGCCGACAAGACCCTCTCCCGTGAACCGTCAACCGTGTCGCGCCGGCTAATTGTGTGATAAAGGTGCT
>CBDARB010000014.1:0-19909 GCA_965199355.1 Kordiimonas sp.
TTGCCGGCCAGCAACGGCCACATGTGCTCGGCGCGCACATTGCCGGGCGGGTGACGGAACACGGGTTCCCGTTCATATTCCTCTTCCGTATAGGGAATGGCCTGTACGCATGAATGGAACGGTGAGGGGTCATAAGACTTTGCAAAACTACCGTTCGGAATTAGGGTTTCTGAGAGGGCGCAATTCTCCGGTGGCAATGTTGTCCGGCAGGTCGAATGCGTGCCTGCCGAGGAAATTGATATGTTTGTGTCCAAGGGGCGATATTCTGGCAATGTCATTGGGGCTGACATTCCAGCCTTCTGTTTCGAGTTGGTCGAGTACGCGCTGCATGTAGGTTGCGTTCCAGTAAGCGATAGCATTGAGGGTGAACCCGAGCGCTCCAAGTTGTTCTTCCTGCCCTTGCCTATAGGGTTTGCGAATTTCCCCCCTTTCACCGTAACAGACGCGCCTGGCCAGGCTGTGGCGAAGCTCCTGACGGTTAAGTTGGATCAGAATACGCCGCCGCGTTTCCTCGTCAGTGATGAATCTGAGGATATGCAGCGACTTGATGATCTTGCCCAATTCTCCAAGGGCTTTGGCGAGTGCCGTGGTGCGTTCGCGCACCTGAAGTGTACGCATGACTGCGCCTGCATTGATGTGTCCAAGCTTCAGCGATCCGGTCAGACGCAACAGGTCTTCCCAATTTTCTATAATGAGGCGGACATTGATCTTGTTGCGCGTGAGCGAATCAAGCGGACCATAGTCTGCTTTGCGGTCGATGCGCCAAAGTCGGGTCTGACCGATATCCGCGAGCCGAGGACTGAACTGATAGCCAAGCAACCAAAAGAGTCCAAAGACGATATCGGAGTAGGCCGCCGTGTCGGTCATGATTTCTACGGGTTCGAGATCGGTTTCCTGGTCGAGCAAAAGCGCAAGGATGAACATGCTGTCGCGCAGTGTTCCGGGCACAACAAGGGCATTGAGGCCAGTGAACTGGTCGGAGACAAGGTTATAAAGCGTGATACCGCGGCCAGTCTTGAAGTATTTCGGGTTAGGGCCGGCATGGATGACCGTGGGTGGAGCGGAAAAGCGAATTCCGTCTGCGGAGGCAACATCACCAGAACCCCAATGTTGGACGATCGGCAGTTCATTGTGGGCGGCAACGATGCGAGCGTTTGCTGCCGTGATTGTCTCGGAGCGGATGAAGTTCTGGCTGATCCAGGAAAGCCTGTCGCGCCGAAGTGGCGGAAAGCTCGCCTGCGTGATCGGCTCGAAGCCAATGTTGCAGGCCTCGGCGAGCAATACGGCACACAGGCTTGTCTGGAAGCCATCGACGCGCGCGCGCCGCTCAGTGACATGGGTGAAATCCTGCGCAAAACCGGTTCGGTTGGCGACTTCGAGAAGCACATCCGAGAGATCGACTTTTGGCAATCTGGTCCGCATCGCGAACTTCAGTTTCTTCAGGCTGTCGGATTCTTCGATGCGGTCGAGTGGCGTGATGACGAGCTGTGGCTTGCCCTTCTTGATTTCAGTTCGAATTGCCGGATTTACTTCGAAGGTTTCCGCCGCCCGCCGATAGGCTTGGTCAAGTTGGTCAGCAAGAACGGCGAGTTCCGTTTCTCCATTTGGCGAACGTTCAAGTGTGCGGCATATAGTTGGCTTCACCGCCTGCCACGCTTCGCCGCTCAGCAAGCCACGTCTGGGATCATCAAACCTCATGCCAGCGGGCACGAAGATGTCTCGGGTCTTAAGTGCCCCCTGCCAAGCCTCGCATACAGCAAAAACATAAGCTTTATTGTCGGAGACTTTTCCATTGGTATCGAGCGCGTATTTGCGCCAGACTCCACGCAGGATTTCAGTCGGCGCATCGTTCATATCAGCTTTTGCCCAGTTCTCGATGCCGCGAAGAAAATCGATCGCCGCTTTGATAGGCTGGCCCTTGGGCGAAGCTTCAAATTCTATTCGTTCGAGGAGGTTGCGAAACAGTGTGTGCGTCGTGCGCCACTTTACGATCAGTTCTTCCAGCGGCTTGTCTTCTGGTGGTTTGGCCAAGACATCGACACGGTCAGTGGCTTCAACGAGGGCGGCATAATTCAATTCGTCGTAGATGGCATCGCGCCAGGACCGGAAAGTCATATCTGTATCATCGTCGCCATCGGTCATGACGCGCCGGGCCAGGTCACGCAAGGTCAGAGCAGCAGCGTCCAGATCGCCCAAGCTTCGCAATCTCTTTCGCTTGCGAGCTGCCTTGGCTTCTCGAAACGTATCCGCCAGCAAGGCACTAAAAAGCTCGACCGCATCGTCGATGGCAACGGCCTCCAACGTGTGAAACAGCGCGGCGATAATCGCGGTTCGGCGCGGCTCCTTGGCAACCGCGATTGCAGATGGCCGCATGGTTCTAGCTATCTTGGCCAGGCGCTGGATGAGTGCATTCGGAACCGTTTCAGGCGAATGCGGGGCCAGTTCGTAGGCGCGAATGTCATCAAGGCGATGAAAGTGGCGCAGCAGTTCTGTCATAGACCGTCTTGTGGGAGCCGCCCGCAACGAATCCAGCCTGCGCAGCGACCCGCCTTCGCCCTCAAGCAAGGCGGTGATCTTCTGCCGCTGCATATCCGACAACGCATCGGACAGATGCATCCACAACTGCCGATGCGCACGATCCCGAATGCGGGCAACAAGGCGCTCCAAAGTGCTGATACCAGGCAGCAGTATCTTGCGCGCCAACATCCACGCCGTGGCCCGGTCAATCAGCAGGCTCGGCCGATCATCGCCAGACCAACACAGAGTGTAAAGCCAGCGCGTCAAACGAAAGCGAGCGCTGGCATCATCGGCCAGGTCTCGGAAGCCGTAGGTTTTCCGGATCAAGGCCGCATGGCGCTTCTTTGGGCGCCCAACAGCATAGGCGGTCAAAGACGGCATCGTGGTCAGTCCGAGCTGTGCGACCACCGCTTCAACCACGACATCGGGAATATCCTCGAACCTTGTCGGAAGTACGCCAAGGAACCGAGCGATACCGAGTTGAAGCGCAAAGCCCAGACGATTATGGCTGCCACGCAACTGATTGATAATGTCCCGATCAGTCGCATCAAGGTGGAAATATCGCGCGATCTGCGTTCGACTGGGAACCCCGTCGAAGCGTCCGTATCGCGCCCGCTGCGCGTCACTCAAAAACCGCGTCGGCATTCGCAAATCTCTCAAGTTTCGCGAGACCGAATCCGGCCACGAAGAATCAATGGTTTATCTATCGCAAAATACAGATGCGAAAGAAACGGTTTTTGCGACAACTTTTGCGACACTTCGGAAGGGGCGGCATGAAATTTGGTTACGCGCGCGTCTCAACGAACGCCCAGGAACTTGATTTGCAACGGGCCGAACTGGAAGCGACCGGATGCGAGACGGTGCTCGAGGAAAAGGGTTCCGGTGCACGCATAAAGAGGCCTGAACTGCAAAGGTTGCTAAACCAACTCAGAAAAGGGGATACGGTTGTCGTGACGCGTCTTGATCGCTTGGCGCGTTCAACGTCTGAACTTTTACGCGTCGCAGAAGTTATCGGAGAAAAAGACGCGGGACTTCAATCGCTTGCCGAACCCTGGGCCAATACATCCTCGCCCTCAGGCCGCATGATCCTGACCGTGTTTGCTGGCATTGCAGAGTTCGAACGTGAACTTATACGAGGTCGAACCGAAAACGGTCGAAAGGCTGCATTGCAACGTGGCGTCATATTTGGACGCCCTCCTAAATTGGGGAGTGAACAACGCGACACAGTCCGTCAACTTCTCGAAAATGGAAAATCCGTCAAAGAGGTCGCCAGAGCATTCAAAGTCCATCCTGCAACCATTTACCGATGTCTCAACGAAAAAAATGCCTTATGACCCCTCACCGTTCCATTCATGCGTACAGGCCTGATCCGGCGCCACGAAGCGACAGGTGTTGGAAAAGATTGCGAACCTGTTTGAGGAGTTTTTGATCCTGGCCACGCAGTTTGCGCCCGGCCCTGATGCGCCCCGCGAACACTGAAGCCGCACCCCCTGAAACCACGCGCCCGCATCGCAAGGCCTCCCTGCGGTGCCTGTTATCGGGGCCGCGCCGGATCCGGGTCATCCCCCTTTGTTTTCGGGCCCCTTTGTTTTCCGGGGTTTTCTGTTTGGGCTGCGCAAAAAGGGGGGATTGTGGCTGTTACCGGGAGGTCTGTCACAGGGCTTGCTTTACCTTTGATAAGTATCCCTTATCATGGGTAATAACCCGGCCCTCAAATCTTCTCAACCGGACCGCTGTATTCCAAAAGCTTTTCGTCAGATGTCAGCAATACCATGCCCTCAGCCGCCGCCTGAACGATCAACATCCGGTCAAACGGATCTCTGTGCAGTGCCGGAAGCATCCCAAGACCAAGACAATGCCACCCGTTAAGGGCCAACTCCTGATAGTCATTGCTGATAAGCCCCGCGCGCAACGGGCCAGGGTCAATTTGAAAATCCGGCCGGTTCAGACCACGCTTGATCCCAACTTCCCACAGAGATACCGCGCTGAACCATAACTGATTGGCCGTATCAGACAAACGCGCACGGGCATCAGGTTTCAGCTTTTCCGGGGCATAGGCCGCCCAGAGGAGCACATGGGTATCCAGCAGCAGGTTCACACGGCACCTTCAAACATGGCTGAAATTTCAGCTTCGCCCAACGAGTCAAAATCTTCTGGTACATGCCCCTGACCTACAAGGAAGCCAAGGCGACGGGGTGCCGCCGCATTCAGCTTGGTCACAACAACCATAGGCTTGCCTGCTTTCGCGACAACAAAAGGAACACCGGACACCGCTTCTTCAATAAGCTTTGAAAAATGCGTTTTGGCTTCGTGAACGTTGACCATCTTCATTCCGACACCTCTCTATTAGTCCACTTTAATTAGTCAACATTGTGAGTAATAGCAAGTAAATTCTGTAGCAGAAATTTGCAGCATAAATGCCCATGCTTTTAAAGTGTCCCTTCAAAACCGAGGGCACCCACATACGACCCCATATAGCGATCAGGTAGGGCGAAAAATAGAAAGCTATAATCCTAGGATAATAGGATACTGACATCCTATACTTTTCCATATTTCTCTTCAAGGAGCGCAAGGGCTTCCTCCAGAAGGTCAGGCACCTTCTTGCGCGTGCGAATGGCGAGCATCTCGTAGCAATCGGCCACGCCGCGCTTGATCCGCTTGTTAAACTGCACCTTCTCGTCTTCGGCGACCTGCGTAAACATCACACCGGACTCATGGGCAACCTGCGACTTCGCTTTTGGCTCTTCGGCTACCCCTTCCGAACGACGACGCGGTGGTTCTGCCATTTGAAGACCTTTTGCCATTATGCCGACTCCCTCTTACTCATGAGTTGATCAACGATTTGCTGAGCAACGTCGATGGCCTTATCCTGAACTTTTGGAAACGGTACTTCGGAAGCGACTCGCCCTTCCGCATGTCCCTGGCGGATCGAGGCCAGCTCAGGTAGCACAGGATCGAGAACGGTTAGGCGCGCTTTACGCAGATAGCTGCGCGCAGCGGCATCCTCTGCATCAGAGCCTTTGGCGCGACAAAATACAAAAAGTATCTTCTTGGAGGCAATACCCGCCTCTTCGAGCTCATAAGCTGCCTCGATCTGCGGCTCCATGTCATCGAGGCTGTAACCTGTAGGAATCAGGATCAGATCGCTGGTCTGCGCCATGACCTTACCACCCTTTTCAGCGTGAGCAGGTCCATCTAGGATCATCAAGTCGAAATGCTCTGCTTCTTTGATGGCGCGTTCGACTGTGCGGAATTTCTCGACCGCAACGTCAGGTTGGAACCCTGCAACATCACGCCTTGCTTTCCACTTCGTGGCCGTGCCCTGCGCGGGGTCGAGATCGGCGATCTTCACCCGCCAGCCTGCTTTCGCGATTTCCACGGAGAGAAGTCGTGCCAAGGTGCTCTTACCAACACCGCCCTTTTGAGAGATCAACGAGATGATCATGCCTGCCTCATTTGCTTCCGTTAGGATGCTAGATTAACCATATACTAGCAAACTATAAAAGATAAATGCTAGGATCATAGGGTAATATTATTCTGGGATGGATTTTTGAATTTCGCTGCACCTGATAAACCGCTACCCACAACCTGACCCTGATTATCGGGGTCGGTGCTCTCCTTCACGCTTCTGCAAACAACCGAATAATGAAACGTTCGTCCAGTTCGATCAATTCGGGTTCGGTTCCGTTATGGTCCCTCATACCCTTTATGATTTTTCGGGGAATTCCCATCCCCATGTGTTCCAGATACCGGTAATCACGCATCACGTCCTTCAGTATTTGGTTCCGAGACACCCGCGTGCCAAACCTCATGCGGTCCGGCGTAATACCGTTCGGCAATCGTCCTGGCGAGACGATTTCAAGCCTGTTATTGTAAACGGCTAGTTCGATATCAGTGCTTGTGAGCAGGTAGTCACGATGAATAAGAGCGTTGACAAAGCCTTCGCGAAGAACATCGGGTGGATAGGTCGGCCGCTCAACCCTCCTTCCGCCATCGGTTTCGACGACCACGTGTGTGTTCCGTTGCACAAAAGCCAAAGCCTGTTCGACGAGTCCGTTTTCGACGATCATTCCGTCTTTACCTAGTAATGACGTCATAGGACCGCGCAACGCCGTGCGTTCCTTCGTTTCGTAGTCCTTTTCCGCGCCAGAATACGCGACAGCGTCTATCCCTGCATGTGGCAGAAACTTGTTTGGTGTCGCACCGAAGAGGAGCATACCACCCACGGTTAAGCCGTCCAACGTCATGATCTCGGTGTTGATCAAAAGCGACTGCCACAACTCCTCATCTTCGTCGGGAGGTATATCTTGCTGGCGAATATCACCAAAATAGTTGCGAAGTCTTCTCCGATCGAGATCTGCAAGTGTCGCGCCCGATACGGGTCGCAATTCTGCTCGCATTGAACCTCTTTGCTGAAACAAGCGCGCAAGTTCTTCCCGACTTGCTTCACGGCTCTGCGTGCCGACACGAATCAAATATCTGTTGGTGTTGTTGTGCCAGAGTACATGCACATCGTACCCACGGGTCACGCGGACGATGGCAACGTCGTTATTGCCCCTCACGCCGCGCACAACTTCGAAGAACGGAATGATTGCCGGTCTTATCTTGTCGCGGCACACACTCATAACCCATTCTTCGATATCTTGGCGCGTAAGTCCTGCAACCGTTCCGTCGTCTTCGACACCGAGCAGCACCATACCGCCTTCCAGATTCGAGAAAGCCACCAGTTCCTTGGCAAGACTCTGTGTGCTTAAGTCATCTCGTTTGAACTCCACCCCGGAATTTTCGCCATTCGCTATGATTTCCAACAGCTCCGTGCGCGTCGTCATTCTTTAGAATCCGTATTTTGAGCGGCGCATCTCGAACGCAGCTTTGCCGCCTTCAAGGATTTCCTCCACCAGTTCTCGCACAGGCTGCGAGTCGATGGAGCCCATATGTTCGTGCGCGACCCGCGCATGGCCTTCTCTGGCCTCGCCGGTTGCTGCGAGACCCAGAATCAGTTCGGCGTCACCCAGAACTGGGATATTTGCATTGTGGGTCGAGAAGACGAACTGACGGCGGCGCTTTTCCTGCCGCATGATCGGCACAACGCCCTCTGTGATAAAACGGTTGTCGAGATCATCCTCAGGCTGATCGACGACAAGCGGCGCTTCTGATTCAAGTAGCAGGAGCAGTAAGACGGCCGTTGCTTTCTGCCCGGTGGAAAGCGCTTGCAGCGTTTGCCATTTTGCCGGCTCACCGTCGGGTGCCGTGTTCAGCCTGATTTCCGTTGTTGCGGGCAGGTCCAGTTCCTCGATCCGCATGAACAGATCGAGTTCGGCTTGTGCTATGCGTTCTGCGGCGCCAGAGGGCAGGCTGTAATACTTCATAAGTGCGTCCTTGCCATCCCTGCACCGTTGCGCCAGTTCCGGCAACGACAACTGATCTTTTGAGCGTAGGCGCTCTAGCGCGGTAGCAAGATTGCCGCCAACCTCACGCAGGAGAGCTTCGAGAGGTTCGCGGTTCCCAGCCATTGTAACCGTGACTTGTACTCGGTCCCGGAGTTTTCGGGACACCCGCTTGGACGCAATGTCGATCAGCCTGTATTCCGCTGCTTTGATGTCTTCCCACTCTGCCAGAAGGTTGCGACGTTGACTTTCGTGCGCCTCAAGATCTCGCTTGAGGCCTTCTTTCTTGTCCTTCAGAGGACGTAATTCCTCAATCTGCTGACGCAGTTTGATGAATTCCGCGCCATCTATCTTCGACTTCTGGAGTTCCCGAAGAAGCTTTTCGTAAGTCTCCTCAATCGCTGATTTACGCCCGCTCCAATGCGATCTCGTCTCAACGATCGCACGATCTGCGTCACCTAGAGATTTACCGAACTGATCCCTTATAAAAGTGAGATTCGTACTCATAGCGCCGAGGACCTTCTCGATTTCAGACAACAAGTCGGCATTCGGCAGCCCTTCCAGAGCTTTACTGGAGACAAAAGCGGTATCAACAGGCAATCCTTCCGCTAGCCCATTATACAGCGTCCGGTATTGGTTAATGCGTTCATCCAAGTTCGAGAAAAGGCGCTCTTCACGAATGAGTAGGCTTTTTTCTTTGAGACGCTCTTCGAGCCCAGCTTGCTGGAAACGTTTCCGAGTCTCTTCAAGGCTAGGAAGCGCCGCAAGGCGTTCTTCAAGCCGTTGCATCTCGCGACGGACAGAGACTATGCGGCTACGCGAACGCTCCAGTTCCAACTGGACCTTGGATTTTCTTCCTGAAATGGAGGGGTCTCGATCAACGAAGCGTTCAAGCAATAAGGTCAATTTCTCCGGACTCTTGGTGAGTTCGGAGATTTCATGTTGGCCGAAGACATCTACGGCCGGCATCACGTCACGTGGTGACAGTGTCAGAACCTCGCCCGTTTCGTCCTTCACAACGGGAGGATTTGGCACCGAACGTTCTATCGTATAGTAGCGCTCTGAAGGCTTGTGCGAACGTACTAGTAACGAGATCTTGGTACCGGATTGCAGGACATAGCGGATTACGCCGTCATGAGCCTTTTGAGCATCGTCGCCAATAGGATCGAGACCGAGCACATAGCGAATGCTCTCGACAATCGTCGATTTGCCAGTCCCACGCCCGCCAACCAACACATTAAGGTTTTCATTGAAGTGCACAGCTGTGTCACGCAGGAACCCGCCTTCCCAAGTCATCGCAAGAAATTCTGCATGCGGTTCGGGCTTTGGATCACTATGTAGCCGAATTCGGGAATCCGGGTCGAGAAACGCCTGACGGAACCCTTCAACCGAGACAGTGGACATCTTGATGAAGCAGGAGGCTCTATGCTTTTTCAGGTCCTCCGGGTCGCTCACATCCGATGCGTTCACGATCGCTGGCATATGGACGCGCCTATGCTGGGCGTCTTTATTTTCAATGATCGGCCTTATACGAATAGGCGCGTCGCTGACCGGACCAGGCAGCGCGCAGGCAAGCAGGTCTGGATTTGTCCAAGCATTGATCCGTGATTGCCCGGAGAGCTTCTTTAACAGTCCGCCTTCGGAGGCTACATGGGCGGCGATGCACACCGCCCCCCAGTTCTTTGCGCATTCCAACAATTCGATGGCATCCTTACTACCGGTTGGAGACGGTTGATCAGTGTCGTGAATGCCACACTCCCCAATAAAGCGCTCCAGGACTTCGTCCTTGTCCGGATTGAAAAGGCACAGGAAATGAACGCCGTCCTTCGTGACGGCCTCGAAACCGCTGAATGCATAGAGCCCGGCGGCGCGTGCCGAGCGCACAAGGTTTGCTGAGTGCTTGACTCGGTAGTGATCCGTGACCGCGATTACTTCGATGCAGTTTTCGAGGCAGGTATTGATAATCGCCTCGTTGTATTCGTCTTCCGATGTGAACGTAGTCGTCTTGCTGTGCGTATTGAGATAGGCGAAAGGGTTTACCTGCAAGGCGCAGCGATAGAACCGTGCGCCATTAGGAAGATCCAGTGCGGCCCGCATTCGATCCGACAAAGGATGTGCCATACCCATCGCGTCTGCGGTCATCTGCGGATCTCCACCAGAATTCTATTGCCATTACTCATTTCGCGCCGGGTCCCATTATGGTATCTACTCTTCATGCGCACAGACCGAATTTCAAACGATTCAGATTTCAAGTACGCCGCTTTAGCCCATCAGCTATTCGCACATGGACCGCCGCTTACGCTTTCAACCTTGAAAATAACGGAACGTGCAAAAAGCTCTTCTAGTGGAACTCGATTTTCTCCACCTGAAGCTGATGCAGAAATGAATTTGGAACGAGCCACCTTTAGCTCATCGGGGTTCGAGAATCGATTGAACTTGAAACGGCTAGCAAACCATTGCTTCCGTTCTCCGGCCAACAGATCAGAGATTTGGGCGAGACTCAGGGTGTCTGTTGGGCTGTCGCTGATCATAATGTGAATTCGGTTCTGCGTTCCCTTATCGGAAATCGCCTTTGCCAACTTATACAAGGTGGCGGCTCTACGGCCTTCCGCCAAAGCTAGGTTCAGTTGTTCTTTAAGATGCTTCCGATTATTGTCTTTCCAAGTGGGACTGGCCAGCCCGATAATGTCCAAAGTCAGCTCGGTATCGTCGCTGCTCAAGACTTGATCGCCAGTACTTTGCAGGCATTGGTCCAGATGCTTGGCGATGCGACCAAAATACGTGCCTTCGGTTGCCGATCCCAGAACCGGGTCATCGAAATTCTCCTCCCGCGCGCCAAAGACAAAGGCCATTTGCAGGGGTTGTCTCTCATAAGCCATCATGTCGTTCTTGTCCCTGAAACTCACTTCGTTGTTGAAGAACGGCAAGATCAAAGTATCTGGCCAGTCTTTCCCGGCGGGGGCGCCATTGGACAGAAGAAAATTGGTGACCCAAGTGCTGGCTTTCACTTCTGAGGATGGCGTTTTTTCCTGCAACTCATGCAGGATGGGCAAAACAACCACTGCTGGGTTGTTTCCCAGCGGTATTTCTCGTTTGATAAGCTGCGCCAGTTTCTCGTTTGACGCTGCAATCCTGGCCACCAGGTCAGTTAGCGCCTCGATCTCTTCCTGATCGAGCAAGTCCACCTGTAACGGGTTCGGGAATTTAATCGACGGGGTGAGCGAGCCTGTCCTTGGCCATGTCAGGCGCATAGTATCCGCTATCGACAGTTTTTCGGCAATCACAAGCTTTTCCGCCAGGGACTGTTGAATGCGGCCAAAGGCGGCAACGAAACGACGGCCATCGAACTCACTTGGGTCGGTTACGGCCAGCAACTCTTCCATCTCGTCGCGCGCTTCTGCAATCTCAGGATCCGTCTCGGGGGACCATACGGCAGTTGGTGCCCCACTCAGATTTTCAGCAATTTTCTGAAGGCCCGAGAATATCTCTTGGCGCACTTCTTCTTCACCCAACGCATCAAGAACCTTGCCCTCGTGATGGATACGCAAGGTATTGTGATTGGGATCTGTTGCCGTGCAATTCAGCAAGCCATCAACGTCATCCGCGTGGTTAGTGGGGATAACACGGATCACCTGATCCCGAGGCACAACTTGAGCACCGATTTCAGGGAATATCCGCTCTATCCATCCTGTAATTGGTGCTGAGACGCGGATGAAGTAATCGGCTTTCGTCGCAAAAACCAGACGGCCCTTTGCCAAAACACATGGAGGCGCCTCGGGTAAACGTGCCACGAACAGTCGGTGCTCCCCCCTATCCGGAACTGTATTGCCGAGAAAACGATCCCATCCGAAAAAAACCGCGGATGGTATCGCTAAGATGACGAAGTTGAGCGCAACAACAGTTATAGTTTGCTGGAAGTTCTTTGTTCTCCACTGGAATACAAAGTTGTCTTTGTAGCCTTCTGAGTTCGCTTTGTATGCTATGGAAGGAAACTTCACCGCTTCGTCTATCAAGCGTCTGTCCAGAAGCATCTGACGCGATTTGGCCACCGATCTTTTGATCCATGAAACTAGCCGTTTCAAGGGTTTGAAGGTTAAGTTCGTTCTCTGCGGATCGGACCTGTAAGGAGTGATGATGTTTCGAATTTGACGCGCCGTGTGCATACGCAGTGCCGTCATCTTTTTCCTGCGCGATGAAAAGCCCACCCAAATCGAAAAGGCCCAGCTTACGACAAAGCTTACAACCAAGATCGCAACTGAATTATCGTGCAGTATTTGAGCATTGTTACGCGCCAGAATACCTTTCACAAGAATTGTAAAGGCTGTGGCGACAAAAAGAGGGTAGAACCGTAGCAGCAGACTGCGTTCGATCGCTTGGGAAACGAGGCGTGACTGCTGTTCGGCGGCATCTCGGTTTAGAGCACTGCAAAAGTCGCTTTGCAGGTTTTTGAGATTGGCCTTGCTTTGCTTGAGAAAATCACCAAGCCGCTCGCAAAAGAATGCACCGTTTTTGCACAGATATTCGATCACTTGTAGGTCGACGTTGCTGCTCTCGTTTTTGTCATCGCCCTCACGAATGTCAGCTTCGGTCTGTATCTGTCCCGCATACCAAGAAAACTCTCCTCTCATCGCAGCGACGAGGCTCTGACAGTGCTGCAAGTGTTCCTCGGCCCTTTGTGTCTTTTCTTGCTCTTCCGAAAGGGTTTTTATGGCAGTTTCGGCGTTCCGGCGGATTCTGCTGAAGTTACCACGCAGTCGATTCACATAGGTTTGACCGTCCATTTCTTCAGCAACCCGCTTTGCCGTCAAATGGTCAAGCAGCGATTGCATTTCTTCTTCCAATGATTTGCAATTCAAGCGAAAGAATGGAGCGGCATCTTCGCTCTCTGCCCCTTTGGGATCTCTTTTCAGACTTCGAATCTGGTCGAGCAAATCATCCGGCTCTTGCAGGGGGAGTTTGGAATTGTTTTCAACGAGAAACGGCGTGCCATCGCCCGGAAAGATGCCGAAGATGATTTTTTCGGACAGGTCGTTCAGCGCGTTTAGCGGGTTCTGGATTTTTTCGTTTACTTTCTCATAGGAGGCCTCCAGGCGTTTTTCCTGTGTTTGTAGTCGCACCTCGGCCTGGTCCAGTTCTGTTTGCGCTGCCGTTCTGTCAGTCTCTGCAGCTCCGATCGCGGCGTTAAGGTCCGTGATGGTCTGTCGGCAATTGTTTAAATCGGCCTGAGCCCTATTCAGAAACTCGTTAACTGCATCTCGTTCGGTCTCAGCCGCAGATTCGAGTTTCTCCCTATTTTCATTAACGATTTCCTCAAACTGTCTTTCATCACGTTTTTTCTGCGCGCGTTCGGCAGCACTGGCTTGGATGTGCTGTCGCAAGGCTTCGATCGCCGCGCGACGCCCATTAACCTCGTCGTTGGTGTTATGGTACTTTTCGCGCTCGCGGTCCAAAGCTTCGATGTCCGGCAGCAAATCTTCGAAGACCTTCTGAACAACCTCTGCTTGATCTTTTATCTGCTGCTCAGAACTGTCTGCGTCTGACTTGGCAACCTTAGACACTATTTTTTCGTCCAACGTACGAATAAATTTATCAAATTCACCACGTAGCATAATGAACTCCCCTTTTTCGTTCTTTTACTCCGTCTTGTTCAGGTCTTTCAGAAACTGTCGGGCACGCCGAAGACCGGCCAAATAAAGAGATGTCTTCTCGGAGCTCGACATGACAAAGTTCAACCAATTGGCCTCGCCCGGATCAATGGGCGCGATTTCCACCGGGTATTTACGTTGCTTCAGGTTAACATCGCTTTTGTTCTTTTTTTGCCCATCAAAACGCTCCTGCAACGCCGTGTTTTGAAGCCAGATTTCACGGTCACGCTGCAGTCGGACAGCCGTTGCGCAGGCGATAACATCACCGGTCAGATCCGACAGCTTTCTGCGCTGCGAAACGTGCTGTTTCTCGCCACTGCTGATCAATGGCACTACGACGGTTGGAACGTCGGGCATTAGTTTGCGAAACGAGTCACTCGGAAGATTTGAGGTTAGCCCGCCATCGAGAAAAACGAATTTTTCAAGCTCTGCGAACCTGCGAATCTGATCCTCTGAAAACAGACCACGAAGCTTATCTTTAGCGAATGCGGGCCAGGCCGTTCTATCAGGTCGCATAACCACCGGCTCAAAAAACGCTGGAATTGACATCGATGTTCGCACCAGCCGCGCGGGCGAAGTTTTGCTGTACTCATCGCTTAGCAGGTTCAGGTCTTGTGGAAATTGCATCTTCAGACCGACTGGCATCGCCGTCGCAACCACTTGAAGCAATTCGATCCCGGGGTGATCTCGTTCGGAATCCAGGGCGTTGAGAATTGGACTGTCATCTACCCGACCAGGAAATTTGGCTTCTGCCATGCGCTGGTCCTCAGGGTCTTTTCCAGTGCGTAGCTCCTCAAGGTCGCTCCAAATCTCGTCGAGGGCTTGATACATATCCTCGATAGATTTGAAACCGAGATCGTCCAAAACGGACTCCATCCAATTCTCAAACGCTTGCCCTGGATTCAGACCCCGGCGATCACGAAGTCTGCGTACGGCAGCGAGCAAACCGAACCAACTGCGGAATTGGTAGATCTTAGGTTGCTTGAGCGCTTGTTTGATAAACTTGCGGATCGGCCGCGGGCCGTCGATGAAGTGATCCATTGGAACTGTTTCGGTAAGGTCTGCCAGCCGTTCTGCGGTTGTACGGGTCAGGTCGCCACCGCGTATCGCGGCAATGCCCATAGCGATGATAGATCCGGCCGAGGTTCCGGCCAATCCGGCAAAGCGTACCCCCGCCGCCTCTAAACCGGCGACAAACCCGGCATGCGCTAGGCCAAGTGTTCCTCCGCCTTGTAATATCAGATTGCAAAGTCGATAAGTTTCTTCGACGTCCGGTGATGGCTCAGAAAAGATTGAACGAATTTTGTGGCCACCATTTTCGGTCGCGTTCTTAGTTGCTCGAAGCCAAAAAAATCGATCTATCCCAGACAATTTATCGTGGCCACTCGCCCTCAACCCGACCAGAGCCTGCAATTCAAATTCCGACTTGATTTCGATTAGAAGTCTACGGACTTCAGGTTCCATAAGAAGTTGCATATTAACTCTGGGAAATTATATACCAAAGTGACAATTTGGTGCACGGCTGAACTGATTAAGGTTCAGCCGCATGAAACTAGTGGCAATGGTATGGTTTACTTCCAGCGTGACAGCACTGGCTTTTCGGCAACCACCGCCGTGTTCTATTTGGCTTGGATGCACGCCAAGTTTATAGACACCGCGGGCAGTAAATGCGGCGATCGGCATTACGAGAAGGCCCGCTGTTAGTAAATTGAGTAGAATATTCATGTTTTGTCCTTTCATTGGTTCTGCAATGTCTCCGGCCAGAGTGCATTGAGCGGGAAGGTGATGGCGTCGAAGGGGGGCTGTGAGACGGGTGCATCATCGGCGAGTGTGACCAGCAGCACCCAGTGGCCGTCGCGCAACTCCAGCACTTCCAGCGTTTTGGCTGCGGGGTCGACAAGCCAGAGGTGCTGCACGGCTTCGCGGGCATAGATGCCGGCCTTTTCGTGCCGATCGATCCGAGCGGTTGAGGGCGACAGCACCTCGCAGGCCCAGTCCGGGGCAGTGTCGAAGAAGGCCGCATCCGGGTAGTCCGGCATGGTCTCGCGCCGCCAGCCCGCCAGATCGGGCACCAGGATATCCTCGCCCAGATGCAATTCCGGCTCATCAATAATCCACCAGCCACCGGGGCCGCCATCCCCGTAGTTAAATGGCGGGTTGATTTTTGCTCCCATCCCCGAACTGGCCCATGCATGTCGCGCTGCGGGTCTTGGCTGGGTATAGAGCGTTCCTGCCAGCACTTCGGCGACCTTGTTGGGGGGCGCGTCGAGGACGTCCTGGTAGGTTGCCCTGCGTCGGGGTGTCTGGATGTTGCGGTCCTGTGC
The DNA here is from genome assembly GCA_965199355.1 of Kordiimonas sp. Classification (GTDB taxonomy): domain Bacteria; phylum Pseudomonadota; class Alphaproteobacteria; order Sphingomonadales; family Kordiimonadaceae; genus Kordiimonas. The sequence continues at coordinate 15,874 of CBDARB010000014.1, forward strand.
GGTCATTGCATTCATCTCCTGTTGCCCGGCATCATAGACAACTGCCGGGTTCCTGTCACTTGCGTTTGCGGCCCTGCGCCCTGTTTCGGCCTGTACGCATGAATGGAACGGTGAGGGGTCATAAGGCATTTTTTTCGTTGAGACATCGGTAAATGGTTGCAGGATGGACTTTGAATGCTCTGGCGACCTCTTTGACGGATTTTCCATTTTCGAGAAGTTGACGGACTGTGTCGCGTTGTTCACTCCCCAATTTAGGAGGGCGTCCAAATATGACGCCACGTTGCAATGCAGCCTTTCGACCGTTTTCGGTTCGACCTCGTATAAGTTCACGTTCGAACTCTGCAATGCCAGCAAACACGGTCAGGATCATGCGGCCTGAGGGCGAGGATGTATTGGCCCAGGGTTCGGCAAGCGATTGAAGTCCCGCGTCTTTTTCTCCGATAACTTCTGCGACGCGTAAAAGTTCAGACGTTGAACGCGCCAAGCGATCAAGACGCGTCACGACAACCGTATCCCCTTTTCTGAGTTGGTTTAGCAACCTTTGCAGTTCAGGCCTCTTTATGCGTGCACCGGAACCCTTTTCCTCGAGCACCGTCTCGCATCCGGTCGCTTCCAGTTCGGCCCGTTGCAAATCAAGTTCCTGGGCGTTCGTTGAGACGCGCGCGTAACCAAATTTCATGCCGCCCCTTCCGAAGTGTCGCAAAAGTTGTCGCAAAAACCGTTTCTTTCGCATCTGTATTTTGCGATAGATAAACCATTGATTCTTCGTGGCCGGATTCGGTCTCGCGAAACTTGAGAGATTTGCGAATGCCGACGCGGTTTTTGAGTGACGCGCAGCGGGCGCGATACGGACGCTTCGACGGGGTTCCCAGTCGAACGCAGATCGCGCGATATTTCCACCTTGATGCGACTGATCGGGACATTATCAATCAGTTGCGTGGCAGCCATAATCGTCTGGGCTTTGCGCTTCAACTCGGTATCGCTCGGTTCCTTGGCGTACTTCCGACAAGGTTCGAGGATATTCCCGATGTCGTGGTTGAAGCGGTGGTCGCACAGCTCGGACTGACCACGATGCCGTCTTTGACCGCCTATGCTGTTGGGCGCCCAAAGAAGCGCCATGCGGCCTTGATCCGGAAAACCTACGGCTTCCGAGACCTGGCCGATGATGCCAGCGCTCGCTTTCGTTTGACGCGCTGGCTTTACACTCTGTGTTGGTCTGGCGATGATCGGCCGAGCCTGCTGATTGACCGGGCCACGGCGTGGATGTTGGCGCGCAAGATACTGCTGCCTGGTATCAGCACTTTGGAGCGCCTTGTTGCCCGCATTCGGGATCGTGCGCATCGGCAGTTGTGGATGCATCTGTCCGATGCGTTGTCGGATATGCAGCGGCAGAAGATCACCGCCTTGCTTGAGGGCGAAGGCGGGTCGCTGCGCAGGCTGGATTCGTTGCGGGCGGCTCCCACAAGACGGTCTATGACAGAACTGCTGCGCCACTTTCATCGCCTTGATGACATTCGCGCCTACGAACTGGCCCCGCATTCGCCTGAAACGGTTCCGAATGCACTCATCCAGCGCCTGGCCAAGATAGCTAGAACCATGCGGCCATCTGCAATCGCGGTTGCCAAGGAGCCGCGCCGAACCGCGATTATCGCCGCGCTGTTTCACACGTTGGAGGCCGTTGCCATCGACGATGCGGTCGAGCTTTTTAGTGCCTTGCTGGCGGATACGTTTCGAGAAGCCAAGGCAGCTCGCAAGCGAAAGAGATTGCGAAGCTTGGGCGATCTGGACGCTGCTGCTCTGACCTTGCGTGACCTGGCCCGGCGCGTCATGACCGATGGCGACGATGATACAGATATGACTTTCCGGTCCTGGCGCGATGCCATCTACGACGAATTGAATTATGCCGCCCTCGTTGAAGCCACTGACCGTGTCGATGTCTTGGCCAAACCACCAGAAGACAAGCCGCTGGAAGAACTGATCGTAAAGTGGCGCACGACGCACACACTGTTTCGCAACCTCCTCGAACGAATAGAATTTGAAGCTTCGCCCAAGGGCCAGCCTATCAAAGCGGCGATCGATTTTCTTCGCGGCATCGAGAACTGGGCAAAAGCTGATATGAACGATGCGCCGACTGAAATCCTGCGTGGAGTCTGGCGCAAATACGCGCTCGATACCAATGGAAAAGTCTCCGACAATAAAGCTTATGTTTTTGCTGTATGCGAGGCTTGGCAGGGGGCACTTAAGACCCGAGACATCTTCGTGCCCGCTGGCATGAGGTTTGATGATCCCAGACGTGGCTTGCTGAGCGGCGAAGCGTGGCAGGCGGTGAAGCCAACTATATGCCGCACACTTGAACGTTCGCCAAATGGAGAAACGGAACTCGCCGTTCTTGCTGACCAACTTGACCAAGCCTATCGGCGGGCGGCGGAAACCTTCGAAGTAAATCCGGCAATTCGAACTGAAATCAAGAAGGGCAAGCCACAGCTCGTCATCACGCCACTCGACCGCATCGAAGAATCCGACAGCCTGAAGAAACTGAAGTTCGCGATGCGGACCAGATTGCCAAAAGTCGATCTCTCGGATGTGCTTCTCGAAGTCGCCAACCGAACCGGTTTTGCGCAGGATTTCACCCATGTCACTGAGCGGCGCGCGCGCGTCGATGGCTTCCAGACAAGCCTGTGTGCCGTATTGCTCGCCGAGGCCTGCAACATTGGCTTCGAGCCGATCACGCAGGCGAGCTTTCCGCCACTTCGGCGCGACAGGCTTTCCTGGATCAGCCAGAACTTCATCCGCTCCGAGACAATCACGGCAGCAAACGCTCGCATCGTTGCCGCCCACAATGAACTGCCGATCGTCCAACATTGGGGTTCTGGTGATGTTGCCTCCGCAGACGGAATTCGCTTTTCCGCTCCACCCACGGTCATCCATGCCGGCCCTAACCCGAAATACTTCAAGACTGGCCGCGGTATCACGCTTTATAACCTTGTCTCCGACCAGTTCACTGGCCTCAATGCCCTTGTTGTGCCCGGAACACTGCGCGACAGCATGTTCATCCTTGCGCTTTTGCTCGACCAGGAAACCGATCTCGAACCCGTAGAAATCATGACCGACACGGCGGCCTACTCCGATATCGTCTTTGGACTCTTTTGGTTGCTTGGCTATCAGTTCAGTCCTCGGCTCGCGGATATCGGTCAGACCCGACTTTGGCGCATCGACCGCAAAGCAGACTATGGTCCGCTTGATTCGCTCACGCGCAACAAGATCAATGTCCGCCTCATTATAGAAAATTGGGAAGACCTGTTGCGTCTGACCGGATCGCTGAAGCTTGGACACATCAATGCAGGCGCAGTCATGCGTACACTTCAGGTGCGCGAACGCACCACGGCACTCGCCAAAGCCCTTGGAGAATTGGGCAAGATCATCAAGTCGCTGCATATCCTCAGATTCATCACTGACGAGGAAACGCGGCGGCGTATTCTGATCCAACTTAACCGTCAGGAGCTTCGCCACAGCCTGGCCAGGCGCGTCTGTTACGGTGAAAGGGGGGAAATTCGCAAACCCTATAGGCAAGGGCAGGAAGAACAACTTGGAGCGCTCGGGTTCACCCTCAATGCTATCGCTTACTGGAACGCAACCTACATGCAGCGCGTACTCGACCAACTCGAAACAGAAGGCTGGAATGTCAGCCCCAATGACATTGCCAGAATATCGCCCCTTGGACACAAACATATCAATTTCCTCGGCAGGCACGCATTCGACCTGCCGGACAACATTGCCACCGGAGAATTGCGCCCTCTCAGAAACCCTAATTCCGAACGGTAGTTTTGCAAAGTCTTATGACCCCTCACCGTTCCATTCATGCGTACAGGCCATTTTGCGCGCGGCCGTGTCGGGATAGAGGAAGGACAGGATCGGCGTGTGCACCTGCGTGTCGTTGACGAGATTGATGGTGTAGAGCCGCCGATCGGTGGGAATGACGATATTGGTGTGTCTGGCATCATCGGCGGGCTTGATCTCGATGGAGACGGTTTTGGGA
>CBDARB010000015.1:0-549705 GCA_965199355.1 Kordiimonas sp.
TTGAAGCAGACCTGAGCTACTCCAAAGCAACACGCGATTACAGCGCCTTTGAAGTATATTCAGCCCTTGACCGTGGTACATCTGATGTAGGCCGCGCAGACTATGGCTATAGTATCGGTGGTGACAACGGCCTGATATTTGACACCCCGCTTGACTTCTCTGGGGGCGATGCTTGGCAACTGGGGGACAACCTGGGTTGGGGTGGCCCATTCTGTACAGAAGAGCTTGGCTGGCAGTGTGCAAGCCAGGACGGCTTCGTAAACACAGAGTCCTCAAGCGACGACCTGAAAGCACTGAAGCTTGCTGTTGAGCGCTACGTGGAGAACGGCTTTATTGAAAGTGTTGAAATCGGCGCTCGCTATGCACAGCGCGATAAAGACAATTCCCGCCGCGGTGATTTCCTCTCGCTTTTCACCCTTGCCGATGCGCAGGCTGGTGGGGCATCTGGCCTTGTAGCAGTTCCTGACGCGTATGTTCTTGAACCAACATCCCTTGATTTTATCGGCCTTGGTGATCACTTCAGCATTGATTCCCGCAGATTGGTTGCAGATGGTTTCTATAATTTCTTCCCTGAAAGTGCGCTTGCTGCCGCTCGCAACGATTATGTGGTTGAAGAAGACGTCCTAAACGCCTGGGTGATGGCAAGCATCAACACAGAAGTTGGTGAAGTAGGCATCACAGGTAACGTTGGTGTACAAGCAGTTTATACTGACCAATCTTCAACCGGCTTTATCGGCTCTAACATTCTCAGCAATGAGATTATTACACCGTTTGAAGCTGGCGATTCATATTGGGAATTTCTCCCAAGCATGAACCTGAGCTTCCATGTATCTGAAGGAAGCGTGATCCGCGCAGGCATCGCCCGCGTAATGGCTCGCCCACGCATGGATCAACTGCGCGCTGGCCGCGAATACACATTATCTGACACTGGTGGCGGTACACTTGGCACCCCTTGGGGTGGCAGTGGGGGTAACCCGGAACTGCGCCCATGGCTCGCATGGCAGTTCGATCTTTCATACGATCTATACTTCGGTGAAGGCGGCTATGCATCCATCGCTGGTTTCTATAAAAAGCTTGGCAACTATGTATTTGATAGTGCCATCGAATATGATGCTCGCCCACTGCTGAGCCCGCAACTGCAGGCAGCGATTAATGAGCTGGATGTGCCAGTGGAGAGCTTCACAGGCTTTGTAACCGTTCCAACAAACGGCCAGGGCGGCAAGATCTACGGCATTGAGCTTTCTGCATCTATTCCATTTGGTATGTTCTCAGAAACCCTGGATGGCTTTGGCTTCCTGGGTAGTACATCCTTCACAGACTCAAGCGTGAAAGAAACACCCGATGCTGAGCCGACTGAGCTTCCAGGCCTCTCTAAAACAGTCATCAATGGAACGCTTTATTATGAAAAAGACGGCTTCCAGGCCCGCGTAAGCGCCCGTCACCGTTCGTCATTCCTGGCTGAATCTTTCGCTATCGGCCTGAGCCGTGAGGAAACACGTGCCCGTGCTGAAACAGTGATTGATGCACAGATCTCATACGATCTGGATGAGATTGGCTATGCAGGTTTCACAGTTTACCTGCAAGGGTCAAACCTGACCAACGAACCGTTCCGCCAGTTCCGCAATGATGATGTGAACCAGTCTCGGAACTTCCACACATATGGCCGTAACTTCCTGTTCGGTGTCTCTTACAAAATGTAAGAATATGATGCTGGTACAGCAGCTTGAAACAACCGCCCCTGCCAATATGATATTGGCAGGGGCTTTTTAGTTTTTCAGACGCGGGGGAAAGAAAATGAATGAAGATCGGATCAAGGATGTTGTGATCGTAGGCGGCGGCACCGCCGGCTGGATGGCCGCCAGCCTGTTTGCAAACACCATGGGAAAATCCATCCGGATTAAACTGGTAGAATCCGAAGCCATTGGCACCATCGGTGTAGGCGAGGCCACCATCCCGCCAATCCAGGTTTTTAACCGCATGCTCGGCATCGACGAAAACGAATTTATGCGCACTACCAATGCTACTATTAAGCTGGGGATTGAATTCCAGAACTGGGGCCACATTGGCGAAAGCTATATTCACGGCTTTAGCTATATAGGTAAGTCTTTGGGAATATTAAGGTTTGACCAATATTGGCTCAAGAGCCTGAAGAATGGTACCGCGCTGGATATTGAAAATTACAGCTTCACTACCCTGGCCGCCCGGGCCGGAAAATTTGCCCGCATGAATAAAATTCAGGGTACCCCGCTTGATGGTCTTGGCTATGCTTTTCATTTTGATGCCTCGCTTTATGCCAAGTTTTTGCGCTCTTACGCGGAAAAACGTGGCGTGGAACGCATGGAAGGCAAAATTTGCAAAGTAAATGCAGATGGTGAGAACGGTCACATCACCTCGGTTAAGCTTGAAAATGGTTCCCAGATAGCTGGTGATTTCTTTATAGACTGCTCTGGCTTCAGGGGCCTTCTGATTGATCAAGCTGTCGGCTCAGAATTTGAAGACTGGACCCACTGGCTGATGAGCGACCGAGCCATCGCGGTACCGTGTGAAAACGAAGAAGGGTTCGAACCACGACCCTATACCCAGAGTATTGCACACTCAGCCGGCTGGCAGTGGCGTATCCCGCTGCAGCACCGCACCGGGAACGGGCATGTGTTTTCAAGCGCTCATATGAGCGAGGATGAAGCCACCTCTATTCTCCTCGGTAACCTTGAGGGGAAACCGCTCAAAGACCCAGTGACCATCAGGTGTAAAACCGGCTATCGCCCTGAGGGCTGGAAGAAGAACTGTGTGGCAATCGGGCTTTCAAGTGGTTTCATTGAACCTCTGGAAAGTACCAGTATCCATTTAATTCAAATAGCTCTTTTCCATCTCCTGAAAATGTTCCCGACAATGGCAATTGAACCCAGCATGCGCGAAGAATATAATCGCCGTATGCAGTTTGAATATAGCTCGATCCGGGATTTCATCATTTTGCATTATCATCTGAACCAGCGCACAGACAATGACTACTGGAAAACATGCCGGGAGATGGAAATCCCTGAAACGCTACAGCGTAAAATTGATGCGTTCCGCACACGCGGGCACCTTTACCGCACTGACGGCGAGCTGTTCACCGAAGAAGCCTGGACCCACGTTATGCTGGGCCAGAACCTGATTCCTGAAACTTATAATCCGCTGGCAGATAATTTCACGGATGTGGAAATCACCGAGTTTCTTTCAAACATCAACACGCTTCTGAAGAACACCGTGGCAAAACTGCCAACACATCAGCAATTTATAGATGCAAACTGCAAAGCATCCGTTATGTAAATTGCGTAAAACTGCAATATTTTGCAAATAATGAAAATATTCATTGAATTTTGCAAAAAGAGGGCAGACTATATCCTCTAATCTATGGCATTGCCGCTGGGCTGCACCATACTACCGAAGGCGCGGCCCGGTGTTTCATTCGTGATCGGGAGGGAAACGAAATGAATAAATTTATGGGCACACTTTTGGGCACTACAGCCTTTTTTGCCCTTTCCGCATGCGCTGAAAGCGAAACCACTGCCCAAAATAGTGACCAAAACCATGCCCTCACGGAAGTAACATCCCCTGATGGCCGCACGGTGGTGAAACTGGTGGCAGGTAATGGCCAAACCACATACAGCGTGAGCCACGATGGTGAAGAAATTGTTGCCCCATCCCCACTTGGTTTTGCCTTCAAAAACATGGCGCCACTAGGTGGCGATATGAAAGTAGTGGAAGCCAATATTGCAGCCAGCGATACCACATGGGAACAGCCTTGGGGTGAACGTCAGTTTGTACGTGATAACCACAAAGAGCTATTCGTGAAGCTTGCGGAAAAAGATGGCAAGCACCGCGAACTGAACATCCGTTTCCGCGTTTTTGATGATGGTGTTGGTTTCCGCTATGAATTCCCAAAACAGCAAGGAATTGACAGCGCTATCATCACTGATGAAATCACTGGTTTCCAGTTTGATGATGCTTCAACCGCATGGTGGATTCCAGGCCGGGAGTGGAACCGGTATGAATATCTCTATAACGAGAGCCCCCTTAAGGATGTGAAAGAGGCCCACACGCCAATCACCCTTAAAACCACTAGCGGCAAATATGTAAGCCTTCATGAAGCAGCACTCGTGAATTATTCCGGCATGACCATGCTGAAGAACCCTGATGGCAGCTTTGAAGCCAATCTGGCCCCTTGGCCGAACGGTGATAAAGTGCGCACAGAAGGCGAGTTCACCACCCCGTGGCGCACGATCCAGATTTCAGATACGGCCTACGACCTGATGAAATCGGATATTATTCTGAACCTGAATGAACCAAATAAACTGGGCGATGTAAGCTGGGTTGAACCAAGCAAATATGTGGGCATCTGGTGGGAAATGCATCTGGCAGCCTCCACATGGGGATCAGACGGCAAGCACGGCGCTACCACAGAAAACACCAAACGCTATATCGATTTCGCGGCGGAAAACGGCTTCAAAGGCGTGCTGGTTGAAGGCTGGAACATCGGCTGGGATGGCAACTGGTATGAAAATGGAGATGTCTTCTCTTTCACCCAGTCCTACCCAGACTATAACCTGCCAGAACTGGCGAAATACGCAAAAGAGCGCGGTGTACAGATTGTAGGCCACCACGAAACATCAGGCGGCATTTCAAACTATGAAGCCCAGATGGATGATGGCTTTGACCTGTTTGAAAAAATGAATATTTCACAGGTAAAAACAGGCTATGTGGCTGATGCAGGGAAAACTCATCACACTGAAGCTGACGGCACCAAACACTATGAATATCATGATGGCCAATATGTGGTTGATCACCATGTACGGGTGCTGGAAAGCGCTGCGAAACGCAAAATTTCCATCAACAGCCACGAACCCGTAAAAGATACCGGCCTGCGCCGTACATATCCGAACTGGATTTCCCGCGAAGGCGCGCGCGGCCAAGAATACAACGCCTGGGGTGATCCGGGCAACCCACCCTCCCACACGGCGATCCTTCCCTACACCCGAATGCTTTCGGGGCCGATGGATTTCACCCCGGGCATCTTCGATCTCTTGTTCGAGGAAGCCAAGCCGAACAACCGCGTGGAAACAACACTGGCGAAACAGCTTTCCCTGTATGTTGTGATCTACAGCCCTATTCAAATGGCAGCTGACCTGCCAGAGAATTACGGTAAACATGCAGATGCCTTCCAGTTCATCAAAGATGTACCAACAGACTGGGCAGAGAGCATCCCGCTCGCTGGTGAGATCGGCGATTATGCTGTGATCGCGCGTAAGGAGCGTGACGGCAAAGATTGGTATCTTGGCGGCCTCACTGGCGATAACGCCCGTGATTACGTACAGGAGCTCACTTTCCTTGAAGAGGGCGTATCCTATGAAGCGCAGGTTTACCGCGACGCTGATGATGCCGACTGGAAAAGCAATCCGTATGCAATGGTGATTTACAAAGAGACTGTGAAAAAAGGCGACACGCTCAAACTGCCAATGGCAGCAGGCGGCGGTTTCGCTGTGCGCTTCAAGGCGCTCGACTAACCGAACATTTGGGGCCGGGAGAGCCGTTTGTCTCTCCTACCAACCTTACCGCACCTCTCTCCGGGGTGCGGTTATTGTGTAAATTTTTTCTATCATCAGATAGACGGTGATGATATTCTCTTACCGATCCATAGGGGCTCCTTCGGGCAGGTTGATATAACTCCCCCTATGAAAGCACCCCCGGAGCTTAATGAAGAGAGCTAAAAAGAGTGAGAATTAGGTAAAAAATACTATTAAAAGAGTAAAGTGGAGGAAAACTTTCCATGGTTAAGCAGAAAGTTAACGGCTATAGCGCACTGCTCGCTGGTGCATCGCTCGTATCTATAGCAATGACAGCAGCGCCTGCAGCTTTGGCGCAGGATGGTCCAGCAGTAAGCGATATTGAAGAAGTGGTAGTTACGGGTACACGCCGTAAAGACCGTACTATCGCAGATAGCAGTGTGCCAATTGATGTATTGAATGCGCAAGCGCTTACAGCAACGGGTCTAACAGAAACAAACCAAATTCTGGCAAATTTGCTGCCGAGCTTTAACTTTCCGCAGCCAGCTGTAACAGATGGTACAGACCATGTGCGTCCTGCTCAGCTTCGTGGCCTGGCGCCAGACCATACTCTTGTTCTTGTGAACGGTAAACGCCGTCATACAAGTGCACTTCTGAACCTTAATGGTTCTGTTGGACGTGGTTCTTCCGCGGTTGATTTGAACGCTATTCCGGCCAATGCGATCAAGCGTATTGAAGTACTGCGTGATGGTGCTGCAGCCCAGTATGGCTCTGATGCGATTGCAGGTGTAATCAACGTTGTACTTAAAGACGCCAACGAAGGCGGCATTATGTCTGCGACATACGGCGCGAATGTCACAACGCTTGATGGTGTACCGCAGCTTGAAGATGTATCCGTTGATGCAGACGGTAACCTTCAGTTCACAACTGGCGATGACCGCACGCGTACAGACGGTGAAACGCTAACACTACGTGGTAATATTGGTTTTGGTCTTGGCGAGGAAGGTTTCTTCAACGTTTCTGTTGAATACCGTGACCGCAACGCAACTAACCGTTCTGATTTTGATGACCGTGAAGCGTATGACCGCATCGACGGAAATCTTGATCCACGCGAACTAACATACGATCGTTACAACACACGTTTTGGTAATGCCAACGTTGAAGATGTGAACATCTTCTATAACGCAGCAGTGCCTTTAGGTGAGCACGAAGTATATAGCTTTGGTAGCTACAGCAAGCGTACTGGTGATAGCGCGGGCTTTAACCGTTTGCCGGGTAACAGCCGTAACGTGCCTGAAATTTACCCAGATGGCTTCCTGCCGCTTATCACATCAGATATCGATGACTTCTCTATTGCTGCTGGTGTTCGCGGCCAGATTTCCGAGTGGGATTATGATGTATCTGCTGTGTACGGTGAAGATGATTTCAACTTCGGCGTAGCCAACTCTCTTAACACATCACTTGGTCCGGTTAGCCCAACTGAATTTGATGCGGGTCACCTGATCAACGCCCAGTTTACACTGAATGCTGATTTCAGCCGTTTGGTGGATGTAGACTTCCTGGCAAACCCTGTAAACGTTGCGTTCGGTGCTGAGTTCCGCAATGAAAATTATAAAATTGAAGCTGGTGAAGTAGCTTCCTTTATCCGTGGTACATTCCCAGGTGCTGCTGGTTCGCAGGTATTCCCTGGTTTTGGTCCTGCGTCAGAAGTTGATAATGGTCGTGACAGTATTGGTCTTTACCTAGAGTTTGATACAGACCTGACAGACCGCTGGAATGTTGCAGTAGCAGGCCGTTTTGAAGATTATTCTGATTTCGGTTCTACCTTTAACTGGAAAGTGGCAACACGTTACTCAATTACTGAAACATTCGCACTTCGGGGTTCTGTTTCAACTGGTTTCCGTGCGCCGTCTCTTGCGCAGCAGAACTTCACATCTATCGCAACTGTGTTCGTAGATGGTGAGCCGACAGAAACTGGTACATTCCGTCCATCAAGCGATGTAGCGCAAGCGCTTGGCTCTCCTGGTCTTGAAGAAGAAACATCTTTCAGCTTCAGTGGTGGTTTCTCTTGGACACCAACAAATGGCCTGAGCCTGACTGTTGATTATTACAACATTAAAATTGAAGACCGTATTGTACTGTCATCTAACCTATCAGGTGATGGTGTGGAAACACTTCTTGCCGGTACAGGCGCTAACCGCGCTCGCTTCTTCCTGAACGGTATCGATAGCCGTACACAGGGTGTTGATGTTGTAGCAAACTATTCGTTTGATTTGGGCGATAGTGGCCGCCTTGATTTGAATGCTGGCTTTAACTACAGCGACAACAAGGTAACCGACGTGATCAACCCACCTGCGGTTCTACAGGAGATTGGTATCGAACAGTCTAACCTCTTTGATGCGAACGAATTCCGCCGCTTTGAGCTAGGTAGCCCAGAGACGAAGCTGAACCTCGGCGCAACATACTTCTGGAACAAGCTAACACTAACGGCGCGTGCAACTCGCTACGGCGAAGTGGTTGAGCCAAGCAATAACCCTGATCGTGAAGAAGTGTTGGATTCAGCGTGGATCACTGATCTGGATATCAGATATGATGTGACAGAAAGCGTTGCGGTTTCTATTGGTGCAAACAACCTGTTTGATGTGTACCCTGAAGCGACACGCAACAACGTTGCTGATGTAACACGTTTCTCTCGTATCTTCCCATATTCTGGCTTCTCGCCATACGGCTTTAACGGCCGTTACCTATACGGTAAGGTTTCTGTAAGCTTCTAAGAAGCGGGGATCGTTTGATCCGCCACAGTCTACAGTCTGCGGTTCGTCTTTCGGGAAAGAGAAGAAGTATATCCCCCGGGACTTGGAGGCTATCTATGCGGCGGCGTAAGTGGAAGAGGAGGAGACCCATGAGCATCTTCAAGGAGGTAGAAAATGTTCAGTAGCACCACGGAAGAAGCAAACAACGACCCGAAAGAAGCATTGAAAACTTTCGTGAATGACTTGGCGTGCTTCCTTAAAAAACGTCGTCTACGAGCGAGAGGATAATTGGAATCCTGAGTTTCGGGAAAGACTTGTCAAGCATATGAGAGAGGCAATGGAGCAGCTCGAATGCCGCAAAGACGATGTCCTGAAAGGAATAGATGACTTGAGCGACCACGATCTCACGAAGCATGGCTTGAAGGGGCGGGAACTTGTGTTCAAGTTTGCAGTCATCACTCTGGCATACAAAAGGGACGACATAAATGTCGATAATCCTCATGAATATTTTTTTGGCTGGCGACGGCTTATTGATGCCCTTGACGCACTGCTCGATTCCATCTTGGCGGCAACAGGATCCGGTTCGTCCATCAAAGAATTGAAAGACTTTATCGCGCTGAGTGTAGTAGGGCCGTACGGTTAGGGCAGACGGACACCTCCCTAGCCAGGGGAATCGACCGATGGCTGTTTATTGTCGGACAAGCGCCTCCATATAGTCGTCATCCCAGGCAACTGAGCGTCGTTTTGTGGCAGGCTTAGTGTGCCGTGATTGCTACGTAACAAGTTGGTTGCGACATGATTGAGGGTGGCAAAATTGGCCGCGGCATTTACCTGTCTTATGCGACACTAGAGCGTTTCGTTCTTTGTTAGATTCAGGGATTCCCTTTTCGGGGAGAATATGATTCCCTTGGGGCATAGCGGCATTTTTCAGGAGGATTTATTATGCCCAAAGCCTATCCGATAGAATTGCGGGAACGGGTTGTTTCCCATGTTGAAGCCGGTCATTCACATCGGGCTACGGCTGCCCATTTCAGTGTTTCGGTCAAGTTTGTCAATGACATGGTGAAGCTGAAGCCTACTACTGGCTCCCTGGACCCCAGGCCGCCTGGCAACAACCGGGGGCACGGCAAGCTTGCGCCTGTCAAGGACTGGCTGGCAGAGCGTATGCTCGGCAACAGCAACCTGATCCTGAATGAGTTGCGCCTTGAACTGGAGGCCCGTTTCGGGATTGAGGTTCATGTCAGCAATATTGCCCGGCGGCTGCACAAGCTCGGTTTCTCGCATAAAAAAAGACTGTTTATGCCAGCGAGCAGCAGCGCAGTGATGTAAAGGCAGAACGCCGTCTGTGGCAGAAGGGGCGACTGCCTTTCCTGAACAGAGCCATAGATCGGCTTGTCTTCCTTGACGAGACCGGTGTCAACACCGAGCTTCTCAAACAGGCCGGGTGGGGTCCTGTTAGCCAACGCCTGATTGATTATGGCCCCCATGGCCCCCGGAAAAACCAGACATTTATTGCTGGGCTCCGGCGCCATGAACTGGTGGCGCCCTGGGTGATTGACCGGCCCATGACCAAACAGTTGTTCGAGGTGTATATTGAAACCCAACTGGCCCCGGTCCTCAGTAAGGGACATGTTGTTATTTTAGACAATCTGTCCTCTCACAAGAGCGAGAAGGCAGCACAAATCCTCAGGGATATTGGTGCCTGGTTTCTGTTTTTGCCGCCCTACAGTCCCGATCTTAATCCCATAGAGATGGCTTTCTCAAAGCTCAAGGCTTACCTCAGGAAGATCGGGGCCAGAACCTTCGATGAAGTCTGGAAAGCAATCGGGGATATATGCGACATGTTCATTCCGATTGAATGCAAAAACTATTTCAAGGCAGCAGGGTATGAATTTATCTAAACACGAAATGCTCTAGTTCCCATGACGAAGACCATTCGAGGGTATGCGAGCGATTGCTCGCACATCAGGCAAAGGCGCAGGACACTGAAACATACCCAACAAGAAAATATGATAACACTCTGAACAAAACCAAAAGTCTGCTAGTAGAATTGCTCACAATCAAGAAGTTCTGGTTATTTTCTGAAGCTGCTCTTTCCTATCGTTCCAGGTCCAGAACAAAAACGGCAATATCACCTTTCAGATATTCTGGCAGTAATTGCTCTAGGTCTGTTTTCATATCCGACGGTGTTTCAGGACGGCTCAACGGCTCAACGGTTCTGGAGGCGTTCTAAGGCGTTTTCCTGGGGGAGCGTTAGTGCCGAACCAAAAGACGACATACAGCCCCTTGCACTCTGCCTGATGATTTATTGCATATAATTTGCCTAACTGTCCTGAAGCAGCACTCCATACATCCCTGTGCCACTGCCCCTTCGCTTCCATAGGGACCACTATATTGCCGTAGTAAAAAGCAGCATCACTTCGCCTGCCTCCAGGCATTGATGTCTCTGGATGCGGCTGAATTCCGAACGGCAGATTCATACCGAGCGTAGCAAACAACTGGTCCCTGCACTCGTTCTCTGTTCTAGGCAGGCCTTCGTCATTATAGAAATTGTTGACAATATTAAATGCATCGCCCTTAAGCCGCTTTTGCAGTTTCTCCAGTTCCCCGATCATGATCGCCAGAATGTCTGCGGCGGTTTCTGGGGCCTCGTCGTTAACAGCGGCCCTTAGTTCTGCGATGGACGGTGCTCTGAAACTGTCTTCCAGGCGAGCTCTGTTCTGACGGGCTATGCCAGCTTTAATCACCGGCGAATAGTCGTCGGAATTACCGTCTTCAAGATCATTCAGGGCAACTGTAGCTTCAGCACTGGTATCCCTGACAATTCTACTTAGCGCCCATTCAATACATGCTGCGGCATCCCAGGGATTGCGATTTCCCCAGGTAAACCCATCAGGCTGCCTGATCACGGGCCAAACAGAACGGAATGTTTCCACCAACCACTTCGCTTGCCCCAAATTTAGCTTCACCCGCCCCCGTTCACCATCATATCTATCATAAACCCATGAGGTGAATGTCCAGATAAGGTCGCGATTTGACATCGAGATTTCAGGCAGATATTCGACGGCCTCAGGAAAACTGATCGTGAATAAAACAGAGAGCCAAAGCTCCCGGCGCTTTGTTGAAATACTTGCTTGTTGAAGTACAGCTTTCGATTTCTCGATCAGCCGGGGCCAGTAAATACTGCGATCTTCAACGGGTATATTGATCAGGCACTTGACCAGTTCCCGCTGTAGCGCAACCGAAAGCCCGGAATATTCATCCAGCCACTCCCAAGAAAGAGAGGCAGACAGCGGATATTCTTCATCTGACCTCACAAACGCATACAAGCCGGGCACATGCTCTTTATTAGCGCCCAGAAAGGGCTGAAATCTGTACCGTGAATATGCTTCATGCAGGGTGAATCCTCGCTTTTTTATTACTGAACCTAAGTGCCTGTAAAAGGCCTCAAAACCATGGACCTGACTACTATTTTGACCAATGTGCTCCTGCTCAGCACCGATCGCTATAGTCAAAAGCACATCATCACTAATATCTGACCAGTCCGAACCTTTGAAGAACCGTTGAGCTGCTCCGGCAATCATGGGAAGTATAATGTTATACCTCTTGGAGCACGCGTAATTTTCGGCAACTGATTTTACATTTGGGATATCGCTCCTATGCAAAACCGCTTCGAACCCCTCTTGAATTGGCTCCAAGAGCTCGTCACCCAGCCATTCAGTAATTCGATCTTGAGGTCGGGCATCTTGATTTAGATTTTGTAACTTCCCCAGATATGCTAGCGCAGGGTTATAAATCCAGTGCAGATCCCCCGCTTTCACAGCATCTAAGTTTTCCAAATATCTGGTATGAGCTTCCATAAGCTTTCTGTGCTGCTCTCTTTTTATGGCTGCTCTTTCACGTTTGTCTTTCTGTTCCCATTTCGGGAGAGGCTTTTTACCTTTCATTGAATGCAGGAATTCAAGCAAGTCAGGGTGCTCTTCAGTATATGGCCGCGCAATATCGAAAATCTCTTTTGAAAGGCCTTCATCTTGCCTTAGATATGTAACGATTGATTGCCAAAGCTCACGCTCTTCAGGGTCTTTTCGCTCAGTGACCTCAATCAAAAATTTCCTGTAATCCTGTGACCTTAAGTATAATCCCGGCGATAGTCGGCGAAGACGGTAACTCTGCCTGAAAAACTCGTTTTCTTCTTTAATCCCCGCAAGTGCAAGGCGTTGCACTGCATACCGAATATCGTCTCGCCGCTCAAAATACCTCGCAACTTTATCTTGCCTGCCAAACCGATAGCGCCCGCCGCTCTCCAGTGCCCGAAGCCATTTCAGGATAGCCTTCGGTGTCGCGGCCAGACTTTCCGCATCTATCAAACGGAACAGCAGATCATGCGTAAGCTTAGCGATAAGATCGCGAGCCTTTCCTCTAGCGCGTTCCTGCCATCTTTGCTTGTCAGCTTCTCGGAACGGGCCGATTATACCAGCCAACTCATTGAGGATTTCCGTGGCTTTCCCGACGGTGACCGATTTCCATAGAAGATACAGAGTGTCATGTGCAGGTGGACCTTTTTCATCAATGTTTTCGGCAAGGATGCCCGTCGCATTAATCACCGACCGAGCGATTAAATGACTATCAAAGGCATCAAAACCGAGGCTCCACATAGCATCAAGCACTAGTCTTGCTGAGTCTCCGTCACCAAGGGATAAAACACCCCTTAGCTTGAACGGCCAGTCTATTTCATCTGGTTTTAAGTGCACCAGCACATGACAACACTCCCAGCGTTCATGATAGGTATTGTGCGGGTTCATCAAAATTCGCCAGAGATCGTCTTCCAGATCGGTGGCAATATCAGTATTTTGCAGACTCTCAATCAAGAGCGAACGCAAGGCCCAAGACGTTTCATCGTCAGTTAAAACATCCCTGAAATCGTCTATCAATTCACTACGGGCCAAACCGGCTACAGGCCGCCGATCCCAGTGCCCTTCCCTGAATGCGGGATCATCTGTCGAGAGCCGTTTCAGTGCGACCAAAAGCTGCCGAGCACAAGGCTCCGGTAATTGTGAAGTATCGCTGTAACGAACAACAGCAAACGGATCAGTCTCAATGACCCTGGGGGCAAAATGCATCGGGCTAAAATATGCCAGCCAGGCATGCATCCCCCGAAGCGAGGCTGGCACGCCCCCTGCAGCCGTAACAAGTCCTAGAATGCGATTCACTAGACGATCTGGATTATCATTCCTTTTAACCCTATCTGCTAACCAACTGGCGCCAAGAAATTCTGCGATAGTTCTATGAAATGGAACTGCTGAGGTATTTTCCTGATGAAAAGGGCGGAATAAGTTTGTCCCCAGTACTATTTCCAGAATGTTATTTTCAGAAAAGGCCGATAGCTCCGATAAAGCAAGCATATTAGTGTCCACACAGTCTACGGTTCGGGAAAGAGCATCTTTGCCGGAAATCAACATCGCAGCCATAGCCGCTCCTGCGGCATTGAGACCTTCCTCGTCAGAAATTGTAGAAAGCTTCCTGTATTGCGGGTGCGCGGAATTCTTCTCCCCAAATAATTTTCTTACCGCCTTCGAATAGAGCGCACCTTTGGTTCGCGGGAATTCTTCTCGGTTATCTTTTGCTATATCACTGATAAAGCGCAGCATCAAAGGGTTAGCATGCAGTCCCTCAAGCCCCAAATTATCCAGTTTCTGAAGAACCTCGCCCGCTGTTTCTGTGCTGAGGTCAGCACTCAACAGTTCAAGGGCATTCTGCTGACTGAAAGGTTGGATAGTTAACTCGACTGGCTGCGTACCATAATCATCAAGAATTTCTGTTCCCTGAAGTACACTGTCCCATTCGAACGATCTGCAGCAGATCACAAAATTGGGCCGTCCAAATTCAGCAAGCTTCTTCAGCACATTATGCAGAGGATCACCTTCTTCTGCTGCCGCAACTTCATCCAGTCCATCAATGAAGATGCGTCTCTTTATAAGGTTATATTGCGGACCAGGCAGTCTCAAAAATGCTTTAGCACTCATAGGCTCTGAATTTCGGTCCTCGCCCATAAGGTTTTTCAATAACTCGGTTTTACCAATACCGGGAGGCCCGAGCACAGCAATCGGTCCGCTAAAACGGTCAAGCACGTCAGCGTCCGAAACCGTCTGCCTGTTACCGCTTTGGTCATACCATGTGAGCTGGCGAGAAACGTATGTGGCACTATTGCCCATCAGCCACCTCACCCACTGCCTGAATTTCCCGTATAGCATCAAGTAATGGCATGATCTCAATACGCTCCCGCATGAAATATCGCTCAGACCCTCCAGATATCACAAGCCTCCGTTCAGCCCCAACATCATCGGCGGCGGCGTCAAACCTGCGGGATACCCTTGGTTTGTTGCTGAGCTTGATCTCAATAGCCCACACCCGCCCCGGAGAGAATTCCAATATCAAATCGATCTCGGCACCAGCCTGGGTTCGATAGAAAAAAGGCTCCGCATGATCGCCCGCAGCGTCAATGAGGGCCTCAATGACAAACCCTTCCCAGCTGGCACCGGCAATATCGTGGGCACGAACACTGTCCAATGTACGGATGTTCAGCAAAGCGTGCAAAATACCGGAATCCCGAATATAGACCTTGGGTTTTTTCACCAGACGCTTCCTTCCATTCACGGCCCAGGGCCGGAGCTCCCGAACCAATAATAGAAGCTTCAACACCTCTAAATAACGCGCAATAGAATGCCCTTTAACGCCCAAATCTCCTGCATAACGCTCTGCGACAAAAATCGAACCCTGATCAGAAGCTAACAACCGCCAAAACCGACCAAGCTGTTCAGCTCCAACTCGGATTCCGAAGCTCGGCAGATCGCGCTCGAGATATGTTTTAATAAAATTAATACGCCATCTATGGCTTGCCAAATCCCGTTCGGCCCGGTAACTGCGAGGAAAGCCGCCTTTTAACCAAAGCCTGTCTACCAAGGTCCCGTCCGACACCTCGGTGCTCTGCCGGATTTCTGCAATATCTGCTATTTCTGCCCCGGGTACAGGCACTTCAGAGGTAAGACTTCCCGGGCCCGCGTCGGCGTCCCTGATCAGTTCCGTCAACGTTAGAGGTCCCAGTTCAATGAAACTTATTCTTCCCGCCAGGGATTCGGATGATTGTTGCAGCAAGTCTATTGAGGCTGATCCTAGGATCAGAAACCTGCCTTTTGATCCGCTGCGACGCTGAGCGTCAATCTGCCCGCGCAGGACTTCAAAAATATTTGGCATCTTTTGGATTTCGTCCAGAACCACTAAACGCTCTGAATTGGCATTGAAAAAACGCACGGGATCATCCAGTCGTTGCCGATCATCCGGATTTTCAAGATCAAGACAAACCGCATCTTCCTCAAACTGTTCAGCAATTTTACGAGCCAATGTCGTTTTGCCAACCTGACGGGCTCCAAGAAGGGCTACACTATCAAGCTCACGCAAGTGCCAGCGCACCAAGGCTAGTTTTTCTCGCTCTATCATTCTTGAATTTTTGCTCCTTAACCACAAAAAAACAAGATACTTTTAATCGGCATCTAGCTCGAATGACATTCTGAGTTCGACAGCGATCTCCGTTTGGTTATTTATTAAAGACCTCTACATAATTTGGCCTGATCCCGCTTATTAGAATCCCCACTTCCAGTCTGAAGTGCAGCGGTTGGGTATAGAGTTATATCGCAGCGTTTCGTGAAATTGATACAGCGTTGGGGCGAGCGGTGGTAACGGTTCCGGTTAAAAACGGGAACGACTGTCATGTCCAAAAGCTACCGCCACCTGACCCACGCTGAAGGATGCCAGATATACGCGCTCAAGAAAAGTGGTTTGTCGACGCTACGGGTCGCCCGCCAACTGGGGCAGTCGCCTTCAACGATCAGGTGCGAACTGAAGCGCAACAGCGGACGTTGGGGCTGCCGCCATCAGCGGGCACAGGTTTTTGTCTGTCTGGTTTATGCGGTGACCGGTGTCTGCGGGTTGAAGGTAATCTTGTGTGTGGCCTTTAGCGAATTCTGCCCGATCACAGCCATGGTCAGTTGGGTATGGATTTTGTCCAGTCCAAAGAAGCGGGTACGGTGTAGGCCGAAGGGCCGTTTCATGGTACCAAAGCGTTTCTCCGTCCAGAAGCGATGCTTTGAGATAAGCTGATCGAACCGCTTGTCAGACGTGCGGAGGGGACGACCCTTGCGGTTTGCATAGGCTACCGGCCAGCTGCCGCTGCGCCTTGCTTGCCTCAATCATGGTGGCAAACTCGCGGTAAAGGTCGCCTGACCTGTTCCAATAACTTCGCCTCATGCGTGTAGAAACCCATATGATTTCTAGTCCAGACCGATGTGTCCAATTGTCCCAACTAAAGTGTCCACGCACACCGGGTCGTGGTTGGTTTCCAGTTCATTTATTGGCGTAGGGTCCAGCAGCTTATCACTAACAACAGCACCGACAAGCCAACCCTCAACCAAAATGGCGTCTGGCATCCCTTCGAAGGCATTTTCCGAAGCTTCCTCACCTCTGTCATCAATCGCCTTGTCAAAGCGCGGCCAGTTTACCAGGTGGTCAGGGCCATTCATGCGAAGCTTGCCAATTGTCTCTTTCATCAGATCGAGATCATGCGTACCCGGCGCACCACGCGTTTCGCAAAGTGGGTGAACCTGTTCCGCGAGCTGCAAGCGGTCAGGTTTTGACAGATAAAAGTCGTCCAACGACAAAATCGCCACTTTCAGACCCTCACTTTCGCGCACTGTCGCAAGCGAGGTGGTTTTACCAATTCCCTGCGCGCCGCTGACGCCAAGAAGCGGGATACGGTCAGGGTTATCCTCAACCAGAGCAGATACCCATTCAAGCATAAGGTCAGCTACCGTCGGTCTAAAGGGTGTCTGGTCACTTTCCAGCATAATGCCTAATACATCTTCCTGTGGCTTTTGGCTTTCTTGGTTCGCGTACCGGGTTTCCCTCCGGTTGCCCTACCTTTGGGTCGGGCGGTTGGGTCTTCAATACCAAGCTCACCAGCTTCCAACCGGCGCACTTCGTCTCGCAGTCTGGCGGCTTCTTCAAATTCTAGATTTTCAGCAGCTTCCCGCATTTTTTTGGATAGGTCTTCGATATGCTTCTTGAGGTTGGAGCCAACCAAATGTTTGGCGTCATCTCCGATATCAACGGTTACATGATCACCAGAAGTCACATGCTCCATGATATCGCTAACGTTCTTCGCAACCGTTTTGGGCGTGATGTTATGTTCTTCGTTGTAAGTGAGCTGCTTCTCGCGGCGGCGGTTGGTTTCATCAATCGCCCGTTTCATCGAACCCGTTATGCTATCTGCATACAGGATCACGCGGCCTTCCGCGTTCCGTGCCGCCCGACCAATAGTTTGCACCAGCGAACGCTCCGAGCGTAAGAAACCCTCTTTGTCCGCATCCAGAATGGCCACAAGCCCACACTCCGGGATATCAAGGCCCTCGCGAAGCAGGTTAATACCCACCAGAACGTCAAAGACCCCAAGCCTTAAATCCCGAATAATCTCGATACGCTCAAGCGTGTCGATATCGGAGTGCATGTAACGCACCTTCACACCATTTTCGTGCAGATACTCTGTCAGATCTTCCGCCATACGTTTGGTCAGCGTGGTCACGAGAACACGCAGGCCCTTCTCGGCCATCGCATGTGCTTCATGCATCAGATCATCAACCTGACTTTCAACAGGCCTAATATCGATCACCGGGTCCACCAACCCCGTTGGCCTGATCACCTGTTCAGCGAAAACACCGCCCGTTTGTTCCAGCTCCCAGTCGCCGGGGGTCGCTGAAACATAAACTGTTTGTGGCCGCATTCCGTTCCATTCTTCGAACTTAAGCGGGCGGTTATCAAGGCAACTGGGAAGCCGGAAACCATAGTCAGACAGCGTTGATTTACGCTTAAAGTCTCCTCGGCTCATTCCTCCAACCTGATTGACACTTACGTGGCTTTCATCAACGAACAGAAGAGCGTTGTCTGGCAGGTATTCAAACAGTGTTGGCGGCGGCTCCCCGGGGTTGCGCCCCGTCAGATAACGGGAGTAGTTCTCAATACCGGCGCAACTACCTGTTGCTTCCATCATTTCCAGATCAAATCGCGTGCGCTGTTCCAGCCGCTGCAACTCAAGGATACGGTTCATATCCTCATATTCTTTCAATCGGCCAGTAAGCTCGTGCTTGATCTTTTTTACGGCCTGATCAAGCGTTGGGCGCGGCGTCACATAGTGACTGTTCGCATAAATCTTCACGCCATCAAGCGTGCGGATTTTTTCGCCAGTTAAGGGGTCAAACTCAACAATATCTTCTATCTCGTCGCCGAACATCATCAAACGCCAAGCGCGGTCTTCAAGGTGACTAGGGAAAATATCGATCACATCACCGCGAACCCTAAAGGTACCGCGCTGGAAAGCCTGATCGTTCCTTGTATATTGCATGGCAACCAGCCGCCGCAGTAGTTCGCGGTTATCAACCTCTTGCCCTGCGCGTAGAGCAAAGGTCATGGCTGTATATGTTTCAACACTGCCAATACCATAGATACAGGACACGGAAGCGACGATGATCACATCATCACGCTCTAGGATCGCTCGTGTTGCCGAGTGGCGCATGCGGTCAATCTGTTCATTGATTGACGCTTCCTTCTCAACAAACGTATCGGTTCGCGGCACATAGGCTTCGGGCTGATAATAGTCGTAATAGGAAACAAAATACTCGACCGAATTCTTGGGAAAGAAAGCCTTAAACTCGCCGTAAAGCTGGGCAGCCAGTGTCTTGTTTGGCGCCATAATCAGCGCAGGCCGCTGCGTCGCTTCAATAATTTTGGCCATGGTATAGGTTTTGCCGGACCCAGTTACCCCAAGCAGCACCTGATCCTGCTCCTGAGATTTGATCCCCGCCACCAGCTCTGCAATCGCTGTGGGCTGATCACCCGACGGACTAAAATCTGACACAACCTCAAAACTTACGCCTCCTTCAGACTTTTCGGGCCGTGCCGGACGGTGCGGTACAAATGGGCTGTTAACAGGCTGATCTGGCAAATTAGGTTCGGTCATGAGGGCTATCCTGATAAGACCAAAACATAATAGATGTTCATGGTTTGTTTACAAGACAGATTTATGGCGCGTGTTTCTGTTTTTCTTTTTTCACACGGACGTGAAAGAGCTTCAGTTTACTTTCGGCAGCTTTACCTTCCCAATAGTAGCCTGAGAACAAACAAGGGGAAGCGGCATGCTAAAATCCGGAATAATCATGAAGCTTGCTAGCATAGCGCTCGCAACATCCATAATTACGGCTACCGCATGGTCATTGCAGGACGCAACGCCCCCAAGCACAGAAACACCGCCAGATAGTGAAGCCCCGACACCGCCCAAGGCCAATATGAGTTTGGAGCACCTGGAAGCGATTGTTAAACGGATTGACCCTGAAGCAACTCGCGAGAACAACACATGGCGCTTCACACTTGCCGAACGACCAGTTTTTCTGGTTACAGACCCTGCCGCCGACAGAATGCGCGTCATGAGCCCGGTAGCACAAATCAGCGCACTGAAGCCCGGCATGCATGAACGCATGCTTCAAGCAAACTTTGATGCCGCACTCGATGCCCGCTATGCAATTGCGCAAAATCTGGTTTGGAGCGTTTTTATTCACCCGCTTGGAAGCCTGACCGAGCGTGACCTGCTGTCGGGTACTGCGCAAACCGTGACAGCAGCTATTAACTTTGGAACAAGCTATTCATCGGGTGGCGCGGTATACGGTGGCGGCGATACAAATGGCATTCTGCGGCGGGAGTTGCTGGACGAGCTTTTGAAACGCGAAGGCACACCGCTCTAGAGAACGCTATATCAGAAGCCCCATCCTTACCCATTCTCCAACCCGTCGGATTGAGAGCGCTCTCCTCGTCAGGTAAATAATGAATGGTTAATTATTAGCCACTGATTATTTTGTATACATATATAACACAGCATTGTTGACCTAAAATGAAAATTTTCATTTTTTATTGTTAATTTCAATACTTTAAAAATTCCCCGAGTCTGGCACACCGCTTGCTATTTATAGGCCCACAGGCCGAAAATTATAAAGAGCCGATATACTCTGGAGGAATTAATGAAAACATTCTCATCAACGGGAGCAAGATGCAGCCTTTTACTCGGCGGCACGATTTTGGCCTCCCTTTTCAGCGGCTCAGCGGCCAGCGCACAGGACGCAAGCGCCTTTTCGTTCAGCGGCAGCGCAGCCCTTGTGACGGACTACCGCTTTCGCGGTCTTTCCCTATCGGATAAAGACGCGGCCATACAGGGTGGCTTCAACGTAAACCATGAAAGTGGCTTTTATCTGAGCACCTGGGGGTCATCGATCTCTCAGTTTAACGGGTCCGAGCTGGAACTTGATATCTATGGCGGTTACGCAACCACCATTGGCAACCTGAGCACCAATGTTGGCTTTCTCGCCTACACATACCCCGGCGCAACCGACAACACAGATTATTACGAAGTATACGGATCAGTTGGCGGCACATTGGATACAATCAGCTGGACGCTGGGCACAAATTATGCCTTTGACCAGGACGGCACAGGCAATCAAGACAATATCTATGTGTATCTTGCCACCAGCACACCAATCAAAGACACACCCTACTCCGTCTCCGCGAATATCGCGTATGAAAACGGCGCATTTGGCAACAAGAAATGGGACTGGCTTCTCGGCCTGAACTATTCCTTCAAACAGTTCTCTCTCTCAGTCAATTACATCGACACAGCCAATGCCGGTACCTCTGCAGGGGACGCCGGTGTCATTGGTATGTTGTCCGCAAGCTTTTAAGGAGGCGCCTATTCGATCAAACCTATTGACTTTTAAGTATCTTCCCAAAGCCTGAACCTCCCATTATCAGGCTTCACAGACGGCATGCTGGTGCAATGGTTCTCTCTCCCCAAAACCATCAGCATGCCTTTCTGTATTCTTCGCACAGGAAAGCATTGATATGCCGGGCACACGGGCCTAATGTGACGCGTATTTTTGCTGTTATCACCCTTATTGCAGGACACTCCCCATGACTTTTCTCTCCAACAGCCTGGACCGGATCAAACCTTCTCCCACCATGGCCGTTACGGCAAAAGCGGCAGAACTGAAAGCTGCCGGTAAAGATGTTATTGGCCTTGGTGCTGGCGAGCCAGATTTCGACACACCAGACCACATTAAAGAAGCAGCGATGGACGCCATTCGCGCTGGCGACACCAAATACACAAAAGTTGACGGCACACCCGCTTGTAAAGCCGCCGTTATTGAAAAATTCAAGCGCGAGAACGGCCTATCATTTGAGGCCAATCAGATCACGGTTAACAGCGGCGGCAAGCACACCATCTATAACGCGATGATGGCGACCCTGAACCCCGGCGATGAGGTGATCATCCCAACACCATACTGGGTCAGCTATCCCGACATTACGCTTCTGGCAGGCGGCACCCCCGTTTTTGTTAACGCCAGTATTGATTCCGGCTTCAAGATGACGCCAGAAATGCTGGAAGCGGCAATTACACCAAAAACCAAGTGGCTCATTTTTAACTCGCCATCAAACCCGTCAGGCGCAGCATACACCGAGGCCGAAACCCGAGCCTTGGGCGAGGTCCTGAAGCGCCATGAGCATGTGTGGGTGTTTGCGGATGATATATATGAGCATGTGGTGTACGAAGGCTTTACCTTCAAAACATTCGCTCAGGTCGTGCCAGAGATTGCTCACCGTGTGCTTACCATGAACGGCGTGGCAAAAGCTTATGCAATGACGGGCTGGCGGATTGGCTATGCAGGCGGTGATGCTGCGCTGATTAAAGCCATGGCAAAAGTGCAATCACAAAGCACGTCTAATCCATGCTCAATCAGTCAGGCTGCAACAGTTGCGGCCCTTACCGGGACGCAGGACTTCCTCGCGGAACGAGCTGCCGTTTTCCAGGGGCGTCGCGACCTGGTGGTAGATATGCTGAATGCGGCAGATGGCATCACCTGCCCGGTACCGGAAGGTGCCTTTTATGTCTATCCATCCGTTGCAGGCTGCATCGGCAAAAGCACACCGGGCGGCAAGGTCATTAACACGGACGAAGATTTTGTCACCTATATGCTGGAAGACTACGGCGTTGCTGCGGTTCACGGCGAAGCCTTTGGCCTTAGCCCTCATTTCCGGGTTTCTTATGCAACCTCAACCGAAGCCCTGACAGAAGCCTGCACTCGCATTCAGGATGCGTGTTCAAAATTGAAGTAAGCACACAATGGATGACAATTCGCTCGCCACTTTGCTGATTGTCATCTCGGCCTTTCTGCATGCAAGCTGGAATGCCTTTCTCAAGTCCTTTGAAGACCGGCAGGCCGCCATTGGTGTTTTAAATATTGCAGGGGCACTCGTGTCCCTGCCGTTTTTGGGTTTTATCGCGCCACCGTCTACCGAGGGTTGGTTGTGGATTCTCGTTTCCTGCATTATCCATTTTGTTTACCAGCTAAGCATTGCCCGCATGATGGCAGTGGCGGACTATTCGCTGGTTTACCCGATCGCGCGGGGCATTGGCCCGCTGGTTGTAACCCTTGTTGCTTTCTCCCTGCTTTCGGAAAACATTACATCAACCGATGTGGTCGCCATACTGGCCGTGACCGCAGGGGCAATGATCGCTGGTCTTGCCGGTGCAAGGCATGGCTTTCATAACCCGGTCAAAACCCTTCTTTGGGCTGGCTTTGCCGGCACTTTTATCGGCATCTACACATTGATAGATGGCAGTGCGGTGAGAACAATGCACCCTCTCACGTTCGGGCTATGGTCAAATATCGCCATCATGCCTTTCATGTTGGGTTTTCTATATTATCAAAATGGAAGAGCGTTCAGCGCTCGCATGATTCGCATTTGGCCCAAGGCTACCGTTATGACACTGGTCGCTTACGGCGGCTTCATGATCGCCTTGTTTGCATTCAGTTTGGGGCCACTTGCTGAAATCGCAGCTCTCAGAGAGCTAAGCATCATCTTCGCTGCCGCCATCGGCACTTTCATACTGCGAGAACAAATGACACCTACCAGACTGTTGGGAATAGGTATGATTGCGGCTGGCGCGATCACCCTCAAAGCAATCTGACCTTCCCGGCCTTGACAAACAGTTCGTCACTTCTTATTTCGTTAATTAGCGAAATAATGAAACAATCAAAATGTCAGATACATTCAACGCTTTATCGTCGCCTACGAGACGGAAAATTCTATCGTTGCTCAAGACCCGGGACATGACAGCGGGAGAAATTGCAGACCAGTTGACAGTAAGAAAATCAACACTGTCAGGCCACTTCAATGTCCTGAAGGCCGCAGAACTTGTCACGACAGAACGTGACGGCACAACGATAACGTACAGCCTGAACGTAAGCGTTGTTGAGGAACTCTTGTCTGCGATCGTTGACCTGCTTGCTCGCAACGAAACCAACATTAAGGGGGAAGAACATGAAGCTGAAGCTTAGGAGCGCTTGGGAAATCACTATCGTGACAGTCATCGCAGGCATAGTAGCTTATTTTCTGGTTGAACCTGATACGCAAATCCCCACGCATTGGAACGCCGAAGGCGAGGTAGATGGTTATAGTTCACCACTTGTAGGTTTTTTCTTGCTGCCGATCATACAGTTAATTTCGTTGGGTTTTATATATGCCCTGCGGTTTATCGACCCGCGCGCCAAAAACCTCGAGTCTTCCGGGAAAGCCATTAGTGCTGTCGCGACATCCGTCGCTGCACTACTATTGGTGGTCCAATTGATGATAATTGACCAAGTGTTTTCGATCGGCCTTATCGGCCCAAAAGCAATATTTATTGGCGTGGGTGTTATGTTTGCGGTTATTGGCAATTATCTGGGAAAACTGAAATCCAGTTTTTTTGTCGGCATCCGGACCCCATGGACGCTATCCAGCGAAGCAGTTTGGCAAAAAACGCATCGGTTGGGTGGAAAACTGTTTGTTGCCATGGGGCTTTTGCAAGTGGCAGGAGTTCTGTTGCTGGATCAGGTTTATATGACAGCCTTCATGCTGGGAACTGTTTTACCTACTGCTTTCATCCCCGTCGCCTATAGCTGGTATCTATGGCGTAAAGAACAGCGGGAGGGGTAATATTAATCGAAATAAACGATTAATATATAGATTTTAATTAATTTCAAAAGTCATCAATCGCCACCATATCTTGTTCATGTTGAACAGGAGGATGAACGATGCCTAAAGAATTTAACCAGTCTCTTAAAGATCAAATAGCTGAAACACTGAAACCAGTTCTGGCTGAAACTTTTCAGCTTTATGTAGCTACTCTGAATGTGCATTGGAACGTGACCGGGCCTCTGTTTCAGCCAGTACATGCCTTGACCGAAGAACAGTATCTGGAAATTGCACCGGCACTTGACGAAATCGCCGAACGTATCCGGGCACTTGGCCACAAAGCACCGGCAACCATGCAGCAGTATATGGCTTTAGGTTCTATTGCAGATGGTGACGAAAATGCGAGTGCCGAAGCAATGGTGCGCAGTCTGCAAAACGGGCACGAACAAGTTGCAGGTCGCATTCGTCCCTTGATTGCTCAAGCCGCCGAAGCGGGCGACGACGTAACAGCCGGTTTGCTCACGGACAGACTAACGGTGCATGAAAAAGCACAGTGGATGCTTGGCGCTATGCTGGGCAGCTAACTAACGACTAACTCCCAATTCCTCGCAACTTGGCCAGTGCATAACGCACTGGCCATTTTTTGAACAAACCCGAGATTTACAGGCGCAGCAGTACTCTGGAGGTCTGAGCCACAACCTGCCCCACAGGCGCCGGGTCTGCCGGCGGTATTGGTGCCGCAGGCCACAGCGCGATCAAGGCATCAATTTCAGCGATAACCGCGTCACGCGTTGCGTCCGGAAGATCAGCCGCACGGTTCTTCGCAACTTGTGCAAACCCCCAAGCGTCCTGGTATTCACCCGGATCAGTAACCTGTCCATCCGTGATCGCAATCGTATATTCCTCGACAATCACGCCCATAAGATAAGTGATGATATCCGCCGCATCGCCACCAGCTTTTCCAGCTACAGCCTCGAGGTTAGCTTCAGCCGCAGCAAGTTGTGGTTCTATTTCTGCGACAGGTTTACCTGCGTCCAAAGCCGCGGACACCGCTTCAAAGATAGAGGCATCAAACCCGAGCGCATCAAGCCCAGCGCGTTCTGCCTGATGGGTTTCGGAAACAGGATGCAGCAGGTGAGGCGCGCCCATGGCTGGTTCACCAGCACGGTACAGGCTGATACCCGCCTTCACATGACCGGACATAAAGGCCAGACGTTTTTCGATAGCCAAGGTGTCCATGGAGTGGCCAGCTTCGCCGCCCTCCCCTTCACCACCTTCACCTTCGCCGGATTCGCCTTCGCCAGACTCAGCCTCGCCAGTTTCACCCTCTCCGTGCTCGCCTTCACCAGACTCGCCCTCGCCAGATTCACCTTCTCCCTGCTCGCCTTCACCAGACTCGCCCTCGCCAGATTCACCTTCTCCCTGCTCGCCTTCACCAGACTCGCCTTCGCCAGACTCGCCTTCGCCAGACTCGCCCTCGCCAGCTTCACCTTCTCCGTGCTCGCCCCCAACAACTTGCTCAGCAACAGGCTGTTCAGAGTTTTCGCCGTGCTCGCCGCCTTCACCATTTTCGCCCGAGCTACAACCCGCAAGAGCTGTCGTGCCGAGAAGTGCCGCAGAAAGGCCGAGGCCAGTCAACCGTTTGATTTTTATTTCCATGTTTCTGTAATCCTCTTGGAAGATCGTTTCACTTGCTTATACAATTCACCAACGATAGTTGCAAACGATTCTCAACAGGCCCCCAATGCTTTTAACACTTGCCGAAGTTCTTGATCGCCAAACTCTTGACGACACACATGACACCCTGAAAACCCTGAAATGGGATGATGGGGGTGCAACAGCCGGTGGTCGGGCAAGAAAAGCCAAGAAAAATGAGCAAGCAGACCTGAAAACAGGCAAAGGTGCCAGACTGCACGATAGCCTGATGATGGTGATCAAAAACCACCCCGTTATCAAGGTTGCTGCACGCCCTAATCGCTTCTCCCGGCTGCTTATCAGCAAAACGGTTGAGGCAGGTGGCTATGGCTTCCATACTGACAATGCGATCATGGGCAGCGGCAGCAATCGGTTACGATCCGATTTGTCGTTTACTTTGTTTTTATCCGACCCAGCAGATTATGAGGGCGGCGAACTGACGATTGATCTTCCAGGCGCCGTGCAAACACTGAAACCTGCGGCGGGTGATCTTGTGCTTTATCCGTCAACCAGCATCCATCAGGTTGCCCCGGTCACCAAAGGGACACGCCTTGCGTGCGTTGGCTGGATTGAGAGCATGGTACGCGATGCCGGACAGCGTGAATTGCTGTTTGACCTGGAAAACCTGCGCGCCGAGCTTAAGGGCAAGCTGCCCGGACAGTCGGCGGAGTTACTTACGCTGGACAAGAGCATTTCCAATCTACTGAGAATGTGGGCAGAGCTATAACAAAGGGGCCTCTCTACAAAGTGCAGAACGGCCCCCAAAAATCATCTCTATGTGTTTGCTAACAATCTCGCGGCTTATTGCCAGCCAGCGCGATCAAACACACGAACCGCTTCTGCCTGATTTTGACCGAGCATAGCAGCGTTCAGCTCGTCTTCCTTGAAGGAGCCGAGCGAAACAACAACCGCGGCTGGCGCAACACCCGGCACTACGGGATATTCGTTATTGCCGTTCGCAAGATATTCCTGCGCTTTTGCTTCCGTCAGATACTCGATAAAACGGATGGCGTTTTCCTTGTTGGGTGCGCTCTTCACAACACCTGCACCACTGATATTGACATGGGTGCCACGCCCCTCTTGGTCAGGAAACACAATCCCCACCGCATCGGCAATCGCCTTGGTATCCGGGTTTGATGACGCCGCATAACGCGCCAGATAATAGGTGTTGATCAGGGCAATACCGCATTCACCACTCGCGACCGCTTCAATTTGGCCTGTGTCATTGCTTTGCGGCGTACGGGCAAAGTTATCAACCACACCTTTAGCCCAATTTTCCGCGCCGTCTGCACCCTCATGGCTCACGATACCAGCCATCAAAGAGATATTATAGATATTCGACGAAGAACGAATACACACTTTGCCCTTGTTGGACGGGTGGGCCAGATCGGCATAGGTGTCCAGATGTCCGGGCTTGCCCGCCGCTTTATTATAGATGATAACCCGCGCCCGTTTGGAAAGGCCAAACCACAGGCCGTCCGGATGACGCAAATTTTCCGGCACGCGCTCGTCCAGAATGTCAGACTGAATATTGTCCAAGATGCCAGCCTCTTCCGCACGCCACAGCCGTCCGGCATCTACAGTAATCAGAACGTCTGCCGGACTATATTCACCTTCGCTTTTGATCCGCTCAATGAGAGCGTCAGCCCCGGCCTCAATAAGGTTTACTTCAATGCCCGTTGCGGCGGTAAAATCATCATACAGTGCAAGGTCGGTATCATAGTGGCGCGAAGAGTAAACATTGACCTCACCGGTAACTTCAACGGGGGCCGCTTGATTGTCGGACTGAGTTTCGCCGTCCGATTGGCCACAGGCAGCAAGAGCAATCGCGCTAGTGACGGTTAGCATCATTTTTTTGAACATATTTTTCTCGCTTTCATCGTTGGTGGCTGTAGCCAAATGATCATTGATGATCAAATACACTTATTTGCGAATAATTATCAACTGCAAAATACGCGATTAGCTCTTTTCTGGATACCAATGGATAGTATCAGCTAGTGGAGACACGGAAACCTTGCCTCCAACGTGCAGAGTTTGGTCTCGCAACACCTCTACTCGCAGATAATCTCCGTTGTGACCTTCTACAAATACCAGCTGTTGTTTTCCTGCGTGCCGAATATCGACAACCATATTGTCACCACCATCAGACAGATCAAAACTGTCCTGCCGCGCAACCAGTTCCACAGCCCCGTTTAGCGAGCAATCCGAGGTCAAACAGTCCGCGTCCCAGACTCCAAAGCCCGTTTCAATCGCCTCGCTCGGTGTAACATTAGCCATGAGGGATTGGCCGTGACCAAACGTTTGGGCCACATCCGCATCGGCCGGTCGATCGAACAGAGCTTGCGGCACATCGCATTGAATAATTTCACCAGCGTCCAGGACTGCAATCTTGTCGCCCATCTCCAGCGCTTCGTCCGGGTCGTGGGTCACAAGGATAGCGACGGCACCGCTCTCTCTTAACATACGCCGTGTTTCTTCACGCAAATTGCGGCGCAACTGGCTATCAATATTGGCAAAAGGTTCATCAAGCAAAAGAACTGCCGGTGACGGCGCCAAAGCTCGAGCAAGAGCTATCCGCTGTTGTTGTCCACCTGAGAGCGTATGGGGGTACCGCGCCCCAAATTCATCTAGACCAATCTTTCCCAGCAATTCAGCAACGCGTGCTTTTTTCTCAGCGGCAGAAGCTGAAAGTCCAAAGGCGATATTGTCGGCTACAGTCATATGCGGGAAAAGCGCTCCCTCCTGAAAAACAAGCCCTACGGGACGGTTTTCCGGTGGCAAGCTCATTTCGCTGGTCGCTAAATCCTGACCATCAAGCGTGACACGTCCCCGCTGAACAGACAATAAACCAGCGGCAAGCTTCAAAAGTGTTGTTTTCCCACACCCTGATGGCCCTACAAGACAGGTCACCTCTCCTCTTTCGGCAACAAGATTGATCCCCTTCAACACGCCGTTGGAGCCGTAAGCGTGCGAGATATTTTTGAACTCAAGGCCCATAGGACAGCCATCTTTCGTGTGCTAGAGATGAAGGAGCAACAAACGTTGCCAAGCTTGAGTATTTTGATAAACAGAAACGCGGCGGCAAACAATAGACGATAAAGCGATTTATCAAGGAAGCATTCTTGCGGGACTTAACAAACATCACTTCTTCCGGGCAAAGTCATATGGGGTGGACAGCTGCCTCCACCGTCATCAGCTTTCTGGTGGCCTTGCCCATTCTTGTTCTGTTGTATTATTTATTTGTTCCCGGCGGCGAAACCTGGGCACACCTGCGCAGCACAACTCTGCCTGATTATATACTAAATTCACTATCTTTGATGGGTTTGGTTGCCGTTTTTGCCTCGCTTCTGGGTATTCCTACAGCATGGTTGATTGCTGCAACTGAATTTCCTGGCCGGAAAACCCTGAGCTGGCTTCTTGTTTTGCCTCTGGCGGCTCCAGCTTATGTTGTCGCGTATCTCTACACTGACTTACTGGATTTTTCCGGCCCGGTCCAAAGTTGGCTCCGCGAAACCTTCTCGCTGTCAGCGGGTGACTATTGGTTCCCAACCGTTAGAAGCCTGACAGGCGCAGCCCTGCTGCTGAGCCTCGTTCTCTATCCATATGTCTATTTATTGGCAAGAGCCGCATTTACAGCCAGAGCGGGTGTATTTTTTGAAGCAGCGCGTTCACTCGGCAAGTCACCCTTCAGCGCTTTCATGAAAGTGGCCCTTCCTGCCGCTCGCCCCGCGATTGCAGGCGGGCTTGCCCTTGTCCTGATGGAAACACTGGCCGACTTCGGAGTTGTTGACTATTTCTCCATCCCAACCTTCAGCACCGGCATATTCCGCACCTGGATCGCCATGGGAGAAAAAGTCGCAGCCATGAAACTGGCAGCCGTGATGCTGGTGTTTGTTTTTGCGCTTGTGGGCTTTGAAAGCCTGAGCCGGAAGGGGCGCTTTGATAGCGGTACAGGGCACGGGAAAATAACCCGCATTAAACTGGCTGGCGGCAAAAGGATTTTAGCCGCCATCACTTGTTTCGCACCCGTAATGTTTGGCTTTCTCATTCCTGTGGCAAGCCTGCTCGTCTATTCCATCACGGGTGGCGACCAACTGCTTGGCAGAAGCTTCTCGGGCTATGTTGTAAATAGTGTCAGTGTTTCCGTCGTTGCTGCAGTCTTGGCAACTGTTTTCGCTTTGTTGCTCGCTTACACACAGCGCCTTAGCGGTAGCCGCACCACCAAAGCTGCCATCCGCATTTCAACACTGGGGTATGCATTGCCTGGGCTTTTGCTTGCAATTGGCCTGCTTGGCCCAACGGCAGAATATGATCGCCTGCTGACAGGTTACCTGGCAGAACACTTTGGCTGGACTGGTGGCCTTGTTTTGACAGGCACGGTCGTTTTACTCATTTACGCCTATATCATTCGTTTCCTGACCGTCTCCTTCAACACAGTTAGCGGCGGCCTGCAAAGCATCTCGCCTTCCATGGATGCCGCTGCACGCAGCCTTGGCGCAAACCCCCGTCAAGTTGTTCGCCGTATTCACATACCGCTCCTCAGGCCAAGTTTGGCAATCGCGACCTTGCTAGTATTTGTTGACGTGATGCGGGAGCTGCCAGCAACTTTGATCTTGCGACCTTTCAACTTTGAAACCCTTGCAACCCGCGTATACAGGCTGGCTAGCGATGAACGGCTCGCGGAAGCGTCTACAGCCGCTCTCACCATTGTACTGGTTGGACTGGTGCCGGTGCTGCTGCTTAACCGCCTTGGTGACGGCCAGCCGGACGACCACTAACGCTACAAGAACAAAAAACACTGACCTGGCCACTTGCCGCTATTCCCTTGTAATTGAGGCGCGGCAGTCTATCGTCATTATCAGCCTTGGGGAGAGGCAAGCGGACATACCGTGAAAAACGGGGAGAGTTTATGATCGACAGAAAAGCTTCACTGGACAGTGACGATATGAGCCAAAATGCCAAATATTATGCTTTGGCTATCCTGACAATTGTTTACGCCTTCAATTTCATCGATCGGCAAATTCTGGTCATCCTGCAGCCGCTAATCAAAGCGGAACTGGACTTGAGCGATACACAGCTTGGCCTGCTGTCAGGCATCGCATTCGCTTTTCTTTATACTGTTCTTGGCATTCCAATCGCCCGACTGGCTGATTCGAGCAATCGACGAAATATCATCTCAATTGCGCTCACGGTGTGGAGCGGCATGACAATTGTTTGTGGTTATACTCAAAATTTCATTCAGCTACTGCTTGCACGTATGGGGGTTGGCGTAGGTGAAGCCGGAGGCAGCCCACCTGCACACTCTATGATCTCTGACATGTTTCCAGCCAAAAAAAGAGCGACAGCCTTGGCGATATATTCCGCCGGTCTCTACCTGGGCGTCGTGATTGGCTATTCCGTTGGTGGGTATTTTGGTGAACAATATGGCTGGCGCACTACCTTTCTGATCGTAGGCGCACCGGGTGTGCTTCTGGCTGCTATCTTGTATCTAACCGTACGCGAGCCAAAGCGGGAACTTTCGGACACCGCAGAGAAAGCACCAACATTTAGCGAGACTATTAGTCGCCTGAGTGCGCTCAAGTCCTTCCCTCTTTTTGCACTTGGTTGCGCAATGTCGGCTTTTGTTAGCTACGGCACAACCAACTTCATGCCCAGCTACATGGTTCGGTACCATGACATACCTCTTACAGAGATTGGGTTCCTGCTCGGCATAACAGGCGGCGGCGGCGGCATTATTGGCACGTTTCTCGGCGGGTATCTGACAGATAAGTATGGTAAAGATGACCCTCGCTGGTATCTATGGCTACCAGGGATCACTGCCGTTCTTGCCATTCCGATTGGCATCTATGTCTTCAACACCAACGATACTGTTCCAATGCTTTGGGCCTATTTTGTCTTTGCGATTCTGGGCACACTGTATCTCGGGCCATCTATTGCGGTCGCGCACCGTCTGGTAGACCCGCGCATGCGGGCGATGACATCCGCAGTTCTGTTCTTTGTGCTAAATATGATTGGCCTTGGCGGCGGCCCGCTGGTTGTAGGAGCCATGAGCGATTTGTTCAGTAGCATAACAGGCAGTGATGGCTTGCGCCTGGCCCTTACGGTTGGCGCTAGTGTCGCACTCATAAAGGGGTATCTTTTCTGGCAAGCGGGACGGAAGTTACATGGCGACCTGGAGGCCGTTGCGAAACTGCAAGAGGAAGCGAAAGGGTAAGCTTTTGACGAACAGCAAAAGCGCCGGGGCTAAACTGGGGCAGATAGATAGCGCCTTTATAATTCTACTCATCTTGGTAGCCAGCGCACGTGCCATGTTCGTTGAAGGCGGCGTCTTTCTTTCTGTATTGCATGCTTCCTGGCTTATTGCTGCTGCTATGCTAATTCTAACCGCTGCGCGTCATCTAAACGCAGTCGCAGCACGGCTACTGTTCTCGCTGCTGGGCTTGCTGTTAATGGCAGAGATTTTGATCCAGTTTTTCACGACCCTGCATATCAACTGGTTTGTATTCAGCCTGTTGTTGCAGCCGGGCAGCAGCAGCCAGATAGGGATATCCACGCCAATCGTGATGTTTGGCATACTGCTGGTGGCGGGCGCATTCTGGTTCGCAAGTACAAAGTCACAAAAATGGCACTTCAGGTTAAACCTAAAACATCTCGCCGTTGCAGCCGTTGGCTTGTTCACAGCTACCCAACTATATTATGCGGTTGGATATTACAATGGGGCGGCACAGCTTCTGGAAGCTCGACGTACCCTACCCTTCTTCTGGGCGCCTCACCCGTATCAGACCAACAAACTTCTCGGCTATGTGTTTAAAGACAGAGGGAAAAACCCTTTCGCCGAGTCGCAGGTAGAAGAGCCGGAAGCCGCTTTAGCATCAACGAAGAACCTGGGAAATCTGGACCTCTCAAAAGCCCCCAATATTCTGTTTGTAATTACAGATAGCCTGCGCTCGAAGGACATTAGGGAAAACCCGTCACTTGCCTCCAATTTATCGAGTGCAACTGAACAATTGAAACTGGATTATTACAGTGTCTCGAACTGCACACACTTTTCCATGTTCACGCTGTTTACCGGGGAACTTCCTGTGCACTATGGCGCTGCACGACGTACCAAACGCCCACTTGGACTATTCCCCATTCTAGGGCGCGCGGGATACCAAACGTCTACCGCCGAGTCCCTATCACTAGACTGGTACGACCTATCAGAAATTCTTCTGCCTTCTGAAACAGCCCGCTGGATCGCAGAAGGTGAAGACCCACTCGAGAACGACATTGAGGCTGTGGACCAAACAATTAACCTGATCCGATCATGGCAGGACAGCGATACTCCCAACTTGCACCTGACCTTTCTCGCAGGCACCCATTTTCCCTATAGCGACAACCTGACAGATACCAATGCAAGCAATTTGGAAAGATACTATCTGGCAATCCGCCGTTTCGACGATCAACTGGGCAAAATTCTTGCCGCAGTTGAAAACACGTCAGAAGGCAGGCCCACAATTGTTGTCGTGACCTCTGATCACGGCGAAGAGTTTTTCTCTGAGGGTGGTGTGGGGCATGCCAGCAAACTAAATGATGAACAGGTTCAGGTACCCATAGCCGTTTTAGGGACAAACAAAGCCATCGACCAGCTCCGCTCGCACCAAGACATAACCAACTTCGTTCTGAACGAGGCTGGCCTTATCGAAAACACACCATCTGAACGGCCAAGCATTCTCGCCAACTGTGACTATGATTACCCAAAGGGTTTCGCGATTGATATGGACGGTGAGCGCTTTGAGTTCTTGTTCGATGATGGATATCTAATACCAACGGCGAAAACAGCAAAGCAAAACGACGCGCAGTCCCTGCTCGAAGCAGCAAGAACGCTTCTAGAAAACATCAACA
Organism: Kordiimonas sp.; assembly: GCA_965199355.1. Lineage (GTDB taxonomy): Bacteria > Pseudomonadota > Alphaproteobacteria > Sphingomonadales > Kordiimonadaceae > Kordiimonas. The sequence goes on from CBDARB010000015.1 coordinate 33,977, forward strand.
GACCAGCGGAATGAAAGTTTAATCAGTCAGCGATGCCCGCGCTCTGCAACACCATATGAATTACATTTTGTTTGGCGTCTTCAAACGCCTTGTCAGACAGAGGTTCACCGCCGTTCATCACATTTATCTGTGCTTCAAAGTCGGCATAACTCTGGGTAGTGGCCCAAATCATATAAAGAAAATAACGGGTATTGAGCGGCTTCAAACGTCCCTCATCAATCCATTTTTGCAGAACCTTTTCGCGGCTAACGAGCCATGGTTTAACTGTGTTTTCCAGATAATCCTGCAAAAAAGGTGCACCAGACGCCATCTCGATGGCCCACAACCTGGACCCATGTGGTCGCTCGCGTGCCAAGTCCATCTTTGATGCCACATATCGTCGGATTGCTGTTTCTGGGTCATCAGTAACATCAAATGTGTCCGCCGCATGTAACCAGATAGAGCAGACATGCTCAATCACACGGCGATACAGGTCTTCCTTGTTACCGAAGTAATAATAGATATTCGGCTTGGGAACATTTGCCCGCTCTGCAATCAAGCCAACGCTCGCGCCATTAAAGCCTTTTTCAGCGAAAACGCTTTCCGCAGCGGCCATAATTTTCGTGACATTCTCGCGCCTGATAGACGCCTTGTGGCTCGTTTCATTGTCGGCTGGAAGGCTCATGACCTTTGCTTTCGATCGATTTGTGGTGTCCCTGATGCCACTTTCAGTCAGTAATAGTCAGCACGAGACTGAGGTCAATTATCAACTGAAAAGAAAGACGCCCGGGGTTTCCCGGGCGTCCACATGGTTTGGTATCAGCTTACCTTAGAACTGGTAACGGATACCGAGGTTGATGCGCCACAGCGTGTCATCAACATCGAAGAAGGTAGTTGGTGCCGTGAACTCATTGAAGTTGTACTGAGCAACGTTACCGTTTGCATCAGTAGTTGCACTTGCTTCAACGAGAGAGATCGCCTCACCAACGTCACCGGAACGGATGAAGCGTTTCACGCCAGCACCGCTATCGATGAAGTTGAGGAAGTTTTCAAAGTCGATGAACAGAAGGAACTTGTCATCTTCAAAGAAACCAAGACCAGGAAGCTCTTGCTGGAAACGCAGGTCAATGTCTGCTGTCCAGGCTTGCGAGTTCGTGGAACGGTCAATGATCTGACCAGCGAAGTCGTCGAGGCCGTTTGCATTCACAAAACGGAAGAACGCATCGGTGTCGAAGTCTGCACCAAAGTTCACGAGTGGATCATTTGGACCAGTTGGTACGTACAGAAGGCTACGCGCTTCTGAGTCAGAGTCACCAAACACACGGTTAGACGTCGCATCATCAAATACGTAAGACAGTGGACGGCCAGACCGTGCACGGAAGAATGCAGTAATGCTGGTAGCCAGATCATCAAAGAACTCTTCACGATAAGTCATACCAACCGTGATGTTGTGACGGTTGTTGTTTGCAGATGTACCCAGTGGAACATTGTTGAAGTTAGACGTTGTTACTTCTTCAAAGTTCGAACCAGCCGTTGATGAACCACCTGCGTTACCTACAACATTGTCGGTGTATGCATAACCAGCGCGGAAGTCGAATGTACCAGTGTTAGATACTTCAAACTCTTTCTGGAACTGAGCTGAAATAGACAGTGAGTGACCACCACCATTCACAGCATTTGTCAGAATAATGTCCTGGAAGTCACTGTCTGGGCGCAGGTCGCCAAAAGTGTCACCTGCTTCAAAGCCGCGCACACACTCAGGTGTTACGCCCGCAAAACCTTGACGAATGCCCTGGAAGGTTGCGTTACAGCCAGGTTGGCGTGGGTCAATCTGTTCAAAGATCGGACGACCGTCTGGTGCTGTACCAACTTCAGTCAACGAAATGTCCACAAAGTCGAACGCATTTACAGAGTCACTGTAGATAACGTCCAATTGGATCTGCCAGTCGTCGAAGAAATCAGAACCGGTATCAGCAGTATAGTGCTGAACACCAAAGCTGAAGCGGTTTTGAGTAGCAAGCTTCAGGTTCGGATCGATTGCAGCAACTGCACCGCCGAACTGTTGAGCTTGCGCCTGACCAGCAGCCGTTACACACGCAGGGATACCACCGAAGGAACCGCCAGCAAGTACGTTCAGGTCAGCGTCAGTACAACCAGCGGCAGAAGCCGTGTCACCAACACCAAGTGCGCCACCGAAGTTTTGGAAGGCATTTGCAAACCATACGGTTGGATCACCACCAGAGAAGGTCGCGAAGCCACCGGTAATAGTTGTGTCGCCAAAGCTGTCAGGCAGCTCCCAGCTGAAACCGATACGAGGTTGAAGCGCATCCAGGCCATCAAACGCCTGCTGGTTATTGAAACCGTAACGCGTGTTGAATGATGGGTTGGTCAGCGGCGTATCATCAGACTTGTAGAAATCGTAACGCAAGCCAGCAGTCAGGGTGAAGCTTGGTGAAACAGACCACTCATCTTGTACGTAAAGCGTGTGGATGTTCCGCTTGAATTCTGCCGCTGCATCGGTTGGGTCACCAGAGAAAGATACACCCTGACGGATGCGGCTGGCGATGCCAGTCTCAAGCTGATCAATGCTATCGAAGAAAATAGTACCAGTAGCGTTGATGATGAACAGGTTGAACACATCAAGGCTATCAAGCTCGTAACCGAAAGTGATCTCATGATCGCCAGCTACGTAAGTACCTTTAGCTTTGATCTGATCAATGCGTGTATCCAGTTGGTTCGCTGAACGGAAGATACCCGGACCAGATACGAAGTCAGTACCGAAGAACTCGTTCGCGAAAGGCAGGTCACGGATAGAGATACGTGGCACATTAGTGTCTTGTGCCTCACCACCGAATACTGGGCTCTGGATGTCGTTCACATCGTTGCGAGATGCGCGAAGTTCGGTGGAGAAGTTATCTGACCAGTTCGAGAACAGGCGAACTGCATAAGTGTCAGAAACAGAACCACGCTGTTGGAAGTTGTCACGGAAAGTGAAATCGCCGCGACCAGTGTTAATCGCGTCACCCAGAAGGCGATCTTCTTCAAGGCGAGAGTAAGTTGCTTCCAGACGGTGGTTGTCGTTGATGTTCCAGTCCAAGCGACCGAAGTAACGAACGCTTGTGTTTGGCAGTGTACGAACAATGTCGCCCGGATCACGACCATACTGATTGATCAGAATGTTACGAATGCGCTCTACTTCAGCGAGGCTGAGGTTACTTGCGTTAGAGAAGCCAGCTTCAGCCGGGCCTTCTTCTTGAACGTCAGCGGTATCTGTTTCTTCGTAAGCGAAGTAGAAGAAGATTTTATCTTCAATTACTGGGCCGCCAATGTCCGCACCCCAGTTGTAACGATCAAAAGATGCGTCACCAACAACGTTATTGCCTTCAATATCCGTACCAGTGAGCGAGTCGCTGTTGTAAAGGAAGAAAGCCGAACCGTGGAAATCATTGGAACCGGACTTGGTAACAACGTTCACGTTACAGCCAGTGAATTGGCCGTATTCAACGTCTACCGGAGAGAACTCGACAGAAACGGCTGAAAGGCTGTCAAATGGAATCGGGAAGGTAGACCGCGCCAGGTTACCAGAAGCGTTCAGACCAAACGGATCAGCTGCACGAACACCATCGATAGTGAACGAGTTCACACGGCCAGAAGCACCAGAACAGCTAATGCCAGACCCTTCACCGCCGTTTGAACGGCCAATGTTTACCCGTGGGTCGATACGGATAATGTCGCGAACCTGACGGCTGATTGATGGCAGGTTCTGGATTTGCTCCAAGTTAAAGGCAGAGCTAGGGCCAATCGCCAGGTTAGTCACAGAAATGGCACTTGCAGTAACAGTGATTTCCTCGATACCAACTTGTGCGTCAACAAGAGCAATATTGAAGCTCTGGTCACCAGAACCAAGGCTGGTGAAAATGTCTGTCAGCAAGAAGTCTTCGTACTGGCCACCGCTCACACGAACAGTGTAAGGACCACCAACCGTCAAGCCGCGAACAGCAAAAACACCGTTTGCATTCGTGGTTGTTGTCCGAGCCGCGCCGGTCCGAGTGTCAGTTACAACAACTGTATAGCCAGCCGCTGCATTGCCTGCGGGCGTGGTAACGGTACCACGAACAACAGACGTAATTTCCTGTGAAATAGCAGGCACTGACGCTGCCATAGCAGCAAGCGCCACACCACTACACAGTGTAGTCTTGAAAAGGCGATTCATTCCCTTAGCTCCGTTTTTGGTTGCAACCGGATCACAGAACGTGCCGATTAGCCCCCTTTATTGTGACTCTTTAAAAGAGCCGAAATTAATTTCACACAATACCCAACCTGTACTTGACCAAATCTTGACACATTGGTCAAGACCGGTTGGAAACCCGCTTCAACGCTAGTTTCACGGAGGTTGTAAGAGCGTTTCTTTTCAGTTTTTTGACGAAAGTGTCAAGAATCGTTGAAATGATCGCCACGCCATACACGATATGGTGACGCGCTGTTGCCAAAATGCTACATCAACACCATCGGTGGTGTTCTCAGTCCACTATCATGTCAACGGTTAGGAAGAGGTCACGCCGAATACAGTTCGCATGGTCAATCAGTGAATCACTGCACAATTTGGAAGGCGGGAATATTGGGTGTATTCCCGCAAAGCATCAGTGAGCGCTTTTACCTTCCGATAAAGGCGCGATGCCCAAATGCTTGGCAACTGTTTGACCAATATCTGCAAAGCTCTCACGCAAGCCGCCGCTTCCCTTTATGAATGACGGACCGTAAGCAACAAAAGGCACATACTCCCGCGTATGGTCTGTTCCGGGCCAGGTTGGGTCACAGCCATGATCAGCGGTTAGAATCACCAGATCATCTTGCCGCATACCGCCCAAAAACTCTGGCAAGCGGTCATCAAAATACTCAAGGGCGGACGCATAGCCTCCCACATTACGGCGGTGACCAAAGGATTGGTCGAAATCAACAAAGTTGACGAAAGTCAGAGAACCGTCCGCCGCTTCTTCCTGCATCCGGAGGCTTAGGTCAAATAGCCCTTCCAGACCATTTGCCTTCACTTTCTTTGTCAAACCGCTATGGGCAAAGATATCTGCAATCTTACCAACCGAGATGACTTCACGGCCTTCGCCAGCGAGTCGGTCAAGCAAGGTCGGGGCATGTGGCGGCGTCGCAAGATCACGGCGATTACCGGTGCGCTCGTAGGCACCACTTTCGCCAACAAACGGGCGAGCTATAACACGCCCGATATTATAATCGTCCACCAACTCACGGGCGACTGCACAAACATCATATAGACGCTCGAGCCCAAAATGCTCTTCATGGGCGGCTATCTGAAACACGCTGTCCGCAGATGTGTAAACAATGGGTTTACCGCTTGCCACATGCTCGTCGCCTAGTTCTTCAATAATCACTGTGCCTGACGCAGCCTTGTTACCCAGCACGCCTGGAATACCGGTACGCTCAATCAGCTTCTCTATCAGCTCGTCTGGGAAGCTTGGAAATTCTGGCTTGAAATACCCCCAGTCGAACTCGACAGGCACGCCTGCCATTTCCCAATGACCTGATGGTGTATCTTTCCCGAAGGACCGTTCCGCGCACGCTGCATAATAGCCTGTTACCGCACCATCAAATGCAGTACCCGGATGCACCCGCCCGGTAGCCAATTCAGCAGCTTTCCCAAGGCCCAGTGCTAGCATGTTAGGGATGTGAATAGGCCCTGCATTTGGCCGGTCGTCGGCAACATTACCGTCGGCACACCAATCAGCGATATGACCAAAGGTATCCGCGCCAACGTCACCAAATTTATCTGCGTCAGGCGTGGCACCAATGCCAAAGCTATCGAGTACAAGAATGAACGCGCGTGCCATTGTTAGCTCCCTACAATTTCAGCGACTACCGGGCTCGCGTCCGGTTGGCTATCGCTTAGTTTGATTGCGGACCTAATCATATCAGCAACACTTGAAGCGGAGTCCGCGTCATGCGCTTTTATCAGGGCAAGAGGAGTGCCCTTTTCCACCCTATCACCAACCTGAACAATGTTCGTCAATCCAACCGCATGATCAATCTTCGCCGATGGGTCAGTTCGACCGCCTCCCATCGATACCACAGCCATGCCAATTGCTCGGGTATCCTGCGCAGAGACATATCCGGCTTCTTCGCTAAGCACTTCAACAGTGCGGGCAGCCACTTTGGCATCTGTCTTATAACTTCTCAAAATAGCAGAAGGGCCACCTTGCGCTGCCACCATTTTCTCAAACACCTGTGCCGCACTCCCGTTCGTCAGGCTTTCAGCGGAGGCGTTAGTCGCAGCTTCAACTTCTTCATGGATACCTGCGAGCACCAGCATGTGCGCCGCCAGTGCAATCGTCACGTCATACAGGCGTTTGTCAGCTTTTGCCGGGTCAGTTAAAAACTCAATTGCCTCAACCATCTCAACGGCATTGCCTGCTGTGGTCCCCAGCACCTGATTCATATCTGTCAGCAACGCACGCGTTGGCGTGCCCGCCGTTGTCGCCACCCGCACGATATTTTCTGCAAGGGCCCTGGCTTTGTCATACTCCGCCATAAAGGCACCAGAGCCAAACTTCACGTCCATAACAAGAGAATTAAGACCCGCAGACAGTTTCTTGGAAAGGATAGACGCGGTAATAAGCGGAATACTCTCCACCGTCGCTGTCACATCGCGTACCGCGTAAAAGCGTTTGTCTGCAGGAGCAAGTTGACCGGTTTGACCAATGATCGAGCAGCCAACATCCTGCGTGATTTCAGCAAAACGCTCGATTGATGGATAAGGGTCATAGCCGGGTAGGCTTTCGAATTTATCAAGCGTGCCGCCCGTGTGACCAAGGCCACGACCGGAAATCATAGGCACCAATCCACCACACGCCGCAACGATTGGCGCAAGCATCAGGCTGACCTTGTCACCAACGCCGCCGGTAGAATGCTTATCTACTATTGGTGCTTCTGCATCAAACCCCAGTTTGGTCCAGTCAATCACATCACCAGAATCACGCATGGATAGCGTTAGAGCTGCGCCTTCTTCGGGGGACATGCCGTTAAAAAAGATCGCCATTGCGAACGAGGCAATTTGAGCATCAGCCACGCGGCCATCCGTTATACCTTCAACAAAAAGCGCGATGTCTTCGTCACTGATGGTTTCGCCATCGCGTTTCTGCCGAATAATTTCCTGAGGTATCAGTTGTCGTGTCATTACTCTTTACCTTTATCGTCACGAACAGCGTTTACAACATCCGGCCCAAAGGAGTTCGGCAACAAGGTGAAAATGGATGTTTCCATCAAAACATTACCACCCACGTCACATAAATAGAGCTGGATATCATTTTTCCCCGCGAACTCGCGGAGCTGCTGCCTGCACCCACCGCAGGGGGCACACAAATCTTGGTTGGGTCCGGCAATCACTGCTGCAACAATCTGCCTGCCGCCCTTGGCTGCCATATTACCGATGGCATTTGCTTCGGCACAAAACCCTAATGGATAGGCTGCGTTCTCCACATTGCAGCCACTGTATATTTCGCCGTCATCAGCTAACAATGCGGCACCCACGGCATACCCCGAATAGGGCGAATATGAATGCGCCCGTGCCGCGCCAGCGGCAGCAATCATCGCTGAGAGCGTATCTTTATCGATCTTTTTCATACGGAATACCACTTGCCTTAGGTGCTTCCATCTTGCCGACAAACCCTGCGAGGATGATGACGGTCAGCACATACGGCAGCATGATTGTGAATTGAACCGGGATTTCGCCTATTAATGGGAAACTCACACCCTGCAATCTGCCCTGCAACGCGTCGACAAACGCAAACAATAGGCAAGCCAGCAAGGTTGGTACAGGCTTCCACTTCCCGAAGATCATGGCAGCGAGCGCAAGGAACCCCTTGCCCGCCGACATGTCGCGGATGAAACCTGCACCAAGGGCGGTCGAGAGCGCACTGCCAGAAATACCACACAGCACGCCGGCAATGATCATCGCCTGATACCTCAGAAGCGCCACAGAGATACCTGCCGTGTCCACCGCCTCGGGGTTTTCGCCAACCGCGCGCAACCGCAGGCCAAATCGCGTTTTGTAAAGTATCCATGCAACCACCGGCACCGAGGCAAAAGCCACATACGTCAGCAAATTGTGGCCCGATAGAAGGTCGCTATAAAGGGCACCAATCAGCGGCACATCAGCGAGCGCATCAGCAAACGGTAGCGTAATTTCCGTAAAACGCGCTTCATTCGACAGAAGCGGAGTCTGTCCGCCTCTTGAAAACCATGCGTTAGCGAGCGTTGGTGCAAGACCAGCCACCATGATGTTAATGGCCATACCAGAAACAATCTGATTACCACGCTGGTTGATAGACACATAACCGTGCAATACAGCCAGCGCCACCGACGTTAAAATGCCGGCAAACAAGCCTGCCCACGGCGAACCAGTTATTGCAGCCGAACTTGCTGCTGCAAAAGCCGCTGCGAGCATCTTGCCTTCAAGGCCAATATCAACAACACCGGCACGCTCAGCGCACAGGCCAGCGAGTGCCGCCAAAATAAGCGGCGCAGCGATCCGAAGCGTGGAATCAGAAAGCAAAAGGATATCAGCAAGGAGTTCCATTACTGTGCCCCCTTCGCTGTAAGGCGGCCATATAGGCTGGCAACGGGTGCGCGCAGCAAATGCGGCATCGCGCCCGCAAACAAGATCACCAAACCCTGAATGACAATGATCAGGTCACGGGTGATGTTGGGCATTTCAAACGCTAGTTCCGCCCCGCCTTGATACAAAATCCCGAACAGAATCGCAGCCAGTACAATACCAAAGGGATGATTGCGCCCCATAAAGGCAACGGCGATGCCCACAAACCCGTACCCAAGGGTGAAGTTCCCAATCAGGCGCATTTGCTCGCCCAGCAGTTCGTTCAAACCCATCATGCCTGCGAGCGCACCCGACATCATCAGGGCAAGGACGGTCACACGAGGTACGGATATACCTGCAAAAGATGCGGCATGAGAGTTCTTTCCTGCCACACGCATTTCATACCCAACCCGTGTACGCGTGAGCAGGAACCAGACAAGAAATGCAACAACAAGAGCAATAAGGAATGAGAGGTTCAGCGGGCTTTGTTCAAAAGAAACACCAAACATTTCCATCAACTCATGGAACTGCAACAAGCCGGACCCTTCCGGGAAATCGCTACTTTCCGGCATCTGACCACCGGGGCGCTGCAAAGGCCCAACAAGCAGATAAGCCAACAAGGCGGAAGCAATGAAGTTAAACATGATCGTGGTAATCACGATGTGACTGCCACGGTGGGCTTGCAACCATGCTGGAATGAAGGCCCACCCTGCACCAAATAACGCCGCCCCAATGATGGCAAGAAACACGGTTAAAACAGGCGCTGTATCCCCCAGCCAGAAAACTGCGAGCGTGAGACCAAGTCCGCCAAGCATCGCCTGCCCTTCGCCGCCGATGTTGAAATGCCCGGCGTGGAATGCGACCGATACGGCAAGGCCAGTAAAGATAAAGTTCGTGGCGTAATAGAAGGTATAGCCAATGGCCTCTTCATAGCCAAAGGCTCCTTCTATCAGCAAACTAAGCGCGAAGAACGGGTCTTCCCCCAGCCCCCAAACCACAAGGCCCGATACAAACAGGGCAACAAGAACATTCAAAAGCGGCATCAATGTCGCTTCGATGATAGACGGCAATTCCTGTTTGGCGCTCATGTCGCGGCCTCTGCTTCTTGCGTGGTCGACATTGCGCCAGCCATCATCAGGCCAATCGTGCGCTCATCTGCTTCGTTGATCGCAAGCTCACCCGTTATTTCACCCTCACACATTACAATGATCCGGTCACTGATCGCCATGAGTTCATCAAGGTCGGCGGACACCACTAACAAGGCTTTGCCAGCGTTCCTCAGCTCGGTAATCTGATCGTGAATTTTAGTAACGGCCCCAATATCAACACCGCGTGTCGGCTGACCAATAATAAGCGTTTGCGGGTCGCGGGCAATTTCACGGGCGATAACTAGCTTTTGCTGGTTACCACCAGAAAATGATGCAACCGGCAAGGATGGATCGCGCGGCCTAACGTCCTGACTTTCGAAATAGCGCTTCGCCGCGTCCCCGATATCTTTCAGGCGTAGAAGGCCACTCCGGCTAAAATCTTTCTCGCGCTGGTACCCTAAGATGGCATTTTCGGTCGCTGTCATAGAAGCAACAACCCCGGTTTTCAGCCTGTCTTCCGCGATATGCGAGAGCCCCATTTCCCTAAGCGCAATCGGGTCCACTTGATGATCAGGCTGGTTAACCGCCTGTCCGTTCAGGCTCACTTCACCTTCAGATACCGCCCTAAGCCCTGTCAGAACTTCCAGAAGTTCTGTCTGACCATTTCCTGCGACACCGGCCACACCCAGCACTTCGCCATCAAACAAGTCAAATGACACATTCTTCAATGCCCGATGGCCATGATCCGAAAGGGCTGAAATAGCTTTCACCTCAATGCGTGGCGCACCATGCTGTTCGCTAGTGCGTTCTACTGCGCGGCTGATTTTCGCTCCAACCATCGCTTCCGCCAAATTGTCAGGCGATGTGTCAACAGTTGCTGTGCGGGCAACCACTTTTCCGGCACGGATAACGGTCACCGCATCGGTTATCGCCATAATTTCATGCAACTTGTGGGTAACAAACAAAATAGTTTTGCCGCGTTCCTTAAGTTGACCAACCAGTTCAAACAACTGATCACATTCCTGCGGCGTCAGTACAGCTGTTGGTTCATCCAAAATCAGAATGTCGGCGCCGCGATACAGCGCCTTTAAAATCTCCACCCGCTGGCGTTCACCAACCGACAGCTTGCTAACTTCGGTATCCAACGGCAGGTTAAAGCCAAACTGCTGCTCCAGCCCCAAAAGCTTGGCCCGCGCGTCAGCCATCGCGTGATTGAGCATCGATTGCCCTTCAGCACCAAGAATGATGTTTTCCAGAACTGTGAAAGGTTCAACCAGCATAAAATGCTGGTGCACCATCGCGATACCCGCAGCCATTGCATCCGACGGGCCCGCAAAACTAAGCGGCACACCGTTGACGATCAACTCGCCGCTATTTGGCTGATAAAAACCAAACAGCATCTTTAACAAAGTGGATTTGCCAGCCCCGTTTTCACCGACAATACCGTGCACCGTACCTTGCTCAACCAAAAGCGAGATACGGTCATTGGCCTGAACGGCACCAAACCGCTTGCACAAATCCTTGGTTTCAATGGCTGGTGCCATGGTCATTGGGTATTTTCCCGCCCTTGTCTGTTTCCTAATGGCCGTCGTTGCCGCCATCTACATCTGAAACAACGATCTCGCCCGAAACAATTTGTGCCCGTGCCTCTTCAAGGCGTGCCCGCATCTCGTCCGAGATCAGCGCGTTGTTGTATTCATCGACCGCGTAATCGACACCGCCTTCTGAAAGGCCCATCACCAGATGTCCTGCCTGCCACGTGCCTGCCTGCGCCTGCTCCATCGCCTGCATTACCGCAAGGTCTACGCGCTTGAGCATACTGGTTAGCACGAAACCCGGCTGAACATGGTTTTGGTTGCTATCAACACCAATCGCAAGCGCATCCGAGTCTTTCGCGGCATTAATCACACCAAGGCCAGAAGGACCAGCAGCCGAGAAAATTACGTCAACACCGCGCGCATACTGTGACTTTGCCATTTCCGACGCCTTGATCGGGTCATTCCAGGCAGAAGGCGTTGTGCCCACATAGTTTTCAATAAACTCTACATCGCCCCGAACATGGTTTACGCCTTGTTCGTATCCAACCTGAAAACGCCTGATCAATGGAATGTCCATACCGCCGATAAAGCCTACCTTGCCGCTTTCGGTCGTCATGCCCGCGACCATGCCAACGAGGAAAGAGCCTTCATTTTCCTTGAACGTAATCGATTGTACATTTGGCAGATCAATAACCGCGTCAATAACGGTAAACTTCACATCCGGGAACTGACGCGCCACATTGCGCACCGCCACGGAGTAGCCAACACCAACTGCGACAATCAAATCCGCCTTTCGGCGAGCGAATCGCTTCAGCGCTTGCTCATATTGAGTTTCGCTGTTTGGTTCAAAATCGCGAAATTTGATTCCGGTATCATTTGAGAATTTTTCAGCACCGCGATAGGCGGCTTCGTTGAAAGATTTATCAAACTTGCCTCCGATATCATACAGCAGCACTGGCTTGAAGCTCTGCGCAGATGCAGCCGAAAGCGGAACCATAACCAGCACCAAAAGCGCTAGCGTCCTTGCAAACAAATATTTCACGAATTTTTGCTCCCTATTGGCGGAAAAATGCCTATGCTCCTTTATGCATCGAACAGGAGGGCGGGCGCAAGGGAACCAGAGCATTTACGGCAGGTCAACTATTTTTGACTAACTAGTCAAGATTACCTCGACAGATTGCCGCGAAATGACTATCAGGAAGCCTCTTGCAACAGATTTGATGCCTCTTGAGGGGGAACACATATGACGACTTCGGTAACCGTTGTTGACCATCCACTGGTGCAGCATAAGCTAACCTTGCTTCGACGCAAGGAAGCCAGCACCGCAGAATTCCGTAAACTGTTGAGGGAAATTGGCTTGTTTCTGGGCTATGAAGCCCTGCGCGACCTGCCAATTGGAAAAATACAAATCGAGACACCGGTTTGCCCCACAGAAGCTCCCGTGCTTGCTGGAAAGAAGCTGACCTTCATTTCTGTGCTGCGCGCAGGCGATGGTTTGCTGGGACCGATGCTTGAACTGGTGCCTTCCGCACGGGTGGGACAAATTGGCCTCGCAAGGGACGAAGAAACACTGCAACCAACAAAATATTTCTTCAAAGTACCAAAAGATATTTCGAATCGGTTGAATGTTGTGCTCGACCCGATGCTGGCAACCGGCCACTCCGCTGTGCGGGCTGTTCAGGAAATGAAAGACGCTGGCGCGAATGATTTACGGTTCGTTTGCCTGCTCGCCGCACCAGAAGGAGTAGAAACCTTCACCAAAGCGCACCCTGACGTGCCAGTGGTAACCGCATCAATTGATGAACGGCTGAATGAAAAAGCCTATATTGTGCCGGGTCTGGGTGACGCCGGTGATAGACTGTTTGGAACTAAAGGGGTCTAATCGTCATGAGTGTTGAAAAGAAATATGTAACCGCCCAGGAACTGCTGGATGATTCGTTTGAGCTTGGGCTGCAAATATTGAAAAGCGGCTTCCTACCCAAGTTTATCGTTGGTGTTTGGCGGGGTGGCACCCCAACAGGGATCGCGGTTCAGGAAATCCTCGATTACTACGGCGTGGACACTGACCATATCGCTATCCGCACCTCCAGCTATATCGGTATGCAGCAGCAGAAAGAAGTGAAGGTTCACGGTCTGGAGTATATCGTGAACAACATTAACGCTGAAGACAGCCTGTTGATTGTGGACGATGTGTTCGACAGTGGCAGATCAATCGCAGCAACCATTGATCACCTGAAAGCAAAATGCCGCCGCAATACGCCGGATGTGATCAAGATTGCGACAGTTTTCTATAAGCCAGCCCGCAATGTCACTGAATTGCAGCCTGATTTTTACTGCCATGAAACCGATGACTGGCTTGTGTTCCCGCATGAGCTATCAGACATGTCGCGTGAAGAAATCAAGAAACACAAAGGTCTCGACCTGCCCGAAATTGACATTTAGCGGGCCTTTTAGGAGCAAAAGCGATGAGCTTTGAACAAGTCCAGGAATGCGCAGCCTTTATCAAAGAACGCTTCAATGGTGACATACCAAAGATGGCGCTGGTTTTGGGGTCCGGCCTTAACAGCATGGCTGATGCCATCGACAACCCGACCATATTTTCTTACCTGGACTTGCCCGGCTTTCCAGAACCCACTGTCGAAGGGCATGCAGGTCGTATGCTGATTGGCACACTTGAGGGCAAACCCGTTATCTGCATGCAGGGTCGCGCCCACGCGTACGAAGGTCATGCGCCTGAAAAACTTGCTTTCTCCACCCGCGTGCTTTGGGCTCTTGGTGTCGACATTCTGGTGCTCACCAACGCGGCTGGCAGCCTGATGGAAGAAGCAGGCCCCGGCAGCCTGATGGCGATCACTGACCACATCAACTTCTCCGGCGTTAACCCGCTTGTGGGTGTTAACGATGATCGCTTTGGTCCGCGTTTCCCGGATGTGACAGCCGCCTGGGACAAAGAGCTAACCAAGTCGCTGGAAACGTGCGCCAAGCAGCTTGATATCAAGCTGCACAAAGGCACATACCTGATGGCGAAGGGGCCAAACTTTGAGACACCGGCAGAGATTTTTGCTTTCCGCACGATGGGGGCGCACGCTGTTGGCATGTCAACCGTCCCAGAATGCCTTGTTGCGCGCCATGTTGGTATGAAAGTTATGGGCATCAGCTCTATCACCAACTATGCCGCTGGCATGACGGGGGATGAGTTAACACACGATGAAACCATGGAATTCGGCGCCATCGCCGCCGTAAACCTTGAAAAGCTGCTGCGCGCGTTCATCGAGCGGGTGGCTTAACACCTCGCAAGCATCCGATGACAAAACTTTCAGACAATATGCGCGGAGCCATTTTCATGGTCTTCGGCATGATGGGGTTTGTCTTCAATGACACCCTGATGAAAGTGATATCATCTGACCTGAACCTGTTTCAGTCCATCTTCATTCGCGGCACCATGACAACCATGTTGCTGGGCCTACTGGCATGGCAGCAAGGGGCACTTAGGCACCCCAAGGCCAGGATAAGCAAGCTGCTGCTAGTTCGCATGTTTGGTGAAATCGGCGGCACCTTCTGTTTCCTGACCGCGCTGTTCAACATTCCGCTTGCCGATGCCACCGCCATTTTGATGGCCATGCCGCTGGCGGTAACGCTCGGTGCATCACTCTTTTTCGAGGAGAAGGTGGGCTGGCGACGTTACAGCGCGATTGCGATTGGCTTCATCGGCGTCATCATTATTCTGCGCCCCAGTGCTGAAGGCATAGACACTTATTATCTGTTTGCGTTGGCAACCGTATTCTTCATGGTGGTTCGCGACCTGTGCACCCGGAAATTCGATAAAGACACACCGTCTTTCTTCATTGCCTTTGCAACGTCCGCAGCCATGACGGTGGCCAGTGGGCTAATAACCCCCTTTGATGTGTGGCGGCCCGTGTCAGGTGAAAGCCTTGGCACCCTGGCGGCAGCCGCCGTATTCCTGCTTTTTGGCTATATTTTCACAGTGATGACGGTACGCGTCGGCGACATCAGTTTTTCAGCGCCATTTCGCTACACCAATCTGGTGTGGGCCATCCTGCTTGGCATCGTAATCTTCAACCACATTCCCGATAGCGCCACCCTCATAGGCAGTTCCATTGTCGTTGCAACGGGCATCTACTCCCTGTTCCGGGAACGCAAGGTCGCGCCAGGCAAAGTCACAGCACCAAAGGCCCTATAAAAAAGCCCGGTAAAAACCGGGCTTTTTATTAACCTGTTTATTAGATGGCTTAGTAGCTTTTGCCACCTTCATTGGCATCACCGTATGGCACCCAGATATTTTTCACTTCGCTTGCCCGCTCCATCATGGTGCGTGCACCGAACTGTACATTGCTGGCGAAATCATAGGCCATGCCGTAGTTAAGCCATGTACGTTTCATGTTTTCCGCCGCTTCACGCTCTACCGCCGCACAACCGTCCCGGTCACCAAAGTACCACAGCGCATCAACGCCATAATGCTTGGCCATCGGTAGCGCCATTGCATCGCGAGGCCCAGTGACAATATTCACCACACCCGCGGGCACGTCTGACGTTTCTAGAATCTGGTAGAAATCTGTCGCCAGCAGTGGGTAGCGTTCCGACGGGATAACCACCGCCGTATTGCCTGCTGCAATAGCAAAGGCTGTCAGCGTAACAAACCCCAAAAGCGGTGCTTCATCCGGGCAAACAATACCAACTGTGCCGATGGCTTCGTTCATTGCGAGCGCAACACCACGAATGGGTGGGCTATGCACAGCGCCGTCATGCTTATCAGCCATGGCTGCCGCCGCAAACAAGCGCTCGATAGACAGTCCCACTTCACTTGCAGCTGCCTTCGCACTTGCGCCTGTCAGTTCAGACAGTCTTTGCTCGAACTCGCCTGCGCGGTAGCTCAGGTTTTCAGCGATAAAGTACAGAATTTGCGCCTTTGAATGGCCCGCAGTTTTCGACCAGCCTGTTGCTTTACCGGCAGCCTCAACCGCGTTCCGGATATCTTTATAGTTTCCGGCACCAACAAGGCCCGCAAACGCACCTTTACTTGTGGCAATTGTAGTCGAATCGCCGCCGTCAGGCCGCGCCTGCTTACCGCCGATATACATTTTAGCGGTCTGGTCAACAGCCCCAAGGCCGATACCCGGCTTTGGCATTTTCACACCTGCCGGTGCCGCGATAGGTGACCAAGCTTTCAGCTTTTTCTCAAATTTGGGCTTCATGTAAGCAAGCATGCCCTCGCGCCCACCTTCCCGGCCAAAGCCGCTTTCACGGTAACCGCCAAAACCAACAGCCGCGTCGAACATATTGGTGCCGTTTACCCAGACAACACCAGCTTTCAGCGCGGGTGCAACCTCCAGCGCCCGACTGATGCTCTCAGACCAGATACTACCTGCAAGGCCGTATCGGGTGTTATTGGCAAGGCCCACAGCTTCCTGCTGCGTACGGAAAGTGATGGCGGTCAGAACCGGGCCAAACACTTCTTCTTTGAACAGAGTGTTGTCTGTGCTGACGTTTGTCACCAATGTCGGCGGGAAGAATGAGCCGCTTTCAGGTGTCGGGCAATTTGCCTGGAAGATTTCCGCACCTTCTTCTGCACCCTTCTTTACAAGGGCTGCAATACGCTCTTGCTGGACCTTATCGACAACTGCACCAAGGTCGATGCATTTATCAAGGCTGTCGCCCATGCGCAGTTGACCCATACGTTTCTTCAGCTTGACGTAAAACTTGTCAGCAATACCTTCTTGCACAAGCAGTCGCGACCCAGCACAGCAAACTTCGCCCTGGTTAAACCAGATCGCGTCCACCACGCCTTCAACCGCACCGTCAAGGTCAGCATCTTCGAAAACAATGAATGGTGACTTGCCGCCAAGCTCAAGCGTTAGCTTTTTGCCTGACCCGGCAATAGAGCGGCGGATCAGTTTACCAACGCCGGTTGACCCAGTGAACGCAACCTTATCAACGTCAGCATCAACCACCATTGCACCAACATCGCCAGCACCAGTGACGATATTAACAACACCTTTTGGAAGGCCCGCTTCTTCACACAGCTCCGCAAACTTCAAGGCAGTAAGCGACGTGAATTCCGCAGGCTTCATTACAACCGTGTTGCCCGCAGCCAGCGCAGGGGCAATCTTCCAAGCCATCATCAACAGCGGGAAATTCCACGGGATCACCTGCCCCGCGACACCAACGGCTTCATGGTCAGGGAATTCGTCATCCATCAACTGTGCCCAACCGGCATGGTGATAGAAGTGCCGCGCCACAAGCGGCACATCAATGTCCCGACTTTCGCGGATAGGCTTGCCGTTATCCAGCGATTCAAGCACCGCAAGAATACGGGAGTGTTTTTGCACCAAACGCGCCAGTGCATATAGGTATCGGGCGCGACCATGGCCACCCAGTTTCTCCCAACCGCCTTGCGCCGTGCGGGCGGCTGCAACGGCTGCATCAACATCTTCTTGTAGGGCGGAGGTGATACTTGCCAGCTTCTCGCCAGTAGATGGGGAGAATGTATCAAAGCTCTTCGCATCCCCGGGCTTTACCCAAGTGCCGTTGATAAACAGGCCAAAGCTGTGATCATTAGCCGCCAGCCATTCATCGGCATTGGCGCGACTTTCAAGGGCGGGACCATAATCCATAGATTCAAACTTTTCGCTTACACTCATCTTCACCCCCCTACCCGATTGGATGCCTGTAGCCGACGGAATAGGCGCCGGTTGCATGATACTCTAGCTGACGCTCAAGGTCACCAAGCAGGCTTGAAGCACCAAAGCGGAACAATTCAGGCTCCAGCCAGTCACGGCCCAGTTCTTCTTTAAGAAGTGCCAGATAAAGAACCGCTTCTTTCGCAGCTTTGATACCGCCTGCCGGTTTATAGCCAACCTTTTGGCCAGTACGCTCATAAAACTCTCGGATCTGCCTGATCATCACCAAGGAGACTGGCAACGTGGCGTTCACGCCTTCCATGCCTGTGGACGTTTTGATAAAGTCAGAGCCAGCCATCATGGCCACCATGGATGCTTTGCCGACCTGTGTCAGGTTGCCATGCTCGCCTGTGGCCAAAATGGTTTTCATCAAGGCGGGACCGCAAGCTTCCTTGAAAGCCTTCACTTCATCATAAAGAGCTTGCCAATTGCCCGTAAGGACATGGCCGCGCGTCACAACGATATCAATCTCGCCCGCGCCTGCGGCAACAGACCGTTTGATTTCTTCAAGGCGCGTCTCAAATGGGGCCAGCCCAGCCGGGAAACCGGTTGAAACAGCCGCGACCGGTATGCCAGAGCCCGCAAGGGCGGCCACAGCGGTTTCAACCATTTCGTGGTAAACGCAAACCGCACCCGTGGTCAGGCGTATATCTGCCATGCCAAAGCTTTCCAGAATATCCTGCCGGACAGGCTGTTTCGCTTTGCCGCAAAGCCTTTGCACGCGCCCCGGCGTGTCGTCGCCCGCGAGCGTGGTCAGATCAATGCAACTGATCGCTTTCAGCATGAAGGCTATCTGGCTGTCTTTCTTAACTGCCCGACGCCCGGCAAGCGTGCCCGTTCTGCGCTCAATCGCACTTTTGTTGATGCGGATGCCTTCCAGCCAATCTGCATGGAATTCCGTCCCGCGGTTTGACCCAATATCAGTCACTTCTTTTCCGTCCTAATGTGAGCATTCCGGTGCATAAACCTCATTATTGACCTTTTGGTCAAGATTTGTTTACGGCCCCATCCCCGTTTTTCGACAAATTGAAACCCAAAAGCATCAGCCCGGCAATTAGATAACCAGCCGCCAATCGATAAGGCAATTCCTCAATGCCGCCTAAATCACCAATTGCCCACGGCAAGTAAGTACCCCCTGATGGGGCAACCGAATGGATGACACCAAAGGCTGTACAAACGGCAGCAGTAAAGGCCGCAAGTGAGGCCCTGATGAGCTTCCGATCAATGATCCAGACAATCATGGCACCCCAAAGGATACTGGTCAGAATATAGCCTTTCGACATGGCGCTCATAAGCTGGTAACCCGCGATCCATTCATTGCCCAGACCTTGCTGAACTGCGGCATCAAGTCTACCATAAAGGTCAGACAGTTTTGTGAAGGTATAATTGAGCACACCAGGCACAATCGCGAACAGAAGCGCCGGCGCATGACGCACATCCCCGCCGGTGAAGGCAAGCCGCATAATGTCACATGCAACAACCACCAAGATAGGCTTCAACACTGACGCTGGAATCATTTGAGACGCGAGCGCAATCACGCCAAGGAAACCACCAACTGCAATTACGACAACAGCCCCGATTGCATAGTTAGTGCGTGCACCCATGCGCTTGTATGTTGCATGGCCGAAGTAAGGCGTGGTTTGAACAACCCCACCAAAGAGCGCGCTGACAGCAGTTGCGGCGGAATCAATCCGCACCACCTTGCTGGCATCATAGGTGTCGCCAATAACACGTGCGCCCGCAACCACATTCACGCTACTGGCCGCAATCAGCAGCGCAAACGGCATGATGATGCCCAGATAGTTAGTTACGTCACCAAACAAAGCTGCCAGCCCACCCACGCTTGGTGATGGTAAGGCAGGGACAAGTTCAGGCGCTTCCTGCACCACATAACTGTCGCTAACACCTGCATAGGCGAGAATATAATAGAGTATCGTGCCGCCCAAAATGGCGACAACTGCACCCGGTAGGCTGAACGGTAGCCGGTGCCCGGCGATCAACGAAAACGCCATTATGATCAAGGAAACGATGCCCACCTCAGGCAGTTCGAACACACCGTAAATGGCTTCTGCGCCCAGCCACACTGTGGCAATGCTTGCCATCGCGCCAATCATGGCCATTGGCGGCAACTCCCGTTGCATGTGAACTGCAAAAAAAGACAGGCCAAACTTGATAAAGGCCATCCAGAAAGTGCTAGCCATGCCGACGATCCAGGCTTTCTCAGCCGCGGCAACAGCGCCCATTGCGTCAACATTCGCCAGATAGATCGGACCAAGAATGAAGAAGCACATGCCAAACACTGTCGGCAAGTCAATCCCAAGCGGAATTGATGTAATAGCCTCATGATCGGTTTCTTTGGCTGTTTTCTTGGCAAACCAGATGAAAGCTACATTGCCGAATAAAATACCAACGATGGCACCAGGGATCACTTTTCCAAAAACAACCTCAAAGGGGAAGCCAAACGCGCCTAGCAAGATACCAGCGAGGACGAACATGTTGACCACAGCATCCAGAAAAAAGGCAAACCCGGCGTTAATGTCGGCTGACATCTGCGATGTTGGCGGTGTTGCGCTTGCAAACGCGCTTGCTGGTTGCTGGTCTGACATTTACTTCTCCCCCACCTGTTCACAGGCTTATTTTATGCCCTTTGCGGGCGTAGATCGTCTTTTGGTTTGATCAATTGAATGAGTTGCGTCTGCGTTCCGGAATTTTCAGCGACGCTTCAAATTCCCTAAACCTCTCTTCAAGCTTCCACTGCGTCCGCGCTTTCTCGCTCTCGGCCAACAGGGCTTTGCAAGCCTCGCCTGCTTGCTGCATGGCGGCAAGGTCAACGGTACATGGCTCCATCGTCCACAAGCTATCACCATCAAGGAAACTATAAGTCAGAGAGTTGCGGGAAACATGACGCAATTCGAAATACGGTACCCGGTATGTTTGCGCAAGCCGTATATATTCGTGGGTAAGGTCGATGCGCGAGACCCCTTCATCATCGGTACTGATCGTATAGGGCACATTCATATCGCGGTAGAGCACAATGGGGTGGTCATCTCCAACCACGCCTAGGATCACATCATTACTGGTAAGATTAATCTCAACAAGAACATCTTCCGCGACCATCTTCTCCAAAAGTTCCAGATAGTTATCTTCGTATCCGATAGCAACGCCGTGACCAATACGTTTGGCGTGGCCCACTTCGATCGCATCCCGAATATGGAACGTCAGCTGTTTGGGGCGCACCAAACCAATCGTCAACTCACCGGCATGCAGGCTGATGTTTTGAGCTCCTCTGTGCGTGTACAGATAGTCGAGCATCTGCATGTGAAGCTTATAGTCACGCAGAGCAATGAAGCCATCCTCTGGAGCCACCAAGTTAAGGCCCACGACCTCCGGCACATTTTCCATCACTGACCAACCGAGTATCATCTGAGCAAAAATGATAGCCGGATCAAACTCTCTGACCACCTGATGCTGGAAGCGAATAAGCACATCACATCCCGGAGCTTCGTCTTCGGTTCCACACCTCAGAAGTTCATTTTTTCTCTTCTCCGCCTCAGAAAGCTGACTTTTAATAAATTGCGTTAGCCGACCCAACTGCGCGCCAAAGGGACTGTTCATCAGCGCCTGATAGTCGGTCGCGACATCGCCAGTCATCTTTACGCTGCCAACCAGTGAGAACAATTCCGGCAGGACAATCGTTTCCATCAACTCCAGATAGAGAATATTTTGCTTTCCTGCTCGGTCAGCAACGGCTGCAAGCTGATCACCAAGTCGTTCGGGCTTTGCAGAAATGCGGGAAAAGGCAGCAAAGAACTGGTTATGGCCAGACCATCCATTGGTCGGCACATAACTGCGGGTACTAAGGGCATTGATCAGATCACGGCGGGCTGTTTCATCCCGCAGGGCTTCTGCAACATCAAACCAACCGCTATCCGCACAGGTGGCAGCTTCTTTGAACCGTAGGGCAAACAGCTCCATGTCAGCGCACAGGCCATCTTCCGCCGCCCAGTCAAGCCAGGTTTCCGCATAGATTGCCCCGCGTAAATGGGTGTGAATATCGCCGCCCTTGGGAAAAGCCTGAAATGCCTGACGACCACGACCATTATCAAGATGCCAATAGAGCGCATCACCCGCCACACGTGCTATCCGGTCTGTGTCTTGCGCTACAGTAGTTTGCGCCGCTCCAACAAATGCAAGTGCCGCCACAATGCCAGCAAAAAACCGCATTTCTCTCTCCCTATCACTTGCCAAGAAAGCCTGTCTTTTCTAGGGTCCAAAAGCTGCGTTTGCACACCGAGAGGAAACAGGGGACTCCCTCACCGTCTCGCAGACTACCTGAGCCAAATCAAAAAGAACATAGGGCAAATCATCAATGGCCAAGCTGTATTTCTACTATTCCGCGATGAATGCGGGCAAATCCACAACACTGCTGCAATCCAGCTTCAATTATGAAGAACGGGGTATGCAGACCATGCTATTCACAGCTGCCATAGATGACCGGTATGACATAGGCACGATTTCTTCGCGTCTTGGCATCAAAAAAGCAGCAATACTTTTTGAAAGAGACAAAAACCTTCGTGAAACAATAGACGAAGAGCTGAAAAAACGAAAAATCGACTGTGTGCTGATCGATGAAGCACAGTTCCTGTCCAAAGAGCATGTGTTTCAACTGGCAAGCGTTGTCGATGATCTTTCGATCCCGGTTTTATGTTACGGCCTTCGCACGGACTTTCAGGCCAATCTTTTTGAAGGCAGTAAGTGGCTATTGGCCATCTCTGACGAAATTCACGAACTCAAAACCATATGCCCAAGTGGTCGGAAGGCCATCATGAACTTACGTATTGATGAACATGGCAATGCAGTTAAAGACGGTGCCTCAATCGAAATTGGCGGCAACGATCGCTACATCGCCCTCAGCAGAAAACTGTTTATGGAAAAACTGAACGCAGCCGGTTAGGCGCTGGTATGCTCTTTTTTGCGGCGCGGTCGGAAACGGTAATAAAGCAATACAACGCCCGTAAACACAAATAGTGTGGACGTGATGGTGGTTATGATCAGGAGCGGGTTATTGAAATCCTCCCGCTCATCATAATCCATGATATGCAGCATCCAGAAAAAGTCGAATACCCGCCAATAATCATTGCGACGCGCCAGCACCCTACCCGTTTCCGGTGATACGTAGATGCGGGTACCATCCGGGTCATTCATATTAACACGCCACACCGGCAAACGCCGCCTGAAATCGCCTGGCTCTTCCGTAATCCATTCAGCGGCACTCACTTGAATATCTGCACGCACGTCAGCGTCGCGATAATGAAAGTCCGCAAGGGCCACTTTCTCTGCCAGCTCTGATGGTATAGGAGAAAGCTTTTCACCCGTTTGCGCATCATAAATTACTGATTTTCCTTCAAAATCAGTTACCTGCAATACGGTAATATCCGCAACACGCCGCGCCGACAAAGCGCGAACATCGCCAAACTCCAAAACACCATCAAGCCTTGCGATTTCCCGCATGTCGACAGATACAGGCTCTGCCTCATTCATGGAGCGTTCACCCCGCACCAGATCAAGGGGAATAACTGTCATGACAAGACCGCCAACAAACCAGAAAACAATCTGAATACCTATGATCAAACCCATCCAGTTGTGCAGGTTCAGCATCAGGCGCCGCAGGCTATTTTGTTTACTCATATTAATCTCTCAGAAAGCTCCGTTGTGCCTTTGTGGTGAACGCATGCGCCATCATCATTCTCGCAGAACATTGGTCTGCATGGTTTTGCTCATCCACAACAGGGACACCCCAACCACAATGAAATACGCGAACGACAAGAGCATCCAAGGCATGAAGGCCACAGGTTCACCTGACAGGAAAGCAGCCAACACATTCTGTTCCGCCCAAAAAGGCATATAAGGCTGCTTACTTTCACCCAGCGCAAACCCAACCCCGACAAAAAGCATAGGAATCATTGCCCCCATCCCGACATAGGACTGTCCTTCCTTAAAGGTTTTGGCGAAACTGGCGAAGGCCATCATCAAAGCTGCCAGAAACATCATGGATGGCAAGGCAATGACAGGCACTAAAAGAGCATTGCCCAGAGACATATCAAAACTGAAGTTAATCTCAGGCGGGCTAAAATGAGTGTAACCAATAAAAGACACAGCGACTGCAATCGACAAGCCTGTCAGGCCGACAACCAGCAACATCAGGAACTTACCAAGCGTGACACTTAGGGCAGAAATTGGCTGCAACAAAAGCGGGAATATACCATGGCGCTCCCGCTCGCCTGCAGTGGTATCAATCGCCGCCGGCATCAAGGAATATACCGGTGTCCACAGCAGGATAAAAATAATGGCCGTCGCCATATACCGCGTGATGAAGGATGATCCGCTTTGGTCAATGATATTTACCCTCAGCGGTGTCAAAATGATCGGAGACACTCCGCGCGCGATCAACCTGCCTCCGGCAATCTCATTGGCGTATCCTGCCAACGCGTTTCGTAATGTGCTAACGGCCTCCCTTGATTTGGAAACATCCGCCTCAATCAAAAGCTGGGGTACGCGCCCTTCTTCCATCGTAGCCTGAAAACCATCTGGAATAATTAGCGACACTGCCGCTTTCTCGTCGTCAAGGCTGGTCTCCAGCCCCTGCGCATTCAGGAAACTTAACAGTTTTGGCGCCTGTTCACCGCCAACAATGCGGTAAACTACCATCTCGGTCTCACCTCGTGCGGCAGCACCCGTTAAATGCAAGGACACCAGCGTGGAGAGCGGCATAACAATACTGAGAAACAGCATAATCATAAGAGAGCGGCGGTCCCGCCGTACCTCGGTGAGTTCCTTCAGGAAAACAAGTTTAATTGCCCTCAGCATCTTATTCCCCTTTCACCGCCACCATAAAGATACCGTAATGGGGCTTGGCACGTCCTGCTCCGTTTCGGCGTGTCGTGACGGTGGATAGGAAGGGGGTGTCGTTGCTCCTGATGCAGTAAGCTGTATCTACGGCGTCGCGCCATGAGGCCTGCGCCATTTTATCAATCAAAAAGGAACAACAACATGACTGTATTTATAGGACTAGACGTCTCTCTGGCAAGCACGGCAGTCTGTGTACTGACGGGTAAGGGTGAGATTCTCAGGGAGGCAAAGGTGCCCAGCGAGCCGGCAGCGCTTGTGGGTTTTGTGCACAGCCTGGGGTGCGATGTCGCCAGCATTGGTCTTGAAGCAGGGCCCCTGTCCCAGTGGTTGTACAAGGGCCTGACGGAAGCGGGTTTCGAGACGGTGCTGATGGAAACACGCAGAGTGAAGGCCGCGCTGAAGGCCATGCCGATCAAAACAGATCGCCGGGATGCGGAAGGGATTGCCCGCCTGCTGCATCTGGGCTGGTTCCGGCCAGTCCACTGCAAATCCGTTTCGTCGCAGGAGATACGGGCGCTGCTGACGACCCGCCATGCCATCCAGAAGGCCCTGAAGGCTCTCGAACTGTCGGTGCGGGGTATCCTGCGCAATTTCGGTCTGAAGATGGGCAAGGTGTCGAAGGGGCGGTACGCGGCACGGGTGCGCGAGCTTGTGACCGGCAACCCTATGCTGGAAGCTGCCGTCGAGCCTGTCCTGCACGTGCGCGACACGCTGCGCAAGGAGATGGCAGGTCTGGAGAAAAAGATTAAAGGGCTGGCGACGGCGAACCCGGTCTGTGACCTGTTAATGACCATGCCCGGTGTAGGGCCGGTCGTGTCGCTGACCTTCCTGTCCGCAGTGGATGATCCCGGGCAGTTCCGCCGATCGAAGGATATCGGTCCATGGGTGGGGCTAACGCCGGGCCGGGACCAGTCGGGGGAACGGGATGTTACCGGCCGCATCACGAAGGCTGGCGATGTCGGCCTGCGAACCGCCCTGTATCAGGCGGCGACGGTCATGCTGAACGGGGGCAGATCCAACTGGCTGAAAGCCTGGGCGTTGCGTCTTGCTGCCCTGCGGGGCAAGAAACGTGCAACGGTCGCCCTTGCCCGACGCATCGGTGTGGTGCTGCACCGGATGATGGTGGACGCAACGGTGTTCTGCTTCACCCGCGAAGAGGCTGTCCGCTCTGTATAAACCCGTTCAAGCAGCGTACGAGAAGAAACAGGAGGTTTGGCCGCGTCTGACAGGGGTCGGCCACCAGTGTCCCTGCCGGGACGCAGTCCCCGATGATGCACGCAGGATGCCTTGTCGCCGGACCCCGCACATATGTAGCGCAGGGTTCGAGCACGCCCCAAAGATAGGCACTCGGGAACTGTATTGGACAAGGTATGAAGTTGGCGGCCCTTGCCCTGCATGGCGCCGACCACGGACGGAAGCACGTACCCGGCGGTGATACAGGAAGGTGACCTGACTCCAGAAGGCAAAGGCAACGATCCACACAGTCAAAATCCAGGCTTTCCCCCTGTATACAGGGACGCCGACAAGACCCTCTCCCGTGAACCGTCAACCGTGTCGCGCCGGCTAATTGTGTGATAAAGGTGCTTGACATCAACTGCCCCATTACGGAAGGATGCCTTGTCGCCGGACCCCGCACATATGTAGCGCAGGGTTCGAGCACGCCCCAAAGATAGGCACTCGGGAACTGTATTGGACAAGGTATGAAGTTGGCGGCCCTTGCCCTGCATGGCGCCGACCACGGACGGAAGCACGTACCCGGCGGTGATACAGGAAGGTGACCTGACTCCAGAAGGCAAAGGCAACGATCCACACAGTCAAAATCCAGGCTTTCCCCCTGTATACAGGGACGCCGACAAGACCCTCTCCCGTGAACCGTCAACCGTGTCGCGCCGGCTAATTGTGTGATAAAGGTGCTTGACATCAACTGCCCCATTACGGAAGGTATCCTGTCCACCGAATCCAGGAGAAACCGCGGTAAGGCGTTGTGATAACTGGTGAAACTTCACCCCCAATATAAACGTAAACTGGACGTTATTGATCTAGGAATTATCTGTCAACTTACGTTTGCAATTTTAAGTTTATTTTTTAATTGTGTTATTAAAATGCCTTATTTGTGTCTTGAACACTGGTTGTTAAAAGAACCAAATTCTAAAAAAGAAAGATGCACTTTGATGCGTAGAAATAGACAAACGAAATACGCATAGTCTCCTCTGTCAAACGTTACGCCGTGAACCAACTTCTTCACGGCGCTGTCACCAACATTTGAGCTTGTGTCAGTTAACAAGTCCGGTCCAATGCGCAGACTATCCTCCTGGATTATTTATCAATTGCACCTACGAGGCACATTTGCGGGCTGGTGCATTTGGGAAGGGTAGGGCTAGGATGAAACTGTTGAGCTTTAATGGCCTTTTGAGGTCAGCGATTATTGGCGTGTCACTCAGTTTTATGAGTGCAGGCGTTTCTGCAATTGAAGAAGTTGCCGACACTGAATGGTCTGTTTGGTCGGTGTCGGATGAAGACTCCACTCATGTGGTGAATCATGAGCCAATGGCCAATATAATGCGAGCGATTTCTGTTGAAGACAGGGGCAAGGAATCGATCGCATATATAGCGCTTACCGGGCGCTCACTGGAATATGTAAACGCCTACATAAGTTATCTGGAACGTTTACCAGTTTCCAGATTGAACAGAAATGAACAACTGGCCTATTGGCTAAACCTTCACAATGTGGGTGTTATTCGCCTTCTAGCGGAGAATAAAAATGGTCACCGTAGACTGAAAAAATACCGTGGTGTGCCGGGCATGCCGGGTAATGAGTGGTCAGAGAAGATGTTCACCGTAGAGGGCCGGGCTCTGTCGCTGGAAGATATCGAGCAGAATATCCTGTTGCGGCACTGGAAAGACCCACTGGTCATCTATGGTCTGAATTACGGTGCCAAAGGTAGCCCCGCACTTGGAAAGACTGGCTTCACAGGCAGGACCGTTAAAGCACAGCTTGAAAAGAATGCTCGTGCCTTCATCAATTCAAATACCAATGTAAAGGTGAAACGAAAGAATCTGCAGGTGTCCAGTTTATATACCTGGAACCACGATGCCCTGTTTGATGGTAATGATGCGGCGGTTGTTGCGCACCTGAGTGCCTATGCCAAACCCAAACTTGCCGAAAAACTGGCGAGCGTTAGCGCCATAAACAAAAATAGGTTTAACTGGAAATCCAACGCCTTCATTCCGCGTGCAACACCTCAGGCCGGTTTCGGTTTCGGCGGTGGCGGTGGTGGTGGCACAGGTGCCGGCAGTTAAGCCGGCCCCGCCAAACCCGAGCCAAACCATGTCAGCGGTATATACGGGTGCCCGTGGGAACCAACTGCGCTTGATGCAGTTGGTTGGCGGCGCAGCCCTTTTGGGTTTGAGTTTACTGTTGCTCAGAGCCCTTTCCAGCAAGTTTGCCTACGGCACTGCCTGGCTGGAGCGGCCAACCGTAACGGCTGTTTCGCTGATGGTTGCCGGGGGCATGAGCTATTTTCTGGCATGCTGGTCTTTATATAAAAGGCCACCGGGTAAAGCGGCGTTTGCTGCCCTGCTGGTTGCTGGCGGGCTGATGCGGCTGATGTGGATTGGGTCTACCCCGATATATGAAGATGATTTTTATCGATACTTCTTTGATGGCGAGATGGTTGCAAACGGGTTGAACCCCTATATGCATACCCCCGCCGATGCCCTACCGGACCATTTCTCGCCGCTCGGCGCACATTTGTTGCCAGCTGATCAGGAAACGCCTGATCCAACCGAGATAACATTAAAACAGATAGGGGAAGCTCGGCAGGTTAACCGTGTTGCGTACCCGTACATCCGTACCATCTACCCACCGGTCTCACAGGTCTTTTTCCTGGTCCATCACTATTTGGCATCATGGTCGCTGGACGCATGGCGCATGATGCTGTTTGCCATTGATCTGGTTAGCTTGTTTTTATTGTGCCGACTGGTGCAGGTATATGGTCGGCCGGTTGGCATGACGATGATTTTCTGGCTAAACCCTCTCGTGATCACTGAAACGATGAATGCCGGGCATATGGATGCCTTGTTGCTACCCTTTTTGCTTGCCACCGCCCTTCTGGCAAATCGCTCACGATATGGATGGGCCGGTGTTGCTTTGGCGGGTGCTGTGGGTGTGAAGCTGTGGCCTGTCGTGTTGGCCCCGGTTCTTTTTGCAAAGCTTGCATCCTCAATTACCCGATTGGCTGCCGCAGCAACACCGTTTGTGGTGTTCAGCGGTTTGATTATGTTGCCTCAGGTTTTGGCCAAGCTGGATGCCACGAGCGGCTTGGCCGCATATGCGGAAAGCTGGCAGGTGAATGCCCTGTTGTTTTCAATTATCGCAGGCGTGACTAGCATTATCACAGAAAACAGTGACTTCGCGACGCGGGTCGCGGTTGCCGCTCTTGTGGGTGCTGTAGCGCTCAAGCTGTTTTTTAGCGCAGCAAAAGAAAAAGCCCCCTTCAGTGTGGCCGGTTTCCTGACGGTTACGGCATCTCTGTTTCTTCTCTCACCAACAGGGTACCCATGGTACTTTATTTGGCTCATTCCTTGGTTGGTGATTTTTCCATCACCAGCCCTGCTTTTGCTAACTGCTTTATTGCCCCTCTATGACCTTCGGTACCCCATGTCCCTGACCGAGAACCAAGCCTTGTTTGATACGTTCGTGGTGACAATAGAGTTTTTACCCTCATTGATACTGCTTGGATTTGCTGGGTACCAGCGTTTGCAGCGTCAGGTGCCCGCATGATCAGAGGGCGACATATAGCTGTTCTCATTCCAGCGCTGAATGAAGAAGAAACCCTTCCCCTGTTGTTGGACGCTATCCCCGACTGTGTTGACACGATTGTGGTTGTGGATAACGGGTCAACTGACGGCACCGCCCTGTTTGCCAAACAAGGCGGTGCCATAGTGGTTGAGGAGCAGATCAGGGGTTATGGCCAAGCCTGTTTAACAGGTCTGGCCAATATGCCCGACCACGACATTCTTGTTTTTTTGGATGCTGATTTCTGTGACGACCCGCGAGAAATTACTAACCTTTGTGACCCTATCATAGAAGGAAACGCCGACATGGTTCTGGGCAGCCGTATGCATGGCGATGCGTCGCGACATCTGACGTTGCCACAGAAATTCGGCAATGCCTTCGCCTGCTGGCTGATGAACAGGGTTTGGGGAACAAGTTACACCGACCTGGGGCCTTTTCGGGCAATAACCCCTGCCGCCCTTGAAAGCCTGCGCATGAAGGACCGGGATTTCGGCTGGACCATTGAAATGCAAATCAACGCCGCTAAACGCGGTCTGAAAGTTGAAGAGATAAACGTGCCTTATCGCCAACGGATATTTGGTAAATCAAAAATTTCGGGCACCGTGAACGGTGTGATACGGGCAGGCAGCAAAATCTTGTTTGTTATTGCCCGCGAAATACTCAGGGGTAACCGGCTTTAGTTATTCAAACTTGTTTCTGTTCCGGTTGCTGTACCACTGACTAATCCGCTCCGAAGATATGCCCAGCATGAAGGCAAGGGCGCAAAGGCGGTTAACAATTGTACGTTTAAGATAGCCGTCCCGCTCCCACCGTCTTGGGTTCACTGGCAGTGTGAAGGGAAGTTCCGCGAACCCATTTGTTTTGCGCAGCTTTCTTACAAGAGGAACCTCCTCAAAAAGCGCTGTGGGCGCATGACCACCCACCGAAAAATACAAGTTTCTTTCAACAAAGATGCCCTGATCACCATAGGGTGTACCGCCCAGCTTGTTTCTTAAATTAACGCTGTAGGACAGCGCTGCCTTAAACCAGCGATCCGGGCCCAGAAAAGCAAATCGAAAATAGCCTGCTTCAATGCCTTGTTTGCGGGCTTCAAGGATTTGGTCGATGGTACCGGGCGGAAAAGTCGCGTCTGCGTGAAGAAACCAAAGGGTGTCCCCTGTTGCGGCTTGTGCGCCAGCCAGCAACTGTTTGCCTCTGTTGGGCTCAAGGGCGACATAGACGGCGGAATGAGCGGCGCACAATTCCCTGCATCTCCCGCTATCGCCAGCATCCACAACGATGACTTCAATTTTGTGACTGGACAGCAAAGGAGTGATGCATTGATCCAGCAAGTGGCGCAATGCCTCTTCGTCCTTGAAATGGGGGATGATTATGCTGAGGGTAACTGGCATCAGGCCACTAGAATATGGTTATCAGCAAGCACTTGATTGACCTTCGACCGGAGGTCTGTTCGCGCGGGCCGGCTATCATTTTCAAGGTCAGCGCTTAAGCGGGTCAGCTCGTCTATTGTATCCACATCATACAGCCCGTCTATCTCACCAACACTCCAGCCTTCTTGTTGGCAATGGGCTGCTAAGGCATCGCCGAGCGTTGCTGCACTCCAGGGCAGTTCTGAAAGAGATGGCCAGGGGCGATTGCTTGCCATGATTGTCACGCCCCCGTCGTCTGATCTGGCTAGGAGGGCATTGTGTTTGGTTAGCACCGTGCGCGCATGGGAATATATATCGGAGTTCAAAACCGGGGCGTCTGACCCAATGTAAAAAAGATTCTGAAATCCCAGATCACGAATTTTTTGATCAATGCGGTTCAGGCGCTCACCCATATTGCCGCTGCCTTGTGAGAGGACCATGCATTGGCGAGAATTGAATTTACTGGAAATGATCTCTTCCGCCCAGTATTTGTCACCGTCGGACGCCACAGCAAATACAAGTGCCCCACTCCAGTTGGCCATATCTTCAAAGGCACACTCCAGCATAGCGTTAGCCAGTTGAAACGCTTTTTCAGCGCCAATGGTTGCTGCCAGACGTTGCTTTCCAACCCCGATTTGGGGTCGCTTGAAAAAAAGCACGAGCACGGGTTCTGCATAGTTTGATGCTGTCTGCACGAAAATAACGCCCTGTGTTAATTGGCAACGGGCGGTTTATACCAAAAGTAGCTGTTTATACACAGTATGTTATTTTCCGGGTCAATGGACCCATATGCCCACCCATTCAACCAATGTGACGGATGGAACAGGCGTTTGCAGGGGTGACATATCGAACCGCACAGAAAAATCACCGGAATGTTAGTCAGGCGTGTGTAGCGATATGCGGTTTAATTCATTAAACTTTGTGCCTATCAGTAACCTCGCGTCATTGCATGCCAACCGGATTTGATCGTAATGAAGTTGTCTAGAATCGCTTACGCCATTTGCATGGTATTAATTACTTGGAACACTGCGTCAGCGCAGCCAAAGCCCGAAGTCATCGAACATTGGAAGAAAAACAACCCAGCTTCCAAAACGGTCGTCGACCACAGCGCTTGGGATGCCATTTTGCAAAAATACATTCAAACGACAGATGATGGCTTGAATTTGTTCGATTATGGCGGCGTGTCTGAAGATGACAAGGAAGCGCTCGAAGACTATCTGGATATGTTGTCCGACATTGTCGTAACCGACTTGAATCTGGAAGAACAAAGAGCCTACTGGATCAATGCCTACAATGCGATAACCGTTAATCTGGTGATTGATGAATATCCGGTTTCTTCCATTCGTAAAGTTAACAGTTTTCTCGGGTTTGGTCCCTGGAAAGATGAGGTCTTTGTGGTCGAGGATCAGGATATCTCTCTGGACAACATTGAGCATGGCATTTTAAGACCAATTTGGGATGACCCGAGAACGCATTACAGCGTCAACTGTGCATCATACGGTTGCCCCAACCTTGCGAAACGAGCCTGGACTGCCGAAAATATGGAAGAGATGCTGGACGCAGGCGCCAGAGCCTTCATAAATAGCTCGCGCGGTGTCCAAGGTGTCGAGGACGACGGCGTAGAAGTGTCTTCCATCTACCACTGGTTCAAGGTGGATTTTGGCGGTACTGACGCTGGTGTGATCAGTCATTTGAGCCAATATGCGAATAAAGACCTCCAGCAGCAGTTGTCCAAGGTCAGCAAAATCAGTGGCCATGATTACGATTGGAACTTAAACGACAGCGAGTAAACGCTATAGTTTCTCTTGCTTACCCAAATCAGAACATTTTCCAGACGGAGTATATTGTGACTGAGGTTTCTAAAAATAACGCACCAGAACCAAGTGCGGATACCAAACCGAGTTGGCAGCGGTTTTTACCTCTGATCGTCATCGCGGCAGCGCTGATCACTTTCTTTGCGCTTGGCTTCCACAAGTATTTCACCCTTGATACCTTGAAGGAACAACGGGAAACCCTCACCGGGTTTGCGCAGAATAATCTTATTCTGGCAATGTTGGTCATGATTGGCATCTATGCGGGCGCGGTCTCAATATCGTTCCCGGGTGCATCGCTTTTGTCTATTTTTTGCGGGTTCATGTTCGGGCCTCTAATTGGTGGAACGGTTATCGTTATTGGGGCAACCATCGGTGCAACAGTTATCTTCATTGCAGGGCGTCACGCAGCGGGTGATATGCTGGCAAAAAATGCCGGAAGCTATCTGGCGCGCCTAGAAGCAGGTTTTTCCAAAAATGCGTTCAACTATTTGCTTATTCTAAGGCTCATTCCCGCGGTACCATTTTGGGTGTTAAACCTTGCCGCGGCTGCGTTCCGCGTGCCAACCAAAAGCTATGTCATCGCAACTTTTCTCGGCATCATTCCGGGCTGTTTTGTATACGCCGGTGTGGGTGACGGCATAGGGGCCGCTTTTGATAGCGGCAACGAGATAAACCTTGGAATTATTTTTGAACCACGTGTGCTGCTACCGCTTATTGGTTTGGCCGTGCTTGCATCGCTTCCGGTAATTTATCAGAAAATCAAAGGTGAAGATGCCGCTGGCGGTGAAGGGGAAACCTCATGACTGAAAAAGTAACCAAAGTAGATATCTGCGTTATTGGCGCAGGGTCTGGTGGATTGTCGGTTGCCGCGGGTGCGGTGCAAATGGGCGCCAGTGTTGTTCTGGTTGAGAAGCACAAGATGGGCGGCGACTGCCTGAATACGGGATGCGTGCCATCCAAATCGCTGTTGGCTGCTGGCAAACATGCTCAGCAGATGCGTAGTGGTGCTGCTTTTGGTGTGACCCCGGTAGAACCGGAGGTGGATTTTGCTACCGCAAACGCCCATGTCCATGCCGTTATCAAGGGCATAGAACCGCACGATAGCGTGGAGAGATTTACGGACCTTGGGGTTGATGTCATTCAGGCTGCCGCAAGCTTCACGGGGCCACGGGAAATTGAAGCTGGTGGCCGCACCATTCAGGCCAAAAGGTTTGTTATTGCAACAGGCTCACGGGCTGCCATCCCTCCTGTTCCGGGAATCGACCAGACGGACTATCTGACCAATGAAGACTTGTTCACGCTGACCGAACGCCCTGACCACCTGATTATCATTGGCGCAGGCCCTATTGGCATGGAAATGGCGCAAGCACACCAAAGGCTAGGCGCCAAAGTGACAGTGCTTGAAAGAGGCAAGGCCCTGCCCAACGATGACCCTGAGCTTTCGAGCGTGGCTGTTGAAAACCTGCGCAAGGAAGGGGTTACCATCCGCGAAGGTGTTCAAGTAGACGCCGTATCCGGCAAAACAGGCAATATAACTGTCACTTTGTCAGGCGATGAAACCATAGAGGGTTCTCACCTGCTGATTGCCACGGGGCGCATGCCCAATATAGAAGAACTGGGGCTTGAAAAAGCCGGCATTGCCTATACCAAGCGAGGCATTACGGTTGATCGGCGCTTGCGCACCTCCAACAAACGGGTGTTTGCATTGGGGGATGTAAAAGGTGGCCTGATGTTCACGCATGTCGCTGGGTATGATGCCGGGATTTTCATTCGCAATGCCCTGTTCAAAATGCCTGCAAAAGCAGACTATTCCGCCATACCTCGGGTGACCTACACGGACCCGGAGGTGGCGCAGGTCGGGCTTACTGAAGAGCAAGCTTGTGACCAGTTTGGGGACAGCATCAAAGCTGTTAAATGGGAATATGCGGAAAATGACCGGGCGCGCGCCGAATTGTTGACGGGTGGGCTTATTAAAGTGGTGGTTAACAAAAAGGGTAAAAT
Source organism: Kordiimonas sp. (assembly GCA_965199355.1). GTDB lineage: Bacteria > Pseudomonadota > Alphaproteobacteria > Sphingomonadales > Kordiimonadaceae > Kordiimonas. Next base: position 68,831 of record CBDARB010000015.1, read on the forward strand.
TCTGGGTGCTGGCATAGCTGGCGCTGGTGCGGGGGAGCTTATTCAAACATGGCAGCTTGCACTGTCAAAAGGTTTCAAAATGGGGGACATGGCTGGCATGGTCTCTGCCTATCCTACCTTGGCAGAAGTTGGAAAACGAGCGGCGGGCGCTTATTTCACGCCGGCGCTCTATAGTGAGCGCACCCGCAAAATCGTTAAGTTCCTGCAAAAATTCTAAACCGGGGTTATTTGCAGGCGTCATACTTTGCCAAGAAGACGAGACATCAGGTCTTTGCGGAACCGTTTGTTGTCGACACTGCGTAAATAGGTGAGCGGGCGGCCATCTATATCCGGGCCCGCGTGAAATAGGGGCCTTTCGGGCGTAAAGATTACGTTGGCCGGCCAGTGATAGGCTTCAAAAAGGCTCGGTTCGACCAGCCAGCCAATCGCTAGCGTATCAAACGGTGTGAACCCCGGCGCCTTGAAGGCTGCGACCCAGTTATCCAGCCAAACCTGCGCTGTAACCGAAAGCCATTTGGTTGTCGCGTCGCCCTTGGTGCGCAATATTTCCAGGTCTTCATTTGTAAGCCACATCTCAGAGCTGACTTCCCAACCTGCCAGCGTAATAGGCACGCAGTATGTCAACAGTTCCTCAGCAGCGCGGGCGTCCAGTTCAAAGTTTAAATCACGGAAAGGGACTTCCTGATCGGGTGTCGCCCTGAATTCCAGCCCCTGGCGGCGACCACCAACAAATACAATCTCTTTGATGTTTGCCAATTTGATATCCGGATGGCGTAGTGCTGCTGCCACGTTGGTTAAGGGGCCAAGTGCCGCGATAGTAAGCGGGCCTTCATTTGCCGCCTTCACAAGAGCCTCAATCGCGGGGTTGGTGCGGCGTTGTCCTTCTTCAGCGTGTCCCTTGAAAACCGGAATATCATCAACACCCGCGCGCGCTACAATTTCTTTAGCCATGGCATATGTGTCCGGCAGGCTTGTGTTACCAAATACAGCGGAGATTCCGGCAATCTCCAATTCTGGAGAGCGGAGGGCCTGCAACAGGGCAAAGCCATCGTCTACTTCACCATTTCCTGATGTCATGGCGGGGTCGGTATCGATCCAGACCCTGCGTTTTGGTCGCGGTAATGTTTGATCGGTCATGGCGGTTACCCCAGTATTAAATCGCGCGCTTCATCAAGCATTTTTGTTTTTGCTGCCAGATCAATATCAAGGGGCAATTGAGCGACCCCAATAAGACGGCGCATGATCTCCACACCCTTTATGGCATTCACAAGGGATATGTCGAGGGGCCTGCTATAGCTTTCGATAAACACTCTCTCGCTCTCTCGCGGCTGATTACTTAGCCTCAGGTGGGCGAGCAAGACGCCAACATCCCATTCTGCAGGGCCGACCCAGCAAAATTCAGGGTCAATAACAAACAGTTTTTCACCAGCCGTCAGCCAGCTTCCGGGGTAAAGGTCGCCGTGTAAAAGCACGTGTGCGTCATTGCGTTCTTGACTGAGATACAGTCCCCCCAGCTTTTTAACGGCACTTACAAAGGTTGTGTCAGTTTTCAGGGCGTCGCCCGCGGCCTGAAGCCCGGGTGTTATCTGGTCCAGGTCAAAGCCACTATTGGGGTCCAGCGGAAAGTCAAAAATATGCAGGGCGTTCAATTCGCGCATTGAATGGTTCGCGAGGCTCAGTCGCATTTCGTCTGATACGGGTATTGCATGGAGCGCTGCTGTCCAGTCGGCAACAGCCTTCAGGTCATCGCAGGGCAGTTTGTTGTTTTCATAAACATAGGAGCCATCGGTTCCCTCGCCCAGGTCCTCTATTAAACTGGCGGCATAGGCGTGATCGTAGGCCAGATGTTTCGGCATCGCCTGCCCTGCCGCTGTTCCCGCAACAGTGGCGTAAAAATCAGCCTCAACCTTGGCTCTTTCAATCGGCGCAGGAATATCCGGGTATTTTTCGACCCAACTACGTGCCCGTTTCAGAATAAGTGAACTGCCATTATCCAGCTTGATACGTTCAACAAGGTTCATATTGCCGGCGCCTGCAATGCTGGTTTCAACTATTTTGGTATTTGCGGGTAACCAGTTTTTCTCATGCAGTATTTGGGTCGCGGGAATATCTTTTAGCCCATCCATAAATCATAGACCTCGATAATTTGTGTGGTTTCACACGGCTTTGTGCCTGAAGCGATTTCCTAATATATCAATAGTATGACCGTACAGGATCAAACAGGCGCACATCAACGTGAAGTGAGTTCCATCTATTTTCTCGCCATCTGGCCAAAGCTGGAACCACAACACTTCAGACTTGCTCGATCATCAGTGATGTCTATTTGAAGACCACCACGTTGTACATGGTTAAGGCAAATGCAGAAATGAGCGGCAAGCGGCGTAGTCAGATCGAACAACTGGTGACAAACGTTTTCGAAATTAATGAGCAAAATCGTAAATTTTAAGAACCACTGAGAGTGTCAATTGACAAGCGCCATTTATATCCGACAACCTATCTCAATCTAGAATGACATGGGGAATAAAACGGGATAGGTCTTTGGTCACTAGCGAATCGTCTTCCCTCAAAGATATGCCGACTGCTTCATCGCCCACAACCCAAGAACCAATGACCGCGTAGTTGTCTTCAAACTTGGGTAACGGCATAAAAGCTTGAACAATGTACCCCTCGTCGCCGTATTCGCCTTCGCCAACCGAAAGTACCTCACCGTCTTTAACAATGGATACATTGGCACCTTCTCGGGAATAAATCGGTTTTCGAACAAACCCACCTTCTATGTCATCGGTGTCGACCTCTCCGTCAAAGTAGGGCTGCAAGTCAGATCCAGAGCACAATGCAGAAAGCTATCGAGACCTAGAACACTGCCTGGCCGCCGGTGTATTTACCGAAGCTCAATGCAAAGGATCATTTGAAAATGCCCTGATGCCGCATCGGCAAAGCGCCCCACGCTACCAGAACTCAAGCCTGTGTGAGCAGGAATTTGGCGCAGCCCGCTGCGAGCAAAGAAGCAACCACAATGGCGCGGTGTTTTTCTCTCCATTCATGACCGGCTTTCTTGTTTCTCAAATCCTGGACCACCCGCGCAAGGGCAACTATTATTACTCCAGCCCATACTATCACCCATCCCGTGGTGGCTATTATCTGTATGATGGAACGCCTCTAACGTACCGCAGACATGCCGATGGCCAGTTGCGGACAACTGTGCGCCGTTCGACAGTTGACGCCCCCCCTAAACCAGCCCGTGTTATGACCCGCACATCAGTGGTATCTCGCGGTGGATTTGGGACACGACCCAAAGCACGTGCACGCTCGAACAGCGGAGGTAGACGCAGTTTCGGCGGCTAGTAGCAAACAAATCGTTGCCCGGAGTTTCCGGGCAATGCCATCAACAGCACCCCACTCCCAAAAAATATAGACAAGAACTTTTTACTGGGTTCAACTTTTGACTCAATCGGCTCAAACAGCAGAAAACAAGAATGCTGGCAATTGAACACGAGAGGCATAGAAGCCTACTCTGAGACATACCCTACTATCTCGTGGTTTCCTTGCGTAAGGCTTTCAAAAGACCAAGACACGCGAGAATAATAACAAAAGTAAACGGTAAAGCGGTTGCTATTGTTGCGCTTTGTAGCGCTCCCAAGCCACCACCTATCATCACTACAGTCGCGACAACGCCTTCCGTGAGCGCCCAGAACACACGCTGCCAGACGGGCGGGTCTAAATGGCCGCCGGATGCGATGGTGTCGATAACAAGGGAGCCTGAGTCAGACGAGGTTACAAAGAAAGTCACGATGAGGATGATGGTGACAAAAGAAACGATGCTCGAAAAAGGGAGTGTTTCAAGGAACGCGAAAATACCAAGCGGTAGGTTGTTTTCTATTGCGTCCGCGATACCACCACCATTGCCTGCAAGTTCAAGAGCCAGCGCGCTGTTACCAAACGCGGTCATCCAGATGAAGGTGAAAAACGTTGGGACCAGGAGCACACCAAGAATAAACTCTCGAATGGTGCGCCCGCGCGAAATACGAGCGATAAAAATGCCAACGAACGGCGACCAACTGATCCACCAGCCCCAATAAAACAAGGTCCAGCTGCTGAGCCAGGTTTTGTCACCTTCGTATGCATCAAGCCTGAAACTGCGTGTAACCAGCGTTTCCAGATACAGGCCGATGTTTTCAACGAAGCTGTTCAGAAACAGGACTGTGGGCCCAAGGATAATTACAAACAGCAATAGCAATGCTGCCAGCATCATATTCAGCTCCGACAGCTTCTTGATCCCAACATTAAGGCCGGAAACCACAGAAGCGGTTGCAAAAGCCGTAATCAGCGCAATGAGTATGACCTGTGTTGTGGTGCCAAGCGGCACATCAAACAGATGATTGAGACCAGCATTTATCTGTGACACTCCAAAACCGAGCGACGTGGCCACACCAAACAAGGTGCCAACCACGGCAAGCACATCAACGAAATGCCCAATTGGTCCATGAATACGCTTGCCAATCAGCGGATAAAGTGCGGAGCGGACGGTAAGCGGCAGATTGTGACGAAAACTGAAGTAAGCGAGAGCCAGGCCAACAACTCCGTTAACAGCCCAGGCATGCAAACCCCAGTGGAAGAAGGTGATCTGCATCGCCTGTTTCGCCGCCTCGACGGTGCGCGGATCCGCGTCCGGCGGTGCCAAGAAGTGAGTGACCGGCTCTGCCACACCGAAGAACAACAGGCCAATGCCAATGCCGGCCGAAAAGAGCATGGCAAACCACGATAGAAAGCTATAATCCGGCTCAGACTGGTTGGGCCCGAGCTTGATTTCACCTGAGCGACTGAAAGCCAGATACAGGCAAAAAAACAGAAAACCGGTGACCGCGAGCGTATAAACCCAGCCCATTGTATTCACGACCCAAGCCTGAATACCTGCAAATAGATCAGCGGCACCGCCACCCGCCGCAAGTGTTATGATAACCAACAACACTATCAACCCGGCAGCCGGAAAGAACACCGGTGGCAGAATACTCTTGGATGCATCTAATGGCGCAAAAGGAGGCTGGTCAGTCATAGGCTCATATCCTTCTTTGCATCAATCACTTTCGCCAATGGCACGCAGGGTATGATATTTCGCACCAATAAGATAAGCAAAACAAAGAAAATAGAGTGCAATTACCAAGGCACCCACCCACTGAATTTCAAGAAAATCAAGCTGGAACGCGAGCGTCAGCACGCTAAGTGCCACAAAGTTGCCAAGCATGTAACGGGCACGCCCCAACCGCGCCACGGTAAGGTTCAGGTTATCGGTGTAAAGCCGGATAAGGGAGTCGAGGGAGTTAATCACGAACGTGATGCCGACAAAAACCATTGCCCCATTGACCAATCCCGCCACAGGTAGTTTTTCCAGATGGTAATAATAGAGTAGCGAAAACCACAGGGCGATCGGGATGGACGGCACCACTACCATGGCCAGAAACACCTGATAGGTGATGAGCCCACCAACAAAACGAGCCGTAAACTGGCCGATCATGATGCTCCATGCGAACCACCAATAGAGATAGAACTCGTGGTAATCATTTATCGGCAACGTGAAGCGCGGCAGGTTTTCGAAATACCCGTCAAGCAAGGCAAACGTTCCGGCAAATTCTGAAACGCTCATCCCCTGCACCATCGCATTTGCCCCCAGCAAGAGGATAAGGGCCAGGAACAGGCCCGAACTTGCAAGGCTCAGGATACGGACATATTTCAGGTCAGTACTGGAATAGACAGCAAGTGCGATGACCGCAAACACGATGGCGAAGAATATGATGTTGGCAAAGCCCTCCGTTGCCACACCGGGCATGTACCACGACAGGTTTGAGAGCAACAGATAGGCCGTAAAAGCACAAGTGCCGATAATCACCAGGTTATTGAGGAACTTCACCGGCAACAGCTCAAAAAAGCGCACTTTTGGTTCGATCAGACAAAAATAGATACAGGTCAGGAAATAAAAACCCCAAATCAGGAAGCCCCAGAAACCAAACTCAATCGCGAGCGGATTGGTGAAAGCATATTCGGGGTTTGCGCCCACATCAGCGTAGGCGCCAAACTCTGTCAGCGGAAACATGATCAGGCCGACGTCAAGCCCGGACGTGAACAGGATGGCGACAAATGTCAGCACAGGAACCGGGTTGGGCCCTTCACACCGTACGTTGCCCCAACGAACCAACAGCACAAGGATCGCCAGAAACGTAAAAATGAGGCCTGCGCTCAGCCATACTGTCATGACACAGGCTCCCCGGTTTGTGCCGGCTCGACCAGTCTTCTGGAAGGTGTATTCGCACGCTGCCGCTCCTGCCAGGCTTCATCTTCATAATGAGAGGCTTTGGAAGGCATCAGTGGCTCACGGCCCAAAATCAAATCCGCCGCCCGCTCTGCAACCATGATGGTCGGCGCATTCAGGTTGCCATTGGTAATGGTTGGGAAGATCGACGAGTCCACAACCCGTAGGCCCGAAAGACCGCGTACTTTTGCCTCGGCATCAACAACCGCCATGTCATCCACGCCCATCTTGCAGGAGCAGGACGGGTGATAAGCGCTTTCCGCCGCCTGCCTGACAAAGGCATCAATCTGCTCGTCCGTTATGACATGTTCGCCGGGCTGGATTTCCGCCCCTCTGTAGGTATCCATGGCGGGCTGGCCGATAATCTCGCGCGTCAGTCGCACGCAGGCGCGGAAGCCTTCAATATCGTCCTTATGCTGCAGGTAATTGAACCGGATGGCCGGTGCCTCATCCGGGTTATCGCTTGTTGCCCGCACCCAGCCACGGCTTTTTGGTTTATTGTGGCCTACATGAACCTGAAAACCATGGCCATCAAACGCTGATTTGCCGTCATAGCGGATTGCAGCGGGCAGGAAGTGATACTGAATGTCAGGCCACTCGGCGCCCATTTTTGACCTGATGAAACCGCATGATTCAAAATGGTTGGTTGCGCCCAGGCCGGTTTTGGTGAGCAGCCACTTGGCGCCAATCATCCCTTTATGAAACCAGTCAAGCTGACCGTTCAGGGTGATCGGCTGATTGCATTCGAACTGGAAATAAAACTCAATATGGTCCTGCAGGTTTTCGCCCACACCGGGAAGATCATGCTTCAGCTCAATCCCTGTGTTCTTAAGCGTTTCCTCACCGCCGATGCCCGAATACTGCAGGATATGTGGTGACCCGATCGGCCCGGCGGACAGAATAACCTCTCGCTTTGCCTGAACATGTTCCACCTTGCCGTTTCGCCTGTAGGAAAGCCCGGTAACTGACTTCTCCTCAAACGCCAACTTCTGCACCTTTGCACCAGTGAGCACTGTCAGATTCGGACGTTTCATAGCGGGACGCAAATAGGCATTGGCGGTTGACCAACGCACACCGTTCTTCACGGTCATATGCATTGGGCCAAAACCTTCCTGGTTAAAGCCGTTATAGTCAGCCGTTTCCAGATAACCGGCATCCACACCCGCTTCAATGAAGGCGCGGTAGAGTGGGTTTTGCATGTTGTTACCGTTATTGACAGCGAGCGGCCCTTCGTCTCCGCGATACTCATCAGCGCCCAGAAACCAGTTTTCCGCTTTCCTAAAATACGGCAGACAGTGCAAATAATCCCACCCATAAGCACCATGGTCCGCCCACTCGTCAAAATCCCGCGCATGACCACGCACATACACCATGCCGTTGATCGAGCTGGAACCGCCGAGCACCTTGCCGCGCGGGCAATGCATGCGACGGCCATCAAGCCCTGGCTCCGGCTCAGTGTGATATTGCCAGGCGTATTTTTCGCTGTTCATCGGGATGGAGAGCGCAGTTGGCATCTGGATAAAGAGGCTGCGGTCCGACCCGCCTGCCTCCAGAAGTAGAACTGAGTGCTCACCATTTTCCGTCAACCGGTTTGCAAGCACACAGCCTGCGGACCCGGCACCAACAATGACAAAATCATACTCAGCCGTCATTAAAAGGGACTTTCGACTGGGCTCATACCCACATAGACCGATTTGAGCTGAGTATAATGCTTGATGGTTTCAATGCCGTTTTCCCGACCAATGCCCGATTGCTTGTAACCGCCCACCGGCATTTCCGCGGGCGACGCACCATAAGCATTGATCCAGCAGATACCTGCCTGCATCTGGTGTATAACCCGGTGCGCACGCCGGATATCGTTTGAGAACACGCCGGCAGCAAGGCCGTAATGAGTGTTGTTCGCACGCTCTATCACCTCGTCCTCGTCGTCAAATACAAGGACAGACATAACCGGGCCAAAGATTTCCTCGCGGCAGACCGTCATATTATCCTGGCAATCAGCAAAAACGGTCGGCGCAACAAAATAACCACCTTCAACACCTTCCGGCGACAGGGCCTGCCCGCCAGTAACGAGCTTTGCACCCTCTGCTTTCGCCTTGCTGATATAGTCCATCACCAGTGCATGATGCTTCCCGGAAATCAGCGCACCCATATTGGTTGAAGGGTCCATCGGGTCACCCACAATGATGTTCGCCTCTGTGCGCTCTTTCACCCGCGTGAGGAACGCATCATAGATGCTGCGCTGCACAAACACCCGTGTGCCGTGGGTGCAGACTTCGCCCTGAGTGTAGAAGTTTGCAAGCATTGCCGCAGACACGGCTTCATCAAGGTCAACGTCATCAAAGATAATCAGCGGCGACTTGCCGCCCAACTCCATCGTCACGTCCTTGAGCGTGCTGGCGGCAGCGGCCATCACCTTCTTGCCGGTTCCAACCTCGCCCGTGAAAGAAACCTTGGCGATCAGCTCGCTTGCTGTCAGCCATTCGCCAACCCGCGCGCCGCCCTGCACCACATTGAACACACCCGCCGGCACACCGGCTTCGGTGAAAATTTCGGCAAGCTTGAGCGCACCAAGCGGCGTTTCCTCTGACGGTTTAAAAATCATCGCATTACCACAGGCAAGCGCTGGGGCTGCTTTCCAGCAGGCAATCTGTAACGGGTAATTCCAAGCGCCGATGCCTGCACACACGCCAAGCGGCTCGCGCCGTGTGTAATAGAAATCACCACCCAGATCCTGCTGGTTACCATCAATAGATGCCGCAAGACCCGCGTAAAACTCGATCGCATCCGCGCCTGTCACAACATCAACAGTTGAGGCTTCCTGCCAGGGTTTACCGGTGTCCTCGACCTCTATGCGCGCCAGCTCATCATTTCGTTCGCGTAACAGTTTCACTGCCCGTAAGAGAATACGACCACGTTCAACAGCGGGCATCTGTGACCAGATCTGAAAACCTTGCTCAGCACTTTGAGTAGCAGCGTTCAAGACTTGCTCGTCAGCCACTTCAACAGAATATATCTGTTTGCCGGTGGCCGGATTGATGACCGGCAAGGTTTCGCCAGACTGGTTCGGGAGATATTCCCCCGCCACAAAGCTTTGATATGTGCGCCCCATCATCAACTTCCCTCTATGCCCTTAACTATCGGTTATCTTACTCCGATAATCCAAAAGAGACGCCAATGCCATAATGTTTCGCATTAATGTGCGGCTTGGAGGTTTGAGGTGAGGCTTTATGGAGCGGCAAAGCCGAGCCGGGGAAAAGTTTCTCAATAATTCTGAAAAAATTCTCATTAATTGTGAAAATCTACAATTATGATGTGCGTTCTCAGAATTAGTGAGAATGACATCGCCCGTTTCTGCGGTTTTTCAGCTCCAGTTTCATAATTAGTGAGACAGAATTTCACAATTAATGAGAAAAATTCGCGAATTCTCAGAATTAGTGAGAATCCTGACTGAGTATAGATTACTGAGTTTTCGGTCACTTTCCGTAGGTTATCTGAAATTCAAATATTCTCCTGACTACCAATCGGCATAGGCTGATTTTGTGGTCAGAAAAACAGTACCTTGTATAAGCTGAATCGTTCTGATCGCATAATCTAAACCGCAAAAACATTCACCTAGCAACCTGACCTTGTATAGGCATTCCAGTTTCAAAGTTGCGGCCAAAGCCAGTCATTGCGTAGCGGCTCCTGGATTGATGTGGACGAACCTCCACTTCGGCCACATATCTGGTGACCAGCATCGTTTCTGGCAGGGTATTCTCGCCGGGTTTTAGGTAGACAATCGGCAATTGCTCGACAACAACTTCATAGTGATTGGATTGCGGGATTTGAGCTATCACATAATCCAGCCGGATGATTTTTCGTTCACCGGCTTTCAGTACAATTTGAGCAGGTAATGCTCTAAGCGAGATTTCTTCTGGTTTGCTGGAGGCTAACACAGCCCCCGCTTCCCGGGTTGCTATCTTCAAAACGATGGTGCGTTCGCTTGGGTTAGAGACAAAGAAAGCTAATTGAGGAGTCCAGCCGTCAATCATCGACAGGTTGGTGGGACGCAGGAAAAAGTCCGTTGCACCTGCAGACTGGCAAACGCCAGAAAGCGACAAAGCAAGAGTGAATATAGCTGTGAGAAAGTGGGTTGGTTTTTTCCGCAATATTGCCTCCTAAGGAAACTCGTTTCCCTAAGGGCATTGCAATTGTGGTACTTAACTGCCGAAACCATAGCCCATTGTTTTATATAGATTTAAAATAAAGAACAACACCCGCCAATTGCACATAGCTAAACAGGTATTGCAAGCTGCAAGTTCAGCTTTGCATACTGCGTGAATCACTCCTTCAATGAAACTCTGATCTCTTGCCGCAGCACAGAGCGTACGTCTTCTGTCCGAGACGCCCCCTGGCAGGCCAGACGCTCGCTCAGCTCGGATGCCAGTACCGATATACGCTTGAAACCATAAAGCATGGCACTGCCGCGCAACTGATGCAGTCGCGACTTGAGAGCTTTAAAAGACACTGGTTGCTTAAGTTCCTCGCTGACAAAAATAAGATGGTCCCGGAAGCCTTGAGCCAGTCGATTTTTCTCACGCGCCCAATCTTCACCCGTCTGATTGTGTCGGACAATTTTCCGGAGCCCTATCTCATCAGAAATAGTGTCGATCAACGCCCTGAGATCAAACGGCTTTGTAATGTACTTATCTGCGCCTGAATCCAGCGCCTGCCTCCGGGCACTACGGCTGGCATCCGCACTGACAGCATAGCGCGCATTACACCAGGTAGACGTTGCTAACTCGCGCAACAATTCTGAACCATCACCATCCGGCAGACTGATATCAACCAGCACAAGGTCATATTTGATCCTACTGACTTCCTTGCGAGCCAATAGCTGACGCGCTGCCTGCAGCGTCTCGGCCACATCAACAAGGAAACCTTCCCGTTTGAGTGTTGCAGAAAGAAGCATTGAGACGGTCTTGGTATCCTCCACAATGAGGATCTGTTTGCCAGTCTTACACATCAGGACATCCTCTTTTCTTCAAACGCAAGGCGCTTATTCCATTCGGACATCAGGTCACGAATGCCGCGCAGCGTACTCGGTAAAGACGAAACTGACTTGCTGTCAGGCACCTGAGGTGTCCGCATAAGATACTGCTCGATCAGCTGTGTCATACACTTGAGGTCATCTTCATTGCTTTTGTCGAAAACACCGGCGGCGTGGCAATTGACCAGCCGTTTCAGCAAAGAAAACTCCAGAGTGCCTGACAGCACTAACACTAGGCTCTGCGGTGCTATCTTGCGCACGCTCTCAGCAAGCTGTGCACCACATTTCTCGCCAAAAAAATCGTTATCGAGAATGTAGATTTCGTACCCGCCCGGCAAATCTGCCTTGTTGTAAGAACTGACCATCAGTTCCGGAAATTGCATCCGCAGCTTGAGCGCGAGCATGCCAGAATAATGTGGGTCGTCATCCATGATAATCAGCTTACGCAGCTTGTTCATGATTCTGTCCTTTCGAAATTTCAAAGATGGGTGACTGGTCGGACATTCCGGGGTCATTTTCCCTGGCGCCGGAAAAGAGACCAACCAGATTGGTTGACTGAGAAACAAAACGTTGCACGAGGCGTTTTTGATCGCCTGGGCCCCACACAGCCACGGAAACATCCGCAAGTTTGGGTAATACACGAGAGGCATAATGGTGTTCAAACACACCGCAATAGACCAAGATCAGGTCGTAATGCTGTGCCTGTGCCTGAAGCCATCTTCTCGCGGAATCGATACTGAATCCATGATTGGCTGTGATACGCCCGAAGGGTAGGAAATCAAAACTGCCAGCTTTTAGCGGAGTGATTTCTTCACCCTTCAGAATACTTTCGGTAAAACCTTTATGATCGCTCGCACCATCAGCCGATGCACATACAAGCAGTGTGTTTAGCCCCTGTTCCCGCGCCGCATTCGCCAGCAATGTCAATGGAATTACACAGCCCTCAGAAAAGCGTGTAACACTGACAACTGTTGTTTGGCCGTGCCGCCATCCCGTCTGCAACTGCAATTCGCCCATCAGTCGGGCAACCTGCTGCTCATCCGGTTGCGGTGACATGACAACAAGTTTGTCATCACTGACGGTTGCTGCCAAATCGTCGCTGTAGCGAATTTGGCTAGATAGCTGCCGCAGCACGATCAAGAACACGGCCACAAATCCTGCGCCCGCCATGAAACCAAGCGCAGCAAACTGCAACCTCTTGTCTTCTGCCGGCATTTCCGGCGCACTGCCACGGGAAAGGATCTCAACAGTGCCCGGCAAACTGTTTCGACTTTCAAGCAGTACCTGGTCGAGAATACGACGCGTTTCGGCCAACATGCCAGAAACCTGAGCCTGTTCACCATTGATTCGCTTCAACTCGATAAGCTTTCCGTTCAGAATCTTGGCTTCCCTAGAAAGCTCTGTTCTACGGGTGGTCAGTTTTCTTTTCAGAGCCTGCAGTTCTGCAATGGACTGGGATTTTGCAGCACCATCTGTGCCGGTAATGGCGCCTGTTTTTCCCAGAGTTGCAATTAAACGACGCCTGGACTCGATTGCTTCGTCAATGACAGCCAGGGATGTTGCCAAGGTGGCAACTTTCGGATGGTCCGGCATGTAGCGCATTTGCAGCTTTTCGAGTTCGGCCGCGCGCTTCGCCCGCTCAAAAACCATGTCTGCCATGGCCCGATCCAGCAGCGTTGCCCGCTTGATTTCCATGTCACCGGTATCTGCGTCTAGCGCTCCGTTTGCGGCCTCCATTTCAAGAAGAGCGTTCCTGAGCTCATCAATCCTGATATCCAGTTCTTCAAGTTGCGTCACTTTCGCCAGATGCGCCTTGGCAAGCGAACTGGCATCATACTCTTCACCAACCTTCAATAGTTCCTTGCCCAGTTGGTGCTGTTTGCCAAAAAGTTCCTGCACACGGGCTTCCAGTTCTCGCGCCCTTAAGGTTTGCCGCGTATCCGACTGTCTGGTTTGCAGATCCAGATATCCTTCAAGGTGAGCATTCACCATAAGCTGAGCAAGCGCTGGATTGGTGCTGCGTGCCTGGATTGAAATCAGACCCTTAAGCTTCTTGACCGTGATGGCATCGGCAACATCCTGCAACCCGGGCCTTGCAAGGTTCGGCATTTTTTTATCCAGATCATCGAGCAGGATTTCATGGGCCCGTGTAATTACCTGCTGACTTTGGAGATATGTCGCCTCGGCAGAGACAAAAGCATCATAGAGACGCAAGCGACTATCGTCTTTGTCTGCGTAAAGGATTTTTGGTTCTTTAGCGACCAGTCTCACCAAACCCTGACTTTCATAAAGAGCCTTGGTGACGGTAAAAGCAGCAAAAGCAAGGGCACAACCCGCCACAATCGACAAGACAATAACCCGCCAGAACTGTCCGCGCAGAAGGCGCAGCACTGTCTTTACCGGGTTCACCTGCGCATTTGCAGAATCCTGAACAAAATCATGCACATGTGCCAGCGTCGGGTTGGCAACAACGGGTATCTGTGATGGCTGACTAGGTTGGTCGGTCACAAACCTGCTCCCTTATCCTTGAGCTACACGGGCGGTTTGATCCTGTTCCCAATGAACAGAGCCTGGGAGAAACCTGTTCCGCGCATGAGCACAGGCAGCGACCAGTGCAAAAATGCAGGCGCCCAGCCAAACATTAGGGCGGAATACAAGGCGTCGGAAAAACCGGGTAGCATTGCCATGTTTCTGATTTGCGGTCGTTTGGATACCCTGTGAGGAAAGCTCGCGGTTGCCTCGATAAACACGGCTGCGCACCTTGATGAGGCTCAACAAGGTTCGAGGTGGTTCCACCGTGTATGCTGCAGAGCGAACATGAATGGCGTTTGCAAACAGTTTGCGATGAGCAAATTCATCATCATTGGTGAGGGCTGGGAACAGGCCTAACCGATCAAGACCAACCCTCGACACAGCAAAAAAACCACCAACTTTTCCACCGTCAAAATAAGGGTTCAATTGCCAGGCCTGGTAAAACTTCCGCACAAAAGCTGAGCATTGAGCGACGTTGAATTTCGCTTTACCATACGCCAGATCACATCCTGATTCCGTTATCTCTTGAACAAGCCTACGAACGGCAGCAGCGGATGTTTTGATATCTGCATCAAGAAACACAAGCGGCGTTGTTCCCGCTGTTGTAAGACCCAGATTTAACGCTGCGGTTTTGGAAGCGAGCGGCGTTTCCAGAACACGCACTTCCGGACATGCCGCGCGGGCAACTTCCGCTGTTCTATCCGAGCATCCGTTACAGATGACCGTGATTTCAAATTCGCCACGCCTCATGCCCTTGGTTAGATTGTGCAGTGTGCCCGCAATACTGTGTTCTTCATTGTAAGAGGGAATAATGATGGCACATACCGCGCGATGTGAATGCTTAGGCATGGCAATGTCCTTCAACTCCTGAGGTGCCGACAAACTGAGAAATAGCGTCCAAAAGACTGCCTTGCGCAAATGGAGCAAAGCAATCACCTCCTTCAAGGGCTTGGACATCATCAAGCGCAGTCATCAACTGCTGCTCGTCATCAGCAACATAAATGCCCTTGATACCGCGGAGGTTTTCCACCGTAGCCAGTTGGTGATCGTTCCGGTGTTCACCAAGAGAGGATAAGCGCGGCATTATAATAATTGGCTTCGCGAGCTGCAGCGCAGTGAGGATTGTGCCCATGCCAGCATGCGAAACAATAACTTTGCAATTTGCAATTCGTTTGGCGAATTGCGAAGGCTTTAGCGTTTCGGAAAAGGCAAAGGTCTCAGGGGTAAGGCCGCCATTCCCGACTTGTGCAAAACATCCTTTAACTTGTTGTTTTTTATTCCATTTATCGATCGCTTTAATCATGCGATCAAATGGAAGCTGGGTTCCGACGGTTGCAAATATCATAAAAAAACTCCTTCCAGGGTTATGGACTTACCCTGGAAGGAGCAATGGCTGTGCCAGTGGTGAGATATTGTTAGAGCACGCTCCCGTGGCACTCGACACCAAACTTTTCTGCAACGCGCGGCCACTGACTGAAGACCCGATTGGCATGAGATGCCACAAGTTTGGCAGAAAGACTCATTTCTTCAGCGTTTGCAACGCTATCAATGAATAGGCTTTTGGCACCAACAAACTTACCAAACCGACAAGCAAAATAACCAGGTGCAGCCCCGGTTGAAACAATCACATTAGGCCGGACAATCAACACAATTGCGAGCACCCTGAGCGCCATCCATATGAGGGACAGTTTCGTATCCCGGTTTCCGTCCGGCACCATAAAGTATCGGTGGCCTTCAACATCATGCTTTGCTTCACGATCCACGGACGCAAAACTGATACGGCATCCAGCAAAGGCAGGCCTCAGCCTCAGCAGCTGAATCCAGTGCCCGCCACCTGACGCAATTGCGAGGACTTTGGTTTCTTTTTGCATGGTTTTTCCTTTCCTTTATTCGAATTTTTTTCGATGGACTGATAGAAAGCCAACAAGGTATCGATTTTGGAGGGCCAAAGGGCGATTTCTTCCATCTTGCGAATGGCACCTTCAGACAGCCGTCGACGCAGTTCTGGCATGCCGGCCAGTGTGCGAATGGCATTAGCGATTTGGAGGCTAAATTCTTGTGGCTCTGTTACAGCCACACGGAAACCACAGGTATCATCAACGACATACCCAGGGCCGCCACGATCAGCCACAATGGAGGGCACACCGTGGCTCAAAGCTTCGTAGACAACACTACCACTTGGTTCCCTGAAGCTTGGGAAAGCAAATACATCAGCTTCTGTATAGAGAGCATCAACTTCCTCGCGATCAATCTGACCGTGAAATGTCACCAGGTGAGCCACACCAAGCTTTTTTGCCAGGGTTTCACACACGGGCATTTCTGGCCCTTTCCCGGCGATATCAAGATGCAGGCCTTCAATATCCTTCAAGTGTGTCAAAGCACGAATAAGGTCTCTAAGCCCCTTCGTCCTCACACCCCTGCCCACATGAAGCAGTCTTATACCCTTGCGGTTGAATTTTTCCGAACGCGGGTGATGAACTTGTGCGATGCCAAGCTCGCTTATGATCTCGAATTTTTGGAGGCCACAATCCTTCATCAAGTCCTGAACATATGGCGCTACACCAAGCACCGCCGAAGCTTTCCTGTAGCTTGCTTTCAGCCAGGGGGAGAAGCGCAGAAGAAGGCCATCAAGTTTCCTGAACCGCGTATACTAGGCAGCTGTTTCACATTCCTGTCTGAACGCCTCTGGCGTCGACAGGCTGCCCCCTCTCGGGCCCAAAACATAAGGGACATAGAAGTGCCTGAGTGGGCTGGCAAACCTTAGCGCGATTGGAGAAAACTGATGCGCAATATCAAACTGCTCACCAGTTTTCAAAAGCTCCTGAATCTGTTTTTTCGCCCAACGATGATAAGCAGGATAAGACAGTTTTGCCATTGCGTTCAGGCGCTCATGCTTCAGCGCCCATGTAGGCTCCGGGCGTGTGATAACACGCGTGTCTGGCAATTGGGTGGCCAAAGGTTTCCGTTTTGGCCTTTCCATCGACAAAAGCGTAACATCTGCTTGCTTTGAAAGCTCTTTTACCCACTGGAATGCACACCAGGCTTCACCAACATCGGTGCCATCACAATAGGGCGCCAGCGCCAGCACTTTAGGACGGTAGCTCATTGGAATGCCCTCCCTGTTTTAGGCCAGGCTTTTATGAAGTTAAGGGAAACACCTTTGAAATGAACTTTGCGGTCTTTGGCTCTTGCCGCTTTCTTCACCATGCTGATGATGGCCCAGTAAGCAAAGCGGCTAGTGTTGAAGATAAGCAAGAGCAGAAAAACGCTGAGAGCGACGAACAGTCCGGAATGTTTGCGGTGTAGACGGATAGTAGCCTCGCTGAGCATAAGGTCACGCTTATGGTTGAGCGAAGCCGAGCTTCCTCCGCCAAAATGAGTAATGCTTCCAACAGGCGCAAAAGCGACACGCCAGCCTGCCTCCCTGATCCGCCGGCACCAGTCAGTTTCCTCGCCAAAAAAGAAGAAATCCTCGTCAAGGTTACCAACTGCTTCCACACAAACTCGACGCACCATCAGAAAACAGCCCGAGACAGTCTCCACATATCGCTCTGATTGGCGGTTCCAATCCAGCATGCGATATTTCCTGAAAGCAGATATGAAGTGCTGGCGATCAAGACCAAGAGTTTGAACAGCCAAGTTCCAAAATGAGGGGAACTGGCTAGTGCTGTACTGCAGGCTTCCATCAGCATTCAGGACACGACAACCCATGACGCCGACATGCCAATGAGCATCCATGTAATCAAGGGATTTTGCCAGCACATCGCCATGTACCAGCGTGTCCGAGTTCAGCAACAGAATTTTCGAACCACTTGCGATATCCATTGCCTGGTTGTTCGCAGCGGCAAATCCTTTATTTTCGTCGTTCATGATCATGCTTACCTGCGGAAACTGTGCCTTGACCATGTCCTGGCTACCGTCCGTGGACGCGTTGTCGACGACAATAATTTCAAAGTCTCGGCCTTTTGGTGCGTTCTCAAAAACAGAGTCCAAGCAGTCTTTCAAAAGCTCGCAGGTGTTCCAGTTGATGATGATGATGCTCAAGTCCATGAGAGACGCTCCCTAGGCTGAATTGAAACTAGTGAATGGTGTTGAATATTTGGCTGGTTTTGGCGTGCAGTCGTGAGAGCCATGCCGGAGCCGACCAGGAAAAAGAAATGCACCATCAGCGCATTCCAGAAATGAACGGTAAGGCCGGCAAGTACGAAGCTCAGGATAGTGATAACCCACGCCTTGCGGGCATTCTTCAGCTGAAGGTCTGTGTTTGAGCCGCCAGCTTGCTTACAACCAACAATCCAAACAGCAAGTGCCACAAACATAAGCGCTGGCAAGCCATAGCGAACCGTGGTCAGCAGCCAGAAGTTATCCATGCTGGAGCTCATCCAGGGCGCGCGAATCCAGTCATTCAGACCAATCCCGATCATGGGATGCCGGGCAACTTCAGCTGTGCCATAGTTCCAGATATGAACCCGGTTATAAGCGCTACTGGCACTGAAGGTCAGGTAAGAGATAAACACCAGAATGGGTGAACGGTTGGACAGCAGTGTCAACACCAACCAAGCTGCAGCCATAATCCCCATCAGGATACTCCAGCGATTGGCAACGCCTCTTGTCAGGCGATCCCAACCGATAAGCCCCAATTGCAAGGCAAGTGCCGTAAAAGGCCCACCGGAAAGCGAAAAAAATGTAGCCAGCCCAACAGTTGCCAGCCGCTTGATTGCTCTGGCGTCCATTTGTGCATTGCAGAGAATGAAATAAGTGCCTGCAAAAACGCTCGCTGAGAAAACACCAAACAGGATTGGGTGTTCGAATGAAGTGAACGCGCGGGTCAGGCCAAGCCTTGGCTCGATCACATGAGGACCTGCCCCGCCGAAAACTGCCTTGAACGGTTCACGCAGGATATGTGCGCCTGAGAAAGACTCCAGAATGGCAAAGATAAGCAAGGCAGCAATCATTGTGAAAGCAAGACGAACCACCGCCACAAAGTCTTCGTAGGTGCGGACATAGGCGCGTGCCAGTAAATAGGCGCCAAAGGTCTCTATGAAATAAATTCCCCCGGATTCAATGCCTTCGGCAACCCCCATGGTGAGGATGAGCGAAAGAGCTGCCCAAATACCATGCCCAGCCACTAAGCCATCAACCACACTAGCCGGGTTTCTGCGATTCTGCAGCAGCAAATTGAGCGCAGGTAAAAGCATCACAATCAGGGTAATGCGGTAGGGAGAAAGCCGGAGCGAACCAAGTGAAATGGAAACCTCGGGCGGAAAGGCAAAAGTGAGCACAAGGACGGTGACCGGCAGTGCAGGCCATACTGGCACAGTCTGATATCCCTGCGCCCGCCTCACTGGCTTTCCTCTATAGACAGCCAGTTTGTCTTTTTACGTCGATAGAGTTTTCTGGTCACAACCCGCTTCGCTGTTCCCAGGGTTGACTGGAGTTTGGCGCGGAAAGTCAGTGACAACCAGGCACGGTAGCTATCGTTTCGCAATGGCAAGGCCTTGCGTCCGAACAGGCGCTGTATCAAACGGCGACCCCACACTGCTCCTTTGGTTGCAACGAGGTTGGGCTGGGCGTCGAACAGAACATCCGGATTGCGCGGTACAAGCTTCAAATAGCCCGCAGCAACAGCCCGCCGAAGCATCGCGCGACCGCGCTCGGTACGAACGATGATTAGGGACTTGCCCGGACCAGCTTCCGTGGAAGGTGTTTGCCAAGGGTCGCCGACAGACAAATCTGCAATTTCACCCGTGTGATCCGCACAAGTCATGCAGCGCCACTGACGATGCTTTTGAAGAATGTTACCCCAGCCATCGGCATAACTGGTGCTTGCGGTTCGGTCTTCGCCCTTTTCATCCCGCCAGTTGGCTACCATGTTGCCTGGCCATCCATTTCCGCGGTACCGAAGAGATTCTAGTTCAGATCGTTTTGATACACCTAATCGGTCTAACAAAACTTCGGTTCCCTGATGACTGGGCGCTCCAGCGCAAAATATTGATATAGTCAGTCCGGTATTCTGCCCAACGTCATAGCGAAGGTTTCCTACAGCATTTACACCGGCAATATCGCAAGGTTTGCCAACAATTACGCATTGACCCTCGGCCTGTGCAACCAGATCGAGCCGGTCTGCAACGCTCGCAGGTGCATAGCGAGAACCCGCGCCTTCCAGCAGCTCATCGCGGCTACTGCTCAAGCGGGCTTCATTTAGTTTGGGGTTTTTCGAGCTTGCCTTCACATGCAGCGTACCTGCAAACCCCGCTGTTTTCATTGCCGCCAGCGAAATGGCCGTAACCGCGCCGCCACTCGAACCCATAAAGCGAATTTCCTCGTCGGTGGCATGACCTTCCCAAACTTCAAGCACGGGCCCCCAGGCCTGCGAAATTTTGCTGGAAACATCCGTCCGGCGGGACACAACGCTTGGGCAGGCCTGCGCGAGAAACGCATCCAGTTCCTGGTGTATATTTGGTGCACTTTTGGGCCGACGGTTTTCATCAATTGTTTCCGCCATTTTCACGTGGGCTGGCGCGAGTGCCGCGCAAGTGCCGCAACCCGTACACAGGCGATTACTGACAATGTCCTGAAGGGAGGAAAACTTCTGAATAGACATTATACATTCTCCTGTGCAGCAAGTTGCGGCATGGCGGGGGAAAAACGACTACGATTGCGAAGGGAGAAGAACAGGCCTTGTGTTACCCAGGCAAAGCCTTCGCCGACACAGGCCATAATCAAAACCAAGTTCAGCGAAGCGCCATTCATCATCAAAGCGATAGCAACAAGAACAAAAGCAACCCGCACCATATTGGCTTTAAAAGGAATGTCTGTTTGACCAAGCGCCTGAGCAGCAACAGACTGTGGTGCCCGGAAAAGACGCAGCATCTGAGCGACCGCAACTAACAGAATCAGTTCGATATCAGCGTGGAAATCGTCACCAAACAGGGTTTGCAATACCACATTGGCAAACATGATAAAGCCTAAGGCATAGGTGGTTCCAATTGCATATATCCAGCGATGGAAGGCATTCAACCGACTTCGAAAATGAGCCTGCTGGGCCTTCAGGTTTGCGAATACGGGCAAACCATATGCGAGTGCCATACGACTCATGACCAGAATTGGAACCAGCGCCAACTGGAACATCATTGAGAAGCGCGCAAATTCGTCCGCAGGAAGCATTGCTGACAAGATGAGGCGTTCACCCTGCATGCTCCAGAACATGGTGATCCCGGTCAACAACAGCGGCCACCCGAACTGGAATATTTTCTTCAGTTCAGAGGGATCAATAACCAATTTATATTGCGTGTCAGACAGAGCATGTGACAGTCCTGTATGCAGGAATGACTGAGCAACTAGACACGCACATACCGCTCCAAGCGACGGAGCAATCGATGTAACAACATACATCGCTATCAACCCTGCAAAGGCTGTCAAACCTTCAACAAACAAAGCGGGTCTGAAATCAAGTGACCGCTGCTTCAACACATACCCTTTGTGGGTATAGCCACGGATAAATGCACTCGCAGCCAGGGCAGAATAAGCTTCAAAAGCGATACCCTGAATATTATGCGCTCCCATCAACAGCAAAAGAAGACCAAGAACAACACCGCGCAGGCGGCTGATAAAATGAGCAGAACCAAGCGCGCCTCTATGCCTGTCTGCGTTCACCTGCAGGATATAACGCTCCACAGCAAGGTCGGTTGACATGGCAAACAACCGGATACTGAGGATCAGAAAGACAAATTGCCCCAGGGTTTCAGCGCCCATTAACCGAGCAATAATGATGTTGCGTGCAAAAACACAGGCTTCCATCAAAATCTGGTTGACCGCAATGAGGCTGATTCTACGACTTGCCCTCTGATCAGGCATAAAGCGCCTCCTGATCGTGGCGTGTCATTTTCGTGACCGCCGAAATGGTGTCCATCTGATAGGCCCAGCGACGGTCGATAAAAGGAAGCTGTGACTTCAACAGAGCCGCTTGTTGCTGGCGATGTTCAAAATCATGATAGAGACAGTCTACGAGTGTGCGCGTATCCAGTTTACGGAGATCATGAACATACGCACCAGCGCCACAGCAATCGAACACACCTGCAGCTTTTCGGCTGTAGGCCATATTGGAAACTGGTGTAGCGGTTGACAGAGCCGCAATCGTTGCATGCATGCGCGCACCAGTAAACCAAGCGGTTTGCTCAATAACGCCCTTCAGTTCGCTAGGAGATTGCGCCGTTTCCTCGACCGAGATCCGGTTCCGCAAATCTTGCGGCAGGTGATCCCTGAACGCTCTTGAAGCAACGAGGTCACTTTCGCTGCCACCGCTTGGCGTTACGTGTGGCACGAGATGCACACGCACCGTGTCGTCGCTCAGTATGCGACGAGTTAATTGCAGCAGCGCCGCCCGGTAATCGCACCGGAGGCCAAATTGGCTATGGGCCTCTGCTGAACGATTCCACAGTAACCCACTGACATTGATGCCAATGGTGTTTGGCTTCATCGGCAGTATAGGCGCCTGAGAAGGCAAGCCGAACGCAAGGTCAACACCAAGGCGGTGACGCTGCTCATCAAAATCTGCGCCTAATAGTTCACGCAAGTAATCAAGACTTGCTATGTCGCGAGCGATCGCCAGGGTACAGCCTTTCAGGATGTGTCGAGCGATCCGCCTGGAGCGCTTGAACTGGAACGGACCAAATGTCTGCGGCAGAAGAATAAGTGGTACGCCTGCATCCAACGCCATCAACTTGGGCAAGGTGATCTGATCAAATCGCGCTGGTCCGTATAGGTCGGTAAAACTGTCGCCGCCACTTACATCAACAACGGCGTTCGCATTCTGCATCGCACGAAGCGCGGGTGAACTAAGCCCCATTAATTGTTTCAGGCGAGCCTGATGCATGTTCGCACCTTGGTAAACACGTTTACCTGCTTTGAAGGCGAGTGTTTGCAGCTCAGCGCTCGTTTGCTGGTCAGCGATTGGCTTAATGCCATGGCCATGGTCAAAGATAGTAACTTGGTCAACGCCACGCTCAGCCAACCCTAAAATAAGAGATTGAGCCAAAGCGGTGACGCCATGATTACCAGTGTCAGGTGCTGCACCAGCAAGAACTATGGATGTGCGTTTCTGTTTCATGACCAAACAGTCGCAACTGACATGCCAATACAGAAAAAACACCTAAGTCTTTGAAAAGAATAGATTAATGTAGATCATGTAGGAATGTGATTTTGCATTTTGCGAATCTCTAATTCCAGAATCGCGATGATTTTCCTGTTTTGCAAATCTCATCGAAAGGTGCCATGGTTAGATATCCTTTATTTTTCATATAGTTAGATAACATTCACGCTTGGCACAGCCTTTGCCATTTGATCCTCATTCTAAGTAATTGAGGGCGCGATATGACCGCATATATGGAAAAGAGCGAACCAGCCAAGCCTTGGCCCATCTGGCAACTATCAAATTGGACGGCGAGTGCAAACTCTTCTTCGCTATGGAGCCTGCTTCAAAGACTTGGCGCAATGGTTGCTCTGATAAGTTTATCGCCGCTATTTGCCGTTTTATTTGTCCTCGTTAAGGGAACCAGCAAAGGCCCCTTTATATATAAACAGACAAGACCGGGCCGTTTTGGCCAATCGTTCTGCGCCTACAAAATTCGCACCATGCGGACAGGTGCAGACAAAGACAAACGCCGGGCCAGACGCGTTGATACAAACGACCCAATGATTACCCCCGTTGGCCGTGTGCTGCGGGACCTTAAGCTCGACGAGCTACCGCAGCTGGTTAATGTAGTGATGGGTGACATGGCTCTTGTTGGCCCCCGCCCCATCGCCCCTGCCCTGCAAAAGGAACTTGAAGCCAACATACCCGGCTTCGCACGCAGGCTTTCTGTCAAACCGGGGCTGACCAGCCTGGCACAGGTCTGTCTGTTTGATAATGAAGCCGACGATAAAGTTATCGATGACTGGTCAACACGGTTTGAAGCGGAACTAGACTATATCTATCGCAGATCCGCAGCCTACGACCTGGTAATCATCGGAATGACCGCGATTTTCCTCGGAAAAAAAGTGGTTCGCCGGATCCCAAAGAAACTGTTTTTTGCTGCTCCAGTATTGGCAGCCCTTTTGTTGACCGCCTGTAGCGAACGATTACCAACCCGCAGCTTCACCAGAGCCGATACCGCTTTCGAAAAAGACATCCGTGCCTACGGCGACCGCCAAGATCCGGCGATACTCGAAATTGAGCCTGTTTCCATTCCAGTGGAAAACTCCGTCGCCCAGGACCCTGTATATCGTGTGGGTAGCGGCGACATGCTTTCGATCAACATATTTGGCGAAGAGGGCCTCAACGATCTCAGGGTTTCAGTAGACGGTGAAGGTTATATTCAGGTGCCGTTTCTAGAGCGCATACCTGTCGCAGGCCGATCAGTTGCCGAAATTCAAACCGTTTTGAAGGAGGGATTTGGTCGCCAGTTTCGCAACCCGTGGGTTGTTGTGGAGGTTGAACAGCATCGCAGCAGGCCGGTTTATCTTGTTGGCCAGTTCAACAAGCCGGGCGTCGTATACCTGCAGGGCCCAACGAACCTGTTACAAGCTGTATCGATGGCAAGCGGCATGTCGGAAAATGCTCACCTTTCCGGTGCTCGCTTGTGGCGAGCGGGTGAAATCGCAGCCATTGATATGAACGCCCTTCTGATCGATGGCAGAGCTGACCACAATGTATATTTGGAAGCAGGCGATACGGTCGTTGTACCCAGCAATTCCGACAACAAAGCGTATGTTCTGGGCGCTGTGGTCCGGGCCGGTGCGGTACCCTTCAGCAACGAACCTATGACATTGATGAAGGCTCTTACCCAGGTGGGCGGCCCGGTTAAGTCTACCGCGCTTCTCTCGCAGGTGCGTGTAATCCGCACCCATTCGGCACTCGAAGGCCAGCTTATCCTCGTCAATGCCAAGGACATTTTGAAAGGCCATGCGCCCGACCTCGAACTTCAGCCTGACGACATCGTTTATGTGCCCGACAACTGGATCGAAAGCTGGAACCAGGTCATTCGGGCAGTTACCCCAACGCTGCAACTTGCAGGCGGCGCACTTCAGCCATTTGTTCAAGTTAAATTTCTGAAAGGAGACTGATTTTGTCCCGTACTAGAACGCTTTTTTTTAGCTTATCCATTTCTGCCTTATGCGCCACTAGCGCACTGGCAGGAACGGTATCGCCCATCCAGTCTGGCGCGCGCCCATTTGGCCTCGACCCCCTCGGGCCAGTACAATTGCGCGGGTCCGACGAAGATGCGGCAGATTTTCAGTCTGATGACCTTCCGGGGTTGCAGGCGATTGTGAATAACACCCTGACGGAAAGGCAATCGATCAATGACCTTTCCTCGATTGCCCTCAATCCAAACGACCTAATTATTAGCGGCACTTCTGATGTTCGCGCTTACTTCATTGGCGAAGGGGCCGGATATCGCAACTCGCTCGGTGTCTATACTGGGGAAAGTTCTGAGGCATTGACCGGTGATGCAAGTCTCATATTGCCCGACGCAAGCACGAGCGGGTATTATTCGTATCTCGGTGATAGCGATTACAGGTTCTCAAGTGCTCCTGTTGCACCGGGTGACTTTGTTGACCTGGGCACTTATTCAGATGGCGCGCAGTTGAATCTGTTTTTGATTGCGAATGGGGCCAGCGGTGGTACCAACACCTACTACACCGACGCAAACCTAAACAGTGACGGCATTGATCATTTCGTGATGCTGGCAACCCCGGATAATCCCTATCTTCTCATCGGGGTTGAAGATCTACATGGTGGTGGCGACAAGGATTACAATGATGTTGTTATGGCACTCGAAGTTGGTCTTGCCACCACCCAAACCTTGATGGCTAAAGCCGTTCCCTTGCCTGCCCCCGTTGTGGCGCTTCTCGGCCCTGTATTGTTCGGTGTCACGTTGGTCGTGAAGCGTCGCCGCAGGAAAGACATTGATGCAGTCGTCCCAGCATAAAACCATAACCGCTGCTCAGGCGATTGGAGCCGGGTTCCTGCTTGGTCCCTTCATCGCTGACAGCTTGCTTGGCGAGCGCTGGCCGCTCCTTGTCCTTTCCTTAATGAGTGTTGCCCTCATATTCTGCTACACACCACCGGAAAGCGGCCAAAATCGTGATGAGAAATGGTTACCTCTGCTCGCCCTGTTCTTCATCTTGTTTGGGTTAACTTTTTCCATCGACAAGCTTTTGCTTCTTGCCGGAGCACTTCTTGTGACTTCTGCACTTCTATCTATTGTGCCGCTGCACCGTAACCACATGATCGCTACTACCACATGTGCGTGTCTCATGGTGCCGCTACCCGCAGGATTGGAAACTGAAATAGCAACATCGCTCGCGAGCCTGGAGGCATCATTGTTTGTTGCCATTGGGCAAGCGCTTGACCTGCCGGTGCGCTTATCAGGAACACAGATTTTCTACGACCAGTCGGTCATTACAATTAATCAGGATTGCAGCGGCACGCTCTTGCTAATCCCGACACTGTTGGGGTCGATAGCAGCCGCAGCACTTTCAAAAACCCATGGTACAGCCCTTATTGCTCTTGCAATAGCGTTGCCAAATGCACTGCTGATCAATCTTCTTCGGCTGGGAACAGTGCTTGGCCTGATAGTTCTTGGTGATCATCAGCTCGCCGATGAGTGGCATGATATATTGGGATATACCGCACTTGCCGTTTCCTGGGTTTTGCCTCTCTGGCTTTTCGCAAACCTGGAAAACGCGCATATTCGCCCAGAATCGCCTACTAACCTCTCTCAAGTTGCACCGCTGCTGATAGCTGCTGGCCTTGTTGCCGCCGTTACCCCCAAATACGGGCAGGACACCCCACCGCCGGCATTGCAACTACCGGCATATCTCTCCGGCTGGATTGCACAGACTATTGATATCCCGCCTGAAGAGACCAGAATTCTTAATGCCGATAGCGCAGAACGCTTGACCCAACCCCACTGAAGTGGTCCATTGTTTGAGTTTGGATTTTGACTTATTCCACCCGCGAATAAGGAGAAATCGAATGGGTAAACAACGTCGCTATACGCCAGAGCAGATTATCAACAAGTTGCGCGAAGCCGAGGTCCTGATTGGTCAGGGCAAGACGATCGGCGAAGCCGCGCGAACGCTTGGTGTGACCGAACAGACCTATTACCGTTGGCGCAACGAGTACGGCGGCATGAAAACGTCTCAGGCCCGCAAGCTGAAGGAGTTGGAGCGTGAGAATGCCCGGCTCAAGAAAGCTGTCGCAGAACTGACGCTGTATAAGCTCATTCTCAAAGAAGCCGCAGAGGGAAACTTCTAAGCCCCGCTCGTCGCAGGCGATGTGTTAATCAAGTCATCAGCAAGCTCGGTGTTAGTGAACGCCGGGCTTGCACAGTCCTTGGTCAACACCGGTCTACTCAACGCAAGGAACCGTGTGGCAGAGCCGCTGAAGATGCCTTGACAGAAGATATCATCCGGCTGGCCAGCCAATATGGTCGATATGGCTATCGGCGCATCACCAATCTGCTGAGGACAGAAGGCTGGTGCGTCAACCACAAGCGCGTTGAACGTATCTGGCGACGAGAGGGGCTCAAGGTTCCAAAGAAGCAACCAAAGCGTGGAAGGCTCTGGCTGAATGATGGCTCCTGTGTAAGACTCCGTCCGTGCTGGCAGGATCATGTCTGGGCGTACGACTTCGTTCAGGACAGAACCCATGATGGCAGGAAGTTCAGAATGCTGACCATTATTGATGAATACACACGGGAATGCTTGGCGATCATCGTTGCAAGGAAGCTCAAATCTGACGATGTTCTGCAAGCCCTGGCCGATCTGTTCGCCACACGTGGTGTGCCAGATCACATCAGATCAGACAATGGTGCCGAGTTCACGGCCAAAGCTGTCCGTGAATGGATCAACCGCGTTGGAGCTAAAACCTTATTCATCGAACCGGGTTCGCCGTGGGAGAATGGCTATAATGAAAGCTTTAACGGGCGGCTCAGGGATGAGTTGCTGAACGGGGAAATCTTCTACACGTTGCAGGAGGCTGAGGTTCTGATTGAGCGCTGGCGGCAGCATTATAATACCATTCGACCGCACAGCTCACTTGGCTACAAGCCGCCTACACCAACAACCATCTTGCCCCGTCCGGCTGTTCTGGCTTACGCTACACTCCAGCCGCCACAGCAGGACGGCTCAGGAAGTCAAAATCTAACTTAAGGATTGGACTACCAGATGGGGGCAGGTCAGTTAGCTTCTTCAAAACCCAAATCGAGTCCGCCTGCACCACAAAACAAACTAAGTAATTTTGGTTTCATTTCCGCTAGTCTCCCGACCGCAATAGATAGAGTCTAGCGCAAAACATAACAAGAACATAATTCTCGATCTCTGGAAATATTCGCACACAAACATCGCTCGATTGATAAGCTGGTGTCGTATTTCTCAGATCTTTAAAAAGAGTTCTTTCTCATGCAATGTGCGAAACTCTTGTATACAAGAAAAAATCTAATGCATGCTTTGATTGAGACGTCAAGACGTGACCATGGCCAACTTTCTCGCAAGACATTGAAATAAAAAATGCATTTCTATTTTTGCATAACATTAGTTTTTCTACACACTCCCATGTCCCAGTAATTTGCTGATGTAATTTGAAAAGAAAACCTAATAGACTTTAGAGCATTGAGGTGTTTCCAAGGAGCGCCTATCCAGAAAATGAAAGGAGGTGTTTTCCAGTTTAATATGAAGATTGAAATAAGTGGCTCAATAGGGCCCGTTTATATCATTGGCAATGGCAATGGCAATGGCAACAAATCAGAAGAGGGCGGTATCCCGTCAAGAACCCCGCCCCCGTCGTGTGTCTCAGCGATTGCCAAGATACTAAGATACATAATCATCCTGGAATGGTTGTAAGTCAAGCCGCTGGGCTAACGAGCCCAGTGGCAGTCCGCAGGACTAGATAGCCACAACCAGTAAACCAAATAGCTGCCTGTCCAAATGCTACATTGACTAGCTAAGAGCCACACAGTTGATACAGGTTGAAGAAACCACGATCCGTTAAAGTGACCGTAGTAAGGTGGTGGCACTGCCGCTTTGTGTAATAAACGTCTGCTTTTGATCGAAAATAACCGCAGTCAATGTTCACGATTCACAACACGAAGGAATGGGTAGAAACATCAAAAATGGTAGTCGAGTCCCACTTATGTGAAAATTTTCCCATTAAATCTGAAAATCTACAAGTGGAAAGTGGTGGGCCCGGAGGGACTTGAACCCCCGACCAATCCGTTATGAGCGGACCGCTCTAACCAACTGAGCTACAGGCCCTCACCACGGCGGTGTGGTAGCAAAAGAGCAGGCTGCTGAACAGCCCAAAATGACCACACCAGCAAAAAAACCTCAAAACCCTTATAGGGCGTCAATTTCTTCCCGCAGACGGGAGCCCTTATCGGTCACGATACGCTCCAGCGTTTCCACCCGCTGGCGCAGGTCATCAATCTCTGCCTTTGTTTTTCCGTCCAGATCAGCCTGCCGGTTGCTGTCCGCTTTTATCTGTGCTTTTTGGCGGCGTTCCAGATAGCCAAAGGTAAAAACAATACCAATGATGATGAGCACAAAAATTTTGCTGTCCATGAATTGATCCCCGCTATTCGTTTCAGCAGTTGCCCTGCCCTTTCTCCCATATTGGAAGCATGGCTCCCCATTGCAAGCTATTGCCGCACCGCACCCGGCACAGTGACTAATGCTTTGTTAACCAAAACCTACCTATAACTGCCAATGAAATGACAAGAAACACCGCGCGAACGCGGCGAAAGAACTGGTCGATGGCATTCCAAGCAAGATACATTCACTTAACCAAGCTAATTGCTTTCATGGTTACAGCTTTGTTTTCCGTGTTGGCGAGCATCAGCTCGTCGCATGCGATAGAAGCCGAACCGGTTCGCATCCTCAACTTCAGCTATTATGACAGCTACAGCAAAACCATGGCCTCTGCCTCCAGCATGGTGATTGAGGGTGGGAAAATTGCCGCGATAAATGACGACAGTTATGCGTGCGCCGGATGCCGGGAAATTGACATGGCGGGCGGCTACATCGTTCCGGGTTTGATTGACCTGCATCAGCATCTGAACACAGGTGGCTTTGGCAAACTAAGCCTGAACGAGCGTGTTGCCCTGTTTCACAAGAACCTTTATTGGGGCATCACCTCTGTGTTTAACCCGAGCGTGCCAGATGATGTTCGGGCCGCCCTTCAATTGGCAATCAAAAAAACGCCTGAGAGGTTCCCGCGCTTTCTAACGGCTGGGCGCAATATCGGGCCCGAAGGCGGATGGGGTGACCTGAAAACGTCAACTGTTGGTGGGTTGAAGGCGGCGGTAAACCGCCAAATCAATGCTGGTGCCAGCGTTATAAAGATTTCCTACGATGATAAAGCCTGGCTTTCAGGCGAGGCATTGCCGCTCTTTTCACAGCGGGCCCTTGCCTCCGTTATTGATTATGCCCACAAACGGGAACGCAGGGTTTTTGTGCATACAACGCAGGTTGAACTGGCAAAACGCGCACTAACAGCCGGCGCAGATGGCATTACCAGCGGCCTTATCATCGGCACGGTTGACAGTGACTTCATCAACATGATGAAAAGCCGCCGCGCCGTTTACATGGGCACCCTGTCAGCCTATGCCGCAATTGATGACAACCCGGCCTCCGCCCGGCGGCAGCAGGCATTCGACCCTGACGCGGTGCATGAAAAAGGGCTCTACGCCAGCTTGACATCGCCAATCATGAAACAGAACTGGCGTGACTGGTATCCCTTGTCTCATCTTGTGGCCCGGCTGCAGCGAACGCTGGTTGCCAACACCAAAAAACTGGTTGAAGCGGGGGTTAATGTTGGCATCGGCAGCGACGCAGGCACCGCTGGCGTAATATTTGGCGCGTCGCTGCTGGACGAAATGCAACGCCATGTGGATATGGGCCTGCGCCCCACAGATGTTATTTATATGGCAACCATGGGCAATGCCCGCACCATGTTCCTGAACCGGGTTACCGGATCGATAGAGGTGGGGAAATCTGCTGACCTCGTGCTTTTGCGCACGGACCCGACGCAAAGCATCAACGCTTTCAAAACCGCTGAATACACCGTGCGCGGCGGGCACATATATAGCCGTCAGGAATTCTGACCACCGACCAGCCGACCCGAGCTTGGAAGTGCCAGATGCCATTCGCAATGGTATAACTTATATTTCCTTTAAATCTTCACACGACCACTGCATAGTATTCGCGATCAGTAACCGGAATGCGGGAGCAAACAGTGAATATCAACCGGCGGACTTTTGGACTGGGCGCTGCATCAGTCGCCTTTTCAGCATTGACCCTGACACGGATTGCAAAGGCACAAGGTACACCTGCGCAAGACTTGGTCACCGATCCAGCCGGGATACTGGACCTGCCAGAAGGGTTTTCTTACGAAATCATTTCAGAACTTGGTGACCCAATGTCTGACGGCTTCACGGTACCGGACCGCGCCGACGGCATGGGATGCTTCCCGCTCACGGATGATGTTGTTGCCCTTGTGCGCAATCACGAAATGAATATCGGCGATTATGCCCGCAGCGGCTTAACAGACAGCGATGATATTGTCGGGTACGACCTGCATGAAAACGGCACGCCCCTGCCCGGCGGCACAACGACAATTCATTACAATATCAAAACCGGAAAACGCGTGCAGGAGTTCAGAAGCCTTGTTGGCACGGTTCGCAACTGCGCTGGCGGGGCAACACCCTGGGGTAGTTGGCTGACATGCGAAGAAACCATGGCCCGCGCGGACGATGGCGACGGTGTTCGAAAGGACCACGGCTGGGTGTTTGAAGTTAGCGCAAGCGAAATTGGCATGCAAAACCCGGAACCCTTGAAAGCCATGGGTCGTTTCAACCATGAAGCGGCTGCTGTGGAACCCAAAAGCGGGGTGGTTTATCTAACCGAAGACAGAAATGATGGCTTGTTCTATCGGTTTATCCCGAATGAGCCCGGCAAACTTTCAAAAGGCGGCAAGCTTCAAGCGCTCGCTTTCGCGAACGAAGGTCAGAATGCGGACACCCGCAACTGGAAGCAAGCAACCTTGCCGCTTCGACAGAAACTTGCTGCGACATGGGTCGATCTTGATAACGTAGAAAGTCCGGATGATGACCTTCGCCTGCGCGGGGCCGAAAAAGGGGCGGCTATTTTCGCCCGTGGTGAAGGTATTCACGCGGGTGATGGTGAGTTTTACTTCGTCTGCACATCGGGCGGGGCGGCAGGTTTTGGCCAGATCATGCGCTATATTCCTTCTGCCTTTGAGGGCACGGCGCAAGAAGCTGACGCACCCGGCACGCTTGACCTTTATTACGAGTCACCCGGAAAAGACGAATTCGATTATGGTGACAATATTACAGTTGCGCCCCACGGCTACCTGATCACTTGCGAAGACCAATATACTGATATTGTCAGCAATTATTTGCGTGTTATCACCCCGGCAGGCCGCGCAATACCGCTTGCCAAATTGCACCTGCAAACCGAGCTGGCCGGGGCGTGCTTCTCGCCGGACGGCTCCATCTTGTTCGTTAACATCTACAACCCCACAAAGACCCTTGCGATTAGAGGGCCATGGGAGAAATTTAGCGACTATGCCTAGAGGCCGGAAAGCCGCTTAGGCGCCCAAACTAGCTAAAATTTTATCCATCTCTTCTACCCACAATCATTTTGTGCAAAAATGATTGTGGGTAAGCCTTGCATGTTGCCTGGGGAGGCAACTGTAGCAAGGCAAAACAATTAAGTGGTGCTGATTGATGGTAAATTCTATCAATACAAATGCTGCTGCCCTTGCCGGCACGCAGAATTTGCGGAATTCAAGAACTGCGCTCAATGAGACGCAGCAACAAATTTCTACTGGCAATCGGGTGAATGGCCCCGATGACAATGCCGCCCTTCAGGCGATTTCCAATCTGCTCGAAAGTGACCTGAGCGGACTGAACGTAACGAAAGATTCGCTCAATCGGGCCATATCAACAACCGATGTTTCAATTGCTGCGGGTACACAGGTTTCCAACTTGCTCATAGACCTGCGGGAAACGGCGCTTCGTGCCTCTGACCCCGGCCTTGATGACAATAGCCGGCGCATCCTGAATGACGAATTCACAGCACTGCGGGATCAGGTCAATTCAATTGTCGAGAATGCCACCTTCAACGGCATAAATGCCATTCAGTCTGGCGGCAGTGATATCACGGCCATCACGGGCACAGATGGTCAGGAGACGGTAACAATTGAAGCCCAAGACCTGTCGCTGGGCGGCTCGAACGTGACACTGGCTGAAGGCCAGACCATTGGAACACTGGCAGATGCGCAAACAGCACTTGCGGCACTTGATGAAAGCCTCACGAATGTGGGTAGTGCCTTGAGCGAGTTTGGCGCAGGCGCTGACACTCTCGACCAGCTTCGCACTTTCACTGAAACACTGGGAAACACGACAGAAGCCGGCCTTGGCAACCTGATTGATGCAGACCTTGCCACAGTGAATGCGGAATTTCAGGCGGGGCAGGTCCGGGAAGCCCTTGGCAGGACCGCACTTAATATCGCGAACCAGCAGTCATCAAACATTCTGACCTTGTTCAACGGATAAAGCTGTAAAGAGCGGATTAGCGTGCCCTCGTCGACTGAGGGCCACTGTCGGGTTGTTTGATGTAAAGCCGCCAGTTTTTGAAGTCGATGGCAAAGGGCTGCTCACCAAGCAGGTCCATTCCAAGGATAATGGCGGGCACATCGCGGGCACCAAGCAAGGCAAATGCCGGCACGTCAGAAACCACCAACCGCATATTGCTGCGGGTGAAGGCCCCTATTCCAAATTCGGGCACCCGGAGGGCTGTAAAAACCATTTCCCGCCCGCCAGAGATGCTGGCGCGAATGGTTTCGCGGCGAATGCCTTCGGCTGACCTGCCCACGGCTTCCGACCCTGCGGTATTGATAACCGTGTCTGACGCCCCGGTATCAACGATCACCGGTATATCCAGGCCACCAATATTCACCTCAAGCGCCAATGAACCATAGGCAACGGGCCGCCCCTGTATCATCAACCAGTCACCACCGAGTGGTTCATCAGCTGAAAGTTCAAGGTTTGCTTCACCCAGCTGCATATCCATAAAGAGCGTATGGCCAGCCAGCATATCAACGCCGATCAACCCCTTGGCCTGCGACCCGATGATGTCGGGCAAAGCAACGGTTTCTTCCACCTTTAGCGTGCGTCCTAGTACATAAAAATCGGTTACCGGGTAAACCAGCACCCGCCTGTATCCACTTGCGGTGATGATGCGTTTTGATTGGTTGGGCAGCGCCGTCATGCCGGTAAGCGCGGTCAGCCCGCGATAGATAACGCTTTTGCTCGCACCTGTATCAATGATGAAAGGGAATGGCCCCATGCCATTAACGATGGTACCAACCATCGGGCGATCAAACCTGTCTGGCAAAATGAAATGGATATCACCCTCTCGCGCAGCAGCAGGGCGAGTGACAGACAGGATTATGATGGACAATAAAAAAGTGGACAGCCTGAGAAGACTGCCCACTTTCGTATTTTTTTTACCCCAAAACAAACCGGCTTAGGTATCGAGGAAGCTTCTAAGCTGCCGTGACCGGCTTGGGTGCTTCAGCTTGCGAAGCGCCTTGGCTTCAATCTGCCTGATCCGCTCCCGTGTTACAGAGAACTGCTGGCCAACTTCTTCAAGCGTATGGTCGGTGTTCATACCAATACCAAAACGCATACGAAGCACGCGCTCCTCACGCGGTGTCAAAGAAGCAAGTACTCGGGTTGTAGTTTCCCGCAGGTTAGACTG
Source organism: Kordiimonas sp. (assembly GCA_965199355.1). Classification (GTDB taxonomy): domain Bacteria; phylum Pseudomonadota; class Alphaproteobacteria; order Sphingomonadales; family Kordiimonadaceae; genus Kordiimonas. The sequence goes on from CBDARB010000015.1 coordinate 103,525, forward strand.
GATAGCCGCATCAACCGGCAGCACTGCATTCTTGTCTTCGATAAAGTCACCAAGATGGCTGTCTTCCTCGTCGCCGATTGGCGTTTCAAGAGAGATCGGCTCTTTGGCAATCTTCATCACCTTACGCACTTTTTCAAGTGGCATGGAAAGGCGCTCGGCCAGTTCTTCTGGCGTTGCTTCGCGACCAATTTCGTGCAGCATCTGACGACCTGTCCGGACCAGCTTGTTGATCGTCTCGATCATATGCACTGGAATACGGATGGTCCGCGCCTGATCAGCAATAGACCGGGTGATGGCCTGCCTGATCCACCATGTTGCGTAGGTAGAGAATTTGTAACCCCGGCGGTATTCAAACTTGTCCACCGCTTTCATCAGGCCAATGTTACCTTCCTGAATAAGGTCAAGGAACTGCAAGCCTCGATTGGTATATTTTTTCGCAATCGAAATCACAAGACGAAGGTTTGCTTCCACCATCTCTTTCTTCGCGATGCGGGCTTCTTTCTCACCCTTTTGCACTGTGCGGACAATGCGGCGGAACTCACCCACATGCAGGCCGCACCGGGTAACCAGTTCGCCCACCTGTTCGCGAATGTTGACGATAGCTACGCGCTCTTTCTCAACAAAAGACGACCACCCCCGGCCCTTAAGCCCGCCAACACGGTCAATCCAGCCATCTTCAACTTCGTTGCCCTGATATTCGTCAAGGAAAGCGACCCTGCTTACTTTGTGGCTTTCCGCAAGCCGCAACAAGCGGCCAGACAGAGTCATCAAGCGCTTGTTCAGGCCATAGAGTTCGTCAACCAGTTCTTCAATGCGCATATTGTTGAACTTCACAGAGCTGATCAGCTCCACCAGTTCTTCGCTCAGTTTCTTGAAACGGCGCTCTTGCGCAGTTGAAAGGCCCTCGCTTTGCACAGCAGCCGCAAGACGGGCTTCCTGAAGTTTTGCGTACTTTTTGTAAGTGCCCGCAATCTTTTGGAATTTCTCGATGGTTTCAGGCTTCAGATGCTCTTCCATCGCAGAAAGCGACATGGCTGCATCATCGTCATAGTCATCATCATTGGACTTGGCAGCACCTTCGCCACCCTCAGCATTTTCGCCTTCGCCGCCTTCAGCGTTTTCGCCCTCTTCACCTTCGGTAGCTTCTTCTTTTTCTTCAGCGTCATCGCCGCCCTCGCCAGCGTTCGCCATCACATCGCCAGCATTTTCATCTTCAAGCTCTTCGGCGTTTGGCTGTTTGCCGATGGTGGCCTCAAGGTCGATAATATCGCGAAGCAGCATTTCTTCGTTTTCGAGGCGGCCCGCCCATTCGGTAATTGCCTTGAACGTCAGCGGGCTCATGCACAGCCCCTGGATCATGGTGGCCCGACCAGCTTCAATCCGCTTGGCGATAGCAATCTCGCCTTCGCGCGAGAGCAGTTCCACTGACCCCATTTCGCGCAGATACATGCGCACAGGGTCATCTGTGCGGTCACCGGCTTCTTTTTTGTCGGTGGTTTTAAACTCTTCTTCTTTTGCTTCTGCCGCCGGTTCTTCCGTCTCTTCGGGCTCTTCGTCGCTATCAACGACATTAATACCCATCTCGGACAGCATGGTCATAATGTCTTCGATCTTCTCGGAAGACATTTCTTCGGTCGGCAGTGCTGCGTTCACCTCATCATAAGAGATGTAACCACGCTCTTTTGCCTTTGCGATCATCTTTTTGACGGCAGCTTCCGTCAAATCAACACGTGGACCAGTTGCCGAATCTTCTGCTTCCGGACGAGTGTCTTCTTCCTGAGTCGCTTTCGTTGCCATGTAAAATTTACTCCAGATCTGCGCGAATCGCAGTCATAGCACATTAAGTAAAAGAAAACCTGCCCGATTCGAGTCTATAGCCTTCTTTATCTGCTTCTTTTTCTTCCAGCGCCCGAAAGGTGGCTTGCGCCGCCACAAATCGGGCATGATTTTCTTCGGTCATATCGGCGGCATAATCGGCTTCCGCCTGCTCGTAAGCCTCTTTTGCCGCAGTAATATGCTGATACCGCGAGAGCATATGCTCAAACCCTGTTAATGCATCAGATAGGGCGGCTTCGGGCCAGGCAAACCAATCACCTTTCAGCGCCGTGTCCGATGCAAGCTTTCTAACGATGTCCATTTGGCCAGCTTGCTCCAAATGGGTATGCACAGCCTCCCGGTCAAGGGCATCACCAAAAGCGGTCTTGTCTATAAGCGCATTCCTGACGCCGTCAAGCCCTGGAACGGTTAAATTTAGTGATGCTGTCTCTTCTTCATAGCGCACCAGTATTTCCGGGTGATGCACAAGCGTTAGCACCAGAAGCTGCTGGATGGTATCAGTAACCGCTGAACCAGACGTTGCACGCCCTAGCTTCGTGGATGCAAGCAAACCAGTTGCAGGTGCAAGCCGTTTACCTGCCTGTCGTTTGAAGCCACTTTTGGCGCGTCCACCACGCTGAGGTCGAAATTGCTGGAATAGCCGGTCGCGGAAGTCACGCTGATACAAGCCTTTCACATTCTCGTCCTGAATTTCAGCGAGCTTGGTAAATATCTTTTTCTCGAGTCCAGCACGACGCTCTGGTGTGTCCGCGAGCACCCCAGAGGTCAGGTTTTGCCAAAGCATGGCAACAAGGGGTTCTGCCTTATCGATCAGCGCCTCAACCGCGCCACGCCCTTCGCGCTGCACCAGTGTGTCCGGGTCATCACCCGGTGGCATCATCATAAAGCGCAGGGATTTGCCGGGCCTGAGCATAGGCAGCGCGCGCTCTACCGCACGCCCGGCGGCGCGCTGGCCCGCATTATCGCCGTCAAACGACAGGATGGGCTCGTCGGCCATATGCCAAAGGTGAGCAATCTGCTCCTCAGTCAATGCAGTGCCAAGTGGTGCAACGGCATACTCAATGCCGAACTGAGCCAGCGCGATGACATCCATATAGCCTTCAACCACCAGCACCTGCCCTGCGTCATAGCTGGCCGCCCGGGCGTTCGCCCAGTTATAAAGCGTCGCCCCTTTGTGAAACAGACTGGTTTCCGGGCTGTTAAGGTATTTGGCCTTCACATCTTTTGAAAGCGCGCGCCCGCCAAAAGCGATCACCCTGCCCTGCCTGTCCGTGATAGGGAACATCAGTCGGTCCCGGAACCGGTCATAGGCTGCACCGCCATCTTCAGGTTTGATCAACATGCCGGTTTCAACAAGCTGATCTTCTTCAATACCGCGCGCGATCATCGCTTCCTTGAGCGCGGTACGCGATGCAGGCGCGTACCCAAGGCCAAATTTATCCAGCGTTTCGTCAGTAAGGCCACGCCCTCTGATGTATTCAAGTGCCCCTTTACCCGCCTGACTTCGCAGTTGCGTGCGGTACCAACCGGCCACCGCATCCATCACTTCGGCAAGAGTGGCACGTTCTTTCTGGCGCTCCACTTCCTCCCGGCTAGGCTTTGGCACTTCCATGCCCACTTCGCCCGCCAGCACCTCTATGGTCTCGGGGAAAGTCATACCCTGCGTGTTCATTACAAAGTCAATTACACTGCCATGGGCCCCGCAACCAAAGCAGTGATAGAAACCCTTTTGGTCATTCACGGTGAAGCTGGGTGTTTTCTCGTTATGGAACGGACACAGCCCTGTGCTTTCACGGCCACGGCGCACAAGCTTCACCGTCCGCCCAACGACATCAGACAGAGTAAAGCGATGTTTCAGCTCATCCAGAAACTGTGGGCTAAGCGCCATGGTCTCTCCACTTCGGGGGTCAAATCATACGCAGGATTTGAACCTCTCTTCTTAGGGGAAATATCCCCCAAGATAAAGTCAAATCGGGACACACACCTAGGCTTGCCGGCAGCACCAAAATAGATCTTGACCTCAAGTTAACTTGAGGAATTACAAATATCACGAATCGTACCGTTACGATGCAAACCAACACGAAAGGAATAGCCATGAAACGCAACCACGAGCGAGCAAAACAATCGGACTTCGGAAAAAAACTAGCCGAGCTTATGTGTCCCATAGACATGCGCGCTTATCGCAAGGCACCCAAGCCCAGCAGACACAGGGTGAACTCCTGATACCCCGCAGCTAAGAACAGTTGAACAAAGTCTTTACCTAAGTGGTATAATAATGCGTTACTGTTCATAACGTGCGAAAATCTAGGAGGACAGCATGCCCGCCAACATTATTGAACTGAACAACGCGGAAACAATCCTCCTAAGTTACCTTCTGCCCAGATTGCAGTCCGGCAAAGGTGACGCTCATGTAAGGTTTGTGCAAGTTGGCGCCAATATCAGTAATGTAGACGGTGACCCCATCTTCCAGTTTGTCAGCCGCAACCTTTGGAAGGGTCTGCTGATCGAACCTCTTCCCCACGTTTTTGAAGAATTGAAACGTCAGCTAAAGGATATTGAAGGGTTGGAGTTTGCCAACTGCGCCATCAGCAATGAGCCCGGCACAAAAACGCTTTATTACCCCGAAGATAGAACCGTTCTCGCTTCCTTTGACCCTAATCTGGTTCTCGGCCATTTGGCGGACAAAAACACCCCCCTAAAAGAGCAGGAAGTAAGCTGTGACACGCTTGAGAACATCATCGAAGCACACGGTGTTGATTATCTGGATGTGCTGGTAACCGATACCGAAGGCCATGATGCCCAAATACTTTTGGGCACAGATTTCAACAAAATCACGCCGCACACAATATTGTTCGAAGCCAAGCATTTATCGAACGAAGATCGCGCCGCGGTTGCCCAGCATTTGGAGAAATTCGGCTATCTGGTCATCGAAATGGGCGCAAACACAGTTGCGGTGAAACCAACACCGGAAACTGTTGATTTCTGTCATCTGATGAAGGGAATTTTCACACAGTTTCGCAGCATGGAGGCACGCTCCATGGCGGTGGTGCAACAGTTGGCCAACTTCAGCAATAGCGTGATCCAAAACACACCGCGAAGCTAAGGGCCACGGCTTATAGCCACTCAATCACCGAACCATTCCGGGTGGTCTTGCTGCATCTGCCTTGCTTCCTCATGTATCCAGGCATTGAACAGCTTTACCTTCTCGGGCGGGTTATCACTCGCGGTTTCAATATAGTATATACACCCCGTTGGCAGCGCCTTGCCTGGCACACACTTGAGCCGACCGGAATAAATAGAATCTGCCGCTATTAAGGGGGGTGCGAGCGCCACGCCACCACCTGCCGCAGCGGCCTGTACCAAAAGACCGGAATGGCTATAGTCAGTGACAATATCCACATGGTCCACTTTCATATCATTCGCCTCAAACCATTCATGCCATAAATGGCCATGCTCGTGTGCAATCAACCGATGGTCCAGCATATCCCAAGGTTCCAGCTCGCCATCTGGCGTAATTGAGGGAGCATAAACCGGAGTGAAAGTTTCCTTCCCCAACACAATTGCCTCTGATGGCGCATCCCCAACGCGAATGCAGAGATCAAGCCCCTGTGCGCGCAAGTCAAGGCGCTGGTCATCCGCATTGATCCGAACATCAATTTCCGGGTGACGCAGGTTAAACCTTGGCAAGCGCGGAATAAGCCAGTGAATAGCGAAAGACTGATAGGTCGTGAGCCGAAGCACATTGGGCTCATCCCGCTGCTGCACAGCCGTGACAGTCGCTTCAATATCCTTAAAGGCGCTATGAAGGGTTTCAGCCACCGCACGACCTTCTGGCGTCAGGGAAACCTCCCGTGGACGACGCACAAAAAGCTGTAGGCCAAGTTCTGCTTCCAGCGCCTTTACCTGCTGACTAACGGCAGATTGGGTCCGCCCCAGCTCTCGCGCAGCCAGTGTCAGGCTTCCATGTCGCGCCGCTGCATCAAACGCCAGCAAGCCCGATAGTGATCGCAATCGAAACATCACAATTCCTTAATTTATCTTGGCCTTAATCTTAGCATTACGAATTTGCAAATAACTGAAACCAAGAAGATATTAGCCCTGATGATAGCAAAGGAGGCTAAAATGACTAAGAAAAAATTATTTATGGGCGAAACCGCGGACGAACGCTCGCTCTTAGAAAAACTAACCGTTGCCTATGCGCCCATGGATGATTTGGTGATGCAGTCAGCTAGAGAGCTTGCGGCGAAAGATGCCGAAGAACCAGACACATCCCTAAGGAAATATGGCCTTGGCGTGAAGTTCGCGGTGAAACATTTGGGAAGTATTTAAACCATGTTATTCGGTTCGCGCAGGGGTGCCAGAACGCCACATCCACAGGCCGAAGATAACACCCGCAAGGGGCCAAACAATCAGTTTACTGGGATACAAATCTACAAAGAAGGTGGCCAGACTATGGGCCTCTTTCGGCTCAAATACATAATGCAGGCCCTGAGCGATCAGCATGGTTGGAATACCATACATCAACACCCCAACAAACAATACAAAGCGAACCTTTCCCAAGGCGCGAAATTTCTCATATCGCTGTTTGGCTTTGGGGCCCATGCAGCCGTACCCTAACTCAACATACCCTTGATGGTTACGCTTGCTTTGGCAAAGTCCATCTGGCCCGCATATTTGGATTTGAGCGCACCCATGCAGCGACCAATATCCTTCAGGCCATCAGCGCCCAATTCGGCAACCACGGCCTCGGCAGCGGATTTGATTTCGTCTTCGCTCATTTGTTTGGGCAAAAACTCTTCAATGATGGCAATCTCTTCTTTCTCGCGCTCCGCCAGCTCGCAGCGGCCAGCTTCTTCATATGCCTTGATGCTATCCCGGCGCTGCTTGACCATTTTGGACAGGATGTCGGTGATAACCGCATCATCGTCCTTGTCGCCAGCGTCAACGCCGCGCATTTCAATGTCTTTTTCTTTAATAGCGGCCAGAATAAGCCTTACGGTCGATAGCTTGCGAGCTTCTTTGGCGCGCATTGCTTCTTTCATCGACTTCGTTAATTCGTCCCTAAGCATTTTTTTTGCCCTGCTTTCAGCGAGTCGGAAACGATAATCATATAGAATGTGACCTTTCAGCGCAAACGAGAATTTTATGTTTAACTTATTGTTTTTATTGAATTTTTTATTTTCGTGTTTTTCTTGACCCCAAACAGGCTTTTGACTATTGTCCCGTCAATTTGGCCATCGTTCAGCCGGTTTTGCGGCCCGGCAAGGATGGCAAAAAAAGCGTATTGATCTGAAAATTTGCCTTTGCAAACAAACGGTCAGAGCTTTCCCCAAGCCCGCGACAGGAACTGTGCTTATGATCGACTCCACCGCGCCCCTTGTTCCACCCAGTGATGATATTACTGCTGTTTTGGTTCTTGATGATGGCACGGTCTTTTGGGGATTCGGTTTCGGGCGAGAAGGTGACACGGTTGGGGAGGTGTGTTTCAACACGTCAATGACCGGCTATCAGGAAATCCTGACAGACCCATCTTACGCCGGGCAAATCATCACCTTCACGTTCCCGCATATTGGTAACGTAGGCACCAATGTGGAAGACATAGAAACTCGCCAACGCGCAGCACACGGCCTTGTGGTACGCGACGATGTGACAGACCCCGCCAACTACCGCGCCGAAGGGCACCTGCACCAGTGGGCGGAAGCACAGGGACTGGTGGGCATCGCCGGCATTGACACCCGGAAGCTAACCCGCCGCATTCGTGAAAAAGGCGCACCAAACGGTGTGATCGCCTATAAAAAAGAAGGTACATTTGATATCCCCGCCCTTCTGGCGCAGGCGAAAGAATGGCCCGGTCTTGAAGGTATGGACCTGGCGAAAGACGTTACCCGCAATGCTGATGAAGCATGGAACAGTCAGCGCTGGGCCATTCGCGGCGGTTATGGCTCACTTGACGCGCCCGAAGCGCACGTTGTGGCGGTCGATTACGGCGCAAAAGACAACATCCTGCGCTGTCTTGCTGAAACCGGTGTACGCGTCACCGTGGTGCCAGCAACAGCCAGTTTTGATGAGATCATGGGTCACAAGCCTGACGGCATTTTCCTTTCAAACGGACCCGGCGACCCCGCAGCAACCGGTGAATACGCCCTGCCCGTTATAAACCAGCTTATCGAAACCGGCCGGCCAATATTTGGCATTTGCCTTGGGCACCAGCTTCTTGCACTGGCTTTCGGCGGCAAAACCTACAAAATGCATCAGGGCCACAGGGGGGCAAACCACCCTGTGCAAGACCTGCGCACCGGCAAGGTTGAAATCACCAGCATGAACCACGGTTTCAGCGTGGATGGTGACAGCCTGCCCGACAATGTGAAAATCAGCCATATCTCCTTATTTGACAAAACTGTGTGTGGCATAGAGCACGCTGACAAACCTATCTTCAGCGTTCAACAGCACCCTGAGGCCAGCCCCGGCCCGCAGGACAGCTATTATCTGTTCGATCAATTTAGAAAAGCGATCGACGCTCATAAATCAGCCGCTTGATAAGCCGCTCAGTTAATAAGGAGATGACAGTGATGAAACTTTTGAAAACAGGGCTCACCACTGCCGTTATTTTTGCGCCATTTTTCATGGGAGTGCAGCTAATGCAGACGGCTTTTATGTTTCCGCCTTCACGGGCCTTGCGCACCAAAACGATCAAACCAGCCGTGGCAGCGGTGAAACCACCAATGTCAATTTCGATAGTGGCTTTGTTCTGGGCGGTGCAATTGGTTACCGGCTGAACCCGGTTGAAGATGGCGGCCTCCGCTTTGAGCTAGAGCTTGCCTACCGGGAAAACAACGTAGATGTGGGCTCGCTGGTTTCTGACCCTGCCATTAATTTCGGCGGTGACAACAGCTCGCTCGGGGCCTTTGCAAATGTGCTCTATGAATTTGGCAGCTTCCCGCTTGTCACGCCTTATATTGGCGCAGGCATCGGCATTGGCGGCGTGGAATCAGATGTGGTGCGCAGAAACGCCGTTGATGACGTGCGCTTTGGTGGTCCAACCCGCACAGAATTTCTGTATCAGGGAATTGTTGGCCTGACCCTGCCACTGACGGACACATGGGAAGTGTTCGGCGAAGGCCGCTATTATGTGGCACCGGGCGCAGACTTTGACCTTATCAACACAGCGCTGAACACCCGCGAAACGCTGGAAAGCAATTATGAAGTCCTGCAAGTGCAGGCTGGCCTGAGGTTCAAGTTTTAAAGCTTGAAACGCAACTGAAGAACGAGAACACGAGAATGCCCAAAAGAACCGACATTGAAAGCATCCTGATCGTTGGCGCCGGCCCGATCATCATCGGCCAAGCCTGTGAGTTTGATTATTCAGGCACACAAGCCTGTAAGGCGCTGCGCGAAGAAGGCTACCGGGTTATTCTCGTCAACTCGAACCCCGCGACGATTATGACGGACCCCGAACTGGCGGACGCCACCTATGTGGAGCCGATCACGCCGGAAGTGGTCGAGAAAATCATCGCCAAAGAGCGCCCAGATGCGATCCTGCCGACAATGGGCGGGCAAACCGGGCTGAACACGGCCCTGTCGCTAGATAAAATGGGCGTGTTAGAGAAATACGGTGTGCAGATGATCGGCGCGGACCGGGACGCAATTGATAAAGCAGAAGATCGCATGCTCTTCAAGGACGCCATGACCAAAATCGGTCTGGAGAGCAGCCGCAGCGAAATTGCCCACACACTTGATGAAGCGCTGGCCGCGATGGACCGCATTGGCCTGCCAATGATTATTCGCCCTTCTTTTACCATGGGCGGGACCGGTGGTGGCATTGCCTACAACAAAGAAGAATATATTGATATCGTCACTCGCGGGCTTGATGCCTCCCCCACCACCGAGGTGCTTGTGGAAGAAAGCATCGTCGGCTGGAAAGAGTATGAGATGGAGGTGGTGCGCGACAAAAACGATAACTGCATCATCATTTGTTCCATCGAGAATGTGGACCCAATGGGCGTACACACCGGCGATAGTATCACCGTTGCCCCTGCGCTGACGCTAACCGACAAAGAATATCAGATTATGCGGAACGCCTCCATCGCCTGCCTGCGCGAAATCGGCGTGGAAACAGGCGGATCGAACGTGCAGTTTGCCGTGAACCCCGAGGATGGCCGCCTGATCGTGATTGAGATGAACCCAAGGGTTTCCCGCTCATCCGCGCTTGCGTCCAAGGCAACGGGCTTCCCGATTGCAAAAGTGGCCGCAAAGCTGGCAGTTGGCTACACGCTTGACGAACTGGATAACGACATTACGGGTGTAACGCCCGCTTCGTTTGAGCCAACAATCGATTATGTGGTTACCAAAATTCCGCGCTTCACCTTCGAGAAGTTTGAAGGGTCCGAGCCGCTCCTGTCTTCCGCGATGAAATCGGTCGGTGAAGTGATGGCGATTGGCCGCAACTTTGCCGAAAGCATGCAAAAAGCCATGCGTTCAATGGAAACCGGGTTGACCGGCCTGAATGATATCGAAATAACCGACTATGTGCCGGGCAGCGGTGATTTCACACCGATTTTGAAAGACCTTGGTTTCCAACGCCCTGATCGGGTGCTGAAAATTGCCCAAGCCTTCCGTGAAGGCGTACCATTTGAGGATATCAAGCGCGTAACCGGCTTTGAGCCATGGTTCCTGCGTCAGTTTGAAGGCATCATTAACGCAGAGAAATCCATCGTTGAAGATGGGTTGACCAGTGACCCGATTAAACTGCGCCGCTTGAAAATGCTCGGTTTCTCCGACCAACGGCTGGCAGAGCTTGCTGGTCTGACCGAAGCGGCTGTGCGCGACCGCAGGCATACCCTTGGTGTGCGCCCAAGCTACAAACGCATCGACACCTGCGCGGCAGAGTTTGAGGCCAAAACGCCTTATATGTATTCAAGCTATGAAACGTTTGCCGCTGGAGAGACGGCGGAATGTGAAGCTAATCCATCTGACCGGGAAAAAATCATCATTCTTGGTGGCGGCCCGAACCGCATCGGTCAGGGTATTGAATTTGATTATTGCTGCTGTCATGCCTGCTTCTCGCTTTCGGACGCCGGGTTTGAAACCATCATGGTCAACTGTAATCCGGAAACGGTTTCCACCGACTATGACACATCCGATCGCCTGTATTTTGAGCCGCTGACGGCAGAAAACGTAATCGAGATTATCCGCAAGGAGCAGGAAAATGGCACCGTTAAGGGCGTTATCGTGCAGTTTGGTGGTCAAACACCGCTGAAACTTGCGCATGCGCTGGAAGCTGCAGGCATTCCAATCCTTGGGACTAGCCCGGATGCGATTGATTTGGCGGAAGACCGCGAACGCTTTCAGGAACTGGTTGAAAAACTTGGCCTGAAACAGCCAAACAACGGCCTTGCCCGCAGTCATGAGGAAGCCGTTAAGGTTGCTGAAGCCGTGGGCTACCCTGTGCTGATCCGCCCAAGCTATGTGCTTGGTGGCCGTGCGATGGAGATCGTGCACGACCAAGCGGGTCTGGACCGCTATATCGCAGAAGCTGTGCAGGTATCCGGCGATAGCCCCGTGCTGATTGACAGCTTCCTCAAGGACGCAATTGAAGTGGATGTGGACGCCCTGTCTGACGGTAAAAACATTCATATCGCAGGAATCATGGAACATATCGAAGAAGCCGGTGTACATTCTGGCGATAGCGCTTGTTCGCTGCCGCCCTACAGCTTGCCTGTTGGCATTGTTCAGGAAGTGAAGCGCCAGGCAGTGGCGCTTGCCAAGGCACTCAATGTGGTTGGCTTGATGAATGTTCAGTTCGCAGTCAAGGACGGCGAAGTTTACCTGATTGAGGTAAACCCGCGTGCCAGCCGCACGGTGCCGTTTGTCGCAAAAGCAATCGCAAGCCCAATTGCTGCTATCGCAGCCCAGGTAATGGCAGGTGCGTCGCTGAAGGACTTCGACCTTAAAGACCCGATCACCGAACATGTGGCCGTGAAAGAAGTAGTGATCCCTTGGGCACGCTTCCCGGGTGTTGATGTGCTTCTGGGGCCGGAGATGAAATCAACTGGGGAAGTAATGGGCATTGATCAGAATTTTGCCATGGCCTTCTATAAGTCTCAGTTGGCGGCAGGCGTACCACTGCCTGAAAGCGGCAAAGTGTTCCTGTCCGTAAAGGATGCTGACAAATATGCACTTGTACCGATGGCGCGTGACCTTCTTGAAATGGGTTACGGCGTGATTGCAACAGGTGGTACTGCCAAATATCTGCATGACCATGGCTTGAGCGAGGTTGAAACCGTATTCAAGGTAAACGAAGGCCAGCGCCCACATGTGCTGGATATCATGAAAAACGGCGACATTTGTCTGATGTTCAATACAACCGAAGGCAAGCAAGCCATTCTGGATAGCTATGAATTGAGGCATACTGCGCTAACGATGAAGCTGCCATATTATACGACAATGGCGGCTTCAAAAGCGGCTGTTCAGGCCCTTAAGGCACTGAAGCAAGGTGACCTGAAGGTAAAACGCTTGCAGGAATTTGACGCGGCATAAGCAACAGATATGGGACAATAGTTTCTGCTGAAACCCTTTATATCCGGGCAACTAACCGCAAAGCCTTGATTTTTTAGCAAAGGTTCGCTACATGTGATCCATGGATGCGCCGACCCAGCCGGGTCGGCGCTCCTATTTTTTTGTATGAGCCGGTAAATTTGAAAGCCGGGAACGATAATAATCTGGACGGGACCCATGAACGAAAAAGTGCCCATGCTTGAAGAAGGCTACCGCGCCCTTGAAGCAGAACTTAAGAATTTGAAATCTGTCGAACGCCCTGCTGTTGTGCAGGCGATTGAAGAAGCTCGCGCACACGGTGACCTATCGGAAAACGCCGAATATCACGCCGCGAAAGAAAAACAAGGCCACATTGAAGGCCGGATCATGGAGCTGGAAGGGAAAATCTCCCGCGCTCAGGTCATTGATCCGACAAGTCTTTCCGGCGAGACAATTGTATTCGGCGCAACCGTTACGATGCTGGACGAAAACGACGATGAAGTTGTTTACCAGATTGTTGGTGCCGACGAAGGCGATGTGAAAATTGGCCGCATTTCTTACCAGTCGCCTATCGCTCGTGCCCTTATCGGCAAACGGGTTGAAGACGAAGTAGAAGTGAAAGCACCGGGTGGTGAACGCTACTATGAGATTACCAAGATCGAGTTTAAATAATCGATCTAGACAGTAACTGACCAAAAGCCCGCTTCTAGCGGGCTTTTTTATTTAGCTAATTCTTCACTCGATCACCCACCTACCACAGACAAGCTTTATGGCGCGATTCCCAGATACAGAAGGGTTAATCCAATTGTATTGCTGATGCCATGCGAGAATATTAAGGGCCAAAGGTTTCTATTGAATTTCAGATACAGAACACCAGAAGCAACACCAATCGCACCTGTAGCGATCCAGCCGGCAAGCCCCTGATAATAATAGTGTTGCTGCCCGAAAAGCACTGCCTGAAACAATATTGCTGCCATAGCTGCCGCAGGCAGGCCAGCAAACAATGCCTCAAGCCGCGTAAATAAAATGCCGCGAAACAATATCTCTTCGGTGAAACCACCAATAATCCAAGCCAAGGCTAGCCAAAAGAGATAAACAGGCAAATTGCCTTCCACATTATCAAAGCGACCTTGGTATCTTGCGTCAATCGCTTGGATCGACGCACCAGGAGCACCGATAAACGTAGCAACCAACGTTTGAGCAATGATACCTGCGAGCATTGTCACGACAAGCGCTATCAGCGTCCACACCATTAAGCGCTTAACAGTTTGGGGCTCACTATCGCCTTGTATCGTCCACTTTTTCTGCCTGTTTCGGACGCACCAGAATGCTACGCCCAGCGTTAGCAGAAGCGATATTGGACCAGCGAAACTCCAAATCGCGTCTATATCGAGCAGAAGCGACTTGCTGATAAGTAAAACGCCAACAATAAGGGCAGCGTCGCGCAGTGCGCGCCATTTTTCAGAATACTTTAAAGATGTAGCTGTCATGGTAATTCCTGTTTTTATTCAGAGAATAAGGCGTCACCACCCTTCTCTTTTTTGTGTTTAAGATATTTGCGGTAGCGATCGCATGCGCTCAGACAATGAAGACTGCTCCAGAGCTTTTCTGGCCTTTCTGCTAATACTTGGCAGATCACAGTCGATTTCATGAAATAGAGCGGAAAATACTCTAGATGCCTTTTCGAGAAACGTCCCAAGGCGGCTGAATTGATCCTGCCCCTTGAGCGTTAATTTTAGAATTTTGCGGCGGCCATCTTGCGGGTCCGTTGCACGCTCAATGATACCTAGCGTGATCAAAAGGTCGATCCGCTGTGTAACCAGTTGGTGAGGCTGCTGCAGAGTGTTTGCAATATCAGCAGCAGAAACTTCGCCCTGTTCGCCAATCAGCAAAACCGTTGAAACAGCGCGGGCCGGAAACTCCAACCCCGCTTCTTTCAATATAACCTCTCCTTGATCGGAAATCAGGTCGGCCAGTTGGCTCAACTGATTGGCGACAAAGGCCTTTTGATAAGTGTGCGTGTTAACATAGTTATGTTCCGGCATGCTATATCCCTTAATACAATTAATTGTACAATTAATTGTATTATTGAAAATGTCAACTGAATTCATCACACCTGCTTACCAGCCGGAAAGGACTTTTAGTCACCGAACTCACGCATAACTGGCAGGTTTAAGCCATTTGCGATCAGGCACTTCTGCGCTTCAAACGGTCGCTTTCGGGGCGGTTCGGTCGTTTTTGCCAAAGATAGAAGTGAAGGTATTGATTACTTCACTTCTGGCAGCGGCACACCAGGACGGTGCTTGCTGGTACGGATCGTGAGAGACGTTTTCACACTTGCAACGTTGGGCGCTGGTGTCAATTCGCCGGTCAGAAACTGCTGGAAACTTCCCAGGTCTTCAGCAACAATTTTGAGGATAAAGTCAATCTCGCCATTGAGCATAAAGCACTCACGCACCAACGGCCATTCCTGAACTTTTTCCTCAAACGCCTGCAAATCTGATTCTGCCTGACTGTGCAAACCAACCATGGCAAAAACGGTTAGACCATAACCAAGGGCTTCCTGCTCCAGATCAGCATGATATCCTTTGATATAGCCTTCCTGCTCCAGCGCGCGCACGCGGCGCAAACATGGTGGTGCAGTAATGCCAACCCGGTCCGCCAATTCAACGTTGGTGATGCGCCCTTCAGACTGCAAACAAGACAGAATTTTGCGATCAACCGCGTCAAGCTTTACGCGAACCATCTTGGTCTCCCCGTGCGTAATATGGTTATGTATCTCAGATACGAACGCATACTAACCGAGGTGATTTCGGAAATAAAGTTCCAAATGTAAACAATTTTATTACACTAGAAATTAGGTTTACTTTTCACATATTCCCCATCAGGCACGAATTTTAACAAAAACACAGCTGATGCGAGCAGAACCAGTTTTTTTGGTAAAGACTTTTGTTTTGAAACAGCATCCGCCCCATGTTGTTAATCCATTGACTATTGTTATAGTTACACCGTCAAGATACCGCTATACTTCTGAAGGGTTTGGGGACCAATGAAGTTTCTCTTAGTTTTTGGAGGCGCAAGTGCACAGCTTGCGAGAAAAGCCCATGAGTTTCAGGCCCATGATTTTGGTCTGAAAGGCGATCACTTTTGTCACACGATAGATAATACCCTGCTGCTGTCATCAAGCAAACCATGCGGCCTCAACACCTCAGACAAATGGCTAACCGTCTGGGACGGCGCACCCATTGGGTGTGACGTTTCTTTCAGTACGTTAATGCCGATCAAAAACGCGCACCGTGTGATAGAAAGCTACATAACGGGCGTCCGCTCGCCCAAAGGCGGACGCAAGCTGTCGGGCGTGTTTGGGGGCGCAACGCTGTCTGGTGATGGTACCTGCATTATCGCCCCTGACCCCCTGTCCCAATATTCTTTCTTTCATCTATCCATGGCAGGGTCACATTTCATCAGCAATTCCCTGCATCTAATAGAAAAAGCCTGCGCCTTAATGGGGTCTCCAACCGGTCGGGACTTTACCGCGGGTGCATACGAGATAGCCTTTGGCGCAGGCGGCTGGACCAGAACCGGCCTTGCAGCTGTTCACCGATTTCCGCCTCACCACTATGCCCATTGGAAAAGGGGTGAACTAAGGTTTGTGCCATTTAACGAAATGGACGCCTTTACCGGCGACACTAACCCAGCCAACTATGATGAACTTCTTACAGAAGCAGCAGAAAGCCTGCTGGACGAAGCGCGCGCAATGGCCAGCGCTTGTGCGCCGGGCAATCTGGTATCGGATTTGTCCGGTGGCAAAGATACCCGGCTTGTACTTGCCACCCTAATGGCCGCTGGACTGAAAGATTTTCACGTCTTTATCGGAGGATCGCCCAACGGCGACGATCGGAATACCGCAAACCGTGTCGCGCGAGCCTTGGACCTAAAGAGCGCACAATATCTATCAAACCTTGCCACCGCAGAATCTGTCTCAGCGAAGGAAAATGCCCGTAGAGGGGCATACAGGTTTATGGGCACCTCCAACCTCTGCCAAATGGCCATTGGTTCAAACAGGCTAGTTGGCGTGGCTCAAATACGCGGGGGAACTGCAGAGGGCCGCATCAAATCCTTTTTCAAACGTCCATCCCGAAAGTGGCCTGCCAAGACAATGCGAAACTATGACCGAATGACTGGCCGCACACTGCCAACACGAGTGATAGAACGCATAACCGGATTTATCTCCGGCGTTCCAGAAAGCACAATGATGACCGCCGTCGTGCTCTCAAGAGGCAAGAAAACTCATCATCTGTTCCGGCCCGAGTTCTTTTCGGCTGCGGCCGCATCCGTTGCTGGAAATATGGGAGAGCTTCAAAACAACGGGGTGGCCGATGGTAAATTGGTAGACGCCTATTATATTTTTGACAGAGGCTGGCGGCATTGCGGCTTTCCGACACAGGTCATGAATGACGCCCGTACCGTGTTCGAACCCCTCAACAACTACGCCTTGCTGCGCGCGAACATGACCTTACCTCACACCGAACGCACTAACGCCAAACTTACCTTTGACCTGATGCGCAAGCTAAATGTGCCAGATTTGTTAGCTATCCCCTTTGAGGGTGATAGCTGGCCGGGCAACCTGCTAACACCTACTGAACAAACCCGCCAACAGGAACTCGCCCAAATATCCGGCAAGGAGCTGGACAAGAAAACCATCCTGAAAGCAGTTGGCCAATCGCAAGACATGCACGCACTGGGCGGAAGTGCTTACATGACAGAACTGAAACCCTATATGCTCGAACTTGCTGACGGTTTACCCTTGAACCATAGTTGCTGGGATATAATGCAGCGCGACAGACTTATTACCGAGATTAACGCCGGGGCCTTTACAACACCCAGAATGGCGCAAATCGGCATTCGTATCCTGCATTCTTTGATATGGCTTAATCACGACGAAAGCCGCCAACCGTTGTCAGAGCCGATACAGGTTGGTTAGCCTCACCGCACTAAAATTAGATAAAATTTTAATCATATCTGGTATCGCGATTCGATTTGAGTAGAATGAGCACCGAGCGATTCGGGAGCTAATATCGCTTCACAATAAAAATAGTAGTTACGTGGCAGGGACGGCCACCGGTTTTCTTCAAGAATTGGAGAAACCGTAGTTAGTACAGGACTTGGCTGTGGGAAACGCTTCGGCATTCGAAATGGATGCCTTAGACACCAGAATCAGAGAACTCATCGCCTACGCGCGCGAGCGAGATGGCGAAGACCGTTCCCTATTGTTCCGCAACCTGATTGACCTGTTCCTGACCGGCAAAGCCCCGCAAAAACAACCGACGCGTGACCAACTGCTGGACGTGATTGAGGCGCTAGTCCCTCATGTAGAACCGGAAGACCGACGCACAGTTGCTGAACTGGTCGCCCATATGTCGGAACCACCGCTTGACCTCGCCTGCCGGCTAGCAAAAGACAGACCTCACCTGGTCGGTGAGTTATTACGTTCCGCCTCGTTTGATGAAGACGATATTATCGAACTGATCGGCTGCACAGGACGCGACCATCATCATATTATTGCTTCCCGCAGCGACCTTTCCGCCAATGTTTGGATTGCGCTTGCTCGCGCCACCCCTACAGCACCCGCCTTTGACACCCAGTCTACTCTGGCTTTGTGGCGGGATGACCTTGGCCTAAGCGGTACCGTTAAGAGTGAACCAAACGTGACCCCATTTCGCGATCCTGCTGCCATTGAAACAGCTGCTAAGCCAGTTTTGCGTGCAGACACTGAGGCATCGAAGGCCCCACCCGAAGCAGCAGCTCCAAAACAAGCCACACCAGATGAGAACATGCCGTCTCCAGGTGGGAAAACCGCACAGTTGCGAATTTTGCGCACGGACAAAGACCTGATCGCAGACCGGATAGAAAAATCATCGGTAAAAATGCAGACGGGTACGAGGACAGCCGAAGCGGCCAAGCCC
The DNA here is from genome assembly GCA_965199355.1 of Kordiimonas sp. Classification (GTDB taxonomy): domain Bacteria; phylum Pseudomonadota; class Alphaproteobacteria; order Sphingomonadales; family Kordiimonadaceae; genus Kordiimonas. The sequence goes on from CBDARB010000015.1 coordinate 121,860, forward strand.
GCTGTCGCAGAGGAACCAGCAGCACCTGTGCAGAAAACTGCAATGATCAGCATAGAGCCTGTGGCCCCCATCAGCCTTTCCGACCCAGAACAAGGTGGATGGCGCTGGCGCAGTGACCGCGATGGCATTTTGCTTGAAGTTTCCCCGAGCGCCTATCGCTACTTTGCTGACAGGCAAGAACTGACGGGTAAACCGGTTGTTGACATACTTGGGCTGAGCGAAAAACTGGCGCATCCGGTTTCAAAGGCTATTCAGCGCAGAAGCACAATCCATGATGCGCCACTCACCATCGCAACAACGGATGACAGCAACCGTTTCTGGTCGCTGGAGGCCACGCCTTTGTTCAGTGCAAACGGTGGCTTGTTTGAAGGGTATGAAGGGACAATGAGCCCCGTTCTGCCTAACGCTGACGCTGAACTGCCACTTGCCCCATCACATGGCACCTCTGACAAGCCGTTATTTCGCGAAGAAGAGGCTCAACCAATTGCCCCAACACAGGGTGAACAGGCTACTGACGGGCATAAAGATACCATTGTGGATGAGGACATCGACCGCACCCTTACACCCCCGCCCACAAGTCCCGTTGCCAACACATCTAGCTCAGCAGACAAGCCCATGAATTTGCCGGGCCGTGAGGAACTGATGGCAATCGCCGCTAACATGATAAAGGATATGGTAGGCAATTCCGTTGCTGAAGCGCTGGAAAAAACCGCCCATACGGAACCGGCTGCTGAACCAGTAAAGCCGAAGCCCGTCCCTGCTGCGCCTGAAACACCACCGGCACAACAGGCTGAAGGTTCGATCTCTGCATCAAAGGATGAAATTGCAGCCACGCTTCATATCCTTGAGCAAGCGCTGTCAACACTGGTGATTAGTGGTCAAACCGCCAACAATAGCGCCCTGCGCCTACAGACGGAGATTGCCTCTGCCTGCCTCAAAACGCTCAAAGAACAGATTGGCGCCAAAAAAACGCCTAATTAAGGCTACACATTCGGTCTAGTTCTTGCTTTCTTGTTTCTTTGACGAAAACCACTTCAAGTATCCGGTTAAGGGAAATCCATGCGTAGTTTCATCAATGCTTTGTTCCGTGTCGCCTCGGTCGCTCTATTTACATTATTTGCTGTTGCGCCGATCACGCACGCGCAGTCGGCCAACAAAATCGATCCTGCCCTTTGGGTGATCAGCGATGAAGACAGCACCATCTATCTTTTTGGCACCGTTCATATTCTGAATCCGGAAGTACGTTGGCGTACCCCGCAGGTCCATAACGCTTTTCAGGAAGCGGATACTGTTGTTTTTGAAGCACCAGCAGACACATCTGACCCGGCAAAAATGCAAGCTCTCGTGTTCAAATATGGTCTGAATCCACAGGGCACGACCTTGTCAAACCTGATGAGCCCTGAAGGCAAAAAACTGCTTGAAGAAACTCTGGTCCAGTTCGGTATGCCGCCCGGAGCAATGGCGAACTTTGAACCACTACGTCCCTGGTTGGTAGGCGTAAGCCTTGCCGGTATACAGATTCAGGCAAACGGCGGTGACCCGAACTCTGGTGTTGAACGTATTCTGCAAGCAGAAGCACAGGAACTTGGCAAACTTGTTCGGTATCTGGAAACAGACGAAGAACAATTGCAGATATTCTCCAGCATGTCGTCTGAGGCGGAGCTGTTCTTTCTTGAAGACGGGCTCACGCAAATCAAAGACAACCCCGACCAGTTGGACGAGCTTGTGCTTCATTGGCAAGCGGGTGACACCGAAGCCCTAAACGAGCTGCTGGTTGATGGTCTATCGGCCCAACCGGAGTTTTATGAAACTTTCCTTGTGAATCGTAACCGGAACTGGGTAACGCAAATCAAGGAGATGTTGGCGGAAAGTGGCAACACGGTTTTTGTCGCGGTTGGCGCAGCCCACCTTGTAGGAGAAGGCAGTGTGCAAGCGATTTTGGCAGAAGGCGGCATCAAGACCGTTCGCCAATAGGCACAACACTAGCATCCCCAACAAATAAAAAGGCGCCCAAACTGAGCGCCTTTCTTTTTGCCGAATTGGCTTGATAACTTAGCGAGAACCGGTAGTTGCCGCAGTTGCCTTTTGCGCCATCGCAGCGGATGGGCGGCTCCAGGTCTGGTTGTTACAACGGCCACGTGCACAGCTTGTCACTTTCAGGTTGCCGTTATCGAGAAGCACGAGGTTGCCTTCCGTAATGGGGCAGTTGATGTCAAGCACCTTTATCACACAATTAGCCGGCGCGACACGGTTGACGGTTCACGGGAGAGGGTCTTGTCGGCGTCCCTGTATACAGGGGGAAAGCCTGGATTTTGACTGTGTGGATCGTTGCCTTTGCCTTCTGGAGTCAGGTCACCTTCCTGTATCACCGCCGGGTACGTGCTTCCGTCCGTGGTCGGCGCCATGCAGGGCAAGGGCCGCCAACTTCATACCTTGTCCAATACAGTTCCCGAGTGCCTATCTTTGGGGCGTGCTCGAACCCTGCGCTACATATGTGCGGGGTCCGGCGACAAGGCATCCTGCGTGCATCATCGGGGACTGCGTCCCGGCAGGGACACTGGTGGCCGACCCCTGTCAGACGCGGCCAAACCTCCTGTTTCTTCTCGTACGCTGCTTGAACGGGTTTATACAGAGCGGACAGCCTCTTCGCGGGTGAAGCAGAACACCGTTGCGTCCACCATCATCCGGTGCAGCACCACACCGATGCGTCGGGCAAGGGCGACCGTTGCACGTTTCTTGCCCCGCAGGGCAGCAAGACGCAACGCCCAGGCTTTCAGCCAGTTGGATCTGCCCCCGTTCAGCATGACCGTCGCCGCCTGATACAGGGCGGTTCGCAGGCCGACATCGCCAGCCTTCGTGATGCGGCCGGTAACATCCCGTTCCCCCGACTGGTCCCGGCCCGGCGTTAGCCCCACCCATGGACCGATATCCTTCGATCGGCGGAACTGCCCGGGATCATCCACTGCGGACAGGAAGGTCAGCGACACGACCGGCCCTACACCGGGCATGGTCATTAACAGGTCACAGACCGGGTTCGCCGTCGCCAGCCCTTTAATCTTTTTCTCCAGACCTGCCATCTCCTTGCGCAGCGTGTCGCGCACGTGCAGGACAGGCTTCCGTAATGGGGCAGTTGATGTCAAGCACCTTTATCACACAATTAGCCGGCGCGACACGGTTGACGGTTCACGGGAGAGGGTCTTGTCGGCGTCCCTGTATACAGGGGGAAAGCCTGGATTTTGACTGTGTGGATCGTTGCCTTTGCCTTCTGGAGTCAGGTCACCTTCCTGTATCACCGCCGGGTACGTGCTTCCGTCCGTGGTCGGCGCCATGCAGGGCAAGGGCCGCCAACTTCATACCTTGTCCAATACAGTTCCCGAGTGCCTATCTTTGGGGCGTGCTCGAACCCTGCGCTACATATGTGCGGGGTCCGGCGACAAGGCATCCTGCGTGCATCATCGGGGACTGCGTCCCGGCAGGGACACTGGTGGCCGACCCCTGTCAGACGCGGCCAAACCTCCTGTTTCTTCTCGTACGCTGCTTGAACGGGTTTATACAGAGCGGACAGCCTCTTCGCGGGTGAAGCAGAACACCGTTGCGTCCACCATCATCCGGTGCAGCACCACACCGATGCGTCGGGCAAGGGCGACCGTTGCACGTTTCTTGCCCCGCAGGGCAGCAAGACGCAACGCCCAGGCTTTCAGCCAGTTGGATCTGCCCCCGTTCAGCATGACCGTCGCCGCCTGATACAGGGCGGTTCGCAGGCCGACATCGCCAGCCTTCGTGATGCGGCCGGTAACATCCCGTTCCCCCGACTGGTCCCGGCCCGGCGTTAGCCCCACCCATGGACCGATATCCTTCGATCGGCGGAACTGCCCGGGATCATCCACTGCGGACAGGAAGGTCAGCGACACGACCGGCCCTACACCGGGCATGGTCATTAACAGGTCACAGACCGGGTTCGCCGTCGCCAGCCCTTTAATCTTTTTCTCCAGACCTGCCATCTCCTTGCGCAGCGTGTCGCGCACGTGCAGGACAGGCTTCCGTAATGGGGCAGTTGATGTCAAGCACCTTTATCACACAATTAGCCGGCGCGACACGGTTGACGGTTCACGGGAGAGGGTCTTGTCGGCGTCCCTGTATACAGGGGGAAAGCCTGGATTTTGACTGTGTGGATCGTTGCCTTTGCCTTCTGGAGTCAGGTCACCTTCCTGTATCACCGCCGGGTACGTGCTTCCGTCCGTGGTCGGCGCCATGCAGGGCAAGGGCCGCCAACTTCATACCTTGTCCAATACAGTTCCCGAGTGCCTATCTTTGGGGCGTGCTCGAACCCTGCGCTACATATGTGCGGGGTCCGGCGACAAGGCATCCTGCGTGCATCATCGGGGACTGCGTCCCGGCAGGGACACTGGTGGCCGACCCCTGTCAGACGCGGCCAAACCTCCTGTTTCTTCTCGTACGCTGCTTGAACGGGTTTATACAGAGCGGACAGCCTCTTCGCGGGTGAAGCAGAACACCGTTGCGTCCACCATCATCCGGTGCAGCACCACACCGATGCGTCGGGCAAGGGCGACCGTTGCACGTTTCTTGCCCCGCAGGGCAGCAAGACGCAACGCCCAGGCTTTCAGCCAGTTGGATCTGCCCCCGTTCAGCATGACCGTCGCCGCCTGATACAGGGCGGTTCGCAGGCCGACATCGCCAGCCTTCGTGATGCGGCCGGTAACATCCCGTTCCCCCGACTGGTCCCGGCCCGGCGTTAGCCCCACCCATGGACCGATATCCTTCGATCGGCGGAACTGCCCGGGATCATCCACTGCGGACAGGAAGGTCAGCGACACGACCGGCCCTACACCGGGCATGGTCATTAACAGGTCACAGACCGGGTTCGCCGTCGCCAGCCCTTTAATCTTTTTCTCCAGACCTGCCATCTCCTTGCGCAGCGTGTCGCGCACGTGCAGGACAGGCTCGACGGCAGCTTCCAGCATAGGGTTGCCGGTCACAAGCTCGCGCACCCGTGCCGCGTACCGCCCCTTCGACACCTTGCCCATCTTCAGACCGAAATTGCGCAGGATACCCCGCACCGACAGTTCGAGAGCCTTCAGGGCCTTCTGGATGGCATGGCGGGTCGTCAGCAGCGCCCGTATCTCCTGCGACGAAACGGATTTGCAGTGGACTGGCCGGAACCAGCCCAGATGCAGCAGGCGGGCAATCCCTTCCGCATCCCGGCGATCTGTTTTGATCGGCATGGCCTTCAGCGCGGCCTTCACTCTGCGTGTTTCCATCAGCACCGTCTCGAAACCCGCTTCCGTCAGGCCCTTGTACAACCACTGGGACAGGGGCCCTGCTTCAAGACCAATGCTGGCGACATCGCACCCCAGGCTGTGCACAAAACCCACAAGCGCTGCCGGCTCGCTGGGCACCTTTGCCTCCCTGAGAATCTCACCCTTACCCGTCAGTACACAGACTGCCGTGCTTGCCAGAGAGACGTCTAGTCCTATAAATACAGTCATGTTGTTGTTCCTTTTTGATTGATAAAATGGCGCAGGCCTCATGGCGCGACGCCGTAGATACAGCTTACTGCATCAGGAGCAACGACACCCCCTTCCTATCCACCGTCACGACACGCCGAAACGGAGCAGGACGTGCCAAGCCCCATTACGGTATCTTTGGGGTGCTTATGAAACCCAATCAGACATTGTTCGGGCGTTTTCGGTTATTTCACCAACATTGGCGCTCAGCAATATCTTTGGGGTGCTTATGAAACCCAATCAGACATTGTTCGGGCGTTTTCGGTTATTTCACCAACATTGGCGCTCAGCAATATCTCGAGCGCCCTTGCAGGGTCAGACCTCTATGCCCATCGCCATTTCGCTGATAGCGCAGAGCTGTTCCGCCGCGACTTTGTAAAGCTGCTTAACGAGGAGATGATCCAGAAAGGCGGGCAGGATGGCTACGGCTACATGGCGGACGATGATTTCTGGCGGCAAAACCCGGACTTCACATACACACCGCCCTCGCTCGCGGATGTGCTCAACACCATCTTTGGGGTGCTTATGAAACCCAATCAGACATTGTTCGGGCGTTTTCGGTTATTTCACCAACATTGGCGCTCAGCAATATCTCGAGCGCCCTTGCAGGGTCAGACCTCTATGCCCATCGCCATTTCGCTGATAGCGCAGAGCTGTTCCGCCGCGACTTTGTAAAGCTGCTTAACGAGGAGATGATCCAGAAAGGCGGGCAGGATGGCTACGGCTACATGGCGGACGATGATTTCTGGCGGCAAAACCCGGACTTCACATACACACCGCCCTCGCTCGCGGATGTGCTCAACACCATCTGGGTTGACGTTCTTGCCTTACTGTTATGGACCGCCCTTGCGTTCAACCTCGCCTTCCGCGGTGTTCGCTTCAGCTTCAAACAGGAGGCAATGGCATGAGCGTTCAGGCAATTACAACACAGGAAAAACGAGCCCTTAAATCGGAACCCATGCAGCTATTTCTGCTGATCGCCTTCATGGTGGCTTGTCTTTATGCCGTGCTTCAGGGCTCAGCTTATCGGCAAGCTCAAGCAGATGCCGTTACAAGCTTTACTGCCGCTCAAATCGAGCGCAACACCGCATGGCGGGACAGATTGGTTGCCGTTGAAAACGGCGCAACTGCCGAAGCTGATGACCGCTGGGCGGGCCTTGCGATGGATGTTTCCTTTCCTGCCACCATCAGCCCCGGCCCACTTTCTGACTTGGCGCACGGGGTATCAGACGTGAAACCAAACACATCCCGTGTTTCGCTGTGGCGCAGTGTTGATCGGCTCTTTGGCAACTATCAGGTTCAAAGCCCGATCGACACAGCCGCTGGCGCTTTTGACTTGGCGTTTGTGATCATTTTCATCATGCCATTGTTGATGATCGCGCTCTCATATGACGTGCTCTCTGAAGACAGGGAGCTTGGTCGGCTTGGCCTATTGCTCTCGCAATCGATATCGGTGAAACAGCTGGTAACAGCCCGACTAAAGGTGCGGTTCGGGGCTGTAGCAGTCATTGTACTGATTTCCGCAATCATCGGCCTCCTGATAGGGGCTGCAGGAGACGGCATCACCGCCCGCCTGCCGTTCATGGCAGTCTGGCTATTGGTGGCTTCCGCCTACTTCCTATTGTGGGCAGCGATCATTGTTTGGGCCGTAAGTCTTAACCTGAAAGGGGAAACAACCGCACTTCTACTGGCCGGTCTATGGATTGTGAACGGCCTGGTTGGCCCTGCCAGTCTTTCTGCTGCCGCTGAAAGCCTTCACCCGACACCCTCCAGGCTCGCATTCTTGAGCGAAGCAAGGGAGGCGTCAGCCGCTGCCTACAAATCCCAAGCGGACATCATGCAGGGAATGCTGCTTGATCATCCTGATCTTACAGCGGAGAATTATTCGATCCCTGAATATATCCGCACAGCCTTTCTAGTGACCAAAACTGTTGATGATTCAGTCATTCCAGTGCTTGCCAGATTTGATGAAGTACAGGCAGAACGGCGGCAGCTTCTGTCAGCGCTTCAGTATGCGTCACCCGCAGTTTTGACCCTTCAAGCCTTCAATTTGGCAGCGGGTACGGACCTTGAACGGCACCTTTCATTCGAAAAATCGGTGCGCGATTTCAAGAAAACGGTCGCCGAAGCTGTGGAAGGTAATGTGTTAACTGGTGATCGCCTGAGCCTAGCGGAATATGACGCTCTGCCGCGCTTCATTCCGGCTGCACCAACCGTTAGCGGCGTAATAGGCCGGGTAGCAATGCCGGTTGGCTTCCTGCTCGCCCTCGCAATCCTGTTAGGTACCATTGCGTTTAAAAATTTGGGCAGCCTCCAGAATAGAATTCGGGAGGCTTAAACGCCTTGGTACTTCGCCCGGGTGTTTTGGTTGATCACCCTGAACCTGATCGACTGAAATGCTCGGGCTCTTCTCCTCACTAGGGTTAGGGCCCGAACAAGCTTGCGGAAAATCTGGATTACTCAGCGGCGTTATAGCCAAGCACCGACTTCAACTCCAGAAAGTCATTGAAGGCATGCGCTCCCCACTCGCGGCCATTACCAGACTGCTTGTAACCGCCGAATGGTGCATTGATGTCGCCCGCGGCACCATTAATGTAAACCATGCCGGTGCGCATTTTTGATGCGACCTTACGTGCCCGGTTCACGTCAGCAGACTGCACAGCACCTGACAGGCCATACGGACTGTCGTTTGCGATGCGAACAGCGTCTTCTTCGTCTTCATAGCCGATGATCGACAGCACAGGGCCAAAAATCTCCTCACGGGCGATAGTCATATCTGGTGTCACATCTGCAAACACGGTTGGCTTGACGAAGAAACCCTTTTCAAGGCCATCGGGTCGACCGGGGCCGCCAGCGACAACGCGTGCGCCCTCTTCAACACCCTTTTCAATCAAAAGGCCCACTTTCTCATACTGTTGAGCGTTCGCGATTGGGCCCATTGTGGTCCCTTCAGCCTTTGGATCACCAGTGATAACGGTCGCCGCTGCCTTGGCTGCAATTGCAGCAGCCTCATCCATACGGTCGGCAGGCACCAGCATGCGCGTAAGCGCCGTGCAGGTTTGGCCCGTATTACGCATGACAGAGACCGTCTCCCGCGTTACCGCTTCTTCAAAGTTGGCGTCATCCAGTAGAATATTGGCTGATTTACCGCCCAGTTCCTGTGTCACCCGTTTAATAGTGTGCGCTGCATTGGCCTGTACCGCTGCACCCATGCGCGTAGACCCGGTTACTGAGACCATATCCACATCCGGGTGGCCGGAGATAGCCTCACCAACGCTCAAGCCTTCACCGTAAACAACATTGTAAACACCCGCAGGCACGCCAGCAGCTTCCATAATTTCGGTGAAAAGCTGGCAGCTGTAGGGGGCAACTTCGCTTGGCTTCAACACCATGGTACAGCCGGTTGCAATTGCAGGTGCAACCTTGCAAGCGATCTGGTTGACGGGCCAGTTCCACGGTGTGATCATGCCAACAACACCAATCGGCTCCTTCGCCACACGGGTGGGGCCGCTGTCCTCCTCAAAGGCAAAAGTCTCCAGCACCTTACGAGCCGTCATCAGGTGACCAATACCAGATGGTGCGTGCGCCTTTGTCGCCAGAAACGCCGGGGCACCCATTTCAAGGGTGATAACATCTGCCATTTCAGGCATACGCTTCTGGTATTCCGCAATGATACGGTCAAGGATGGCAAGGCGTTCTTCGCGTGTCGTCTGGGAAAAACTCTCAAACGCTGCTTTGGCCGCTGCAACAGCTGCATTCACATCTGCCGCTGTACCCAGCACCATCTTACCTGAAACTTCCTCGGTTGCCGGGTTCACCACATTACGAAACGCAATGCCATCAGGGGTAACCCATTCGCCGTTGATATAATGCTTATCGAGAATTTTCATGATCTGCCCTTTGAAAAACCATACTTATTTGGCCTGAATTTTAACGGAAACACACCCGGCCTGCCAACAAAGATAAACTATTTCGCTTCGGCATTTTTTCCATCAAAAAGACCGTCCATAAGCTTTGGAAAAATCTTGCGCCAAGCATTTGGGAACCAGCGCTGCAAACGATCCATAAATTTAGCATCCGGCCCGACCAGAATGCGATACCGATTGTCGGCAACCCCTTTCAGGATAATAGCAGCGGCTTCGTCAGGGCTGGTGCGCACATTTTCCTTGAAGCGCTCTTCCATCTCTTTCTGATCTACTTCACCGTCCAGAGAATTTTTATGAACGCCATGTTTGACGATACCGGTATCCACGCCGCCCGGGTGCACACTGTGGACCTGCACGCCTGTGTCTTTCAGTTCATAGAAAAGCGACTCGTTAAAACCTTTAACCGCATGTTTGGCAGAGCAATAAGCCGCCTGACTAGGCACACCAATGATGCCAAAGATGCTGGAGATATTGACAATATGCCCGGTGCCGCGCTCGATCATCTGCGGCAGCACTGCCTTCGTGCCGTGCACAACGCCCCAGAAGTCAACGTCCATGATTTTTTCAAAATCATCATACTCGTGGCTTACGACCAAATCGGAAAAGGATATGCCTGCATTATTGAACATGCCGTCAATCGCGCCGATTTTGGTTTCAGCATCCTTAACCGCATCAAACACATCATCTTTTTCGGAAACATCCAGCACACGTGCGTGCACATTCACCTGCTTTGCACGCAGCTCTTCTTCAACTGCGCTCAAGTTTTCAGCGTTAATGTCGGTTATATAAACGGCGCAGCCTTGGTCTGCCAGCGTGTGCGCTAGCGACCGCCCAATACCAGAGCCCGCGCCCGTTATAAATGCTGCTTTCATAGCGTTTCCTTTTGCCCGCGTTAAATCTGTGTCCAATGGTCGTCAAAAAAGTCTGCGATTTGTTGAATAGCTCTCTTTCCCTCGGGCACGATACCGGCGCTCATATGCCAAACATGGTGCATCTTTTTCCATATCTTCAAATTGGCCTGCCCTTTTGCCTGGAAAACACTTTTGTAAAACCGCGTGCTGTCACTCAGCAGAATTTCCTCGCTGCCCACCTGAATTAGGATGGGTGGCAGGTTTTCGTGGTTGGCAAAAAGCGGCGAACACAAAGGGTCTTTCGGCGATGTTGCGCCCGCGTAGACTCTCGCGGCATGTTCAATGCCATCCGGGCGCAGCATTACATCTTTTTTCCCATTGGTTTTGACACTTTCGCCTGACCCCGTTAGATCAAGCCACGGCGAAATCAGGGAAAGAGCGACAGGTCTGGTCCGACCGGTATCCCGTATTTGAAGTGCCAGCGCTGCGGTCAGGTTGCCCCCCGCGCTGTCGCCAGACATGGCAATACGCGCATCAGGATATTCATCCCGGATCCAATCGAAAGCAGCCAACCCCTCGTTGATCTGTGTCGGAAACTGAGCACCCGGTGCAAGCGTATAATCAAGCAGGAAAACACGCGCGTTACAGGCTTTCGACAGCCGCCAGGCTAAATCACGGTATACCCTAGGAGAGCCCCACACATAGCCACCGCCATGTGAATAAAAGAGGATTCGATTGGGTGCGATACCGGGCTCATAAACCCATTCACCCTTAACTTTCTTGCCATCAAATTCAGTATTAACGGCTTCAATAATGGTACTTTTGGGTGGTTGCGGCATGCGGCTTTCTGAAGCAGAAAGCGCTTCCATAAAGTTTGGCTCCGGCACCGGCTGCCCTGGCTTTACATAAAGATCCCGCCGAAACATCTTTCGTATCTGGCGGCGCACCAGCCATGCTCTGACCGACATAAACATTCCTCCCCAATAGACATCACGTAGGCTTGAAGCCCTTCCCCCTTCCGCTCGCTTGACAGCGGGCAGATGCGACATAGTAATGACCTACATTACTCAGTCAAATAATCGGATATAGAAAATGTCAATGGAAACACCCGTTACGCTTTATGCCTGCCCGCCCAGTTTATACTCGGGCAAAGCTCGTAGCTATTTGCGCAAAGCCGGTATTCCATTTGAAGAACGGCTGCAAAGCCACCCGGATTATGCCGGACGCATTCTGCCGACTGTAGGCCGGTTTGTTATCCCTGTTCTGGAGACGAACAACACCATTGTTCAGGACACAACAGAGATCATCGATTATCTGGAGGCAAACAGCGACACACCCTACGGCGTGTATCCCGACACCCCGCGCCAGAAAATCATTGCTTTAATTCTGGAAACATTCGGGGATGAAGGACTGCTGCGCCCGGCGATGCATTACCGCTGGAATTTCCCTGAAGAGAACGATTACTTTATTTCCATGGAATTTGGCCGTTTCATGAACCCCATGGCCACCGACGAGGAAGCCCGGCAATTAGCCGCCATGCCAAAAGCTGCGATGCAAAAATATCTGCCGGGCCTCGGCATAACAGACGAAACCATTCCAGATATTGAACAAGCCTATCAGGACTTGCTTAAAGCGCTTGATGCCCACTTCCTCAAAAACCCTTATCTGTTGGGCGGCAAAGCAACCATTGCTGATTTTGGCCTCTATGGTCCCATGTATGCCCACCTCGCGCGTGACCCAGCACCCGAAATGCTGATGAAGCGCACAGCAAACAGGATATGGCGGTGGGTTGAGCGCATGACGGCTGCTTCATCGGACATGCCTGAATTCCCAGGCATGGCGACCGAGGTTCTGCCAGATGATCAGATTGCAGATACCCTGCTGCCGGTGCTGAAACTCGTTGGAAAACACTATGCGGGGGAAATCACCGCTCTTGTTGATTTCGTCGATAATCATCTGAACAACAATCCAGATATCGAAAGTGACACGCCCATTGTAACTGACGAAACCAAAAGGGTATTGGGCCGTATTAGCGTTCCACTGGGCGATAAACAGGTGCCCGTTGGCGCGCGCCATTATTCCATCTGGATGCTGCAACGTATTCATGATGCCTATGACGCCCTTACAGAAGATGAAAAGGCATCTGTTGACGCACTGCTTGATGAAACAGGGCTTTCACCATTTGTACATAGCCGTCCAACGCGCAGAATGAAGCGGGCAAATTATAAAGAAGTCTGGGCCTAGCATCTGTTTCCCCGATTACAACCGATCAAACCTTAGTAACCCTTTACTAAAGGGTGTCATAAATGCTTAATTATGGGTGGTGGGATATATGTAACGAGTTCAGGGGGGCAACTTGAACGTTCAAAATGGTGGAAAGTTGAAACGCGCTGACGCAACACGCATTGCACTTATTGAAGCTGCTGAGCGACTGATTGCGGAAAAAGGGCTGGCGGACGTTTCAACACGTGAAATTCTTCAGGAAGCGGGGCAACGCAATCAGTCCGCGCTCCAATATCATTTTGGCTCAAAAAAAGGGCTGATCGGCGCGACAATAAATGAGCGAACCACGCAAATTGATCAGGTTCGCCAACAAATGCTAGAAGACGCTGGTGAAGAACCAACGCTCAAGCAGTTGTTCGAGGTGTTGATCATTCCCCTTGGGCAACTGATGAAAGACAAGGCAGCTGGCGCCAATTATCTAAATTTCCTTAGTCAGGCGATTACACAGCCCAATTGGGAGCTGCGTCGTGTTCTGGAAGAATTTAACGTAGTTGGCATGCTGCGCACTTACGAGGAAATGGACAAAAAATTCGCGCATATGTCCGACAAGGAGCGGTTAACCCGCCAGTATGTGCTGTTTGATTTTGCCATTATGGCGCTGAAACGCTGGTGTCTGGATGAAAACCCAGTGCGCACACTTGATGAAACCATCAAGTTTGTTATAGACGGCTCGCTTGCGCTGTCTGCGCTTGATTAAACATTCAATATTGATTTCAGTTCAAACTTGAAAAACTGGGGAAAGCCCCAGTTCAATAGTCATCAATAACTGGCACACGGGAATATTCACATGGCACTCACGGTTTGCGGCCTGATTGGCTCACCTTTCTTTCGCAAAATCCTCACGCAACTTAATGAAAAAGGCGTCGCTTACGATATTGAAATGCTGAACCCGTTCACCTCTGGTGACGAATTTACAGCCATTAATCCAGCGCGTCGCATTCCTGTGCTGAAAGACAGCGATAACGGTGACGATTGGGCGCTGCCCGATTCAAGCGCTATTTTTCATTATCTGGAAAAGAAAATTCCTGAGCCTGCGCTCGTGCCCTCCGACCTTGCTGACTACGGCAAAGCCTTGTGGTTTGAGGAATATGCTGACACGGAAATGGCATCCACAATCGGCCTCGGCATCTTCCGCAAAATGGTGTTCCCGCAAATGCAAAAGCAAGCACCCGACATTGATGGTGCGATGGACGTTATTCGCGGCAAGCTTGTTGGCATTAATGATTATATCGAGACATGCCTTGCTGGCCGTGAATGGCTGGTGGGCGACAGCTTCTCTGTAGCGGATCTGTCTGTTGCTGTTCAATATGGCAATCTGGCCTTCACTGGTTACGTTCCCTCTGCCGCCCGCTGGCCTGAACTAAACGCCTTTATGGCGCGCGTCGGCGAACGCGAGAGCTTTGCCAGACCCCACATAAAAGGGGCAGCAGCCTTTGCAGAGATGATCAAAATCGAAATTGACCCGGCGGAGGGCCTTTAATGGCGACAACTGGCAAATGGATGATCTACGGCGCAACCGGCTACACCGGTAAGCTGATTGCGAGTGAGGCTGTCGCACAAGGTGAAACACCCACTCTTGCAGGCCGCAACGCGGATAAGGTTCGCGCACTCGCAGAAAAGCTTGGCTTACCGTGGGCGGCCTTTTCGGTTGATGACCCTGATGCAGTGAAGGCTGCTCTCAAGGGTCATCAGGCTGTGCTGTCTGTCGCCGGACCATTTTCCGCCACAGCGCAGCAAATGATGGATGCCTGTATTGATACCGGGGCGCATTATCTTGATGTAACTGGCGAAATTGAGGTTTTTGAGCTGGCGGCGAGCCTGAGCGACCGCGCCAAAGCAGCAGGCGTAACACTTATGCCCGGCGTTGGGTTTGATGTGGTGCCAAGTGATTGCCTAGCCGCGCATACCGTCAAAAGGGTTGAAAAACCGGCGTCTCTCATTATCGCAATCAAGGGCCTTAGTGGTGCCTCACAAGGCACTGCCAAAACAGCGGTTGAATCGCTCGGTTCCGGCACCATGGTTCGCAAAGGCGGCAAGATTATAAGCACACCCGCAGGCAAGCAGATGCGCGACTTTGACATGGGGGTCGGGCCTGAACCGTTTCTTGCAGTGTCATGGGGTGATGTGTCCACCGCCTACCACAGCACAGGCGTTGGCGATATTGAAGTTTACTTCCCGAACGCGGGCCCCATCAAATCCATGACCCGGATGAACCGCTTTCTGGGCCCGGTCATGGGCAGCAACATGATGAAAAATTTCCTCAAGAAGCAGATCGACAAAATGCCTGCTGGTCCAACCGATGATGAACGGGCAGTAAGTGACGCCATTTTGATCGCGGAAGTCACAGATGACGATGGCAACCTGACCAGAAGCAGGCTTGAAACACCAAATGGCTACTCACTTACCGCAGAATCAGCGGTCAAATGCACACTCCTCAAGCTGCAGGGCAAAGGCCAAGTGGGCTTCCAGACACCATCGCTTGCATTTGGGCCGGAATTTGTGACGAGTTTGACCGGCTGTAAGCTAGCCGACGAATAGAGGTTGGTTTAGGCTGACCTGACCGTGCGCGATGGCATCAAGCCATTCGTTGGCTTGCCATAAAAATAGCCCTGACCATAGTCCACGCCGATATCTTTCAGCAGGTCAGCGTGGTCTTTGGTTTCAATCCATTCACCGACTGTTTCGATCTCCAGTTCACGGCATAGCATCACCATGGACCTAAGAAATGCACGGTCTTCGCGGGATTCAAGCGCATCCTTGATGTAGGCGCCGTCAATTTTAACAGCATCAACCTTGAGGCTTTTCAAATACTGGAAACCTGCAGCACCTGCGCCAAAGTCATCCAGATAAACCTTAAAGCCAAGGCCGCGAATATTCTGAACCGAAGTGCCAAGTGATTTTAGGTCCATGATCTTGGCGCTTTCAGTAATCTCCAACGACAGGAAATGACTGATGTCGCGGTTTTCTTCCAATATCTTTAGCAGGTCTTGCACGAAAGCAGGGTCAGAGAGGGAGCGACCAGACAGGTTTACCGCAATCGCAGGAGCGCCGCCCTGAACCTGAAGCTCCCTGATCTTCTTTATTACTCGCTTGACGACAGCCCGGTCAAAATCATCGATCAAACCAACGTCTTCTGCAAAGCGGATCATTTCCCACTGGCTTTTCATAATGTCAGGCAAGTCAAACCGGGTCAGCGCTTCATAATGGTGTGTGGACTGTTTTTTCATGTGGACAATCGGCTGGTAAACCAGAGAGAAGGCCCCTTCAGCAAGAACCTTCCTGAAGGCTTTCACCCTTTCGGTGGTTTCACCAATTAGCGTTTCACAGTTATCTTCAATGGCGGCAACATCAAACCCGTCACTATCATCCGCAAACTGCTGCAAGCTGAACACAAGTGCCTTCATGCTGTCCTTATTGCTAAGGTTGCTGGAAGCTGCGTCGATAGTGGCTGTCCCAATGGAAACGCCCGTTGCCTGCTGCACCGCGTCTCTGATGGTATCAGCTGATGTGCTGTCATCAGACTTTTCATGAACAACCGCAAACTTGCCATCTGATACTCGTGACGCCGATTTACCTGCATAGGAGATCGAGCTTAGATAGTCTTCAATATTGGCTTGTTGCCCAGTATTTAAATCCTGCCCGTCATCCGCTTCAACCACCGTAACCTGAAGCTTGTCTTCCAGCTCAGGGTCAGCCTCGAACAGTTTCTCCAGATTTTCGAAAAAGCGCTGCTTTTTCTCTTCCATCTGTGCTGCTGGAGTTGGAGCGTTTTCTTCGGTGCCAATACGCTGACGACGAGACAAAACCACATAAATCGAGTCTGGCTCAGTAGGCAATTTGGCAACAAAAGCGCTGAACTTTTCCTTGCCATCCGTTAGCACACCTACATTCAAATCAAACGGGCCAATGCGGTTTGAACCACTCAATCGATCAACCGTTCTTTTGAAAACGCCCCGACCTTTTATGTCTAAAAGGTCCATGAAATTCATTTTTTTCTCGGACAGGGGTAAAGAGCCAAGCGTGGTTTTCACCGCGCCATCAGCGTTGCTGATGCAAAACTCCCTATCCATTTCAAGCAGCAAATCGCCTACGCAAAACGCGTATCCTAAAAATCTGCTCGGCACCTTTGAAGACATGTGAACCTTTTGCCCCAAACTGAATCAACCGACCTTTTCTCATCCACAAGGCCAATTGACACGCACTTGATTTCCTTGTCACATTCTTGTCGTCTAAAGTTATTAAATGGTAAATTATACGGCCTTTTCGGAGGCTTTTTTTTAACCTTTTGGTTTTGTTGAAAAAATCAAAAGACGCAATAAACTTATCGTCTCGTATATCAGTTTTAGGTTGAGGGCCAATTACCAACAACCGATAACCTTGAGAAGGATCACTCAGTGGTATTTGAAAAATTCGCGACCAACGTAAGTTCAGACGTTAACAGACGTTCGCTTCTGAAAGGGGCTTCAGGGCTTGCAAGTGCAGCTTTGGTTGCAAGCAGCCCCTTGAAAGCTCAAACGAACGAAAAAGTTGTTTTCTCTCACGGTGTTGCAAGTGGTGACCCTCTTCAGGACCGCGTTATCATCTGGTCTCGTGTCGTCCCCACCGACACCAGTGCCCGCAATTTAAAAGCGACGTGGCAAGTGGCGACAGATGAAGGTTTCAATAACATTGTTGCATCTGGAGAGGCCGGAACAGGCCCCGCGCATGACTTCACGCTCAAGGCTGACGCAACTGGCCTCGCACCCGCGACAGACTATTTCTACCGCTTCAATTGTGAAGGCGTCATAAGCCCAACGGGCCGGACCCGCACATTGCCAAGTAGCGGAACAAACCCAGCCAAGCTCGCGGTCGTTTCATGTTCCAACTATCCACAGGGTTTTTTCCATGTGTACCGGGAAATCGCCAACAGCGATGTGGACGCTGTGCTCCACCTTGGCGACTATATCTACGAATATCCAGCCGGCGGTTACAGCAACGACACAATGACCGGTGAATATGGCCGCAAGGTCGACCCAAAGGGTGAAGTTATCGCGCTTGAGGACTATTGGCGGCGCTATGCCCTTTACCGCAGTGACCCGGACCTGCAAGCCGTTCATGCGGCTCATCCTTTCATTTGTGTGTGGGATGACCATGAAATCGCCAACGACACATGGCGTGAAGGCGCGCAAAACCACAATGAAGGCGAAGGCGAATTCGAAGCTCGTAAAAAGGCTGCCGTGCGCGCATATCACGACTGGCTGCCAATTCGCGAAAACCCTGAAGGTGATCAGACCCGGATTTACCGCAGCTTTGACATCGGTGACCTCGCAACTCTTGTGATGCTGGATACCCGGCTGGTGGGCAGAAGCGAACCGCTCGAATATTCAGAAGACCTGCCACCACGCACCCTGCCCTTCCTTTTTGAAGATGGCAAAACGCCGGTCGCGATCACTGACCCTGAACAGACACAGACCAGGAACGGTCAGGTACGTCAAATTCCGGTGCCATTCCGTATGAACGGTGCTGATGCAACACCAATCCTCGATTGGGCAGAAATACAGGCGCTGGACCCGGAAAACCTTCCAAAAGGTATCACGTTCCTGCCAGACCTTGAAAAATTCAAAACTGAAATCCTGCCAGACCCAGACCGCACCATGCTGGGGGACGCTCAGCAACAATGGTTTGACGAAACGCTTCGCGCCTCCAAAGAAGCAGGCAGGCCATGGCAAATTATTGGGCAGCAGGTTCTGTCCGGCAAAGTCGGTATTCCGGTAATCGCAGACAAAGATATCGACAAAACCAAAAACAGCTATGTCACACCAGCGCAGCTTGCGCAGTTCCGCGCGTTGTCCGCGATGGACTTGCCCCTGAATCTGGACGCGTGGGACGGCTATCCCGCAGCACGTGAAACACTATTTGGCAGTATCCGCGAAAATGCTGCAAATGCTGTTGTGCTGGCCGGCGATACCCACAATGCATGGGCCTTCGATCTGGCAACAGAGGCTGGTGATACAGTCGGTGTAGAATTTGCCACGGCTGGTGTGTCATCACCCGGCATGGAAGAATATCTTCCAGCCAAGCCAGAAGTGGTCCGGGACGCCATTATGGCAAAAAGCCCGGAACTTCAGTATCTGAACAGCCATAACCGCGGCTGGCTGGAGCTGGTTATCAATGCGGATGCTGTAGACGCAAACTACCGCTACGTTTCAACCGTTCACGAGCCAGAATATACGCTGGAAACGCCAGTTTCAAAACGCGTGAAGGCAGGCGTCCATAAAATAGACGCCTAAAAGATAGTTCTGTTAACAGAAACGGGCACGGTTTCTAACGGGAGCTGCGCCCGTAGCTTTTAAGCCGCCACTCATCGCCGACGCGCTCTAAGGTAAACTTCATGCCGCTACCCATCATGGTAGCCATGCCCATATTGCGACGCATCACCGGGTTGCCGGCAGTTGCCTGAATAACCAGTTCAGAATCAGACTGAACATAATCAGAACTAACAAATTGCCAGTTGCGCGGCTGCAGTTGCGAGAAGGTCATCATAGACCGGCCAAGCGACTTGGTTGCATCTTCTGTTGGCAACCACATAGGCGCAAGCTTTTGCTGCACTTGCGGCGCAAGCTGCATGCTTTCCTTGGCTTTTTTCGGGGAATATAAGTCCTCGATTTGATCCATATAGCTAGTGAACACCAGTTCCGGGCTGTTTTCCTCACCGGTTACCATCAGGTTTTGCCAGTTATCTTCCTGAACCCCTAAACCTCTCAGGTCCAGATATCCGGCAATCTTCCACCGCTGACCAGCCTTCAAGAACTTAAAGCCAAAAGGAATAGGGTCAGACCTGCCTTCCTCAATGGACTGGAACCAAACTTTGGCAAAGGCGCTATCACCCAGATAGTCCAGTTCTGTGATCGCCCATGTTTTGGGCCCGTGAAGCCAAAGCTTGGCAACAAGCCCTTTCGCGGAATCGATAGGGTTCGACATACGCGCCGCAGCGGGGCTTTGTTCATACTGGCTTTTCGCGTGCCGCAGCAGCGGGATCATCGCTCTTGGGTTTGTGCCAGAGCGCCGCTTTTCCGATAACTCTGAAAAGCGCTCAAAAAACTGATCCAGATATACTTCGATATCCTTCGCCGGACCAGTAAGCTGCAACCCTTGAATAGGGTTAAGAGTTGCAGAGGCTGGTAGTGAAAACATGGAGAGAGTCGCAGCCAAAGTCGCCGCAGCGCTAGCTTGCGCTGCACGTCTAAGGATGCCAGGTAATCTGGCCTGAATACTCATGCGATTTCCTTTTTACGCCCCAATCAGCGTCTCCCAACATGCTGACTATAACAAATCTTGACCATTTGGCTAGGTTTAGTGGCAATCACTCAACCTTTTTCAGATCCTGCCTAATCTTTTGTGCAAGGTTCGACACAGCTTGCCGCATCTCATCCACGTTAATTGTCAGCACCTCGCCGTTTTCCATAACGACATTACCGTCGATGATAGAGGTGGTTACATCAGCCCCTGTGGCCACATACACCAAATGCGAAATCACATTGTAAAGCGGGTCAAACCGCGGGCTGTCTAACGAAACCTGAATCATGTCCGCTTTCATGCCAGGCTTCAAAACGCCCACCTGATCACCAAGGCCCACTGCCGCAGCTCCCATACGGGTCGCCATATCCAGAGCTTGACCCGCTGAAACCAGCGTTGGGTCAGTACCAACACCCTTGTGAATAAGAGCAGCAAAACGCATTTCCTGCCATAGGTTGAGGTCATTATTGGACGCGGCGCCATCAGTGCCCAAGCCCACATTAACACCAGCTTCCAGCATTTTTGCCACGGGGGAGATACCCGCACCGGTTTTCATGTTTGATGTAGGGTTATGAATTGGCCCGGCCTGTGATCCCGCCAGCTTTTCGATATCGCTGTCGCTGGGCCATACCACATGGGCGGCAACAGTTTGCTGGTCAAGCATGCCCATGCCCGCCAACAGTTCGATCGGTGTCATGCCGTGGCGTTCGGCAATCGTGTTAATTTCCGCTCTGTCTTCAGACACATGGATGGAAACAGGAACACCCAACTCGCGCGCAGTTGAAAAAGCCTGCTGAAGATGCTCCACGGAGACAGTATAGGGGGCATGCGGGGCCAGTGCTGGTGTAATGCGCGGGTGCTTGTCTTTCCAGCGACGGGCATAATCAACGCCAGCAGCATAGCTGTCGTCCCACCCTTTGAACCCCGGGCTAGGAAAATCAATCATCGGCGCCCCAACAATCGCCCGCATGCCACAGTCCACTGTTACGTCAGAAATAACATCGGGATAAAAATACATGTCAACGAAACTGGTCGTGCCACTTTTGATCATCTCCCAGCAGGCAAGCCTCGTACCCGCTTCAACAAGGCTTTCATCTACATAGCGCCCTTCCATGGGGAAGATGTAATTCTGTAGCCATGTCATCAACGGTAGGTCATCCGCCATCCCCCGGAACAGCACCATGGATGTGTGAGTGTGCCCATTCACGAGGCCCGGCATCAAGGCACGGCCTTCGCCTTCGATAATGCGCTTGGTCTGATATTGTGCATTGATTTCAGCAGCGCTACCTGCCGCGACGATGATGTCACCGCGAACCGCGACCGCGCCTTTTTCAAGAACGCCTGCCCCTTCTTCCATTGTCAAAAGATAATCGCCGTAGACAATCAGGTCGACAGGTTGTGGAGCTTGCCCCCAAGCGCTTTGACTCAAAAACACCACCGCAATCAAAAGCGCGTATCGAAGCATTCTTCTATCCTTTGTTATAACCACACAGCATCTGCCCGCGCGTTCTCATACCAAATTTTATGACATTTGGGGAACCAGCAAACAAGTTGGAATTTCAGCATAATCTCGCTTGTTAATGCATGCCATTATCGCGTAGGTTATGCGCCGGGAGAGGATAATGAATCAAGTTGCTGATGCGGCCAGCTTTGTTGACTCAACGAGCGCCGCTTCCATTGCTGTTGATCCGGTAACACAGATTGTTCTTTCAATCTCTCTTGCCTTCACCATGTTGACCGTAGCCCTTAGCCTGAAGCCCTCAGACTTCGCTTTTGTAAAGTCTCACCCCACCTCGGTGATCATCGGCTTTTTAGCGCAAATTATTGCGCTGCCCATTGTTACCCTCATAGTTATCAAACTGATGGGACTTTCCGCTGGCATCGCCCTTGGCATGATCATTGTTGCCTGCTGCCCGGGCGGTGCCATGTCAAACCTGATCACAAAAATTGCCGGGGGTGATGCGGCCTACTCGGTTTCGCTCACGATGCTGTCATCTGTGTTCTCTGCCCTCATTTTACCGCTTGCAATTCTGTTCTGGGTCACGTGGCACGGCCCTGCAAACACCCTGATCGATGATATCAATATCGACCGGATTAAATTTGTACAGGACACAACCATCATTCTAATTGTTCCTCTGGCTATTGGGATTTTCACATCATGGAAAAGGCCCGCGCTCGCCGTAAAGCTACAGGCGCGTTTCATGCCGGTATCTCTGTTGATTTTATTCGGGCTGATCTTCGCCGGCATTATCAACAACTCAGATGTGATCCTTTCGCACGGGGCAGAGATAATCCCGATTGTCATTCTGCATAATGGTTTGGCATTTCTAACCGGCGGCGTGATCGGTCATTTCTTTTTGCCCGACCCGCGCAAGGCCCGTGCCCTGATTTTTGAAGTTGGCATTCAAAATGCGGGGCTTGGCCTGATTATCGTTATGACCCAACTTGGTGGGTTGGGTGAGGCAGCGCTCCTTGTTGGCACCTGGAGTATTTGGCATCTTGTTGGTGGCTTTGGTCTTGCTGCCGTCCTTAGAAAACATCGCCCCGTAACAGACCGGGCACCCTCATTATGATGGAGAGAATGATGGATTATGATCTCGTTATCAGAAACGGCATGATTTACGACGGGGACGGCGGCGCACCTTATCGCGCTGATGTCGCGGTTAAAGACGGCAAAATTGCAGAGATCGGTGCCTGCACAGGTGATGCGGGTGAAACCATTGACGCAGACGGCGCCATCGTTACACCCGGCTTCATCGATCTGCACACCCATTATGACGGACAGGTAAGCTGGGATGAAAAGTTTGAACCCAGCGTCTATCACGGCGTTACCACATTGGTGATGGGCAGTTGCGGAGTTGGCTTCGCGCCGGTGAAACCCGCAGATCACGAGAAGCTGGTGCGCCTTATGGAAGGCGTGGAAGACATCCCCGGCACAGCTCTGTCGGAAGGCATCACCTGGAACTGGGAAAGCTTTGAAGACTATATGTCGGCGATTGACTTCCCGCATACCATCGATTTTGCGGCACAGGTGGTTCATGACCCGCTGCGTGTCTATGTAATGGGCGACCGGGCGGTATATAACGAAGCCGCGACCGCAGATGACATTGCCAAAATGCGTGATTTGACCCGCAGTGCCCTGGAAGCAGGTGCCGTTGGCTTTTCCACGGGCCGATCAGACGTGCATCGTTCTGCCGACGGCGAATGGACACCGTCTTCAGAAGCAGCACCAGACGAGCTTGCTGGCATCGCTGCCGCCTTCAAAGGGCTTGACCACGGAATCCTGCAAGCCGTGAATGACTTTGACCTGGAGCGCGGCGACCCTGAAGCCTTTGACCGGGAATGGAAACTTCTGGAAGAATTTGCAGAAGGTGCCGGCGGCAGACCCTTTTCCCTGTCATTAATGCAGCGGGATTTTGCCCCAAAGCAGTGGCGGCAGATTCTGGAGCGTAGCGAAGGTGCCAAAGAACGGGGACTCAACATCAACCTGCAGGTAGCACCGCGAGGCATTGGTGTCATTCTTGGACTTCAATGCACATTCCATCCTTTCATTGGTTTCCCAAGTTACAAGAAAATCAGCCAGCTACCGCTTGAAGAACGTGTGCAAATCATGCGTGACCCCGGATTCAAGAAACAGCTGTTGAGTGAAAAGTCAGAGCGGCTGGCAGGTGATGGTTCCTCCATCCCGCCGATCACCGACACACTGTTGGCGCAGATTGATTTCATATCCTGCAAAATGTTCCGGCTTGGTGAAAACCCGGACTATGAGCAATCGGTCGACAATTCGGTATACAAGGCGGCGCAGGAAGATGGCGTAAGCCCACTCGATAAAATCTATGACATCCTGCTTGAAAATAACGGGAAAGAGTTCCTCTATTTCCCGATCTATAATTACACCGACCTGAATTATAATGCGGTCTACGAAATGATGACCCATCCGCAAGCCATTATGGGGCTGTCCGATGGCGGCGCGCATGTGGGCACCATTTGTGATGCAAGCTTCCCAAGCTACCTGCTGTTACATTGGGCACGGGACCGGAACGGCAAAGGGTCCATTCCGCTGGAAACTGCCGTCCGCAAATTAACATCTGAACTGGCGGACTTCGCTGGCTTTAAAGACCGTGGCCGCCTGAAAGTGGGCCTTAAGGCCAACATCAATGTGATTGATCACGCGAAACTGCGCCTTCACCCGCCACGCATGGTGCAAGACCTGCCCGCTGGTGGCCAGCGCCTGCTTCAGAATGCAGAAGGCTATATCGCCACCATCGTTGGCGGCGTTCCAGTTGTCCGGAATGATGAGCTAACCGGCAAACTGCCCGGACGGTTGGTACGGGTTGGCCCTGCGGCGGAGCAAGCAGCTTAGGGCCAAGACCTTAATCCTTTTCCCTGTTCGGCACATATCCAACTATATCCCACTTGGCAATCAGGCCAAGTCGGGTGGAGTCGACACTGCCGGGATGCCCAAGTACCAGATATCCATCAAGCGTACCTTCAAGCTTCCTGAAGCGGGTACGCGCTGACCCAAGCAGTATATAAGGTTTACCGAAGGGTGTTTTGGCTTCCACGCCGTTTATAAGGAAACGGTTTTTGCCTGTGACCTCCAGCGTGTCCCCGGGCAGACCCCAAAGCTGTTTGATAACCTGCGGCATGTCATCCGCCCTGTGAAACACCACATAGTCATAGCGCTCTGGCATGCCGCAGCTAAGGTCAAAAACCGTGATTTCCTGACCCGGCCAAAGCTTGCCTTCAAGAGATGATCCATCAATCGAGGTCTCAACGGTAATACAGCCCTCTTCCGCATCGACAGGAGTTGTGAGAACAGCAAACAAGATGGTCAGGTAAATGCGAATGTTCAGCACTGAAGTATTCCACTCAAAAGCGACACAGCTCTATATTGACAAAAGTGCCTGAAAATTAAAAGCTTCACTCTCTGATTATCCATTTGCCGGAATATTCCATGCCTCTTCATCGTAGTATTGCTTCCGTTTTCCTTACCAGCTTTGTGGCGCTATCGCTTTGGGCGGCACCCATAGCGGCACAAGAAAATGTGCCAGATCGTGACCCTCGGTTTGTTGACAGCACACGCGGCAATATCCCGATCCCGACAACGCCTGAGGAATTGCAATCCATCTCGCTTGATTTATGGCTCAAATTTCGGCGCACGAAGCAAAATCTTTATCATTATATTCGCGATGCGTCAGAGTTTCGCGCTTATTCATTCATGTGTAAACGCCATGAATTGAATGTGAATATGGGGCAGATTAATGCGCTCGTGCTTCGCAATCTGCAACAGATCATCCTGGCCCATTATGAAGAGCCGGATTATCAGATTCTGGAAAGCCTCAGCAAAGAAGAGCAAGCCAGACTGATGATCGATATCGCAAGTGATATCTATAGCTTCGAATATGGTTATCAACTGTCCGCACAGCGGTCCCTTATCGAAAATGCGGAGGCAACTACCAATAATTTTTGCGTGCAGGCCGATGACACCTTTTACGGTAAATACATCTCCTTATTGGCGACTGCCCGACGTCAAAGCGACTAACCACAACGTAAGGTAAATCCTTATTCCACCTGCAATAGTTAACACTTTGTGACAAAAAAAAGTGGTAATTAGTGTACAGGTACAATAAGATAAGAATCATAGATGGGGGGACATCAAAGAACACCAAGGCGCATGCGTGCTTTCTGAAATGACGCAAAGCCTGATTTGAGTGTTCCTTAAAAAGGGGACCTAGCGGGTCTGCGGGATTAATTAATGACCTATACTTACGAATATCCTCATCCGGCTGTTACAACAGATATCGTCATCCTTACCGTTCTGGATGGTGCGCTGAAGGTACTGCTGATCAAACGCGGTATGGAGCCCTTCAAAGGGCAATGGGCGTTGCCTGGCGGTTTCGTGAAAATTGACGAGAGCGTCAACGATTGTGCTGCCCGGGAACTGGAAGAAGAAGCTGGCATCAGCGGTGTATACCTTGAGCAACTCTATACATTCGGCAATGTCAAACGTGACCCACGCGAGCGGGTGATCAGCGTTGCTTACTTTGCTCTGATACCAGGCGAAAATGTTGAGCTGAAAGCAGGCACCGATGCCACCGAAGCTCAGTGGTTTGACGTGCATGACCTGCCGAAGCTTTCTTTTGACCACAGCGAAATCCTTGGTGTTGCGCAGCAGCGACTGGCCGCAAAGATGGATTATTCCACCGTTGGCCTGAAGCTGATGCCGGAAGAGTTTACCCTGTCTCACTTGCAGGACGTGTACGAGAAAGCGACCGACAAACCACGGGATAAGAGGAACTTCCGCAAGTGGATTTTCTCACTGAATGTGATTGAAGCAACGGGCAAGAAGTTTTCAAGCGGCCCTCATCGCCCTGCAATGTTGTACCGGGTTATCAACCCCGAAGAAGTACGCAACATTCGCTAGGCGTCACCGTTGATTGAAAAGAAAGGGTGCTTCAGGCACCCTTTTTTATTGCCATTGCCTCAGTGGGAACAAACCCGCTATAGAATGCCACCTGATTTTGGCATCAATCGAAAAATCGGAAAAGATGAGAGCTTATGACCGCATCCGTTGAGATACTCGAAGTTGGCCCCCGTGACGGGCTCCAGAATGAGAAGGTTGTTTTCTCAACCGAAGACAAGCTGAAGATGATCAATGGAGCAATTGCTGCGGGCGTGCGCCGCCTTGAGGTAGCAAGCTTTGTTCACCCAAAGCGCGTTCCCCAGATGGCAGATGCGGAAGCGGTGATCGCGGGCCTTGAGGACCGCAGCGACGTTACCTACATCGGGCTAGTGCTTAACAAACGGGGTTTGCTGCGTGCTTTTGCCACCCGCGAAAATGGTAACCGTGGTATCGATGAAGCGGGCTGTGTTGCCCTCGCCAGTGATACATTCGCCGAAAAAAATCAAGGCCAGACATCAGACGAGTCTGTTCAGGTCACCAAAGACATGATCAAAATGGCCAAGGCTGAAGGCATGAGCGCGCAAGCCACCATCTCTGTCTCTTTTGGTTGTCCGTTTGAAGGTCGGATTGACCCTGCCAAGGTGATTGCCATGGTAGAAGATATTGCAGAGGCCGAGCCGCGCGAAATTGCCATTGCGGATACCATCGGTGTTGGCTCCCCAACCCGGGTGACCGAGATTATCAGCGCCATCCGCGAGCGTATCCCCGGCATGCCGCTGCGCGCACATTTCCATAACACCCGCAACACCGGCCTCGCAAATGCATGGGCCGCTTATGAAGCAGGCGTGCAAACACTGGATGCCTCTGTTGGCGGCCTTGGCGGCTGCCCGTTTGCGCCGCGTGCTACCGGCAACATCGGCACCGAAGATTTGCTGTATTTGCTTTCAGAATCTGGTGTTGCAACCAATGTAGATCTTGATCAGATGATCAGTCTTGCAAACTGGGTTGAAACGGTACTTGGCCGCACACCACCAGCCATGGTCAGCCAAGCTGGCGGCTTTCCTGTTCCCGGACAAGACGGCTAAACGATACATACGATTCCTGTCTGCGCCCCTCGATTTCTTCCAAAGGCGTTGAGCACCTTGACTCTTGTTTTAAAAAATGAGAACAAAAAGTGAACAAATAGAATCAAAGCACATATAAACCCATGCATGTTGCCGCCATCAAACCGCCGAAAGCTTCTACTTATGAGCCCGCTGAAAACAGCAAAGGGGCAGATGCGCTTGCGAAGATGGCAAAGCTGCAAACCCTGAGAGGAACGCTAAGCAGGCTTGATCCGGCAACAAACGGTCCACCAGTGCTCAATGATACAGCGGCCACTGAAACACAGTTGGATGACTTTCCCGCGGGCTGGTTGCATGAATTATGGGCCCCAAAAGCGCATGATCATACAAGCGCGGCGGCATGGGCCCTTTCAGCGTTAACGGTGCACGACAAGCCTCTTTTGTGGATCACAAACCATACATTGCTCAGGGAACAAGGCGTTCCTTATGGCCCCGGCTTGATGGCAGCAGGGCTTACGCCAGCTGATTTCATTCTGGTGCGCGCGCGCAATCAGGAAGACAGCCTTTGGGCGCTGGAAGAAGCAATCAAATCAGATGCCTTCCGTAATGGGGCAGTTGATGTCAAGCACCTTTATCACACAATTAGCCGGCGCGACACGGTTGACGGTTCACGGGAGAGGGTCTTGTCGGCGTCCCTGTATACAGGGGGAAAGCCTGGATTTTGACTGTGTGGATCGTTGCCTTTGCCTTCTGGAGTCAGGTCACCTTCCTGTATCACCGCCGGGTACGTGCTTCCGTCCGTGGTCGGCGCCATGCAGGGCAAGGGCCGCCAACTTCATACCTTGTCCAATACAGTTCCCGAGTGCCTATCTTTGGGGCGTGCTCGAACCCTGCGCTACATATGTGCGGGGTCCGGCGACAAGGCATCCTTCCGTAATGGGGCAGTTGATGTCAAGCACCTTTATCACACAATTAGCCGGCGCGACACGGTTGACGGTTCACGGGAGAGGGTCTTGTCGGCGTCCCTGTATACAGGGGGAAAGCCTGGATTTTGACTGTGTGGATCGTTGCCTTTGCCTTCTGGAGTCAGGTCACCTTCCTGTATCACCGCCGGGTACGTGCTTCCGTCCGTGGTCGGCGCCATGCAGGGCAAGGGCCGCCAACTTCATACCTTGTCCAATACAGTTCCCGAGTGCCTATCTTTGGGGCGTGCTCGAACCCTGCGCTACATATGTGCGGGGTCCGGCGACAAGGCATCCTGCGTGCATCATCGGGGACTGCGTCCCGGCAGGGACACTGGTGGCCGACCCCTGTCAGACGCGGCCAAACCTCCTGTTTCTTCTCGTACGCTGCTTGAACGGGTTTATACAGAGCGGACAGCCTCTTCGCGGGTGAAGCAGAACACCGTTGCGTCCACCATCATCCGGTGCAGCACCACACCGATGCGTCGGGCAAGGGCGACCGTTGCACGTTTCTTGCCCCGCAGGGCAGCAAGACGCAACGCCCAGGCTTTCAGCCAGTTGGATCTGCCCCCGTTCAGCATGACCGTCGCCGCCTGATACAGGGCGGTTCGCAGGCCGACATCGCCAGCCTTCGTGATGCGGCCGGTAACATCCCGTTCCCCCGACTGGTCCCGGCCCGGCGTTAGCCCCACCCATGGACCGATATCCTTCGATCGGCGGAACTGCCCGGGATCATCCACTGCGGACAGGAAGGTCAGCGACACGACCGGCCCTACACCGGGCATGGTCATTAACAGGTCACAGACCGGGTTCGCCGTCGCCAGCCCTTTAATCTTTTTCTCCAGACCTGCCATCTCCTTGCGCAGCGTGTCGCGCACGTGCAGGACAGGCTCGACGGCAGCTTCCAGCATAGGGTTGCCGGTCACAAGCTCGCGCACCCGTGCCGCGTACCGCCCCTTCGACACCTTGCCCATCTTCAGACCGAAATTGCGCAGGATACCCCGCACCGACAGTTCGAGAGCCTTCAGGGCCTTCTGGATGGCATGGCGGGTCGTCAGCAGCGCCCGTATCTCCTGCGACGAAACGGATTTGCAGTGGACTGGCCGGAACCAGCCCAGATGCAGCAGGCGGGCAATCCCTTCCGCATCCCGGCGATCTGTTTTGATCGGCATGGCCTTCAGCGCGGCCTTCACTCTGCGTGTTTCCATCAGCACCGTCTCGAAACCCGCTTCCGTCAGGCCCTTGTACAACCACTGGGACAGGGGCCCTGCTTCAAGACCAATGCTGGCGACATCGCACCCCAGGCTGTGCACAAAACCCACAAGCGCTGCCGGCTCGCTGGGCACCTTTGCCTCCCTGAGAATCTCACCCTTACCCGTCAGTACACAGACTGCCGTGCTTGCCAGAGAGACGTCTAGTCCTATAAATACAGTCATGTTGTTGTTCCTTTTTGATTGATAAAATGGCGCAGGCCTCATGGCGCGACGCCGTAGATACAGCTTACTGCATCAGGAGCAACGACACCCCCTTCCTATCCACCGTCACGACACGCCGAAACGGAGCAGGACGTGCCAAGCCCCATTACGGTATCTTTGGGGCCATTGTTGGCGAACTTTGGGGCCATTGTTGGCGAACTGACCGACATTGACCTCACCAGCAGCAGGCGACTTTCCCTCGCGGTGCAAACACATCAGGCACGCTGCCTTCTGTTGATGCGCACGCATACCCCACCACAAAGCGTTGCCTACAGTCGCTGGCAAGTGGAAACAAAGGCCAGTGCAACAGGCTGTTCATGGCCCGGGCCTGCGCGTTTCACGGCATCCCTTCATAAACATCGGGGCGGTACCCTGCCCCGCACAACCCTTCGGGAGTGGCATCATGCGCACCATCGCTTCCATATGGTTCCCTCATTGGTCGATAAACCGCTGGACCCGCGCCCAGCCGGGCTGGCAAACACCGGCACATGGCACGCAGGCACTGACTATCGCGCAACCGGATAGCCCGTTTGCCCTGACCGAAACCGTGAACCAAACCCAGAAACTGCATGCGGTTTCTACCGCCGCGCATACTTGCGGCCTGATGTCTGGCATGACACTGGCAGAAGCACGCGCGATGATCCCTGAGCTGGAAACCGCGCCCGCGAATAGCGCCGCTGACGCACACGTCCTGCTTGCCCTCGCCCGCTGGTGTGATCGCTATACCCCGCTTGTTGCCATTGATGGCACAGACGGTTTATTGCTCGACATCACGGGATGCGGGCATCTTTTCGGCAGCGACAACGGTTTAATTAATGACCTGATAACCCGCCTCGGCAATGCTGGCTTCCAGGCCAAAGCAGCCACCGCAGAAACGGTTGGGGCTGCTTGGGCTCTATCTCGTTACGGATCCGGTACAACCTCAAGCCCCGATAATATTGAAACAGCTTTGAAACCCCTGCCTGTGAAGGCCCTGCGCCTTGATGCAGGCAGCATCAATACATTGCACCGCCTTGGCCTTAAACGCATTGGAGATATCATCTCTCTGCCACGCACTTCTCTGGCCAGACGGTTTCGCGGCAAACCGCAGGGGCAGGTTAGTGACCTTTTGATGCGGCTTGATCAGGCGCTGGGCGTTAAAACTGAACCCATTGACCCACTATCTCCACTACCGCTATGGCGCATACGGCATGCCTTCAGTGAACCGATCCTGCATCTTGCCACCATTGAAACTGCCCTGCCCACCATGCTGGCAGACCTGATGCAAACACTGGCCCGCGCAGACACCGGGGTACGGCGGCTTGATCTTCACGCGTTTCGTGTGGATGGCAGTGTACAAACACTGCAAATTGGCACCAATCGCCCCACCCGGGGCAGCGATCATCTGATGCGGCTGTTTGATGAAAAACTACAGACGCTTGAGGCAGGCTTTGGTTTTGACCTTCTGATGCTGTCGGTCAACCACAGTGAAACACTGACACCAGCACAGATTACCACGGTGAAAGACACTCAAACCGAAACCACCGCAAAAGTGCTGGACCGCTTGAGCGCCCGCCTTGGCAGCGGGGCGGTCGTGCAGATAAAACACCGGCATAGCCATATACCTGAAAGGGCACAGTCTTACATGCCTGCCCTTCAAGGTGACCTTGGCTTGGAAAGTCTGCCCTTAAACCTCGCGCCGCGCCCTTTGCGGCTTTTGTTACGCCCTGAAGCCATGCAGGTGATGGCTGAGGTGCCAGAAGGCGCGCCTCGCCGGTTCCGTTGGCGCAAAGTGGATCATAAGGTCACTCGCTCCGAAGGGCCGGAACGGATAGCGCCTGAATGGTGGCTCAGGCTTGACGATAGCGAAAACCTGCTTACCCGGGATTACTATCGTATTGAGGTGGAAGCCGGTGCCCGCTTTTGGGTGTTTCGCCACGGTCTTTATGAAGTGCCGGGTGTGCGCAAAGCTGAAACAATTGATGATCCACTGCATGGCAATGTCCCGCGCTGGTTCATGCATGGCTTTTTTGCCTGACCTCCTCGAAAGTCACCCCCGAAATCCAACAAGGCCGTGCCCATGTATGCCGAACTTCATAGCACCAGTAATTTCAGTTTCCTTCGCGGGGCCTCTCATCCCGAAGAACTGATCATTATGGCCAAATTGAAGGGACTCAAGGCCCTTGCTATTACGGACCGCAATAGCCTCGCTGGTATTGTGCGCGCCCACAAGGCAGCGAAAGAACACGACCTTGCCTTTTTACCCGCTTGCCGGCTTGATCTGATGGATGGGCCTTCCCTGCTCGCTTACCCCACGGACCGGACAGCATACGGACGCCTGAGCGAGTTGTTGACCATTGGCAACCGCCGCGCACCCAAAGGGGAATGCCATATTATGCTCCAAGACGTTGCTGCTTTCAGCAAAGGGCTAATCTTCGCGCTTATCCCTGAGGAGACAAAAGCACATCGCATCACACGCGATACGCATGTGCGGCAACTTTCCACCGTTCGTGAGCAGCTAAATGCACCGCTTTATCTGGTGGCACATCATACATACCAAGGAGAAGACCAGCAGCGTATTGGCGCACTGGCAGCTTGTGCCAAAGAAGCGGGACTGCCGCTCTTGGCAACCGGTGACATTATGTTTCATCACCCTGACAGGCGCATTCTGGCTGATGTGGTTACCTGCATTCGTGAACACAAGCGCATCGAAGAAGCTGGCTATCTGCTTTCTGCCAATGCGGAACGTTTCATCAAACCACCCGAAGAAATGCTGCGCCTGTTTACTGACCACCCAGAAGCGGTCAAAAACACACTCGCAGTCACAGAAGCCTGCAATTTCTCTCTTGATGAACTGTCCTATGACTACCCTCATGAACCGGTACCGGCAGGCAAAACCCCGCAACAGCATCTGGCAGAACTGTCCCACAAGGGGGCAGAGTGGCGATATCCGGATGGGGTACCCGCGAATGTGGGCGACACACTAGAGCGGGAACTCGCCCTCGTGGATGAACTGGGGTATGCGCCCTACTTCCTAACCGTGCATGACATTGTGCATTTTGCCAAAGGGCGAGGTATTTTATGCCAGGGGCGGGGGTCGGCTGCCAACTCGATCATTTGCTACATGCTCGGGGTTACCGATGTGAACCCAACCAAGGTGGATTTGCTGTTTGAACGCTTTGTCTCCAAAGAACGCGGCGAGCCGCCGGACATTGATGTGGACTTTGAGCACGAGCGCCGTGAAGAGGTTATCCAGTATATTTATGACCGATACGGCAAGCACCGGGCCGGGCTTGCAGCGACACTGATAACCTATAGGGCCCGCAGTGCTATCCGCGAGGTGGGCAAGGTTATGGGCCTGTCAGAAGACACCATCAGCGCGCTTGCGGGCACGGTATGGGGGTCTTATGGCCGCGAAATACCAGATGAACAGGTGCGCGAAGCAGGCTTTGATCCCACCGACAAGGGCCTGATGCGCACGCTTGAACTGGCGCATGAAATTGTCGGCTTTCCCCGGCACCTTTCGCAGCATGTGGGCGGCTTTGTGCTAACCGAAAGCCCCTTGCATCATATCGTGCCAATCCAGAATGCCGCGATGGAAGACCGTACGGTTATTGAATGGAACAAAGACGACCTCGATACTCTCAACATCCTGAAGGTGGATGTGCTTGCGCTTGGCATGCTCAGTTGCCTACGCAAAGCGTTTGACATGATACGCGTCCATCATGGGCGTGCTTTCACGCTGGCAACCCTGCCTAACGAAGATCCAGCCACCTATCAGATGCTGCACAGGGCAGACAGTGTCGGTGTTTTTCAGGTGGAAAGCCGCGCGCAGATGAGCATGCTGCCGCGCCTGAAGCCAAACAATTATTATGACCTTGTGGTGCAGGTTGCGATTGTACGCCCCGGCCCCATACAGGGGGACATGGTGCATCCATACCTCAGGCGGCGGCAAGGCAAGGAAGATGTAGAATACCCAGCACCTGACCCAAACCACGGCCCGGCCAATGAACTGGAACAGGTTCTGTGCCGCACATACGGCGTGCCGCTGTTTCAGGAACAGGCAATGAAAATTGCCATTGTTGCCGCCGGTTTCACGCCGGGCGAGGCTGATGGCCTCAGGCGCGCCATGGCAACGTTCCGCAACAGCGGCACTGTGGGGGTATTCAAGGAAAAATTCACCAATGGCATGATCGCCAGAGGGTACGAGCCTGACTTTGCCGAACGTTGCTTTAAACAGATTGAAGGCTTTGCTGACTATGGTTTTCCCGAAAGCCATGCGGCAAGCTTTGCACTACTGGTTTACGCGTCGTCTTGGGTAAAGTGCCATCACCCCGAAGTGTTTGCCTGCGCTTTGCTGAATTCCCAACCTATGGGGTTTTACGCCCCTGCACAGATTGTGCGGGATGCACGCGAGCACGGTGTGGAGGTGCGCCCGGTTGATATCAACCACAGCAACTGGGACTGTACGCTCGAACCAGCAACAGACAACAAATGGGGTTGGGCCCTTCGGCTGGGTATGCGGCAGATAAAAGGCGTACGCGAAGAAAGCGCCGTCAAAATTGAGGCAACGCGTCTGCGACCCTTCACCGACACATTTGATCTGCATAGCCAAACCCGATTGATGGTCGCGCAGCTTGAGAAACTGGCCGAAGCCGATGCTTTCCGATCCTGCGGGCTGGATCGCCGTCAAGCGCTTTGGCAGGTACGCGGTCTGACAGACACACCAGACCTGCCACTTTTCACCTACTCCGACACCGATGACACTGGTACAGAACCAGACGCCACCCTGCCTACCATGCCGCTATCAGAACATGTGGTGAATGATTACCAGACCCTGCGCCTGTCGCTGAAAGCACACCCGCTTTCGTTTCTCCGCGCGGGCCTAAATGCGCGCGGCGTGGTACCGTGCCGAGGACTGGATGACAAACAAGACGGCGACAAAGCCACCGTTGCCGGACTGGTGTTAGTGCGCCAGCGTCCGGGAAGCGCAAAGGGCGTTATCTTCCTGACCATTGAGGATGAAACGGGTGTCGCCAACATCGTTGTGTGGCGCAACGTGTTCGAGCAGCACCGCGCCATTTTAATGGGCGCACGCCTGATGGTGATTGAAGGGCAATTGCAGCGCGAAGACGGCGTAACCCATCTGGTTGCCAGCAAACTTCATGACGCATCAACCGACCTGCTGCGCCTATCAGAAGAAACTGACTTGGAGGTGCCGCATGCCGCTGCGGATGAAGTGAAACGCCCAACAGAGGGCGACAGAAGATTACCACCGTTCAAAGCATCCATGCATCCGCGAAACGTTCGAAACCTTGTGCCCAAAAGCCGGGATTTTCACTAGCTCCGCCGTTAGGCAAAGCTAGTGAAATCATAGTTCCTGATCGGCAGCTTGCGCACACGAACACCCGTTAGTGCGTAAATAGCGTTGGTCATCGCGGGTGCCGTTGGCGGCAAGCCCGGCTCTCCAAGACCACCGAGCGGTGCACCTGACTCGATAATCTGGATCGAAATATCCGGCACTTCAGCAAGGCGCACCATCTCATACTCAGGGAAGTTGCCTTCAACCACCTGGCCGTTTTCAACCGTAATTTCGCCGTAACAGGCTGCGGTCATGCCATAGATGATCGCGCTTTCGATTTGAGATTCCACATTATCGGGGTTAATCGCCTCGCCGCAGTCCACCGCGCTCGAAATCCGGTGTACCTGTATCATGGCATCACTATTCACCGATACCTCGGCCACATGGGCAACGATAGAGCCAAAGCTTTCGTGCACGGCGAGGCCCATGGCACGGCCATCCCGCACGCCCGCATACCAGCCCGCAGCATCCGCCGCTTTCTGCAACACATTGGCATGCCTTGGCGCATCTTTCAGCAGCGACAAACGATACTCAAGCGGGTCAACGTTTGCCGCATGGGCTAGCTCATCAATAAAACTTTCGGTGAAGAAGGCATGCTGCGAATGATCCACACTGCGCCAAGGGCCAAGCTTCAAATGGCTTTGGCTACGCACAAAACCAATGGACTGGGCCGCCACAGAATAAGGGATCAGCGGCGCTTCAACAGGCTCACGCTTGTCTGAATATCGGTTTTGCCACGCGGTTGGCATGCCATCATCGCCAAGTTTGGCGGTAAACCGGCTGACAACAGCCGGACGATATTCGTCAAACCGCATGTCTTCCTCGCGTGACCAGATGGTTTTAACCGGTGCACCAGCCATCACGGCAATCTCAACTGCCGGGGCCACATAATCATTTTCCGCATGGATACGGCGGCCAAAACCACCACCCAGCATATGATTGTGAACGGTTACATTCTCCGGCTCCAGCCCAGCAGCCGTTGCCGCCGCCGTGCGCGCCATCAATGGCGCTTGTGTACCGGTCCAGATATCACAAACACCGTCCCGCACCCATGCGGTGCAGTTCATCGGCTCCATGCAGGCATGCGCCAGATAAGGTACTGCATAGTCTGCTTCAACCAACTCACCTTCAGCACCGTCAACATCACCTTCATCGATGTCATACTCAAGCTCCAGCACCTTCAGATCGTCGTTGAAACGCGCAAAAATGGCATCGGAGTTCAAAAACTCATTGCCGCCGCCATCAAATTCAATCTCAACGGCTTCGAGGGCAGTTTTGGCTCGCCAGTATTTATCGGCAACAACGGCATAAGCGTAACCAAGGTTACACACCTTCTTCACGCCCGGCATGGCAAGAGCCGCCACATCATCAATAGAGGTGATGGTTCCGCCGTGTACAGGCACACGGGCAATCGCGGCATACAGCATGCCGTCCACTTCGGCGTCGATACCATATTTGGCTGAACCATCCACTTTGGACGGAATGTCAAACCGCTTCACAGTGCGCGTGCCGACGATCGTATGTTCGGATTTAGCTTTTAACTTTGGTGTCGGGTTCGGGTCAAAGGCACTCGCGGCCTCTGCGAGCGAACCATAGCTTGCAGACCTGCCAGATGCCTTATGGTGCACAAAGCTTTCCTCTGTCGTCAGGCTGCCAATCGGCACACCCCACTCTTTGGCGGCGGCTTTCATCAGCATTTCCCGCGCCGCAGCACCCGCAACCCGCATGCCATAATGGCCAGTGAAACGAACGGAGGTAGAGCCGCCGGTAATTTGCAGGTCCATCGCCTGCGCGATTGAATAGAATGCCTTGTTAATCAGTGGCGCCAAAATATCCGGCAGTTTGTCCCCGACAATAAAGCCTTCACCAAGTGGTTGGTTGGCATATTCGGGCAGGCCCGGCGCTTCCTCGACAGAAACAAGGCTCCAGTCTGCATCAAGCTCATCCGCCGCCATCATTGGTAGGGCAGTATGCGCCCCCTGCCCCATTTCGGCATGCGGTACGATAACGGTGACCTTATTATCAGGTGTGATCTTGATCCAACCCGAAAGAATACTGCCCGCACCCTTGTTTGCTCGTGCAAGATCACTCATCTGGTTCGGCAGGGCCGCATACCCAAGCACCAAACCACCACCAAGAACGGCCCCGGTACCCAGCAGGAATTTACGGCGGGAAACTTTCTTTTTCTCAGCCATTATGCCGCTCCCCGCTCTTTAACAACCTTACTAACGGCTTTCTTGATGCGCGGGTAGCTACCGCACCGGCACACATTTGTAATGGCATCGTTAATATCATCGTCCGTGGGGTTTGGAATTTCTTCCAGAAGCGCGCTCACGGCCATGATCATCCCAGATTGGCAATAACCGCACTGCGGCACTTGCTCATCAATCCAGGCTCGCTGGACATCTGTCAAAACACCGTCAACCGCCAAACCTTCGATGGTTTTTATCTCAATGTCTTCAGCAGCTTCGACGGGGTAAACACAGGTCCGGGTTGCCGTGCCATCCATATGGACAGTGCAGGCCCCACACGCCGCCACACCGCAGCCGAACTTCACGCCCTTGAAACCAAGCTCGTCTCTCAAAACCCACAATAGCGGGGTGTCCGGCTCAACATCGACTGTGCGTGTTTCGCCGTTTACCTTCAATGTAAACTGCATGCCCTTGCTCTCCCGGTTTGACCAACCACCTGATCCACAATGTGACAAATTATGTCATTTTGTCTATTTTGCGAATAAATGACGACATGTCAACATACAGGAAGCCGAAACCATTATTCGGTACGGCATACTTGCCATAACGGTTTGAATGGTCATCATTTTGTGATCGGCATATGGTCTAGTGGCGTAGGAACTGAAAAAGGGAGATGCATCTATGAGTTACCACGACAGTAGTGACGCCGCTTGCGAAAATAAATCCTGCTCTGGTATTAAAACGGTTATCCGCCCCAAAGCTAAAGATATCGGCGGTTTTGAAGTGCGCCGCTCCCTCCCTT
Organism: Kordiimonas sp.; assembly: GCA_965199355.1. Classification (GTDB taxonomy): domain Bacteria; phylum Pseudomonadota; class Alphaproteobacteria; order Sphingomonadales; family Kordiimonadaceae; genus Kordiimonas. Next base: position 159,962 of record CBDARB010000015.1, read on the forward strand.
CTATCGAAGTACGCACCGTCGGCCCGTTCATCTTCTTTGACCAAATGGGGCCAGCAGTTTTTGCCCCCGGCACCGGCATCGATGTCAGGCCACATCCACACATTGGCCTGTCCACCCTGACTTGGCTGGTTGAAGGTGAAATCATGCACCGGGACAGTTTAGGCTATACGCAGCCAATTCGCCCCGGTGAAGTTAACTGGATGACGGCTGGCACAGGTATCGTGCACTCGGAGCGTACACCAGACGATGTCCGCGCTGCGGGGCACCAACTGCTGGGCCTACAGGTCTGGATGGCGCTGCCAGCAGACAGCCAGGAAGCTGAACCCTCTTTCCAGCATTATCCGGCAAGTGATATTCCGACCGTGGAACTGGACAATGCGCGTATCACCATTGTTGCTGGCGATGCGTGGGGCGCGGCTTCACCCGTCAATGTATACAGTCGCACGCTTTATGCAGACATCCGACTGGAGCCCGGCACCGCACTGGACATCCCGGTAGACCATGAAGAACGCGCCCTTTATGTAATTTCAGGCGCTATCGCTCTCGGCGAGGAAACCTTCGGCGAAGCCACTATGGTTGTTTTGAATGAAGGCGATGTGGCTCCTGTGTCCACCAATGATGGTGCCCATCTTGCGCTAATTGGCGGCGACAAGCTCACACAGTCGCGCCGCCTATGGTGGAACTTTGCCCACACAGATATCGACATGATAGAAGATGCAAAAGCACGCTGGAAAAATGGCGATTTCACAATGGTTCCAGGGGATGAAGAGTTCATACCCCTACCTGACCGTTAAGAAGTCAATCCTCCTCGGCGTTCGCCCATCCGGTCCAACCCGGCCCGCGCAGCGCACGCCCGGGCGTAGCGCCGGTGTGTTCACTGTCTTTCAGCACCTGAACGCCGTTGACAATCACATCCGTCACCCCCGTCGAGAGTTGATGTGGATCACCAAAGGTAGAGTGATCCTGAATGGTTTTGGGGTCAAAGATGACGATATCCGCATAGTAGCCTTCAGCAAGGCGCCCGCGATCTCGCAGCTGTAGGTTTTCAGCGGGTAAAGATGTCATCTTGCGCACCGCTTCACCGAGCGTCAGCAAACCCTCATCCCGCACATATTTGGCAAATACACGAGCAAAATTGCCATAGGCACGAGGATGAGTGCCACTGAGCGTGAAAGGCAAACGGGGGGCTAACGCCCCTGCGTCAGAACCAAAACTCATCCACGGCAGCACGATCTTTTTGCGGATGTTATCTTCGGACATGATGAAATAAGCGGTGCCGACGCGGCTGCCGTCTTCAATCACCAAATCCATCGCTGTTTCAATTGGGCCCTTACCGCGCATGGCGGCAACTTCAGCCAAAGACATACCAGTTAGGGGCTTCAGTTCTTCATTCTTGAAACCAATCAGCAACAAGCCTTCCGCACCGCCCGCGGCCAGATACAGGTTTTCCCAATCCTGTTTGGTCGCTATTTCCACAATCAGACGCTCACGGATGAGTGGATCCTTCAGCCGTTCAGCCCATGCTTCATAACCACCTTCCTGCACCCATGGCGGCATCATGGCATCAAGCCCGGTGGCGCCAGCTGTATAGGTATACATGTCCGTCGTGATACGGATACCATCGGCTCGGGCAGCTTCGATTTTACCAATCACGCTATCCATCTTGCCCCAGTTATCTGTACCTGCCGCCTTCAGATGATAAACTTCTGCCGGCGCCCCACTTTCGCGCGCGATCGTGATTAGCTCGTCCACAGCTTCTTCAAAACGGTCCCCTTCACTGCGCAGATGAGAGATATACATACCCCCATACTCTGACGCCGTTTCCATCAAGGCTACCAACTCCTCGGTTTCAGCATATGCGGCTGGTGCATAGATAAGTGATGAACCGACCCCAAGCGCACCTTCCTGCATCGCTTCTGCGACCAAAGCCTGCATACGGGCGAGCTCTTCTTCAGTTGGTGCCCGGTCTTCATATCCGAGCACGTAAATACGCGCCGTGCTGGCCCCCATAAAAGAGGCCACATTTGGAGAAACGCCTTTTGCTTCCATATGCTCCAGATAGCCGCCCAAAGTATCCCACGGAACCTCGAACTTCAGGTCGCCCTGGCGAGCAAGCATGGTCTCGCGCATCTGATCATTGACCGGCCCCATGGACCAGCCTTCACCGAACACTTCGGTTGTTACACCCTGACGAATATCGCTTTCGCCTTTGCCATCTACCAGAAGCGATTCAGTTGCCCAGCTGAGTACATTGATGAAACCGGGCGCGATGGCCTTGCCGCCAGCGTCAATCACCCGCTCGGCCTGACCGTATGGGATATCACCCACAACGGTTATACGGTCGCCGACAATGCCGATATCGACCATCCGGCCTTCGCCGCCGGAGCCATCATAAACAACACCGTTTTCAATGATTATGTCGAAGTTTGGTGGTGGGGTCGTTCCAAGATAGGCATAGAAAATCAAGCCTGCAGCCGCAACACCTGCAGCGATGGCCAACAAAACTCTCTTCATTGAAAACTCCCCTCGAATAATGCGCCCACACAATCATAGGCGCTCGGGACGGTCGCGACAAGTTGGCTGCATCCCATGTACGCTGACATTCGAGGCAAAATAAACTATAGTGACCTTCGCATCAGATTTGGGAGGGTCTTATGAAACGATTGTTCGGCGCACTGTCAGCTGCGCTTTTCACTATTTTTCTCGCGCTACCATCACAGAGCGCAGAAGTGATCACACCAGAACTTTACATGAACTGGGAGCGGGTAAACGGCGCAGAACTGTCACCTGACGGCGCGCAAATTGCTTATGTGCGGTCCCGTGTTGATGACATGAATGACCGCTGGTCCTCAGAAGTCTGGTTGATGAATGCCGATGGCAGCAAAAACAGATTCCTTGTCAAAGGCGCAGGGGTGCGCTGGTCTCCAAATGGTGACCGCATTGCCTATATCGGGCAGGCTGACGACAAAAGCCGCCAGATTTTCGTACGCTGGATGGATGACGAAGGCGCGATTAGCCAGCTGACCCATGTTCAAAACGCACCGCGTATGATCCGCTGGTCACCAGATGGCGACAACATTGCGTTCCGTGCCCGTGTACCCAAAACAAGTGACTGGAAAATTCAGATTGCGCCACCACCCAAAGGGGCCAAATGGCAAAAGAACGCAACGGTTATCGAAGACCTGCATTACCGGCAGGACCGGGTTGGCGCAATCACAGGCTATGACCATTTGTTCATGGTACCATCGGAGGGCGGCACGGCCCGCCAGCTTACCAGTGGCAAATGGCATACGGTATCGCGCTTTTCCGGCATGGTCGGTAACGCTGCTTTTGCCTTCACGCCAGACGGCAGCAGTATCATCTTTGATGGCAATGGCCCGGCTGGTGACACAAACGAGGCCGAGTCTACCTCTCAGATCCATAAACTGGATGTCGCGAGCGGCGAGATCACCCAGCTAACCAAAGACTTTGGTTATTGGGCATCCCCTGCGGTTACCCCGGACGGTAAAACTGTTGTGTATGCGGGCAAGTCAGACATCGCTTCCACGTACGGACAGGATCAAGTGCGGGCTGTTAACATTGATGGTTCGAACGAACGAATGATTACTGACAACTTGCCAGCGAATGCAGGCGGGTTTCTGTTCAGCCGCCGTAGTGACCGGGTCTATTTCTCCGTACGGACAGAAGGTGACATTCAGCTGATGCGCCTGCGCCTGAATGGTCGCATGGAAGCCATCACCGAAGGCATGCATCAGGTGACGGTAACCAGCATGACGGAAGCTGGCAAATTTGTTGGCAGGTACCGTGATCCTGAAACCGATTTCAACCTTGTGGTTGGCGATGTATCGGACGGTGAACTGACACAACTTACAGCCCTGAACGCAGACGTTATGGCAGGCGTTACACAAGGCGCAGTGGAAGAGTTCTGGTACGACAGTAGCGACGACACTCGCGCCCAAGGTTGGGTGATTACGCCGCCTGACTTTGACGCCAGCAAAAAATATCCGATGCTTCTTTATATCCATGGCGGTCCACACGGCATGTACGGCGTAAACTTCAACTTCATGTGGCAGGCGCTCGCCGCCAAAGGCTATGTGGTTGTGTACACCAATCCTCGTGGGTCTGTGGGTTATGGCTCTGACTTTGCAAACGCAATCGACAACCGCTATCCGGGCAGGCGCGACTTCGATGACCTGATGGCCGGCGTCGATGTGATTACCTCACGCGGCTACATCGATGAAAACCAGATGTATGTGGCTGGTTGCTCTGGCGGCGGTGTTTTAACCACTTGGGTTGTTGGTAACACGGACCGGTTTGTGGGTGCTGCTGCCCTGTGCCCTGTGATCAACTGGATCAGTTTTGCAGGTACTGCTGATATTATCAGCTGGGGCAACAAACGTTTCCACACACCATGGTGGGAAGACCCCACGCTGTGGATGAAACACAGCCCATTGATGCGCGCACCCTACATCAAAACACCAACGCTCTTCATGACCGGTGACAAGGATTTGCGAACACCGCTATCTCAGGCTGAAGAGATGTATACGGCGCTGAAGATGCTGGGCACGCCAACGAAACTGGTGGTGATCCACGGCGAATATCACGGCACCACAAGCATTCCATCCAATATGCTGAGGACGGTTGCCATCCTCGATAAATGGTTCAAGGAATGGAAGAAGTAGTAGCCTTCTAGCGAAAAAGCGTTGAAAGGCGGTCTGTTCAGGCCGCCTTTTCTTTTTCCAGAAGTCGTCGAGCAACCAGGAAGCCTGCAACCGATGTAGACCCCGTGATGAATGCGCCCCACAGCATGTCATACACAACCACATTGAGCGGCCAACCAGCGAGCGTGGCATAATTTGTCAGGTCATAGGTACCGTAAGCGAAAACCCCTAAAAAAGTGCCGCTGACGATGCACTTTTTCAGATCACCTTCTCTCGCCGCAGGCAAGCAAGCGAAATAGACAATGCCGGAAAGGTAGAGTGCATAGAAAACGACTGCCGCCCCCCAATAGATATTTTCTCGCATCAAATAACCGAGTGTTTCGGCGTAAAAGTCTTTGGCGATAATACCTAGCCAGATGCTGTCCAGAATAACAAAGGCAACCAGCGCCGCCATATATGTCAGGGCAAAAAGTCTCATCAAATCTCTCCGGCTGTTTCTTATTAAACGCTGTTTGCCTGTTGCTGGATCAGACTAGCTCGCGCGCAGAAGGAAAACCGGAGATGCAAAGCTCTTGCTGGGCCCTATAGATTAGCCGCCAAAAGCGAGGCGTTACCCCCGGCGGCTGTCGTATCAATGCACACATGGCGTTCATGAACGCAGTAGTTTGCCATCTGCCGTGTCGACAAAAGGGGTATCAACTCCCCATCTCTGCCTGCAAGTGCCATACGCGCTGCCTTCAAGTCCGGCTCGTTACTCCAAAGCGCGACAGCAGCAAAGCCTTCAAGCTTACCCAGCAATTCACGAGGCACAAACCCATCAAGGCAGCTTTCGCCTTTGGCATCCGGCACAGCAATAAGTGTTGTACATCCCATTTTCTGTGCAAGGCGCGCTTGCTCTTTTGCAGCCTCAACATCGGGGCCAAGGCACAAGACAAGCCCTCGCGCAAAACTTGATAGCTCATTCAGCTCCCCGGTTGGACCCGGCATGGAAAATGTCTCCAACGCATTGCGGGAAACTGCACCAATCCCATCAATAGCCTGCTGGACATCTTCGAGCGATAGTGCAGAACCTGCAGAAGACGGAACTGGCACCGCAGCTTCTTTGTAAAAACGGGAAAGATAGTTCGGCCCGCCTGCCTTTGGCCCTGTGCCGGACATGCCTTCCCCACCAAACGGTTGCGAGCCAACAATCGCACCAATCTGATTACGATTAATATAAAGGTTTCCAACCTTGATGCGGGCACGCACACGCTCCACCCGTTCATTAATGCGCGTATGAAGCCCGAAGGTCAGGCCAAAACCACATGCATTGACAGCATCAACAACCTTATCCAGCTCTTCAGCCTTGAAGGTTGCCACATGCAACACAGGGCCGAAAACTTCGCGCTCAATATCCTCTATGCCAGACACTGAAATCACAGCAGGTGTAACAAAGTTACCGCCCGACGGTGCTGCCAGTTTTTTGAGCACGCGACCTTCTTTCGCCGCCTTATCAACATAGGCTTGAATTTGCGCGCGGGCATTTTCGTCTATTACCGGGCCGATATCGGTTTCAATTGCCCATGGCGCACCAATCGATAGTTCATCAAGCGCGCCGTAAAGCATTTCAAGCATGCCGCCCGCCACATCTTCCTGCACATAAAGCACCCTGAGCGCAGAACAACGCTGCCCTGCTGACTGAAATGCAGAACCAACAATGTCGCGTACCGCTTGCTCTGCGAGCGCAGTCGAATCCACAATCATCGCATTGATACCGCCAGTTTCAGCGATAAGCGGCGCGTGCGGTGAAAGATGGCTGGCCATAGTGCGGTTGATGCGCTGCGCCGTTGCAGTGGAACCCGTGAAGCACACACCACCAACCTTGGGCTCACTGGTCAGAACATGCCCAACAACCGCACCCGCACCGGGAACCAGTTGCAGGGAACTGGTCGGCACCCCCGCTTCATGCAGCAACCGCACAGCAACCCCGGCAACAAGCGGTGTTGTTTCCGCGGGTTTCGCCAGCACCGCGTTTCCAGCCACGAGGGCCGCAGTAACCTGCCCTGTGAAAATGGCGAGCGGGAAATTCCACGGCGAAATACAGGTATAAACACCCACTGGTGCCCGGCCATCATGCTTTAAACCTTCGAGCGCGTAATAGCGCAGGAAGTCAACCGCTTCCCGAATTTCAGCAATGGCATCAAGCGGTGTTTTACCTGCCTCGCGCGTCAGCAGGGCAAACAGCTCTCCGCTGCTCTCTTCATAAAGGCCCGCAGCCTTTTCCAGTACAAAAGCACGCTCTTTCGCGCTTGCATCCCATATCTGAGCATCAACGACAGCAGCGCGTGTGGTTTTTTCACCAGCTTCAACAACAGTGCCGACTTTGTCCGACGGATTAGCCGGGTTGATGATAGCGCGCTCCGTGCAGTCGCCATCAATCACGGTAGGCGGCGCAACCTTCCAGTCTGACTTTGCAAACGGTGCACGGGCAGTCTCAAAAGCGGCCAGATCGCTACTGTTGCGCAAATCCCAACCCGCTGCATTCCTTCGCACCTTGCCATAAAGATCGACGGGGCTTGACAGGCTCGGCTCATTTAGCCGGTCTTTAATGCTCTCAAACGGATCAGCGGCCACAATCTCGGCGGGCACACTCTCATCGACAATCTGATTTACAAATGATGAGTTGGCCCCGTTTTCCAGGAGACGGCGCACCAGATAGGCCAACAAATCCTTGTGCGCCCCAACCGGTGCATAAATACGGCAGCGGCAGTTTTCCTGCGCCATCACTGTGTTCAGCAGGGTTTCCCCCATGCCATGCAAGCGCTGGAATTCATAAGGCGTGTCATCACCCGCCAGTTCAAGAATTGCCGCGACGGTATGGGCATTGTGGGTCGCAAATTGCGGGTAAATCCGGTCCGCATACCCAATCAGTTTTCGCGCGCAACAAATATAGGAAACGTCGGTCGCAACCTTTCTGGTGAAAACAGGGTAATCTTCTAAACCATCAACCTGTGCCTGTTTCACTTCGGTGTCCCAGTACGCCCCTTTCACAAGACGCACCATAATCTTGCGGTCAAGCTTGTCCGCAAGCCCATACAGCCAGTCAATCACGGCCCCGGCACGCTTGCCGTAGGCTTGCACCACCACGCCGAAACCTTCCCAGCCTTCAAAAGCCTGATCGGAAAGAACCGCCTCAATAATATCTAGCGACAGATCAAGCCTGTCAGCTTCTTCGGCATCAATATTCAGGCCCATGTTGGCCTGCTTTGCCGCAAGCGCAAGCGCGTGTACGCGCGGCACAAGCTCATCCATCACCCTTGCCTTTTGGCCAAGCTCATAGCGGGGGTGAAGTGCGGAAAGCTTTATCGAAATACCCGGATTATCCCGACTATCGGCGCTGTTGCTGAACCCAGCGAGGTATTCAATCGCATCCGAGTAGGCATCAAAATATTTCTCGGCGTCACTGGCAGTCATCGCTGCTTCACCAAGCATGTCGTAAGAAAAACTAAAGCCTTTCTTTTCCGCAGCCATTCCTTGCTTAACGGCTTCCTGAATGGAGCGCCCAAGCACAAACTGTTTACCCAATAATTTCATAGCGCGCCCAACAGCGGCGCGGATCACGGGCTCGCCCAAGCGCTTCACAGCCCCTTGCAGCACCGAAACAACGCCCGCTGGCGGCGCAGGCTCAAGAACCTTACCAACCAGCAACAGCGCAAGAGTAGACGTGTTCACCAGTGTTGAGTCAGAATCGCCCACATGCCCTGACCAGTTGGACGGAACAATCTTGTCCTCTATCAGCGCATCAATGGTTTCGCGGTCCGGCACCCGAAGCAGGGCTTCTGCAAGGCACATGAGGGCAACACCCTCATCGGTGGACAGGCCGTATTCCGCAAGAAACACTTCCATCAAGCTCAGGTCTTGTTCTTTGCGTAGCCCTTCGACCAATCCGACAGCTTTTTTTGTGATTGCTTGCCGCAATGCTGGGGCTGGCGCATCACTTTCAATTAGCCGGTTGATAACATCCCGCTCAGGCGCGCGATGGAGTGCGCGAATAGTTTGGCGGATACCGGACAGATCAATATTTTGTTGCATGCTGTGCTCCTATGATGAATGTCCAGCATGACATTGATTTTGTTTGATTTTAAAGTGGGTAAAATCCTCGAAGACCCAGCCGTTTTTCAGTGTGTCATAAATGATTGACAACAGCTTGCGTGCGGTTGCGATAATAGCCTTTCCCGACCCGCGCCGTTCTTTAATCCTCCGGTAAAAGCTGTTGAGATAGCCATTGTAGCGGATAGCAATAAGCGTGCATTGCACCAGCGTGGTGCGCATCAGCTTGTTGCCGCGTTTGGTGATCCGCCCCCGATTGTCCGTTTCATTGGACTGGCTCACCTTTGGAACGATACCCATATAAGCGGCCAGCTTATCAGCCGTTTCAAAGTCATTGATATTACCGATACCTGACAAGAGGACAGCAGCAGACCGCGGCCCGACCCCCTTGATGGAACTGATCCCTTCGTATCCGGGGAGATCGGATCCAGCCTCTTCAATGGCCTTATCAAGAGACTTCAGGCTTGCAGTGAGACTGAGGGCTTGGTCGCGCAGGACGCCCAGTTCCACTTTTTCAAGAGGCGTGAAGGGGCTAAGATCCAGGTCGCGCAGACGTTTCCTGCTGCTCAGTCCTTCTTTCTTCAACTTCATACCGCGTTTTACAAACAGGGCATGGATCTTGTTCAGCAGCATGGTGCGCTGCTTGACCAACACATCGCGGGTTGAGACCAGAGAACTCAGTTCTGATTCCGCTGTTGTCTTCAGGCGGGTTTCCGGCAGCATATCCTTTGAGAGGAAAAAAGCCAGAGCGCGCGCATCGTTCTTATCGGTCTTCTTCACCGATTTGCGGATCACCTGAAACTGACGGGGATTGACCACCACAATCCGTCCGACACAGCAGCGAACTTCATCGCAAAACCAGGCCGTGTTTCCCGTCGCCTCCACAGCAATCTCATCATTCGCATCAAGACTGAAACAAAAGCGGCTCAGATCGCTGGCACTCAGATTAAAGGTCTCAAAAACTTCCGCTCCATCATCCTCAAGACGACAGCTCGTAAAAGAATTGGTATGTAGATCGACACCGATATAAGACATGACTATACTCCATTTGTTGGGAGGCGGAGCCCCATAGGGGGTGTGAACGGCCAAAGCAAGCTCCTATACAAGGTCACCGACATATATCGGGCCTTACGCGGGCTGTTCGGAAACAGGCGAAGGCTAAGCTCCCGTACAGGGTCACAATGCCCTAAGATGACATTCAGCCTGAGACCTATCCGCCTCCCCAAATTCAATACCAAATCCGGGGCGTTTGACCGATCACTATTCATTCATACCCCCTCCCGTTTCAGGCTTGAACACAGGATAACCGAAAATTATCAGTCATTTTTCCTGTTCATTAGAAACCAGCGCGATTAATATTTTTATCTAATCCAGCTGGCGGAACAAAAGATAATCTATATGACAGATAACAGAACAATCGACCGCATTGATGAGAACATATTGAAATACCTGAGTTTCGATGGCCGCATGTCCATCACCGACTTGGCAGAAAAAGTGGGCTTATCAAAAAGCCCGTGTCAGGCGCGTGTGAAGCGCTTGCAGGAAGATGGCTATATTCTTGGGTTTCGCGCCATCCTGAATGATGCGAAGCTGGGGCGCGAACATGTTGCCTTTGCTGAAGTGAAGTTGAGCGACACGCGCGAGGCGGCGCTCGATGCCTTTAACAAAGCGGTTCTGCGCATACCTGAAATTGAGCAATGCCATATGATCGCAAGCTCATTTGACTATCTGCTTAAGGTTCGCACCAAAGACATTACAGCCTACAGGAAAGTTCTTGGAGAGCAAATCTCCAGTTTGCCGCATGTGGCCAACACGTCAACATTTGTGGCGATGCAATCGGTGAAGGAAACCGGATACGAGGATTGATCCCATTTCCTTTTCAGCTAATGTTGCATACAGGACAGAGGGGGACACATCATGAGAAATAGCATACTTTTTGGTGCCATATGGTTACTGGCGTTTGGACCCCTAAGCGCACAACAGGGTACTGAGTATCCTGAAGTACTGTCGATGAAGGAACGGGCCAGTCATCAAGATGCATGGCTGAGAAAACGGCTGGATGTCGTTATCCCCAGCCTCATGCGCGACCTGGGCATTGATATGTGGGTATTGGTTGCCCGTGAATATAATGAAGACCCTGTAGTGAAAACCATGCTGCCCGCTACCTGGCTTGCAGCGCGTCGCCGGACGGTTTTGATCTTTTTCGACAACGGCGAAACTGTGGAGCGAATGGCCGTTAGCCGCTATGCGGTAGCGGACATGTTCCCGGCAGCGTGGAACCCGGAACAGCAACCAGACCAATGGGCCCGGATTGCCGATCTTATCGCTGAACGGAATCCTGCCAAAATCGCCCTGAATGTTTCTGAAACCTTCGCGCTAGCTGATGGCATGAGTAAGAGCCAGCACAAAGACCTGCTAGCAGCACTGCCTGATGAATACAGAAACAGAATTGTCTATGACCCTGCTCTTTCCATCGGCTGGCTGGAGACGCGCATTCCCGAAGAAATGGACATGTACCCCCATATCATGTCGCTTGCCCACGCGATTATTCGTGAAGGCTTCTCTGACAAAGTGATTGTGCCCGGTAAAACAACAACAGCTGATGTGATGTGGTGGTTCCGTGACAAAATTCGCGAACAAGGGGTAACCGCCTGGTTTCATCCAACAGTTTCAATCCAACGTCAGACGCTGGATGCCAAAGGCCAAAAAATGACGGAACTGTTTGACCCAGCAAAAGACAGCGTTATCCGTCGCGGTGACCTGATACATGTGGACTTTGGCATCACCTATATGGGCTTAAATACCGACACTCAGCAACATGGCTATGTATTGAAAATTGGCGAAAGCGATGCGCCAAGTGGCATTAAGGCGGCATTGCAGGTTGGCAACCGTCTGCAAGATATCCTTACCGATAACTATAAAACGGGCTTGAGCGGCGACGCTGTACTGGCTGCTAGCCGAGCACAGGCAATAGAAGAAGGCATAGAACCCAGCATATATACGCACCCGATTGGGTATCATGGTCATGGTGCCGGGGCGACCATTGGACTGTGGGACAGCCAGGGCGGTGTTCCCGGCAGAGGCGACTATCCGGTTCGGGCAAACACGGCTTGGTCTATCGAACTATCAGCTCTTGTGCCGATCCCCGAGTGGGGAGATCAGAAAGTGCGTATCATGCTGGAGGAGGATGCTTTCTTTGACGGAGACAGCGTGACCTACATTAATGGGCGGCAACAAGAACTGCACCTTATTGGCAAGCACTAGATAGTTTTGGCTTCAAGCGCTTCTCGCTCCGCGTCGCTGATCACAATAGGCTTTGTGATCGGCCTCATCGTCTCGGCATTAAAAAACGGCTTGTAGGCGCGACCTCCGGCAATCCGCCACTTCATGATCTTGCCAAGCAGGCCCATCATCATGAAAAATATGCCAATCTTTTCACCAAAAGGCGTGTTTCCGCGTTGGTTTGTATGCGCGCGGATTGGCCCCACCAGACCAACAACCGTTTCCGAAGTCCCTTTATGGCCAAGACAAATTGGCAATACACCAAGAAACGGCACACCGCCGCGAGGAAACGTATTGCCTAGCGGTGTTTTACAACAGGCGGCAAACCAGCGCAGCGGCCCCTCTTTGGTTACTTTCATACAGGCCACATGTTCCATGCCTGTTGTTATTTCGAAATTGGCCGGGTTCATTTGGAAAATGTTTGAGCCGCCATTTTCATCAAGCATATCATCTGCTTGCCCAAGATAGTGGGCGTAGCTCTGGCACCCTTTACAACTGCATAGAATGTGGTTTGTACTGGCCGGAGAGAGCTGCCTGGCAACACCTTCAACCTTGCCGCATTTGCATTTTATTTGCGCATCCTGTGCATCAGTTCCCTCTACTTCCCGGGCCGATAGACCCGCTGTGCATCCGTCATGACGCTTTCCCGGGTTGTAAGGGCGCGGCGCCATTGCTTTTCCGCAAACAACGGGGCCTGGTCCGCGTAATGGGGTGACGTTTCATCAAGCGTGGCCGAGCCAAACTGATGGATAACATCGGCTATTTGCGTACCATCAGGCAACCATTCCACCAGGCCAATCCATGTGTCACCATGGGTCGCAGGTGCAATGCCCCCCGCATTATCCCCTGCCGCATAAATCGCACGTAGAATATCTGGGCCACCATCAACTGGCACATTCACGTCGCCGCGCACCAAGCGGCTAACGTCACCCCACACGGGGTCAATGCGACCATGGTGCTCTTTCAGGTAACTGACAGCCCACTGAAGAGCGGCTGTTAGCGCCGCTTCACTCTCATCATCCGGTGTGGTGCGGTCGCGGTGTCGCAGTGCCATGATGGCAAGGGCTGTATGGCGGTTTTCCTTGTCGGTCGACAAATTCCAGGCACCCAGATGGGCCGCTGCTTCAGCAAGCACGGGATTGTCGGGGAAATCAATGGCAGCCATCTTGCGGGCAAGTTTGGCAATGCGGCTGTCTGGTGAATAATCGTCATCAAACTTGATCTCTAACAAGCGATCACGGCTAATAGGTGTTGCCCCATCCGTTAGCTCGATTAACCGCATGGAACGATTGGTCTCAGCTGTCGCAAGCCCCATATGGCTCGGGAAATCGGTGCTCGTCAAATTGTCAGCACCGTCTGTCGCGCTGTAAGGCGTATTGTTGGCGTTGAACACAAGCCCTGAAACCGGGTTGACCAGCTTGGGCACGCTGTCGAACGTCAGATACCCTTGCCAAATCAAATCCGATCGGTCGCCGGGCAGGTCTTTTTCCCATGCCCAACCTTCAGCGCGATTAGGATACTGGCCGTTGTGGATGAAGACCACATTGCCTTCCTTGTCGCCGTAAATGTAATTGATGCTGGGCAGTGCATTCATGGCCATGGCAGCCATAAAGTCATCCAGCGAGCGGGCCCGATTCAGCCGGTAATATTGCTCAAGCTGGCGAACTTCGCCCATACCAGCATAGCGCAGAGCATAGGTTTTCCCTTCGCTTTCAATCACAGGGCCATGACGGCTTCTGAGCAGTTGTCGTTTAGCCGGATAAACGAAGGGACCGAACAGTTTCACGTTTATGGTGACTTCCTCAACCTCAAAATCCACCCATTCACCATCAAGGCGATATTGCATCGGGTTTTCCGGGTTACGGGTCAGTACATAAACGTCCGCAAGGTCCATCTTGTTGACCGTGTTGGCCCAGCCCAGATCATCATTAAACCCATGTAATATCAAAGGGGTGCCGGGGAACAGGCCACCCGTTATGTTCAGTCCTTCTTCCGAGTTTAGGTGTGCTTCATACCATGCCACAGGGCCAGTCATTGGTTGGTGGGAATTAATCAGCAAACGGGTGGTGTTATCAGTGGAGCGGCTGGCAGAAACGGCGATAGCGTTGGAGCCCAGTTCCGCGCCCGATTTGGGAGCAAGCATGAAAGCGCTTTGTTCCCCAACCGGGGCCAACGCAATTTCCTGATCTCGGCCCGGAGCAAACAACTCCTGTAAGGTTTGATCGAGCCCGTAGAAGAAGGGCGTTTTGAACATGAAGCCCGCAATCACGTCTTCGCTTTTGAAGGGCGCGAGCCCAGCCCAGGTTTTGTTCGGGTTTTCCGCCGCGTATAAATTAAGCCCTGCCGCGTAAGCCTCTGAAATTGCTTTCACTTCTGCAGGAACATTACTTTGGTAGCGCGCGTCGATTGTGTCCCAGACGTCAAAGAAAGAAACGATATAATCAGCAGGTGCAGCCCCCGCACCCCGGTAGCGGGCAAGTACCCCTCGAGTGGCTGCAAGCACTTCCTGAATGGTTTCAAAGTCATCTTCTGCATGCGCGTAGGCAAGGCCGAAACTGACATCTGCATCGCGCTTGCCGAACACATGAGGCACACCCCAGCTGTCGCGAATTATTTCGACATCGTAACGAGATGCATCCGCCGCCAAAACCTCAGCCGGTGGGTTTTCTGGCAGCGGATCATAATAAGTCACTGCCAAAAACAGAATAAAAGCAGCCAAAAATAGAAGAAAAATGCACAAAAACTGCTTCATTTTGGACGTTTTTGGTGCCCCTAGCATGTCGGCTGAAACCATTTCACTCCCCAAAGTTGCTTTTTATTCATAAGTTGTATTTTGATTCTACTCGGTCGCACCACCTCGTGGTACCGCCGCCCATGATTTCAGAAGCTCGTCATAATCAACGGTGATGCCCTGCGGCTTTTCATTGTCCAGTTTCGCCTTGGGCGCACCGGGCTGATTGAGCCAATACTCCGGGTCCTGGGGTCGGTTCAGTTTTGGCCCGCACTCACCCTGAATACCAGCACGCTCCAATCGCCGTAAAATCCGGTCCTGCTGGTTGGCGAGGCTGTCCATCGCTTCCTGCGGTGTTTTCTCGCCAGAAATCGCATCCCCAATGTCCTGCCACCAAAGCTGCGCAAGGCGCGGATAGTCAGGAATATTGGTGCCCGTCGGTGTCCAGAGCGTACGTGCCTGAGAGCGGTAAAATTCCACAAGACCACCCAGAGACGCTGCCCGCTCGCTCATGCTATCGTCCCAGATATCACTTTCGCGAATAAAGGTAAGGCCCACATGGCTTTTCTTCAGGCTGACAGTTTTTGAAACCACAAACTGCGCATAAAGCCACGCGGCTTTGGCGCGGTCCAGCGGGGTGGATTTCATCAGGGTCCATGCCCCTGCGTCCTGATAGCCAAGCTTCATGCCTTCACCGTAATAGGCACCGCGCGGACTTGGGGCCATGCGCCATTTCGGGCTTTCGCCGTCCATCACGGCAATACCCGGTTTCACCATGTCGGCGGTGAAGGCGGTGTACCAGAAAATCTGCTGTGCAATCGCGCCTTGCGCTGGAACCGGTCCCGCTTCAGAAAAGGTCGTGCCTGCTGCTGTTGGCGGGGCATAATTTTTCAGCCAATCGATATATTTGGTAACGGAATAAACCGCCGCCGGGCCGTTCGTTGCCCCGCCGCGTGAAACGCTGGAACCAACTGGGCGGCAGCCATCAACCCGCACCCCCCATTCATCAACCGGCTTGCCGTTCGGCAGGCCGTCGTCACCAGCGCCTGCCATGGAAAGCCAAGCGTCCGTAAACCGCCAGCCAAGCGATGGGTCTTTCTTGCCATAATCCATATGGCCGTATACTTTTTCGCCGTCGATCTCCCCCACATCATTGGTGAAAAAATTCGCGATATCTTCGTATGCCGACCAGTTGACCGGCACCCCAAGGTCATAACCATATTTGGCTTTAAACTGCGCTTTCAATTCCGGGTTGGTGAACCAGTCATAGCGGAACCAATACAGGTTAGCGAACTGCTGGTCCGGCAGTTGATACAGCTTGCCGTCCGGCCCGGTCGTAAAGCTTTTGCCGATGAAATCATCAATATCAAGACCAGGGTTCGTGACATCCGCCCCTTCACCCACCATCCAGTCAGACAGATTACGCACCTGCTGGTACCGATAGTGTGTGCCAATCAGGTCACTGTCATTGATATAGGCATCATAAATATTGCGGCCTGACTGCATCTGGGTTTGCAGCTTTTCAACCACATCGCCTTCACCAATCAGGTCATGGTTCACCCGAATACCGGTAATCTCAAAAAAAGCTTCCGCGAGCACCCGCGCTTCATATTCGTGCGTTGTGAGCGTTTCCGACACCACATTGATTGTCATGCCCCTGAAAGGCTCTGCTGCCTTGGCAAACCACGCCATTTCGGCCAACTGCTCGTCCCGCGTCAGCGTGGATTGCTGAAACTCCGCATCAATCCATTTGGCGGCGGCTTCTTCGTTTGCCTCAACAGGCACCAGCGCCACCATTGCGGCGGCCACAGCGCTTGTCAGCGCATATTTCATCGATACTCTTTTCACAAACTCTCTCCCTTGAAAAAGAGAATAGAGCATCAGCACAAAATTCAAAGCCTTTAGAGCGATCAAATACTTCAGGTATGAACAATACTGAGGAAGAACACACCGGGCATACAGTCCGCAATACCGTCACAGAACAAAGGCCCCGAGACAGGGCCTTTGAGGGTATTTATTTCGCACAAAATGCGTACTCAGCCAGAAGGCTATTTCTCTTGAAGGCTTGCAGGGTCACGCAGTTCGCGGCGAATTTGCGACCGCAACACCCAATGTCGCCGGTCAATTTCAATTTCGGGCGTTGGTGTTTCATACTGCTCGTCAACCAATTTACGAATGCCCTTACTGAGAAGCACAGAACGCTGCCATGGTATTTCGTGCCCCAACCCTTGAACTGCGACCGTTTCGCGGTAAGGGGTTCCGGTCAGGTGCTGCTCCATATAGGCCACATTGCCAAATGGCACCAATACATCAGCAGTTCCATGCATAACGATTGTCGGCACCTCGATATCCGCTAGTTTTGGGGTCATCGCCGAAAGCTGGTCAGGAAGGGAAAGCAGCTCCCTGTTGATAATCTGCAAATCCTTGGGCACAAACCATGAGATGACAGGCGCATTGCCAAGTTGCTGCACAAAAACAGGGTCTGGCTCAAGCGCCGGGTCAAGAGAGGCTGAGGCCAGAATTAACCCACCCATCTTGTCGCCATGACGAATAGCAAGCATTGCGGCGATTGGGCCGCCCGAGGAATGCCCCACGACAATCGGTTTCTTACCATTTTTTTCAACCAGCAAAGGGGCCAGTGCATCTGCCTGAACCTCAAGGGAGGCATACAGTTTGTAGGGGGTCGTCTCGCCGTATCCGGGCCGGTCAACTGCAATATACTCAACATCAACAGGGGCGTTGCGAATAAGTCGGTAATAATCAACTGCCTGCCCCGGTGTGCCATGAACGAAGATGACACGACGACCTGCACCGCCCGATGTCAGGTACGACAGCGTAATATCACCCTCATCAGTTTGGGCTGTGACCGAGCCACGCTCCACATGGCTGTTACCCAGGAAAAAGCTTTCGCTGCCGCCGGAACACGCCACCAGGGCAAAACAAGAGACCAACAGAAGGCTAAATTTGAATAATTTTTTCATATCAAAACCTCCCTAGTTCTGTTCGCTGGCGTTGGAAGCCAACGCGCTATAATCGGGCTCCAGAAGAACACGGACGAGCGTTTTCACGGTGTCGGAAAAGCTTGAGCCTAAATGGCCATTGCTGGCAATTATGATGAGTGTGTCTTCCTCGGGAAAATAATTATACTGGGCTGAAAAGGCAGGCAGGTTCCTTCGAATTATGTCGGATTGTGCGTTATGGATCCACGGGGTGCCTGTCCAGCTTTCCGACAGTTTTATGCCGTAGCCATAGTCTGCGTCAGCTTCATCACTGTCGTTAGAGCCAATATGACGTGTATGTAGCAGTTTAACCAAATCTTCGCGCAGGACTTTACCCCCGTGAAGAGCGCGGTGCCATGTGTACAGGTCGTTAACTGTCGACAGCAGCCCCATACTGCCCTTCAAATAGGGCAGACTATCTTCCTCGCTCAAGCGCTCGGGCAAGTTGCCCCAGTTTTCATACTCTTCTCCTATGTATCCATTGGCCACTTGTGCATCATTCCAATTGGCGTTCGGATAGCCAGTGTTTGTCATACCAGCCGGTTCAAGAAGATGGTCATGTAGGAAAACGTCAAATGGCATCCCTGATTGCCGTTCAACAATCAGAGCCAGCAGACTGTATCCTTCACTGAAGGCAATAGCGCGCTCACCGGGATGAAAGGTGAATGTGGGCAAAAATACAGCCGGGCTGACGCTGTTATCTTTGGAAAAAACATCCTTTAGAAATGTCTTTTTATCGGCAACTTTGAAGGCATCCAGTTCCTCGTCCCCGAACAATCCCGCGGTGTGGGTTAGCAGGTGGTGGATAGTGATATTTTGTTTGCCTTCGGGCACCGCATCAAAGATTTCGCCTAAAGTGTCATCAAGCGAAAGTTTGTTTTGCTCAACCAGCTTCAGGACAGCTGTGGCGGTGAAATACCGTGCCAATGAACCCGTTTCAAAAACGGTATTCAAGGCGTTTGGTATTTCCTCTTCTCGTTTGGCAAAGCCGTAGCCTTGGGCATGCAGCAATTCTCCATTTTGCGCGATGAGAATTGCACCTGAAAAATTACCTGCTACATGCTTACCCAGCAGGCTTTCCACCTTGTCGGTAATGGTTTCAACTGTATTTTTGTCTTGCTGTATTTCTGCACTGGCTGCGGCTGAACACAGCATAAGCCCAGCGCCCGCTATTCTTCGAATAGCGACATTTAAATATGTCATTTAGACCCTCATTAACTGTCGTTTTTAGTTTTTATATTTTATTTATAAGTGCCTGATTTTCAGACACTTAGGTGTTTCTGTATCACAAACTATAACGGGGCGTAATGGCCTCACAGGCTCCTGACAAACTTGTTACCAGCAAACGGGAGTTGGGTGAGCAGGCGGACAATCAGGAAGGTTCAACGCCCTCTAACTGCTTGGCGCGGCGGCGGGAAACCGGCACTTCGGTCCCGTCACGCATGGTCAACTTCACGTTGCCACCCTGTTTGCTGATATGGCCTATAGCCTCCCGGGCAACCCACCATGACCGGTGAACCTGAACCCCTTCCACCGGGTCAGTTTCAGCCACCGCATCGGCAAACCGCATCAACAACAATTCTTCCCCTTTGTCGGTGATAAGTCGCACATAATGATCTTCCGCCGACAGGGCGATCAATGTTGCTTGGCGAAGCGCTGGTTTTGCCCGCTCCAGCACTTTTGGCAGTGTTTTATGTTCTATGGGCGCTACTGCATCACCTGCTTCCCCATCGTCATTCGGCGGGGCCGCAATCTCTTCCCCCGTTTGCCCCCGAAAGCTGAAGGCAGTAATCGCGGCGGTCACTGCCCACACTTTCAAACCGGTGTTCAGATAAAACTCCGGGGATATGGGGTTGCCTGAAAACCCGTGCAAAAGGGATACGAACCCAAACAATGGTACGGTGAGAACGATAGAGAAAATCAGCCAGCGTGGCACCCAGGCAAAACGGCCTATCAGCGGCATCAATTGGCGCTGAAGCGCATCGCTTAACCAGATACCGAGGCCGATAAGCGTTAACCAATACAGCAGACGCACATAAAACGGGCTGTCGTCCGCAAAATACAAGCCCGACAAAGACAAAAAGAAACTGGCTGTAACCAGCAAAATAATCCGCCGCCTGAATATACTGGATGCAATCATTACCGTTCACGCTTCGTAAGTGGTTTCCGCCTGAATTTCGCGAAATTCAATAGCTGCTGGCGAAGACTAACGTGATTTCACCGCGTTCGTCCAGATAGCTTGGGACATGTGTCATTAACAACTCATGGAGCCCATACAAATGACTTTCGGATCGGACAACATAGGTTTCAAACAAGCGTCTGCTATCGCCATTGGCTTGCTGCTAAGTATCTCCACCTCTGTCACCAGCGACGAGACAAACCGAGGCAACCTGAACCTTCAGATTGAAACGCAGGATACCAAGGGCACTGTCATGATCGCTGTTTATGCGGACGAGGAAACATACTCGGGTGGCGCACCCGTTGCCGCACGGCAAATTCCTGTTTCAGACACGCGTATGTCGATAATATTCGGCGAACTCCCCTATGGCACATATGCAATAAAAGCGTTTCACGACAGGGACGGTAACGGCAAGCTAACCACTAACCCATTTGGCGCCCCTATAGAGCCCTATGCTTTTTCAAATGGTGCTAAGGCTCATTATGGCCCACCAGAGTTTGAAGCTGCTGCCTTTGAAATTGCGGCCCCCAACCATACAGATACGCTGAGTTTCCTGCCATGATTAGCCGCCGCAGTTTCATAAACAACGCCGCAGCAACATTAGGCTTGGCGGCAGGAAGTCAGATGTTTGCAGGCAACAGTTTGGCCGCCACCCCACAACCGCTTGGTTTCCATAATGCGCCTAAGGGCGGGGTTAGACCCGAAAGGTTAAAACTTGTGCATGGCCGCGCGCCAACGAACCTGTCCGGCACGCTTTATCGCAATGGCCCAGCCCTTTTTCAGCGCGGTGATACCATATTGAACCATTGGTTCGATGGTGACGGGTTGGTGCGTTCCTTTACCCTCAACGGTGGTGAAGCAACCCTTGCCGCACGTTTTGTAGAAACAATCAAGCGAAAGCACGACAGCGCCGCCGGGCAGTTCATTATGCCAGGGTTTGGCTCCCGGGCTGCCGAGAACGCCCCCGTTACCGCACCCGACGACGCGAACGCGGCAAATACATCTGTACTGTCTGTGGGCGATGCTTTGTGGGCCCTGTGGGAAGTTGGCAGCCCCTATGCCATTGACCCCAAAGACCTGTCGACTATCGGGCCCGTAACACTGCGGCCAGATTTAGCCCAGATGCCATTTTCCGCCCACCCGAAAGTGGAAGCGGACGGAACAATCTGGAACTTTGGCATGGCGTATGGCAGCCCCAAAACATTTGTTTGGGCCTTAGCACCAGACGGCACAGTATTGAAAACCGGGATTATAGACCTGCCGATGGCTGCATACCTGCATGACTGGGTTGTTTCACGAACCAAACTTATTTTCCCGCTACAGCCATGGCTGTTTACCGACAGGTTTGGCCCCTATGTTAAAAGGCTGGATTGGCAGCCTGATGTTGGGATGAAGGTTCTTGTTGTGAACAAGGACGATTTCTCCAAAGGCGAAGTTTATGACCTGCCGGGCGAAGCTTATTTTCACACCGGGTCAGTGATCGAGGAAACTGACGGGACCATCCGGTTTGATATATGTTTGTCAGACCGGCCAACGGTTGATGCCCACCTAGGTTCCGCAATCTTGCGGGGAACTCGTGTGGAAACACCACAGTCAGTGCTGAAACAAATTACCCTTATGCCTTCGGGCCGCTCTCGAGTGGTTTCCAGCGATATTCCTGCCGAGTTTCCAACAACACCCAAAGGGGAAGACTACAAAGCCGACAGGCTCGTATTTTTTGCATCTGAAGGAAAGGAAACCTCTGCAACCGCACACCGTTTCAATGCGGTAGGCTCCATGGATTGGCAAAAGGAGAAAACAGATATTTTCGATTTCGGCAGAGACACATTGGTAGAGGAACCCATTCATGTGCCGAATGATGGTGGCCCCGGCTATCTGTTGGTTCCTGCACTAAGCGTTAAAGAGGAATCCACATTCCTTCACCTGTTTGATGCAAGCCGGATAAAAGCCGGGCCAATTGCAAGCTGGCAATCAAAGCACCCCTTGCCAATCAGCCTTCACGGCACATGGCATGCGGGCGCATAGGAGCTCACCACAAGCTGATCGGACTGATTTGCTTGCCAGTATAATGCAGAGCAAACACCCCTTTTAGAGATCCAGATGAAAAAACTGGTTAAAGGGGCCGGGGCGATAGTCTGCAAAGGCGTCGCCCTTTTTAAACCCATACTTTCGGTAAAGGGCCAGCGCAGGTTCAAACGCAGGGCCTGTCCCTGTTTCCAGTGACAGGGTTTGATACCCCCGGTCACGCGCTTGCTTGATGATATGCTCCAGCATGCGGGCAGCAACGCCCTTGCGTGTGTGGTTTTCGTGTGTGCGCATGGATTTGATTTCCCCATGGGTTGGGGAAAGTTCTTTCATGGCACCACAGCCCATTAGCGCCCTTTCGTTCCAAACAGTCCAGAAAGTGACGCCCGGTGCCTTAAGCCCCGAAACGT
Organism: Kordiimonas sp.; assembly: GCA_965199355.1. Classification (GTDB taxonomy): domain Bacteria; phylum Pseudomonadota; class Alphaproteobacteria; order Sphingomonadales; family Kordiimonadaceae; genus Kordiimonas. Next base: position 182,338 of record CBDARB010000015.1, read on the forward strand.
CAAGTGCAAAGCTGCTGTCCTCGGGCGAGTTTTGCTGCATATGTTCCAGATGACTGGCGAGCAGGGCCAGCACCTCGGGGTGCGTTAAATCGTCAACACGGATTTTCATATGGCCTTCGTAACACCAGACAATGTTACTTTCCACTCTGACGTTTTATGGCATCAGCAAGTTTGCCAATAAACTCACTTTCTTCGCCCGTCAAAAACCCTTCTTGCGAGAGTTTCAACAAATACCCCACCAGAAACCCGGACGGCAGGTCCAGCTCCACAGACGTGGACAACTTGGAATCCAACGATATAGCAATGCCGCTGCCGACCCGCACAGGCTTAAGCAAATCCTCATGGTTGATCGGAATGACGACTTCCTCAATCAAACCCGAATATGCTTGCCCAAGCCCCTTGTCAGCGTTTTCTTTTGCGAGCGTCATCACCGCGTCGCGTCGATGATATTGAAGATCATATCCATGCCACTGAAGCCGCCTCGACCGACCGGAGTTGCGGGGCGGCGCAGGCATAAGTGTTTCAGCGTCATCTACGGCTTCAGATGCCATTGTCTTGATCACAATGCGGGCGCTTTGATCACTGGACGTATCGTTTTTGTCCGCTACGATAAAATACTTAATCCAGCCCCGAGCGCCAAGCGCCATAAAATCTTTGGCACCCATCTCCCAACTAGACACGGTCTTGGTATTCGCCTGCTCGTTAAATTCGACTTTGGCCTGCCGCACAGACAATTCAACCGCTGCATTCATGTCAGACAAGTTTTTCTGTGCAGCTTCTTGTGCCTTCAATTCTTTTTTATGAGCCTTTTTTGCAGCCTTGAACGCTTTCTTAAACTGCTTCCGTTCTTTTTTGGAAAGGGATGCAGGATCGACGGACTGTAGTTCCAGATAAGTCATCTCGCCATAAGGCTTTTGCACCTGGGAAGCTGTTGCTGACAACCCCAACAAACACATCATCAATGCACAAAAAAGCCACTTCATAGCTACCCCCACTAGCAAAGTTTCCTGCCCTAAGCCGGGAATAGCGTTTTACCCACGCTTTCTCAAGCGGAAATATAAACGGTGAACGTGGCTCACCCTCTTGAGCCATATGCAGAAGCATATCTGCACCGCCGCTCGGCAATGAATTACCATAGTCATATACAACCATAATTCAGCCATATTGGAACGAATAATCTCGCACGTTGGACTTGGGTGTTTGCAAACCACTGTTCTGCTCACTTTTGGGGGAACTCACATGCGAAAATTCGTTGGCAGGCTGTTTACCGCATTACTTGTTTTCATTGGTGTTGCAGTTATCTTCAATCTTTCATGGCTCGCCCCAACGACAAGCGGAAACATCAAGATTCTGGCACACAGAGGCGTACATCAAACCTTCTACCGGAAGGGGCTCACCAACGAAACCTGCACGGCAGAGAGAATTTACGAGCCAACCCACAGATATCTGGAAAATACGATTTCCAGCATGCGCGCCGCCGTCGGCTACGGTGCGGACATGATAGAGATTGATATTCTGCCAACAATGGACAAGCAGTTTGCTGTTTTCCATGACTGGACTGTTGATTGCCGCACAAATGGCACTGGGCGCACGATTGATCATTCGCTCGCAGAACTGCAGGCGCTTGATATCGGCTATGGATATACAGCAAACAATGGCAAAACCTATCCGCTCAGGGGTACTGGTGTTGGATTGATCCCCAGTTTATCGGAGGTACTTACCGCTTTTCCCGGGCTTGACTTTATGATCAACCTGAAAAGCAACAGAGCGTCGGACGCCGATGACCTGATGACCTACCTGGAACAAAACAGTCATGCTTTCACAGGCGACACAATCATCTGGGCTGGGCCCAAGGTCGCGCATCGTTGGCGCAACCTTAATGGTCTTGCGAATATCACCACTCGGCAGGAGACAAAGAAGTGCGCCCAAAACTATATATTGCTTGGCTGGTCAGGGCATGTACCGCACGAATGCGCAGGCTTCGGGCTGGTGGTGCCCGAAAACCTTAGCTGGCTCTACTGGGGATGGCCGCAGCGAACGCTGACAAGGTTTGAACAAGCGGATATGCGCGTATTCATCAACGGTGCGCTTAGCGGCCCTCACGAGGGAATAGACACCCTTGAGCAGCTAGCCGATATCCCCACAAACTATAATGGCTGGGTTATCACTAACCGGATAGAGGTCATCGGTCCTGCCCTAAAAGGCGCCAATCACTGAGCCGCATAATGCGCCGAAATTGCTGCCGCTGCCGCACGGTAATGTTTGTGATAGTCGGTACCAACGGCGGCGGGGGCGTTGCTATGTACCGCAATCACCAAATCACGCTTTGGGTCAACCATGATCATCTGGCCAAAGATACCGCTTGCCGTATAGGCATCGTCCCCAAGCAGCCACCATTTGTAACCATAACCATCATAGCCTTTGGACGGCTCGGTTGCAGCCGACATCCAGCCATCTGGCAAGATCACATCACCAGACGGCAGCGTGCCACCCTTTTTCGCGAACAAGCCCAAGCGGGCATAATCGCGCAGGCTGGCACTGATACAGCAACCGCCTGTTTCCTGCCCATTTGGCGCGGCAAGCAACCAGTTGGCATCATGCTCCATACCAAACGCCTGCCATATCTTGTCATTCATATAGGTGGCAGCATTGTTCCCAATCGCAGCGCGCAGTATCTCGCCTGCCAGATTGCTCTCGGCTGTATTATAATTAAACACCTCGCCGGGCGCATGCGCGCGCTCAAGGTTACCAAGATAGTCGGTTAGTAGAACACCTTGCAGGGCACCCGCTTGCGCCACGTCAGAGTCTGGGTCTGCATAATCTTCGTTCCATGCAATGCCGGATGACATTTGCAGGATATCCCTAATGGTCACGGCACCATAATCTGTACCGCGCAAACGCGGCAGATAATCTTCCACCTTGTCATCAAGGCTTGTGATGTACCCGTCCTTCAGCGCAGCACCAATGAGTGTGGACGTGAAGGACTTGGTAACAGAAAAAGAAACCCAGCGGCTCTCTGGTGTATGGTCTGGTGCATAATGCTCAAGCTTGATGGCGTCGCCCTTCAGCACAGCAATGCCCATCAAAGGTTCCATCGCAAGCAGGTCTGCAACCGTATAGGTTTCACCGTCTACGGTATATTCAATTGCCTTCAGGCTATCGTCCAACTCGGTCGAAAGCGGATAAGGGGTTGCGGAGGCTGGCAGCGCACGCGTTGGGGCAAACCTGTCCATGTGTGCGAAGGCGGTGCGCCTGTCCGCGTCACTCAGGAACAGAATGTTGGTGGTGCCCTCGTCAGTCATGCGTTTTTGCAGATCAACAATCGCTTCTTCTGGTGCCGCAAGGCTTGCAGGTGCAAGCAAACAAATTGCCAGGAAACTACACAGGAACTTTTTCATCGTTTTTCCCCTTTTGGTGCCACAGATCGGACACCTGAAATTTTGCCTTATCAGGATAATGGCTTAAACCCAGCGAAAGACAACCAGTGCGTAAAGAATTGACACACCCAGCGCCCACATCAGGTCCGTGCCGCCAAAAAACAGCCATCCAAGATGAATAAAGGCACTGCCCAGCAACGAGATAAAGAGCCGGTCGCCGCGCGTGGTGGTGAGGCCGAGTACACCACGCCTCGGCGCACCGCCGGGTCGCACAACTTCCCATACTGTCATCAACACCAACAGCCCGGCAATCACCCCAAAGAAAGTGGCGGTAAAGGGGGTCCATCCCATCCAGGCAAGATCAAAGCTGTTTTCCATGCCCTATCTCCCCTAAACCCGACCAAGGGCAAAGCCCTTAGCGATATGATTGCGTACAAACCAGATAACAATCGCGCCCGGCACGATGGTGAGCACACCTGCCGCCGCAAGCACACCCCAATCAAGGCCAGAGGCCGAGACCGTTCGCGTCATGACCGCTGCAATAGGTTTGGCGTCCACAGATGTCAGCGTGCGCGCGATCAGCAGTTCCACCCAACTGAACATAAAGCAGAAGAAGGCCGCAACGCCGATACCGCTCGCGATCAGGGGCATGAAAATACGGGTGAAAAAGGCCGGGAAACTATAGCCGTCAATCTGCGCCGTTTCGTCAATTTCCTTGGGCACACCAGACATGAAGCCTTCCAGAATCCAGACCGCAAGCGGGACGTTGAACAGGCAATGTGCAAGCGCCACCGCGATGTGCGTATCGAAAAGACCGATGGAGCTATAGAGCTGGAAAAACGGCAGTACAAACACGGCAGGAGGTGCCATGCGGTTACTGAGCAGCCAGAAGAACAGATGCTTGTCCCCCAAAAAGCGATAGCGCGAGAAAGCATAGGCCGCAGGCAGCGCCACAGTGATGGAGATAATTGTGTTTAGCATCACATATATGGTGGAATTGATATAACCCGAGTACCAACTGGCATCCGTCAAGATGGTGCGGAAATTATCAAGCGTCGGATCCTGCGGCCAAAGGGAGAAGCCACCCAGAATTTCGGCATTTGTCTTCAGCGACATGGTCAACAGCCAGTAAATGGGCACCATCAGGAAAATGATATAGAGGATCGGCGTGAGACGAATAGCTTTCATGACTGCGCCTCCTCGTCACCTGCGGTCACAACCGTGTAGAAGACCCAGCTTATCAAAAGCACGATCAGGAAATAAATGATGGAAAAGGCTGCCGCCGGACCTACATCAAATTGCCCGATCGCCATTTTCACCAAATCAATCGACAGGAAGGTGGTTGCATTGCCGGGCCCGCCACCCGTAACCACAAAGGGTTCGGTATAGATCATGAAACTGTCCATGAACCTTAGCAGCACGGCAATCAGCAGTACGCGTTTCATCTTTGGCAGTTGAATATAGCGAAACACCGCCCAACGGCTCGCGCCGTCAATGCGGGCAGCCTGATAATAGGCGTCCGGGATTGACGACAGACCCGCATAGCACAGGAGCACCACAAGACTAGTCCAATGCCACACATCCATGACAACCACCGTTATCCAGGCAGATAGCGGGTCCTGCGTATAATTATAGTCCACCCCAAGGGCCGCAAGCGTATGCCCCAGAAGGCCAATGTCTTCCCGCGCAAAAATCTGCCAAATGGTGCCGACCACATTCCAGGGAATAAGAAGCGGCAACGCCATCAACACAAGAGAGGCTGACACAGCCCAGCCTTTCTTGGGCATTTGAAGGGCGATCCAGATACCGAGCGGAATTTCAATCGCCAGAATAATGCCGGAGAACACCAGTTGCCTGCCAAGGGCAGAATGGAATCGGTCTGAATTCAGAACCTCAACAAACCATTCGCTGCCAACCCAGAAAAACTCATTGTTGCCAAAGCTGTCCTGTACAGAATAGTTCACCACCGTCATCAGCGGAATAATTGCGGAAAAGGCCACCAACAGGAAAACAGGCAGCACAAGGAACCAAGCCTTTTGGTTTTTTTGTCGCTGCATCAGCCCTTTTCCTCCATCAAATACCCGTCGCGGTAAAAAAGCGTATGCGCCGCATCAAACTGCAGGGCCACATTCTCAGATGGAATTGCTTTTCCGGCAGGCACCAGCACGGTGACCCTTTGATCCGCGACACTTGTATGCACAATTCGGTGGCGACCAAGATCTTCGACTGTTTCAATCTTACAAGGCAGTCCCTCGCCTTCTGTCAGCGAGACAAACTCTGGCCGAATGCCGATTTGTTCCGCCCCGTCCGGTGCACCGCGCGTGAGCTTTATGGCTTCACCGCCAACATGAGCTGTTGCCCCATCAAACTCGGTACTGATGAAATTCATACCCGGCGACCCGATGAAGTAGCCGACAAAACTGTGGGCAGGCCGCTCAAACAGCTCATCTAGTGTTCCCACCTGCAACACGCGGCCCGCATTCATCACCACTACCTTGTCTGCAAACGTCAGCGCCTCGGTCTGGTCATGGGTGACATAGACCATCGTGTGGTTAAACTGCCTGTGCAGGTCTTTAAGCCGGGATCGAATTTGCCACTTAAGCTGGGGGTCAATTACCGTCAGCGGCTCGTCAAACAGGATGGCGTTTACGTCCGTGCGCACCAAACCACGACCAAGCGAGATAATCTGTTTCGCGTCAGCTGTCAGCCCTGCTGCCCTGTCATCCAGCCGCGCGGTGAGTTCAAGCAGGCCCGCGATTTCATCAACCCTTTTTGCAACGGCATCTGCATCCATGCCACGGTTCCTGAGCGGGAACGCCAGATTGTCGCGTACGCTCATAGTGTCATAAATGACAGGGAACTGGAAAACCTGCGCGATATTCCGCGCGGCAGTGTCGCGTGTGGTCATGTCCTGACCATCAAACAGCACCTGCCCGCGTGAAGGCGTTAGAAGCCCGGAGATAATGTTAAGAAGCGTGGTTTTACCGCAGCCCGATGGCCCAAGCAGCGCATAAGCGCTGCCATCTTCCCAGACATGATCCATGGGTTTCAGGGCATAGTCGCCATCGCCAACCGGGTCCGGCAGGTAGCTGTGTGCGATATCCTTCAGATGTATTTTAGCCATCTTCCGCCTCCGCACCTGCAAAGACAAAAACATCTTCAGGGCTTAGATAGAGCTTCATTTCATTGCCAACTTCTGGCGTGTGGATGCCGTGGGCAAGCGCTGTCCAGCGCTCACCAAGCGCTTCTACATGAATGAAGCTTTCAGACCCTGTGATTTCGGTAAGCGTCACCACTGCCAAAATTTCAACATCTTCTTCGCTGCGCCTCATTAGGGTCAGCTGATGCGGCCTGAACCCAAGCGTGCACGAACGCCCATCGGCAATAGAAGCAGCTTTTCCGTTGACCTTGATGGAGACATCGCTGCCCACATCAATGCTGCTACCTGACTTTGTGCCCGAAATTGTATTAAGCGGCGGGTCTGCAAAAGTGCGCGCGGCCTGAAGGGAAGACGGTTTATTGTATACGTCAAGAGTGGGACCGGCTTGCTGAACCCTGCCTTCATGCAGCACAATGACCTGCCCACCAAGAAGCAAGGCTTCCTCAGGCTCCGAGGTTGCGTAAACGACCACTGAACCACTGTCTGCAAACAGTTTGGGCAGCTCTGCGCGCAACTCTTCCCGAAGTTTATAATCAAGGTTTGCGAGCGGCTCATCCAACAGAACCAGTTCAGCTTCACGCACCAGCGCGCGGGCCAGCGCAACTCTTTGTTGCTGTCCACCGGAAAGCTCAAGGGGTTTGCGGGCCAGATAAGGCCGGATCGACAGAAGGTCAGCCATCTGTTCAACGCGGGTCTCAATATCTGCCTTACCCACACCCGCCACCTTAAGCGGCGAGGCAATATTGTCGAACACACTGAAGCCCGGATAATTGATAAATTGCTGGTAAACAAAGGCCACATCGCGCTTGCGTACCGGCAAGCCGGTAACGTCCACACCTTTCATCAAAAGTGTGCCGCCCGTTGGCTGATCAAGCCCCGCCATCAGCCGAAGCAAGCTTGTTTTGCCCGCAAGTGTCGGCCCCAAAAGCACATTGAAAGTGCCCGGCTCACAGCGAACCGACACATCGTCAATGTGGGTTTCGCCGTCCACATTTTTGCTGATGGATTGCAGCTCAAGCGCCACAGACATCTCCCCGACCTGACGATATCACCGCTCTTTAACGCATACCCTAGCGATGGTTTTTTGGGCGATCAACTCCCTGAGTTGGATCAAAAGCCAGTCGCGTCAAGTAACCTCTTGGCCGCGGTCTGCCCGGACCGTGCGCCAACTGCCTGTTTGCATAACGTCCGTTAACGTTTGAACCGCCCGCCAGATATCATGATAGGAAAGCGTAAGCGGTGTAAAACCAAACCGCATGATATTTGGGGCCCGAAAATCACCAATGACGCCCCGGTCAATCAATGCCCGCATGATGGCAAGGCCGTCCTTGTGCCTGAAAGAGACCTGACTGCCCCGCACGCGCGCAGCCTGTGGGGACGCAAGTTCAAAACCAAACGCAGGGTCCAGCGCCTCAACAAGCTCTATGAACAGGTCTCCCATTTTCATGCTTTTTGCGCGCACGTCCTGCATGTCCACACCGTCCCAGACATCAAGCGCTGTCTCCAGCGCAGCCATACTGATAACAGGCGGCGTGCCAGCAAGAAACTGACGGATATCATCGGCTGGTTCAAATTCTGTGTTGAAGGCGAAAGGATCTTTGTGACCGAACCACCCGCTGATCGGGTTATTCGTGACTTCATGATGTCGGTTAGCAACATATAAAAAAGCCGGTGCCCCCGGCCCTGCATTGAGGTATTTATAGGCGCAGCCCACCGCCATATCCGCGCCAATGCCATCCAGATCAACCGGATGCGCGCCTGCGCTGTGCGCAAGGTCCCAGATCATCAGTGCCCCAGCTTCTTGCACCTGTTTGGTGATAGCCGCCATATCATGCAGAGCGCCGGTTTTAAAATCCACGCCTGTCAGCACCACGGCGGCGGTTTCCTCATCCAGCAAGTCACTCAGGCTTCCGTCCCTACCGGCAAGTTTTACCGAAACACCCGGCCAAAACCGTTCGATACCTTGCAGCACATATATATCGGACGGGAAGTTGCTGGCTTCGGTAATAAGAGTGCGCCTGCCGGGCTGCATCTGAAGGGCCGCACACACCAGCTTGAACAGATTAACCGAAATACTGTCCGTGACGACCGTTTGCCCCGAAGCAGCGCCAATAAGCTTACCAATCCGATCACCAAGCCGTGTCGGCATATCATACCAACCGGCTTCGCCCCAACTGCGGATCAGGCGTTCGCCCCATTCGCGTTCGATCACTTTCTGCAAATGGTCAGGCGTTGCTTTGGGCACTGGCCCCAAAGAATTCCCGTCCAGATAGATTACGCCCTCTGGCAGCATAAATTGGGCCCGCACACCGCGCAACGGGTCAGTTTCATCAAGCCGCGTTATGTCTGCCAGATCAGTCATTCTCTTTTGCCCGCTGTCATTAACAGAAGCTGTTCAAACAAAGCAGTCTCCGGGTCTGCAAGGTCAAACAGGATATCAAAATGGTTTCGCCTTGAAACGATATCGAGATAACAGCCCGGCCATTCCTCCCTCAAAATTTCAGACTGGGCGATAAAGGCGTCGGGCTCAATCTCGCCAACAGCCAGATAAATCGACATTTCATGAGCTGGTTTTAGCCGCGCGGGGCTCAGGCACTCAACTTCTTCATCGGTGATGTGTGCTGTGTCATTCACATAACTGGCTTGAACAGGCCCAAGCTCATACACGCCGCTGACAAGCATCAGACCGGCAGGCGGCGGCACATCTTTCCGTGTCGCCATCATAGCCGCCAGATGCGCACCAGCGGAATGCCCAACCAAAACTAGCCGGTCCGGGTCAATATTCAATACATCCGCATTGTCCCTCAGGTAAGCAAGGGATGCTGCAACGTCTTCAACAATATCTGTCAGGCTGGCATCAGGCACCAGCCTGTATGTCAGTGTGGCATAATGCACGCCAGCTGCGTTCCATGCCTCCGCAGGAAAGGTGAACTGATCACCGTCAAGCGCAGACCAGAACCCACCATGGATAAACAGCACCAACGGCGCTTTCGCGTCAGCCCCACTAAAGAAAGTCAATCGCTGCCTCTCATGGGCGCCATAGGCAAACGTTTCGCCTGCCAGCTGGCGAGACGTTCTCGCGCTTCGGTTGGCATAAACCACCAGATAATGGTCAAGGCTGTCCACCAGATGACTGGGGGAATAGGCGCGATCGAGCGCCTCTTTGTCCGCTGGATATATGGCAACATTCAAATCCATAAAAGGAAAGGGCCATAGGCCAGCGCAAAAATCAACCACCCAGACAGTACTGCCATAATTTCACCGCAAGAAAGCCCCTGCTTCGGCATCGTTCCGGCAAGCTGACGCCATTGTCGGCCTGTAACCCTTGGCTTAACCCCCAAGTGAAGGACTTCCCCATGCTTCTTGCCCGATTTTTCTTTGTTTTAGTTTTCCTTGCCCCCACAACGACGGCGGCCCAAACCACCTATGACGTTAACACGGTTGAACCCGGCGGCCTGTATTTTGCCACCAGCAAACCGGGCCGCGTTATCCCCGCTCCTACGCTGAAGGCTGATGTTGAAATGACAATTTCAGGCCCGATTGTACGCACACAGGTGGTGCAATATTTTGAAAACACCAGCGACGCATGGGTAGAAGGCATTTATACCTATCCCTTGCCAGAAGGTTCGGCAATTGACGTGCTGAAAATGCAGGTTGGTGACCGCGTCATAGAAGGCGAGATCAAGGAAAAAGCCGAAGCCAAACGCACATTCGAGAAAGCCCGAGAAGAAGGCAAGCGCGCCAGCCTTGTCGTGCAACAGCGGCCAAATATTTTTTCCACACGTATCGCCAACATTGGCCCCGGTGAAACCATCAGAGTAATGATTGAATATCAGGATATGGTTCAACCACGCGACAATGTGTTTGAGCTGCGTTTCCCCATGGTGGTGCGTCCGCGCTATAACCCGGGCATTGCCCTTGATGACCGTCAGGCCCGTGCAGGCTGGGGCTTTGACACTGACGAAGTTCCCGACGGCAGCAAAATTACACCCGCGTGGGTGGGCGGCGCTGGTGCTGGCCACAATCCGGTTTCGCTCGCCATCAATCTTCAACCCGGTTTTGAGATTGGCACACTGGGCAGCCCGAGCCATGACATCTCGGTCACTCAGGAAGATCGTCGGGCCGCTATCCGCCTTGCAGACGGCTCAACACCGGCTGATCAGGATTTTGTCCTGCGCTGGACACCAAAAACAAGCCGCGTGCCGCAGATTGGTGTTTTCGAGGAAGAAACCCATGCAGGCAAACACCAGCTTTTGATGGTTATGCCCTCAACTGATGATACCGCCATTCGTGTGGCACCACCACGCGAGCTGATCATTGTGCTTGATAAATCCGGCTCCATGAGCGGGCAGGCAATTCGGCATGCCAAAGCCGCCGTTCGCCGCGCGATCTTGCGCCTAAAAAACAGTGACACATTCAACCTGATTGCATTCAGCGACGTGGCCTACCCCTTGTTTAACGCGAGCGAACCGGTGAATGATCGCACCATTGATGCTGCGCTGGATTTCATCGGTAATGTGGAAGCTGATGGCGGCACCGAAATGTCAGAGGCGCTCGCTCTTGCACTCAATAAACCGCAGGTAAATGAAAACGGCCCATTACGGCAGATTATTTTTGTCACGGACGGTGCGGTTGGCAATGAAACCGCGCTGATGGATCAAATCAAACAAGGGCTTGGGTCTGCTCGCCTGTTTACCGTTGGCATCGGCAGCGCACCCAACAGCTATTTCATGACAGAGGCTGCTCATTTCGGGCGCGGCACCTTCATCAATATTGCCATGCAGGATAATGTGATGGACGCCATGGCCGGTTTGTTTGCAAAAATTGAAAGTCCGCAAATTACCGATATCGAGATTCAGGGCTTACCGGAAGATACGGTTCTGGTACCGGCCAAGCTACCGGATCTTTATAACGGTGAACCCATTGTGGTTGCACTGAAAGGCGATATACCGAGTGATGACCTGATCATCAGCGGCATGCGGGACGGAACCCCATGGTCCACAGCAATTCCGGCAGCCCAGTCGGGCAAGGCGACTGGCGTCGCAAACCTTTGGGCACGCCGTAAAATACAGGCCGTAAACCGCAGCTATATCGGCCAATATGGAACCGAGGCACAAAAGGCGCGCCGTAATGAGATACTAGACTTGGCGCTTGATTATCATCTGGTTAGCGATTTTACGAGCCTTGTGGCCGTTGAAAAACAAGCCGCACGTCCCCTCAACGACCCGCTATTCAAGCGGGAGGTTGCCAGCAACCTGCCTGCCGGGATGGACTGGGCCAAGCGAAAGCGCATGACCATCAGCCGTGGTCTGGTTGACCCTGCTACCTTGTCAACGGAGCAGCTTGCGGTCCGTCCGCGCGGCACAGCGTCGCCCATGTTCCTCTATATACTGACTGGCTTCCTGCTATTGCTCGTCTCCATGACACTGGTTGCATGGAACCGGCAGGCGAAAGCTGCAACCGCATGAAGGGCGTGCGCCTGACAGCACTCCTGACCGCGCTTTCGGGCGCGGTTTTCCTCGCCAAAGGCTTTTGGATACCCGTAAAGGCCGAACTCGCTTACGGCCTGATGGACAGGGCCTATGAACGGGCGGTGGAGGAGAACACCCCCACCAAACCATGGTCATGGGCTGATTTCGCCGTTATCGGCAAACTGCTGATTGGTGAAGAGCTTGTCCATGTGCTCGACCGCGCCACCGGGCAGGCGATGGCGTTTGGCGCGGGCAGGCATGAGGAATATGACCAGAAAGGCCCGCTGGTCATTTCAGGCCACAGGGACACGCATTTTTCAGTGCTTGAAGCCATGCAGGTCGGTGAAGAACTAATGTTCGAAACCCTCAACAGCCGGGATACCTACAGGGTCACGAACACACGTATCTATGATCTGCGGGAAGGTGTTTTATTGCCGCCAGCAGAAGACCAAATGATGCTGATCACCTGCTGGCCATTTGATGGCATCGACCCAAACACACCCAAACGATATCTGGTACTAGCCGAGAAGCAGGGAGTTTGAGTGATTTTCTGTTATTCGGTACCGGCCCTTATTCTATGGCCAATCCCCATTCTGGCGGCACCCTGACCGGCAAAGACAGCAGCATCTGGCCATATGCCTTGCCCTGTGTATCCATACGGATAGAGGCAGTTGCCCCGCCACCAAGTGCCTCGGTCAGCAGAAAGTTATAGGCGCCAAACCCGGGCAACGCATAGCGCGACACAGTGCCATCCATCAGATGAGCAAAATAATCCGCTACCACGTCGGCAGTTACTTGCCCCTCAAGGATTGGCAAGTATTTCTCGTCGCGCACCATCAGGCCCACATTGGCCTTATTGCCCTTGTCGCCACTGCGGGCATAACACAGCGCCTCCAGCGGAACGGTAACCCAATCATCCTGCACCTCGGCTGGCGAAATGGGCATGTCCGGACCATTTGCCAGATTTGAGTTTTCACCCACATCATACGGTTCTTCGGCAATAATTTGGTCGGCAACCTGAACCTTTACCGGCACATCAGACTTTTTGATCAACCCCGAATGAACACGCATCAAGGGTTGGGGTTTCACCCTGCCGCCGCCAAGACCACTCATGCCCGGTGTGCCCGAGGTGCCCAAATAGGCAAGTTCGGCGGACGCAAACGCGAGCGCTTTGGGGTCGTCATGATGCAAGCCGAACTTACACATCACTTCGCGCGTGCCGCCGTTCGTTGCATGCGGGCCATAAACCGCTTCCGAGCCAATCACTTCAATGGAGACATCGCGAAAGTCTGACACGCCGCGTTCTTTAAATGCCTTGCGCACACGCCGTACCCATGCTTCAGCGCCTGTGCGCGCCTTATCAGCGCTTCTTGGTCCTGCCAGAAAATAACTCCCCATCAGGCGGAAACCGTCCGCATAGGTGGCGCAAACCTTATAGTTTTCGCCGGGCGCACGGCCCCTTGCACCGGTTACCCGCACCCTATCCTTACCAACCTCTTCAAGCTGAACACCTGTGAAATCGCACGCCACATCCGGCAGCAGATAGTTTGCCGGGTCACCAATTTCATACAGAATTTGTTCGCCAACAGACCCGCGGTTGATCAACCCGCCGGTTTCAGGCGGAATACCCACGGTAAAGCTGCCGTCCGCCTCAATTTCTGCAACCGGATAACTAATATCGGCATAATCGGGCACCAGATGCCAATCGGTGAAGTTACCGCCAGCGCACTGCGCGCCGCATTCAAGCACATGCCCCGCAAGCGAGCCTTGGGCCAGCTTGTCATAGTCGGTCATCGACCAGCCAAATTCATGAATAAGCGGACCAAGCACAAGCGCGCTATCCACCACCCTGCCTGTGACAACCACATGGGCCCCGGCAGCGAGCGCATCAGCAATCGGCTGCGCGCCAAGATATGCATTCGTGCTTGCAAGCTTGCCAGGCAGCAGTTTGCCGCTATCCATATCAGGCATGCCAGCATCGCTCAGCTCGCCCGACCGTGCGGACAAGTCATCGCCGTAAACACCGGCAATCGTCAGGTTCAGTCCTTCAGTTTCACAAAGAGTCTCAAGCGCCTTGATACAGCCGGGCACATTCACGCCGCCTGCATTCGCGACAATTTTTATGCCTTTCCTAGCGCAGTCAGCCAGCACGTCCTTCATCGCCACGGTCACAAAATCAACCGCATAGCCATAGCTTGGGTCTTTCATGTGAGCGCGCGCAAGGATCGCCATCGTGACTTCGGCCAGATAGTCAAAGATCAGATAGTCAACATCACCCTTGTCAACAAGCTGACGGGCCGCAAGCTGGCTGTCTCCGTAAAAGGCGGAAGCCCCGCCAATGCGCACAGTCTTGTCTGCCATCATACTTCCCCTTCCGGCTTTACGGTCACAAGCACCTGTTTGCTTTTAACCTGCGTGCCCGCGTTTGCACTGATGGCTTCCACCACACCGTCTGCGCCAGCCTTTAGGGAATGTTCCATTTTCATGGCCTCCATCACGACAAGCACGTCACCTTTCTTAACCTGATCACCGGTAGTAACTTTTACGTCCACAATGGCCCCGTCCATGGGGGCCTTCACCTGACCATCATCGGTTCCTGCCTGAGCAGATGCAGGGTCATGCGTAACATTTCGAAGAGCATGATGGCCGGATGCATCATCAAGGAACACAGTTTGCCCGTCTCGCGCAAAACTGAAGCGACGGCGGACATTATCTTCAACATATATGCCTTGGCCGGACGAGACCTTTACGTCCTCAACCATAAACACTTTTTCGCCGACAGTGACGGTGTATGACGCGCTGCGGCGAACCACCGAAACAGCGATTTGTTCCGCATCCGTATCAAAAACGAATTGGGCGCTGAAACCGGCTGTTGTTTGCCAACCAGCCTGTGTTTGCGGTCCATCTGCAAAAAGCACAAGCCCAGCACGCAAAAACGCCGTTCCAGATGCTTCACCAGACGCATGTGTCACCGGGTTTTCGCTCAGGAACGCTGTTGTAGCAGCACCATCAGCGAAAGCAGGGGTCGACACAACCTCCCGCAAGAAAGCGCGATTGTGCACAAAGCCAAACAGTTCTGTGTCAGCCAAGGCGGATTTGAGACGCCTGAGCGCAACACTGCGACTTGGTCCAAATCCCATGATTTTGGCAAGCATTGGGTCATAATGTGCGGTTACCAGCTGGCCTTTCATCACGCTATGGTCAACACGAACGCCTTCCCGTTCGGGCACATGCCACTTTCGCACCTCACCTGTTTGCGGCAAATAGTTTTGCGCAGGGTCTTCAGCATAAAGTCGAACCTCGATGGCGTGGCCGCCAAGTGAAATATCTTCCTGTTTGAGAGGCAGCGTCTCACCCTCAGCCACACTCAGTTGCCACGCCACAAGGTCTTGTCCTGTGACAAGCTCGGTTACAGGATGTTCCACCTGAAGCCGAGTGTTCATTTCGAGGAAATAGAAGTTGCGCTCTTTGTCGACCAGAAACTCGACAGTGCCTGCCCCGACATAGTTACAGGCTTTGGCGGCATCCACCGCCGCCTTGGTTATGGCGGCGCGCAATTCATCGGTCATGAAGGGGCTCGGGGCTTCCTCGACCACTTTCTGATGGCGACGCTGGATGGAGCAATCTCGCTCGAACAAGTGCACAATGTTGCCATGCGTGTCGCCAAACACCTGAATTTCGATATGACGTGGCTCCAGCACCGCTTTTTCAAGGATTAGCTCACCACTACCAAAAGCATTTTCTGCTTCTGAACGAGCAGTAGAGATATTGGCAGCAAGCTCGCCAGCGCTTTCCACCAATCGCATACCGCGACCACCACCGCCAGCTGATGCTTTGATCATGAGCGGATAACCAATCTTCCCAGCTTCAGCAGCGAGCGTTTCATTACTCTGGTCCGCCCCGCTGTAACCGGGCACGCAAGGAACACCTGCTTCAATCATGGCAAGTTTTGACAGGCGCTTGCTGCCCATCAGTTCAATTGCTTCCGCCGAAGGGCCGATGAAGGCTAAGCCGGCGTCAGCGCACGCCCGCGCAAAATCAGCATTCTCTGACAAGAAACCGTAGCCGGGATGAACACCGTCCGCGTCGGTTCGCTTGGCAGCCTCAATGATCTTTTCGATAGACAGATAGCTTTCCCCCACCGGGGCTGGGCCA
This sequence comes from Kordiimonas sp., assembly GCA_965199355.1. Classification (GTDB taxonomy): domain Bacteria; phylum Pseudomonadota; class Alphaproteobacteria; order Sphingomonadales; family Kordiimonadaceae; genus Kordiimonas. The sequence continues at coordinate 198,501 of CBDARB010000015.1, forward strand.
ATGCACACGGCTTCATCAGCCATCTCCACATGCAATGCGCTCGCGTCTGCATCGCTATAAACCGCAACAGTTCGGTAGCCTTGATTGCGGGCCGTTTTGATGACCCGCACGGCAATTTCACCTCGGTTGGCGATCAGGATCTTTTCCATGGCTTAATCCTCCGCCCAGTAAGGTTTGCGTTTTTCAACAAAGGCCCGCGTGCCTTCTGCCCCTTCGTCGCTGCCCAGTGCTTCGGCAAAAAAGTCTGCGGCCTTATCCAGCAGGGCTTCGTTTTCCATTTCACCAACCAGCAGGAACAATTTCTTCGTTAACGCGTTTGCGCCGGGTGCTGCGCGCTTAACCGACTTCAGCACCTTGGCAAGCGCTGCCTCCATTGCCTCTGGCCCGTCGGTGACCATATGCACGATGCCAAGCTGTTCGGCCCTCACCCCGTCGACCCAGTCACCCAGAAGCGCGAGCTTGCGCGCTTGTGTCAGGCCAATGCGCTTAACCACAAAGGGTTCAATCTGGGCCGGAACAATGCCAAGGCCGGTTTCCGGCATACCGAACTTTGCCCCAACATCAGCGATGGCCACATCGGAGATGCAGGCGAGGCCAAAACCACCACCCAGCACCGCACCTTCAAGACAGCAGATTACCACTTGCGGGGCCGCATTCACTTCGGTGATCATGCGGCCAAAATTTCGGTTAAATTCCCACATGATGGCTTTGGCATCCGCATCGGGTGCAGAGCGTTCATTCATGCTGGAGATATCGCCGCCCGAACAGAAGTTACCGCCTGTGCCTTTCAGCACTACCGCACGAACACTGCGGTCATCATGGATTGAGGCGAACACCTCACGCATCTCCCGCACAAGTGTATCGTTCATGGCGTTGCGTTTTTCGGGTCGATTGAGCGTCACATAAAGCACACCGCCATCGCGGTTCAGAAGCAGGGTTTCACAAGCTGGTAAAGTCATCATCAAATCCCCCTTCCTAAAGGCGCGCTACGCCAAAACTGTTTGGATTGAGCGGGCGGCGATCAGCTTCGCGGCATACCGAAAGCGCAAAGGCAACAATGGCCCGGGTGTCGCGTGGGTCAATCATGCCGTCATCCCAAAGCCGCGCCGTGTTGGCGAGCGCACGGGACTTGGCTTCCATGGTATCGACTACATCCTTTTCCATAGCGTCAAGAAGCTCGTGGTTTACCGCACCGTGGCGCGCCATCTTAGCTTCACCAACCTGGCGCATCACACTGCCCGCTTGCGCTGGCCCCATGACAGAAACAACACTGCGTGGCCAAGCAAACATAAAGCGTGGGTCCATACCGCGCCCGCACATGGCATAGTTGCCGGCACCATATGAGCCGCCAACAACCACGCTTATTTTTGGCACACGAGCATTCGTTACCGCCTGAATAAGCTTGGCCCCATGCTTGATGATGCCGGCCTGCTCAGGCTCCGTTCCTACAAGGAAACCTGTAGTGTTATGCATGAAAAGGATCGGTGTGCCTGATTGCTCGCAAAGCTGGACAAACTGCGCCGCCTTGGCTGCACCCTTGGCAGTGATCGGGGCATTGTTACCAATCACCCCGCAAGCCATACCTTGAATGGTGATTTGACCACACACTGTACCCAAATCGAAATCTGCTTTAAAATCCAGATAGTCTGACCCATCCGCGATACGGGCGATAATCTCTCGTAGGTCATACGGCGTTTTCGGGTCTTCCGGCACAAGGCCCAGGAGTTCTTCTGCGGGATAAAGTGGTTCTTTGAACTTTTTGGGGGGCGTGGACGGTATATCATCATTCCAGCCAAGCTTTTCGGTAATTTCGCGTGCAATACGCACACCGTCGGCGTCATTTTCAGCGAGATAATCAGCAGTACCAGCCACTTCAGCATGCATTTCCGCGCCGCCAATTTCTTCGTCTGTCGCGATCTCACCGGTTGCAGCTTTCAAAAGCGGCGGCCCCGCGAGATACACGGTCGATTGCTTGCGGATCATAACCACATAATCCGACAATCCCGGCTGGTACGCGCCGCCTGCTGTGGCGCTGCCGTGTACAACAGTGATCTGCGGAATACCCGCCGCAGAAAGGCGCGCCTGCATGGCAAAACCTGCGCCAGACGGGCCAAAGAAATCACCAAGTGACTTGAGATCACCGCCACCACTTTGCGCCAAAGTGATGAGGGGCAATTTATTCTCAAGCGCCAGGTCAAGCATCCGTCGCCGCTTTTTGCCCGCCAGTTCCGTGATGGTGCCACCTTTGGTCAGATAGTCATCGGCCATCACCATCACTCGCACACCGTTCACGTAACCAATGCCGGTGATACAGCTGCCGCCAGCGCCGCTGCCGTCCTTGTCGCCCTGCTGCATGTAACCACACAGCGTAGACAGTTCCAAAAACGGTGCACCAGGGTCCAGAAGCAGGTTCAAGCGCTCACGCGGTGGCAGAAACCCACGTTTTATGTAACGCGGTGCCTTTTCCTCCGCCTTTTCAATCACCAGCCGTTCAATGCTGCGGAACTCTTCAACGGCATCAAACATCGCGGCATGATTCTTGGCGTAGGTGCCTGACGAGGTATCAAGTGTACTTTCAATAATGGCCATGCTGCACTCCTACCCGCGCCTGCGATCAGGAAGCGTACCCATATATTTACAGATGATACCAAGCATCACCTCGTCCGCACCGCCACCGATGGAGCCAAGACGACTGTCGCGATAAGCCCGCGCAATACCCGCATCCCACATAAAGCCCTGACCGCCCCAATATTGCAGGCAGGCGTCGTTTACCTCGCGGGCAAGCCGGCCAGCTTTCAGCTTGGCCATCGACGCCTTGCGCGTCACATCTTCACCGTTGATGTATCCTTCAACCGCATCGTAGGTTAGCGCCCGCAACAGTTCGACTTCGGTTTGCAGTTCTGCAAGCCGGAAATGCACCACCTGATTATCCAGAATGGATTTACCGAATGCCTTGCGCTCGCGGGTATATTCAATGGTGTCATTAATGCTGTTTTCCAGCCCTTTCAGGGTATTGGCGGCAGCGAACACCCGCTCTTCCTGGAACTGCTGCATCTGATAGGTAAAACCGGCGCCCTCCGCACCAATACGGTAGCGCTGCGGCACCCGCACATCATCAAAGAAGATTTGTGCTGTGTCGCTGGACCGCATACCAAGCTTGTTAAGGCGCTCCGAGAAGCTGATGCCGGGCGTATCCGTTGGCACAATAACAAGGGACTTGTTCGTGTGCATCGGGTCGTCGCTGGTGTTGACGAGCAGGCAGAGATAGTCCGCCTGTGTGGAATTGGTGATCCACATTTTGGTGCCATTGATGATGTAGTCATCACCGTCCTTGCGTGCTGTGGTTTTAATCGCTGCCACGTCGGACCCGGCATGAGGCTCGCTAACGCCAATTGAAAATACAGCATCCCCGGTGATGGACGGCGCGAGGAAATCACGCTTCAGTTCATCGCTGCCAAAACGCGCAAGCGCAGGCGTTGCCATATCGGTTTGCACACCGATACCCATAGGCACACCGCCGCAGCGAATAGCACCAATTTCTTCCGAGAAAACCGTCTGGTAACTATAATCAAGACCAAGCCCACCGTATTCCTCGGGCTTGTGGATACCAAGCATGCCAAGGTCACCAAGCTTCTTGAACACCTCCTTGGCCGGGAAAATACCTTCGGCTTCCCATTCGCCCACATAAGGATTGATTTCTTTTTCAACGAACTGAGCCACCGTGTTGCGGATGGCGTTATGTTCTGCCGTGAAACGCATGGAATACTCCTATTTAAATACGCTTGTCTCTGCGCCAAGCGCGGAAGCGCGCTGGAAAGCGGGCCGAGCCTGAAGCCGGGCAAGATAATCCTGAACCTGAGGGGTATAGTGCTTATCAAGGCCAAGCGTCTGGCCAAGGTGCAGCGCATAACCAACTGCAATGTCTGCAATGGTAAAACGGCCAGCGCACAGAAATTCGCGGCTTTCAATGTGTGCATCCAGTCGCCGCAACCGGGCCAGATACCAGGCCGAATAATCCTCTACCGCTTGAGGTAAGCGTCTGTCACCCTGCTCCAGCATCGAATACCGCAGCACTATGGTTTGCGGGAAAGTCAGCGTCGCGTCACTGTGGTACAGCCAGTTAAGATAGTCGCCGTATTCTGCGTCCGCTGGTGTCAGGCCAAAGTCTTTCTGGTCATATTTTTCCACCAGATAATGACAGATGCCCGACGACTCCGTCATATTCACATTGCCGTCTTCAAAGTAAGGCACTGTGCCCAGCACATTGCTGCCCAGAAACTCTTTTTTGAACATACGTGGCGGAAACGGTAAGATTTCCAGTTCATACTCAAGGCCCATTTCCTCAAGCGCCCAAAGCGGACGGAGCGATCGTGCGTTGTGGCAATGCCAAAGTTTCATGAAACTACCCCCTAAAGGCCATATTGGCGTGACGCCAGGTCACGCATAATTTCTTCGGAGCCACCGCCAATCGCGTTAACCCGTACTTCACGGTAGATGCGCTCAACCCGGTTGCCGCGCATGTAGCCTGCACCACCGAGGATTTGCATGGCTTCCCGCGCACAGAACTCCATCGTCTGGCTGCACTGAACCTTCAGCAGTGCGATGTCACCAGCGGGCTCCTGCCCGTCGATGATCATTTTGGAGATAAGCTGAATATAGGCTTCAGTGGCATTTATCCGCATCTTCATATCTGCGATTTTGTGGCGGATCACCTGATGGTCGGCAAGGCGCTTGCCAAAGGTTTTGCGGTCCTGCGCCCAGCTAACGGCTTCTTCCAAGCACACACGCGCCGCACCCGCCATGCCACAGGCCATGGCCATGCGTTCATCATTAAAGTTACGCATGATGACGGCAAAACCCCGGTTCTCTCCGCCAATCAAATGATCAACAGGCACACGAACATTGTCGAAATACAGGGTTGCCGTATCAGACGCCCACCAGCCCTGCTTTCGGTCAAGCGCGGTGCGGGAGAAGCCTTCGTTATCAGTAGGTATCAAAAGGGTTGAAACACCGCCTGCCCCCTCACCGCCGGTGCGCACCGCCGTTGTCACCCAATTCGCCCGCATGCCTCCTGTAATATAGGTTTTAGAGCCGTTAACCACATAATGGTCGCCGTCACGGACAGCAGTAGTTGCAAGCTGCGCTACGTCAGAACCGGCACCGGGCTCTGTAATGCCAAGTGATATGTTCTTCTCGCCGCGCAAAACAGGCGGCGCAACCATCTGTTTGATATGATCTTGTGCGAAATTGATAACAGGTGGCAAGCCGATGTTATGTACCATCAGTGATGCGGCAACCCCGCCAACACCGGTGCGGGCAAACTCGTCACTGACGATATTTTTATACCAGATGTCGATGCCCTCAGACGTGCCGCCGAATTCTTCCGGATACCCGAGCCCCAGCAGGCCCATTTCACCTGCTCTCAGCCAAAGCTCGCCCGGGATATGACCTGCTTCATCCCAATCATCAGCATATGGGGTCACCTCTGTATCGAAAAAGCGGCGGAGCTGATCACGCCATGCTTCATGATCCTCGGTAAGATAAGGGTTTGGCAATCTTGAGATATCAAAATCCAGCGCCATCGCTCTCTCCCATTAGCTAGTGGCAATGATCAGAATACGTGAAAACAGCACCATATTCATGTGATATTGCGCCATATTATAGCATAATTACGCCAAATCGAGTTTCGTTCGATAGTCGCTCGGTGCGCAGTTATGCCAGTTTTTAAAAGCGGCGGAGAAAGCACCCTGGTCGCTATACCCAAGCAGAAACGCAGTGTCGGTTACGGTGACGGTAGGATCACTGAGGTAGCGCACCGCCAGCTCTGCACGAATAGAGCGCACTTCATGGCGAAAGCTCGTTTTGCGTTGCTGCAAATGACGCTGGAGCGACCGGGCCGACATGTTCATATCTTTGGCGGCGGCGTCAATCGCCAGATCACCAAGCGGTAACAGACGCACGATGCTCTGTCGCAGTCTGGACCAAAACTTATCGCTCGGGTCTTTACCATCGAACAAATCGGCAAACGGAATAACGCTCCCAGCAGCCCGGCGGTAATTCTGTTGCACGAGAGGCAATTTGAGAGAAGACCGAGCGAAGTAAAGGCAGCTCATGTCGCCATCAAACTCGATGTCATGCCCCAGCATTTTAACCAGCAAGCTGGTATCTTCAGGTTCCGGGTATGTCACGCATGCTTTCAACACCGGGTTGGGCATCACGCACAAGCTGTCGACGATCATGGCGCTTACCGAAAGCATCACGTCGCTCAAGTGTCGCCGTTTGCTGGTTACTGGGTCAAGTGGGCGCCATTCCAACCGAATAAACGGCTCGTCAGCAGCAATCTTTACTTCGCCAATATCACCCCACATCTTCAAGACACTGGGCATGAGGTTCAGATAATCCCGAAACGTATGGCAAATGGTCGCCATATAGAGTTGCAGGTTAAGTCCGTTCAGATAACTGATACGCCCGGCGTACAGTCCGACATCAGGGCAACTTGTTGCCGATACCACCACGTCGAACAATCGAAAATAGTCAGTTACGGGAATTCGGTTTTCCGGATTATCCAAACTTGGAGCATCCAGCTTTGCCGCCGCCAGCAATTCTGTCTTGCTCGCCCCCAACTGTTCCGCCGCCAGCAGAAGCGAATTCACTGGCGCTGCGTAAACGCTCCAGTCTTCAACACTCGACATATGCCCCTTGGCTGCGCTGATGATACCCCCCTATTCAACGCTGCGCGTTTATGAGGTCGGGCACGATTTCCCGAAGCTCAAACTTTTTGACCTTACCCGTCGCGTTTCGGGGCAACGCATCAACTGTCACCATAACCATGGGGTGCTTGTAGCGGGCGAGCGAGTTTTCACAATGCGCCCGAATATGGTCAATGGTCAGGCTTTTGCCTTCGCACAACACCACAACAGCACAGCCCGTTTCACCCCACTTCTCATCGGGAATGCCAATGACGGCAACCTCCTGAATTTCTTCCATAGCGTAAAGCACGCCCTCAATCTCAGCCGGGTAAACATTCTCGCCGCCCGAAATATACATATCCTTCGCACGATCTTGCAGGATGTAATTGCCTTCCTCATCCTGCTTGGCGATATCGCCGGAACGGAACCAGCCACCCACAAAAGCTTCTGCGTTCGCCGCGTCATTGTTCCAGTAACCGGGGGTGATCGTCGGGCCACGCATCCAAATCTCACCAGTCTGTCCGCGCTGGACACGGTTGCCGTCTTCATCAACTATTTTCATTTCGGTGAACTGAACGGCCTTGCCAGATGTTCCGGTGATGCGCGGAATATCCGCTTTGGTGGCCAAACAGTTGCTGGCCGCGGATTCAGTCATGCCGTACCCATCCTGTATCAGCAAACCATGCCCGTACCACCATTCAACCAGTTCCTTGGGCACGCTCGCGCCACCCGCTAGCACCGTTTTTAACCGGGAAAAATCTGTGGTCGCGGCCTTTGGTGAATAGCGCATGGCGTTATACATGGCGGGCACACCAATCACATGGCTGATGTTCAACTCAGGGTCATTAAAGGCATCCAGCGTCACATCCGGGTCAAACATTCGCATCACTACCGCTGTTCCACCAATGGAGATAGCGGGCAAACTGGTCACATTTAGCCCGCCGATATGAAACTGCGGCATGATGGTAAGCCAGACATCATCGGAAGTGGCGCGGGTTGGCGCCGCACCATTAAAGTGCGCATAGCGAAGCATCTCATGGGTTATGATAACACCCTTCGGCTTACCCGTTGTGCCAGACGAATACATCAACATACATTGGTCGGTCAGCGGCTGTTCAACACGCTCGAAGGTCGGGGCATTATCACGAATACCCTCTTCAAAGCTGGACGCGCCGCCTTGGCCGTCAAGCTCGATGTAGTGTTCAACTTCAATCAGCGTTTTCAGCTCGGAAACGACAGTTTCAAACTCGGTGTCATAAACCATCACCCTTGGGGCCGCGTCGCCGACAATATATTCAAGTTCCGGTGCCGTGAGCCGGTAATTGAGCGCGAGAGCCGAACCACCAACCCGCCAAATGGCGAGTATCAGGTCGATCACATCTGTTGAGTTGAGCATAAGAAACCCAACCCTGTCGCCAACACTCACCCCTTTGCTTTTGAGGAAGGCAGCAAGCCGCCCAACGCGTTCATGCATTTGGGCATAGGTCTGTGTTCGCCCGCTGGCAAGATCAACAGTTGCAAGCTTGTTTGGTGAAATCTCAGTAAAATGGGCAACCCAGTCAGTTGCCAACGGCGCAGCAGATGATGGCATGGTGCTCCCTCCCCAGAAAACAGCCTTCATTTGAAGTATAGGTCTATCCTCACTAGGTTCAATCGCCTGAATGTGATTACCCGCGCGTGTTTTTGTGGGCTATTGAAGCTGAAAATCAAAAGGTCTGCCATGAAAAAACTTTTCACCATTTTCATTACGCTTGCTGGCTTAGCGTTTTCAAACAGCGTTTATGCGCAAACAACCATTTATCGTTTTGACAGTATTGTTGACGGCACTGGTGAACGCCTGACGGCGACCGACATTGCTGTTGAAGGCAGCATGATTGTGGCAATCGGCAGTGAACTGGATGGCAAACACCCTGACGCAGAGCTTGTGGTGATGGATGGCCTTACCGCTCTGCCGGGTCTGATTGATGCCCATACCCATATTACCTACGGTCTGTCGGAAAGCCCAAAAGGCGACGCATGGGCAGAGCTTGGCACCGCGTCCCGCGAAGATCGTTACGATGCCTCAAAACGGAACGCACTTCTTACCCTGGCGACGGGGGTCACCAGCATTCGCGACTTGAATGCAGACCAAAATCTTGATTTTGAGCTGCGCGATAAGATAAATGCGGGCGAGCTTGCTGGCCCACGCATCTTTACGTCTGGCCCCGGCATTCACCCGTTTAATGACCCGCTACCAGAAGGAATGGAAACAGCGACAGCGGAATTTATGTTTGCCGCTGCCAACAGGCGGATCGACATGGGTGCTGACTGGATCAAGATTTTTGGCACGACAGGCAGCGCGTCTGACCTTACCAGCCGGGCCTACTTCACGGCAGATGCCATTATGGGTGCAGCGGAGGCTGCGCGGTTAGCAGGCAAACGCATCACTGTCCATTCATATGGTCCGGAAGCTGTGGATGCGGCAATCTCGGCTGGGGTGACCTCGCTTGATCACCCTGTCGGAATCAGCAAACAACAGATTGAAGCAATGCGCGACAATGGCATCATTTACGTACCAACCATTGACCATAATCGTTACTACGCGGACCACGGCGGGGAGTATGGCTATGGCCCGCTCATTCAGGCCAGCCTGCATGTTTTTGTTGGGCGCAATATGGAAACCGTACGCCAAGCACATGCTGCCGGTGTGACAGTTGCAATGGGGTCTGACGCTGTTTTAACCGGGTTCGGCGAAAACACGTGCGAGCTGCGGGCTTTTGTCGCGGCAGGGATGACAACCGCTGCAGCGATCAAAACAGCGACTGTGAACGGGGCGCGGCTGTTGGGGCAAGACGATAAACTGGGCCGTCTCAAGGAAGGCTATACCGCAGACATTGTGGCGGTTTCCGGCGACCCGCTAACCGATATCAACGCAATCATTTCGGGGGTCACAGTCGTCTTGAAAGACGGCGAAATTGTTATCGATCACCGGGCCAATTCAGAGGCCATCAACAAACCTTATTGCGGCACGCTCTACTAGCCAGTTCAAGTTTAAAGATAGGAAACACAATCAAATCCTTGTAAAATGTCCACGGCGTATCTACCTGCACGCCAAATATCCGGGCATTTTATCGGGGCATAAAAATGATTGAGCGCACCTTTCCTAACTTTTCCGTCAAACTCACCGCTATAGCCGCCGCCTTGGCACTTGCTGCCTGCGGTGAAGCAGAACAAACGCAAGAAGACCCGCCTGTTCGCGGTTTGCGCGTTTTTGAAGTGTCTGCACAGGCGGAAAACATGCAACGGCGTTTCCCAAGCCTCGTTCAACCTTCTGACGAAACGCCCATGTCTTTCGAGATTTCCGGCCAGCTGACCGAGGTTGACCTTGAGGTCGGCCAGCGGGTGAGCGCGGGTGACACGCTCACATCCATTGACGAGACAACACTGCGCCTTGAACTTCAACAGGCGCGCGCGTCACTTGATCAGGCAGAAGCGAGTTTGGATAACGCCCGTACCGATTTTCAGCGCATGTCCACCCTGCTTGAAACTGGCAACGTGACACAGGCAGCATACGACACGTCAGAAACCAATCTGCGCAGTGCAGAAAGCCAGGCTGATCAGTCGATGCAGCAATATGCAATCGCGACTGAGCGCCTTGAAAAAGCTGTTCTTCGCGCCCCCTTCGATGCCATCATTTCCAATGTGGAAGTACGCTCCTTTTCCAACGTTTCTGCAGGTCAGACGGTTGTCTCGCTCTACAGCGAAAACGCCTATGAGGTAGAATTTACCGTACCCGCAACCGTTATTAATGACCTGAGCCTTGGTGACGAAGCGCTGGTTGAAATCACCGACCTTGCTGGCCGCACTGTTAATGGCCGCATTAAGGAACTTGGCGCACGCGCCGGGCAGGTTTCAGCCTTCCCGGTTGTTGTTGCCCTTGAAGAAGAGCTGCCGGGCCTGAAAGCGGGCATGTCCGCTGATGTGGTGGTCACAGTTAGCCTGCTTGAAAACAGCAATATCGGCTTCTTGGTGCCGCTGAATGCAATTCACCTCTCGGGCTCCAAAACCCTGCAAGACGGCGAGAGCTTCCGCGAAGGTGGTGGTGGTCAAGCCGAGGTGTTCGTGTTCGACCCGGAAACATCAACTGTGAATCGCCGCACAATCTACACTGTGGGAGTGCGTGAAAATCAGGTGATTGTTGTTGGTGGCCTGGAAGAGGGTGAATTGCTCGCTTCCGCTGGCGTTTCCTATCTAACCGATGGCCAGAAGGTACGCCGTCTGTCAGACGCGCGCTAGGAGGCCGGGCCAATGACATCTCTTACAGAACTTGGGCTTGGAAAAGCCCGCTTCACTCTGGCACTGATGGTCTCGCTCGTTATCTCGGGCATTCTGCTTTATGTGGATTTCCCAAAACGCGAAGACCCGGAAATTCTGATCCGCACTGCCGTTGTAGATGCCCGGTATCCGGGCATGACGCCCGAGCGGGTTGAAAACCTGATCGCAGAAAAAATCGAACGTAAGGTTCGGGAAATCAAGGAAGTTGACGAAATCAACACCGTGCTGAAAACCGGCAGCATGCGAACCTATGTTAACCTGAAGGATGAGGTCACTGATCTTGACCCCATCTGGCAGGAGCTGAGGGACAAGATGACCGACGTGCAGCGCGACCTGCCCGACGGCACACAAGGCCCCTTTGTTAACACTGACTTTGGTGATGTGGCCATTGCCACCATCGCCATGACTGCCGAAGGTTTCACTTACCGTGAAATGGAAGTGGTAGCCAAGGAGTTGCAGCGCCAACTTTACACAGTTAACGGCGTGTCCAAGGTGGAAATTTCAGGCATTCAGGAAGAACGAATCTGGCTGGAACTGGACACCCGCAGGTTCGGCACAATTGGTGAGCAAGTGAACACGCTTGTTAATGACTTGCAGGCACAAAATATCATTTTGCCAGCAGGGAAATTGAACGCCGATGGTAATTCAATTCTACTTGAAGCCAGCGGCGATTTCAAAAGCGTTGAAGATATCGAAGCCATGCTGACGCAAATTGCACAAAGTGGGGATTTCGTGCGCCTGAATGATATCGTGACTGTAAGGCGTGGCATTGTCTCCCCCAAGGAACAGCCAGCCTTCTATAACGGCAGGCCCGCACTTGTGCTTTCGGTGCAAATGCAGCCAGCGTTTGACGTTCAGGATGTAGGCCAAGACCTGCAAGCAAAAGTACGTGCCTTTGAAGCGGAAACACCGATTGGGTATGAGTTTAACTTTGCCACTTTCCAGCCTGATGACGTTTCCCGCGCCATTAACGATGCACTTTCGAATGTGGCGCAAACCTTTGTTGTGGTGCTGCTCGTCGTTCTGTCGTTTCTGGGCATTCGCTCGGGCCTCGTGATTTCTTCAATCGTTCCCTTTGCCGTCATGTTCACGCTTCTGGGCATGAATATGCTGGGCATCGCGCTTGAGCAAATTTCTATTGCCGCCGTGATTATCTCTCTTGGGCTTCTTGTTGATAACGGTGTGGTGATTGTTGAAGACATCCTCAGGCGCATCGACGAAGGGTCCAGCAGGCACGATGCTGCGATGGCCGCAGGCAAACAATTTGCCATGCCGCTGTTGATCTCGTCCCTTACCACCATCTTCGCTTTCACACCCTTCTTCCTGTTGGTGGGTGCAGAGGGGGAATATGCCTTTTCGCTGGGTGCCGTTGTTGCACTGACCCTGATCGGCTCATGGATTTCCTCCATGTATTTCCTGCCACTTATCGCATCCAAGTTTTTGCGTCGGCGTTCATCAGGTGAAGCCGCACCAAAAGAGGAGACCGACAACATTCTCACCCGAACCTATGGCCGCATCGTGCCGGTCGCGGTCAAGCGGGCGGGTCTGGTTATCGCGCTTAGTTATGGGGCGATTGTTGGCACCGTGCAGCTGTTTGCATCTGTTTCAAACGAAATGTTCCCAACCAGCGACCGCGGCGAGGTTTTGATCTATATGGACCTGCCCAAGGGCGCCGATATTTCAGCAACCGAACAGATTGCTGGTGAGGTATCCAACTGGATTGGCAATGCAGAGATCAACCCGGAAGTCGAAGACCATATTCTCTATGTAGGCTCGGGCGGGCCAAGGTTTTACCTGAGCCTAAACCCTGAAGACCCTGACCCTGCCACCGCCTTTTTCCTGGTGAACACCAAAAGTTCGCAGGATGCTGATAGGTTTTCCGCCCGTGCGAAACGCCATCTGTTTGAAGAGCAGCCGGAAGGTCGCTTTACCATCAAACGGCTCGCTATGGGCGCAAGCGAGTCCGGCTTTGTTGAAGTTGAAATTTCCGGCAGTGATCTTGAACGGCTGCTCACGCTGGGCGGTGAAGTTGAGCGCCTGTTTGCCACTGCGCCCGGCATTCAGGACAACAAACATGACTGGGGTGAAAAGCTGGTCAAATTTGTCATCGACATCGATCAGGATAAAGCCCGCAGGCTGAACCTAAGCTCGCAGGACATGGCGCAAATCCTGAGCGCTTATTTTGATGGTTTTCAGATTTCCGAATTTAGAGATGCGGACCAAACCATTCCGATCATGCTGCGCTCCGTCGAGCGGGACCGAAACAGTGTGGGTGACTTGCTGGATATTATCCTGCCCGGAAATGGCAACAGTCTGACACCGCTTGAGCAATTGGCCGTCCTGAAACCGCAACTGGAAAACTCACAAATACGGCGTAAGGATCAGGTTCGTACCATAACCATCACTGGCAAAAGCACCGACCTGACGGCAGCGGATCTCTATGCCCATATTGAACCCGGGCTGAACGCGCTGGAGATGCCTGACGATTTCAGCATCAATATTGGTGGTGAATTGCAGGACGCTGAGGAAATATACGGAAAGCTCGGCAACGGTTTACCATTCGCCTTTCTGTTGATGATCCTTGCAGTGATTTTCCAGTTCAATTCGCTCCGCAGAACGTTGGTGATCTTTATGACTGTACCACTGGCATTGGTAGGCGTTCCTATCGGTCTCTGGGTGACAGGCGAGCCCATGTCCTTCTTCGGTATGCTGGGCATCATCAGCCTCGCTGGTATTATCATCAATAATGCGATTGTTCTGGTGGACCAGATCGACATTGAAATGAAAACGGAGAGCATCGTTACCGCAATAAAGAATGCTGGCATGAAACGGCTGCGCCCTATTCTGCTAACGTCCATCACCACAATTGTGGGGCTGGCTCCGCTTTACTTCTTTGGTGGTAACCTGTGGTCACCACTTGCTGCTGTTATGATGTTTGGCTTGGCGTTTGCCTCTGCCCTTACGCTCGTGTTCGTGCCTGCGGCCTATATGCTGTGTTTCAGAAAGCAAGCAGCAGCGTAGAAAGTCTGGCTTGATCAGGAGGCCGCTCGGCGCGTAGCATGCGCCGAGCACATTGCTGATCAGGGACACTGCCGGTTTATGCCATTCTTCAAAAAATCTGACATAGCAGAAACCACACCATCCGAGTTGGACAAGGAAGTGGCAGAGGCTTTTGTCACGGTGGGAGCGCGTGACCCACAAGCGCCTGTTGACGCGGGCCTGGCAAAAGAAACACTTATCGCCATGATGTTCCGCCATGCAGACATGCTGGCAGGCACGATGCAGGTCCAGGAGTCTTCGACGCTTTATGAGTTAGCCACGCATCTTGCCGGGGTGGACAACAACTCTCTTACAGCGGGGAAAGCAACCAATGACCTACGCGCCCTAGGCAACACCTTGATGACGGCTGGCCGCTTTCAGCTCGCGATAAAAGTTTTTGAACAGTTGATCGCACTCGATGACGCGAACCATGAAGACCACACCAGACTAGGCGCGCTATACTTCTCATCCGGTGAAGAAGATAAATCGAGGAAGTTTCTAAAGGATTTTTTCAGAGAACAACCGGTTGAAATTGAACCCTGCATAATGGAAGGCGGTGCCAAAGGGGCAATCCTGTTATTCAATGGCTTCAGCAAAACAGACTATAAGGTAGGATTGTCAAACAATGGCCGCTATGAGCACTATCGCAGTGGCGGCCATTTCATGCTGAATTTCTTGCTCGATACTGAAAACTACGATGTGCACCGCTATGTGATTGCAGATAGCAATCTGGATCAGATTTTACCAGAAACCACAGGTGATCTGCTTCTTAATAATATTGCGGATGCAGATTCAGAATATGCGTCCTTGAAAACGCTTGAGGCCTATCTGGCCAAACACCCACATGATGTGGTGATCAACCACCCAAGCAATGTGTTGAAAACCACCCGTGACGGCAATTATCAGCGCCTCAACGCCATTCCTGGTATTCGTTTCCCGAGAACCGAACGATTTAACAGTGAAAATGACTCAGCCACAGAAATCGCCGACCGTATCGAAAAGGCCGGGTTTAACTATCCATTCATTATCAGACGCACGGGAACCCACACGGCTGTTTCTACGGAACTAGTAAACAACCGCAGGGCGCTCGATAGCTATCTGGAGCAAACCAAAGGCGATTGCTTCTATGTGATTGAATTTGTCGAAAACAAATCTGAAGCAGGCCACTATAGCAAGATGCGCTTCTTCGCAATTGATGGCACGCTTTATCCAGTGGTTTATCATATTGACCAAGTCTGGAATGTGCATGGTGACAACCGCAAAGTGTTCATGGCTGACTATGACTGGATGGTGGAAAAAGAAGAAAAATTCATGAATGACCCGGCGTCAGTGATCGGGCAGGAAACCTATGAGTTACTGCAATCCTTGCCGGAACTCATCGGGCTTGAATTTTTCGGCTTTGATTTCACCCTGCTCGACAACGGTGACGTACTTATCTTCGAACTAAACCCGGCCATGCGCCACAGTTTCAAGCACGCAGAAACTTTCGAGTATCTACAGCCCCATATGCAAGCAATTTCAGACGCCTTTGCAACCATGATTGAAACACGAGTTCGCAAAGTTTCCGCATAGGCCACCAGCCTGTGCATGTCTCAACTTGGATACTATGCGCAAAAGTGTCACACAGACTGGAAACAGTTGCTGAAAACCATCGGAAAGCGTAGCATAGAGACTCAATCAAATTCCCATGAGGCTAGGGATGGAAGCGGCTACAATCAATCAATCTGCCACAGGCTCCGCCAAGTCTGTATTGCAGTCACTGACCTTGTTTTCCCAACTGGATGAAACACTGCTGGAGCGTTTCGCAAAAGCCAGTCAGTTGAAAACCTTTCACAAGGGCGACATCCTGTTTTTGCAGGATGACGAGGCTGACTGGATTTATGTGATTGTCAGCGGCTGGCTTAAACTGTTCCGTGAAACGGTTGATGGCCATGAAGCAGTTATCGATATGATCACCAAGGGCCAGTTGGTGGGTGATACGGCAGTCATTGAAAATGGTGTGCATCAGTTTGGTGCCGCCGCTATCGAGGAAACGGTGGCCCTCCGCATCCCCAGCAGTTTGCTGAAAGCCGCCATTAAAGAAGACCATCAGATGGCGCTTGCCATGGTGTCGGCCCTGTCAAAACTGCGGCTAAGGCAAACTCAGGAAATTGAAAGCCTGACCCTGCAAAATGCCTCGCAACGTATCGGGTGTTTCCTGTTACGCCTGTGTCATTTGAATGCGCCAGAGCCAATTTCCCTGACGCTTCCTTATGACAAGTCGCTTATCGCTGCGCGGCTTGGCATGAAGTCAGAGACCTTCTCCCGTGCGCTCAACAAACTTCGTAACGAGACAGATATCACCATCAAGGGCGCCAAGGTGCTTATTCCCAGAATAAACACTCTGGCGACATACACCTGCAGCGCTTGCTCCAACGAATTTCCATGTAGTGACCTGAACTAGTTCAAACTTTTGGTGGCTTCAGCCATGCCCAGTCTATGAGCGATGGGTCACCAATGTATTTCTCGGGGTTCGCGACAACATCAGCCATATAGCGGGCACTTAACCGCATGAGCGGCGCTTCGCCAGCTTTCATCTCTTCATTTTCGCTGAGGCATTGCGCTTCCATCGATACCGTGCATTCGGCTTTTGGTTCATCGTCAACAACGGCAAACCGAACGGCACGGCCTGTCATGGCATCTTCTGCCGCCCGCCAAATATGGCTATATGGGAAGCGGTTCCAGTTTTCCTGTAGAACCCGGTTGCACACACTCACATAAGCATGGAGCAAGTCTTCATAGTTTTCCTGTGTGTTCGTTTCCGACAAGGCCGTTACTCCTGATACAGCCCATACATAAGACCGCGTTCAACCACAGCTGTAGTTGACTTTCGTCAAGTCCCTCTAACCGCGCATTCAGTTATAGAAGAGGAGATAAGGATTAAAGGGATTCCCATGCAGACACACGACGCGCTAAAGCAAGCATTGCTGGCAGAAAACAAGCAGGTGCCACGCTACACCAGTTACCCAACTGCACCGCATTTTACCGAAAAAACCACGGACAGCATCGTTTCTGCATGGATGGAAAACATACAGGCGGACAATCAACTGTCGCTCTACTTCCATATTCCCTATTGCAGAACACTTTGTTGGTATTGCGGATGTCACACCCGGGCCACCAAACGCTACGGAATTGTCTCTGGTTTTCTGGACACATTGATGCAGGAAATCGAACTAGTCGCCAGCAAATTAAAAAGGAAATTGCCTGTCCGGCATATCCATTTTGGCGGCGGCTCACCCTCAATGATCGGCTCGGAAGATTTCGCCCGACTTATGGCTGAAATCCGAACTCATTTCAATGTAATGGATGGCGCCGAAATCGCGATTGAACTGGACCCACGCGAGGTCACAGAGGCCAAAGTAGCTGCTTACGCGCTCGCTGGCATCAACCGAGCGAGCCTCGGCGTGCAAGACTTTCATGTAGATGTGCAAACAGCCATCAACCGCAGGCAACCATTCCATGTGGTCTATAATACCGTCAAACTGCTTCGCAGTTATGGCATTAACCGTATCAATATGGATTTCCTCTATGGCCTGCCCCATCAAACGGTTGGCCATATGATTGAAAATCTGGACCTGGCTAAAACGCTGGAACCCGACAGGATTTCGCTGTTTGGCTATGCCCATGTACCTTGGATGAAAAAGCATATGCGGCTGATTGATGAAAGCGCTTTGCCAGACGCCGAACAAAGGCTGGCCCAGTTTGAAGCAGCAACCAACACGTTGGGTGAAATGGGCTATAAAGCCATTGGCCTTGATCATTTTGTTCGCTCAGATGATCCCATGGCTGCCAGCGAAAGTGTGGGAACGTTGCGGCGTAATTTTCAGGGCTATACGACCGATGTGGCTGACGCACTGATCGGCTTTGGCCCTTCGGCCATCAGTGCCTATCCACAAGGGTATTGCCAGAACACCTCGGTCAGCAAAGACTATAACCAAGCTATAGAACGGGGTGAGATGGCCACCATGCGCGGTTTAACTCTCTCCGATGACGACAAACTGCGCGCTGCAGTGATTGAAGAACTGATGTGTTACTTCCAGATTGACCTTGTGAAATTCTGCAAAAAGCACGGCATTCGCGCCAGTTATTTTGAGGGCGCCTTGGCAAGCGTCGAACGTCTGCAAGAGCGCGGCCTCGTTGAATTTAAGAATGGAGCCATCACTATCCCCGATGGCGCGCGGCAAGCGGTGCGGCTGGTTTGCGCTGCCTTTGATGTGTATCTGCAAGACAAGCAAAATCGCCACGCCCAAGTGGCTTAAGCTTTCTTTCCCTGACTTACCCAACAACAAAAAAGGGCCGCTCGATGGAGAGCAGCCCTTTCCCGATTTTCCTGGCACCTAGAAGCGATACGCGAAACCGGCACCAAACACCCAAGGGTCCAGATCAACGTCAGCCGTCACTGCCCCACCGTTAATTTCCACATCTGTGTTCAACCACAGTTTCTTAACATCCAGGTTAAACGCCCAATTGTCATCAATTTCGATATCTGCGCCAGCTTGCAGGGCAAAACCAAAACCATTGTCATACTTCACGGAATCCAGCGCACCGGAGTCACCGCTATAGAAGAAGGTGTAGTTCAAGCCCGCACCGACATAAGGCCGGAAACTCGCGTCCGGGCTGAAATGATATTGCAGGGTCAAGGTTGGCGGTAGAACCCATTTACTCCCAAGGTCAACATCACCCAGCGTGGTACCAACCGCGCGCACATCATGCTTACTGGTTGCCAAAATCAGCTCGGTCGCCCAATTTTCGGTCCAGAAATAGGTAATATCCAGTTCCGGCACGATACTGCTGTCCACACGGGCTTCGCCGCCAATGGATGTTGTGCTTGACTCTTCCGGGGCAACATCAATTGCACGGATACGAATTTGCCAGGAGCTTGTTTCTTCCTGAGCGTTCACCGCGCCCGCACCCAATTGCAGGGCTGCAATACACGTCATGGCTTTTACAATTGCTGAAGTACGCATGTCATTTCCTCACGTTTAGATTATGAGGCATACCTACCATTCGAAGAGGGCGCCTAGATTGACCAAAATCAAATTTTTTTGTTTTAAATCAATTATTTAATTTGACTTAAGTCAAATTTTATTACTCGTCATCATCAAGTAATATTCGGTGAGCTGCGCCGTCAAGGTCATCATATTGGTTGGTCTTCAAAGACCACAAAAATCCAGCAAGCCCCAACAATCCCAGAACCAGCGCAATCGGAATAAGGAAGATAAGAATATCCATCTCTATCTCTTGCTCTTCAGGTTGAGGCGGAAGGCGTTTGCAATCACCACCAGCGACGAGCCTGACATGGCGATCGCCGCAATAAGCGGCGTCACATGGCCAAGAACCGCTGCCGGGATGGCGACAATGTTATAGAGCGCTGCCAAGCCGAAGTTTTGTTTCACAAGACGCGTAGAAAAGCGTGCCGTGCGAATGGTATCAAGCACCGGCATTAACCGTTCCCCCTGAAACACGATGTCAGCAGTATTTTGCGCAATGTCTACCGCGGTTGATGGCGACATGGAAACCGCTGCCGCCGCGAGCGCGGGCGCATCGTTCAGGCCATCACCTACCATCATAACCTGTCGTCCCTCCTGCTTCAGTTCGTTCAGATATTGATATTTATCGGATGGTGTCACTTCAGCGGCAAAGTTTTGAATACCCGTTTCATTCGCCACAGCGCTGACGACGGCCTTTTGGTCACCCGAAAGCAGGCGAATATCGAGCCCGTAGGACATGAGCGCCTCGATGGTATCTATTGCGTCTGTGCGAAGCATATCCGCAAACCTGAAACAATTAGCTGGCACGCCATCAATGTTCAGCCATAGCTCCATCGCACTGGCAGTTTGCTCTGCCTCCGCGTCGCCGCACCAATTTCGACTGCCCAACCGAACGCGCTTCCCTTCCCATGTGGCTTCCAGCCCGCAACCTGGCACTTCAATCACTGGCAACTCGTAAACGTCACCTTCATAAGCGGCGGACAGCGCAAGCGATAGCGGGTGTTTGCTCTGTACGGCAAGAGATGCCGCCAGCTTCATCTGGTCAGATGTATGATTATCGCTTTGCAACTGGGGGCAACCAAGAGTGAGAGTACCCGTTTTATCGAAAACGATTGTATCAACCTTGGCTAGTCTTTCGAGCGCATCACCGGATTTCAGCAAAACGCCAGAACGCATCAACTTACTGCTGGCGACCACCTGCACAACAGGGACCGCCAATCCCAGTGCGCACGGGCATGTGATGATAAGCACCGTAACTGCATGCAGCAGGGCAACTTGCCAGGCTGCGCCAAACAGCAACCACCAACCAATGAAGGTAAGTGCGCCCATTGCATGAACCACGGGCGTATAAAGTCGGGCAGCTCGGTCCGCCAATCGAACATAGCTTGCACCGCTTTGTTCGGCGGTTTCCATCAGGCGCACAATGTCGCTAAGCAAACTATCTTCGCTTGCCTTTGCAACCCGCACATAAAGCGGCGCATCAATATTGATCGTACCGGCAAAAACAGAAGCACCTTTTGAAACTGCCTGTGGTAGCGTTTCGCCGGTGATCAGCGACATGTCGGTGGCGCTTTCACCCTTTTCAACAACGCCGTCTGCCGGAATGGCTTCGCCGCTGGCAACGAGCACTAGGTCGTTTTCCCGCAGATCCCGAATAGGTGTTTGCGTTAACCCATTTTCGTCGACAATGGTTGCAACACCAACCAGCTTGGAAAGCAGATTGGACGCCCGCTCTCTCGCTCGGCCATGGGCCCGCGCATCGAGATATCGCCCGATCAACAGAAAAAACAACAGCATTACTGCGGAGTCAAAATAGACATACTCACCTTGCCGCATGGTTTCCGACAGGCTCATCACACTTGCCAAAACCACCGCCAGCGAAATGGGCACATCCATATTGGCGCGGCCTTCCTTCAGAACCAACAAGGCAGAACGGAAAAACGGCTGACCGGCATAAAGAACTGTTGGCAAGGCAATGAGTGCAGACACCCAGTGGAACAGGTCACGGGTTGCAAGACCCATGACCTCAGCTTCGGATGACCAGAGGCCAATGGAAATCAGCATCATGTTTGCAGCTGCAAACCCCGACACTGCGATTGCCCTCAAAAGAGATTTCTGAGTTTCATCAGCTGCAATTTTACCTTCATCAAGTGCATAAAGTTTATAGCCAAGCTTGCTGACTTTTGCTGCCAGTTTGTCACCCACGGCCCGCTCACCCCGCCAGCTATAGGTCAGGCGCTCGGTCGACATATTGACCCGGGCATATATTACATAGTCTGAACCCAATAATGCATTTTCAATCAGGCGGATACATGAGGCGCAGTGGATGCCTTCAACCTGAAGGGACAAAGTAAAGCTACCGTCATCGCCTTCGCGCGCCAGCGCAGCAAAGCGCGGCCCATCTGCGATCATGTCTTTTGCAGCGTAAGCGGCTTCGCACCCCGAACAGCAAAACTCATGGCCATCCGGCGCTGGTTGCCCACAATGCAGGCAGGCTAGCGCCCCACCACGAGCTGTTTGCTGATTTGAAACTGTTGCTGTTTCCATTTCACAAAAACTCTTACATTCCAAAGCCCATCAAGCGGAAAAGCCGCTTCCCCACTATAGGAACCCGCACTCCCAGGGACAAACGGTACGTTAAAATCGTACCCAGACTGGGTCGGGCGGCTGACTAGCGCATTAACCAATGCATCATTAACAGGGGCACCATCTGAGCCAGAAATTTTCAACTGTAGTTCTGAGCCAACCAGTTCAAGCTCAGCCTGCCAGCCAAGCGCCGCGCTCTCTTCAGCCGCTGCGATTGTTTCATTATAGGCAAGTCCGCGCTCGTAGGCGTTGTCGGTCACCACCCCCGTATGGGAACTGGTCGCCAAATAGACAAACACACCGTCCATCGCAGCCAGCACAACAAAGAAAGCGACAAAATACCAAGGGATGAACTTGTCACTTTTTCTTATGGTTTGTTGTTCCAAGGTTGCCTCCATCATTTTCGGGCACTCACAAAAATACTCTCATATCGCTCTGACGCTGGCGGCTCATTCACTTTGCCTGCGCTGACTTCTTGCAACAGGAACTCCACACCGGCTCTCGCTTGCACTTGTTTCGGTGCCGTTACAAACACACGGTAATGCCCGACCTTGTCCGCAAATACATGAAGCGCGCCAGCGTCCACCTGACCAGCGCCCTGCACCCTAAGCTCCGCGCCTTCCAGTCCCTGAATGCTCAGGCGGTAGGTGCGGTCTTCATGGGTTTTATTCAGGATATTGATATTGTAGCCATTTCGGATTGAACCGTCCGACAGAGTTACATAGAGCGGGTTACGGTCGTGCTGAACATGTAATTCCAATGACGCACGAGTGGTCAGGCCATAGAGCATAATCCCGCCCACAACACTCAGGAGAGCGATATACCAGAAGGTACGAGGGCGCAGAAAGCGCGGCTGCTCAACTGCGGTTTCGGGGTCTGCGCGACGTGCGTCCTGATTGTGTGTGGTGTCATACCTGATTAGCCCGCGCGGCAGGTCGACCTTGTCCATAATGTTGTTGCAGGCATCCACGCATAAGCCGCACGCAATGCAGTCCATCTGAAGGCCCTGCCGGATATCAATACCGGTTGGGCAAACCTGCACGCAGGCCGTACAGTCAATGCAGTGACCACGCCCTTCCCAGCTTTCACCCTTTTTGTGCTTGCCGCGTTTTTCGCCGCGATCTTCGTCATAAGTGATAATCAGGGTATCTTTATCAAACATCGCGCTTTGGAAACGCGAGTATGGGCACATATAAACACACACCTGTTCCCGCGCGAAACCTGCCATCAGATATGTAGAAAACGTGAGGGCCGCAATCCAGCCAAGCACACCCGTTGGCACGTCCAAATGGATGATTTGTTCCAACAGTGTGGGCGCATCATTGAAATAGAACACCCACGCACCGCCCGTAAACAAGCCAATCACCAACCACAAGCTATGGGTTGCCGCCATTTTCCAGAGTTTATCAAGACTCCACGGCGCTTTCTTAAGGCGCATACGGGCCGCGCGGTCCCCCTGCACGATCCGCTCCACCCAAACAAACAAGTCTGTCCAAACTGTTTGCGGGCAGGCATAGCCACACCAGACCCGGCCAAACAGGCTGGTAACAAAAAAAAGGGCCACCGCAGCAAGGATAAGGATACCTGTCAGATAGTAAACTTCCTGCGGCCAGATCTCGATAAAGAAGAAATAAGCTCGCCGTGCCGGCATATCGATCAGGATCGCCTGATCAGGTGCGTGCAAGCCCCTGTCCCACCGCAGGAAAGGCGCAAGATAATAGATACCCAGCAGGGCAATCATCGCTGCCCATTTTATCTTGCGGTACTTTCCCCAAACCCGCTTCGGGAATATGCGCTCTTTCTTTTCAAAGAACTTAATCGGGGCTGCACTATCACTCATGACACAAGCCTTTACGTCTACTTACCGCCGCCTAGGGAATGCACATAAACTGCAAGCTGACGAAGCGTGGCAGGATCAAGCCGCGTATCCCATGTTGGCATCACGCCGTGTTTGGGTTTGCGCACCTGCGCCATAATCTCGTCCTTGCTGTCACCATAGAACCAGATGGCGTCCGCCAGATTTGGCGCCCCAAATTCAGCAATGCCTGTACCATCCCCAGCATGGCAAAGGGCACACTGGTCCTGAAAGAGTGTTTCCCCAACCGCGTCTGGTGCAACATCCGTAGTGAAATGCAGAACATGGTCAGCAACAGCGTCTATTTCTTCTGCGCTTAGCACCTGTTCAAACGCTGGCATGTCGGACAGGCGCGTTTCATCATGATCCGCCCGCACCCCAAACCGAATGGTGTCATAGATGGCATCAATGCTGCCACCCCACAGCCAATCATCATCGTTTAGATTTGGATAACCCGCAGAACCAGCGCCGCCAGTACCGTGACAAGTTGCACAGTTGTCTTTAAAGGCAGAGGCACCGCCAGCGACCGCAAAGGCATATAGCTCATCATCATTGCGGATCTGGTCAAAAGACGCACCATCAAACCGCTCCAGATAAGCCGCTTTACGGGCACGAATTTCAGCCTGACTTTCTTCCAGTTGCTTGTACTGCGTCCAACCAAAAGAGCCTTCAGTGCCGCCACGCTCACCTTTGCCAGAAAGCGTTGGCCATGCAGGGTACACAACCATATACCCAATTCCCCAGATAATCGTGATCCATAAAACGATCAACCACCAACGCGGCATTGGGTTATTCAGTTCCTTAATGCCGTCCCATTCATGACCTGTGGTTTCAACACCACTGAAATCGTCAATTTCTGGTTTTTTGTCACTCATTGCTCATCCCCTTCGAGAGGAATTAATTTGTAGGATTCTATTTCTTCTTTCTTTGATGGCCGGAAAGCCCAGAACACCACGCCGCAAAACACAGAAAAGAAGAACAGCAAGCCGGTCATGCCAGCGTTATCAGAGAGCCAATCAATCATTGCCCGCTCCTTTTTGTGCCGTCGTGCTGATAGTCTTTCAGCTCTGCCATGGTGCCCAGCACCTGCAGGTAGGCAATCAATGCATCCATTTCTGTCGTTGTGGCCTGACCATCAAAGTTACGAGCATTGACCTTGCTGTATCGCTCAAACAGGCCATCATGCAGGTCGCTGTCGTCCAGCGCCTGACCAAGCGCGTCAGAGTATGCGTTTTCGATCTGCGCGTCGGTGTATGGCACACCGACCATGCGGTTCACTTTCAGGTCTAAATGAATGTCATCCAGCGACACCGCTTTTTCCATCAGGTGGGCGTAACCAGGCATGATGGATTCCGGCACCACATCCTGCGGACGGATCATATGCTGCACATGCCAAAGGTCAGAATATTTGCCACCAACACGCGCAAGGTCTGGCCCTGTGCGCTTGGACCCCCACTGGAAAGGATGGTCATACATGCTTTCCGCCGCCAATGAGTAGTGACCATAACGCTCTACTTCATCACGCAGTGGCCTGATCTGCTGGCTATGGCAGCCATAGCAGCCTTCGCGCAGGTAAACGTTGTAGCCCGCCAGTTCTAGCGGTGTGTAAGGGCGTACACCCTTCACAGGCTCAATCGTGGTTTCCATCCGAAACAGCGGGACAATTTCGATGATGCCGCCGATTGAGATGGTGATCACCACAAAAATCAGCATCAGGATAGAGTTTTTCTCTATGGCCTTATGGGACTCAAACATGGGCAGGCTCCCCGTTCACTGGAAGTTTGGCGGGCGCGGCATCACCACGCACCGTTTTGATAAGGTTGTAGACCATGATCAATGCGCCCCCGAGGAACAGCACACCGCCAAGGCCACGGATGATGTAGAGGATGTGCTTGGCGGATACAGTTTCGACGAAGCTATATTCAAGGAAGCCCATAGCGTCATAAGAGCGCCACATCAGACCTTCCATAATGCCCGCAACCCACATGGCAGCGATGTAAAGCACGATGCCGATCGTGGAGATCCATAGGTGCGTGTTTACAAGCTTCAAAGAATAAAGCTCTTTCTTCTTCCAAAGCACCGGCACCAGATAATAAATCGCACCAAAGCTGATGAAAGCCACCCAGCCGAGCGCACCAGAGTGCACATGACCAATGGTCCAGTCGGTATAATGACTGAGAGCGTTTACTTCCTTGATGGACATCAGCGGGCCTTCGAAGGTGCTCATGCCATAGAAGGCAAGCGAGATAATCATGAAGCGAAGGACTGGGTCTTCCCGCAGTTTGTGCCATGCACCCGACAGTGTCATGATACCGTTAATCATACCACCCCAGGACGGCATCCAGAGCATGATAGAGAAAGTCATGCCAAGGGTTTGGGCCCAATCAGGCAGCGCAGTATAATGCAGGTGGTGCGGCCCCGCCCAGATATACATGAAGATCAGCGACCAGAAGTGCAAGATAGACAAACGGTAGCTATAGACCGGGCGCCCTGCACGCTTTGGCACAAAATAGTACATGATGCCCAGAAAGCCCGCAGTCAGGAAGAAACCCACCGCATTGTGGCCATACCACCATTGAATCATGGCAGACTGCACGCCACCCCACAACGGATAGCTCTTGGCACTAAAGAGCGACACAGGGATCGAAATATTTTGAACCAAGTGTAGAACAGCAACTGTTACGATAAAGCCAAGGAAGAACCAGTTTGCCACATAAATATGCGGTTCTTTCCGCTTCTTTAGCGTCATAAGGAACACGATCAGATAGGCGACCCAGACAAACGTCAGCCAAAGATCGGCGTACCACTCAGGTTCCGCATACTCTTTTGCCTGTGTTACCCCGGTCACATACCCAAGGGCCGCGATGACAATGAAAAACTGGTAGCCCCAGAAAGTGAATTTGGACCAACCATCACCCCAAAGCCGGGTGCGGCATGTGCGCTGCACAGCAAAATAGCTTGTCGCAAACAAAACGTTTCCGCCGAAGGCGAAAATTACCGCCGACGTATGCAAAGGCCGCAAACGGCCAAACGTCAGATATTCTCCAATATTCAGGGCCGGGAAAGCCATTTGGAACGCGATAAACACGCCAACCAAAAAGCCAACCACGCCCCAAAAAACGGCTGCAATCGTGAATAATTTCACGATTTCGTCGTTATAATTCGGTTTTTCTGCAAGCACTGTCATAGATTTGTCCTTAGCTAATCATGCCCCCTGCAATGGCAAACAAACTGATTCCACTGAACACCATCATACCGCTGGTAATCGCCGTCATTCGGTGTGGCCAACGCGCAGCAATGACTTGCCCGCCGAAACCAACACCAAAAAGCGGCACTGCTGTACCGGCACAGAAAGCTGCCATGGCAAAAGCCGCAGCAAGAGGTTCAGTGGTTGAAGCAGCCGCCATCAGGGCAGCCGCCAGCATCCCACACGGCAAAAAGCCGAGCAGAACGCCAAGGCCATACCGGCCAAAACTGTTATTCATGTGTGAAAAGGGTTTGGAGAGGGCACCAATATGCCGCCCCATCACAGCAAATCGGCTGCTGAACGCTGATGGCAGAACACGCGCCTTCAGCGCTGGCACCGCACTCAATAGGAAAACAGCGCCAGCCAGCATCAGCATCCCTATTGTGAAACCAACCTGCAAGGGCTTGCTGAGCAGTGCACCAGACAGCAGCGCCGCACCAACACCAAGTGTCATATAGGTGGTCATGCGCCCCAGATGATACGGCAGCAATAGCGCACCACGTGCGCGCTCAAAGGCACCTTCGCCGTTTGGCGCAGGCTGCATAGCCATTACAAATGGCCCACACATACTGCTGCAATGCGTCAAACCACCAACCAGCCCGCCGACAAATAATGTCAGGAGCAAACTTTGGTTCGCTGCAAACACAGCACCGCAATATTGAAAAAAGAGTTCCAATGGCCCTTACCTTAGTCACGTTTAGGTAGCCGCAACTTAGCGACCCCAAGGGCTCGACAGCTTGACCAAAGTCAAATCGGGGAAAGCTGCGACAGCTTGCCTCATGTTCGTGTTCACAGCGGCCGCAGCAGACAAGCACCGAAAGCCAATCATGGTATTTACGTGCGGTGTAACACCACCAAAGTTGGCTTTCTATCTGTTGCTCGCATGGTTATAGTGCGACCTCCCCAACCTGCTGGGTTACTCAAAACCAGTTGGTTGGCGCACTCTTGAAGATAGCTGGAATAGCGCCCCGAATGACGGTTCTGAGTAAAATTACGTTGGTCACTGCTCTAGTGGCGTCCTTTACGCAAAGTGCGCTTGCGAGTAGTGCCGCGCAGGACTTTAGTCTTGAGGAAATCAGCGTAACCTCCGTTCGCGGTGAGCAACGCACGCTGCACCCTTCAATTTTGCTCAGCAAAGAGTATTTCGATCAAACACTACCGACGGCCTTCACAGAGATTTTTCGCACAGTACTTGGCACCGGTATAAGGGTAAATTCACGCGGTGAAGCAGTATTGCGCCTTCGCGGTTCAGAAGAGCGTCAATCCCAAATATTTATAGACGGTGCGCCTATAAGCGTGCCCTGGGATGGTCGGGCGGACCTGAGCCTTTTTCCCGCCAGTCTGGTGCGGCAGGTACGCGTTATCAAAAGCGCTGCACCGCTTGAGTATGGTGCAAATGCTGTGCTGGGTGTGGTCGATATTTCCACCTTAGAGACCGGCGACGAATTTGAATTTGGCGCACGATCAGAAATTGGCAACAATGGCGCCTTCCTCTTTGAGGGTGAGACATATGTACCGCTGGATGACGGCCTTAGCCTGCAGGTGGGCGCAAACTATCGCACGCGCGATGCGATCAGCATAGCAGATGATGCACCCATCCCGTTTGACCCGTTGATTGGCGACGGCAGAACCAATACTGACCTTGAAGCCACCAGCCTGTTTGCTGCAATGGCGCTCGAGCGGGACTGGGGCCAACTTCGGCTTTCGGCGATGAACATAAGTGCAGAAAAAGGTATTGCCGCAGAAGCACATTTGCCGCCTGAACAGGCTAATGTTCGTTTCTGGCGCTATCCAAATTGGGATTTAACACAAATTAGTTTGGCTGGTGAAGTCGACGTGAATGAAATGACCAGCCTGCGCCTCAACGCATGGCACCAACGCTTTTCCCAGTCTATCCTGTCCTTCAGTGACATCACCTATAGCGCCGCGCAAGAGCGCCAAGATGACCGCGATCACACCTTCGGTGGCAGGGCTGTGTTGTCGCATGATCAAGATAGATACGGGTTCCGGCTGCTCACTTCCTTTCAGGAAAGCACGCATAAGCAAACTGAGAGCGATCTGATTGCCAACACAAATAATGGTGCCGACCGTTTTCGCCAGCGGCTTTTCAGCTTTGGCGGCGAGGTTGATTTCGCGCTTGCTGACGAGGTTAATACATCCCTATCGATCGCCTATGACCGATCTTCAACACCACTGTCGGGTGGGCGACCACGACAGTCTGCCTTCTCCAAGTTCGCCGGGACTGCTGCAATTGAGTGGCAAGCATCAACAGACCTGACAGTCACGGCTACAATTGGCCAACGCACACGTTTCCCGACAGCCCGAGAACTTTATGGCACTGCACTCGGGCGCTTTTTGCTGAACGAAAACCTGCAACCTGAAACCGTACTGGTGGGTGACCTGACGTTCGCGTGGGCTGCGCCCAACACACCACTAACACTGACGGTGACACCATGGTTCAGCCGTATTGATGATACTCTATCCCAGCGAAACGTAAGCGTGGGGCAAACTATTCTTAGCCAACGCTTCAACCTCGAAGGCTCAAAAGGGTATGGACTGGAAGCAAGTGCCATTTGGCAGGCGTCTGAACGCTTTTCACTGGAGATTAATGGCTTCTGGCAAGACCTGGAGGCCGACAGAGACCAAAATGGTAACCGGCCAACGCTATATCAGCGACCAGATAGCCAAATCCTGATTGCGGGCAACTATCAGTTCGCCGACGGGGCCAATTTCCGTGCGGAAATTAACCATACAGGCACTGCATTGGACGAAAATCCGGATGGCAGCACCGCGCGCTTACCGTCATCTACAGAGATTAATCTCAGGGCTTATGTACCTATCCGTGTGACCGCAAGTAGGGAATGGCAACTCTATGGAACCGTCGACAACCTGACCGATACCGTTGTATTGCCTCAGCTTGGCCTTCCGGCACCGGGAAGAAGCTTTAAAATAGGTATCCGGATAGAAGGCTAAAAATATCACGAGCGTTTGCGGCAGAAGGCTGGGCGCTTCACATAAACGCCCAGCAAATTTTATTTGTTTGCCTGACTGATCAGGCAATTCCGATTAATTGTCGCCGCACGCCTGAGTAAGGCACACTGCCAGCAAACCAACCGCCAAGGCACCTACGGCAACACCCGTCCACAGCAATACCTTGCTGCCACCACCGTCTTCGCCGTCAGCATTAAACCGGTCACTGAGGTAGCTAACCTGACCAAGTTCATCTTTTTTGGCAAACGCCAGACCCGAAACCGACATATGCTCAAACCCGCGACCTGAGAAATTCAGATCAATAACACGTGCCTGCACATCGCGGCTCTGGATCAAATTAAGATCTGAATACTGCCAGCCAAAGCGTCGGTTATAGTTGCTATCCAGCGCCGCAACGCTTCTTTGCCTGAAGCCTGCACTAAAGCCATAGCGCATTTGCTTGTCGGCTCTTGCTTTGTTTTCGCCAAAGCTCATTGAAAAATAGGCACCTGCATAAGCGGCTCTATCCTGATCGTGAAAGGTTTGTGCCTGACTTACGCCTGAAAGAAATGCTGTAATAAAAAGTGCGGTCAATACTCTGCGGATCAAATTCACAATCTGCTTCCCCCAAAATGAAACTTTAATGGGGCGCACTCTTCCTCAATTTTTGGGTAATGTACAGACCTGTGGAAAATTTATCTTTCTGCAGAACTGTTCTACCAATCCCTGAACTGAATATGTAATTATTCCAGATTCTTCAGAATGTTACGCAATATATCAAAGGCGAAGTCAATGTCTGCCTTTTCTATGATCAAAGGTGGAGACAAGGCGATTGTGTCGCCTGTCGTGCGGATTAACAAACCCGCATCATAAGCTTTCAAGAACACATCAAATGCACGTTTTGTCGGCTCGCCCGGTATGCCTTCCAGTTCTATGCCAGCTATAAGCCCCATGTTGCGAAGGTCAATAACGTGCGGCAAGTCGCGAAGGCTATGGACCGCATCTTCCCAATAGTCAGAAAGTTCAGCCCCACGGGTGAATGTGCCGTCTTCCTCATGGGTATCAAGGGTAGCCAGCGCGGCAGCACACGCCATTGGGTTACCCGAATAGGTATAACCATGGAAAAATTCGACCATGTTCTCAGGGCCGGTCATGAAAGCATCATAGATTTTGTCTTGCACAAACACGGCACCCATGGGGATAACGCCGTTTGCAATAGCCTTTGCCGTCGTAACGATATCGGGTTCAATACCGAAGTGATCTACCGCGAACGGAGAGCCGAGCCGCCCAAATCCCGTTATCACCTCGTCAAAGATCAGCAGGATACCATGTTTGTCGCAAATCTCGCGCAGGCGTTCCAGATACCCCTTTGGCGGCAAGATAACCCCTGCCGATGCAGCAAGCGGCTCGACAATCACTGCTGCAATTGTCGACGGGTCATGCAAATCACACAGGCGTTCCAGGTCATCCGCATACTCTAACCCATGCTCGGGCATACCACGTGAAAAGCGATTGGCCTCAATGCCGTGGGTATGGCGAAGATGATCAACACCTGACACAAGCGATCCAAACATCTTTCGGTTCGCAGGCATACCGCCCACACTCATGCCGCCAAAGTTCACACCGTGATAGCCTTTTTCGCGACCAATCAGCCGGGTACGATGGCCTTCCCCACGCGCCCGATGATAGGCAATAGCCATTTTAAGCGCGGTCTCTACAGACTCGGAACCTGAGTTAGTGAAAAATAATTTGTTCAGGTCACCGGGCATCATGGCCGCCAGACGGCTTGCTAACTCAAACTGCTTTGCATGCCCCATCTGAAAAGGAGGGGAGTAGTCAAGCTCCGCCGCTTGTTTTTGGATTGCTTCAACAATCCGCGGTCGGTTGTGGCCAGCATTACAGCACCAAAGCCCGGAAATACCGTCCATCAAATCGCGCCCGTCAGACAGCTTAAAATGCATCCGATCTGCGCCAACCACCATACGGGGATTTGCTTTGAACTGGCGATTGGCCGTAAACGGCATCCAGTAAGCTTCCAGATTGTTCGCTGTGGCACCGGCAGACAGTTTGCTCATTTCGCCTCCGAAGATTGAAGATTACCTTAGGCCAGATTTACACCAACGGGACATGCCTGACCAGCGAGCAAAGTCGCCAAACATTGCGTAGCTTCAACCTTTCGTTTCTCGCAGGGATTTGTGTGCAGACATAGTAATCGTTTCTAACCTATCAGTACCGCCAGAGGAGGAGTCTGACAGGCATGGCAGCTTTACAGGAGTTGTGTCACAGCTTCTGTCCATACTTACGTACCAGAACACTCGTCGACAGCTCGAACGTTTTGACGCAGACGCGGGCGATGTAATGATCAAACCCGACTTAAAGGACTATGGATTTACCGAGTTCAAACGATCGCTGGAGATCGCAGATGTGGGCCGAACCGCTGCAGAACATGTTTCTAAGCAGCTCGCTAGATATAGAGTTGGGGATACTGTTTGGACAGATTATCTTAAGGACCTAGGCAGATATGATGACCCGGCCCAACCTATTGTAGGCGAGATAAAGATTTCCAATGACTCTGCATTGTCAGACATTGTCCTGGAGCGGCTGGTGTCACTCAGCCCCGGCGACAGATTGGATATAGATAAACTTGAAAAATCCATTGGCCGCATATACGGGCTAGGCTATTTCGAGAATATCAGATACTCACTTGAAGATAATCTAGATTCAAACACTTCAACAAAGACACTTTATATTGAGGCATCGTCGCGTGACTGGGCGAAAGACTCTATACGTTTTGGTCTATCCTTTGATGATAACCTAAATGGTGAGTCAGATTTTCGCCTCAGCTTGAGACACACCCGGCTGGGCCTGAACAGCCGGGGCGGCGAATGGAGAAACGAACTAGTACTCGGTTCAGATCAACGCCTGAGCACGCAAATTTTTCAGCCACTGGATTATGACCTTGCCTATTTTGTAGAAGCGACCCTCGAAGCCAACCGGGTAGGCTTCCCACTTCGCGATATAAACGGTGTCCCACTTATTGAATTAGGCGTTAATTCACTGCAAGCACGGCTTTTTGCTGGCCGCAACATTGGCAACTGGGGCGCTATTTCCGCGGGCGTCAGTTACGGGCTTTTTGACGTTGACGTTCGCAGCGGCCCAGTTGATTTTTTCGATTTAAGAGAACAGCTCAATAACGGTGTGTCCGATGACATAAGTGTACTTGCCCGATTTGAGATTGACACACTGGATGACCTAGCTTTTCCACGCAGTGGCATATCATTTGAAGCTCAGTACCAAATTGATATCGGACTCCAAAATGCATTTGGGGAAGGATCACTGGATCTGGAGTTCGCTGGTGCCACCAGTTGGGGCAACAACACACTCTCCCTCTTTTCGCGGTTTGCGACAAACTTCACCGAAAATGATGACTTGCAAAACACCTTCCTGCTCGGCGGTTTCCGCAGTCTTTCAGGCTTTTCAAGAAATGAACTAGCCGGTTCCAACATCACATCGGCGGGCCTGACCTACTATCGAAAGTTCTCTGACAGCTCAAACCCGCTTTTCAACTGGCCGCTTTACGCCGGCGGGTCCGTTGAAGCAGGGAATGTTTGGGACGACCTGAACGACTTCAGAGTCAGAGACCTTATCTATGGGGGCAGTTTGTTTGTGGGCATGGACAGTCCATTGGGTCCAGTTTTCTTAGGTGGCGGCTATAACTCTCAAGGCCGCGCTGCACTATTCCTATTCATTGGGGGAATTTTCTAATATAGCATCCACCCATAGATATCGCTGCTGCCGATAAAGCAGCCTTGATGCAGCTATAAATGCATGTGAAAGTTACAGTTAGGACTGCTTCGAAAGAAGCAGAAAAATGGGGAGCGAGGATGAAACAGAATAAGAAAAAACTGACTGGACAGAATGAGTCCCGCCTCACCCGTCGTGGTTTGCTGGGGTTGATGGGCAGTGCTGGTTTTGCGTCCGCGCTGGGTATGCCGGTCCCGTTTGCTGGCAATCTGGCCTCGGGCCTTCTTCCTGTTGCGCTCGCAGATGATGGCACTTTCGGTAAGGACGGTCTCACCCTGCTCGGTGACCGCCCCCTGAATATGGAAACTCCGCCGCATCTATTGGATGACAAGATCACACCCGGTAACCGGCTTTTCGTGCGTAACAACGGTATCCCGCCCGAACTTGACGACGAGAGGGTCAAAAACTGGAAACTTATCATCGACGGAGAGGTGGACACCCCGTTAGAGCTTTCTATCGACGACCTTAAATCACAGTTTGAAACACACACGCTTCAACTACAGCTGGAATGCGGCGGTAATGGCCGGAAATTCTATAGCCCCAGCGCCACTGGTAACCAGTGGACGTTTGGTGCTGTCGGCTGCCCAGAGTGGACGGGTGTCCGGTTGAAAGACGTGCTGGAAGCAGCCGGGCTTAAATCGAGCGCTGTCTATACGGCGCATTACGGCGCGGATGAGCACCTGTCGGGAGATCCCGAGAAACTGCCGATCTCGCGCGGGGTGCCGATCAGAAAGGCAATGGAAGACCATAATCTTATCGCCTGGGCCATGAACGGTGAAGCTATCCCCGTGATGAACGGCGCACCGTTGCGTCTTGTTGTACCTGGCTGGCCGGGTTCCTGTTCCCAAAAGTGGCTAACCAAAATCACGGTCCGGGATCAGGTACATGATGGCCCCAAGATGACTGGAACGGCATACCGTGTTCCGGCCTATCCGGTTGCCCCCGGCACCAAAGTGCCCAACGAAGACATGGTGATCATCGAGAGCATGCCGGTGAAATCGCTGATCACATCACCCGAGACAGGCAGGCGGATAAAACCCGAAACCGCATTTGAAGTGCGCGGCCACGCGTGGGCGGGTGACCTTGACGTGAGCCGCATGGATGTCTCGCTTGATTTTGGTGCAACCTGGCAGAAAGCCAATTTGGAAAGACCCGCAAACCGCTACGCATGGCAGCATTGGCGCGCGGAACTAACCCTGCCGGAAGCAGGCTATTTTGAGGTTTGGGCGCGCGCGACAAACAGTGAAGGTGTGATGCAACCAGCCGTCACGCCGGGTTGGAACCCCAAAGGGTATCTGAACAACATGCAGCACCGTATTGCGGTTTTTGGAGTTGCCTGATGAAAGCCTCCAGTATTCTGGTAATTGCTTTGACTCTTGTCGCAGGTATGCTTGCGATCAATAGCCTTACCCCGCCCGATGAGAACCAAGCACCCGTGAGTGAGTTAGAACTTGCCCGTCAGGCAAGAATCGCGGCGCTTGTCGATGGTTGGGATGCGCAACCAAGTTTTGATAACCAGTTTAACGTGCTTACACCGTCAAGCACAGTAACTGCACTTGTAGATACCCCTTTTGACCCAACCGATGATTATTGGGGGTTGCCAAGGGCTGACAATGGCGCCCATGAACTGGTGGCCGCTTACTGCGTTGGTTGCCACAGCCTCTCAATCGTTATGCAACAGCGTACAACAAACCAAGGCTGGAAAGACCTGCTCGTCTGGATGGAAGAAAAACAGGGGATGCCTAACCTGGAGACAGATGAGGAGATGGTGCTGAACTATCTGAGCGAATTTTTCAATCGGCTCGAAAATTGAGGCTTGAGACGTGAGACAGGCATAATCTTTAGATTCGTCTTGTATCCCTAATCAGCCCGCATTTGCCAAGCCATTGCCGCCCCGATAAAGGCCGCATCTGAATCCACAACCAGCTTGATTGGAATGCTTTCAGTATACCCCGACATTACACCTTTGCTTGAAAAGCGTGACACCAAATCACTGGATTCGATGAAATTATATATCTTTGGTACTATCCCGCCTGCTATCCAAACGCCACCTCGTGCACCATGGGCAAGCGCCATGTCCCCCGCGACGCTGCCAAGCACTGAAAGGAAAAGCTGAACCGCTCTTACGCATGAAGGTATACTCCCTTCAGCCGCGCGGCGCGAAATTTCCTCGGGCCCGATACCCGCTTCACCTGAACCCGCATAGTGGACAAGAAAATCATGAATGCGAACAAGACCCCGGCCTGAAAGCAGGGATTCGACACAAACGTGGCCTCTTTCATTTTTCAGATGCTTCAACAAATCCTGCTCAAGGTGCGTTGTTGGCGCGAAGGCAACATGCCCTCCTTCGGTAGAAATAACCTGATGTCGTTCACCGACCGGAACAAGTAATGAGACCCCGAAACCCGTGCCCGGCCCCATAACACTTATGGGCGCCTCCTGTTCGGCTTCGCCCGGCTTTACTTCCAGATACCCGTCACTTTTCAAATAGGGAATGGCAGACGCAACGGCGGCAAAGTCGTTCATAAAGACAATCTGCCTAAGGCCGGTTTCTTCTTTTAAATGCTCAGACTTAATCCGCCAGCCCGTGTTGGTCATATAGCATTCAGTAGGACTCGTGTGGCCGGCCAGCGCAATTTGCGCAACCTCAATATCCTGCAAGTTATGGTCCGCAATGAATGTGCGCAGCATTTCAGCGAAACTACCGAAAGATGCGCATTCATATGTCTGATTAACCAGAATTTCCGGGGCGCCACTTTCTGATACAGCCGCCACTGCAAAACGCCCATTGGTGCCACCAACATCGGCAACGATTAGCTTTACCGGATCCATTTAAGTATCCCCATGCTCTCTCCTATGATGAATGTCCAGCATGACATTGATTTTGTTTGATTTTAAAGTGGGTAAAATCCTCGAAGACCCAGCCGTTTTTCAGTGTGTCATAAATGATTGACAACAGCTTGCGTGCGGTTGCGATAATAGCCTTTCCCGACCCGCGCCGTTCTTTAATCCTCCGGTAAAAGCTGTTGAGATAGCCATTGTAGCGGATAGCAATAAGCGTGCATTGCACCAGCGTGGTGCGCATCAGCTTGTTGCCGCGTTTGGTGATCCGCCCCCGATTGTCCGTTTCATTGGACTGGCTCACCTTTGGAACGATACCCATATAAGCGGCCAGCTTATCAGCCGTTTCAAAGTCATTGATATTACCGATACCTGACAAGAGGACAGCAGCAGACCGCGGCCCGACCCCCTTGATGGAACTGATCCCTTCGTATCCGGGGAGATCGGATCCAGCCTCTTCAATGGCCTTATCAAGAGACTTCAGGCTTGCAGTGAGACTGAGGGCTTGGTCGCGCAGGACGCCCAGTTCCACTTTTTCAAGAGGCGTGAAGGGGCTAAGATCCAGGTCGCGCAGACGTTTCCTGCTGCTCAGTCCTTCTTTCTTCAACTTCATACCGCGTTTTACAAACAGGGCATGGATCTTGTTCAGCAGCATGGTGCGCTGCTTGACCAACACATCGCGGGTTGAGACCAGAGAACTCAGTTCTGATTCCGCTGTTGTCTTCAGGCGGGTTTCCGGCAGCATATCCTTTGAGAGGAAAAAAGCCAGAGCGCGCGCATCGTTCTTATCGGTCTTCTTCACCGATTTGCGGATCACCTGAAACTGACGGGGATTGACCACCACAATCCGTCCGACACAGCAGCGAACTTCATCGCAAA
Organism: Kordiimonas sp.; assembly: GCA_965199355.1. Lineage (GTDB taxonomy): Bacteria > Pseudomonadota > Alphaproteobacteria > Sphingomonadales > Kordiimonadaceae > Kordiimonas. The sequence goes on from CBDARB010000015.1 coordinate 235,755, forward strand.
ACCAGGCCGTGTTTCCCGTCGCCTCCACAGCAATCTCATCATTCGCATCAAGACTGAAACAAAAGCGGCTCAGATCGCTGGCACTCAGATTAAAGGTCTCAAAAACTTCCGCTCCATCATCCTCAAGACGACAGCTCGTAAAAGAATTGGTATGTAGATCGACACCGATATAAGACATGACTATACTCCATTTGTTGGGAGGCGGAGCCCCATAGGGGGTGTGAACGGCCAAAGCAAGCTCCTATACAAGGTCACCGACATATATCGGGCCTTACGCGGGCTGTTCGGAAACAGGCGAAGGCTAAGCTCCCGTGCAGGGTCACAATGCCCTAAGATGACATTCAGCCTGAGACCTATCCGCCTCCCCAAATTCAATACCAAATCCGGGGCGTTTGACCGATCACTATTCATTCATACCCCCTCCCATATGTGGTTTATCTGTATTTGTATATGACAGCGCTGTTAAATCCAGATTTCGCATGAAGAGATATAACTGCCCTTTCTACTAACCATACATAAACAAAGAGGGCCAACAAAGTTGACCCTCTTCTTCATCGTTAACTGTCAGTACGACCATGGTTAGAAACTGTAACTAGCTCCAAGGAAGAACTGACGACCAAAGTTCTGAATGGTCCCCGTCAAGGCTTGCGTACCAAAGAAGGTAGTTGTCGGTTCGTCTGTCAGGTTTGTTGCCTGGAAGAGAAGCGTAACGCCATCCAACCGGCTCGCCACCGGGAATACATAAGATGCCTGAAAATCGACAATAAACTCTTCTGTGGTGTTCGGCAGCAAGTTATCGATGCCAAGCTGAGGCGATACAAAGCTTGAACGATACCGGCCAGAAACCCGTGCGCCAAAACCTGCCTCGTTTTCATAGTAGAGAGTGCCATTCGCCACGCTGCTTGATAGGCCAGGCAAACTGGCAACCGTTTGGCTACCCGTCAGGTTGGACGTGAAGCTAACATTGCTTTCAGTATAGGAGTAGCTGCCTGTGAAACCGAAATCACGCAGCGAGTCTGATACGATATCAAACGGCAATGATGTGCTAACTTCCAGGCCCCAGACGTTTCCACCGTCTCCGTTAGAGACACCAGACGCCGCACCAATTGTTGGTGACCCGGCAGCCTGGAATTGGGCAAACTGGTCTGGCGACAACAGCGCTTCAAAATCAAGCCCTGAAAAATCCACACCAATTGCACCATCATTTGCAACAAAGGTTTCAAGATCCTTGTAGAAGAATGCCGCAGAGAAGATGCCACCGTTCTCGAAATAGTGCTCATAAGAGAAGTCAAACTGATTGGCGAGCGTTGGCCGCAAAGCCGGGTTACCGCTGCCTCCTACGGTCAGGATATTCGCTACACTCTCAAACATCACGCTGAAGCCGGCACCCAACTCAAAGATTGGCGGACGAGAGAAAGCGCGTGACCCACCAATACGGATATAATCGTTTTCCGTAACCTCGAACGTAAGGTTCAGGCTCGGCAAAAACTCGGTGAACTCGATACCCTGTGGGTCGAGCCCAGCCAGCTGATTCGACAAAGCGATGGAAGACTGGTCAGTGTTGACAACACGAAGCCCCATGTTACCGCTGAATGGTGTGTTGCCCAAATCACCCTCAAGATTCACCTGTGCATAAGCAGAGAATACTTTCTCGCTGATGGTAAAACTCTGGTCCTGCGTGAAGCCCTGGCTCTGATCCGCTACAATCGGCCCGATCTGCGATTCAACAAGAGCACGTGGATCTTCAATCGCGAGGAAACAGGGAAAACCATTGCTGGCAAATTCACCGCTGAAACATTCTACTGAAGAAGCAGCGCCCGCAAGACTGATTGGCGTGAAAGTATTGCCCGCGAACTGGAAGAAACCGGCATCATTACCAAAATCAATTGCTTCGCGGAATTGGCTTGCCTCACGGTCGGAATAGCGTGCACCAACTTTAACCGATTTCACGATACCCCAATCAGCTTCATACTCAATGTCACCAGAGAATGCGAACAGCTCATCTTCGTTATCTGTTGGAAACACACCAAAACGCGCTAGGAACACTTCGCCAACATTTGTGAAATCCTGTGAAATATTCAGGTTGGGCAGGCTCGTACCATTAGTCACCAGATCAATCACCAGTTGGTCACTAAGCGTCGGCGTTGCCGGTAGATTGTTACAGCATGGGTTACCGGGCTCGCCGCCATCAAGGCTTGAAAGAGGTAAGCTGGCGCTCACTTCATTGGCGAATGCGCTTTCCGCACGGGAATAAGTGAAGTCTGCTGTTACCGTCCAGCGATCATTGATCCACTCCGCTTTGGAACCTATGGACACAAGCTCATCGGTATCGCTCAGGTCATCGTTAATGCCCGCGGCTGTCAGGCCAAAACCACCACCAGCGGTTGGTGCACCTGTGTTACGAGCAAATACGCCGCCCACAATTGCCTCACCACCGAGGCTGGGAGCAATAATCGGATTGGTTACAGTGGTATTGCCGCCATTGACTTCCTGCGGGCCAATCACCCTTACACCGCGACGGTAACTTTCCGATTCAAACTTCGAGTAATATCCATCGATATCAAGGTTGAAGTTGTCATTTGGTTTAAATTGCAACGTCGCAATGAAGCCATCACGGGTTTCATTGCCGCCATCTTCTGTGGTTTCAAAACCGAAGCTAGGCGATTCGGTAATACCATTACCGTTAAAGTCCTGGCTGCCGCCTGTGAAATCAAACTGAGCAAAGCGGACCGCTACGTCTGGCTGCTCTAGGCGCGCATACCCAAGGGATAGACCGATTTTGCCATCAGCAAACTGATCCACATACGCTGCAGAAACCCGGTAACCAAATTCATTGGCACCAAAAATTTCGCTAGCGCGATCATTGTAACTGGCGCGTGCGTTGACATTAATGACAGTTTCATCTTGCGACAGTGGGCGAATGGTATTGAAGTTAACCGTTCCTGCAACACCGCCCTCTATCAACTCTGCCTTGGGTGACTTATGAACCTGCACCGCTTGAATAAGCTCGGACGGGAACTGTTCAAATTCGATTGCACGGTTACCGTTTGGCGTAACCTGCTCGCGCCCGTTCAAGGTCGTAAACACCAAGTTCTGTGGCAGACCACGAATGTTAATTGCACTGGACTGGCCGCTCGTGCGCTGGGAGGTAATGCCAGGCAGACGCGCCAAAGCTTCCGCGATGGAAACATCCGGCAAGCGTCCGATATCTTCTGCCGAGATCGCTTCAACGACGGTATCTGCTCGCCGTTTCACACTAATAGCGTTGGTAAGGCTGCCTCTAAAACCGGTGACGGTTATTTCTTCAACTTCGACTACATCATCTGCGGCACCTTGAGCCTGCGCGCCACTGGAAATGGCCGCCGTCATCGCAAAGAGCGCAAACATAGATGTGCTCCGCAGGAAACGATGTTTCTGATTTGCGCGTGGTGATATGGTCATCCCATTCTCTCCCATAGTTTTTTCCTCCCCAAGCAGAGTCGGCCATCAATGCGCCCGTTGGTCTGCAATGTCAGAATATTCTCAATCTTGCAAAAATCAATGCAAAATATTACAAAATATTCACATTTTCGTCATGCCGATAACAAGCTGAAATACTGAAAACTTGCCCAAATTTCCACTAATGATCTGATAATATTAGTATTTTAATCCAAATTTGGTCTAATAAAAGCAACCGCCGCAAATCTGGTTTATTAATTTTCTGGACTTTTTTGCATTACTTTGCATTATTGAATAATGGAATTTCCGTCTGCGACTCCAAGTTTCAGGGAAGCCGGCGAAAGAAAGACCTGTGTGTCACCGAACATGGAATAAGGTAGCAACCTGCTTCATGACGCGAAGGACGCATCTTTTGGGGAGGAGAAAACAGACATGGCCCAAAAACCAACTTATGGCTTTTGGCAAATCTGGAACATGTGTTTTGGATTTCTTGGTGTTCAATTTGGCTTGGCGCTCCAAAACGCCAACGGTAGCCGAATATTCCAAACACTTGGCGCGAACGAGCACGAGATTCCCATACTGTGGGTAGCCGCGCCTTTAACTGGCTTGATCGTACAGCCGATCATCGGCTACTTCAGCGACAAAACATGGAGCAAATTGGGACGGCGCAGACCGTATTTTTTCTACGGGGCCATCTGCGCCAGCACTGCGCTTGTCTTCATGCCTAACTCACCTGCACTATGGTTCGCTGCCGGGACTCTGTGGATTTTGGATGCCTCGATCAACGTGACCATGGAACCTTTCCGTGCCTTTGTGGGCGACATGCTATCAGATGAGCAACGCACAGCAGGGTTTGCGATGCAAAGCTTCTTTATTGGTGTCGGGTCGGTAATCGCTTCCATTTTACCGTATGTGTTTTCCAACGTATTTGATGTCGCTAACACAGCGCCCGATGGGGTAGTGCCACTTTCTGTGAAATTGTCATTCTATGTGGGTGGTGCAGTATTACTGCTGTCAGTTTTCTGGACAGTTTTTAGAACAAAGGAATATCCACCAGAGCAGCTAGAAGCATATGCAGAGGCCGAAATGGCCGCCAGACAAACACAAGGCCCGGAAACTATTGAGCGCACCAGTACGGTCCGAAGTGCCGCCACCTATCGAAGCCAAGGATTCATATGGTTGATACTTGGTATTCTGCCTACGGCGGCAATTGCGAACTTCGGCTTTGCTCAGGAACTTTATATTTTATCAATCGGCATAGCCGTTTTTGGCTTGCTTCAGCTTGCAACCGCCCGCCTGATAAATTCAGGCCGCACTGAAAACGGCTTTTATGAAGTCATGCATGACCTGTTTCACATGCCACCAGTGATGAAGCAATTGTCTGTTGTGCAGTTCTTCTCTTGGTTTGCTTTGTTCGGCATGTGGATCTACACCACGCCTGCGGTGACCAGTTTTCATTTTGGCTCTCAAGACACAACATCCAGCCTCTATAATGAGGGAGCAGATTGGGTGGGCGTTCTTTTTGCCGCCTATAACCTGTTTGCTGCGTTGATTGCTCTTTTCATTCCAAAGGTTTCGGCAAAACTTGGTCGCCGACGCACCCACTTGCTCAATCTTTCCCTTGGTGGGCTTGGGTTGATGTCTTTCGCTGTCATAAAAGACCCAACCTATTTAATCGTTTCTATGGTGGGAGTAGGAATTGCCTGGGCATCGATCTTATCGGTGCCCTACTCTCTGCTTTCCAGTGCTGTGCCCTTTAAGAAGATGGGCATTTATATGGGGATATTTAACTTCTTCATCGTTATTCCCCAGTTGCTTGCTGCCAGTGTGATGGGCCTCTTTGTCCGACACCTCTTTGACGGCGAAGCCATTTACACCCTCGTTATCTGCGGCCTGTCGATGATTCTGTCCGGCATTGCAGCCACTTTTGTTAATCCACAAGGTGCAAAACAATAATGAAAAAATCGTCGACACTCAGCCTCCTGATGCTTGCAGGGCTAGCCGTATCTGCCTGTACTCCACCACAGGACGAACAAACGGACTCCACCGGTGACACCGGGCTTCTTCCCTATCAAGAACGCCCAATAACGGATGATGTTATCTATTTTCTACTGCCTGACCGTTTCCATAATGGAGACCCAAACAACGATACCGGCGGCATTGAAGGCGGCATTTCTGACCATGGCTTCGACCCAACACACAAGGGCTTTTATCACGGCGGCGACCTGAACGGCGTTACAGAAAAACTGGTTATATTCAGTCACTTGGCGCGACGGCCATTTGGGCAACCCCCATCTATAAAAACAAAGCTGTCCAGGGTGATGGAGAGTGGATGTCATCCGGGTATCATGGCTATTGGATTACTGATTTCATGGCTGTCGACCCCCATCTTGGCGGCAATGACGCACTCAAGGAATTGGTAGACGAAGCGCACAAGCGCAATATGAAGGTGATCCTTGATATTGTGACCAACCACACGGCGGACGTGATCAAATATCGCGAATGTCACGACCCATCGTTTGACGGGGATGACAAGCAGCCCGATGGCAACTGCGCTTACCGCGACAAGGAAAGCTACCCCTACACGCTTTACAAGGGCCGAGCTGACCAACCCATTAACGATGGGTTTGAAGGGGACCACGCAGTGGTTCAAACGCTTGAGAATTTCTCCAAACTGGCAAGAACAGACTATGCCTACACGCCTTTCATTCCGGAAGGTGAAGAAAACGTCAAAAATCCAGCTTGGTTAAACGACCCATCGCTCTACCACAATCGCGGCGAGACCACCTTTACCGGTGAAAACTCGCTATATGGCGACTTTGCGGGTCTTGATGATGTTTTCACCGAACACCCGAAGGTGGTTGAAGGCTTCATTGATATCTTCAAGACATGGATCAGCAATTATAAAGTTGATGGCTTCCGCGTTGATACAACCCGGCACGTGAACGATAATTTCTGGAAACAGTTTGTTCCGCCGCTTTTAGAACACGCCAAAGCGGAAGGCATTCCAAACTTCTATATCTTCGGCGAAGTTTATGACTTCTCGCCAGAGGGGTTAAGTCGCTTTACTCGCGAAGTAGGCTTGCCCGCAGTTCTGGACTTTGGGTTCGCTGGCGGCGTTGTTGACGTTGTCGGCAAGGGTGCACCAACCGAGAAGCTGGCTGAAATTTTTGGTAAAGATGCCCTCTACGGCGACGATACTATCGCCCGGGAGCTGCCGACCTTCATCTCAAATCATGATATGGGGCGCCTCGCCTTTATGATGCAAGAGGAACTGGGCACCATTGAAGACGACGAAGCTTTCAAAAGAATGCGCTTAGCCAATGCGCTGTTATTCTTCGCGCGCGGTGTTCCAGTTCTATATTATGGTGACGAGCAGGGCTTCGTGGGGGACGGCGGAGACCAAGCTGCCCGCGAAGACATGTTTGAAAGCGAGGTCGATAGCTATAATGATAATGACCTAATCGCTACAGATGCAACCACCCGGCAAACCAACTTCGACCAGCAACACCCTCTGTATCGGGAAATCCAGCAACTTGCGCACGCGTACAGGCGCTCACCTGCACTGAGGCACGGCACGCAATCAGTGCTGGCAAGCGAAGATAAAGCAGGCTTGTTTGCTTTTGAACGGCGCGACGAGACAACAGGAGAAACTGTTGTCGTGGCGATCAATACAGACCCGGACACCCCCAGAACATTGGACCTTGGCAAACCAGCGGAGGCGATTGTTCACGCATGCGCCCTCGAAAGCGACACTGAGGCACTGACCATCGCCCCACTCGATTTTGCCGTATGCCGCATCCAATGATTGAAAAAGCCTGAGACGACAGAATGAATGCCCTAACAAAAAAAATACAAAATGATAGCGATGCTTCACCTGACTATTGGCAAGGAATGGTCATTTATCAAATCTACCCCCTTAGCTTCAAAGACAGCAACGGGGATGGCTTCGGTGACTTGCCGGGCATAGCTGAGGAACTGGACTATATCGCTGACCTTGGTGTTGACGCGATCTGGATATCGCCTTTCTTCACGTCGCCAATGAAAGACTTTGGGTACGACATATCGGATTATAGCAATGTAGACCCTACATTCGGTACGCTGGAGGACTTTGACCGCCTCATCGAAAAGGCTCACAAACTGGGCCTGAAGGTGATTATTGACCAAGTGTACTCACACACTTCTGATCGGCATGACTGGTTCCGGGAAAGTCGAAAAGACCAAACCAACCCAAAAGCTGACTGGTATGTGTGGGCAGACCCAATGCCCGATGGCTCCCCACCAAACAACTGGCAATCAGTATTTATGGGCTCAGCATGGTCGTGGGACACACGTCGTCGCCAGTATTATTTGCATAACTTCCTGCGCGAGCAGCCAGACCTTAACCTGCATAACCCAGAGGTTCAGCAAGCCATCATTGATGTTGCCCGCTTCTGGCTGGATCGTGGGGTGGATGGGTTCCGGATGGATGCGGTCAATTTCTTTACGCACAATCAGGACCTTACAGATAACCCGAGCATTGAAGGTGTGAACGCCGTCAAACCATTTGACATGCAGACGCATATTCACAATCAGTCCCAGCCTGAAACACCGGCTTACCTTGAGCGACTTAGAAAGCTGATAGACAGTTACCCTGGCCGCTTTACTATCGCCGAGATTGGCGGTGAAAACGCGCTGGCGGAAATGAAAGAATATACAGAAGCCGATAAGCGACTTCACACTGCTTATAGTTTTGACTTTATCGAAGCCCCACAACTAAATGCCAAGCTTATCCGCGATGCTGCACAGACTTGGATAACACCTTCAGGCGAAGACTGGCCTTCCTTCACTTTCAGCAATCATGATCGACCAAGGTCTGTGACGCGTTGGGCCCGAAACGAAGCAGAAGAAAATGACCCGGACTTTGCCAAGTTTCTTAATATGCTACTTCTCAGCATTCGTGGCTGTATCTGCATGTATCAGGGCGAAGAACTGGGTCTGCCACAAGCCACCGTTCCATACGAAAACCTTCGCGACCCGGAGGCGATCGCAAACTGGCCAGAGACCCTTGGCAGAGACGGTACACGCACACCGATGCCTTGGGTCATGGATGAGACAAACCTGGGCTTCTCAACCGGCACTCCATGGCTTCCTCTTGCAGCGCGCCACGGCAAACTATCTGTTTCGGAGCAAGAGCAAGACCTGTCGTCATGCCTTGGCTTCACCAAGAAAATGCTTGCCATACGGAACGAACATCGGGCCCTGAAGCTGGGCAATATACGTTTTACGGAAACCAGTGAACCTATTCTGGCGTTTGAGCGATACACTGATGATGAAACCTTGCTGTGCCTGTTCAACACATCAGCCGGGCCTGCCATGCATGACCTTGAACTGGACAGGTATGATGTACTGACAAGCCATAAAGCTGACCAGTCAAACAAAATACTACCGGCTACAAGCGGTCTAATACTAAAGCAAAGGGGCTAATGAGTTTTGCGTGATCTTCGTGACCCGGAGGTCACGCCCCGCACGACTCCCTAACAATCAGTTCAGTTGACAGAATTTCGGACCGGACTTTTTCCCCATCAGCCATCCGAAGTGCTTTCGACACCAACCGATTGCCTGCACGGCGAATATCCTGACGAATTGTCGACAAAGACGGCGTGCTATAGGCAGCCAGTTGGACATCATCGTACCCAACAACCGAAACATCACCCGGCACATCCTGACCGTGCTTGCGCAGGGCCCTGATCGACCCCATCGCAATTACATCGCTCGCCGCAACAATGCCGTCAAACTTCTGGCCGTCTGCTATCAGGCCCTCTGTAGCCTCAAGCGCAGCATCCAGGGCGAAGCCGGCATCCCGGACAAGTTCCTGCTGGAAAACAATGCCATACTGTTCAAGAGCGCGCCTGTATCCCTCAAACCGAAGTCGCACTTCCGGTGCATCAACATCGCCAATAAAGCAAATGTCTTTCCTGCCCATCCTTATCAGGTGGCTAGTGGCCAAATAACCACCCCGCTCATTGTCCGACCCAATTGAGCAGTAGCGCTGGCCTTCCAGTTGTGCGCCCCACACCACAAATGTGGCACCCTTGTCGGCCAACGTATTTAAATGGTCATGCAACATGCTTTGGCCGACCATAATGTAAGCATCCGCTCTACCGTCCTTGGTAATACTAAGAAGGTCATCGAAATCACGCGGGGTGTGGTGGGAAATTAGCAAGTCACACTCCCTACCTTTTAGGGCATCGCCGATAGCGCCGATTAAATCCAGATAAAAGGCATCCGAAATCCGCGCTTCTCGGCCCTGAGGTTCAGGGATTACAAGCGCCAGCGTTTTAATATCGGACTCCACCACCGGATCAGAACGCTTCCGAACCGACATATTGTTGGCTTCTACAATGGCTCTGATCTTGCGCTTGGTGCGATCACTAACGAGCGGGCTGTCATTGAGAGCACGCGAAACGGTAGAAATGGAAACACCAGCAATTTCGGCAATATCTTCCAGACGCACCAGATTGTCATCTTCTTCTAACATATCTGAACTCATGGTCTCATCGCCCATTTCAGCGTCCCCTAATTGCCAGTAACATCAATTAATCAGAATAGACCTGATGCAATTTTTTGCAACATCTCAGGCCGACAATTACCCATATATATTAACATCCAATAAGGCGCGCATAGCCCATTTGAATGTTGCAATAGATTGTTTTGCATATTTTTGCTGCAATTTCCATTGACGCAAAAATACCGACACATCTATTGTTTCCATAGCAGATTACGGAAGGGATAATCATCATGACGGGCCGTTTCATTATTTTCATATTGATAAGTGTATTCTCGCTGACCGATATGAGTTTTGCACAAGATCAATCCTTCCGACTTACTTCGCCGGATGGAACCCTCGAGGTGATAATTGATCAAGACAATCGCCACTTGTTGTACCGGGTGAACCGCGACGGGCTGTCAGTCATCAATAGGTCTAAACTTGGTTTCATTGTTTCGGATGGCCTTCAGCTTGGCAAAGGTGCTGAAGCAACGTCCCGGCACACGTCCAGCTTTGATGAAACCTGGGAGCAGCCATGGGGTGAAACACGATTTGTCCGCAACCACTACAACCAACTGAAGATCGACTATAAAAGCCCTCAAGGTTACCGTTTCAATGTCGTTTTCAGGGCCTTCGATGACGGCATTGCCTTCAGGTATATCTTCCCGGAAGAAAAGACTTTCGACATTATCGATGAACTTAGCGAGTTTAATATCGCTGAAACAGGCACTGCTTACTGGATACCCGGGCGCGAGTGGAACCGATACGAATATCTATACAACACCACTAAACTTAGCGAAGCGAAGTTTGCTCATACTCCATTCACAGTAAAAACAGACTCTGGCTTGCATCTCAGCATTCATGAAGCAGCTCTGGTTGACTATGCAGGCATGTCTCTCCTGCCTCGCGGCGATGGTCGGCTTGAAGCTGACCTCGCCCCTTGGTCAGATGGCAGCAAGGTCAAGATTTCGGGGCCTGCTCAAACCCCATGGCGAACAATTCAGATTAGCGAAGATGCAGGCGGCCTACTCGAGTCCAACATGATCCTCAATCTGAATGACCCTAATAAGCTGGGCGATGTTTCCTGGGTTGAACCGGGCAAATATGTTGGCATCTGGTGGGGCATGCATCTGGCTGTAAACACATGGGGGTCTGGTCCAACTCATGGGGCAACAACAGATGAAACCAAAAGATACATAGACTTCGCAGCCAAATATGGCTTTGACGGTGTTCTGGTGGAAGGTTGGAATATCGGCTGGGACGGTGATTGGTATAATAACGGCGACGTGTTCCGCTTCACAGAAGCCTACCCCGATTTCGATATGGAAGAATTATCGGCATACGCGCGCGAGAAAGGCGTACGCATCGTGGGCCACCATGAAACATCCGGCGGCATCACAAACTATGAAAATCAGCTATCCGACGCTTTCGACTATTACAAGCAACATGGCATTCGTCAGGTGAAAACGGGGTATGTTGCCGATGGTGGTGAAGTAATCGTGCGCGACGGCGAAGGCAACAAACACCATGAGTGGCATGATGGTCAGCTCATGTCGCGGCACTATCTGAAGGTAGTGGAGGAAGCCGCCAAGCGCCAAATCTCCATCAACACCCATGAGCCAATTAAGGACACAGGCTTACGTCGAACATACCCCAACTGGATTTCGCGAGAAGGCGCCCGTGGCCAAGAGTATAATGCCTGGGGCTCGCCCGGAAACCCGCCAGAACATACAACTATTCTGCCATTTACCCGCATGCTGTCGGGGCCAATGGATTTCACGCCCGGCATATTTGACCTGACCTTTGACGAAGACAAACCCAATAACCGGGTTGAAACCACGCTTGCCAAACAACTTGCACTTTATGTGGTGATCTACAGCCCTATTCAAATGGCCGCAGACCTCCCTCAAAATTATGAAGCCAACATGGCGCCATTCCAGTTCATTCGTGATGTCCCCACCGACTGGGAAGTGACGAAAGTCTTGTCAGGCGAAATCGGCGACAGCATCGTCGTCGCCCGCAAAGAGCGTGGTGGAGACGATTGGTTCGTTGGGGCGATTACTGACGAGGAAGAGCGGATGGTTGATATTGATCTCTCATTCCTCGACAGCCACACAGTTTACGAAGCACAAATCTACCGCGATGGTGAAGATGTAGACTGGAAAAGCAACCCATACGCAATTGCCATTGAAAAAAGACAGGTTGCATCGTCAGAAACAATGAGTGTGCGATTAGCTGCTGGTGGAGGGCTCGCCGTGCGGCTTCGAAAGCTCTAGGTCTGGTCTGATTGTGGGTTAACACTTTCCAGAAACTCGCCCAACGATTATCCCCGACCGCGAGTTGGAGCGGGGCAGTTCACAATTGTGATAACGTTGTCATTTCCTTCTTGTCACTTTAAGGCCGCGCACTTAGGACTTGTCAGGAGCAAAACGCAGGGAGAGTGGAGATATGGCAAAAACATTCAAACTTAAAAATACACCATTTCAGATTGGCCCTATTGGATATGGCTGCTGGAGACTTGCTTCATCCGGCACAGCGGATGCACGCAACCAATCTCATGTAAAACTTGCACAGGAAAAAATAGAAACCGCGCTGGAAGCCGGAATGAATTTAATCGACACAGCAGACATTTATTCAAGCCGCTGGCCTGAAGGTATTGGTGAAGCAGAGGCTCTGCTAGGACAAGTCATAAATCAGCAACCCAACCTAAGAAGCAACATGGTACTTGCGACAAAGGGCGGCATTGTACCGGGCCTCCCGTACGATTCGAGCCAAGCCTATCTTGTAAATGCGTGCGAAGCCTCTCTGGAGCGTTTGCAGGTAGAAACAATTGATCTTTACCAAATTCACCGGCCCGACCTGCTGACATCATTCACTGAAACAGCGGCAGCGCTAAACCGGCTAAAACAGGGTGGAAAAATCCAGGCGGCTGGCGTTTCGAACTTTACGACGAGTCAGTTCAATGCCCTACAGGCGCAACTGGAGTTTCCTCTCGTCTCCCACCAAAATCAACTTTCCCCCTGGTGTTATGAGGGAATTTTTGACGGCATTCTTGATCAGTGTCAGGAACATGACTTGGTCATGTTTGCCTGGTCACCGCTTGCCCCCGGCATTTTGATTGGAGACACAGAAACCGAAGAATTATCTGATGGTGATAGGGCGCGGCAACGGGCACTGATTTCTGTTTTGGACAGGGTGGCCAGCGCGTATGAAACGGACCGAAGCACCATCATTTTGGCTTTTCTAATGCAGCACCCGGGAAATGTGGTCCCCATTATCGGCACACAGTCTCCCGCCCGCATTCGGGATGCTGCTAAAGCATACGACATCCATCTTACCAAACGCGAATGGTATGACATTTTGGAAGCAAGGCTGGGACACAGAATGCCTTAGCTATCAACCGCCCCGCACAACAGTTCTCTAAGATGTAAAACACCCGCAGTGGCTTCAATTGCCATTGCGGGTGTTCCTCTGTTTAGCTGATTATTCAAAAGCAAAAAGCCACCAAGGGTAATCCCTCAGTGGCTTTTCGGCCAAGCTACAGAATGAGCTTTCCTAGAAGGTAGCCCTCACAATGAAGGAGAACCTGCGGTCGTTCCGGAAGAAGGAACGTGGTGCCTGAAGGCCATCCTCATTGATTGATTGTTCGGTTACCGTAACATCATCCAGAATGTTCACACCCTGAATACCAACCTTCCAGTTGTCATCAATGTTATAGAACACAGAGAAGTCCATCTGCCCTGTCGCCGGTTGATAAATCGACGCGAATGGGAAGATAACGTCCCTCGGTGTTACCTGGAACTCGGAACGCCAGTTATAGGCGATACGACCCTGCCATGGCCCTTTTTCGTAAAGAGCAACAGCGTTGATGTTATGCTCCGAAATCCGTGGAATGATGCCTTCGTCAATTTCGAACCGAGGAATAGCAGGGTTCTCCGTCGGCGCTCCAACAAACAAGCTACGATCAACATCAAAAGGCACGCCTTTTTCATCAATGTATGTGTAGTTGAATTGCGCACCAAGGCCATCAAATGGTCCCGGCAAGAAGTTGAAGAACTGCTGATAAGCTACCTCAAAACCTCTCACGATCGCATTCTGATTCGAGTTGCTCTCGGTATTAAACTGGATCGGCTCTCCATTAATCAGGATTGGATCACCATCAGGCCCGGGAACATCCGCCGCATCAAACGCAATAAAATCGCCGATGTTTTTGTTGAACAAGGTAAAAGTGAATGAACCAGCATCATCGAAGTAATACTCCCATGACAGATCAATATTCACTGCAGTTTGCGGCAGCAAACGAGCGTTACCTGTGAAGCTGCCAACAAAACCGGCGAAAGTATTCACTTGGTTGCCGTTCGCATCAGTGCTCACAATGTCTGGCAAGGTACCAACTACCGCCCTTTGGTTAATTTGATTCACCGTTGGACGGGAGAGCGTTTTAGATACAGCAAACCTGATGATGTGCTCATCCCCAATACCAAGTTTCAAGTTCAAGCTTGGCAGGAATCTAGTGTAACTTACTTCCACAGGTGTGATGTCCACACCGCCATTACCAAACACATTCTGCAAGGCCACCAAGTCCAAACTACATATACCTGGCACAGGGTTGTCTGGATTTGCAGCTATAAACTCTGGTGCACACTGATTCGCTGTAGGGAAAAGGCCATCAAAACTTGGTAGAATTTGGGCCGACGTGATCACTCTGTTCGTGTGAACAAACCTGACACCAAAGTTACCATCAAGCGTAATGTCACCATTAGCCCCCAGTCCATCAAGACCAAAATCAAAACGGGTGTATGCCGAGAAGATTTCGCGACTCAATGAACCTATTTCAGAGTTCAGGAATGGTGTTCCTGGAATGATCGAATCACCATTACTACATACTCGAGAACCAAGCGAAGAATATGGCGAGCCACAGAAACCTCTGCTACCAGTTGGGCCACCTGTAGCGGCGATGATAGCATCACGCGTTGCAGCGAACGAATCATAGTTGTTCGTTAGATCGCCAACATAGATGGGTATTCCACCACCCAAGCCCAGATCAGCTTCATTGCCACGCTGGAAGTCTGGGTACCCTTGCAGTTCAAACAGGCCATTGACAGCGGAGTTGAGTGCTGGGTTTGCGTTGCCGGACAGAAGAAGAATGGACTCAATGGCATTGAAGTCGCCACCAGAATTACCGTTGATATCACGGCCTGTCCAAACCTCAGAGATGTTGCCCCAGTTGAAATCAGATTCACGCAAATCAGTATCCTGATCAGCATAACGAACACCAGCCCGTACAGACTTGATGAAACCGTCCCCGGAGAAGTCATATTCAACATCTGCCCGGAATGCCACTTCATCCGCATCATTGTCAGTTAACTGGTCAGCAAATGCCCGGATGAAGTGATTACTGAAATCCTGGAAGAAACCAGCATCTTCACCGGCAGGTGTCACATAAGAGAAACTAGGAACCTGCCCTCTGCCGCGATCAATACGCACAGGCGAGAAGAAAGATGTGTAAACCGCAAGGTCCGTCACCTGAGCGTCGGACTTAATGTACTGCGCATCAAAATTGAACCGCAAATCAGCGCGCGGTGCCCATTTAAGGTTAAACCCGAAGTCGTTAGTTAGGTCTTTTTCGAGACGTTCCCGCGTGATGATGGTTTGCTGGCCACCATTTGAAGGCAGCAACGCACCGGTCGCATTCGGGCCGCGCCACTGACTATTGTCAGTGATGGTACCGCTTTGAAGGATGCCGTCATCATCAAATACAAAATCTGTAGAATCAAAACCGTTTGCATCGCCGGAGCCATCTGCTTGAGTTTCGATAACGTTTTCACCCCACTGCAAAGTAGAGTCAGACCGCAAGAACTGGAAGGTCGCCAAAGTTGACTTGTCTGGGCTTTCCCACTGAGCCGCTACAGCATAAGCTTCACGCTGACGGTCAAAATCCTGGGCACGAATACCGCCACCTGTTGGCACATACTGAGAACCACCATTAACAGGCACGAAGTTAGCTAACTGCGTAGCTTCCGCACGGGACTTCAGCTGCGTGTATGAAGCATTTGCAAGCAAGCCAAAACGACCACCTGCTGTTTCCCAATTATTGGAATACAGAATCGAGCCAGTCGGCGTTACCTTTTCAGCTAAGTCGCCATAGTTGGCCTCTGCGGAGAATGAGATCAACTGACCATCCTGATCGAACGGCAACCGCGTGCGAAGGTCAATCGTACCAGCAATGCCGCCCTCGATAAGGTCAGCTGACTGGTTTTTGAATACCCGAACGCTGCCTAGCAGCTCAGGTGAAACATCTTCAAAGCCAAGCACACCACCAGAGTTTGCACCGAATACATCACGACCGTTCAGCTCAGAGCGCACGAAAGGCAAACCCCGAACAACAACGCCTGATCCTTCAACCGCGAAGTGATCAGGGTCATTTGGCCCGGCAAATCGAATAATGTTTACGCCTGGCACACGCTGTAAAGCCTCCGAAACAGACCGATCAGGCAACGCACCGATGTCTGATGCGGTGATTGCATCAATGAAGGTGTCTGCATTTCTTTTCAGTGACTGAGCACTGGCAATCGAACTACGAATGCCGGTGATAACAATTTCTTCCACCTGCTCTTCATTGTCATCGTCTTGCGAATTCTGAGAGCTTTGAGAATTCTGTGCCTGAACAGCTCCTGCCGAAATAGTCAGAGCTAGCGCGGATGCGCTCGTTAAAAACGCACGCATGGTGCGGCGTCCTGACGAATCATGTCGCCAATTTTTCATTAGTTACCTCCCCATACTACCTTGGTAGTTTCGATATCTGATGACATCGTTGTCATAATTGTAGGGCGACTTTATCAAAATAGTCAATATGTAATATTTGCGATGTTTACTGTGTTGATTTGGGCAAGCGCCAAAATCCGCCGGATCGCTGGCCTCTAAAAAACATGGAAAATCTATCCGATTGTTTTTATTTAATTTTCTGGAACGCCTTACAGGAACAAAAAATCAAATTGCCGGTGCCGCACAATGCTCATTAATGAAATCTTGATGAGATGGCATCACTTTAACTGAATTTTCAATCGCACTCAGAATTTGTCCGATGACTTTGGTCCTTCGGGCCGTATCCATCTTTTCTGACACCGGGTTATAGGCGCCAGGTCGGAGGCCCTGACCATACATAACAGCGAGCCAGCTTGCAGTACTGAATATGTCCGCATGTTCTTCGAAAATACGCCCTGCACTTTCAAATTGAGCAATCTTGCGACCCAGCATCGGCGGACGCTCAATAGTTTGGCAGTGTCGCCAAAACGCGGTGTCGTCACGTTTTGTGAGTGAATAGTGCAGTACGAGGAAGTCCCGCACTCTTTCATACTCCACGGTCGTCTTCTCGTTAAAGGCATCAATATCGACTTTGGAGAAACGTTTATCCGGGAAGTGCGTAAGCAATCGGGCAAGGCTGGTTTGAACCAGATGGATACTGGTTGATTCGAGTGGCTCCATAAAACCCGCTGCCAAACCAAGCGACAGCACATTTTTATTCCAGAATTTCTTACGGTGTCCGGTCATAAAGCGCAGCAACTTCGGCTCATTGATCGTGTCGCCGTCAAGGTTCGCTAAAAGCGTGTTTGTTGCCTCGTCATCACTGATGAACTCGCTACAGTAGACATGGCCATTCCCGGTTCGGTGCTGCAAGGGTATGCGCCATTGCCAACCTGCATCGCGGGCGGTCGCCTTCGTATAGGGGATGGGAGGCCCATTTTTTTCACAGCCAACAGCAACAGCCCGGTCACAGGGCAACCAGTTGCGCCAATCCTCATATCCGGTTTCCAGCACACCTTCGATCAGCAAACCACGAAAGCCGGAACAATCAATGAAAAAGTCCGCGTCAAAGGCTCGACCATCATCCAGGGTTACGGACTTGATGAACCCGCTCTTGCTGTCCTGCTGTGTATCAACGATGCGACCTTCAATACGCTTCACGCCCATCTTTTCCGCATACCTGCGTAGATACGCTGCGTACAATGCTGCATCGAACTGGAAGGCATAGTTGATGCCCGCCAGCGCTGATTGTGGCCTATCCTTCAGCGGGCGCATGAACTTGCTGTGCTTACACGCCTGAACCATCAGCGAATATTTAAACAGGTCTTCAGACAAGCCTTTCACATACTGGTTTACCCAGTGCTGATAAAAGGGAACTGCATCGAATTCGATCCCGAAATCACCAAACGGGTGGATATAACTTTCGCCCAGTCCGCCCCAGTTATTAAACTCAATACCCAGCTTGAACGTGGCCTGCGTTTCCTTAACGAAGGTATTTTCGTCAAAGCCAAGCATTTCGTTGAACATTATAATTGGCGGGATAGTGGCTTCACCAACCCCAACCGTTCCAATATCTTCTGATTCAACCAGACACACTTCTGTCCCGGTTCCAGACAATAAGTTGCCGAGCGTAGCCGCCGCCATCCATCCAGCAGTGCCACCACCAACAATCAGTATCTTGTCTAACGTATCCGCCATTGGGAGCGGTTCCTTTCTAACCGAGGGGCTCAGCTTTACAGAATTTATCAATGAACGCCTGATGGTCCGGCATCGCAGTAACCGTCTTGTTGATCAGGCCGCGCATATTGGCAAGGCTTTGGGTAATATTGCTGTCGCTAAGCCCTTCAGCCATAGGATTGAAGCCTTCAGGTACAATGCCCTGGCCCACAGCAACCGCCAGCCAGCTCGGCAGATCAAACAGCTCTGCATCATACTTAAAGAAGCGCCCGCGTGAGCGCAAAAGTTCAAGCTTGCTCGTGAGCGACTCTGGCACATCCATCTCGCGCACATAGTTCCAAAATGGGCTGTCGTCACGGCGTGTCGCCTTATAGTGCAGGATCAGGAAATCCCGGATATGCAGGTAATCATCAGTAAGCAGCCGGTTATATTCATCTCGCTCAACCACGGACATTGACTTGTCCGGAAACAGGGCGATCAGCTTCGATATGCCCGACTGAATAAGATGAATACTGGTTGATTCGAGCGGCTCCATAAATCCGGCAGAAAGACCTATCGCGACACAGTTCTTGTCCCAGAACTTGCGCCTGCGGCCTGTCACAAAACGAAGATGCTTCGGTTCCCGCAACAGTTCTCCGTCCAGCGCAGCGCGGAAATCCGCCTCGGCCTGATCACTGTCGATAAACTGGCTACAATAGACATAACCATTGCCTGTACGATGCTGCAGCGGGATTTTCCACTGCCACCCGGCTTCTCTTGCGGTTGAGCGGGTGTAAGGAACCGGTGGGCCCTGTCGGCGGGTCGTGGCTGCCACCGCCCGGTCAACCGGCAAATAATGGCTCCAGTCATCATATCCTGCGGCCAGTGTCTGTTCGATTAACAGCCCGCGGAATCCAGAACAGTCGATGAACAGGTCGCCCTCAACCGTTTGACCGTCTTCAAGTTTTACAGACTCGATAAAACCACTTTCAGCATTTTGGGCAACATCAATCACCTTGCCTTCGATACGGGAAGCGCCCTTTTTTTCCGCAAACCGACGAAGAAAAGCCGCATAGAGCACAGCATCAAAATGAAACGCATAGGCAAGTTTGTTGAGATAAGGCCCATGCTCGGGCTTTGGTCGAATGAACTTACCCGCGTAGGCCGCCTGCGCATTCAAGGAATAGTCCTCCAGCGCGCCTTCTTCCCCAAGGGCATTAAGTTTCGCCCAATAATGGTGAAAACTGATGCCTTCCAGATCAAACCCATGCGTACCAAAGGGGTGAAAATAGCTTTCACCTTTCTGGCCCCAGTTTACAAATTCAATCCCCAGCTTAAACGTCGCCTGTGTCTGTCTGATGAAGTCATCTTCATCAATCCCAAGCATTTTATTGAATTGACCGATAAACGGTATTGTTGCCTCACCAACCCCAACCGTACCAATCTGCTCGGATTCGATCAGGGTAACCGACACACCCGCCTTGCCGGCATATTTTGAAAGTGCCGCAGCAGTCATCCAGCCAGCCGTACCGCCACCAACGATTACGATGTTCCGAACAAGGTCGCTCACGCGGCTCCCTTTCTGATCAGCGCCTGTATCAAGTGATCTATCCCTTGCTCAAGTTTGCTAAGCCAGACTGTAACGTCTTCTATATTCGTCCGGTCGGCAAGCCTGTCATATCTGGCCGGTTTAACACCTTGCGCCAACAACGCGGCGAGCCATTCTGGCTTGGTGAAAACTTCATAGTCCTCAAGCGGAATTCTGCCTCGCGCGGCAAAAACATTGAGTTTGCGCTCTAGTGCTTCAGTCTTTTCTTCACCCGCCAGCAATATTTCCATATCGCGAATTCGGTCATGTTCCGCTCTCGTCAACCGATTATATTCGGCTGTTTCGCTAGGATGAAAATCAGCGCCCGGCAACAACGCGATAAAGCGCTCCATGCCACTTTGCAGCACCGTTAACTCAAGACCAGGTAGATGAGAGCCCGCTGGAACAGCGAGGCAATTGCCTACCCAACCAATCGATTCGTTGCCTACCATGCCGCTCACTTGGCCAGTTCTCGTGACATCAAGAACCATATCGCAGCAGATTTCTGTGCCAGAAGCCTGCACCGATAGAACACGCCCACCATCTGCAGACAGTGACGCCTTGTCGAACTCGCCCGCCTCAGCAACTCCTGCCCGCCGTGCATACCGTTTCAACAAATCACCATAAGCTGCTCTGGAGAAGCTGTAACCATAGTCAAACGCTGGAAACCCGGCAGGTGGTTTTGGCATGAACATACCCGCTGCAGCCATTTGCAGGGCAAGGTTAAACTTCCCAAGTGCAGGTACATTGCCGGCAAGCGATGCGCGTTGCCAATACTGAAAAAACTCTACACCGCCCCGGTCCAGTCCATACGCCCCGAACGGCAGATGAACTGGTGCCCCATCGTGGGCCTTCACAATGGTTCGCAAAAGCGGGCTAGCTTTCGCTTGCGATGCCAGCTCCCATTCTGTCAGCTGTAAAACCTGATGCAGATGACGGATAGCGGGTCGGGCTGCGACTTCCCCCGCGTCCTCTTGCTCACCCGCTGAGACAACAGTGATATCGCAGGACCGCTCGGTAAAACGCGCCGCAAGATACGCGGCTGGCAACCAAGCCCTGAGACCTGACCCGACAATGACAATATTCTTGATCGGATACTGTGTCATCGTTATGCGACCGACGCCATGTTGTTGGCCTGAATATAGGCCGCGTGGTCACTCATATTATTGGACGTTTTGGCCATCAATTGGCGTAGCCCTTGAAGATGCCCGGCTATTACCTCATCGGTGATCAGTGCAGTCCTGTCATCATAGGCATCTGGCACGATGCCTTGACCAAGAAACACTGCAATCCAGCTTGGTGCCAAAAACAAGCCATGATCATATTTCGCTACCCTGCCACGACTTTTAAACAGTTCGATTTTATCAGAGAGCGACGCGGGTATCTCCATATTACGCATGTAGCGCCAGAAGTCTGTATCGTCTCTTGACGTGGCATGATAGTGCAGAACCAAGAAATCTCGCACCCGGTCATATTCCAGATCAATCAAGCGGTTATATTCTTTAGCGTCTGCTGCAAACTCCATATCGGACGGGAAATGCTCAATCAGCTTGGTTATCCCCTCTTGAATAAGGTAAATACTGGTGGACTCGAGCGGCTCCAGGAATCCCGCCGATAGCCCAATCGCTACACAGTTCCTGTTCCAGAACTTCTTACGCTTTCCCGTTACAAATCTTAGAATGCGAGGGTCAGCCAGCAAATCACCTTCAAGGTTTTCAACCAGATCTCGCTCCGCAGTGTCGTCGCTGGTGAAACCGCTTGCATATACATGGCCGTTGCCTGTGCGATGCTGCAATGGAATACGCCAACGCCAGCCTGCATCTCCTGCAGTCGCGCGGGTATATGGTAACAAGGGACCTGCGCTCTCACACGGCGCGGCAACAGCTCGGTCACATGGCAGCCAGTGGGTCCAGTCCTCATATCCTGTTGCAAGCGCTTTCTCGATCAACAATCCGAAGAAACCCGTACAATCGATAAAAAGGTCACCTTCAACGCTTTGACCCGATTCCATAGCCACCGCATCAATGTCGCCACTGTCTGGGCACAACTGAACATCAACAACCTTGCCTTCAAGACGATTGACGCCATGAGCTTCCGCGTGCCGACGCAAAAAGGGCGCATATTTCATCGCATCAAACTGATAGGCATAACGATACGTTGAAGAAACCGATTTGGGGTCACTTGATGGCGGTTCAAACTTGCCACCTCGACACGCCATAATGGGAAGCGAATACAGGTCGATTGGCCCTGTATCTGGCTGCTCCATCAACTTCCGCCAATAATGGTGAAAGCCGACACCTGCGTTAGGCAGTCCATACTCCCCAAAAGGGTGGATATAACTGTCACCGACCTTGCCCCAATTGACGAATTCAATACCAAGTTTGAACGTGGCGGACGTTGCCGCCATAAACTCCGCTTCATCGATGCCAATTGTCTCATTGAAAAAGCGGATATGCGGCAAAGTAGCTTCGCCGACACCAACAATGCCAATCGCTTCAGATTCGATCAACGTAATCGACAGGCCAGTTTCGCCAAGCAGGCTTGCAATGCCCGCGGCTGTCATCCAGCCCGCAGTACCACCACCGACAATGACCACTTTCTCTAGTCTTTTTTTCAATGGCTTCCCCGTACTCTAGAACCTAATTGCGCAAACCTAAGCGCCTGTTGTCATCGTTGTCAATAGAGGTCCAACCGCTTCATTTAGCCCAGAATATTGGTCAGTTTTGCACACAATAAAGATAGTTTACAGCATACATAAAGCGCTTGATGATTTATCTAACAGCCAAGATTGCCACATTGACAAACTTTGTCACAATCACCTTGTTTTGTACCGCATCAATTTTTTGGCTCATTGCAATCATACACTGAGGGAGCGAATCCCGCCAACCGATCACTTCTCTCAAAAAACACCCGCCGCTCCGAACAGTTAACCCATTACTATTTATACAAAATATTCAACCCCACTAAGAGTCTGAAAGACAGAGCTTGACGCCAGCCTGTGTATGAGATTACGTTTTGACAACGTAAGACAATTTGGAAATCCACCAAATGGAAAACAGATACAAACGCGTCCGAATGGGAATGATCGGCGGTGGCAAGGGTGCTTTCATTGGCGCGGTTCACCGTATGGCTGCTGCGCTTGATGGACAAATCGAGCTTGTATGCGGGTCTTTTGGCCAGGCGTATGACAACACTTTGGAAACTGGCCGCAGCCTTGGCCTGCCAGACGCGCGGCTGTATCGCACCTATCAGGATATGTTCGCGGCAGAACGGGAACTGCCAGCCGATGAGCGAATGGAATTTGTCTGCATCGTGACGCCAAACCATTTGCATGTGCCTATGGCAATCGCTGCAGCGGAAAACGGCTTTCATGTCATGTGCGACAAGCCGGCAGGAATCTCTTCTGAAGAGGTCAGGAACCTATCTTCGGTTCTTGAACAGCACAATATGCTTTACGGATTAACACATACCTATCTTGGCTACCCTCTTGCATGGCAAGCGCGCCATATCGCTGCCCAAGCCGCATTTGGGGCTGTACGTCGCATCTTTGTTGAGTATCCGCAAGGCTGGCTCGCTCAGAACGCGGAAGAAAACGGCAGCAAACAGGCTGAATGGCGCACTGACCCTAAAAGAGCCGGCCTTGCAGGCTGCATGGGGGATATCGGCTCGCATGCGCATAGCCTTGCAGAGTTTATCGCCGACAGCCCCGTGTCCAGTGTAATGGCGCGTTTACGCACGCACATAGACGGGCGTCAACTTGATGATGATGGCGAGGTTTCCTTTACACTTGCCAATGGGGCCACAGGTGTACTGACAGCAAGCCAAGTCTGTGTTGGTGAAGAAAATGGCCTGAAAATTCGCATCTACGGTGAACACGCCAGCCTTGAATGGCACCAGATGGAGCCTAACACCCTCATGGAGCGGCGCGGTGATGGTACCATCCTTGTTCACCGCGCGGGTATCGACAAACCCCTCTGCGGAGAGGCTATTGAGCGGTGCAGGCTCCCATCCGGTCATCCTGAAGGATATCTGGAAGCATTCGCCAACCTCTATCGTTTGTTTGCGCGCGGAATACGTGCTGGCGAACAAGGCACGGCAACAGGCGTGCCCGGCATTGAAGAAGCCTTACGTGGGATGGCGTTTCTGGAAAGTATCGTCAAAAGCGACCAAATGGGTGGACAGGAAGTGCCGATTAATAGTGATGCAGAACACCCGGGAGTATCTCAATGAAACAGGTAAAAGGCCCGGGCATTCTGCTGGCACAGTTCATGGGAGACAAAGCGCCCTTTGATAATCTGGATAATATTGTCGAATGGGTTGCGTCGCTTGGATACAAGGGTGTTCAAATACCGGCAAATGACCCACGCTGCATGGACCTTGATCTGGCGGCGGAAAGCCAGGATTACTGCGATGAACTTATTGGTCGGTGTGCCGCGCACGGCGTGGAGATCACAGAGCTGTCGACTCACCTTCAGGGACAGCTTGTTGCTGTTCATCCAGCCTATGACCAGCTTTTTGACGCCTTTGCCCCCAAAGAACTACATGGAAACGCCGCCGCACGGCAAGAGTGGGCCGTCGATCAAATGATGAAAGCGGCTGTTGCCTCACGCAGGCTTGGCCTGAAATCATGCGCCACATTCTCAGGGTCTTTAATGTGGCATCTGGTGTATCCGTGGCCGCAACGCCCCAAAGGACTTGTTGAAGAAGGCTTTAAAGAGCTGGCACGCTTGTGGCGCCCTATTCTGGATGAATTTGATCGAAACGGCATAGATGCCTGCTATGAAATTCACCCCGGTGAAGACCTGCATGATGGTGCAACGTTTGAGCGCTTCCTTGATGCGCTTGATGGCCACGCTCGCGCCAACATTCTCTATGATCCAAGCCATTTTATGCTGCAACAGCTTGATTATCTTGGTTTCATTGATCGCTATCACGACCGGATTAAAGCTTTTCACGTGAAAGATG
This sequence comes from Kordiimonas sp., assembly GCA_965199355.1. Taxonomy (GTDB): domain Bacteria; phylum Pseudomonadota; class Alphaproteobacteria; order Sphingomonadales; family Kordiimonadaceae; genus Kordiimonas. The sequence continues at coordinate 260,735 of CBDARB010000015.1, forward strand.
CCGAGTTTCGGCCTGATGCCCGTACCGGCGTTTATGGTGGGTACGAAAACTGGGAAGACCGCGCAGGGCGTTTCCGCTCTCTCGGGGACGGCATGATAGATTTCCGTCAGATTTTCTCAAAGCTGACCAAATACGGCTTTGACGGCTGGGCAGTGCTGGAGTGGGAGTGCTGCTTCAAGCATCCCGAGCAGGGTGCCGCCGAAGGTGCACCCTTCATCAATGATCACATTATCAGACCAGCCGATTATGCGTTTGATGACTTCGCTGGCGGTGAAGCAGACGCCAACAAAAACGCGGCAATACTGGGGTTAAACAGAAACTGACACCAACGAAGGGCAGTCAGAAAAATAATGCGCGCCCGCAAAGCCCGGGGCACGCACGTGGGGAGAGGGCAAAATGGGACTAACTGACTACAACAGAACACGTCTGTTCTGGATTGGTGTGCTTGCGCTATTTACTGCGGCAATGTGCTTTGGACTAAGGGCCGGCCTTCTGACATCCATGCGCGATGACCTGTTTAGCACCTTGCCTAACGCCGGTGAACTGATCGGCGGTGCGTTTGGTGCCGCCTTCCTTGGCAACGCCTTCAGCCTGTTTATTGTCAGCCCTTATCTGGACAAAATCGGCATTGGCAATGTTCTGCGCGGTGCCGCCGGATGTTTCATCATCGGCGTTATCCTTACCGTTGGCGCCAGTACAGCAGGCGACATCGAAACTGTTAAAACGCTTTTCTGGCTCGGCCTTCTTTTCCAAGGTATCGGTTGGGGCTCGCAGGAGGCTGCCATTAACCCGATGACAACCGCCCTATACCCTGAAGACCGAACCCACCGCCTGAACGTCCTTCATGCGTGGTGGCCTGCGGGCATCATTGTCGGCGGACTGCTTGGCTTTGCAGTTAGTCAGTTTTCTATCGCGTGGGAAATTGCCATGGCGTCCGCGCTCGTGCCAGCTATCGGGATCATTGTGCTCGCGATCGGTGTTCGCTTCCCGCAAACCGAGCGGGCAAGTGACGGCGTAACCATGAAGGATATGTTCCTTGAAATATTCCGCGCCCCCAGCTTCCTGATCTGGTTTGGCGCCATGTTCCTTACTGCCACCGTGGAGCTTGCCCCCGGCCAATGGGTGAACGCCGCGCTTTCCGCCAAAGTTGGCTTCAATGCTGTGCTTGTACTTGTTTATGTATCGGCTCTGATGTTTGTTATGCGTCATTTTGCCGGGCCACTTGCGCACCGCCTCTCGAACCCCGGCCTGCTATGGGTTTCAAGCCTATTGGCTATGATCGGTCTTTACCTTATGGCGCAAGCGGACGGGGCAGTTTCCGTACTGCTTGCGGCCACCTTCTGGGGCACAGGTGTTTGCTTCATGTGGCCCACCATGATGGCGTCGGTCGCAGAACGCTACAAACGCGGTGGCAGCTGGTTTATCGGACTTATTGGGTCTGCCGGCGCACTTGCAATCTATTTTGTCCTACCGGTATTCGGGCGCATGTATGACGCCGCCATGGCACGCTATGCAGGCGGTGAAAACGCGCTGGGCATACTGCGCGCGGACGCTGCCACCGGCAGCGAACAAGCCATCGCCAGCCTCAGCAACCTTGAAGCTCAGGCGGCACCGGAAGCCTTTGAGCAGGTTGCCTTGCTCCCTATTCCACTTCTGGTTTTGTTTGGTGCCATCTGGCTTTTCGACCGTTACCGGGCATCTCGATCAGCTAACGACACCGCCGAACAGGATTAAAAGTTATGGCAAAGCAGAATAATGGCTTACTGACGCGTCGTGAAACCCTTCGCCGTATGCTTGTTGCTTCGGGGGGGGTGGCAGGTTTGCCACTCATGAGCACCTTGGGTGCATGCTCTGCTGACATTGCAAGAGAATTTAGTCCCCATGCGGAACTGATTGCAGAGATTAGCGAACTTATCATTCCTGAAACGGACACGGCTGGCGCAAAATCAGCAGGCGTACCAGAGTATGTGCAGGCCGTAGTAGGCACCTTCTACACAAAAGCTGCCCGCGATGAGTTTATCCAAAACCTCGCGCTTTTTGATGAAATGGCCCATTCCCGAAACCAAGAAAGCTTCCTGTCGGCTCCCAAAGACGTGCGACAACGGATCCTGGGAGAGTTAGATGCCGATGACCGGCAGGACGGGCGCCGAAAGATATGGCGTGAACTCAGATCGATGGTGATTTTCGGATACTACACTTCAGAGGCAGCAGCCGACGAGCTGCTCTATGACCCCATTCCCGGACGCTATGACGGCAGCGCCGATTTCAATGAAATCGGGCGCGCCTGGTTGATCCGCGGCATATAGAAATCAAGGCAGAGAATATGAACGAAAACGCCCAATTTGACGTCATTGTTGTTGGCTCCGGCATGTCCGGTGGCTGGGCGGCAAAGGAATTCTGCGAAAAAGGAATGAAAACGCTTGTCCTTGAGCGCGGACGAGACATTGAAGCTGGAGTTGACTATATCGGCGAAAACAAAGCGCCCTGGGATATGGAGTTTCGGGATCAGGTAGCCCCTGAAATCGCCGAGAAAGAATATCCGGTACAGTCGCAGTGTTATGCGTTTCACGAGTCTACCAGAAACTTTTTCATCAAAGACGCAGACAACCCTTATTCAGTCGAAGAAGGCCAGAAGTTTGCCTGGATCAGGGGTGACCAGGTTGGTGGCAAATCTTTATTGTGGGCGCGCCACAGCTATCGCTGGAGCGACCTGGATTTTGGTGCAAACGCCGCAGATGGCAATGGCGTAGATTGGCCAATCCGCTATAGCGATATTGAGCCCTGGTATGACTATGTGGAAAAATTTGTCGGCATTTCAGGTTCGGTTGAAAACTTGCCTCAGTTGCCAGACAGCATTTTTCAACCAGCGATCGACTTGAATGCAGTTGAACTGGATGCAAAAGGCAAAATCGAGGCTGAGTTTGAGCATCGTAAACTGATTATTGGGCGTGTTGCCCACCTGACCGAACCCACCGAGGAACAGCTTGATCTTGGACGGGGATCATGCCAGTTCCGCAACCAGTGCCAACGGGGCTGCTCTTTTGGTGCATATTTTTCAAGCGTTGCTGCCACCCTGCCTGCTGCAGAGGCAACCGGCAATATGACGCTGGTCACCGATACGATTGTAGAAAAAATTCTCTATGACGCGGAAACGGGTCGGGCAACCGGTGTTCGAACCGTGAACCGTAAAACCGGCGAACGGAAAGACTATACCGCACGGGTTGTCTTCTTGTGTGCGTCAACGCTGGCGTCCGTACATATTCTAATGAACTCAAAATCCGACACCTTCCAGAATGGTTTTGCCAACAGCAGCGGTGTGCTGGGCAAATATATGATGGACCATCACCATCAGGTCGGCGCCCGAGGTGAATACCCCGGATTTCTCGATAAATATTATGTAGGACGACGCCCAACCGGTTTTTATGTGCCGCGCTTCCGCAATCTAAACGGTACCGAACAAGACTATGTTCGCGGGTATGGTTTCCAGGGTGAAGCCAGCAGACCATCATGGCAACGCGCGCTGTACGGAAACGGCTTTGGCAAAGACCTGAAGGAATCACTGCAAGATCCGGGTGGTTGGCATCTGAACTTTGGCGGCTTCGGCGAAATGTTGCCGCGTGAAGACAATCAGGTAACGCTGCATGCAAACAAAACAGACCAGTATGGCATTCCGCAGCTGCATATCGACATCTCCTACTCGGACAATGAGCGCAAAATGCGCGAAGACATTGCCGAAACTGCTGTTGAGATGCTGCAAGTCGCAGGTTGCACCAATATTCAGACCTACAATCGGGAACCAACGCCCGGACTTGCCATCCATGAAATGGGTGGCGCGCAGATGGGCCGCGACCCACGCTCATCAGTGTTGAACGCATTCAACCAATGTCATGATGTCAAAAATGTCTTCGTGACCGATGGGTCTGCCTTTGCGTCAACCGCATGTCAGAACCCGTCATTGACCTTCATGGCCCTAACGGCACGCGCTGTAGACTATGCGGCCACACAGATAAAACAGGGCCAGCTTTAAATATGAGGGAGAGAATTATGGACCGCCGTAAATTCCTGAAAGCAAGTTTGGGAGCAGGTGTCTTGGGCACGACGAGTTTGGCTACAGGTAGCTCGATTTGGGCACTGGATACAAATCGACGCCCCTTTACCGACCTTGGCGTACAGCTATACACCGTGAGAGGGGCCTTCGAGCAAGATTTTCAAAGCACTCTGGAACGGATAGCAGCCATTGGATACAAAGACCTGGAGTTTGCGGGCTACTTCGACCACAAGCCATCAGAGGTGAAAGCCTTGATGAATTCGCTTGGTCTTTCCAGCCATTCAACCCATGTGAGGCTTGATGCCATGCAAGACCGCTTCGGGGAAGCGATGGAAGTAGCGTCTCTTATGGGGCAAACCAACCTTACCCTGCCATGGATTGCCCCTGAGCTTCGCAACCTGGAAAGTTATCGGCAACTGGCCGACCTGATGAACAAACGCGGCGAAGAAGCAAAAAAGTCGGGATTCAAGCTTGCCTACCACAATCATGACTTCGAATTCGAAACTATTGACGGCGTGGTGCCTTATGACCTGCTTCTTGAACGTACCGACCCGGACAATGTGTTCATGGAGATAGACCTTTATTGGGTACATAAGGCAGGCATTGACCCACTCTCCTATTTCCGTAAAGCGCCGGGTCGATTTATAGCATGCCATCTCAAGGACTCGTTATCTGATGGCGAAATGGCACCTGTTGGTAATGGCGTTATAGATTTTTCAGAGATATTCGCGCACGCAAAGCAAGCCGGTTTGGAACGATACTATGTGGAGCACGACAATGCGGCAGACCCGTTTGCTTCCATTGCAGAAAGCTATGCTTATCTTATGGCCTAGCTGGCTTAGTCCTTATAACGAATGAGCAGCTAGTAGCCCTGACCAGTTTGATACTGGTCAGGGCTTTTTATTGGCTACCAGAACAGCATGTATGTTCCGACAAAGATTGCGACGACAACAGCCGCTGTCTTCTTGAAACCGCTAGTGGTCGCAAAACTGATGTCACTAAGGTCAATAGACTGATCGGCCTCGGGCTCTTTGGTCGCCAGCGACACCGCAACACCCAACACAACGCAGGCCAGGAATACGATCCATACACGGATCACAAACGGCATATCCGGCACACCAATCTTCATGAGAATATTCATCAGGATCGAACCTATCAAAATCGCGAACGCGCCTGCTGTATTAGCCCGCTTCCAGAAAAAGCCGAGCAAGAACACGCCAACAACACCCGGCGCAATAAAGCCCGTATATTCCTGTACAGTCTGGAACCCACTTTGGAAGCCCTGCTGGAAGGGTTGTGCTGCAATCAACGCGATGATCATGGCAGTGAAGGCAGTAAGCCGGCCAACTGTTACATAATGTGCTTGCGAACGATCACTGCGGAAATCTCGGTACAAATCCATTGTGAAAATGGTTGAAATGGAATTCATCATGGACGCAAGCGATGACACAATTGCTGCCACTAACGCCGCGAAAACAAGCCCCCGCAGACCGGCCGGCATCAGATTCATCAGTTCACCGTACGTGCGGTCTGGCTTGCCACAAGTACCCGTGTTACCTGCATCACCGCAGATGGCTGGGTCCAGCAGCGCCGCATTAAGCTGGTTACCGTAGGCATCGCTTGCAAGCAAAAGTGCGGCAATACCCGGGATCACAACAATGATCGGGATCAGGAATTTTAAAAATGCCGCAAACGCCAGTCCCTTCTGTGCCTCAGGCAGGCTTTCAGCCCCCAATGCCCGTTGGATGATATATTGGTTAAAGCCCCAATAACTGAAGTGCAGAACCCACAGGCCGCCCAGAAGAGTCCAGATACCCGGCAGGTCACCATAGCTTGGATGATCGTTTGCAAGGATCATCTTAAAGTGGCCCGGCACTTCGTCATAAATACGCGCCAGTCCGGCAAAACCACCTTCATCGCCACCAACCAGATTGAGTGAAATCCAGGTGATTGCAAAACCACCGATGATGAGGATGACAACTTGAATGATGTCGGTTAGCGCCACCGCCTTCAGACCGCCATATAGGGAATAAAGCGCAGCAAACCCGGCAAGGCCAACCATGGTCCAGAAAATACTGATCCCGGTCAGCGATTGCACGGCAAGACCGCCCAGCCACAATACTGTTGTCAGGTTCACGAGCGTATAGAGAGCAATCCAATATACGGACATCAGGTTCTTCACACCGCCGCCATACCTGCGATCAAGGAACTGCGGCATGGTATAAACGCCAAGCTTTAAGAAGATCGGCAGGAAGAAGGCCGCGACGACAAGCAGAACAATAGCCGCTTGCCACTCATAGGCGGCAATGGCTAGGCCAACCACGAACCCCTGCCCTGACTGTCCGATAAGCTGCTCTGCCGAGATATTTGCGGCGATCAATGACGCCCCGATGGCCCACCATGGCAAGGATTTACCGGCAAGAAAGTAATCTTCTGTGTCCCGGGTTTCGCCAGCCGGCTCTCTGGAAACCCAAAGCGCCAGTGACAGTAGCCCCACGGCGTATATCGCCAACACTATCAGATCGACAGTAACCAATTTCATAGTTTTCTCCCCAAACGCTCCGTAGCGTTTCCCTTTTTGTGCACTTTAACGGAAAGTGCCAGCTCGAACAGTCAGTTTTCTATGGATTTGATAACGTTGTCAAATTATTAGCCAAATCTATAAATTTGTGCGCCTTACCACTTGTATAAAGATTGGATATCAATGACGAGGAAGGTTGTCTGAAGACTGCCGTATCACGACCTCATGAGGCAGGATGGTTTGTTCCGTACTGTCTTCAGCTTCACCCAAACGATCAATCAATTTGGAGATTGCTACCTCTCCAAGCTTCAGCACTGGTTGGCGAACAGTAGTAAGAGCAGGCCAGATTGTCTCCGCAATTTCAGAATCGTCAAACCCCACGATAGACAGCTGCTCTGGCACTTTAATGCCGCGCTGATTCGCTGCCATAAGTACACCAGCAGCCATATCATCATTCGCCGCAAAAACAGCCGTGGGCGGTACCGAAAGTGACAACAGTTTTTCACCCGCCTGCAACCCTGACTTAAAGTCGAACAGCCCTTTGGTGACCAACTCCATATCGACGGAAAGCCCTTTGGATTCCAGCGCAGTTTTATAGCCTTGAAATCTCTCTTCGGTCGCTCTCTGGTCCTCCTTGCCCCGCACAAAGCCAATTCGGCTATGTCCCAACGATAACAAATATTCAGTCATTTCCTGAGCTGCGGCGCGGTCATCAATTTGCACGCGCACGCCAGCATCTCTAATGGGGGTTGGGCCAATTCGTGCGGCAGGAATACCCAACGTTTCAAGCATCTCCCCCACCGCCTCGTCGCTCGCCAATGGCGCGACAAGCAACACTCCGTCAGGTTTGGAATGCGCGGTCAACTTGTCGGAAATCAAATCCGCAATTGCCTTGCTGTCATTTTCGGCAGCTGCATCAACCAAAGATATCGTTAACTGGTAGCCCCGCGCCTGACAGGCCATCACCGCACCGAACTGAACAGCATTCACATAGCTACTGTTATGTGAATGGCAAATCATATTGATGGTATAGGAACGATTCCCCCTCAAGATACGAGCGGAATTGCTGGGCACATAATCAAGAGCTTTCACTGCTTCGCGAACGCGCGCTCTCATACGTTCCTGAACATGCGGTTCATTATTCAGCACCCGAGAGACTGTTTTGATTGATACACCAGCCAGTTCGGCAACATCTTTCATTTTCGGCATAATATCTCCAATGGTCGCCCGAGAGCTTTCCAGTATTATTCTCTATTTGGACAATTGATCCACAATTTTTGCATGAATTTCTTTATTCAACGGCAACCGCATCATGGTAATCGCAGACAAAATCAACAAAGCGCCGGGCACCAGCGCAAGGAACACACCAAGGTCGTCGGCCACGTCAATCGTTTGCCTCTGCAAAGCTGGGTCGTATCCAATCCAGGACAAAACTGACCCCACGATCAATCCCATGATGCCAGATGAAACTTTTTGGGCCAGGAGGACAGACCCGAACACGGCACCTTCAGCGCGTTCACCGTAGGCAAACTGCCCATATTCTATAGTATCCGGGATGATAGCCCATATCAGAACAGCGAATGCACCAAAACCCGCACCGCTCAGAACGATTTGCACCGGGACCCCGCCAATCACAACTGGCTGGAATAGCAGGAAGTGCAGCCCGCAAAGAACGACCCAGCCGCACGCCAGAGACCACACCTTTTTCTTGCCCATTGTGCCGGTAAGGTAAGTCCATATGGGGATGGAAACCAAAATCGTGACCGCAAACGCCGTCATAATCACTTCAATTTTCGCAAACTGGAAGGAATTGGCTTCAACATAAAAAGCAAGTGGGATCCTCAAGCTTGCATAGGCACCTGACTGCAAGAAAACAATCAGCAACAAAACCCTCAAGGCGCGGTTGGACCTTATCGCCTTCGAAAAACTTTTTAACCAATTGGCCTTTGTACCTTCCTCATGCCCGGGCGGTACCAGTTCCCGCGTCAGCAAAAAACACAGCAAAAGCGCCACCGAAGCCACCACGGCCCCAACCACAGCCGTGTAGAAGAAACTCTGATCCAGCGTTGCGTTATCTTCGCCGAACCAGCGGGTTAAAGGGAACCAAAGGCTCGAAACTGTCAGCAATCCAACAAAGGCAAACATCATGCGCACGCTTGAGAGTTTGGTTCGCTCGAAACTGTTGAATGTCAATCTTGCCGACATGGAGGAGTAAGGAACCGCGACCAGCGTGTAACAGGTTCTAAACAGGACATGAGTGATGATCAGATAAACAACCAACATCTTGCCCTCAAGCGGCGGAATCCAGAACACCAGACAAAAGGCCAGCCCCAGAAGCAAGCCACCATATAATATGAAGGGCCGATAGGTACCATATTTGCTGCGGTTGCGTTCAGCGATACTTGCCATAATAGGGTCAGATATCGCGTCCCAGAAAGAACCGATCAAATAGATCAGACCCGCCGTCTGCGGTTGCAGCCCAACAACATCCGAGTACCAGAAAACCAATATGAGAGAGAGAGCATTCCAGTAGATATTGAGACCAAAATCACCAACACCATAGCCTAGAAGAGACGGGAACTGCCGTTTTGACTTGTTCAAACGCTCAACCTTTCATACCCCAAGGGCATAAAAAGCCCCATTAAGCCCAAACAGCGCCCCGTACTTTCACGCGGGCTCGAACAAGCCTGTCATGCGCCGTGAGGAACAGGGTAAAACCGTCTTCCCCAAAGGCGCAATTCGCAACTGCCCTACCCGGGTTGATTCGGCCCAGCGGCTCACCACTGGGTTCCAGTATCCAAACTCCTCCGGGGCCGGTGGCAAACAAATGCCCTGATGATGCCATCACCATCCCGTCCGGCAGCCCCGGACCATCACTCATATACGGTTTTGCGTCAAACCATATCTCGTCGCTACGGTTGCCGTTTAGGCCAATCCGACGAATAACCGGGCCGTCAGGGTCCGATTGGCTGACAAACAGATATTGCTCATCAACTGAAAGCGCTATCCCGTTTGGAAAACTCATGTCATCCAGAAGCAGTGTGATAGAGCCATCTTTTGAAAGACGGTACACACCATTATAGGCCATTTCCTTTAGCGGGGATTTGTTAAGGTCAGCCAGCCCATATGGCGGATCGGTGAAGTAGATGTCACCGTTTGAAGCCTCCACAAGGTCGTTTGGGCTATTAAACCTCTTGCCTTTATAGGATGAAATAAGCGAAGCGCGCTCCCTGCTATCAATATCCATGGCCTGTACAGCGCGCTTGCCATGATTACATATCAACAAGCGACCATCTCGCCCCATCAACAAGCCATTTGTTCCCGGTTCTCTAAAACCGACAGCCTGCCGTGCAGCAACGCCAGAAGGGTCCATGAACAACTCGATACCCCGCTCCCGGTTCCAGGTAAATGCCTTGTTGCCAGGCACATCACTAAAATAGAGACGCTGCCTGACCGGATCCCATGCAGGACCCTCAAGCCAGCCATAACCGCTGCCGAAGGCTTCGAAGGGCTGGTCCACATTGATGATCTTGTGCACATCATGGTGAAACACATCAACCTTGATGTCCGATGCTTTTACCTCAGCAGCAGAAGCGCTGCGCAACCCCAATCCTGCAACAGCCACAGCAGACATATTTTGCAGCACCTGCCGCCTGGAAAAAGCCATCTAATACCTCCCGAAAAAATACTGCCGCTCCAGACAGTCACCATATTCACAACACCAAAAAAACGTGGGTTTTATCCTCTTGAGAATGAGGTATAAATGAAAATTGACAACCTTGTCAATTCACTGCAAGATAGAGATCGAATCTCTCTAAGCATATGAATAGAAGGAATAAATATTAGCTTTTAGCGTGCCAGCCAACTCTGTCGACATTCCGACGATTTTGGCACCTATTTCATGTGCTTTTCACTTAACCAAAACCCTGCGCTCGAAGGGAGCTTAAGCGTGACCAAATTCAGACATTTTACCGCAGCTATCGCGATTATCGCGGTCACCGCCTGCTCACCTTCCCAAAACGATACATCGGGGCAAACTTCAGAAACTGAAGCCGATACTGATGCGCTTGGTGTTATTCACCCGGAAGTTTGGCCCGCGCTAGAAGCCAGGCCGCTGGACCCGGCTGTGGAACGTCGGATTGATGACATCATGGCGAAGATGACGATTGAACAAAAAGTCGGTCAGACCATTCAGGCTGATTCTGCTTCCGTTACACCGGAACAGGTTCGCGAATATCGCCTTGGCTCTGTCCTCAGTGGCGGCAATTCTGCGCCCGGTCCACTTCCTTACGCAGACGCCGAAACTTGGCTGGAAGCCGCAGATGCCTATTATGAGGCATCTATTGACCCAACAGGTGTTGAGGTTGCCATTCCCATCATCTGGGGCATTGATGCTGTTCATGGCCATGCCAATCTGACTGGTGCAACCGTCTTTCCGCACAATGTTGGCCTTGGCGCAATGCAAAACCCCGATCTGATTGAAGAGATTGCCCGCGTAACAGCAAGAGAACTGATCGTTTCCGGTCATGACTGGACATTTGCTCCAACACTTGCCGTACCGCGAGATGACCGCTGGGGGCGCACCTATGAAGGCTTTTCGGAATCACCCGAAATAACCAAAACCTACGCCGATCGGATCGTCTACGGCCTGCAAGGCAGACCGGACAGTGACAACTTCATGGGGCCAGAGCGGGTGATCTCTGCCGCAAAACACTTCCTTGCGGATGGCGGCACTGAAAACGGCGCGGACCAAGGAGATGCGAAGATTAGCGAAGCCGAGTTGCGCGACATCCACGGTGCCGGTTACATCCCGGCCCTTAATGCCAATGTACTGTCGGTGATGGCATCTTTCTCAAGCTGGCAGGGCGTTAAGATGACCGGCAACAAATTGCTGCTCACTGATGTTCTCAAGGACCGTATGGGCTTCAATGGTTTTGTCGTTAGCGACTGGAACGCCCACGGGCAAATTCCGGGCTGCACCAATGCGGACTGCCCGCAAGCCTTCAACGCCGGCATCGATATGTATATGGCACCGGATAGCTGGCAAAGCATATACGAAAGCATGCTAGGACACGTGAAATCTGGCCGCATTTCTGAAGAAAGACTGGACGACGCAGTTCGTCGCATCCTGAGGGTTAAAATTCAGTCGGGGTTATTTGAAAAGGGTGCACCAAGCACCCGCAAACTTGCTGGGGACACATCACTGCTTGGCTCCGAAAAGCACCGTTCCGTAGCTCGTCAGGCAGTTCGTGAATCGCTCGTTCTCCTCAAAAATGATGACGACCTGCTGCCCCTTAAACCCAACAGCAAAGTTCTGGTTATCGGTGACGGTGCAGACAACATCGCAAAAGCTGCTGGTGGCTGGACACTTTCCTGGCAGGGCGGCAGCCACACTAATGATGAGTTTCCGAATGGGCAGTCTATCCTGTCCGGCATTCGCGAAACGGTCATCAATGGGGGCGGTGAAATTGTCTTTGACGAAACAGGCACCATCGACACAGACGCCGATGTGGTCATCGCTGTTTACGGCGAAAACTCATATGCTGAGTTTCAGGGTGATCGCGCAAATGTGGATTTTGAAACAACCGACTTCGATACTGACCGCCTTGCAGCATACAAGGAACGCGGCATTCCGGTGGTATCGGTTTTCATTTCCGGACGGCCCCTTTGGGTGAACCCGGAAATCAACGACTCAACAGCCTTTGTTGCTGCTTGGCTGCCAGGCAGTGAAGGCGGCGGCGTTGCGGATCTGTTGTTCCAAACAGACCCATCCTATGACTTTACAGGTCGGCTGGCCTACTCATGGCCCAAGTCAGCCGTTCAAGTCGACCTAAACGTGGGTGACGCGGATTATGACCCGCAATTTGCTTACGGGTATGGTCTGAGTTTCACATCAGACAGCAACCTCGGCCAACTGTCCGAAACCTCCGGCTTGAGCGAAGACGGTGTTATCAATACCGACACCTTCTTCACACTTGGTCAAACGGCTAAACCATGGTCCATCTTCGCGAGTGCAGATGGAACCGACACAAGGCTGACAGACATCCCGTGGGATGGTGGAAAGTTGAAAATTTCCAAGATTGATCGGGCGGCTCAGGAAGATTCGCTACGGATTGATTGGCTGGAAGGTGGTCCAAATGTGCGGCTTGCAACCTTCACCAACATTGATCTGACCCGCCAAACAAATGGCGCAATGGAACTCGCCTTTTATGCACGCACACTCGACAATCAGCCTGTAGAACTGGCCGTCGGCATGGGCTGTGGTGACGAAGGTGACTGCCGCGCAACCGTGCCCGTCAACGTCACTTCGCAGGAATGGGTAGAGCATCGCATCAACCTTAGCTGCTTCGCGCGCGCGGGACTTGATATGTCGTCTATCGGCGAAGCCTTTTTTGTCGAGAGTGCAAGCCCGGCCAGCATTGGACTGTCGGAAATTCGCCTGGAATCTGATACTGATGCCACGGAAACCTGTGGAAACGGCAAATAACAGACGGTAAATGTCCGACCTTGTAATAGTAATGGGCCCAGCCGGGGCAGGCAAAAGCACCATCGCCGCAGCTCTGTCCCGCATGCACGGTTGGCCCATGATTGAGGGGGATGATCATCATCCCCCTGCCAATCGCGCAAAACAGGCGGCTAGCGTTCCATTGGATGACAATGACCGCATCGTCTGGATCGATAGCCTTGTTACCGTGATCAACGAACGAGTTGAGCCCCGTATCCTGCTCGCCTGTTCCGCCCTCACGCCTTATGTTCAAAGCCGGTTATCCGCTGAAGTTAAGCGGGATTGTCACTGGGTTTTGCTACAGGCGGAAAAAGCCACGCTGCAGGCCCGCATAGAGGCGCGGAAAGGGCATTTCATGCCTGCAAGCCTTGTCGATGACCAGTTGGCCAGCCTCACACCCCCGAAAGGCGCTGTTATTATTGATGCGACACAGGCCGCCGACGCAATCTGTGACCAAGCAACGCAGGCGTTAGAGGATAAAGCTGATCAACAGTGCAGTTAGGAAACCCGTGAGACCTACGAGGGTAGAGGCAACCGTCCAGGTTTTTAACGTTTCACTCACCGTCAGGCCAAAGTAGCGCGACACGAGCCAAAAACCTGAATCGTTCACATGACTAAGTACGCTGGCACCCGCAGCAATCGCAATTGTCATAAGCGCCAGATCAGGCCCGCTGATCGCAGCAGCCGTGGCAATAGGTGCGACCAATCCAGCAGCTGTGAGCATGGCAACTGTCGCAGAGCCCTGCATCACACGCACAAGAGCGGCCAGTATGAAGGCCGCCATCATCGGGGCCACGCCGCTGGCGAGAGCAATCTCCGCTAGCTGCGCACCTGCTTTTGTATCAATAAGCACTTGCTTGAATGCACCGCCAGCGCCAGTCACTAAAATGATCGCTGCTGTTGGTTCAAAGGCGCGCTCCAGACCTTCCTTTAAGCTCGCTTTTCCGCCAGCGTCGGACGGGCGTAACAACAGGTAAGCCATGCCACAAGCGATCAGCAGCGCAACAAAGGGGTGCCCGATGAAAACCACCGCCTGCCCGAGCAGAGTTGCGTCAAACTCCAGCATCTTGGTTAGAACACTGGCAACGATCAGCACGAGCGGCGTCAATATCGTGAGCACCGCCCTTATTGCAAGGCCGGGCTCTACAGCAGCCTGTAACTCTTCACTGGTTGCTATCGCCTCAAACGGCACTTTCAGATACCCAGCGCGCTCCGCAATTCTCGCATAGACCGGGCCACCAACCATCATCGCTGGCACCGCTGCCACTAAACCAAACAGGATAACCCAGCCGATGTCCGCGCCAAGAATGTCCGCAACCGCAATCGGGCCCGGCGTTGGCGGCACGAAAGCGTGGGCCGCTGCCAACCCCGCAAGCAATGGCAGGCCGAACAGAAGCGGCGCACCGCCACTGCGGCGCGCGAGCGCCACAATAACGGGCATCAACAGGATAAGCCCGACATCAAAGAAAACCGGTATGGAAATAACAATACCAACCAGTCCCATCAACCACACAGCCACGCCAGATGAGCGACCTTCAAGAAGCTGCAGCGCAATCGCCTTTGCACCGCCACCCGCTTCCAGGAAAACACTTAGCAGAGCACCAAGGCCAACAATCACAGCAATAAAACCAAGCACACCGCCCATGCCGCTTTGAATTGCTGACAATACTGCGTCAGGCGAAAGCCCCGCGGCGAGCCCAGTGAGCAACGCAGCAACAAGAAGGGCTGGGAAAGCAGGCAAGCGACGAGCCATGATCAACAATAGCAAGGCTGCAACACCAAAGGTCGCCGCCAAAATCGGGCGAAAGTCAGCAAAAAATTCCATTAGTCTTCCCTCTGCGGACACCCTTCGCCCGTTTGGTCTGTTTGCCTGAGCACCCAGCGTGCCGCGTTCTGGAGCAACTGTTGCGGTATATCTTCGTCGTAACTGGTAACTTGATGACCAAGGCCAGAATAGACCGTACGCCCTTCACCAACACAGCCTGCCCAAATGAGTGGGTGGTCAATAGCTGCAGGCCCCATGCGCAAATCCGACACGTCACCGTAAACGGTATTCACCGGTGAGTATGTATTTCATCCAACCCGATGAGCGGCAGCAAACCATGCATTTGCGGCGTACCATCAAAGGTGTACCATTCGTCGGTGTGTCGCCACGTGTCCGGGATGCCTGCCAGAACAGGGTGCCCGACTGCTAGCGTTTGCAGGCTGGCCTCTTGAAACTGCGGCGCCATAGGGTGGCTCACAAACTTTGGCCCGATAAGCGATTGCTGGTACCAGGGCCAACCGTCGGCCTGTGAACCATCACCAGATCCATGGATACCGATCCAGCCACCACCGGATGAGAGCCAATTTTCGAATGCCTGCTGCTGCGGTTTACTCAGCACGTCGCCCGTCACATTATTGAAGACAACCAGCTTAAAGCGCTCGAGGTCTGTTTCATTGAAAACACTGCTATCAACAGTGGTGAAAACTGACATACCGAGCGCACGGGATAGTTCAACGAAATAGCGATCCGCACCCGCAATACCTTCATTGTGTCGCCATTCAAGCGTTTTCGAGAAAACCAGAACGGCGGGCTCTATGATATCGGGGCCAATGATGACCGTTTTTTCTTCTGTCGGCGGCGTTACTTCTTGTGAACAACCGGCGATCATCGCCGCAATGCCGATACACAGCGCGCCGTTTCCGATTAAACGGCTAGTCCTTCTGATTATAGACAGCATCGCGGAACGCATTGTGCACCTCATTGCTAAAAGGAATGACCTGCACAAAGAGAACCGCTGTCAGGTCATTTACCGGATCAACCCAAAACAGCGTGCTGGCGAAACCATCCCAGAAAAACTCACCGACCACACCATAGTGCTCGTCTGTATCCACTGGCGGCGCGGTTCTAACGGCGAAATCAAGTCCAAAGCCAACTTGCCCTTTGCTTGGCAACCACCAGCGGTCTCGCACGTCTTCAGCCAGCATGTCTGTGGCCATCAGCGCAATGGTCTCGGGTTTCAAAATGCGGACACCGTCAAACTCCCCCTCATTTTGAAGCATGCGGGCGAATTTCATATAGTCATCAATGGTGGAAACGAATCCGAAGCTGCCTGGTGTCAGGGTTTGCTGTTCAATGTTGAAACGGTGAGCTTGCTCGTTTGGAATTCGCTTTAAAGATCCATCCCGTTGTGTCGCATAAAGCCCCGCCATCAGGTGGCGTTTATCCGTTGGAACAAAGTAAGTAATCTCGTTCATACCCAGCGGGTCGAAAATCACTTCTTGAACATATTGGTCAAACGGTTTCCCGGATAAGCGTTCTACCATCAGGGCCTGAATATCTACTGCATCACTATAGCGCCAGCGCGTTCCCGGCTCATAGAGCAGTGGTATCTGTCCTAACCTCTCTGCTACTTGCGACAGATTATTATTCCAGTTAGTCGGGTCTATAGAGCGATAAATTGCACTAACCGGCGTGTTGCCTCCGTCCCCGAGCCCAGCTGTATGCTGCATGAAATTGAGCACTGTCGGCACTCTTGCAGGTTCTTCGAGGATCAAGGTTCCGTCCTCGTTTCCCCCCGCATAAACCTTCAGATTCCCCAGCTCAGGCACATATTTTGTGATGGGGTCATCAAGTGAAAACAGCCCTTTTTCATAAAGGGTCATCAATGCCACGCCCGCAATCGGTTTTGTCATCGAGTATATCTGAACGAGCGTGTCGCGCTTGAACGGCACCCCAGCCTCCCGATCTGCCATGCCAAATGCGCCAAAATAGGCTTCTTGGCCATCCTCATAGACAAGTGCTGCTGCGCCTGCGACCTTCCCCTTCTCGACAAGGTCTGAAAGTGTGTGGCTGATCCGGTCAACATTAACGATCGGGGGGAGCTTCCCACCATCCGCATCGTCAAGCGCAGATGAAGACTGGAGGCCAGTAGCTCCCAACATCGACATAAACGTCAAAGCGGCGAATAAGGCGCGCAAAAACCTGTGACGGACAACCATTGCTTTCTCGAATTGATAACGTTGTCATATTATTGTTACCAGAAGCCCTGACCAGTCAAGCCTTAATCTCTTTCGAAAGTGCGGCCCAAGCAAAATGCTTGTGCCGATAGTTGATTAGTTTTGCTGAAGAGTTGATGGCGTCACCGACGATGACGCATCTAAAAATTATAGATAACCGCTGACGACACTTCTAACCTGCCGTTTACGTCCATGTTAGTTATGAGGTCACCGAAGTCGGTGTAATTGCTGCCAATAGCGGCGCGAACACCCCAGCCATTTCGCCACTGTTTTTCAATTCCAACCCCATAGCGTATTACACCCATGCGGTCTTCTTGAGTGAAGGAAGCCGCACCCAGGCTAATATCCAGATCGAAATCTCGCACAGTCGCAATCCCATAGCCATAAAACAACCAATCTCTACTTGCGCCAAAAGCATATCCAAGCGTGAGACCAGCAGCAAAATGCGAACCATTGTTGTAGTTGATAATTAGACTGCGAGCTGGTTCAGTGCGCACCAAATCCCCATCTGTCAGGCCAATTTGCCCTTCAAGGCCCACTACCAGATGGTTGTCGAATTGATGTCTCCAGCCTACGAGAAGTGATGCGGCAACTCTACCATCGTCCTGAAGCACATCCACATTGTCTATAAGGGCACCGCTATACACTCGCTGCACGCCTAGCTCCGCACCACCATAGAAACCGTCAAACAGTTTGGTTTTTGCGGTCTCCTCGTCTGTTGCAATGGCCACGTTACTGCCCAGAAGGAATGAACCCAAAACCAGCGCCAACATACGCGGCACCGAAGTATATTTTATATCAGCCATGGCATGCTGTTCCTTACGCCAAATTTACGCCATCGAAGGAGAGCCGTGTTTTTGAAAAAACAGACTGAACACCTTCGCTATGCAGGAAACCTAAAAGGAAAAATCTGACTGACTGGCAAATGCAGGGGGAATGACCGTCTCGACAAAGGGCATGAACTACTCAAGCTTCATACAAAACCCTCAAGCATCTATGCTAGGCTGGCGTCATGAAGGTTGGAATGTCTATGAAGTCATCGCTCTTGCTTGCCGCGCTAAGATTAGCGCTATTTTCTACATTATTGGCGAACGCGTGGAGCCAAACTGTTAAAGCAGAAGAAGTCTACATTATCAGCCCTGAACGCTTGACCCAACCCCACTGAAGTGGTCCATTGTTTGAGTTTGGATTTTGACTTATTCCACCCGCGAATAAGGAGAAATCGAATGGGTAAACAACGTCGCTATACGCCAGAGCAGATTATCAACAAGTTGCGCGAAGCCGAGGTCCTGATTGGTCAGGGCAAGACGATCGGCGAAGCCGCGCGAACGCTTGGTGTGACCGAACAGACCTATTACCGTTGGCGCAACGAGTACGGCGGCATGAAAACGTCTCAGGCCCGCAAGCTGAAGGAGTTGGAGCGTGAGAATGCCCGGCTCAAGAAAGCTGTCGCAGAACTGACGCTGTATAAGCTCATTCTCAAAGAAGCCGCAGAGGGAAACTTCTAAGCCCCGCTCGTCGCAGGCGATGTGTTAATCAAGTCATCAGCAAGCTCGGTGTTAGTGAACGCCGGGCTTGCACAGTCCTTGGTCAACACCGGTCTACTCAACGCAAGGAACCGTGTGGCAGAGCCGCTGAAGATGCCTTGACAGAAGATATCATCCGGCTGGCCAGCCAATATGGTCGATATGGCTATCGGCGCATCACCAATCTGCTGAGGACAGAAGGCTGGTGCGTCAACCACAAGCGCGTTGAACGTATCTGGCGACGAGAGGGGCTCAAGGTTCCAAAGAAGCAACCAAAGCGTGGAAGGCTCTGGCTGAATGATGGCTCCTGTGTAAGACTCCGTCCGTGCTGGCAGGATCATGTCTGGGCGTACGACTTCGTTCAGGACAGAACCCATGATGGCAGGAAGTTCAGAATGCTGACCATTATTGATGAATACACACGGGAATGCTTGGCGATCATCGTTGCAAGGAAGCTCAAATCTGACGATGTTCTGCAAGCCCTGGCCGATCTGTTCGCCACACGTGGTGTGCCAGATCACATCAGATCAGACAATGGTGCCGAGTTCACGGCCAAAGCTGTCCGTGAATGGATCAACCGCGTTGGAGCTAAAACCTTATTCATCGAACCGGGTTCGCCGTGGGAGAATGGCTATAATGAAAGCTTTAACGGGCGGCTCAGGGATGAGTTGCTGAACGGGGAAATCTTCTACACGTTGCAGGAGGCTGAGGTTCTGATTGAGCGCTGGCGGCAGCATTATAATACCATTCGACCGCACAGCTCACTTGGCTACAAGCCGCCTACACCAACAACCATCTTGCCCCGTCCGGCTGTTCTGGCTTACGCTACACTCCAGCCGCCACAGCAGGACGGCTCAGGAAGTCAAAATCTAACTTAAGGATTGGACTACCAGATGGGGGCAGGTCACTAGACGGCGATGTCAATCAAATGAGAGATGTAGTTCGAAAGTTCGTAAGTCAAAAGAAAATTAGTAAACAGATATTGGACTCTCGGCTCTAGCAAATAAGGTATAATTCCTGTATCATTATAGGAGTATGCGCAGATTTCGATGCAATAAATGCTGTTGCTGATAGATATTCGGTGCCCGTCATTGAAGACGCAGTTCAAAGTTTTGATGCTAAGTATACGGATAAGCGCTCGTGTAACCTAAGCACTATAGATTGTGCCAGATTTTTTCCCTCAAAACCATTGGGCTGCTATGGTGAACGAGGTGCGCTATTCACCAGTTGCCCGGCACTCGCCAAGCTTATGCGTCAGATTGCCAGGCACGGCCAGCAACGACGGCATCATCACGTACGTTTAGGAATCAATTCGCGCTTGGACACCATCCAAGCTGTGGTCTTCTATCAAAACTCTCAATTTTAGACGAAGAGATAACAACAAGAGAAGTTGTTGCAAATAACTACAACGAAGCCATTGCTGACCTAGCGAAATTTAGCTCTCTGTAAGTGGTGCCAAACTGCAAGCCTGCCTGGGGTCAATATACCTTGAGAGCTGCTAAAAGAGATCAAGTTGTCCAGTATCTATCTTTCGTCAGTGTTCATGATAAAACCTCCATGCAATCTAATTTACATAAAGAGCCCACGAGTAGGTACATTCCTACAATGGCTTGAACAGGTGGAAGCATACGCAAGGGAACAGGGCCAACATATCAGCAGTTTGCACAGTCAGATTGAGGCTGTATCCGATGGTTTTTAGGAAGCCTTCCGTAATGGGGCAGTTGATGTCAAGCACCTTTATCACACAATTAGCCGGCGCGACACGGTTGACGGTTCACGGGAGAGGGTCTTGTCGGCGTCCCTGTATACAGGGGGAAAGCCTGGATTTTGACTGTGTGGATCGTTGCCTTTGCCTTCTGGAGTCAGGTCACCTTCCTGTATCACCGCCGGGTACGTGCTTCCGTAATGGGGCAGTTGATGTCAAGCACCTTTATCACACAATTAGCCGGCGCGACACGGTTGACGGTTCACGGGAGAGGGTCTTGTCGGCGTCCCTGTATACAGGGGGAAAGCCTGGATTTTGACTGTGTGGATCGTTGCCTTTGCCTTCTGGAGTCAGGTCACCTTCCTGTATCACCGCCGGGTACGTGCTTCCGTCCGTGGTCGGCGCCATGCAGGGCAAGGGCCGCCAACTTCATACCTTGTCCAATACAGTTCCCGAGTGCCTATCTTTGGGGCGTGCTCGAACCCTGCGCTACATATGTGCGGGGTCCGGCGACAAGGCATCCTGCGTGCATCATCGGGGACTGCGTCCCGGCAGGGACACTGGTGGCCGACCCCTGTCAGACGCGGCCAAACCTCCTGTTTCTTCTCGTACGCTGCTTGAACGGGTTTATACAGAGCGGACAGCCTCTTCGCGGGTGAAGCAGAACACCGTTGCGTCCACCATCATCCGGTGCAGCACCACACCGATGCGTCGGGCAAGGGCGACCGTTGCACGTTTCTTGCCCCGCAGGGCAGCAAGACGCAACGCCCAGGCTTTCAGCCAGTTGGATCTGCCCCCGTTCAGCATGACCGTCGCCGCCTGATACAGGGCGGTTCGCAGGCCGACATCGCCAGCCTTCGTGATGCGGCCGGTAACATCCCGTTCCCCCGACTGGTCCCGGCCCGGCGTTAGCCCCACCCATGGACCGATATCCTTCGATCGGCGGAACTGCCCGGGATCATCCACTGCGGACAGGAAGGTCAGCGACACGACCGGCCCTACACCGGGCATGGTCATTAACAGGTCACAGACCGGGTTCGCCGTCGCCAGCCCTTTAATCTTTTTCTCCAGACCTGCCATCTCCTTGCGCAGCGTGTCGCGCACGTGCAGGACAGGCTCGACGGCAGCTTCCAGCATAGGGTTGCCGGTCACAAGCTCGCGCACCCGTGCCGCGTACCGCCCCTTCGACACCTTGCCCATCTTCAGACCGAAATTGCGCAGGATACCCCGCACCGACAGTTCGAGAGCCTTCAGGGCCTTCTGGATGGCATGGCGGGTCGTCAGCAGCGCCCGTATCTCCTGCGACGAAACGGATTTGCAGTGGACTGGCCGGAACCAGCCCAGATGCAGCAGGCGGGCAATCCCTTCCGCATCCCGGCGATCTGTTTTGATCGGCATGGCCTTCAGCGCGGCCTTCACTCTGCGTGTTTCCATCAGCACCGTCTCGAAACCCGCTTCCGTCAGGCCCTTGTACAACCACTGGGACAGGGGCCCTGCTTCAAGACCAATGCTGGCGACATCGCACCCCAGGCTGTGCACAAAACCCACAAGCGCTGCCGGCTCGCTGGGCACCTTTGCCTCCCTGAGAATCTCACCCTTACCCGTCAGTACACAGACTGCCGTGCTTGCCAGAGAGACGTCTAGTCCTATAAATACAGTCATGTTGTTGTTCCTTTTTGATTGATAAAATGGCGCAGGCCTCATGGCGCGACGCCGTAGATACAGCTTACTGCATCAGGAGCAACGACACCCCCTTCCTATCCACCGTCACGACACGCCGAAACGGAGCAGGACGTGCCAAGCCCCATTACGGTATCTTTGGTGTGGAAGAAGGCGATGCCTTGTATCTTGCACCTGAGGAGCGTGTAAGCATCTGGTAAAACCAATTGCTGACGAAGGAATTAAGAAAGGGCTGGTGTTTTCACCGGCCCTTTTTTGTACCAACTGTTAGCCAGTCGTGACGGAAAGAAAGGCGATAAGGTCAAGCTTTCACAGGGTCTCACGGTTACATCACGGCTTTATTAGTGATCTTGTGAACAAGTGAATTCCGATCTGGTTCGAAAGGCGGCAGGATACCGTTGCTTGGGTGGGACTAAGTTGTCACGGTTGGGAGTTGGGAGTCATGAGACACGTAAGTGATCTACTAAGCCTTGGGCACGACGTAAAAAGTATGATGGATATTATCCAGCAGTCGCTCAGACAGCTGGAGAGGGCTTGTCACGATCGGTCCCCCTTTATGGACCAGATATCAAACGCAGCCGACGCCTGCACAAGCGCCTGCAATCAAGTAATGGGGAAATATGCCCCTCATAACGGCGCAGTCCAGTTTGCTGAGGTCTATCTTTCTGATATGATGCAGGAAGTGGCTGATGACCTCGCGCCTCTCTATGGCGATGCCGTTGAGATTGAAATGCACTGTAATCCGGGTTGGTCTGAACGTCTCTCGCATTCGCGTTTGCGCCAGTTGCTGACCGGGTTGATACAAAATGCTGCGGACGCAACCATCGCCAATGGGTCGACGGGCCCGGTAACTGTGACGGTACATCGGCGCGGCGGCGACCTGAAATTTGATATTAAAGATACAGGCGCTGGACTGAACGAACGCACGGTACGGCAGTTCGCTGAACGCGCGGGTGAGGTAGCAGCGCGGGGTATTGGTCAGCGAGATACCAGCCTGCCAGCCCTGTTTGCAATTGCCGCAGAAATGGGGGGACGGCTTGCCCTTAGAAACAGTGAACCAGGCAGCACCAGTTTCCGTTTGTCGATCCCAAGCACAAAGCCCATGGAAGATGTGCCGCCGCCTTGCCCGGTTTCCTAACGTTAGGCTTCGGTCAGTAGCCAGTTTTTGAAGGTTTCTATCTTCTCTGTGCCTGCCAGTCTTTCGGGGTAAACGAGGTGATAGGCATTTGGGGTTTTGACCGCCGGGCCAAAAGGGGCTGTAAGCTGTCCGCTCTCTATATCATCACGGATATACATTTCCGGCAGGATTGCAGCACCAAGGCCAGCACGGGTTGCTTCAATCATCATGGTGAAATTTTCAAACTGTGTGCCCGTTTGCATGGTGCTAATCTCGGTGCCGGTGGCATCCGCCCAATGTTGCCAGGCGTCGGGACGCGTGCGCATGTGCAGCTGGTCAAAGTCGCTAACGGAAGGTTGCTTGGTTGCTTGCAGGGTGGCTGGTGCTACTGCGGCCACAACTGTTTCCTCAACCAGTTTATGGGTGATAAAACCCGGCCAGTTCCCATCACCATACTGGATAGAAACATCGGTGTTTGCCTCAATAAAGTCGTCATGGGTCAAGCCAGTGACGATATTGATCTGGATTTCAGGGTGAGTGCCGGTGAAACCGCTTAGGCGGGGGATTAACCAGCGAGACCCAAATGTGGGTAGAAGCCCAAGGGTAAGAACCCGGTCATAGGCGCTCCACGTAATCAGCTTCAATGTTTCGTTTTCAAGGTCGGTCAACAGCGGGGTCAGTTTCTTGGCAAACTGGCGGGCTGCCTCCGTTGGTATCAGACGCTTACGCTCCCGTATGAAAAGTGGCTGACACACAAAAGCTTCCAATGACTTTATTTGCCGGCTAACCGCGCTTTGGGTCAGGTTCAGGTTTTCAGCCGCACGTGTGACGTGACCATAAACCATTACGGATTCGAAACATTCGAGCGCAATGAGACTGGGTAGTTTTCTTTTCATAATTATTCATACCAAAAAATCATCAAAATATACATAAACATCGTTTTTCATCGCAAATATGATCCATTAACATACGAATAAGTCATTAATTTAGCGTCGGGAGCCACCAAATGTCCGCCAAGCCAGTTTTTAAATGGGATGACCCTTTTCATCTTTCTGAGCAACTTAGTGAAGAAGAGCGCCTGATACAGGCGAGCGCGCACGAGTTTTGTCAGGACCGTCTGATGTCGCGTATTCTGGAAGCCAACCGGCATGAAAAGTTTGACCCGGAGATTATGCGTGAACTGGGCGAAGTTGGTTTGCTCGGCGCGACTATCCCCGAAGAATATGGTGGGGCGGGTGTGAACCATGTGGCTTATGGCTTGATTGCCCGGGAAGTAGAGCGCGTGGACAGTGGCTATCGTTCTGCCATGAGTGTGCAGTCATCCTTGGTGATGCACCCCATCCATGCCTATGGTAGCGAAGAGCAGCGCCAAAAGTATCTGCCAAAGCTTGCGAGCGGCGAAATGATTGGTTGCTTTGGCCTGACAGAGCCTGATCATGGCTCGGACCCTGGCGGTATGAAAACCCGGGCTGAGGCGGTTGACGGTGGTTATCGCCTGAACGGTGCGAAGATGTGGATCACCAACAGTCCGATTGCTGATATTGCAGTTGTTTGGGCCAAGCTTGATGGCCGAATTCGCGGTTTCGTTCTTGAGCGCGGTATGGAAGGTTTCTCGACGCCCAAAATTGAAGGAAAGCTTTCGCTGCGCGCATCCATCACGGGCGAGATTGTGATGGATAATGTGTTTGTGCCCGAAGAAAATCTGTTGCCGAACGCAAGTGGACTGGGCGGGCCATTTGGTTGCCTGAACAAGGCACGCTACGGCATCGCATGGGGTGCGCTGGGCGCGGCGGAATTTTGCTGGCACGCGGGACGCCAATACACGCTGGACAGAACTCAGTTTGGTAAACCGCTCGCGCAGACTCAGCTCGTGCAAAAGAAGCTCGCGGACATGATGACTGAAATCACGCTTGGTTTGCAGGCTTGCCTCAGGGTAGGGCGCATGCTTGATGAAGGCACGGCAGCACCCGAGAATATCTCCATCATCAAGCGTAATAGTTGCGGCAAGGCACTGGATATCGCTCGCCAATCACGGGACATGCATGGTGGCAATGGCATTTCCGACGAGTTTCATGTGATGCGTCATATGGTGAACCTTGAGACGGTGAACACCTATGAAGGCACCTATGATATTCACACGCTGATCCTTGGACGGGCACAAACCGGCCTGCACGCATTTTTCTAAAGCCATGGCAGGACCACTGAAAGGTATACGGGTTCTGGACCTGAGCCGTGTATTGGCAGGCCCATGGGCAGGGCAGTGCCTTGGTGACTTGGGCGCAGACGTTATCAAGGTTGAGCGTCCGGGCAGCGGTGACGATACCCGCAGTTGGGGGCCACCCTTTTGGGAAAGCAGCGTGGAGCCGGGCAAAACCATGGCTGCCTACTATATGTCTGCCAACCGGAACAAACGCTCAATCTCGATCGACATCACTAAGTCGGACGGACAGGCACTGGTGCGCCTGTTAGCGGCGGAATGCGATATTGTTATTGAGAACTTCAAGGTTGGTGGGTTGAAGAAATACGGCCTTGATTATGAGGGGCTTTCGGCGGTGAACCCCGGTATTATCTATTGCTCGATTACGGGGTTTGGCCAAACCGGGCCTTATAAGGACCGCCCAGGCTATGACTTTCTGGTGCAGGGCCTTGGTGGAATGATGAGCGTTACCGGTGAACGCGATGACATGCCGGGCGGTGGGCCGCAGAAAACCGGAATTGCAACCGCAGACGTGTTCACCGGCCTTTATGGCGTTATCGGTATACTAGCGGCGCTGCACCACCGGGAGAAAACCGGCGAAGGGCAGCATATTGATATGTCACTTCTGGATACGCAGGTGGCGATTATGGGCAATCAAGCGCTCGGCTATCTGGTGTCTGGCAACGAGCCGAAACGCATGGGTAATGCCCATATCAGCATAGTGCCGTATCAAACATTTGCCAGCAGCGATGGCCATATCATTCTTGCTGTTGGTAATGATGGTCAGTTCGCGCGTTTTTGCAAGGCGGTCGGCAGAGAAGACCTGTCCGCAGATGCGCGTTTTGCCACCAACCCCGAGCGGGTGAGAAACCGCGACACGCTGGTTCCTGTCCTAGAAGAAATTATGGTCACCCGCACGACGGATGAGTGGGTTGTTCTGCTCGAAGCGAACACTGTGCCGGGTGGACCCATAAATGGCATGAAGCGCGTTTTTGAAAACGAACAGATTGCCGCGCGACAGGTTCACAAAACCATCAATCGGCAAAATGGCGAATCTGTTCCTACTATCGCCAGTCCGATTGCCTACTCAAAAACCAAAATCGACTATGATCGACCGCCACCAGAAATTGGTGAACATAACGATGAAATTCTTGATGAGGTTTTGGGGTTTGATGAGTTGGAAAAAGCCCGATTTCGTTCCATTTTAGGCGAATAATTTACCATTTTTTGCATTTTTATTGCCATTTTTCACACAGCACACACGGATTCTTTACCACGCTTGAGATGAAAGGTGAGGCAAGGAAAGCTATATCCGTATCATTCACTCAAACGATAAGGGCTAGTATCGTGAAAAAGATTATTTCAAAAATTCTTGTGTCCGCACTATTGATGCTGGGCGCAAGTGTTGCGGCTTCAGCCGAAGACCCAATCTACACCGGGCTGTTCAACAACCGTGCTGTTGGTGGTTATGACACTGTTGCTTACTTTACTGAAGGCAAGCCAGTTAAGGGCGACAAGAAATTCCGCACAGAATACCAAGGTGCAGAGTGGCGTTTTGCGAACCAGGAAAACCTGGACACTTTCCTGGCGGACCCAGCGAAATACGCGCCTCAGTATGGTGGTTACTGCGCATGGGCAATGGCCGGTGCTGAAAAAGGTGAGCGTCCGTACGGTGCCAAAGGCGACCCAAAACAATGGGAAATTGTCGATGGCAAACTGTATCTGAACTATGATGCGGACATTAAGTCCAAGTGGGTAAAGGATATTCCCGGCTTTATCAATAAAGCGGATACATTCTACCCGCAATTTCTGGATAACTAATTCAGTGTAACAGCCCCGCTTCGGCGGGGCTTTTGTTTGGGAGGGAATAGATGAGATTTCTAAAAACGGTTCGCTGCCTCTTGGTGGCGTTTTTTGCTTTGTCGGTGCCGGCAAGTGCACAGGAAGAAAGCGCCTTTGTAACGGAAGGTGTGAACCATATTGGCCTTGCCGTGCACGATCTGGATGCAACGGTATCATTCTTTGTGGATACACTGGGATGGCAGCAAGCAGGCGGTGACCCTGACTATCCAGCGGTTTTTGTAACCGATCAAAAGTCCTTCGTGACCCTGTGGCAGGTGACAGACCCTGAAACCGCCGTTCCTTTCAACCGTAAGAATAATGTCGGTTTGCACCATCTGGCTTTCACCGTCAAAAGCCTGAAAGCGCTTCATGAGCTTCATGAAAAGTTCCAGAAGACGGAAGGTGTCCGTATCGAGTTTGCGCCGGAGTATTTGGGGAACGGCCCCACCACGCACATGATGATCCGTGAGCCATCCGGTAACAGGCTTGAGTTTGTTGTGCCCGGCGGCCGTGTTCGCGCCGAACAACAGC
This sequence comes from Kordiimonas sp., assembly GCA_965199355.1. Classification (GTDB taxonomy): domain Bacteria; phylum Pseudomonadota; class Alphaproteobacteria; order Sphingomonadales; family Kordiimonadaceae; genus Kordiimonas. The sequence goes on from CBDARB010000015.1 coordinate 288,409, forward strand.
AAAGCAATCAGTAGCCTAGATACTCCTTAACCAGAGAATTTAACACCCGGCTGTGGCTGGGTGTTGACGGTGAGCTCGAAGATATCAGGCCGACTGTAGTGACCGTGTGTGTCGAGGGTTTGCGCGGCCTCGCGCTGCACTTTCAAATCAATTTTGCCTAGCACAATACCGGTTTCGTCAAAAACGGGTTCGGTAATATAGCTGCCGTCACCTGCCATAATTGAACTGCCACCGTTATGGATAAAATCGTCCGGTTCCCCCGGCATGGAAGCCAGCATTTTTTCCGCAGCAGGTTCATTTACCTTCAGGGACGCAAACCCTTCCAAAATATCGCTTTTACGCATGATGGAACCAGCAGCAGCAACAGCGCAGCGGCCTTCAAACGCATAGTGGCGACTTGCAACCTGATGCATGTCTTTCACGATAGGCCACTGAGCAATGTGCAGGAACTCGCGTTTGGCATGCATGGCAGCCCGGGCAAGAGGCATCCAATGTTCCCAGCAAATCAGGCTACCTAGCACCCCCCACGGTGTTTCCACCGTTTCAAGGGTCGAGCCATCACCGCGCCCCCATACCAACCGCTCGGTATAGGTTGGAACAAGTTTTCTGTGTGGTAGTGGCGCGGGCAATTCCGGCGAGAAGGTAAAGGTGGTATTATAGAGCGTTGCCCCATCCCGTTCATGCGTGCCAAGAACGATAAACACGCCTAGTTCTGCCGATAATGCCTGAAACTGTTGAAGGTATTTATCGCCAGCCACAACACTGTTTTCAGCGAGCAGGCGAAACAGAACTTTGGCACCAGGATCATCCCAAATGGCTGCATTTGGAGCAAAATCAAGCCACACTGGATATCCCGGCAACCAACATTCCGCAAACGAAATGATTTGCGCGCCCTTGGCTGCGGCTTCACGAATATGGGTAATTGCCTTTTCAGTACTCGCCTCTAAATTCAGAAAAACCGGCGGTTCCTGAACGATTGCAACTGTTGGCGTGTGTTCCATGACAATCCCTTTTTCTGCCAAAAGTGGCTTATTTCTACAAGCAAGCCATATCTATCGATAACTTTTTTTATAGGGGCACAAAAAAAATAATTGAACACAAGAGAGTGTGAACGGTCTATCTTGTCCAATAGACCTTGATGAATTAATTTTCGGAGCAATCCATGCGTTTCCTTATTGCAGCCGTTTTTTCCTTTGTTGCCGTTCTTGGCGCACCTTCGCTGGTGGTCGCTCAAAGTTCTGCGCCGATCATAACCTACAACACTCAGTTTCACCCCACTCTTGGCCGCAAGGGCATGGTGGTCAGTCAGGATACTCTTGCGAGTAAAGCGGGCCTGGAGATGCTGAAATTGGGTGGTAATGCGGTTGATGCTGCTGTTGCCACTGGCTTTGCTCTTGCGGTAACGCATCCGCAGGCTGGTAACCTTGGCGGTGGCGGCTTTATGCTGATTTATCTGAAATCAGAGGACAGAGTTGTTGCAATTGACTATCGCGAAATGGCCCCTGCCGGTGCGTCGCGCGATATGTTCCTTGATGCCGATGGCAACGTGGACAATGCAAAAGCTCGGTTCAGTACACAGGCGTCTGGCGTGCCGGGCACCGTTATGGGCCTTGTTGAAGCGCTGGAAAAATATGGCTCACTGCCGCTCTCGACCGTAATTGCACCAGCAATTGAGCTTGCTGAAGGGTTCGAGATGACATGGGCCCTGCAGGTGTCGCTTGGCCGCTACCGGGAACGCCTGGGCCGTGATCCTGTGTCGCTTGCGCAATTCTTCAAGGAAGATGGCTCGACGTACCAGCAAGGTGAAACTTTCAGCCAGCCTGAACTTGCTGCAACGCTGAAGGAAATTTCAGCCAAGGGCACGGACGGCTTCTACAAGGGCTGGGTGGCGGACCGTATTGTTGAAACCATGAGCAATACTGGTGGACTGATCACTCACACAGATCTTGAAAATTATGTCGCGAAAGAACGGGAAGCCGTCACAGGAACCTATCGCGGTTATGACGTCGTAACCATGCCTCCTCCTTCCTCTGGCGGTGCGCACATCATTCAGATGCTTAATGTATTTGAAGGCTGGGATATGACAGCCCTTGGCCACAATAGCGCAGATTATGTGCACCGTCTGACTGAAGCAATGAAATATGCCTATGCCGACCGGTCCAAATATCTGGGTGACCCTGATTATTTTGATGTGCCGCTAGCTGCGCTAACAGACAAGAATTACGGGGCGCATATTCGTGAGAAAATTAATCTGGAGCAGGCAACGCCTTCAACCGAGATAGCGCCAGCGCCGGAGTTGCCATTTGAAAGTACAGAGACCACGCACTTTTCCACGATGGATGCGGCAGGCAACATGGTGGCGAATACCTACACGTTGAACTTCAGCTATGGTAACGGCCATACAGTTGCTGGTGCAGGGTTTTTGCTGAATAACGAGATGGATGATTTTTCTGCCAAACCGGGCACACCCAATGGGTTTGGTCTGCTGGGCGGTGAAGCTAATGCAATTGCGCCCGGCAAACGCCCTCTAAGTTCCATGACGCCGGTTTTGGTGTTTAAGGACGGTCAGCCTTTCATGGCAACAGGCAGCCCTGGCGGGTCAACCATCATCACTGTGGTGCTGCAAACTGTAATGAATGTGCTGGATTTTGATATGAACCCGGCAACAGCAACAGCGCGGCCACGCATCCACCACCAATGGTTCCCGGATTATCTGGCGCTGGAGCCCGGTTTTTCTGTGGATACACGCCGTATCCTTTCAGAGATGGGGCATAATGTTAATACAGCGGCTGTCGGTGGTCGCCAGCATGTTCTTGGTGCCACCATGACCATTGTTCGCAGACCTGATGGGTTGCTGGCTGGCGCTGCTGACCCTCGTAGGCCCGGGGCCTACGCCGCTGCTTACTAAGCAACGGTTCCAGTATTGGTGAAACGAAAAAAGGCCGCTGCATTGCGGCGGCCTTAGTTTTTGCAAGGTTAGGATGCGCCCCCGAGAGGAAACCCAGAGGGCGCGAAAGGTTACTCAGCTTGTGACGGGGATGGTTGCGTACGATCACCGCTAGACAGGGTCCGCTTTACCCGGTTCTTCGCGCCGCCAAAGGCTTTCTGGATATCATACCCTACGGAATAGAGGGCAGGTACCAGGAACAGGGTCACGAAGAAGGCGGTCAGGACACCGTATGCAAGCGATACAACAATTGGCTTGAGGAAAGCCGCTTGTGTTGATCTTTCCAGCATCATTGGCACAAGGCCAATGAAGGTTGTGAGCGTTGTCAGGAAGATCGGGCGGAAACGGGCAACACCTGCATCCACAATCGCCTGAATATGCTCCACGCCGCGTTCACGTAGCCGGTTGGTATAGTCCACCAGCACTAGGTTGTCGTTGACCACAACCCCCGCTGCTGCGGCAACGCCGAAGTAGCTGAAGATTGCGAGTGTCAGGTCGGTTACATAGTGGCCCAGCACCGCACCCACAAAGGCAAACGGAATGGCAACCATGATCAACACCGGCTGGAAGTAACTGCGGAAAGCAATCGCCAGCAGCATATACATGGCGAAGAAGGCCGTTGCATAGAGGCTTACAACTTCTTGCACGAAGCGACGCTGACCTTCAGCCTGGCCAATGGCACCGCGTTGTACACCGGGGAAGCGTTGTTCCCACGCAGGGAAGAAGTTTTCGTCCAGATCTTCCATGATCTGATCGCGAACATCATCCTTCAGGTCTGCGCTGATAATGGTGGCACGGCGGCGGTCCCAGTGCAGGATGCGATCAATGCCAGGGGCATAGGTCAGTTCTGCAACAGATTCGAGTGGTACCTCGCGGCCATCATTTGTACGAACACGGAAGTGCTTCAGGCTTTCGATGTTACGGCGCGCTTCCACAGGGTATTTCACCATGACTTTAACGTCCTGGCCTTCCCGTGGCAGGCGCTGCACCTCTTCGCCGAAATAAGCCTGACGAACCTGACGGGATACCTCGGCAATCGTGAGGCCAAGCTTTTCCGCACCCGGCTTCAAAGACATCTGAATTTCTTCAGTTGCCCCTGTGATATTGTCCCGAACATCGTAAAGGGCATCATAGGTGCGAAGCTGCGCCATGAAGTCTTCAGATGCTTCCTGCAACAGGTCCAGATCAGGGTGACTGATCGAGAACTGAAGGCCAGGGTCATTATCGTTCAAGGTATAGCGAACGTTCACTTCTTCGGCGTCGGGAATGTCACCAATAAGGTCGCGCAGACGAAGTGCCGCCTCTTTTGCCGGCATCGCGCGTACTTCTGGCGGGGCCAGTTTTACGATCGCGATAACGCTGTCCCGGCGAGAGCGGGTATACCAGTTTTCAATCAACTGCAGCTCGCCGCCAGTTTCAGCTTCCACTTCTGCAACCAGTTGCGTTTGGGCAGCTTGCATTTGCGCAAGCACCTCTTCAGCACGGCTGTAGGGTGTGCCATCAGGAAGGGTTACATCAATGTTGATTTCTTCTGACTCGAACTCTGGCTGGAAGGCTGTTTTTACGAAGCCGTTGCCAAGAATACCAACAACGAAGAACAGATACACAGCAACAAACATGGAGGTCACAAGCCAGCCATGGTTCACTGTCCAGCGGCTTGCTGGGCGGTAATAGCGGTCTGCGAATGTGGTAATGCCTGCCGCTATGCGTTTTTGCCACTGGCCAAACCGGCCAAGCTGTTCGCGTGGCTTTAGTTTAGACAGGTGAGCTGGCAAAATCAGCAAAGCTTCGATCAGTGAGAAAACCAGGGCAAGAATAACCACCCACGTAATGTGGCGGGTAAACTCGCTAGTGGCGCCGGAGATAAATATCCATGGCAGGAAGGCAATGATGGTCGTCAAAACACCGAAGATAACGGGTTTTGCCACCAACTGCGTACCAAACACAGAGGCAGTAATGCCGCCACCGGTTTTCTGGCTTTCGGTATGGATACTTTCCCCGACAACGATTGCGTCATCGACCACGATCCCGAGCACAAGCAAGAAGGCAAATGTTGAGATCATGTTGAGCGATACATCAACGCTTGGTAGCAGGACAAAGGCACCTGCATAAGCAGTTGCAATACCCACAGACACCCAGAAAGCCACGATTGGACGCAGGGTTAGCATCAGGACTACCATCACGAGGATAAGGCCCTGACCAGCAGCACCCATGATGGTGCTCATGCGGCCTTTGAAATCTTCAGCCTGATCAGTCCAGAGAGTGAGTGACACACCAGTGGGCAGCGTTTCACGACGTTTCTCAATCCATTCGCCGACACCATCCGATGCAGTAACAATGTCCATGGTTTCGCCGGTCATCACCTGAATAAGAACTGCTGGTTCACCGTTCAGTGTGGCGAGAATTTCATTGTCTTCGAAGCCGTCAACCACATTGGCAACATCACCCACGCGGATTGTGCCGCCATCTACTGTTTGGCGAACAATGATGTCAGCAAACTCGGCTTCTGTATCTGCGCGGTTGCGAACGGCAAGTTGCAGAGAGCCTGCATCCGTACGAACCGAACCGGAAGACAGGTTCAGGCTGCTGTTGCGAATTGCCGTTGCGACCTGAGCGAAGCTGATATTGTAGCGGCGCAGGCTTTCTTCTGACACCTCAATAGAAACTTCTTCAAGGCGCGTGCCGAACAGTTCCACGAGAGAAATTGCCGGCAAAGCAGCAACTTCACGGCGCATGGTTTCAGCCAGCCGCTTCAACTCCCGCTCGCCAACATCACCGTGAACAGCGATGCGCATAAACTCATCCCGGTTAACCCACTGGGTAACCGTTGGTGGTTCCATGTCGCGCGGAAAGCTATTGATGCCGTCAATACGCTCGTTCGCGTCATTCATGAACTGGGTGAAATCAACTGTATCCAGCGCTTTCATCCAGACATTACCGCTGCCTTCGCGAGAGATAGAACGGATAAAGTCAATGTTATCCAGATCGGAGAAACTTTCTTCGATCCGGCTGATAATCTGCTCTTCAATTTCCTTGGGACCAGCACCTGGCCACGCCACACTAACCTGCAAGCCGTTAAAACGAACCGTTGGGTCAATCTCGCGCTCCATCTTGAAGAAGCCCAATACACCGCTGAGGATAATACCTACCATCAGCAAGTTGGCGGCAACGGTATTACGTGCCCACCATTCAATCAAACCATTCATGATGTCCCCCTATCAGCGTGAAGAGGCTGTAGTTTGCTGAGCCGCCGTGCGCACAATTGGCTGTGCAGGCATGCCGTTATAAACGGCACGTACAGGGGCGGTAACCACCTGTTCACCGCTTTCTACGCCGCCAACAACAATAACTTGATCTGCAGTGGTGGACAGTACGTTCACCTTGCGGATCTCAAGCTTGTCGTCACTAATCACATAAACTTCGTCCTGTTTGCGAAGCGCTGTGCGCGGCATAACCATTGCGTCGTGCGGGATAGCCCCCTGAATTTCAGCCGCAACAAATAGACCAACCGCGAGAGGCATGCCGTTATCTGCGGCTGCGCCGTATGGGTCTTCCACTTCGGCAAGGGCATAGACAAGGCGGGTCTGGTTGTCGACAGATGCATTCACCCGGGTGACCTTGCCTTTCCAAACGTGGCGTTTGCCGCCAACGGTGGCTACAAGGTCAACTGATGGTACATTGCCCTGATCAGCAGTGAAGCCAATCGGTAAGGCAAGTTCCGCAAGCTGGGCATCGGTAAGCGGCAGGCGAATTTGAACCGTGTCGGTCGCGAACACGCGGCCAAGGCTTGTACCAACAGAAACAAACTCACCAACACCAACGTTACGCTGTGTCACCCGACCTTTGAACGGAACCTTGATTTCTGTGCGTTCCAGATTGAGGTGGGCTGTGCGCAGGTCGGCTTCTGCTGCGCGAAGCTGTGCTTGCGCTTCGGCAACTTGTGGCTGGTTAAGGGCAAGCGGTGTTGGTTCACCGTCAACGACCCATTCGTCCCACTGCTTTTTCTTGATGCGGGCATCTGCCAGTTCCTGCTCAACGCGAACAGCGGCCTGGGCCACACGCGCCTCGGCGCTTGTAACCGCAAGGCGGTAATCAGCGTCTTCAATTTTCAGCAGGGTTTGACCTGGCTCGAAATAGCCACCTTCATTGAAAGCTTCCGCTACTTCGACAATGCGGCCTGTTACCTGTGGTACCAAGCCAATATCTGTTTTTGCCCGAACTTCGCCTTGCGTGCGAACGGTAACCGTTACACGCTCAGAACGCACTTCATCCACATAAAGGGACACAGGACGCGCTTCTTCAACGTTCTTTTCGGGAGCTTCTTTTGCTGATGATAGCACCTGAACGGAGCCAACCCCAGCTGCTATCACCAACACAGGTGCAGCAAACTTGAGTAATTTCCTCACTTTATCCTCGCAATATCTGTCGTTATTATTTTACGGCTTTGTGCCGCTTTTAGTTTATCATTGTAGATATATAATAAATTCATATGGGAGTCACTGGAAATTTTTGAACCCCTACGCGGCAACTATCTGCGATTTTGCTGATGGAAGGTGATGAATTTCCAAAGATTTCAACGTCATCCTCTATATATTCATATTTTGTGAAGAATTTGTCGTTATGGTTCGCCCCTGTGTGAGAGTGATAGGGTGCTGCGAAAGTGACAATGTCGATCAAGTCATCTCCGGGCCAGGGAATTACAGATATCAAAGCATATGTCTATCTGCTGGATAATATGGCAGAGGGCGTTTTCGTGCGTAATGGCGAGCGTATCATCTTTGGTAATCGCGCCGCCTTTAATATCCTTAAGGCTGACCCGAATGACCCCAATAGTTTGGCGCGTCCGGTGGAAGAATGGATACACCCTGACGACCTGGAAAAACTGCAAAATAGCTTCAATTTGCGCATGTCTGGCGAACAAAATCAGGATGAATATGAGTTTCGCATGCGGCGGAAAGACGGTGCCTATACTTGGGTTTCTTGCCGCGCTTCTGCCATTGAGTGGGAGGGGGAGCTGTGTTCTATCGCGTATGTTCGCGATATTTCCAAAGAAGTTGAAGAGCGGAGCCAGCGCAAGTTAAGCTCGGACCTGTTCAAAAATATTTTCAAAGTCACGCCTGACTTTATGCTGTTGTTTGGCCTGGGCGATACGAAAGTTATGGATGTCAATCCTTCGTTCCTGAATGTGTTCGGTGGTCGTAAAGACCATATTATCGGGGAAAAAGTTGGCCTATTGAACCTGTGGTCTGACCCGACCTTTTTTGAACGCTTTCTCCAGGAACTAAAGACCACTGCGTCCATCACAGATGTGCCAGCAGCTCTGCGAACACGAGGCGGTATTATCCGCCATTTCAGGCTTTTTGCCCGCCGTATTGAGGGAAGCGATAGCCCGTTGTTGCTGATGACAGGCCGCGATGTGACAGAGGAAATTTCGCACGCGCAAGAATTACAGCGCACGCGGGATGCCGCGGAGCTGTCGAACCGGACGAAATCAGAATTTCTCGCTAACATGAGCCATGAACTCAGGACGCCGCTTAATGCTATCCTTGGCTTCTCGGAACTGATCAGAGACGGGATCGGTGGTCAGCATCTGGTGCACAAGCACGGCGAATACGCCAATGATATTCACAAAAGCGGTACGCACCTTTTGGCCATTATCAATGATATCCTCGACCTGTCCAAAGTTGAGGCGGGTCGCCTTGAAGCACATATCAGCCGCATTGATCCGCTACCAGCATTTGACATGTGCATGCGGCTTATTCATCACCGTGCGAGCGAAGGCGGCGTGTCGCTAACGCATAAGTTCGATGATCGTTTTACGCTGGACGCAGACGAACGTTTGCTGAAGCAAATCGGCCTTAACCTTCTGTCAAACGCTGTGAAATTCACGGAGAGTGGTGGTTCGGTCGATATGAGTTTCCGCGAAGCATCAAGCGGCGGGATGTGCCTGGCTGTGTGTGATACCGGCGTTGGAATGACACCTGACGAAATCTCAATTGCCATGCGGCCTTTTGGTCAGGTTGATTCGAGCCTCAGCCGCAGCCAGCAGGGCTCTGGCCTTGGTTTACCGCTTGTTGTTGCCTTTGCTGAAAAGCTGGGCGCGCGCATGACCATTGAAAGTGAGCCCAAACAAGGGACGCTGGTACGCGTTTTCTTCCCGGAGTCGATGGTGCATCGCAGAGAAGGCAGCGAAGACCGGCAGGCGATTGCGTCTTAAGAGGCTTCCTGCTCGCGCTTAACCGCCCGCCAGCCAATGTCACTACGGCAAAAGCCTTCAGGCCAGTCTATATCCTCAATCGCAGAATAAGCAGATGCTTGTGCTTCGCTAACATTGGTCCCAAGCGCTGTTACATTCAGTACCCGTCCGCCAACGGCACGAATGTCGCCGTTATCGCGTTTGGTACCTGCGTGGAAAACAAATGTATTGTCGCGGGCTGCCGCTCGGTCCAAGCCTTGAATGAGGGTGTTTTTCTCGTAAGAACCTGGGTAGCCGGTAGCGGCCAGGACGACGGTCAAAGCGGTTTGCTCATGCCAGGAAACAGATTGTTCAGCAAGTCTGCCTTTGGCGCACGCAACCAGCAGCGGAACAATGTCACTTTGCATGCGCATCATTAGAACCTGACATTCCGGGTCACCAAAACGGCAATTATATTCGATCAGTTTTGGACCATCTTTTGTGATCATGAGGCCCGCAAAAAACACACCCTGATAGGGGCAGCCAAGGTCTTGCATCGCTTTGACCGTAGGCTCAATTATCTCATGTAGTACCCGCTCGCTCATTTCGTCTGTCATCACCGGCGCGGGTGAGTAAGCACCCATGCCGCCGGTGTTGGGGCCGGTGTCACCGTCCCCAACGGCTTTATGATCTTGTGCTGTGGCTAGTGGCAGCACGGTCGTGCCGTCTGACAGGGCAAAAAAGCTGGCTTCTTCGCCAACAAGAAACTCCTCAACAACAACTTCAACACCGGCGTCGCCAAAAGCGCCACGAAACATGTCATCAATCGCTTCTTCGGCTTCTGAAACGGTTTGCGCGAGGATGACGCCTTTGCCTGCCGCAAGCCCATCTGCCTTCACGACAATCGGTGCGCCATTTTCCTGAACGTATGCTTTAGCGCTAGCTGCGTCCGAAAAACGACCGTAAGCCGCGGTAGGGATATTGTATTTTGCGCAAATGTCTTTGGTGAAGCCTTTGGAGCCTTCAAGCTGCGCTGCTGTTGCCTTGGGGCCAAAAACAGAAATGCCGGCAGCGTCCAATGTATCAGCCAAGCCATCAACAAGCGGCGCTTCTGGCCCGACAACAACCAACGAGATGTCAAATTCTTGGCAAAACTCGACCACTGCGGCGTGATCATTGGTGTTAATTTCAACGGCTGTCGCAACATCCTGCATGCCGCCGTTTCCGGGGGCGCAATATAGCGTTTTCAGAAGAGGGCTTTGTGATATCTTCCAGGCCAGCGCATGTTCGCGGCCACCTGAACCAATCAGCAGAATATTCATAAAGTCCCCTTCAGCAGGCTGATGTCTTGAAAGCCCGCTCCTTGTATCATAGGTTCGGGTGCACTCAAGAGCCAAGTGACCTTCTTGGTACAAAATTAGATACTGAAAGCCTGACCTGGATGAGCGACGATTGGCCCAGCAATACTCTGCCTGAATATAGCGTTTCTGAACTTTCAACGGCGTTGAAGCGTTCTGTGGAAGACCAGTTCGGCTATGTGCGTGTTCGCGCTGAACTGTCTGGTGTGAAACTGGCCGCATCCGGGCATATGTATTTTGCCCTGAAGGACGACAAGTCTGTGCTGGACGGGGTTAGCTGGCGCGGGTCGGTACAGAAACTTTCTTTCCGTCCGGAGGACGGGCTGGAGGTTATTTGTAGCGGCAAGCTGACAACCTATGCTGCGCGCTCGAAGTACCAGATGGTTGTGGATCATATGGAGCCCGCAGGCGCAGGTGCCCTTATGGCCCTTCTTGAAGAGCGGCGCAAAAAGCTGGCGGCGGAAGGCTTGTTTGACCAATCTCGCAAGAAGCGACCGCCTTATCTGCCCCGAACAATTGGCGTGGTTACATCACCAACCGGTGCGGTGATAAGGGATATATTGCACCGGCTGGCAGATAGGTTCCCGCGACGCGTTATCGTGTGGCCCGTGCTGGTGCAGGGAGAAGGGGCTGCTAGCCAAGTTGCGAAGGCTGTCCGCGGTTTCAATGATTTTGGGAAAGACGGTGCGGTTTCCCGGCCCGACCTGTTGATTGTGGCCCGCGGTGGCGGCTCAATCGAAGACCTTTGGTCGTTTAACGAGGAAGAAGTCGTTCGCGCTGTCGCCGACAGTGATATTCCCGTCATTTCGGCGGTGGGCCACGAAACGGATACCACCCTTGTTGATCATGCCGCAGATTTGCGGGCCCCGACCCCGACCGGGGCGGCTGAGATTGCAGTGCCGGTTCGCGAAGAATTGGTGGCAACTGTCTCTGATCTAGGGCGCAGGCTTGCCCAGCAACGCCAGCAGCTTGTGCAGTCTCGGGAAGAGAAGCTTCGCGGTCTTGTTCGGGCCTTGCCCAAGCCAACAGATTTGCTCGGCCTTGCGCAGCAAAGGTTTGATGACCTTTGTGACCGTTTGCCTCGCGCGCTTTCTCATATCGCACGCAGCAAGGAAAGCCAGTTGAACAGGGTCAGCGGTGCCCTCACACCCGGGCGCTTGCACCAGTTGGTGCAGCATCAAAAGAGCGTGTTTGGCTCTGTTGAGCGAAGACTTGCTCCTGCTTTCGCGCGAACTCTGGAAGAAAGGTCACAAAGGCTTGGTGCGGCAGCGAGAATTTTGGGCAGCTTGTCTTACGAGCGTGTGCTCGATCGAGGATTTGCCTTAGTGATGGATGGTGACGGGCAAACGGTTTCCTCAGTAGAAGCGCTTACCGGCGGTGACGAGGTATCACTTAGGTTCGCGGACGGCGAACGTAGCGCGGTGGTAACAGGCGAGGGGACTACCAAGCCTGCTAAACCCGCGTCGAAACCAGCCCGTAAACAGGTGTCTAAAAAGGGAAAAGATACCCTGCAGGGCAGTCTGTTTTAACAGAAAAATAGCGTAAACCTGCCGTCAGACAGCCGCTATTTTGCCTTAGTTGTATGAGAAAAAGCCTTATGAAATTATCTGTTTATCTTACGTTGTTGTTGATGCTGCTAACGGGTCCAGTATTTGCGACACCTGACCTTCAAGGCTCTGCCACTCAGGGGGGCATGATGTGGGGCAATGTTGCGCCGGACACAAAAGTCTATCTCGACGGTGAGCCGTTAGCTGTTCACCAATCTGGCGCTTTTGTTTTTGGGTTTGGCCGGGATGCGGCGAGCAGTGTAGAACTTCGGTTTCAGTATTCAAATGGACAGGAAGAAACGGTGTCGCTTGAGGTGAAAAACCGTGACTTTGACATTGAGCGTGTGGACGGCCTGCCACCAAAAACGGTTACCCCGCCGCCCGAGTGGCGTGAAAGACGGGCACAGGAAAATGGCAGGGTCAGAAGTGCGCGTGCCGTATTAATGCCTGAGGTTCTTTGGTGGGATGGCTTTTTGAAACCGGCTGAAGGGCGTTTTTCGGGTTTCTATGGCAGTCAGCGCATATTAAACGGCCAACCCAGAAGCCCCCATTATGGGCTTGATATTGCCGCGGCGACCGGTACGCCGGTTTATGCACCGGCTGGCGGCATTGTTCGCCTTGCGTCCCCAGACTTCTTGCTTGAAGGCGGTATTATCATTATTGATCACGGCCTTGGTATTACCTCAACCCTGTTTCATCTTGATACCGTCAACGTCGAAGAAGGAGAGAGGGTTGAGCGTGGCAGTCAAATCGGGACGGTTGGCGCGACAGGTCGCGCGACCGGGCCACATGTGGACTGGCGCGTAAATTGGAAGAATGTGCGGCTTGACCCGCTGTTGTTGATAGAGAAGGACTAACGCGTGCGTTTCAACACACTCATTGTATCGGCGGTTTGTTCGCTTTCTCTTACTAGTGGCATAGCAGCGCAAGATGCGTCCGATTTTTCTCTGGATGGCTATATTGGCCTGACCACTGATTATCGGGATCGGGGCCTGTCCCTTTCCGACAGGGACATCGCTGTGGTCGGCTCTATCGGTGCTTTTCATGAAAACGGCTTTTATTTCGGCCTTGATGCAGGCACGGTGAGTACAGCTAATGGCGCTGATGGACGCATTGAGTTTTACACTGGCTACTCGCTCGATAAAGGTGGCTTCATCTATGATTTTTCCGTTGAAGTAGATTCTTTCCACGGCAGCAGCAGCCAGTTCTATCCTGAATTCAAAGTGTCGGCATCGCGCGATTTTGGCCTTGCCTTCACGCGGGCAGGGGTGGCCTATGCGCCCGAAGGCCGCTGGATCAATCCGAATAACGATAGTTTCTATACTTTTGCAGACCTTGAAATACCGGTGCCGAACCTGCCTGCCCTCACATTTGTTAGCCATGTTGGCCATGATTTTCGTGGGGGCCTGAACGACCTTTGGGATTGGTCGGTTGGCTTGTCTGCTTTTGTCGATGATGTGGAGTTCAGCCTGTCCTACGAGAACTCATCGCTTGATCGAAGGGAAGGGTCAGGCCGCGTTATTTTCGGTGCTCGACTGTTTTTCTGACGCGCTTCCGTTCACTACTTTAGAGGTGCTTTTGGGCCTCGCTCCCTCGTGGCTTCCAGCAGTTTGCTTTCTGGCCCGGATATCAGCCTTTCTGCCGGGAAATACATTTTTACCGTGGTGCCGGCATGCTTCTGCGATTCCACGATAAGCGCGCCGCCATGCAATTCCATCAGCGTGCTGGCAAGCGGCAACCCGAGCCCGGTTCCCTCGTGGCTGCGGGTAAGGGTGGTGCCTGCTTGCCCAAAGGGGGTTAGGGCGAGGGTTAGTTCATGGTCTGTCATGCCATGCCCTGTATCGGCAACTACGATCATGAGACCGCCAGCAGCAACAACTTCTGTGGAAATAGAAATAGTACCGCCTGCGTCCGTGAATTTAACAGAGTTACTCAGAAGGTTCAGCAATACCTGCTTCACCAGTCGGCGATCTGCATACAGATACTGCGCGCTTTTGGAGATGTTGATATTGACCTTAATCTGGTTATTAAGGGCTTTGTTTTTAACGAGGGCGTGTGTGTCTTCAATCAGCAACGACAGGTCAAGAAACTCGTTCGTGACCTGAACCTGACCAGACTCCACTTTTGAAAGGTCGAGAATATCATTGATGATATCCAGAAGATGTTTGCCACTTTGATGAATATGGTTGGCATAGTCCTCATATTGCCGTGATCCGAGTTCGCCGAATATCTTTTGCGTCATGATTTCCGAGAAACCAAGAATGGCATTGAGAGGTGTCCTGAGTTCATGGCTCATGTTGGCTAGAAACTCGGATTTGGTTCGGCTTGCCTGTTCGGCCTGCACGCGGGCCTGAACGAGCGCTTTGTTATGTCGACGCTGCATTATCAGGGCCCCAACCAGCATGGCGATAAAAAGAACGGAGAAAATAACCACAAGGTATATGTTCGCGGACCTTACTCCTGCCAATTCCAGTTCGGTTCGTTGCTGGTTAAATAAGGTATCAAGGCTGTCATGCAGGTTTGCCACAGAAGCGGAGAACTCTTGAAAGTTATCCTCCAGTTCCAGTTGGCGTGTTCGGTTGAGCATATCAAAAGCTTCGTGATACTTCCCCTCTGCATGAAGAATAAAAGCCTGAGCCAGTAATGCGATATTGCTGACGCTATCGTTGGCACCTGTATCTCGCAATATTGCCTGAGACTGAGCAAGCAGGTCTTTGGCCATTTCCGGTCGGCCAAGTTGTGCGTGGCTCATTGCGGCGAGGTCTAGCAGGCGTGCCTTTACAATCGGGTCTTCTACCGTGTCATCAATGGCAAGGTCAAAATAGTATAGGGCACCCCGATAGTCACCGCGCTGGTAACTAAGCCGCGCCAAGCCTTCGTTGGCATAAAAGGCCGTAGTTCCGCCTTGATTTTGAATCGCTATTTCCTTCATGCCGGAATAATAGCGCTCGGCAAGGTCATACTGCCGCGTTTCCCGAAGTGCCGTTGCCATATTATAGAGAATGGATTCCCGGTCTAGCGCGATGCCCTCTTGCTGAGAAAGTTCAAGCGCCAGAGAGTAGTATGTCACTAAATGGTCTATGTCGGCCATGCCAGTGTAAGTGAAGGCAAGCGTGAGATAGGCAAGCATGCGCATCCAGTTGCCGCGCAGGGTATCTGGTAGTGTTAGCGTGCTCAGCGTCGTTTGGGTCAGGCCATCAAGATAGTTGCCTTGCTCCATCTCCATCATGGCGTTAGCGGCATCAACAATGAAGACACTGTTTTCATCATTTGCCGAAAGGGCATATTCCCTTAGCGTCGTCAATTGGGTTTGAGCCGCTAGCGAGTTCCCATTTAGATAGTCGACGGTCGCGAGTGCGAGTTCGCTGTATATTTTAAGCTCTTCATCACCAACTTCATTGGCAAGGCTCTGGCCCATGCGCCCAAAGCGAGTAAGCTTTTGTGTATCGCCTGCATCAAGCGATAAATAGATAATTTCTTTCAGGGTTTCACAGCGCACTGCCACTGAGTTGCTTTGCTCCAGAACTTGTTCCAGTTCCCTAATGCGAAGCAAGGCATCAGAGGAAATTGCAGCAACGGTTGCTTGCAATAACTGTTCTGCTTGCTGGCGTATGCTGGTTTGTGCCTCTGCTGTGTTGTCTGTGCTCACTGCGCACAGGAATGCTGTGACCAGCATGCAAGCACGCTGGACAATGATCCGGGGCACAGTAAACCGTCTAAACATCAAGTCTCTCAATCAACCTTGCTCCAATAATAGCTTACGGACAGCTACCAATGGGTTAACAAGGTTAAGATCGTTGACGTTTTCGCCATGATTCAAGCGCAGGTTTAACCCGGTCCATTATCGCGGGTATCAGGCCGCTCGTTCCGGCGACGATATGGTTATGTAGCGGCTTTTTTCGATTGAACGTGAGTCGTTCGCCGTCACCCGTTGTTAAGGTGCCACCAGCTTCTGATAGGATCAGGTCAGCGGCGGCAACATCCCAATCATTTTTAGGGCGCAGGGTGACGCAGCAATCAAATTGCCCGTCGGCAATCTGGCAAATACGCAGGGCGATAGAGTTGGCCTGTTCTGCCGTCATGGTTTCCGGCCATGCGACGGGCCAGTATTTGCTTGGTTTGAAGGCGCTCGGGTCGCCCATCATTTTGGCGGCAGTCAGGTCATCACAGTTGGAAACCTCGATAGGATTGCCATTTTTAGTGACCCCTTCGCCCGCTTTGGCGAAATAGAAGGCGTTTTTTACCGGGGCATAAAAGGCCGCGAGAATGGGTAGCTGGTCCTGCACCAACGCAACGGAAATGCCCCAATCGTCCCCGCCCGCCAGAAAGGCCCGCGTACCATCAATTGGGTCTACGATCCACAAGCGACCACAGCGCAACCGTTCGGGTTGGTCTTCGGTTTCCTCCGATAGCCAGCCATAGCCTGTCCGGTTCTGTAGCAGTGTGGTGCGCAGAAACTCATCAACGGCGATGTCAGCCTCAGACACGGGGTTGTTTGGTGATTTTTCCCATGCGCGGACTTCGCGCGTGAAATAGGAAAGTGCGATGCGCCCGGCCTCCCGGGTTACGCGTTCCACCAACAAGGCATCGTCATCACGGCTCCAGGGGCAGGCGTTTTCGTCAAACAGTGCGTTTTTGCTAGTGGCGGAGGCCATTTTTCGGCTTCCTTTCGCTAGGCACCCGCTATCATCATCCCGTCAATGCTAGTGGTTGGTGCGTTGGTGCCATATTTAAACTCAAGGTCAGATGCTGGCACAAGACCCCTGAACATATCCTTAAGATTACTGGCGATGGTAATTTCGCTCACGCTCTCGGCTATCTCTCCGTTCCGGATACGGAAGCCGGCGGCACCGCGGCTGTAGTCGCCTGTTACGGCATTTACACCCATGCCGATCAGCTCGGTCACATAGAAGCCGTCAGCTATATCGCCAATCAGTTCTTCAGGTGTTTGTTTACCTGCTTCCATATAGAAGTTGCTGGTACTTATGCCGGGTGCAGACGACGTGCCGCGGGAAGCATGGCCGGTAACTTCCATGCCTAATTGTCGGGCGCTTGCGCTGTTTTGCAGCCAGCTAGTCAGCACGCCATCTTCTACGAGAGCGGTTTTCTGAACGCTCACGCCTTCGCCGTCAAATAGTTTTGAGGAAAGGCCCCGCACCCTAAGGGGGTCATCAATGATATTCACACCATCAGCAAATATACTCTCGCCAAGCATATCTTTCAGGAAGCTGGTTCCTCGGGCAACACTGCTGCCGGTGATTGCGCCAGACAGGTGACCAAGCAGAGAGTTGGCAACACGCGGCGAAAAAACAACGGGCATTTGCCCGCTTTCAATTTTTGCCGGGTTCAGGCGCTTGACCGCCCGCTCGCCAGCAATCCGCCCTACATCTGACGTCTTCATTAAATCGTTGAAATGGCGTGCACTTGTGAACTCATAGTCCCGCTCCATCCCGGTGCCTTCACCGGCAACGGCGGATACGGACGCAGAGAAACTACTGCCGCGATAATGGCCGCTGAAGCCATGGCTTGTTACAAGGCTGATGGCCCAGCTTGAAGCACTGGCACCAGCACCATCCGAGTTGGTCACGCCTGCTACAGCACGGGCAGCGTCTTCCGCGTCTCGCGCCATATCTTTCAGGGTATCGGCTGACACATCGGTATCATCATAGAGGTCAAGTTCTGCCACCGGGCCAGTGTGCAGCTTTTCTTCGGGTGCAAGGCCACAAAATTCGTCTTCCGGCACTGCCTTTGCCATGGACACCGTGCGGCTCACAAGCTCCGCAAGGTTTGATGGGCGTCTGTCGGATGTAGACACCGTGGCTTGCTTATTGCCGATAAGGACACGCAGGCCGATGTCTTCTGCTTCCGAGCTTTCAACATCTTCCATGCTGCCATCACGCCAACTAATGCCACGGCTTCGGGCATCAACGGCAACGGAATCTGCCGCGTCAGCACCGGATTTGAGCGCTGATTGAACAAGGTCATCAAGGATGGAAAGCGTGTCTGTCGTCATATCTGGGGTGCCTGCAAAAGAGGTGAGTTTGGGGCCAATAAGCCACAGAAGCGGGCGGCGATCAATGACAGATACGGAAATATGGCCGCGCATTTCTTAAATGGTTAGACACAATGAAAAATGGCAGGGGAGCCGCGTCCCCTGCCAAACGGCTTTAGAATGCTTTTTGCCAGCCAACGGTTAGCGTGAAGTCTGTTTCCAATTGTGGTCCGTTCAGGTCTTGCACGAAAGGAACACCAAACTCGAACGCAAGGCGGTGGCCTTTCAGTGACCCTTCGGTGAACAGGTAGTTGGCCCCCAAAAGTGCTTCCAGCTTTTCGCCGCCTTGGAAATCGGTTTGTGCTGTTTGCACGGGCGCTACGATACGCGGGTCTTGCCCTTCAATCGTTCCCTGAGTGGTGCCTTTAAGTCGTGCTGAAACAGAGAAAGCTTCTGACAGGCCGTAAGAAAGCCAGCTTGTCGCTTCCCAACGGTCCCCAAGGCTATAATCGGCATCGTTTTGGCCCAGCCGGATCAGGGCGCTGGCTTGCGCTCCCCAACTCCAGCTTCCTTCATGGCCAACATAGGTGATGCCTGGCGCAAGGTCCCATGTGCCGGAGCCAAGTTGCATGGGGTAGGGCAGGCGCACGGTTGGCCGGGTGCCCATGGGCGTCAGAATATCATCTTCTTCGCTGATCGAACCCGTTGGGATTGAAACGCCCGCATTCAGGTGCACCTTGTGGGTCACGTTATCAAACAGGCGGATAAGGGCTGCAATTCTGGTGTCGCCAAATGCAGATGTACGGGTGTTAAATTCCCCTAAGCGAGTGGTGCCCATACCGCCCTGGAAAGTAATATGGTCCATATCGCGTGTGCCATACATGGTCATGGCCATAAGGGTTACGGTGTCGCTGGGTGCATACATCGCCCCCAGCATATACATGTCCATTGTCATATTGGTTGGTACAACCCGCAATGTTGATGGCTGCATCGGGTTGCCAAAAAACTGGTTTGGAACGGTAGTTACAATCTGTTCCGGGGTGACCGAGCTTGTGCCAATCCTGTTACCGCCCATGTCCATATGCATATAGCGTGCGGAGAGCATGAACTCTCCCTTCTTGTGAAGATGGTCTCCCATCACACCGATTGGTGCATGGTCATAGGCACGTGGTTGTGTATGTACATCGTGCGCGTACGCAGACAGGCTGCTTGCAACAGCAAGCGCCGCGAAAGTAAGGCGTTTCATCGTAAGTATCCTGAAAAATTTAAGCTTTGTGTTTTAAGAAAACGCTTAAAGGGCAGGAGGGCCTCGCGCAGAAGGCCGCGCAATCAGGATTTTGATAAGGTCTGCAACAGGCCGGGAGTAAAATGCTTGCCCAAGGCTATGTGTTCTAGGTGGTTTTATGTCTTCAATGCTCGCCGGTACATCAAGCGCTGCGTACGGGCATCGCACTTCGGCCATGCGATCCATGGACATATCGTCGTCATGATCAAAGTTGACCAACCGCCAAGGGAGGTCACCTGCCGAGGAGCAAATCGTCACCAGATTACCACCAAGCATATATGACCGTACGTCCAGCATCATACCAACCGGCACAAAGGCTTTTGCTGAAAATGAAATCAGCAATAAGGCAGGCAATAACAATGTGGGCAAACGGGTCATGTATGGGCCGTTGTGTCGCAGATTAAGCACTGCCTACTTTGGCAAAGCCAAGCCTACTTAATCCAGTCACCTGACAGAAACAACAGAATTAACCTGACTTGGACAGTCTGCCGCACCCTACGGCATTAACTGGTTTCGCCAGCCAGCTCTCTACGCCAAGCTTCAAAGGCAATTTCATAATAACGCGGGTTAAATAGCTGCCATGTGCCAAGGGAGGCGGGTACTGAAAAGTCTGCTGCGCCTTCGGCGGGCGTTTTGCCTGCATCGTAAGAGGCTCGTGCTTTTTCTTCCACGAGGTTGAGAAGGTCAAGGTAATTGCCGAGGTCGCTTGCACGGGCAATTGCACCGTGCCCTGTGACAATCACATTGTCTTGGTTTTCCAGCAGGCGAGTGACAGATTTGGTTAGATGGCTGGGGATCGCATCCACATAGTTATGAAACAGGCCGGCCCATACCAGATCACCGGCGAAGATAACGGGCGCATTGTCCACCTCAATCGCCATGTCTGACGGTGTATGGCCTTTAAGCGGCATCAAATTAATGGTGCGCCCGCCAAGGTCCATACTCAGGTTTTTGCTTTCATCGGTGATAATATGGGTGGGTAGCACAGGCCGGATGGCCGGACGGGCGAAGTCGCTGCCCTCAGGAGTTTGGCGTGGCCCGGTGTAACGATCAATAATCAGTTGATTGGTGGTTTCTGTCGCAATGATGTTGGGGCCTGCAGCGCCTTGTTGGTACCCTGCCAGGCCGCCAGTGTGATCAGCGTGAAAGTGGGTAACAATTACGTCTGTGACCGGTTTTCCGGTTAATCTTTGCGCTAAGCCTGCCAGCCATGCGGCACCTGCCGGCTGGAACGAACCATCAATGGCCACAACCTTGTCTTCGCCCGCGATAATGCCGCCGTTACACAGCGTGGCGATAGCGGCAGGATTAAAACTGCCGTCAGGGTTAAGCGGTGTGGACACCACACCCCAGATACCGTCACCTATTTCTTCAAGGCGGGCAAATGGCTGCTCGTCAACGACTTTGCCAAAGGCTGGGAATGTGTTGCGCGCTGAAGCGGCTTTTGGAAATGCCATACTGCCAGCGAGTGCGCCTGTGGCCGCTATGCCAGCCAGCATGCCGCGTCTTGATAAACTATGTGCCTTGAAACTCATGTCCAGCCCCCGAGGTATGATTGTTCAACAAAGCAAAGACCCTTTTTGCCTCTTACACTCAATCAATGACGGAACGTGGAAACAAGATCAATTCGCAAAGGCGTGATGTTGAGCCGTGTTTGCGACGAGCGAAGATTGACGGGTTTTATAATCAAACCCAATTTCACCCAACGCGGCTTGCACCTCATTGGCACGTATCTCCTCGCCAAGATATTGTAGAGCAAGGGCTTGATACGCCTGGGCTTCTGGCCATGGGTTGGGCCGCGCATCTACGACCTCTACAACTGTTGCAGCTTCTTTTCGTGCGGTATTCTGATCACCCTGCTGGTCAGCGATGATAGCTGCCAGTAAATGGATGCGGGCAATTGTTTCCATTGCACCGTTGGTCCTGACAAAACTTGTCTCTTCCGCCTCCAGAGCATCGATCAATGACGTTAGTTCCGACAAAGAGGTCGCAATATTGCCGCTCAACCACAAATGAAGAGCGTTGAGAAAGCGTGCTTGGTACAGCGCTAAACGATGTCTGGGGCGGTCATTGTCGCGCATGGTTAAATCACTGGACAAATCAAGCGCTTCTTCAACCTCGCGGTCAATATCAGGGCAGTTTGTCGTGGCAATGCAGAAGTCGACCAACTGATTTTGCGCGTCTACAAGGTCCGAAAACCATTCCACGTTTGAGGGGTTTTGTTCTGTAACTTGATGAAAACTTGCGACTTGTTTCCGGCTAAGCGCGAGTGCTTTTTCAGTTTCGCCCTTGTCCATAAGGGTTTTGGCTAACTCGAGCTCAGCGACGCTGATGCGGCGTATCAAGTTGAAGTCATTTGGTGTTTCGTCAAGTAAGCTCGACAGCAGGTCCACCCTTTTTTGATAATAGGTCTGCGCGCTATCTAAAGCGCCGATACGCCGATACAGGTTCCCCATATAGAGGTAGGCGGATGTCAAAGAAATTTTCAGGCGTTTTGAATCACGCATGAAGGGGTCGCCCCAGGTATCAAATCCATCAATGGCGCTCTGCCTGTATTCAATAGATTTCTTTATGAGGTTTTCCGCTTCGGCAACCTGATCTTGCGGCCCTGCTAGAACCCTGCCAAGCAGGGCATGACTGTCTGCAACAACGTTTGACCATTGTGTCTTTTTGGAATCCATGTGGAAACCTTCAGTAAGGACGGGGTCATCCATCGCATAGAGCGCGGTTTCAAGGCGTTGCCGAAAGGATTTTTCTGCTTCATCATATTTGCCAGTGCGCAGTTTCAGGTATCCGTGGAAAAATTCTGCATTCTGTTCTCTAAAGCGAGCGCGAAAGTGTGACGGATGGTTTCGAGCATAGCGTATGCCGAACTCTCGCATCTGCTTAAATAGTTCTGTCGCTTCTTCGTTTTTGCCCCGACGTTCGAGATTCTGACCAAGACGCAGAACGCTACCGGACCAATTGCTCAGGAAATCTATATCAGCACTTTGGAAACTCGCGTCCTGATAATAGTTATAGACTGCTCTGGCGAGTTCTGCTTGCGCCGCAGTATTGCCATCGGCGTCAAGCGCTTCGTAGACGGTCTCATGAAGAAATGTCAGGAAATGCGACGTGTCATGTAGTCTCTTTTCTGCAAGGTTTTCCGACCTGATAGTCTGGATAAGAAGAGCTGAAACCAAAACGAGGACAGCTGCTGAGCCGGCCAATGCCGCCATAAAGCGCCGCTTCTGCTGCTGCATTTCCCGGCGAACCAAAATGTTAAGCTGCACCCCGAGCATGCCCGCGACCAGTTTAGAAATGGCAGCGGGTTTGCCATCGCTTCCGGGTCTGATGTCTGCGGCTAGGCCCTCGGGTGCATAATCTTTGGGGGTGCCGTCAGGGGAAATATGCCTGCGCAGAAGCTCGGAAAAACACTCTTGATCCGGGTTGCGGGAGAAAGGAACGCCGCCAGCGATCAGGCACAAGATGTTTTTGTCGCCATTAAGTTTCTTAAATTCCTGTATCTCGCGGTTTACCAGTGCTGATTGGGCGGAAGCAGGGGAGCAAATAACGATGAGGAACTCTGACTCCGTCAAAGCTTCCAGGATAGCGTCGCTCATGTGAGTGGTGGCGGCGAGGTCGTCCCGATCTCTAAAGATGGGAAAAAGCTTGGCGGGAATTTTACCATTGGCCGTTGTTGTTCCAACCAGATGCTTGGGTACACGGTATGACTCGAGTTCCCTATGGAGCCATTTTGAAACCTTGGCGTCCTTGTGGCTGTAACTGATAAAAGCCTTATACTTTTTGTTCCTCATACTCCGGCTCTCTGGCTACCATCCAGATTAATTTGCCAATCGCAGGACGACAGGTCAACGGTTTTGCGGCTATGATTTTGAAATGTTTTGGCACGCATCCCTAGTGGCCAGCACTATAAACCTAAGTAAGGGTTACTTCCAGATTTTTGGATAATCACCTTCGATACCAAGTGCCTCCCACATGTCGTCGACCTTTTGAATGACACTGTCTTCCATTCTGATTTGCTCGCCCCATTCCCGGTGGGTTTCGTTACCAACCTTGTTAGTAGCATCTAACCCGAGCTTGCCGCCCAACCCGCTCTCCGGGCTTGCGAAATCCAGATAGTCGATCGGCGTGTTCTCCACCGTCACAATATCACGCACGGGATCCATGCGGGTGGATATGGCCCACATCACATCTTTCCAGTCCCGGCAGTTTATGTCGTCATCCACTACAATCACGAACTTGGTGTAAACGAACTGACGCAGATAAGACCAGACGCCAGTCATGATGCGTTTGGCATGGCCTGCATAGGCTTTTTTGATGCTGACGACCGCGATGCGATAGCTACAGCCCTCTGGCGGCAGCCAGAAATCAACCACTTCAGGGAACTGTTGTTGTAAAAGAGGTATGAAAACCTCGTTCAGCGCTTCCCCCAGAATGGCTGGCTCATCAGGTGGACGCCCCGTGTATGTAGACAGGTAAATCGGGTCTTTGCGCATGGTAATGGCGGTGACATTAAAAATGGGGAACTGTTCTACCGAATTGTAATAGCCCGTGTGATCACCGTAAGGGCCTTCGTCGCCATAGTCATCAAGGCTTACATAACCTTCAATCACCATTTCTGCGGTCGCTGGCACCTGAAGCGGTACGGTTTTACAGTCTACTAGCGGCACTTTCTTGCCGCGCAGCAAACCTGCGAACTGATATTCTGAAAGCGTATCGGGAACCGGGGTCACGGCTGCGAGTATGGTGCCCGGGTCGGCACCGATAACGGCGGCGGCAGGCACAGGCTCCCGTTTTTCCTGCTTCCAGCGTTGATATTGCTGCGCACCACCCCGGTGTTTCAGCCAGCGCATCAGGGTTTTGTTTTTGCCCAGTCGCTGCATGCGATAAATGCCCAGATTATAATTGTCTTCGGCTTTATCGGATGGCCCCTTGGTTACCACCAGTGGCCACGTGATGAGCGGCGCCGGTTCACCCGGCCAGCAGGTCTGGATTGGCAGCTTGAAAAGGTCTATGTCGTCGCCCGTTAACACGACATCCTGCACGGGGCCGGAGCGAACCTTTTTCGGGCGCATTGATAGCACTTGTTTGGCAAGTGGCAGCAGCTCAATTGCGTCCTTTACCCCGCGCGGTGGTTCAGGTTGGCGCAGGAAAGCCAGTGTTTCGCCAACTTCCCTCAGTTGGTCGGGTGTGCGGTCCATGCCCCATGCTACGCGCTCAACGGTGCCAAACAGGTTCACCAGAACCGGCATGTCCGATTTTTCGCCTCGCTCGTTCACGACATTTTCGAACAGGATTGCCGGGCCACCGGCCTGCAGTACCCGTGTTTGAATTTCCGTCATCTCAAGGTTGGTGGAGACAGGTTCGCTCACGCGGACCAGTCGACCTTCGGCTTCAAGCCGGTCTAGGAATTCTCTGAGTGAATCGTATGCCATGAATGGGGTTATAGGCGCTCTGGGCGCAGCCGCCAAGCATCGAGGTGCATACTGTGGCATTTTGCCTGCGAAACGGGCTGTGTCAGCTGCATTGCCCTGTTTCGGTTTTAAGGAAACTTACCGCTGCTTGCCAAACGGCTGAGCTGTATTGAGGCGATTTGGGCAGGGCGGCAACTTCCCGGCTAAGCTCGCACATGTTTTGTGCGTAGTCTTGCTCAAAAAATTCCATCAGTTTCTCATTTGTCATGCTTATCTGAGGCCGGATTTCTGTCGCCAGATCGGCGGTGGCGACACTCTTTGCCAGCTCAGGTTCAGCTTGCCATTGATTGATCAACTCCTGTTGCAACATTTTGGCTGCGGTCATTTGTGCGGTCAGCATGTTTTTGGCAAGTGTTTCGTTCAGCCCCATCTCAGTCGCCTGTTCCACGCCGCGGGTCAGAATTTGCTTTTCTCGTGCAAGGTCTTCAACTGGCAATTTTCGGTCGAATTTGTAGCGGGCTACCGCTGGCATCAGAAGGAGACGATGATGAATGAGGCCCTGTAAATATTGGGCGGGTGTCACCGTAAGCGTTTTTGCGGACCATGCGGGTTCGCTTGCGATGAAACACACAAGCAGCAAAAATGATGATAGAATAGCGAGGTATTTTGCCATGAGATACACATTAACCTTTGATAGATGCGGAATAAAGCGATAGCTTTTTTGAAGTAGGTTGAGTGAGGGAACCGGGCGAGTATGAGCGAAGATATTACTGAAGACGACCTGGACGAGGAAGAGGCTGAAAAGCCAGTGATGCGGGGCACGCCCATCACGCGGGCGGGCGGCCGTTTTATCCGGGTTGGTTGGCGTGCTGAAGGCTATAGTGTTAGCTCTGGTGCCAAAACAGCCTATCAAGTCTATACAATACTATTGTTTTTGCTGGCGATTGCTGTGGGCATTACTGTTGCCTACTGGGCGGAGTTTGTTTTCTTCAATTTCGCCTCTCCGCTAATTGCCAAAGTATGGCCCGATGTCAAAAATTACCCCAGCCTGTTCCAGCTATTAATTTATTATTCCACCCTGTTTTTTGGTGGCATCATTTTTTGGCATATACGCACTATGGTTGGCCGCCGACTTGCGAAGGGTGCTGTCAGATTGCACGAAGGATACGGGCCTGTTGAGCAGCGGAGAAGGGCGGCTATCAAACGCAAGCGCGACTTTTTGAGCCGAATTATATACGCTGGCCTTCTGTGGTATGTTTTGAGGCAGGTAGACGCTGTTCGAGATCACTTCGAGGTTAGTGAAGCTTTGCTTCTCTTCCTTGTTTCCTTGCCATTGATTCAGGTAGTGGAAGCGATTTTTCTATTCTTCTGGAAACCCAAGGCCTAGTCGCTTACTTGGCAAACAACTGGCTCGGGTCCTTAAAGGCTTTGAACTCAAGAGCATTGCCTGCCGGGTCGCGGAAGAACATGGTTGCTTGTTCGCCCGGTTTTCCTTCAAAGCGAATTTTGGGTTTGATGATAAAGTCAACGTTCTTGGCGGTTAGTTTCCCAGCCAGCACATGCCACGCCTCCCAACCCAGTACGCATCCGTAATGAAAACTGGGTACAGCATCGCCGTCCACATTGTTGGCATCTGGTTGGCCAACAGGCGCACCTAAATGGACGACGAACTGGTGTCCAAACAAGTCAAAGTCAATCCATTTTTCTGAGGAGCGCCCTTCGGGGCACTCCAGTATCTCACCATAAAAAGCACGAGCCTGTGCCAGGTCATCCACAGGAACCGCTAAATGGAAAGGTGTTAGGGTGCGCTCGCTCATTGTTGTCTCCTAACTTGCTGGCATCAACTCCAGCACCGCCAGCGTCATTGCCTTTACACCTGCCTTGATGGAGCTTTCCGGTTCAATTTTGAAGAAGGGAGAATGATGGCCTGCAACCTTTGGCCCGCCCTCAGCTTCTGCATCAAGGTCCGCCTGCGGTGTGCCGCCGATAGCGAAATAGAAACCGGGTACATTTGGCTTCACATTCGTGAAGTAGGGGAAGTCTTCCGCCCCCATGCCGGTTTGGATTGCAGGCAAAATGCCATCTTTGCCAAAATGGGCCCGAAATACCGGGTCAAGCCGCGCTGCCAAGGCTTCATCATTATAGGTAGCGGGTGTCGACTCCACAGAAAGGTCCACCTTGGGCAGCCTGTCTTCTGGCAGTCCGGCCACACGGCCCATGTTTTCTGCGATGCGTTTAATGCCCGCCAATAGCTTGTCGCGCGTATCCTTGCTGTTGGCGCGCACTGTTAGCTGAAGGTCCGCATGATCGGAGATAATATTATGCTTTGTGCCCGCGTGGAATGATCCGACAGTAACAACGCCCGCTTCGAGCGGTGAAATTTCCCGCGACACCAGTGTTTGCAGCGCTGTTACAATTTGTGAGGCCAGCACAATAGGGTCATTGCCCAGATGCGGCGAGGCACCGTGGGTGCCGGTACCATAAACACGGATATCTACACTGTCTGAGCTGGAGTAGGTTAGGCCCGAGCCATAGATTACTTTGCCCGCAGGTGCGCGTGCTGCCACATGCAGCGCAAGCGCATAATCAGGCCGGCCAAAACGCTCATAGAGATTGTCTTCAATCATCGCTCTGGCACCGCTGATAATTTCTTCAGCGGGCTGACCGATTAGCATCAGTGTACCAGACCATTTGCCGCGCATGGCGGCAAGGCGGCGTGCTGTTCCTATCAGGGAAGTAACATGCATATCGTGGCCGCAGGCGTGCATGACCGGGCGCTCAATGCCTGCGCGGTCCCGTTGCGTAACTGTCGACTGGTAGGGCAGGCCGCTCGCTTCCTTCACAGGCAGGCCGTCCATATCTGCGCGGACCAGTACGCGCGGCCCCTCACCATTTTCCATGATTGCGACCACACCTGTGCCGCCAACCCCGGGCGTTACGGTGTAGCCAAGCTTTTCCAGCTCTGCCGTAAGCTGCTTTGATGTTTCAGTCTCCATGAAGGAGAGTTCAGGGTTGGCATGGAACTGTTTAAACAGGCTGTCGAGGTAGCCATAATCTGCATTAATCGCGTCTGTGAGGTCATCCGCAGCACCGGTCGCTGATGTTGTCAACGACAAGGCACAAGCCAACAATGTATTTTTAAATGATGTTTTTAGCATAAGCTCTCCCCAAGCCTGAAAACCTGATTAGGTGATGTCGCCAAAGTGTTTTAGGGCGGCAACAGCAACTTCATCGCCCCATTCTTGCACAAAATGTCCACCATCCGCAATTTCAAGCGGTTCCGGGCAGCCTTTGATCAGTTTGCGTAGCATATGCATAGCGGGTGGGCCGAGTACCGGGTCTTGCATGCCAATGGCCATAAAGCTTTCGCCTGTCCATTCGGTGGACCAGAAGGCCGCTGCGCGTTTCGAGGTTTCGATGCCTTCCATGCCCGGGTCGGTCATCACGAGGGCTGGGAAACGCCGTGCACCAGCCTTATAGGTGTCGTCGGGGAAGGGGGCATCATAGGCGGCAATCTCTTCTTCGCTAAGGTGCGGTGTGCCGCGGGCGATGATGCGACCAATAGGCAGATTTGGTGTGTTGGCCACATAGTCGCGCCAGGCGTAAAAACCCTTGCTGCCGCCCATGCCGGTTGCAATGCCGGTATTCATGACGATAAGGCGGGTGAAACGATCCCGCATGTCCATCGGGATGGTGAGGCCAAGAAGCCCGCCCCAGTCCTAGCATACGAGGGTTACATTCTTCAAGTCCAGCCTTTCGATGAAGCGTATCAGGGCGTTACGGTGAAAATGGAAAGTATAAGCGTTGTCATCCACAGGTTTGTCGGAACGACCAAAACCAATAAGGTCAGGGGCGACAATGCGGGCGCCCGAGCTGACAAAGTGTGGAATCATACGGCGATAGAGGTAGGACCAACTGGGTTCGCCGTGTAGGCAAAGAAAAGTGCGGTCTGCATCTGCCGGGCCTTCATCCACATAGGCGATGCGAACGCCATCGTACCCTTCTAGATCGTCAACATAGTGCGGTGCGTAAGGCCAGTTTGGCAGGTTTTCAAAACGCGCATCTGGCGTGCGAACGGTATCCATCTGGGTTCCCTTTTATCTGTAAAAGCCTTGTGTTTCTTCATGGTGAGATAGGCCGCGTCTTCGGGCAAACCACATTTTTTTGATCGAACGATTAAAGAGCGTTGACTCGGGGGTGGCCCTTCGCTATTCACGGCGGCGGAGACGTGGCTGAGTGGTCGAAAGCGCTCCCCTGCTAAGGGAGTATACTGGCAACGGTATCGAGGGTTCGAATCCCTTCGTCTCCGCCACTTATTTTTCTCCAAACTTTCTCTCTAATTTCTGTGTGAAGTATAATTCTTATATTTCAATGCTTTGCGCTGATTTCGGTGACTCTTTTTGCGTGTTTGCCAGTCTCTATTTGCCGTGTTATCGCGCCCTTTCCTGCCTTCTTTCTCTGTCAGTACGGTTTAGGCATATTTTTAAATGGTAGATGAACCACAAAGTAAGCAGCCACGGTGGCTCATCTTTGCTTATAAAGCAACAGTCGGCTTTTGGCCGTTTCCAGACATCACATCTCTTATGTCAAAGCCTGAACATTCGCAGCTGTGCGCCCCAGTCCAGTGTGTGATCACTGTCTTTCAGGCGTTCGAGAGTGAATGACGCGGGCTGTATGCCATCAAGGATGGCTTTCTGGATGTCAGGCGCCAGGAGTGCGAGTTTGATATGCTTGGAGATATAACGTTCCTGCAAGCCCACAATCTTTGCCACATCAGCCGCCGTTCTCGCTTTGCCGGACCGGACCAACTCAACCCAGCCATGAGCCTGAACGAGCATCTTGATGAGGGGCAGATCTTTTCTCGTGAAGTCGGAGGCGATGATCAGCTTGTCTTCGCTGTTACGTTTCTTGATCTCTGTTTCGATGACAACACTATGTGTGGCGGCGTTGACGTCTTTGATACCAAGTTCCGCCATGAGGGCCTGCTCCTGGTAGTTAACTCGTATGCAGCTTGTCGTGATGTCGATGCGTTTGATGATCGATTGTAATAGACCGAGATCATTCTTTTGTATCCTGTCTGCCATATCTTTGGCCGTACTCAGATAGCTGGCAAGCGCACTCGTCGATGTTTCTGGCCTTAACTGAACGATCCGAGACTTTAGGGCCTGTTCATCTTTAAGCAACTCTATGATCCAGTTTGATACTAGGCCCTCAATTTTGGGGGCACTCACACGGTGTACGCGGCCAGCCCTATCAGTACGGTTCTGAAGAATGGCTCGGTTGACATAGTAGCGGTAGCGACGGCCCTTCTTGTTGCTGTGGCTTGGTGAAAAGCCATTGCCTTCTTCATCAAACAACAGACCCGCTAGCGGTGCTGTTGTTCGGATACGTTTTCTCTTGCCTGAGTTGTTTGAATGAAGCTGGTCCTGAACCCGTTGCCAGAGCGCGACAGATATGATGGCATCATGCTGTCCCTTATAGAGGGTGCCTTCCGTAATGGGGCAGTTGATGTCAAGCACCTTTATCACACAATTAGCCGGCGCGACACGGTTGACGGTTCACGGGAGAGGGTCTTGTCGGCGTCCCTGTATACAGGGGGAAAGCCTGGATTTTGACTGTGTGGATCGTTGCCTTTGCCTTCTGGAGTCAGGTCACCTTCCTGTATCACCGCCGGGTACGTGCTTCCGTCCGTGGTCGGCGCCATGCAGGGCAAGGGCCGCCAACTTCATACCTTGTCCAATACAGTTCCCGAGTGCCTATCTTTGGGGCGTGCTCGAACCCTGCGCTACATATGTGCGGGGTCCGGCGACAAGGCATCCTGCGTGCATCATCGGGGACTGCGTCCCGGCAGGGACACTGGTGGCCGACCCCTGTCAGACGCGGCCAAACCTCCTGTTTCTTCTCGTACGCTGCTTGAACGGGTTTATACAGAGCGGACAGCCTCTTCGCGGGTGAAGCAGAACACCGTTGCGTCCACCATCATCCGGTGCAGCACCACACCGATGCGTCGGGCAAGGGCGACCGTTGCACGTTTCTTGCCCCGCAGGGCAGCAAGACGCAACGCCCAGGCTTTCAGCCAGTTGGATCTGCCCCCGTTCAGCATGACCGTCGCCGCCTGATACAGGGCGGTTCGCAGGCCGACATCGCCAGCCTTCGTGATGCGGCCGGTAACATCCCGTTCCCCCGACTGGTCCCGGCCCGGCGTTAGCCCCACCCATGGACCGATATCCTTCGATCGGCGGAACTGCCCGGGATCATCCACTGCGGACAGGAAGGTCAGCGACACGACCGGCCCTACACCGGGCATGGTCATTAACAGGTCACAGACCGGGTTCGCCGTCGCCAGCCCTTCCGTAATGGGGCAGTTGATGTCAAGCACCTTTATCACACAATTAGCCGGCGCGACACGGTTGACGGTTCACGGGAGAGGGTCTTGTCGGCGTCCCTGTATACAGGGGGAAAGCCTGGATTTTGACTGTGTGGATCGTTGCCTTTGCCTTCTGGAGTCAGGTCACCTTCCTGTATCACCGCCGGGTACGTGCTTCCGTCCGTGGTCGGCGCCATGCAGGGCAAGGGCCGCCAACTTCATACCTTGTCCAATACAGTTCCCGAGTGCCTATCTTTGGGGCGTGCTCGAACCCTGCGCTACATATGTGCGGGGTCCGGCGACAAGGCATCCTGCGTGCATCATCGGGGACTGCGTCCCGGCAGGGACACTGGTGGCCGACCCCTGTCAGACGCGGCCAAACCTCCTGTTTCTTCTCGTACGCTGCTTGAACGGGTTTATACAGAGCGGACAGCCTCTTCGCGGGTGAAGCAGAACACCGTTGCGTCCACCATCATCCGGTGCAGCACCACACCGATGCGTCGGGCAAGGGCGACCGTTGCACGTTTCTTGCCCCGCAGGGCAGCAAGACGCAACGCCCAGGCTTTCAGCCAGTTGGATCTGCCCCCGTTCAGCATGACCGTCGCCGCCTGATACAGGGCGGTTCGCAGGCCGACATCGCCAGCCTTCGTGATGCGGCCGGTAACATCCCGTTCCCCCGACTGGTCCCGGCCCGGCGTTAGCCCCACCCATGGACCGATATCCTTCGATCGGCGGAACTGCCCGGGATCATCCACTGCGGACAGGAAGGTCAGCGACACGACCGGCCCTACACCGGGCATGGTCATTAACAGGTCACAGACCGGGTTCGCCGTCGCCAGCCCTTTAATCTTTTTCTCCAGACCTGCCATCTCCTTGCGCAGCGTGTCGCGCACGTGCAGGACAGGCTCGACGGCAGCTTCCAGCATAGGGTTGCCGGTCACAAGCTCGCGCACCCGTGCCGCGTACCGCCCCTTCGACACCTTGCCCATCTTCAGACCGAAATTGCGCAGGATACCCCGCACCGACAGTTCGAGAGCCTTCAGGGCCTTCTGGATGGCATGGCGGGTCGTCAGCAGCGCCCGTATCTCCTGCGACGAAACGGATTTGCAGTGGACTGGCCGGAACCAGCCCAGATGCAGCAGGCGGGCAATCCCTTCCGCATCCCGGCGATCTGTTTTGATCGGCATGGCCTTCAGCGCGGCCTTCACTCTGCGTGTTTCCATCAGCACCGTCTCGAAACCCGCTTCCGTCAGGCCCTTGTACAACCACTGGGACAGGGGCCCTGCTTCAAGACCAATGCTGGCGACATCGCACCCCAGGCTGTGCACAAAACCCACAAGCGCTGCCGGCTCGCTGGGCACCTTTGCCTCCCTGAGAATCTCACCCTTACCCGTCAGTACACAGACTGCCGTGCTTGCCAGAGAGACGTCTAGTCCTATAAATACAGTCATGTTGTTGTTCCTTTTTGATTGATAAAATGGCGCAGGCCTCATGGCGCGACGCCGTAGATACAGCTTACTGCATCAGGAGCAACGACACCCCCTTCCTATCCACCGTCACGACAAGCCGAAACGGAGCAGGACGTGCCAAGCCCCATTACGGTATCTTTTTAAGTACGAAGTGAGCGCTTGTTGCCTTCCAAGTATCTTTTTAAGTACGAAGTGAGCGCTTGTTGCCTTCCAAGTATCTTTGTGACCTTTAAACTTTGCCTCTAGCTGTGCATCGATACTTTGTTCATCATACCATAAATCTTCTTCAACCACCTCGAAACCACAGTTTTCAAACATTGTCCGATAGTCACTATGCCTGAGCCTATTTTGGAAATGGCTGCGATGATTGTAGCGCTTCCACCGCTTGTCCGTGTAATTCAGAAAGTTGTGAAGAGTTATGCTTTTATCAGTATGAGCATAATGATCTGAATAATCTATTTTGGCGGAAACAATGCCTGTAGGCTTTATGACCCTGTGTAACTCCTGAAAAATTTCGATAATAGAAGCAGGCGGTATATGCTCTAACGTGTTTGTTGAGACGCAAACATCTATCGAATCATTTTCAAAGTCAGTTTTGCTTGCGTCATAAGGAGCCCTATAAACGATACCAAACTTGTTTATGTCTTCATCTTTTCCGACCTTCTCAGCGGAACGCAGCCTCACGCCAAGATTGACAAGTGATTGTCGCGCCTTTTCTATCAACTCGGGGTCAAGCATCGGATTCAAGTCAACCACAATCTGGCTATCTACGATTTGGCTTAGATAAAGATTCTGCGCCAGAGATTTCCCGGCACCAAATTCAAATAATACTCCATTCGTTGAGTGTTTTTTTATTACTTCTAGGTGATTTTTCCAGTTCTTATCGATGGAGGTGATAGGTCTCTGCGACCTCCTAGTTACATACTTTTGCAGTAAATAGAGTAGTTTTTGCGCATTAAATGTATCTATTGCTGAATAGATGATTGATTTTAATTTCCAAGGTATATTCACGTAAGCCCACCAAAAATACTGCTTTGTCTTGTCCGTCTTCAAAGAAAGTTGGAACTTTTCGGTCGTAAATTAAGAGACTATTCGGGTTCCTTGGTTGAGTTTATGCGGCCATTGCCTTGCGGTGCAAGCGCTTCCTTCTGGCCATTGTCTTCAGTTTGATCTTGTTTCACCTTTCCAGGATTGAATATCCCCGTCCGGTCCAGGCGTCTTCAGGGGTCAGATGGTTCAGGCTCTGATGGTATCTCCTTGTGATGTAGTGGTTGATGAACTCGGCTAAACGAGCCTTGAATTCACTGGGCAGGTAATAGTTCTCCAACAGGATGCGGTTTTTGAGGGTTTGGTGCCATCGCCCTGTGTCTGCGGGTGATACGGCTTGCCACGGGTGTGCCCGATCCCGTGATCCTCCAGCCACTCTGCGAAGCTGGATGATACATAGCTTGGGCCATTGTCACTCAGCAGCAATGGCCGCTGCTTCACATCAGCCTGATCCAGCCTTGTGTTCTCCAGAACAATCTGCAGCGTGTTAGAAGCATCATTCGATGACATGCTGGTGCACAGCTTACAGCCGACGATATAGCGGCTGAAGTCATCCATCACTGTCGACAGATAGAACCAGCCCCAGCCGACCACTTTCAAGTAATAGCTCTTACTTGGTTTTGAACTGATTATAATCCTCGCACCAGAATAGCTCTTTTGTCATGGATGTAACTTCATAGAAAACATTGAATAGAAACAATACACTTAGAATCGATCACTTGCGCTTATTTTTCTATATTTACGATGAAAGATATAATGCAGATGTTTTGTTGATCAAATGGCAAAACCATTTTGCATTGCAACTATCTCTCCCTCGCATCACCAATTGCCTTTCTGAGTGCCATAGGGTCATCTATGGAAGGTGTCAATATCTGGCTCCCGCCGGTTCCGGTGATACGTAATCTTCCATAGCCTAGCAGCCTGCCCAACATTGATTGCTTCAAACTCACTTCTTCGATACGCGACAAGGGTATCTCTTCTGTTTTCCGAGCAATCCAGCCAGTTTTAAAAACCAGACGCTCACTTGTAACGCCAATCTCAGTCGTCAGTCGCTTTATCAACATATAGATAAACACAAACACGCCAATTAAAAGCGGGCCCAAGAAGATAAGGTAGAATACCATTGCAAGCGTATACAACCAATGAAATCTGGCTATGTAAGTTACAGTTTCAGACCCGGCTGCACTTTTCTCAATATAGCTCATTTACAACCCACCTCCGGGATAAATGAAGCGGATGCATCGGTTAGATAGCGACCATCATAACGCATAAGGGTCCCTCAAATTCTGATTTTGAGGCGACCCTGGCGAACCGGGTGTTTAGAACACGGCAAGAACTTGCGTGCGCGTTAGTTTAGGCCACATGAGACGGACTCAGGCGGCCTTGGACATTTCACGCCACCCGGTCCATAGAGGACTGGGCGTTCTTGCTGGGGTTCTAACGCCCCACAGCTGTCCCGATGAAAGCTACACGAGCACATTAGCTCGACTTTCAGTCGAAGTAAAATCGTGATTGTATAATAAGACTTGCGGGAACTGGGGGTAGGATTAGTCTGACGAAGCCCCTCAAATAATCATTTGAGATCCTGTCCCACAATTGAGACAATAGGTTCTCCCTACCTCTTCTTGTGCAAGTCAGCCTCAATACCCACTTGTTGTCTAATCAAAGAGGAACACAGACACATGCCGCGAAAAATCGATCCCAAATTCGGGCTAATCTGTCCCGATGATCCACCTGAGTTCAGGCTGACCGGCAAAGACATCCAAACCCTCTGGTCACCCCTTGAAATAAAACCAACTGACCCACAGGAATCCTTTGTTAAAGACATAGAATATCATGGTCAGCTCTACCTTTCTCGTCGTATGGTAGACGAAGATGGCCCCACAAGGGCAGAGGTCACGCACGCCCTGAGCGACCTCGTATGCTCAGATAACTTCCAGAACACATTTCGTACTCTGAACTTTAGGGCAGACGCACAACTGCTTGAGGCACTCTGGCAGAAGGGTGGGAAAGCACTCACAGAACTCACACAGGACAAATCCATAGTTCATGCACTTCATACCCTCAGAACAACTTCAGACACGAAACTGCTCTCAAATGCACATACTCTCATAAAAGACAGCCTCGCACCTGAAATCAAAAGACTCAAAAACAAGGGCGGTGCCCCTCGCTACCGCAATCTGCGTCGGCTTTTTATTGAACTGCTCCGCATCTATTATGACGTCACCCAGCGAATTCCAACCCATTCAGACATGAAAGACGCTGCCCACACAGGCATCCCTCTGTCACCTGCCGGCAAATTCATAGAAAGAGTCGTCGACGCTATCAACGAAAGCCTGGATGAAGATTCCAGGCCGCAAATTCGTCCAACAATGATCAATAGCCAATTGCCGCACGCAATTCGCCAATTCAAAAAAGATATCATGGAACAGTCCTAGGGTACCGATTATCCGATTTCACGCCTGCGTTCGTTGCGCCAGAGTTGGAGCATTCGATTCCAACAAGGCGTGAACAATGGTATATACAGCACCTCATATTGATAAGAAGATCAATCTAAACCCCATCAACTCATTGACCCCCTACACAGGCAATGCGCGTACTCACTCAAGGAAGCAGATCGCTCAGATTGCTGCCTCGATTGAGACGTTCGGCTGGACCAATCCTATTCTGATTGATGAGAGCCGAACGATAATCGCAGGCCACGGTCGGCTGGAAACGGCCAGACAACTCGGGCTCGATACCGTGCCAACACTTCAGATCAATCACCTTAGCGAAGATGAGAAACGCGCATACGTCATTGCAGACAACAGGATTGCTGAGCTTGCTGGCTGGGACGAAGATACCCTCAAAATCGAGTTTGCGGCGCTGACAGAACTGGATCTGGAATTTGATATCAGCACCACCGGCTTTGAGATGCCCGCGATCGATCTGCTCCTGAGTGATCCTGACGCGGACCAGGAGGAAGAGCCACCTGTTCCTGCACTGGATGGCTCGCCAGTATCTGAAGCTGGAGACCTATGGTGCATGGGTGAACATAAACTGTTCTGTGGCTCTGCTCTTGAAATAGAGAGTTATCAAACTTTGATGGGCAGCGAAAAGTCACAGCTCGTGATCACCGACCCACCCTATAATGTGCCTATCGGGGGCCATGTGTCGGGCCTCGGCACAATCAAGCATGATGAATTTGTCATGGCAACCGGAGAGCTTTCCGAAGATGAGTTCAAAAGCTTCCTGGAAACCACGCTGGACCTAGTCACACAACACAGTGCCTCTGGCTCCCTCCATTATATCTTCATGGACTGGCGCCATATCGCTGATCTGATAGAGATCGGCAACGCGCTCTATGACAAGTTCAAGAACCTGTGTGTATGGACTAAAACCAACCCGGGTATGGGCTCCTTCTATCGCTCCCAGCACGAGCTGGTTGCCCTTTTCAAATGGGGCACCAGCCGTCACATCAATAATATTGAGTTGGGCCGCCATGGCCGCAACCGCAGCAACGTTTGGCCTTATGCTGGCGCAACCGCCTTTGGCGGCGACAGGAATGATACTCTTGCTATGCACCCAACCGTCAAACCGACGGCCATGATCAGAGACGCAATCCTCGATGCCTCAAACAGAGGTGGCGTTGTGCTTGACCCCTTTGCAGGGAGCGGCACAACCATGATTGCCGCTGAGCAATCCGGCAGACGCGCACGCTTGATGGAGCTTGATCCCAAATATGTCGATGTAGCGATCAACCGCTTTGAAGACATGTTCGGCGTCAAAGCCGTTCATCAGCAAAGTGGCTTAACGTTTGGCGCGCTGAATGCTGAACGTTCGTCAATTCAGAGGGGGCGGCGTCATGGTTCCTGAAAAACCCAATGAAGAAAAAAAGCATGAGGTTGGTTACAAAAAACCACCCAAAGCCACCCGCTTTAAACCCGGTCAATCAGGCAACCCCAAGGGCCGACCAAAAGGCAGCAAGAACTTCTCTGCAGTGGTGAAAGACGTTCTTAACATGCCAGTGCACGTCACAGAAAAAGGCAAGCGTAAATCTATCTCCACCCAGAAGGCTGCTCTCCTCAAGCTGAGAGAGGGAGCGCTGCAGGGCGACGTACGCAAACTGAACCGGCTTCTGGAATTTGCGCAGGTCTACAATGATGAAGACCTCAGCTTCCTCACACCTGAAATACTGCCCGCAAGTGATCAGAAGATCATTGACCGGTTTATGGACCGCAACAAGCCATCTGCCAGCACTGTAGCCAACCCCTCCGAAGGAGAGGATACATGATTGTACAGCAAGCACCCGGAGACCAATCCCTTCTAAAAGCCATCCTGCGCCGGAGTTTTGTCGCTTTCATTGAGAAAGTCTTTGAAACCGTCGATGAGAATGCAACCTTCAGCTCCAACTGGCACATTGAAGCCATCGCCCATCATCTGGAAACCTCTGGCAGTGAAGGCAGTGGACGTCTTCTGATTACCCAGCCACCACGCTCACTCAAATCCATCGCAACATCGATCGCTTATGTGGCGTGGCGGCTTGGCCATGACCCATCACTAACTTTCATCTGCGTGAGTTATTCTGACAAGCTGGCGTCAGACCTGTCGCGCCAGTTCCGCATGGTAGTCACCTCTGACTGGTATCAGGAACTCTTCCCTTCAGTCAGGCCTGAAAAAGACAGCGAGCTTGAATATCGCACAACAAAAGGCGGTGGACGTATCGCCACATCAGTCGGCGGCACACTCACTGGTCGCGGCGGACACTGTATAATTATCGATGATCCATTGAACGCTTCAGACAGCCAGTCCGAAAAATCCCGACAGAAAGTCATCAACTGGTACAGGGAAGTCGCAGTTACTCGGCTCAATGACAAGAAAACCGGATCCATCATTGTGGTCATGCAACGCCTGCATGAAGAAGATCTGGCGGGCTATCTCCTCGATACCGGTGAGTGGATACATCTCAATCTGCCTGCCATTGCCGAAGAAGAGCAAAGCATTCCAATCGGTATGGACCGCTACTATCAACACAGGAAAGGCGAACTGTTGCAGCCCGAGCATGAACCGAAAGAAGTGCTCGACAAACTGAAAGCCGATCTTGGTTCCATGCTCTTCTCTGCTCAGTATCAGCAAGCCCCTGTACCAGTTGATGGTAACCTGATCAAACGGGCCTGGTTCAAGTATTATAAAGGCGCAATAGAGCCGGTTCCTGGCGACCGTGTCATCCAGAGTTGGGACATCGCCATGACCACCAGTGATAGCAGCGACTATTCCGTCTGCGTCACCATCCTGCAGCGAAAAAATGAATATTATGTGCTGGATGTATTCAGGGACAAACTGGAAATTCCAGCCATAAAGCGCAAGATCATCTCGCATGCCAGAACCCACAAGACAAAGGTTCTTCTCATAGAAGACGCAGGCCCCGGGAAACATCTGTTGCAGCAGTTCAGGCAGGAGTATCATCAGGGTGTTCCAAAGCCGATTGGCATCAAACCTGAGGGAGACAAACTAAGTCGCATGAGTGCACAGACGCCAAAAATAGAAGCTGGACAGCTTATTTTTCCCAATGAAGCCCACTGGCTTCCGGACTTCATGAAGGAGGTATTGGCCTTCCCCGCTGCCAGACATGATGATCAGGTGGATGCCTTGTCCCAAATTCTGGGATGGCTCGACACCAATGCCGCGAAGCCATTTAGGATGCCAGCAGGACCTATTCTTGTGCAGCGCGATATATAGGGGCGCTCTCTAATTGTCTCTGAACTTCCACGCCAATTCGAGCGTCAGTGTCACCATCTTAAGTGAAGGAGGTGGTGACATGCTCGAGAACGATATCCCGACGCTCAGTCTCGCCGAACTCCAAGCCTTTAAAGGTAAAGAAGTCAAGGCGCTCTGGGAGAAGATATATGGTGCAGATACTCTAAAGGGCACGCCTTGCAAACTCACTCGCAGCATCCTCGCTTGGGACATACAAGCCGCACAAATAGGTGGACTAAACCGGGAGACCAAAGCGCGGATCAAACATCTCGCCGGATGCTTTGAGAAGAACCCTGATTACAGACTTGAGAACACACCCATCTACGCGCCGGGTACACAATATGTGCGCGATTGGCGCGGCAAGCGCTACACGGTGACCCAGCGCCTGAACGGTGTCGAATATGATGGCAGGCTTTATTTGAGCCTCAGTGAAGTTGCTCGGCTGATCACGGGCACGCGCTGGTCTGGCCCAGCCTTCTTTGGACTAAAGGGGCGCACCTGATGGGCGGCGCAGGCAAACACTCAACAAAACTATGCGCCATATATTGCCGGAAATCATCGGAAGAAGGCCTTGAGCAAGAGTTCAACAGTCTGGACGCACAGCAGGAAGCCTGCGCAGCCTTCGTCCGGTCACAGCGTTTTGAAGGCTGGAAACTTTCCGGCACCGCTCATGTGGACGGTGGCAAGTCAGGGGGCACACTCGACCGCCCTGCCCTCCAGGAACTGATCGCAGATATCGAAGCGGGCAAGGTTCAGGTTTTGGTTGTCTACAAGGTGGATAGGCTCACCCGCTCCCTTGCTGACTTTGCTAAGCTCGTTGATATTTTCGACAAGCACGGTGTGTCGTTCGTCTCGGTCACCCAGCAGTTTAACACCACATCCTCAATGGGACGTCTGACCCTGAATGTGCTGCTCTCGTTCGCACAGTATGAACGCGAGGTCACAGCCGAGCGCATTCGCGACAAGATCGCGGCCTCGAAAAAGAAAGGCATGTGGATGGGGGGTGTTCCACCACTGGGTTATGTGCCAGATGGCAGGCACCTAAAAATCGTCTGCTCAGAAGCCAAACAGATTGAGACCATCTTCAGACTTTATCTGGAACTTGGTCGTGTAAGAGCGCTCCAGTTAGAGCTTAAAAGAAGAGGTATACGCTCGAAGCGCTGGCAGACGAAAAATGGCAATGTGATAGGCAATCACATAATCAGCAGAGGCAATCTATACAAGATGCTCAATAACCCGATCTATATTGGCAAGATATCGCATAAAGATATCGCATAAAGATGCTCAATAACCCGATCTATATTGGCAAGATATCGCATAAAGATATCGCATAAAGATACCGTAATGGGGCTTGGCACGTCCTGCTCCGTTTCGGCTTGTCGTGACGGTGGATAGGAAGGGGGTGTCGTTGCTCCTGATGCAGTAAGCTGTATCTACGGCGTCGCGCCATGAGGCCTGCGCCATTTTATCAATCAAAAAGGAACAACAACATGACTGTATTTATAGGACTAGACGTCTCTCTGGCAAGCACGGCAGTCTGTGTACTGACGGGTAAGGGTGAGATTCTCAGGGAGGCAAAGGTGCCCAGCGAGCCGGCAGCGCTTGTGGGTTTTGTGCACAGCCTGGGGTGCGATGTCGCCAGCATTGGTCTTGAAGCAGGGCCCCTGTCCCAGTGGTTGTACAAGGGCCTGACGGAAGCGGGTTTCGAGACGGTGCTGATGGAAACACGCAGAGTGAAGGCCGCGCTGAAGGCCATGCCGATCAAAACAGATCGCCGGGATGCGGAAGGGATTGCCCGCCTGCTGCATCTGGGCTGGTTCCGGCCAGTCCACTGCAAATCCGTTTCGTCGCAGGAGATACGGGCGCTGCTGACGACCCGCCATGCCATCCAGAAGGCCCTGAAGGCTCTCGAACTGTCGGTGCGGGGTATCCTGCGCAATTTCGGTCTGAAGATGGGCAAGGTGTCGAAGGGGCGGTACGCGGCACGGGTGCGCGAGCTTGTGACCGGCAACCCTATGCTGGAAGCTGCCGTCGAGCCTGTCCTGCACGTGCGCGACACGCTGCGCAAGGAGATGGCAGGTCTGGAGAAAAAGATTAAAGGGCTGGCGACGGCGAACCCGGTCTGTGACCTGTTAATGACCATGCCCGGTGTAGGGCCGGTCGTGTCGCTGACCTTCCTGTCCGCAGTGGATGATCCCGGGCAGTTCCGCCGATCGAAGGATATCGGTCCATGGGTGGGGCTAACGCCGGGCCGGGACCAGTCGGGGGAACGGGATGTTACCGGCCGCATCACGAAGGCTGGCGATGTCGGCCTGCGAACCGCCCTGTATCAGGCGGCGACGGTCATGCTGAACGGGGGCAGATCCAACTGGCTGAAAGCCTGGGCGTTGCGTCTTGCTGCCCTGCGGGGCAAGAAACGTGCAACGGTCGCCCTTGCCCGACGCATCGGTGTGGTGCTGCACCGGATGATGGTGGACGCAACGGTGTTCTGCTTCACCCGCGAAGAGGCTGTCCGCTCTGTATAAACCCGTTCAAGCAGCGTACGAGAAGAAACAGGAGGTTTGGCCGCGTCTGACAGGGGTCGGCCACCAGTGTCCCTGCCGGGACGCAGTCCCCGATGATGCACGCAGGATGCCTTGTCGCCGGACCCCGCACATATGTAGCGCAGGGTTCGAGCACGCCCCAAAGATAGGCACTCGGGAACTGTATTGGACAAGGTATGAAGTTGGCGGCCCTTGCCCTGCATGGCGCCGACCACGGACGGAAGCACGTACCCGGCGGTGATACAGGAAGGTGACCTGACTCCAGAAGGCAAAGGCAACGATCCACACAGTCAAAATCCAGGCTTTCCCCCTGTATACAGGGACGCCGACAAGACCCTCTCCCGTGAACCGTCAACCGTGTCGCGCCGGCTAATTGTGTGATAAAGGTGCTTGACATCAACTGCCCCATTACGGAAGCCTGGGCGTTGCGTCTTGCTGCCCTGCGGGGCAAGAAACGTGCAACGGTCGCCCTTGCCCGACGCATCGGTGTGGTGCTGCACCGGATGATGGTGGACGCAACGGTGTTCTGCTTCACCCGCGAAGAGGCTGTCCGCTCTGTATAAACCCGTTCAAGCAGCGTACGAGAAGAAACAGGAGGTTTGGCCGCGTCTGACAGGGGTCGGCCACCAGTGTCCCTGCCGGGACGCAGTCCCCGATGATGCACGCAGGATGCCTTGTCGCCGGACCCCGCACATATGTAGCGCAGGGTTCGAGCACGCCCCAAAGATAGGCACTCGGGAACTGTATTGGACAAGGTATGAAGTTGGCGGCCCTTGCCCTGCATGGCGCCGACCACGGACGGAAGCACGTACCCGGCGGTGATACAGGAAGGTGACCTGACTCCAGAAGGCAAAGGCAACGATCCACACAGTCAAAATCCAGGCTTTCCCCCTGTATACAGGGACGCCGACAAGACCCTCTCCCGTGAACCGTCAACCGTGTCGCGCCGGCTAATTGTGTGATAAAGGTGCTTGACATCAACTGCCCCATTACGGAAGCCTGGGCGTTGCGTCTTGCTGCCCTGCGGGGCAAGAAACGTGCAACGGTCGCCCTTGCCCGACGCATCGGTGTGGTGCTGCACCGGATGATGGTGGACGCAACGGTGTTCTGCTTCACCCGCGAAGAGGCTGTCCGCTCTGTATAAACCCGTTCAAGCAGCGTACGAGAAGAAACAGGAGGTTTGGCCGCGTCTGACAGGGGTCGGCCACCAGTGTCCCTGCCGGGACGCAGTCCCCGATGATGCACGCAGGATGCC
This sequence comes from Kordiimonas sp., assembly GCA_965199355.1. GTDB lineage: Bacteria > Pseudomonadota > Alphaproteobacteria > Sphingomonadales > Kordiimonadaceae > Kordiimonas. The sequence continues at coordinate 331,547 of CBDARB010000015.1, forward strand.
TTGTCGCCGGACCCCGCACATATGTAGCGCAGGGTTCGAGCACGCCCCAAAGATAGGCACTCGGGAACTGTATTGGACAAGGTATGAAGTTGGCGGCCCTTGCCCTGCATGGCGCCGACCACGGACGGAAGCACGTACCCGGCGGTGATACAGGAAGGTGACCTGACTCCAGAAGGCAAAGGCAACGATCCACACAGTCAAAATCCAGGCTTTCCCCCTGTATACAGGGACGCCGACAAGACCCTCTCCCGTGAACCGTCAACCGTGTCGCGCCGGCTAATTGTGTGATAAAGGTGCTTGACATCAACTGCCCCATTACGGAAGCACGCCCCAAAGATAGGCACTCGGGAACTGTATTGGACAAGGTATGAAGTTGGCGGCCCTTGCCCTGCATGGCGCCGACCACGGACGGAAGCACGTACCCGGCGGTGATACAGGAAGGTGACCTGACTCCAGAAGGCAAAGGCAACGATCCACACAGTCAAAATCCAGGCTTTCCCCCTGTATACAGGGACGCCGACAAGACCCTCTCCCGTGAACCGTCAACCGTGTCGCGCCGGCTAATTGTGTGATAAAGGTGCTTGACATCAACTGCCCCATTACGGAAGCCTGGGCGTTGCGTCTTGCTGCCCTGCGGGGCAAGAAACGTGCAACGGTCGCCCTTGCCCGACGCATCGGTGTGGTGCTGCACCGGATGATGGTGGACGCAACGGTGTTCTGCTTCACCCGCGAAGAGGCTGTCCGCTCTGTATAAACCCGTTCAAGCAGCGTACGAGAAGAAACAGGAGGTTTGGCCGCGTCTGACAGGGGTCGGCCACCAGTGTCCCTGCCGGGACGCAGTCCCCGATGATGCACGCAGGATGCCTTGTCGCCGGACCCCGCACATATGTAGCGCAGGGTTCGAGCACGCCCCAAAGATAGGCACTCGGGAACTGTATTGGACAAGGTATGAAGTTGGCGGCCCTTGCCCTGCATGGCGCCGACCACGGACGGAAGCACGTACCCGGCGGTGATACAGGAAGGTGACCTGACTCCAGAAGGCAAAGGCAACGATCCACACAGTCAAAATCCAGGCTTTCCCCCTGTATACAGGGACGCCGACAAGACCCTCTCCCGTGAACCGTCAACCGTGTCGCGCCGGCTAATTGTGTGATAAAGGTGCTTGACATCAACTGCCCCATTACGGAAGCCTGGGCGTTGCGTCTTGCTGCCCTGCGGGGCAAGAAACGTGCAACGGTCGCCCTTGCCCGACGCATCGGTGTGGTGCTGCACCGGATGATGGTGGACGCAACGGTGTTCTGCTTCACCCGCGAAGAGGCTGTCCGCTCTGTATAAACCCGTTCAAGCAGCGTACGAGAAGAAACAGGAGGTTTGGCCGCGTCTGACAGGGGTCGGCCACCAGTGTCCCTGCCGGGACGCAGTCCCCGATGATGCACGCAGGATGCCTTGTCGCCGGACCCCGCACATATGTAGCGCAGGGTTCGAGCACGCCCCAAAGATAGGCACTCGGGAACTGTATTGGACAAGGTATGAAGTTGGCGGCCCTTGCCCTGCATGGCGCCGACCACGGACGGAAGCACGTACCCGGCGGTGATACAGGAAGGTGACCTGACTCCAGAAGGCAAAGGCAACGATCCACACAGTCAAAATCCAGGCTTTCCCCCTGTATACAGGGACGCCGACAAGACCCTCTCCCGTGAACCGTCAACCGTGTCGCGCCGGCTAATTGTGTGATAAAGGTGCTTGACATCAACTGCCCCATTACGGAAGGCATTGACTTTGGTGTCCGTCTTGGATCGCGATCTGACGAAGGACGCGACGTGTTTCGACGTTATTACGAAAGCGCCATTGATGTGCCTGGTGCCGAAATTGAGACAATTGGCGAAATTGCCGCCAAGAACAATGTGAACCTGGTTGTTGGCGTGATTGAACGAGATGGAGGCACTCTTTATTGCACGGCGCTTTATTTCTCACGCGATGGCAGTTTGCTTGGCAAGCACAGAAAGCTTATGCCGACAGCCCTGGAGCGTGTTGTGTGGGGCTTTGGTGACGGGTCAACACTCGCTGCGCCAAAGTCCGATATTGGTACGCTGGGCGGTGCCATTTGCTGGGAAAACTATATGCCACAGCTCCGGCTTGCCATGTATCAAAAGGGTGTGGAGTTTTACTGTGCACCAACGGTTGATGACCGTGATGTCTGGTTGCCCACCATGCAAACAGTTGCTCTTGAAGGGCGTTGTTTTGTGCTCTCAGCTTGTCAGTTCATGACACGCGCGAACGGGCCGAAAGACTTTAACCCCATCCAGGGAGATGCGCCGGACGCCGTTCTTATTCGTGGTGGTAGCTGTATCGTTTCGCCTCTTGGTAAAGTGCTGGCTGGCCCCGTGTTTGGTAGAGAAACTGTGCTAACGGCAGAATTGGATAAAGCTGACATCACGCGTGGAAAGTACGACATGGATGTAGTCGGGCATTATGCCCGACCTGATGTCTTTAGTTTGAGCGTGAACGAGGATCCTCAGAAAATTGTTACCCCTATGTTTGAGGATTAGGGGTCTGGGTATTGTTGATCCAGTTTCTGAGCTAGTCTGTGGTATGGTTCGATGTCCTTGTCATTCGACAGCGTCCAGAAAATAGCGTTTTCGTTGCAAGCGATACACGACACTTTGACGCTTGGTACAAATGTAACGTCTTCAATATTCTTCAAGCAGGCGGCAAACAAGGCGAGTTGGTCAATATACCATGCCCTTGTTCCAGAAGGCGTGAAGAACATTCGCAGTAAGTAGTTTTGCGCTTCATGAGCTACTGCTAATCCAGCGTCTGTTGCAGGAAAATATACAAAGGGGGCCGACACGCGGTCCCAAATTGGGTTTTCCTCGCTCATACAGAAAGTTGGGCTGTCTGCTTGCCCCAGAAATGACAGAAGTGTTGCGGAGTTATTCAATAGCGAGTCTGCGTCGACTATCAGATATGGACGATTGAATTTTTTCATGAAGTTAGGTGCTTGAATAAAGCGCATCGCCGTATAATAACCCGGATTGGTTAGATGCTTTTCCGACTGCTGTTCTGTCGTTACAATGACCTGACTATTATACCTATTGATGTAGCTCTTAAGCCAATTAAGGTCTGCGCCAGAAGCATTCACTAGATGTGCGTGAATGATAATTTTATCGCGTATCCCGCTAAGTGACTTTATCAGCCCACGACCATGCTTTTCGAAATAAGCACTGTCGCATGCAAACATTACAATCGGCGCATCACTAAGTGCAGCAGGTTGGTAGTGGTAGGCGATGGTTGGTAATTGTGCGCGGTCTTTAATCGCGTTGAACCGTATGTTGTCGAATAGCTCAAAGGAAGAATAATAGCTAGTTTTTGAGCCCATCCCAAGTAACGCCATGGAAAACACATAGGCACGCGAGTAGATGGTTCTGGATTGCTCACCCAGCTCCAACACTCTCCTGGCGCATCGCATTACCCGGCCATGATCATTTACTACAGCGGCCAAAATTGTCATTTTACACCATGTACTTAAGTGGTTTGGGGCAAGGTGCACAGTGCGCTCAAAGTAATGCATGGCTTCACCGTAGTGATCTGCCCGCAGTAAAATGTGCGCCATCATAAACATGAGTTCCATATCAGATGGATACGCATTTGCTAACGTCCGCAGTGCCGTGAGGCATTCTGACTTGCTCATCGATGCTGCGTTGTTACGTACATCCTGATAGACAAGAAAAAGCTTTTCCACCGGGGTCAGGTTGGCGGTGGGGGCGTTGCTACCCTTTGTCTTCAAAGCCTGTTCATCAACTTCATGGAAGCAAACAGGCTTAGATTTTGGAACAAAGTGTTTTAGGGCTTCTTGATAATAGCTATTGCAGCGCAGACCGCGGTTATAATCAACGGTTCCCAGGAAAACGTCCATCCCGGATTGTGCTTCGCTGAAGTCAAACATGTGCATCAATCATAAACTGTTCTAGAACCGTTGGTTCAGAATGGAGTTAGCATGTCTAAGTATCAGCTTCTAATCTTATTTTGTAGAATTGGCACCATTTAAGAAATGGAACAACGGGTCGCCTGAAATTTCGCGCAGTACATGACCACCGTCTTCAATAATCGTGAAAGAGATGTTTTCCATGCCACAAGCCCGGAGCTGGTCGCGCATGCGCTCCGCGCCGCGCAACCAAGGGCGGTCGCGAGACCCTGTGATGAAGTTCACCTGCATGGACTTATAGCTGCAGATACGGTCAATAGTGCGCCCAGACCCATAACCGGGGATAAAGGAAACAGACCGTATCATGTCGCCAAGGGCTCCTGCATGGCGGGCTGCGGCACTGCTGTTGGCACTCCAGCCAATCAGATGAATGTCGCTAACTTCAAGCCCCTCCAATTTCAGCCGTTCTTGCACGGCTGTAATCACGGCCTTTAATTCGCTTGGTGAGCCGCGATAAAGTTTTTCGGTCTGAACAATCGCCCAACCAAGGCCGGTAGGATCATCACCCCAGAAAAACGCGGGTTCCGGATAATCTTTGCTGCCAGGCGCCACCAGTAAGGGAATTTTTTGGCCATTTATCCGTTTTTCTGGGCGAATGATGGTCATGTGTTCAGGTTTACCATCAATTATCAAGGAGCCTTGCGTTATAAGGTCTGGCATTTCGTCATCCGCCAGAACATGAGAGCAGGCCAGAAGGCAGACCAGGGCTGTCGTAAGAAGCGTTTTCATTGAATTTCCTCGCTTTGTTTTGCCCAGAATGTCTTAGAGCGGCGGCGAGGTGGTATGAAATGGTGGGAGCTGCAACTTACAATGTATGAACTGTTCTGCAACCGGCGTGGCCAGCAAATAAAAAGGGCGCCGCAACATGGCGGCACCCAATTAGTGACGAATCTGTGTTTATATTCCTATATACCAATCCGGGCTTTGGCTGCATTGTATTCAGCCGCCAGCTGGTCAACAAACTCAGCCGTCGTTTGAACCTTGTCCACTGCGCCAATGCCTTGGCCGCAGCCCCAAATGTCTTTCCATGCTTTGGATTTTTCGCTACCGCCTGAGCCAAAGCTCATTTTGGATGGGTCGCTTTCCGGCAGGTTATCCGGGTCTAGCCCGGCATCCCGGATGGATGGTTTCAGATAGTTGCCATGCACGCCTGTGAACAGGTTCGTGTAAACGATATCGTCAGCGTTATAGTCAACAATGGACTGTTTGTAGCGCTCGTCCGCATTTGCTTCCTTGGTCGCAATGAAGGCGGAACCAATGTAACCAAAGTCTGCCCCCATGGCCTCGGCGGCAAGTACAGCGTCGCCCGTGGCGATAGAGCCAGAAAGCGCAAGTGGCCCGTCAAACCATTGGCGAATTTCCTGAATAAGCGCGAACGGCGACAAGGTGCCTGCGTGGCCACCAGCACCGGAGGCAACAGCGATCAGGCCGTCAGCGCCTTTTTCAATCGCCTTTTTGGCGAAGGTGTTGTTGATAATGTCATGCAATACAATACCGCCGTAGGAATGAATGGCTTCATTCACCTCCACACGTGCGCCGAGCGAGGTAATGATGATTGGCACTTTGTATTTTACGCACATTTCAACATCATGCATCAGGCGGTCATTTGACTTGTGCACAATCTGATTCACTGCGAACGGTGCAGCCGGGTTATCCGGGTTGGCCTGATTGTAGGCATCAAGCTCTTCTGTAATGCGCTTGAGCCATTCCTCAAGAACAGGGCCGGGCCGGGCGTTCAGGGCTGGGAAAGAGCCCACAATGCCTGCCTTACATTGTTCGATCACAATGTCAGGGTTTGAAATAATGAAAAGCGGTGAACCAATCACCGGAATACGCAAATTCTGAAGCTGTTCTGGCAGGGCCATAGTATTTGGTCTCCTAAGTGTGCCAATGGGGCATGCCCGTGCGGGCAAAACATCTGATCAAGGAAACTAGACCTATGGACCCGACAGTCCAGAAATTTGTTTTTTGGGCGTGCCTGCTAAACTCCCAGTTCCCGTTTCACATCACCGAAGGCGGTGATCGCTTTATCTAGATCTGCGCGGGTAAGAGCTGCTGACATCTGGGTGCGAATGCGGGCCTTTCCTTTTGGCACCACCGGATAGGAGAAGGCGACCACATAAATGCCTCGCTTAAGCATTTCGTCCGCAAATTTGGCAGCGAGTGCTGCGTCATAGAGCATGACGGGTACAATGGCATGTTCGCCCGGCAACAGGTCAAAGCCAAGAGCTTCCATCCCCTGCCGGAAATAAGCGGTGTTGTCAGCAAGCTGTTCCCGCAGGTCGTTTGATTGCGTAACCAGTTCAATGGCCTTGAGCGCACCCGCGACAACAGGCGGGGCAACCGTGTTTGAAAACAGGTAAGGCCGGGACCGTTGACGCAAGAGTTCAATGACTTCTTTCCGGCCACTGGTGTAGCCGCCACTTGCGCCGCCAAGAGCTTTGCCAAGCGTGCCAGTAATAATATCAACCCGGTCGATCACACCGCAATGCTCGTGTGTGCCTTTGCCGCCTGCGCCGATGAAGCCGGTTGCATGGCAATCATCAAAATGCACAAGAGCATTATATTTGTCAGCCAGGTCACAAACCTTATCCAGCTGGGCGATATAACCATCCATGGAAAATACGCCGTCTGTTGTAATCAGCTTATAGCGCGCACCTGCTGCATCAGCTTCCTTCAGCTTGGCTTCAAGATCTTCCATATTATTGTTTTTGTAGCGGTAGCGCATCGCTTTAGACAGGCGCACACCATCAATGATGCTGGCGTGATTAAGCTCGTCTGATATTACCGCGTCTTCGGGGCCAAGGATGGTTTCAAACAGGCCGCCGTTTGCGTCAAAGCAGCTTGGGTACAAAATGGTGTCTTCCGCGCCGAGGAAATCGCTCAGAACATCCTCAAGCTGTTTGTGCAGGGTTTGCGTGCCGCAGATGAAGCGCACAGATGCCATGCCATAGCCCCATTCCTTGAGGCCCTGCATGGCAGCTGCGTTTACCTCTGGGTGTTGGGCAAGGCCCAGATAATTGTTGGCACAGAGGTTAATAACTTGCGTGCCGTCCGTGATGCCGACACTTGACCCTTGTGGTGTCGTGATCTGGCGCTCGTTTTTATACAGCCCGGCATCGCGGATGCCTGTTAGTTCGCCACTCAGGTGATCTTTAAAATTTCCGTACATGACGTGTCCTCACACTTCCCAATTTAAAACAACTTTGCTGGCTTCACCCGCGTTCATCAGGTCGAAACCCTTCTGAAATTCCTGATACGGCAGGCGGTGGGTGATAACCGGCATGATATCCAAACCATTCTCGATCATCACTGACATTTTATACCAGGTTTCATACATTTCCCGGCCATAAATGCCTTTCAGGGTCAGCATGTTGAAGATGACTGTGTCCCAGTTGATATCTGCGCCTTTGGCAGGGATGCCGAGGATGGAAACCTTGCCGCCATGGCACATGTTTTCAATCAGGTCATTGAAGGCCATGCTGTTGCCGGACATCTCAAGCCCCACATCAAAGCCTTCGCTCATGCCAAGCTCCGCTTGTACATCTTTGAGGCTTTGATTGCGGACGTCGACGGTGTGCGTTGCCCCAAGCTTTTTGGCAAGCTCAAGGCGATCAGGGATAACGTCTGTGATGACCACATGCCGTGCGCCAGCATGCTTGCATACTGCGGCTGCCATGGCGCCAATTGGTCCAGCACCCGTGATCAATACATCTTCACCCAGCAAGTCCCATTGGAGTGCCGTGTGGACCGCGTTGCCAAGGGGGTCAAAAAGCGAGGCTACATCAAGGTCGATACCGGGGCGGTGTTCCCAAACGTTGGACATTGGTAGCGCAACATATTCCGCAAAGGCACCGGGGCGGTTCACGCCAATACCGCTGGTATGCGCACACAAATGCCTGCGCCCCGCCATGCAGTTGCGGCAGCGTCCGCACACCACATGCCCTTCGCCGGACACCAGTTGACCGGGGTGAAAGTCGATAACGTTTGAGCCAACCTCAACAATCTCACCAACAAACTCGTGTCCCACTACCATTGGCACCGGGATCGTCTTCTGGGCCCATTCGTCCCAATTGTAGATATGCATGTCGGTGCCGCAAATTGCGGTTCGTTTTACTTTTATAAGGACATCATTGATGCCCAACTCTGGCTCCGGCACATCCTGAAGCCAAAGGCCAACGTCGGCATGTTCCTTGACGAGTGCTTTCATTTTGACGATCCCATTTCAACTGAGGACTTGCCTGCTGGATAGAAAATTCTATCATATTGAACAGTATTCCATCATAGTGAACTCAATAAATCCGAAATACAAGACAATTTTCCAATATACCGGAACAAGCATTGACCGAAGTAACCGAACCCCCTGAAAGCAATAGCGATGACCCAATTGGGTCAACCAACCAGATCCTGTGTGATCGCATGTCCCGGTTGCGGAAAGCGAACAAGCTGACGCTTGATCAGCTTGCGTCCATTTCAGGGGTCAGTCGCTCCATGCTCAGCCAGATTGAACGCGGGTCGGCGAACCCGACGCTTGCGGTGACTGCTCGTATTGCGCAGGCATTTGGCATCAGTGTTGGTGAACTGGTGGACCCGGACTGGGCCGGTTCCCAGATTGAGGTGGTGCGCGGTGATGACCCGCATGCGCTTTTCAGAGAGGATGACGAGTGCCGCATTCGCACCCTGTCGCCGCTCCATATGGAAAAGAATGTCGAGTTCTATGAAATTCATCTGAAGCCGGGCGGTAAGCTTCCCAGTGCACCGCATTTTTCGGGCACAAAAGAGCTGCTGACTGTCACGTCAGGCGCAGCACTCGTTCAGTCTGGCACGAACGAGCACCAGCTGAACGCGCACGACAGCGCGCTGTACCGAGCCGACGTTTCGCACACTATTGAAAGTGTCGGCGATGAGCCGCTCCAGTGTTATCTCGTGGTAACTTACGAAAGTTAGATAGGTACCACCCCACCTAGCCCTACAGGGAAGACGAGGGTGGGGAGATCATACCACCTTTGATGATCAGTCCATCTGGCCGATCGTGCGAAAGTAGAAGAGGGCCATCAAGGTCCACAAACTCACACCGGGGGGCAATCACCATGGCTGGTGCCATTGACAGTGATGTCCCGAGCATGCAGCCGACCATGGCCTTCAACCCAGATGCCTCAGCCGCTTGCAGAAGGTCAATCGCGGCGGTCAGGCCCCCGCATTTATCGAGCTTGATGTTGACAGCATCATAAAGAGGCGCGAGGCGTGGCACATCACTCGCGGTCATGCAGCTTTCATCGGCGCATAGGGGTACAGGGCTTTTGTAATCTTTAAGCGCCTCATCCGCATAGTGCGGCAGCGGTTGCTCAATAAGCTGAACATTCAGCTTCGCAAGTTTCGGTGCAATATCACGTAATTGATCAAGGCTAAGGGCTTCGTTAGCGTCCACAATAATGCGGGCGTCCGGACGTGCCTGATGCACGGCTTCTACACACTCAAGAGCATTCTCGCCAGCAAGCTTAAGTTTCAGTGCCGGCAAAGAGGTGTCAGACGCCGCCTTTGCCATCTTTCCGGGTTCATTGAGGCTGAGGGTGAAAGCCGTCTGCACGGGTTTGGCTTCAAAGCCGGTCAGGTCAAATACGCTGCGGCCTGTGCGTTTTGCTGCCAGGTCCCAAAAGGCGCAGTCAAGCGCATTGCGCGTACCACCGGGTGGCAGCATTTCCATCAACAGGTCACGGGTCAGGGGTTCTTTGTGTTCCGCAAAAAATTCTTCAAGTTCTGTAGCAATCGTTTCGGGTGTTTCGCCTTTGTAATTAATGCCTGCTGCTTCGCCCCGGCCCATGAAGCCACCTTGGGCCAGTGTCAATGCCGCCACCCCTGTGGTGTCGCAGGAGCGCCGGGATATAACAAAAGGCACCTTAAGTCCCCAGCTTTCGATTTCTATCTGGTGGGAAATCAAGCCACTATGTCCCGTTTGCAGGCGGGCCCTGCCAACGATCCACAAGGCCAGCGTCCAGATCAAACAGGTCAAGCACCCGGCCAACCGTGTGATTGATAATATCGTCAAGGCTTTGCGGGCGGGTATACATGGCTGGCATTGGTGGTGCGATGATGGCACCCAGTTGGCTGGCCTTCATCATCAATTCACAGTGCCCGGCGTGCAACGGTGTTTCCCGTGGCATTAATACCAGTCTGCGTCGTTCTTTCAGCGCGACATCAGCGGCGCGGGTTAGCAGATCGTCAGCATGGCTATGAACGATGGCGGATAGGTTCTTCATGGAGCAAGCCGCCAGTATCATGCCGCTGGTTTTGAAAGAGCCGCTAGCGATGGATGCACCGACTTGCGCGACGCTATGAACCTCATCGGCCAGTGCTTCAACGTCAGCTGGGTTCATATCAGTTTCGATATTGATATTCATGCGGGCGGTTTTCGACATCACCAGATGCGTTTCCACGCCTGCTGACTTCAACGCTTCAAGCAGACGAATGCCATAAATCACGCCGCTTGCGCCGCCAATGCCAACAATCATTTTCTTTGTGCTCACGACCGAAAGCTCCTTTGCCTGTACCATATCGTGCCAGCAGCCGGTGGCAATAGGCTTCTGGTCAGCTTTTCCGGTGTCTATGTGTCGCAGGTGGGCTAGCTTGCCCAGCCACCGCTAAACGGAATAGCCTGCCCGACAAAAAAGTCGCTTTCGTCTGAGGCTAGAAAAACAGCAAGGGCTGTGTCTTCTTCTGGTTTTGCCAGCCGCCCGAGCGGCACTTCCCGTGCGAGGTTTGCCTGGAACTTGGGGTTCGCTTGCATTTCAGGCGGGTAATAGGCAGGGTTTTCAACCCAGTTCTGGGCGATCAGGTTACATTGAATATTGTCACGTGCCAGCTCAACGCCAACTGATTTCACGTAAGAAATCTGCGCACCGCGCGCTGCGGAATAGGCGGCAAGCCGGGCCATTGGCTTAAGGGATACGGCGCTGCCAAACACAATAATCTTGCCGCGGCTTCGGGCTTTCATTTGCGGTGTTACCGCCCTTACTAACCTGTGAAGGGGATAAACCATCGCTTCAAATGCGTGTTGGAAATCATCGTCTGCCACTGCCTCAACGGTTTTGCCATATAAGTTTTCAGACGCCAGATTGGCTACAAGGATATCAATCTCGCCAGCCGCTTCGATGATTTCAGCAGGTTTGGCCGGGTCGGTTAGCACATTGTCATCGGTAATAACGTCCGCGCCCTCGCGAGCAAAATGATCGGCAACCGCAGGGCCCATATAGTCCTTGGCTTGGGTAATCAGGGCGCGTTTACCTTCAAGGCGCCCATAGCTTTTGTTGAGGTTTGTGTCTGTCATGGTCCCGCCCTCCTGATGGCGAAAGGGACCATGCCTTTACGCCAGAATGATAGTCGCCGATTGCAAGTCGGTTAGCGACAGTCCATTTAGGAAAATGGAGTTTCCGCCGCCCGTGTCAATCAACACGCCGGTGTTGCCACTGATTGTGGTGGCGCTAGATGCGGAAAGTACATCTTGAAGCGTGCTGAAGGTGGTTGTCGCCCCGGCAAGCCCAAGCGTGTCTGCCGCAACGTCAAAGTCTTCAATTCGGTCGTCTCCATGTGTGCCGCCAAAGAAGAAGGTGTCAGCGCCTGCGCCGCCGGTCAGGGTGTCATTGCCTGCACCGCCATTAACAACATCGTTTTGCCCGCCACCAAACAGTTGGTCCGACCCGTCACCGCCATCGACATTATCTGCGCCGCCAGAGGCAAAGATAAGGTCATTGCCGGCACCGCCACGCAATTGGTCGTTGCTGCCGGTCTGGGCCGCATCTCCCTGTCCACCATAAAGGGTGTCATTGCCGCCCGCGCCGTCAATTACATCATTGCCGGTGCCGCCGCCAAGCTCGTCGTTGCCCGACGCGCCGTAAACCTCATCATTGCCAGTACCGGCAAAACCAACAGCGCCTGTGGTGTTGCTTGTCACAACTTCACCATCATCCACCTGGCCATTGCGGTTGGCGTCGTTGAAGCTACCGGTGATCAATATGTCGTCGCCGCTGCCGCCGAACAGAGTGTCTGACCCGCTATTGGAAACAGCGCTTGCAGTCACAGCGATAGAGAAATCATTGCCGATCACGCTGCCGCCAACAATGGTATCGTCACCTGCGCCGCCCGCCACGATGTCTGAGCCATTGTCGCCAGCGACAAGGTCATTGCCCCCGTCGCCTGCGCCCGCAAACAGGATGTCATTTCCATCCCCACCGCTTGCCTGATCATTGCCGACACCGCCAATAACAGTATCGTCGCCTGCAGCGCCTTTCACGGCATCGTCACCGCCGCCGCCAAGCACGCGGTCTGCACCAGTGGCACCGTCCAGATTGTCATTGCCTTCGTTGCCTTCAATCCGGTTGTTGGCTGCGTTGCCGACAACTGTGTCATTGCCAGAGGCGACCTGAATGTTTTCAATCACGGTTTCCGGGCTGATGAAAACTGTTTCGCTGCGGGTGCCAACCTGCTGGCCAAACCCGTTGAAGTAGCGAATTGTTGTGCCCACATCGATGAAAGAACCGTTGAAGGCAGAAGTGTCTGGTGACAGGTCCACGCGCACGCTTTCACTTCCCCCCACAATTTGCAGGGTATCGGTGCCGCCGGTGTCGAAAATTGTTTCCCAATACTCGTCGTTCACATTGAAAGTGTAGACATTGTTTTCATCCGGCGTGGTGGGCGCGCCGTAGATGTGGCGCAGCGCGAGGATATCGAGATAGCTGAATGTGGTTGGATAAACGCTTGCCCGGATAGCAGAAGGGAAAAACGCAGAGCTGAAACTTGGTACCAGAAGCGTGAACTCTGCCCCGGCATATTGTTCGGGAAAGTTAGGCGATTCTTCAAGGTCAGCGTGCTCCAGCCCGATGGCGTGCCCAAGCTCATGCAATATTACAAAGCGAAGCAGGCCCTCGCTGTTGATCTCGCTTTCAAAAATGGCAACATCGCCGCCGCCTTCCGATTGGCTAGGCAGACCGGCCAAGCCGATGGTGCGACCTGAATCAAAGCTGCTTTGGACGCCAAAAATTCTGAGAGTCCCGAAGGACTCGCCTTCGTCTGGTACTTCCTGAAAGTTGATGTTGGCAAATTGAGAGACTTGATCAAGCCCATCCCGATAAATGGTTTGCCCAACTTGTGACAGCGGAATAGCAAAGGGGGTTACATCGGTTTCATCCAGATTGAGCGCAGACCGAAATACGGGGTTTTCACCAACGATACTGAAGGTAACCGTTGGGGTATCTGTACCATTGCCAAAAGCGCGGCCAAACACGAGCGTGTCCAGAATATCGTCACCCGTATTATTGTTAACGCTTCTGAGGACAATAGGGTCGGGTCGTTCACTTAGTGCTTCTTCTTCGACGAACAGGGTGTAGGTGCCAGTGTCGGTCAGGCTCACATTATTGAAGGAACTTGCACCAATGAAAAAGGTGCCGCTCTCTGTTGGTGTGAAAATGATGCGGCTGTTGGTGGCCACGCCATCATCATCATCCGCGGCAGCCAAGCGTATGCCGTTTGGATTGAATACGCCGGTCAGGAAAGGATCAAGCAGGGTGCCAGAGGCGGTTCTGCTGCCTTCAAGGTCAATCTGGTAAGTAACACCCGCCTGTAGCTGTACGGAGAAAAAGTCTACGTCACCCTCGGTTTCGATTGTGCCTGTTGCACTGCTGCCGACGGTGACGGAGAAATTGGTTAAGATACTGCCTGTTGGTTCGTCGTCTTCCATGCTTACTCCTGACCCTTACATAGTTCGTCAAACGCACTGCCCCCAGGCAACTTACGTTTATGCAGGGTAAAGATTAATCACGCATGAACAAGGTTTCGAGTAACAAAAACTCACGAATGTTTGCACGCGATCCGTAACACGACCAACCCGTTGGATAAGCAGCGATCAGGATGCCAGCAGCGTGGTTTCCATCTGGGCTGACCGCACGGTAATGATTTGGCGAATTTTATTGAGTACCACAAGCGCGCTGTGGTCTTCCACGTCACGGCAGTCCAGTTCGATCCACTGAAACCCATCGTTGGTCTTGCGGGCGGACATGGTGTCGTATCTGACACCGCGTACGCTCAGAAGCTCTAACACGCGGGACAATGTGCTGGGTTCACATTCGGCCTGCACCGAGAAACGGGTGCGGCTATTTCCTGTCATTACCATTTCTGGCTCCTCTTTGTTTGCTGACGGCGGAAACATATCGCCCAGCTGCTGGAAAAGGGTCCCTTTGTGTTGGTATTTTGATAAAAAATATGAGAAAATGTCCCAAAATGTAGCTAGTAATGGAATTTTTGTTTTGGAAATAGATAAAACGGACGCACGAATTCTCGATTGCTTGCAGGAAGACGCCACCATGTCGCTTAATGATATTGCAGACATGGTGTCCTCCAGCCGGTCGGCTGTCTGGCGGCGTATCCAGAAGATGGAAACAGACGGTGTTATCAAAAAACATACCGTTTTGCTGGACGGGCCGAAGGTGGGGCTCGCAGTTATGGTGTTTGCACAGGTAAAAATGCAGGCGCAGAACCGGGAAAGCCTGCCCGATTTTATCGAAAAGGTCAGCAGCTTCCCGGAGGTGATGGAATGTCACACCCTGATGGGCGACATTGACTTCATTCTGAAAATTCAGGTGAAAGATGTGCAGGCATATGAGGAGTTTTTCTGGAACCGGCTTTCGCAAATTGACGGGGTGCGGGAGATCAGTTCATCGATCGCGCTGACGGCGGTTAAAAACACCACCAGTTTGCCCATTCTACATTATGTTTCATAAACTAATGATTGCTCCCGTTCTGCGTGATGACCTATAGGCATGAGGCATACCGGGCACCAAGCCTGGTGGAGACCTGAGTTGGACGACCTGATTTTCATTATCGACCTTGTGGGCGTATTTGTGTTTGCGGTCAGTGGCGCGCTTGCTGCGATCCGCAAAAGCATGGATATGTTCGGGGTGGCGGTTCTGGCGCTGATGCCTGCAATTGGTGGCGGTACCATCAGAGACGTGACGCTGGGCCAGCCGGTGTTTTGGGTTCAGGACACCTTGTCGATTTCGGTTGCGCTTGCGGCGGCCATGTCCTGTTTCTTTTTTGCGCGGTTTATCGAAAGCCGGATGCGGTTCCTGACATGGGCTGACGCGGTTGGTTTGTCCCTGTTTTGTGTAACTGGTGCTGAAAAAGCGTTTGCCGTTTCCGGCAGTGTTTTGGTTGCCGCCATTATGGGCGTTGTAACCGGCGTTGCGGGCGGTATCATCCGGGACGTGATCTGCAATGAAATCCCGATTGTGATGCGCCGGGGTGAAATATATGCCACAGCAGCCTTTGTTGGCGCGGGGACATTTTGCTTGTTGCTGCTGGCGGGCGTGCCGGAAACCATAGCGGTCTGGAGCGGTATGGCGGGTGCTTTTTTCACCCGCGCAGGCGGTATTTTGAGAGGCTGGTCCCTTCCCACAGCGAAATAGAACCAGCCTTGAAACGTTGGTGTTTCCCTAGAATGACAGGATATAGCCTTTCTTGGGGCTGGCGCTGCCATCAAGCACCGCGCCGTATACGCGGGTGATGGATTGCTCGCCACTTTCCTCAATCACCTCTACCCAGTCGTTGGCGCGGCCAACAAAAGAGCTCCATGCTTCGGCAACCTTTTGCTGAAGGCCCGCTTGTCCCCATTCGCCTGAGCGTTTTTGCGCCTGGGCCGGTGCAAAGAACAGCTCGGGTTTTGGTCCTTTAAGTTCTTTGTTACTGCCCATTTGGTCCCAGTTGGTTGCACCAACTGAACAGCTGTATTTGAGCGCATCATCAAAATGGGAGTGGATGGTTGCACGCACTTCACCGTTGCCTGCCATGTCCACATAAACCGTTGGCACGTCGCTATCCAGTGTTTCAATGTCACTGTAGGCAAGCGTTTCGTCATACAGGCCCATGCCAGAGACAAAATCCACATTTCCGGGTGAGGTGAGACCAACCACCTTGATGCCATCTCGTTTGGCGAGCTGGAACGCGAGGCCATAGGCGGTTTTGGAGGAGGCGCTGGAAAGGACCACCTGACGCGCACCATAGAAATCATTGTCATCGAGAAAATCATCGATCAGGAATGATGTGGTGAAAAGCGGCTTAAACAGCATCTGAATTTCTTCCATATCAGTTCTGTAACCCGGGTCACCCGCGCAGCGAGTGTAATAGTTATAGACGGGGCTTAGGTCCGCGCGGTGCGCTTTGCTATCAAAAAAGCCGGCGGGTGAATTTTTGGCAGGAGACACGATCAGATGTGTCGCCATCGGATAATAGCCATAGTATTTCTCGCCGACTGCTACATCATCCAGGGTGCTTTCAACTACCGTCGCGAAACCCCATACCGGAACAAAGCCGTGCCCATCAGGGGCAGGGAAAAAGTTCCAGTATTTCAGCGGCGAGTCACCAAAAGCCGCATAGGTGATATTGTTTGCCGTGAAAGCAAACCGTTCGATCTCAAAGCGAATTTCGCCTGCTTCCAATGCGCGGCTTGAGGCATCGCACTCAGGTTTGAAACTGGTTTTGTGGATATCGGCCCTATTGACCATAAATTCTGCTGTTGCCATGGCTTCTCTCCCGTCCGGTTGGCTTTTTGACGATGTAGCGCCCTTATGGCTGAAATCAACGGTGCGTTTGACGTTTCTGGCCTTAAACCCTTGGCTGCCGCGTTGATACCTGACATAGTGTACCCATGCCTTCCGTAATGGGGCAGTTGATGTCAAGCACCTTTATCACACAATTAGCCGGCGCGACACGGTTGACGGTTCACGGGAGAGGGTCTTGTCGGCGTCCCTGTATACAGGGGGAAAGCCTGGATTTTGACTGTGTGGATCGTTGCCTTTGCCTTCTGGAGTCAGGTCACCTTCCTGTATCACCGCCGGGTACGTGCTTCCGTCCGTGGTCGGCGCCATGCAGGGCAAGGGCCGCCAACTTCATACCTTGTCCAATACAGTTCCCGAGTGCCTATCTTTGGGGCGTGCTCGAACCCTGCGCTACATATGTGCGGGGTCCGGCGACAAGGCATCCTGCGTGCATCATCGGGGACTGCGTCCCGGCAGGGACACTGGTGGCCGACCCCTGTCAGACGCGGCCAAACCTCCTGTTTCTTCTCGTACGCTGCTTGAACGGGTTTATACAGAGCGGACAGCCTCTTCGCGGGTGAAGCAGAACACCGTTGCGTCCACCATCATCCGGTGCAGCACCACACCGATGCGTCGGGCAAGGGCGACCGTTGCACGTTTCTTGCCCCGCAGGGCAGCAAGACGCAACGCCCAGGCTTTCAGCCAGTTGGATCTGCCCCCGTTCAGCATGACCGTCGCCGCCTGATACAGGGCGGTTCGCAGGCCGACATCGCCAGCCTTCGTGATGCGGCCGGTAACATCCCGTTCCCCCGACTGGTCCCGGCCCGGCGTTAGCCCCACCCATGGACCGATATCCTTCGATCGGCGGAACTGCCCGGGATCATCCACTGCGGACAGGAAGGTCAGCGACACGACCGGCCCTACACCGGGCATGGTCATTAACAGGTCACAGACCGGGTTCGCCGTCGCCAGCCCTTTAATCTTTTTCTCCAGACCTGCCATCTCCTTGCGCAGCGTGTCGCGCACGTGCAGGACAGGCTCGACGGCAGCTTCCAGCATAGGGTTGCCGGTCACAAGCTCGCGCACCCGTGCCGCGTACCGCCCCTTCGACACCTTGCCCATCTTCAGACCGAAATTGCGCAGGATACCCCGCACCGACAGTTCGAGAGCCTTCAGGGCCTTCTGGATGGCATGGCGGGTCGTCAGCAGCGCCCGTATCTCCTGCGACGAAACGGATTTGCAGTGGACTGGCCGGAACCAGCCCAGATGCAGCAGGCGGGCAATCCCTTCCGCATCCCGGCGATCTGTTTTGATCGGCATGGCCTTCAGCGCGGCCTTCACTCTGCGTGTTTCCATCAGCACCGTCTCGAAACCCGCTTCCGTCAGGCCCTTGTACAACCACTGGGACAGGGGCCCTGCTTCAAGACCAATGCTGGCGACATCGCACCCCAGGCTGTGCACAAAACCCACAAGCGCTGCCGGCTCGCTGGGCACCTTTGCCTCCCTGAGAATCTCACCCTTACCCGTCAGTACACAGACTGCCGTGCTTGCCAGAGAGACGTCTAGTCCTATAAATACAGTCATGTTGTTGTTCCTTTTTGATTGATAAAATGGCGCAGGCCTCATGGCGCGACGCCGTAGATACAGCTTACTGCATCAGGAGCAACGACACCCCCTTCCTATCCACCGTCACGACACGCCGAAACGGAGCAGGACGTGCCAAGCCCCATTACGGTATCTTTGGGATAGCCCCCTACAAAGGCTTCGGGGAAAACAACAAGATCGGCGCTTTCTGCGCGTGCCTTGGCAGTCCAGTCAGCCAGTTTTTGTATTGTTTTTGGAGTATCATAAAGCGGCGTACCAACCTGCACCACCGCGCCAACAAGTTTGGACATTCAGAGACCTCTTATGTGACATTTCTTCGAATGAATTAAACCGCCTTTATATTAATAACAAAACAAATCTATTTGTATTGCTGCCACTATCGCGGGTTGGTATACAAGGCACTCTATTTGTTTGTTGTCACAATGCTTCACCACGCAACGTGAGTATCCTTTTTGTTTGATTTTACGAATCTAGAGTCCGGCATTGGAAAACTCTTCGGCGAGATAGACTATGGCAAAGTAGGCAATGCCAACGAGCATTATAAGAAAATACTCAATAACTTACCGATCCCTTTACCTGACTTTGCGGCTAGCATCGACAAAGACCGGCTAATGCAAAAACTCGTTTCAGGCGAAAAGCTTACTGTCGCCGAACGAGCCTATGACATTTTGGGGAAAACCGAACCCGAACTGTCTACTTTGTCACGCAATGACAGACTCACAGCCTTCAGAAACGTGACAGCCCTGTTTCCAAAAGACTTGGGGCTACAGCTTCGCATTGCACGACAGTTAATAAGAATAGAGCACTATAGTGACGCCACTTACTATCTCTGGCGGTGCCTGCATATTGATGAAAAGTGTGCGGATGCATGGGCTCGCCTTGCTTTGATTGCCGCCCTAGCGCGTGACCATGGACAAGCCGCATACTGTGCTCGAAAGGCTCTGGAAAATGGAGAGCATTTGCACACATCCATGCATAAAGCTTTTTCCTTTTCACTTTTGATGATTGGTGTCGCAACGTCCGTGAGTGAATACAATAACTGGTTCCTGTTTGACACGCACCCCATTGCACCAGGGGAGTTGGCTCATCAACCTCCAGATATCGAATATGTAAGTGAACCAAGCGGAATTTTAGACAAACCCGCTGTGTTATTCGCCTGCGAGGACAGCTATTTTGAGCGCTTCGGAAAGAACTTGCTGCGGTCACTCATCCGGGCACGTGATCTTATATGTGTTCATGTCCACTTAATGCGCCCATCGAAGCAAACACTGGAATGGCTATGTCTTTTTTCGGAAACATATGACCTGGATATAATCATCACACGAGAGAACACACCAGACAAGCTGATGAGCAGGAACGCCTATCTAGCCTCCAGTCGCTATATGTTAGTGGCTGATTTCATACTAAAACACCAAACACCATATCTCGTGGTTGACACTGACACCATATTAAACAGTCCTGAAGCTCTACAGGCGTTTCTCCAACAATCTAAAAAACCGACGGCATTCCATGCAGACGGTCCAGCCTGGGATACCATCACCGCAGCTTTTATCTATTTGCCGTATAGTCAAGCTTCCCTGAACATTGCGGTAACCTGCCAGCGGTACCTGTATCGGATGTTTTTTTCTGACCCTTGCAACAGCTACTGGTATATTGACCAAATGGCTCTTCTTGGTGCCTGCCTGAATAATGCAGAAGATGTAATGCTGGTAAACGGCAAAAAGGTTTCATGCATTGACTGCAGTGATGAAGCGATCTTCTGGTTTTTGTCCAACGATAAAACCGTTCAGAAATACTGGGATTTTTGCGCCAGTCTACTGTCCGAGTTTCCAATGCCGGACTAGCCTACGAAACGCCCGACAAAATCTGGGCCCTTTCAACTCTGGTCTGCCCCCTCTGAAATTGGCCATTACCACTCGATAATTGATTGACAGCCTAAGCGAAATCCGTATAGTCCGCGCGATTAGCGGCGAAACTCATGTTTGGCCGTACATTGTACTATTGAAAAACAGTCAGCGGAAACCGCCCAAAGTGTGGGAAGTATCAAAGGGTTGAGCCCCACCCGGTTTGCTGCGGCACCAAAAACAGAAAGGAACTGTGATGTTCGCAGTTGTAAAAACCGGCGGTAAACAATACCGCGTTGCCGAGGGCGATGTGCTGAAAGTTGAAAAACTGGACGCCGAAGTTGGCAAAAAAGTTAAGCTCGAAGAAGTCCTGATGATCGGTGACGAAAAAGGCGTAAAAGTGGGCGAGCCACTTGTTAAAGGCGCAAACGTTACTGTTGAAGTACTTGAGCAGAAAAAAGACAAGAAAATCACGGTCTTCAAAAAGAAGCGCCGTCACAACTATCGCCGTAAAAAAGGCCATCGCCAACAAATTACGGTTCTGCGTGTGACGAAGATCGCTAAAACGGCTGCCAAAAAGGCGCCTGCGAAGAAGGCTGAACCTAAAACCAAAGAAGCTGCAGCCGAGTAAGGCGCGGTACAGTATAAGGAGTAACCTCTCATGGCTCACAAAAAAGCTGGTGGTAGTTCCCGCAATGGCCGCGACAGTATTGGTCGTCGCTTGGGTGTAAAAAAATTCGGTGGTGAAAATGTAATCGCCGGCAACATCATCGTTCGCCAACGCGGCACCAAATGGTACCCGGGTGAAAATGTTGGCATGGGCAAGGACCACACGCTGTTCGCGCTGGTACCGGGCCAGGTTAAATTTTCAAAAGGCAAAGACAACCGTGCCTTTGTTTCAGTGGTCAACTAAAACACCCTGAAATTTTCGAATTCGAAAGGCGGGCCAAGAGCCCGCCTTTTTTTATGAAACAGCAAGCGCAGTCTTTGCCTCAAACTTCTCATCTGATACAAGCAGCCCATGAAATTTGTCGATCAAACCAGAATTTTCCTGAAAAGCGGCCCGGGCGGTAACGGGTGCGTTTCCTTTCGGCGTGAGAAGTATGTCGAATTCGGCGGCCCCAACGGGGGGGACGGCGGTAAAGGCGGTGATGTCATCATCGAGGCAGTAACCGGCCTCAACACCCTCGTCGATTATCGGTACAAACGGCATTATAAGGCACCCAAAGGCCAGCATGGCATGGGCAAAAACATGACAGGTGCCTCAGGCGAAGACCTGATCATGAAAGTACCCGTTGGCACGCAGGTTTTCGACGAAGACATGGAATTTATGATGGCTGACCTTGTGAAGGTCGGCGACAGGGTTGTGCTTGCGCGCGGCGGCGATGGCGGGCTCGGCAATACCCATTTTAAATCATCAACCAACCGCGCACCCCGGCGCTTCACCCCCGGTGGTGAAGGCGAAGAAATGTGGGTTGTGCTGCGCTTGAAACTAATTGCGGACGCAGGATTGCTTGGCTTGCCAAACGCAGGCAAATCCACATTCCTGAGCGCGGTATCACGGGCGCGCCCCAAAATCGCTGATTACCCCTTCACCACCATACGCCCGCAACTGGGTGTGGTCGGTGTTGGCCAGAATGAATTTGTGCTTGCGGACATTCCGGGCCTGATTGAAGGCGCAAGCGAAGGCGTTGGCCTTGGCCACCGTTTCCTCGGCCATGTGGAACGATGCGGCGTGCTCTTGCACCTGATTGACGCGACGGAAGACGATGTGGTCACCTCATACGAAACCATCATGGCGGAAGTTGAAAACTATGGTGGTGACCTGACCGGCAAACCCATGATTGTTGGCCTCAACAAATGCGATGCGGTTGAGGAAAGCGAGCTTGAGGAAAAACGCCTCGCGCTGGCAGACGCTGCCGCACGGCCTGTTATGGTGCTTTCGGGCGCAACGGGCGGGGGCGTCAAAGAAGTACTTGCTGCCCTTTGGGACGTGGTGAAAGAAGACATTGCCCAGCGCGCCGCAGAAGAAGGCGACGTGGAAGATCAGGGCAGTGATACCGCAGGGGAATGGTCACCCATTTAACAGCCCGATGTCCCAGACACTACAGATATCAAAACTGGCTGCGGCCAATCGGGTGGTTGTCAAGATCGGCTCCGCCCTTCTGGTTGAAGACGGCAAACTTCGGACAAAATGGCTTAAGGCTTTGGCCGCTGATATTGCGGCCCTGAAGGCAGACGGCAAACAGGTTATCCTCGTATCGTCTGGTTCTATCGCCCTCGGTCTTGGTGATCTGGGGTTGAAAACACGCAGCAACCGCCTTGAAGACGCGCAGGCAGCCGCAGCCGTAGGCCAAATCAAGCTAGCCCAAGCCTACCAGAATGAGTTTGCAGCACAGGACATCACCATTGCGCAAATTCTTCTATCCATCGATGACCTGGAACACCGCCCACGGTACCTGAATGCCCGCAACACGGCTGAGACTTTGCTCGACAAAGGCATTGTACCGGTGATCAATGAAAATGACACAGTGGCCACCAGCGAAATCCGCTTCGGCGACAATGACCGGCTGGCAGCGCGCGTAGCGCAACTGATGCGCGCAGACCTGCTGATACTCCTGAGCGATATTGATGGCCTCTATTCAGCGGACCCGCGCCGCAACGATGACGCTGCTTTTATTGAACATGTGAACAGCATAACCCCTGAAATTGAAGCCATGGCAGGCCCACCAGCCGAAGTAACCGTTGGCACGGGCGGCATGGTTACCAAAATCATGGCGGCTAAGATCGCCCTCGCGGGTGGTTGCTCCATGCTCATCATGGATGGCCGGGAAGCAGGCCCGATTTCACGACTGAGGGCTGGCGAGCGGGGTACGATTTTCACCGCTGCGTCGGACCCGCTCACACTGCGCAAACAGTGGATACAGGGCATGATGGCCCCTAAAGGCTTTGTGCATCTGGATGAAGGTGCCGTCACGGCGCTCCAGAAAGGCGCAAGCCTTTTACCTGCGGGCGTAACCAGCGTTGAGGGCAGCTTCCAGCGCGGTGATATGGTCGCTTGCATGGCGCCGTCCGGCAAACTGGTCGCTCAGGGGCTTGTCTCCTACGACTCTGTCGATGCAGACCGGATTGCCGGTGTGAAATCCAGCGATGTGATCCATATATTAGGGTATGCCGGTCGGGCGAACCTGATCCACCGCGATGACTTGGTGTTGATGTAAAAAGAAAGCGTATAGCCATGTTCGATAGTAATGACATTGATGGCATGATGGAAAACCTGGGCAGCCGGGCACGCGCTGCTGCCTCAACACTTGGCCTCGCCAGCACCGACGACAAAAACAAAGCCTTGCAGGAAGCCGCAAATGCTTTGCGCGCAAATATACCGGCAATTCTTGAAGCAAACGCAAAAGATGTCGCTTTCGGCAAAGACAAAGGCTTGTCCGCCGCCATGATTGACCGACTTCTGCTAGATGACGCACGGATTGAAGGCATTGCAACTGGCCTTGAAGCCATTGCTGACCTGCCCGACCCCGTGGGCGATGAGATGGCCCGCTGGCAGCGACCAAATGGCCTTGATATCACCCGCGTGCGTGTACCGCTTGGTGTGGTAGGTGTGATTTACGAAAGCCGCCCGAACGTTACTGCAGACGCAGGCGCTCTCTGTCTGAAGGCCGGCAATGCAGTTATCTTGCGCGGCGGCAGCGAAAGCTTCCATTCAAGCGGCGCAATCCATGCTTGTCTTGTTAAGGGCCTCAAAGCTGCGAGCCTGCCTGAGGATGCCATCCAGCTTGTACCGACCCGTGACCGGGCAGCCGTCGGCAAAATGCTCACCATGTCCGGCGTGATCGACATTATCGTGCCGCGGGGCGGGCGCTCCCTCGTGGAGCGGGTTCAAACAGAAAGCCGCCTGCCTGTGTTCGCGCACCTTGAGGGCATTTGTCATCTTTATGTGCATTCAGGTGCAGACGCCGAAAAAGCCAAGGGAATTGTGCTGAACGCCAAAATGCGTCGCACGGGTGTTTGTGGCGCTGCAGAGACACTGCTGGTCGACGAGGGCGCAAAGCATATGCTGCCCTCAATCCTGAACGCCCTCATAGAAGCAGGCTGTGAGATCAAGGGCGATGAGACTGTTTGTGCGTTGGATGACAGAGCACACCCTGCAACCGAGGGTGACTGGCATACTGAATATCTGGATGCGGTCCTGTCTGTAAAAATTGTTACGGACATCGAAGGCGCACTTGCCCACATCGCTACCTACTCTTCCAACCACACTGAAAGCATCATCACCGAGGATGCTTCTGCGGCTGAAACTTTCCTCAATCAGGTAGACAGCGCCATTGTGATGCACAATGCGTCCACCCAGTTTGCGGACGGCGGCGAATTTGGCATGGGCGCGGAAATCGGTATTGCAACTGGCCGCATTCACGCGCGCGGCCCGGTTGGGCTTGAGCAACTGACTAGCTTCAAATATCAGGTCCGCGGCAGCGGCCAAACGCGGCCCTGAGGCAATGGCCACACAGGGTAAAAATTTTTCCCTGATACGGCATGCCAATCGCTGGCGCGGCATGCGGGTTGGTCTTTATGGCGGCAGCTTCAACCCGGCCCATGAAGGGCATATCCATGTGGCGTCCGAGGCCCTGAAACGACTTGACCTGGACGCCCTTTGGCTCATGGTAAGCCCCGGCAACCCGCTCAAAAAACAATCAGATATGGCAAAGCGCAAGCGCCGCAAGCAAAGCCTGCAACGTCTTGTCGGCAGCAAACCCCGGATGATTGTCACCGATATCGAAAAACACCTTGGCACTCGCTACAGCGCTGACACCATTCGCGCCCTGACCAAAGGCATGCCGCAAACAGACTTTGTCTGGGTGATGGGGGCCGACAATCTGGCAGACTTCCATCTGTGGCAGGAGTGGCAATTTATTGCCCGCACACTGCCCATTGCGATTTTTGACCGTCCGGGTTATTCTGTGTCCGGCCTGAACAGCAGGTTTGCAGGACAGTTCGCACACTGGCGCGTTCCGTACCAAAAGCTTTCAGGCAGCAGTGCACCGGCCTGGGCGTTTGTACCGATACCCCGGCACAATGCGTCGGCTACTGATATCCGCTCCCATAAAGGCAAAAAATGGTGGCGGTAAAAAAGGAAAGGAAACCTACTTGCACGCATCATCGGAGACGCATAGCGTCACTGATCCTGTCCCGGCAATGAGTGCCGAGGATCTTTTGAAATCCGTCATTGCATCGCTGGATGACAATAAGGCGGAAGACATCACCTCCATCGATCTAGCAGGAAAAACCGGCATTGCGGACTTTATGGTCATCGCAAGCGGTCGCTCGCAGCGTCAAGTTGCGGCACTGACAGACTATGTCGTAAAGGGCCTGAAAGAAGCAGGTCACAAAGACATAGTTGTTCAGGGCCTTGAACAAGCTGACTGGGTGCTGATTGATGCTGGCGATGTGATTGTCCACATTTTCCGTCCGGAAGTAAGAAGCTTCTATAATCTGGATAAAATGTGGGCGAGCGACATTGATAGCGACGCAGACGCCGAGAGCGACGAGCGCGTATTGAACTAGGTTTCCGCTGCCAACCCGGTTGGCAGCATGCGGGAACTCAGTTTATTGGTAACCGAACACAAGCTTCGGAGAAGGTTCCTTGCATATTTCAATCATCGCTGTTGGCCGTATGCAACGCGGGCCCGAACAATCGCTGATGAGCGACTATCTGAAGCGCCTGCCATGGAAAAACAGCGTCACCGAAATCGAGATTAAGAAACAGGCCGCAAACGCCGAGGAGCGCAAAGCCCGCGAAGCAGAGCGGTTGCTGGCCGCTGTGCCGGACGGTGCTGCCCTTGTGGTACTGGATGAAGGCGGCAAGGCACTGACATCCCGGACGTTCGCCAGCAAGCTTTCAGACTGGCAGTCAACAGGTTACAGCAACATTGCCTTTGTCATCGGCGGTGCCGACGGCCTGCATAAAAGCGTCCTTGAAAAAGCGCACCTGAAGCTCGCTTTTGGGTCGCTCACGTGGCCGCACATGTTGGTGCGCGTGCTGCTCGCAGAACAAATTTACCGCGCCTGGTCGATTAATGCTGGGCATCCGTATCATCGTGACTAAACTGTCCCTCAAATCTGTACCCAGTGTATTTTAGGACCACCACCATGAGCCAAAATTCCGCCAACGTAAAAAAGCCTGTTGTCCTGTGTATCCTTGATGGCTGGGGTTACCGCGAAGAGATAACAGACAATGCGATTAAACAGGCAAACACACCAACCTATGACCGCTTGTGGCGCGAATGCCCGCGCGCATGGCTGAAAACCAGCGGCCTGGCTGTTGGCCTGCCTGACGGGCAAATGGGCAATTCTGAAGTTGGACACATGAACCTTGGTGGTGGCCGCGTAGTGTTACAGGACTTGCCCCGCATTGACGAGGCGGTGGACAAGGGCACGCTTGCAACCAACCCTGAACTGATGACTTTCATCAACAAGCTCAAAGCGTCAGGCGGCGCAGCGCACCTGATGGGCCTTCTCTCGCCCGGCGGCGTACATAGCCATCAGGACCATATGGCGGCAATGGCAAATATTCTCACCGCCAATGGTATCCGCACCCACATTCATGCCTTTCTGGATGGCCGCGACACGCCTCCCAAGTCCGCGCTTGAGTTTCTGGCAAAATTTGAAGCGGACCTGGCGAACCCGAAACTATCTTCTGTTGCGACAGTTACAGGCCGCTATTACGCCATGGACCGGGACAAACGCTGGGACCGGGTAGAGCTGGCATACAATGCCATCACATCAGCAACTGCAGATTACCGGGCAACAAGCGCGACCGAGGCAGTTGAGCAAGCCTACGCCCGCGACGAGAACGATGAGTTCACCATGCCGACCATCATCGGCGACTACGCAGGCATCGGTGAGGGCGACGGGCTGTTGATGGCAAACTTCCGTGCAGACCGTGCCCGGGAAATATTAACTGCACTGCTGGACCCGGCTTTTGATGGCTTTACCCGGTCTGACCTACCAGCCTTTGCAGCAACATTGGGCGCCGTTGAATATTCAACGGCTCTCAGCGAATTTCATCCTATTCTGTTCCCCCCGCTGGAAATCAAAAACAGTTTGGGCGAAGTGCTCGCGGACAATGGCGTGCCCCAGCTGCGCATCGCAGAAACCGAAAAATACGCCCACGTCACCTTTTTCTTTAACGGTGGTGTTGAACCAGTGTTTGACGGTGAAGATCGCATTCTGGTGCCATCGCCCGATGTCGCCACCTATGACCTGAAACCGGAAATGTCCGCCCATGAGGTAACCGACAATCTGGTCGACGCAATCAAAAGCGGCAAATACGGTGGCATTATCGTCAATTTCGCCAACCCGGATATGGTGGGCCATACCGGCGTTCTTTCCGCTGCGATCAAAGCCGTAGAAACCATTGACGCCTGCCTTGCCCGGCTTGAAGAAGCTGTGACAGAGGCTGGGGCGGCTTTGATGGTAACCGCTGACCATGGCAACGTTGAAATGATGATGGACCACGAATCGGGCCAGCCACACACCGCACACACGTCGTTTGACGTGCCGGTTGTGATGGTAAACCACGCTATGGACATGGGCGACGGCAGCCTCGCAGACGTTGCGCCAACCATGCTGGACATTATGGGCATCAAACAACCTGCCGACATGACAGGCAAAAGCCTGCTCTCCGGTACCGTATTCAAGGCACAGGTGCAGCAAACTGCTTAAATCATTCGCCATACTCACAGCGTTTTCTCTCGCCATTATGCTTCCTGCCGCATCAGCACAGGAAGCAAGCGGTGATGCTCAGGAAAAGCTGGAAGCGCTGGAGGCGGAGCTTGAAGCCGGCAAGCGGCAACAGGATATCCTCGCACAGCAAAGCGCACGCGCACGCGCTCAGGCAAGCGCATTGTCCGCAGACCTAATCGAAGCGGCCAGTGAAATTCAGGTAGCAGAAGGCAATATCATGCGGCTTGAAACCCGTATTGCTGGCCTTGAAGTAGAGACCGACGCCAAACGGGAAAGCCTGCTTGCCAACAATGATAATATCGTTGAACTGATTGCGGCCATCAGCCGCCTGTCCAAACGCCCCGCTGTACTTGCGCTGCTGAAACCCGATGATGCGCTAACAACGGCTCGCTCCACCAGCCTTATGGCATCCCTTGTGCCGCTGATTGACGAACGCGCGAGCGCGCTGCGCACTGACCTTGAACTACTCGCCAGCCTGCAAACAAACCTGTCGAATGAACGCTTTAAACTGAAAGATAATCTTGAAGCGTTAACACAAAATCAGGAAAGACTTGCTTCACTGGTGGAAAGGCGGCGATCAGAAGCGAGCCAGGCGGACGCGCGTGCCCGGCAGCTTGCCCGGGAACTGAATGAGTTTGCGGCAGAAGCCCAGTCGCTTCGGGAGTTGATCGCGAAACTGGAACAACAGGCCGCAAACAACAGGGCGCTTGCTGCGCGGCGTGATAGGCCAAGCACGATAGAACGCCCCTTCAGCAGCCTTGGCAAAGCACTTGGCGAGTTGAAAGGGCAACTGCCCTATCCTGCAATCGGGCCCGTGGTGCAGCGCTTTGGTGCGCAGGATGGTGCGACAACAGCGAAAGGCATACGGATACGGGCCAGAGATGGCGCACAAGTGATTTCGCCGTATGACGGCAGTGTCGTATATTCCGGGCCGTTCAGAAATTACGGTCTGTTGTTGATCATTGACCATGGTGATGGTTACCATAGTCTTCTGGCTGGTTTTGAAACCCTGCAAAGCACGGTTGGTCAGTGGGTGTTGATGGGAGAACCCGTTGGCACCATACCAGACAATGGTGCAGGTAACGGCGACGACGGAAGCCTGTATCTGGAACTTCGCCGTCGGGGGCAGGCGATAAATCCGCTGCCGTGGCTGCAACGCCAAACTGCAGCACGGTAAGTAAACTGTTTGAAGTGAATGTAGAAAGGTATCCCTATGCGGAATTTTGTGACCGGCGCAATGATGGCTCTGATGGTTTCTCCACTGATGTCCATGCCAAGCGCTGCACAGCCCAGCTCCAAGGAAGTTGATCTCTATAATCAGCTGGATACCTGGACCAATATCCTGAAGTTGGTACGCGACAATTATGTGGACGAAGTGGATGAAAAGGAGCTGATCGAAGCCGCCATTGAGGGTATGCTCAAGTCGCTTGACCCGCACTCCACGTACCTGAACCCTGATGTATATCAACAGGTTAGAGTGCAAACCGAAGGGGAGTACGGCGGCCTTGGCATCGAAGTTCAGATGGAAAACGGCGTGGTAAAGGTTGTATCCCCCATTGATGACACGCCAGCAGCCAACGCAGGCATTCAGGGTGGTGATTTCATCACCCATATCAACGGCGAAGCCATCATGGGCAAAACCCTGACCGAAGCAGTTAAGGAAATGCGCGGGCCTGTTGGCTCTGACATTTCAATCACCGTGGTCCGCGAAGACCGCGCAGAACCATTTGAGATGTCGATTACACGAGAGAAAATTCTGGTGCGTTCTGTTCGCCACCGTGTGGAGGACGAGACCATCGGCTATATCCGTGTTACCACTTTTAACATGCAGTCTGGCGCGGGTGTCGAAAACGCGATCAGCGAACTTGTTAACGAACTTGGTGACAATCTGGACGGCGTGATTCTGGATTTGCGCAACAATCCGGGCGGCCTTCTGGACGAAGCGATTCGCATTTCAGACGCATTCCTCGACCGCGGAGAGATTGTTTCCACCCGTGGACGCATCCGCAACAACAACAATCGCTGGTACGCAACAAGCGGTGACATGCTAGAAGGCGTGCCTGTAGTTGTGCTCGTTAACGCTTATTCAGCGTCTGCATCCGAAATTGTCGCTGGTGCCTTGCAGGACCATCGCCGCGCGGTTCTTCTCGGGGATCGCACCTTCGGCAAGGGCACTGTGCAAAGCGAAATACGACTGGGCCGTACCGGCAATCAGGCCGTACGCCTGACGACAGCACGCTATTATACGCCAAGCGGCACTTCCATTCAGGAACGCGGCATAGAGCCGGATATTGAGGTATTGTTCCCTAACCAGCGCCGCGCCAAATTGCGCCGGGAAGCTGATTTGCAGGGCCACATTACCAATGATCAGGCGAGTCAGGACCGCGCGGGCGAGTATGATGAACCTACTGCTGAAGAGCTGGCAGAAGAAGCAGCCTTTGACCCGGAAGCCGAACAGGAAGACATTCAGCTTCAGCGTGCGATCCAGCTATTGAAGAATATGTCACGCCTGCCGCAGTCTCAGGTTGTGGACGCACGTCAGGCAACAGGAACACGTTGACCCGGATAGTCTGGGTCAATTTTCCCCTGTTGATTGATTCTTAAGAAAATCATGCGTATTTTCCCGATGTTAGCGCATTACGGGGCTTGAAACTTTATGCCGACCACATTCAGATCACTCGCGATTGCATGGACTGTTTGTCTGACCATTGTTTTTGGTGGTCTGGCCTTCCTTGAGGCCACTTATGACCCAGAGGCAGAAGCTGCCAAACAGGAACTGGCCGAAACAGAGATGGTAGAGGAAAATACGGAACCTCAGGCACCGCCCTTCAGACCTATTCCTGTACAGGCATCAGCGGAGCTTTTGGAACTAAGCGATCAGGGCCCGCTTCCGATGATCAGCAACTCAGGCGAGCGCTCTGTTGATTATTATGCGGCCACACCGGTTTTCGCGCCTGAAAAAGCAAAGATTGCCATTATCGTTTCCGATCTTGGCAAACTTGCGCGGCAAACGCGTCGCGCATTGGCGGAAATGCCGGACAATACAACATTTGCTTTTTCCCCGTTTGGTCAAGGCAACAATGGCTGGGCCGAGCAAGCACGCCGCGATAATCATGAAGTTTTGTTGATGGTGCCAATGGAGCCCGTGAATTACCCACAGGATGACCCGGGTATTCTAACGTTGCTTGTGACCAATACCCCGGCAGATAACCGGCGTTGGCTCCGGGAATCCATGTCCAAACTTACGGGCTATGTGGGTGTGCTGACGAACAAGGGTTCTCGCTTCACCGCAGCGGTCGATAGCATGCGTCCTGTAATGCAGGAACTGGCCAACCGTGGCATCATGTATGTGGATGCACAGGAAAGCCAATATACGACAGGCCCTCAGCTAGCTGGCAGCATGAATATACCTTTTGCTGTAAACAGCCGTATCGGCTTCATTGATGAAGAACCGTCTGCGGCTGTGATTACCGAGCGCCTTGATGAACTGGAACGCATAGCGGCGCGCGACGGATATGCTGTAGGCATTATCAGGCCGCTGCCGGTTTCAATGGATGCGGTGAATATTTGGGCAGGCGGGCTTGAAGCGCGCGGTGTTGCGACCCTTGCCCCCATTTCGCAGGTCTCTCGCCTGCAAGCAACCGCCCCTTGATATGTCACTCTCTGCTAATACCCTGCCCTACAGGCCGTGCGCGGGCATTCTGCTTGTAAACCGCAATGACCAGATTTTTGTTGGCGAGCGACTGGATCGTGCTGGCGCGTGGCAGATGCCGCAAGGCGGTATTGATGACGGAGAAACGCCTGAGCAAGCGGCGCTGCGGGAACTGGAAGAAGAAATCGGTGTTTACCCGAGCGATGTTGAAGTGCTTGGCCGCACAAAAGACTGGGTTCTGTATGATCTGCCTGATCAGCTGAAAGGCAAGATGTGGGGCGGCAAATATGCAGGCCAAAAGCAAATCTGGTTCAAGATGCGTCTTTTGGCGGACGATAGTGTAATCAATATTGAGACGGACCACCCGGAGTTTGGACGCTGGAAATGGTCAAGACCTGCTGATGTGATTGAAGAAATCATCGACTCCAAACGAGACGTATATAAAACGGTGCTCTCACAGCTTATCGAAGGGTAGACGTCAGTTCTTTTCTCTGAGGCTGGAATTCTTCGGCGGGCCATCTTCTACTAAATACTTATCTCACCAGCTACGACAACAATGACCTGAATAGCAACCTCATTGGTGTCACCGGAAGATTTGAGATACGCAGGAATATGATTCCTAGAGAGCACCTTAACGCCAACCTCTATATAGTAATCACCCTCAGGGCGATCTTCAATTTGCCGGACACTCGCGTAAACAACATTGGGATCGGAAAAAATCTCTTCTTCGTGGCCACGCAGGGCACACTCTGCATCAGCGAAACTGATCATGACGATATACTCCACACAATGCTACTTATCACAGGACTGGCTGTTTAACCATGCGGACGTCTTCGACGAGTCCCAAAGGACATCATTCGATGCCCTTTGGGTGTCCATAGTAACCTCAGATATCGTCAAAACTTACATCTGCAAGCTCTGGGATATCAAGCGCCAACGACGCGTCCGCACCAGCCACACGGAAAATACGCTCAATCTTGTTGGCAAAAGTAGCGGTGCGTCCTCCCGCAAACAATAACCCAACAATATCGTTAGACGCCGTATCGATCACTACAGAACCGGAGTCTCCTGCAGCTGACATGCGGCTCAACTGAATTTGATCCCTAAACAAACGGGGGCCACCGGGATAACCGGCAACTCTTATCGTCGCTGCTGTTGAACGAACAACACCAGTTGTTGCCATGGTGGTGCGTCCGCATTTTTTGACTGCGCGACCAATGGCGGCTCTGGCCAGGCCTCTAACCGCGCCATAACACCTTGTTCCTGCGGCAACAAGATTTGAGCCAGTAACCTGAGCAATAGCAGCGTCACGGTATGTATCCAGCCACCCTCTTTGGTTTCGGGCAATCACGTCATATGGCACACGCCCTCCGTCCAGCACACCTTGTTGGACAACCGGGTCACCATCGCGACCGCCAGCGCCATAAAGCACATGCCAATTTGACAGGATGAATATGCCACGGCCTGACCGGAACGCAATCCCCAAGGTACCGGCAGACCGCCGACGTGGATTGCCACAGCTGTTCCCGCCACGAGCAGGCCGGCGCCGGTCAACAAAGCTCTCGGCGCTTACTTCCCCACTTACATCAGTCACAACGTCAACGGTTCCGGGACTATCCTGAATACCGACTCCCCCACCCTCGATGGGGATGGACAGGGCCTTTGGCACGAGATTAGTGTGAATAGATTCAGCAAAGGCAGACTCAGCAGAAACCACCTCATCATCGACAACAGGTTCTTCTTCAACCAAGCCCACTTCAACAACATAGTCGCCGGGCATATCCCCGTCATTGTTTCTCTCCACCACGCTCGTATAGGCAACGTTGGGGTTTTCAAACAGCATGTCTTCATGATGCTGCATCGCAAGACTGGCTTGTTCAAAGGTGGCCATCCTATTTCTCCCTCTTTAAAAAGTCTGTCGCGCCATTAATTGCGTCGGGTGATGTCAACCTTAGGCGTGACTTGATGGGGCCAATACAGCCCAGACAGATTTTTAGAGAATGGATGGATACGGGTCCGTGATACCCGTCACAGTCGGAACCAGACACGCGAGAATCCAGAGAGTGCTGAAAAGAAAGCACCATAAAAAAAGCGCCGCCAATTGGCAGCGCTTCTCAAATCCTTATTTCCGCTCGCCTTGCGTTAGGCAACCAGCTCAGAAAGGGCAGCCATCCAGGCCAGCTCTTTTTCGGCTGCTGCACGGGCCACATCATCAGCAGCACCTGAAACCGCGCCTTCCGCGTCTGTCACTTGTTGTGCAAGCTCAGCAGCATCAACACCGTCAAGGTCAATCACTTCTTCCGCCAGAATGGTCAGGCCTTCAGGACTGATCTGCGCGAGACCAACTTTGACGAACAAGCGCTCTGCCGCGCCGCCTTCGGTCTCATAAATCTCAACCACACCGGGGCGCAGTGTTGACATCATCGGCGCGTGTGCTGGCAGGGCCGCGAAATCACCATCTGTGCCTGGCACAACAACCATGGCAGCCTGAGCGTCTTTCAATAGACGCTCTGGTGAAACAATTTCAAAATGAAGCGTATCAGCCATGATACCCAGCCTTCCTTAATTAGGCAGCTTCAGCAGCCAGTTTCTCAGCCTTCGCTACAGCCTGCTCGATGTTACCAACGAGGTAGAAGGCTGCTTCTGGAAGGTGATCATAGTCACCAGCGACAATTGCTTTGAAGCCACTGATTGTATCTTCAAGAGAAACAAGCTCGCCCGCGATACCAGTGAAGATTTCCGCAACATGGAATGGCTGGCTAAGGAAACGCTGGATCTTACGCGCACGCGCAACAACCAGTTTGTCGTCTTCTGAAAGCTCGTCCATACCAAGAATGGCGATAATGTCCTGAAGGGATTTGTACTTCTGAAGTACTTCCTGAACAGAACGCGCCACTTCATAGTGCTCTTCACCAAGAACGCGTGGGTCAAGAATACGGCTTGTTGAATCCAGTGGATCCACCGCTGGGTAAATACCCAGTTCCGCAATCTGACGAGAAAGTACAGTTGTTGCATCAAGGTGGGCAAATGATGTTGCTGGCGCAGGGTCAGTCAGGTCATCCGCAGGTACGTAAACCGCTTGTACAGATGTGATCGAACCCTTCTTGGTGGATGTAATCCGCTCTTGCAGGGCACCCATATCAGTTGCCAGTGTTGGCTGGTAACCCACCGCAGATGGAATACGACCCAATAGAGCTGACACTTCTGCACCTGCCTGCGTGAAACGGAAGATGTTATCAACGAAGAATAGAACGTCCTGACCTTCCTGGTCACGGAAATATTCCGCAAGTGTAAGACCAGTTAGGGCCACACGTGCACGTGCTCCGGGAGGTTCGTTCATCTGACCGTATACGAGGGCAGCTTTACTATCGCCTTCGAGGTTGATCACTTTGGATTCGATCATCTCGTGGTAAAGGTCGTTACCTTCACGAGTACGCTCACCAACACCCGCGAACACAGAGTAACCGCCGTGACCTTTTGCGATGTTGTTGATCAGCTCCATGATCAGAACTGTTTTACCAACACCCGCACCACCGAAGAGGCCGATTTTACCGCCCTTCGCATATGGTGCCAGCAGGTCGACAACCTTAATACCGGTAACCAGAATTTCCTGCTCGGTAGATTGCTCTTCAAAAGCAGGCGCTTCTGCGTGAATTGGTGCAACTTGCTTGTGACCAACTTCACCGCGCTCATCAATCGGCTCGCCGATCACGTTCAGGATACGACCAAGCGTCTCTGGTCCAACCGGAACCGAAATCGCTGCACCAGTGTCAGCAACTTCAGCACCGCGAACCAGACCTTCTGTGGAGTCCATCGCGATCGTGCGAACAGTGTTCTCGCCAAGGTGCTGTGCAACTTCAAGCACAAGACGTGAGCCATTGTTTTCAGTTTCAAGGGCATTCAGGATGGCTGGCAGATGATCGTCGAACTGAACGTCGACAACCGCGCCAATTACCTGTGTGATGCGGCCAGTATTGTTAGCCATGTTTTACACTCCTTCGTGTAATCTACTTAAAGCGCTTCAGCGCCCGAAATAATTTCAATCAGTTCTTTAGTGATGTTGGCCTGACGTGTCCTGTTGTAGGTGATTGTCAAACCGTCAATCATATCGCCTGCGTTACGAGTAGCGTTATCCATCGCGGTCATACGCGCGCCCTGCTCGGATGCGGCGTTTTCAAGAAGGCCGCGATAAATCTGCACCGCAACATTGCGCGGCAGCAGGTCATCCAGAATGGCTTCTTCAGATGGCTCGTAATCATAAACTGCACCGGCAAGGTCATCCGCAGCATCATTTTCATTCGCGGCATCTTCAAGCGATGCAGGAATAAGCTGTTGCTTGGTGGTAACCTGCACTAGGGCAGACTGGAACTTGGCGTAAAAGAGCGTCGCAACATCGAACTCGCCGCGTTCAAACATGGCAAGCACTTCAGCCGCAATCGGCTGGGCATCACTGAAGCCAAGGCGTTTAACCGCTGACATATCCTTCAGGCCGATGATCTTGTCTTCGAACTCACGGCGAATGACCACATGGCCCTTCTTGCCAATGCACAGAATTTTTATTGTCTTGCCTTCGCCGACAAGTTTCAGAATGTGTGCTTTTGCTGCTTTTACAATATTGGTGTTGAAACCACCGCACAGGCCGCGCTCGGATGTGGCAACGATAACCAGATGCACATCATCTTTGCCGGTACCAGCCAGAAGCGGTGACGCACCCGGCTGGTTCTTGACTGCCTGACCGAGGCCGTTCAGCACCTTTTCCATCCGCTCAGCATACGGACGAGCCGCCTCTGCTGCTTCCTGTGCCCGACGCAGTTTTGATGCCGCAACCATTTTCATGGCTTTGGTAATCTTCTGCGTCGACTTAACAGAATTGATACGGATTTTTAGATCTTTAAGGCTTGGCATTGCTCAGCCTCTCCTATCCGGTTCTTAGCTAAACGACTTCGCGAATGTGTCCATGATTGACTTCAGCTTGGAAGTCGTATCATCGGACAGTTTCTTCTCGCCGCGGATTGTTTCCAGAACATCAGCGTGCTTCGCGCGAACTTCACCAAGAAGCTGCTCTTCAAAGCGCGTAACGTCCGCTGTTGCAATACCGTCGAGGAAACCGTTCACACCAGCAAAGATGGAAACAACCTGTTCTTCAACTGGCAGCGGGCTGTACTGACCTTGCTTCAGAAGCTCAGTCAGGCGTGCACCACGGTTAAGAAGCTGCTGTGTCGCGGCGTCAAGGTCGGAACCAAACTGCGCAAACGCTTCCATCTCACGATACTGGGCAAGCTCAAGTTTAATAGAGCCTGCAACCTGCTTCATCGCTTTGATTTGTGCTGCAGAACCCACACGAGATACCGACAGACCAACGTTAATCGCAGGACGGATACCTTTGTAGAACAGCTCTGTTTCCAGGAAGATCTGACCATCTGTAATCGAAATCACGTTGGTTGGGATGTATGCAGATACGTCACCAGCCTGTGTTTCAATAACCGGCAGAGCTGTCAGTGAACCACCGCCACGCTCGTCAGACATTTTCGCCGCACGCTCAAGAAGGCGGCTGTGCAGGTAGAATACGTCACCTGGGTATGCTTCACGTCCTGGAGGACGACGAAGCAGCAGAGACATCTGACGGTAAGCAACAGCTTGTTTTGTGAGGTCATCATGTACGATTACAGCGTGCATGCCGTTGTCGCGGAAGAATTCGCCCATTGCTGTACCAGTGTATGGTGCAAGGAACTGCATCGGCGCTGGGTCAGACGCGGTTGCTGCAACCACGATTGAGTACTCAAGCGCACCGTTTTCTTCGAGTGACTTAACAATCTGTGCAACAGTTGAACGCTTCTGACCAACCGCAACATAGATGCAGAAAAGCTTACCACTATCATCGGCAGCTGCATCGTTTGTTGGTTTCTGGTTGATGAAAGTATCAATCGCAACAGCCGTTTTACCTGTTTGACGGTCACCAATGATCAACTCACGCTGACCACGACCAACTGGCACAAGCGCATCAATCGCCTTCAGGCCAGATTGCATTGGCTCGGATACAGATTGACGTGGGATAATGCCCGGCGCTTTCACTTCCACGCGTGAACGAGTCACGTCTTCAAGCGGGCCTTTACCGTCGATCGGGTTGCCAAGGCCGTCTACTACGCGACCAAGCAAGCCTTTACCAACTGGCACGTCCACGATGGCGCCGGTCCGCTTAACGGTGTCGCCTTCTTTAATGGAACGGTCATCACCGAAAATAACGATACCAACGTTATCGCTTTCCAGGTTCAGCGCCATACCTTTAATACCGCCAGGGAATTCAACCATCTCACCAGCTTGAACCTGGTCGAGGCCGTATACACGGGCAATACCGTCACCTACTGAAAGAACTGTACCGACTTCAGAAACTTCGGCATCAGTTCCAAAATTTGCGATCTGATCTTTAAGGATCTTAGAGATTTCCGCTGCACGGATATCCATTATTGAACCCCTTTCATAGCGATTGCGAGGTTGTCGAGTTTGGTTTTCAACGAGCTATCGATCATTCGAGAGCCCACTTTTACTTTCAGTCCGCCAAGCAGATTTTCGTCAACAATCGATTCGATTGCCACATCCTGCCCCAGTGCAGACTTCAAATTCTTTTGCAGATTTTTCAGCTGAGTTGCTGTCAGCTTCTTGGCGCTTGTAACGCTGGCGTTCATTTCACCGCGTTGCTCGGCAGCCAGACGATCAAAAGCATCCATAATGGACTTGAGCGCAGTCAGGCGCCGATTCGCAGCCAGAACACCAAGAAATTTGATGGTCAGCGCGTTAAAGCCAGCCTTGGCTGCAATTGCGGCAACGCCTTTGGCCTGATCTTCACTGGTAACGACCGGTGAGGACACCAATGCACCAAAATCTTCGCTTTCACTGAGCATGGTGCGCAGAGCAGCAAAATCAGACTCCACTGCTTGCAAGGCATTGTTTTCATTGGCTAGGTCAAAAATCGCCAGCCCGTAACGGCCCGATAACCCAGAAACAATCGCGTTTTGCGAGGTCACGTCAGACGTCCCCTGAAATAAAGACAGAACCTGTCGGCTCAAAATTGTGAGACGCCCGGAAAAAGCCACTCTCACGCTCAAAAATTTATGACTGCTTTAACCGCGATTATTCACCGCAATTTGGCGCTAGCCAGCCCAAATGCGTGCTCCCTCTAGCATAGAGATATGGCCCTTGCAAGCGGGCATATTTAGAGAAGTCAGAATCTTGTCGAACAGGGCGTATCAAGCAACCCAAATCGAAGGAAATTATCGCGCCAAGCGTCGTGACAACGCTCCACTAAAGGAAACTATAAGGGTCCACATCAATTTTGATTTTGACACCCCCCACCGGCTGCGTGCCACGAACCCACTCCCTCACCATTTTTTGCAAGCCAACACGCCGGTTTGCGTGCACAAGCATGCGAACCCGGTGCAGCCCCCTGATCCGGGCAAGCGGTGCAGAAGCCGGCCCAAGAACCTGGATATTTTCCAGCGTTGGGGCGCTGGCGGCCAGCCGCCTGCCTGCCTCCATCACATCCTTAAACTCTGCTCCCGACAGCACCAAGGCCACCAGCTGCCCGAAGGGTGGCATGGCATAGCGCTCCCGCGATTGCCGCTCAGCCGCCATGAAAGTATCGCCATCACCAGACAAAAGTGCTTCAACCACGGGATGCTCTGGCTCGTAGGTTTGCAGGAACACTTGGCCCTTTTTCTCGGCGCGCCCGGCACGCCCGGCAACCTGCACCAACTGTTGATAGGTCCGTTCCGCTGCGCGCAGGTCACCGCCCCTTAGTCCCAAATCCGCATCCACCACACCAACCAGCGTTAGGTCAGGGAAATGGTAGCCTTTGGTGACAATCTGCGTGCCAATCACGATGTCTATGGCGCCGGACGCAATTTGCTCCACCATCTGTGCGGTTGCCCGCGGGCTGGTCATTGTATCACTGGTCATCACCGTGGTTCGCGCGCCCGGAAACAGGCTGGATACTTCTTCAAACAACCGCTCAACGCCCGGACCGCAGGCAACAAGCGAATCCTCGCTTTTGCACTCAGGGCACTCATCAGGCACTGGTTGAATGAAACCACACTGGTGGCAATGCAGTTCTTTCTTGAACCGATGTTCCACCAGCCATGCCGTGCAACTAGGGCATTCAATGCGAGTACCACAGGTACGACATAACGTCAGCGGTGCATAACCCCGCCGGTTTAGAAAGAGCATGGCCTGCTCACCAGCTTCGAGCGTGCTGGCGATTGCTTCCTGAAGCGGCTTGGACACCCATGTGCCTGCGGGCGGCGTGTCAATCCGCATGTCTACCGCCTTCATTTCCGGCAGAACAGCAACGCCGAATCGTTCCCGCAGAACCAGTTTTTCGTATTTACCATCGTCTGCGTTGATCAGAGTCTCCAACGAGGGGGTGGCACTGGCCAGCACCACAGGGCAGTCCGCAAACTTGGCGCGCACCACGGCCATATCCCGCGCGTGATACAGAACACCCTCTTCCTGCTTGAAGGATGGGTCATGTTCTTCATCAACAGTAATGAATGCCAGTCTTTTAAAGGGTAGGAAGAGAGCAGACCGCGCACCCACAACCACGCGGGTTTCCCCGCTTGCAACCGCACGCCAGGCACGCCTGCGCTGCGCCATACCAATGTCCGAGTGCCAAACCACCGGACGCACCCCAAAGCGCGCCTCAAACCTTTTCAGCCACTGAGTGGTAAGTGCAATTTCCGGCACCAGAACCAACACCTGAGTTTCGGGTTCCTTAAGCGCTTCTATAAGCCCCTCAAAATAAACCTCGGTTTTGCCGGAGCCCGTAATGCCATCAAGTAAAAAGGTCTTAAACCCACCCTGCCAAACCTGATCGCGAATCGCCTGCGATGCCGCCGCCTGCTCGGCGGACAGATCAGGCCCTTCAATCGACAGGTCGGGTTGACCAAAGGGTGCGTCTACCGATGTTTCAATAGCAGTAAGTGCACCAGCGGACGCGAGCCCGCGAACAACAGCGGCGGAAACCCCTGCCCGCTCTG
This sequence comes from Kordiimonas sp., assembly GCA_965199355.1. GTDB lineage: Bacteria > Pseudomonadota > Alphaproteobacteria > Sphingomonadales > Kordiimonadaceae > Kordiimonas. The sequence continues at coordinate 371,998 of CBDARB010000015.1, forward strand.
CAATCTGGGCTGCGGTCAGTGGCGGTTGGCCATCGAGTGCATCAAGCACCTGCTTGCGCGCCTCGGTCAACCGTAGTCCTTCCGGCACCTCACCCAATTGGAAATGCGTGCGAACGGGCACATCCCCCAAAGCCGCAGGTACCGACAGGCACATGCGCAGCACCGCCCCCTGCGAGGACAGCGTGTAAGCAGCCACCCAGTCCACAAACCTGATCAGATTGTCCGGGAAAGGAGCGAGCGGTAGAAATGCCTCGATGGGTTTTAGCTTCTTGAGGGGAAACTGCTTGGCATCTGCCGAGGCTTGCCAAACAACCCCGGTTGCAGACCGCCCCGACAGCGGCACCCGAACAAGAGTGCCAACCGGCGGCACGTCCATGCCTTCAGGCAGCCTATAGTCAAGCGGTCCTTTGAGCGGCAAGGGCAACAAAACGGCAACGCGGGCATCCTCTGCCGCCTCGTCTCCTAAATCCATTGCCTGCTGAACCATGCTTTAACGCCCCGTGATTTGACCGCAGCATAGAAAAGGCCAACCTGCATCGCAATCATCCAATAAGCTTGAATTTCATGCTATTGTTGGTTAGGCACAAGCCAAACACCGCGCAGCCTTATTGTGCGCGGCATCATGCCCGCAAGGAGACACCCATGAAATTCTTCCTAGACACCGCAAACATTGATGAGATTCGCGAAGCGAATGCAACCGGCCTTCTGGATGGGGTAACCACGAACCCATCCCTGATCAAAAAATCAGGCCGTGACTTTTTTGAGGTGATCGGGGACATCGCGAAAGAGGTGGACGGCCCGGTGTCCGCGGAAACCACAGCGCATGATCATGAAACCATGCTCAAGGAAGGGCTGAAGTGCGCCAAAATTGCCGACAATATTACTGTAAAAGTGCCACTGACACTGGAAGGGCTGAAAACCTGTAAGGCGTTGCGTGCAGAAGGCATCATGGTGAATGTAACGCTGTGCTTCTCCGCCAATCAGGCGCTATTGGCCGCCAAGGCCGGTGCAACCTTCATTTCACCTTTTGTTGGGCGCCATGATGATGTGGGCTTTGATGGCATGGAGCTGATCGCTGACATTCGCACCATCTATGACAATTATGATTTCGACACAGAAATCCTGGTTGCCTCCGTTCGCCACCCTGTCCATGTTCTGGAAAGCGCGCGTATCGGCGCTGATGTTGCCACCTTCCCGTGGGACGTGATGAAGAAGCTGTTTAACCACCCACTGACGGTAAACGGTCTTGCAGGCTTTGACAAAGACTGGGCCGCAACCGGCTTCTCCATTTTATAAGGTTTTGGTCGCTGATGAGCGACAGTGGGTTTGATAAGCTTCATCGGGCTACCGAATGGCCCGATGTGGATGGTGTGCAGCCATGGGATTATACGCTTGGCGGGCGCGGGCGTGACCTTGTGGATAGTGTTATCCACGAAGTTAAAGCTGGCCTTCTGCTTGAAATCGGCTGCTTTCTATGCGCGTCCACTCGTCGCTGGTTGACGGTTCACCCGGACCTGAAAGTAATCGGCGTTGACCCATGGGATGATGACCTCATTCGTCAGGTTGGGCGCTATATTGGCCGCCCTAACCTGACCCGAAAATACCCCGAACGCGCCACCCAGATGCAAATGCTCGCGGATATTAGCAACAACAAACCCTTCCCCACCGCCATGGCAAACGTGGCTGAATTCAAAGACCGCTTCATTCCTTATCGCGGCTGGTCCCCCAAAGCCCTGCATCAATTGAAAGACGCAGGCATTGAGCCCGATGTGATCTATATCGATTGCGACAAGAAACCGGATGAGCTGGAAGTAAGCCACCAGCTATGGCCAAACGCCCGCATCACCGGCGATGACTGGCACTGGAGCCGGACCAAAGGCTACCCCATGCGGCAGGTTGTTTACGCATTTGCTGAAAAACACGGCTTTGAGGTGGAAGCAAAGGACGCCACATGGATTTTACTGCCTAAAGTATAGAACTGTACCGGCCCACGCCCCCACCCGGCCACCCAAGTATAATTCCATGTGGTGGTCGGGTGGGGGCGTGGGCCGGTGCCGTATAAGTAGACAAAATTGATTTCATACCCTAAATAAGCTTCGTCAATGCACGGAGCTTTTTTGACGTATTTAAGTGAGACCCGCTAGGCCCTGCCCCTCAAGTTGATTGAGCTGGCAGGGAAATAGAACCCCTCCGCCACACATGTGGCCGGAGCCTGTTTCTATTTGTGCGGAGTAAACCCCGTGAATATCTCTAAATCTGAACAGCGTGCGCTGCATGCCCTCGCACAGGGCGGGCGTATTCTGATCGAACGTGATGAAAAGCGTAAAATCTGCAAAGCCAGTTGCGTAAACCGTGAAGGCTGGCACCTTTCAGGCTTTAATGTGGACCTGTTTAAGCGGCTTAAAAGGCGCAAGTTTATCATCAGCCGCAACGGCGGGCCCTACCGCATTACGCACCATGGCTTGTTGAGCGTAAGGGCGCAGCTTGATAACAGGTAAGCGCGCCTCCATTAGAGGCACATTATTCGGCAGGTTTGACCCAGTTTACATGGCCCATCTTGCGGCCAGCGCGTGGGTCGGACTTGCCGTAATGATGCACTGATGCAGTTGGGTCATCCAGATATCCATCCAGATCAAGGATATCTTCACCCAGCAGGTTTTTCATGCGCACTTTGCCGAAGGCTGAGGTGGCACCAAGCGGCAGATCACAGATGGCACGGATATGCTGCTCGAACTGGCTGGTTGGCGCACCGTCCATTGTCCAATGGCCGGAGTTGTGCACGCGCGGCGCGATCTCATTCACAATAATCTGGCCTGTGCTGTCAGTCACGAACATCTCCACGCCCATCACCCCCACATAATCAAGGGCGTTAGCCACCTTCGTCGCCATAACTTTGGCCTTGGCTTCCACGCGCTCGCTCACGGATGCAGGTACATCGGTGGTATCAAGGATATGATTGGTATGCACATTTTCACCCACCGGGAAGGCAGCCACATCGCCTGATGCACTGCGGGCCACGATCACGCTGATCTCGCGGTCAAAATTCACAAAGCCCTCCAGTATTGCGGGGGTGCTCTGTGTTACCTCCAGCACCTGATCCAGGTCTTTCGGTGTTTTGATCAGCTTCTGGCCCTTGCCGTCATAGCCAAACCGGCGGGTTTTCGCGACCGATGGTCGGCCAATAACCTTGAAGGCCGCATCCAGTTCTTCAGCCGTGTGGAATGCTTGATACGGAGCAGTTTCAACGCCTGCGTCATTCAAAAACTGTTTTTCAACCAGCCTGTCCTGCGACACCGCCAGTGCCTTGGCACCGGGACGCAATAAAGTGTGAGCGGCAACGGTTGCAGCCGTTGTGCTGGGCACGTTCTCAAACTCGTAGGTGGCGACATCGACAGATTTTGCAAACTGGGTCAGTGCCTCTTCATTTTCATAATCTGCGACGGTAATCTTATCCGCAACCTGAAAAGCGGGGCTGTTTTCTTCCGGGCAAAAGATATGGCAGCGATAGCCAAGCTGAGCCGCAGACAGCGCAAGCATACGCCCAAGCTGTCCCCCGCCAAGAATGCCAATGGTGCCACCTGGGTTGATACGTGTCATTGGTCTTTCCCCGAAAAAAGTCCGTGTGATTAATCGTCGGTTGGCTCGTCTGCGACACTCGCGGTTTGTTCGGCCCGCCAGGCATCAAGTCTTGTCGCAAGCCCCTCGTCCATCAAGGCTAGGACGGCAGCAGCAAGCAACCCGGCGTTTTTTGCGCCGGCTTTACCAATGGCAAGCGTACCGACCGGCACACCGCCCGGCATTTGAACAATGGAAAGCAAACTGTCCTTGCCCGAAAGCGCAGCAGATTGAACAGGCACGCCAAAAACCGGCAGCGGCGTCATGGCTGCCGCCATGCCCGGCAAATGCGCGGCACCACCAGCACCGGCAATGATGCATTTCAGGCCGCGATCCCGCGCCGTTTTGGCATAGTCCACCAGCCGCTCTGGTGTGCGATGTGCGGACACAATCCGCTTTTCATATGGAACCCCAAGGGTATCCAGAATATCCGCTGCATGTTTCATAGTTGGCCAGTCTGACTGGCTACCCATGATAATACCGACGCGAGGCGCTGTGTCAGTCACCGGTTTATCCTATTGTTTTGGCCCACTATCCGGCCTTGCCGGAGGAGCGCGCATTATAGGCAGCAAAGGCTGGATTGCAAGCAGCGCCCAACCCGATATCGCAAAAGATAGTCAAAAAATTGAATAGCTTGCGAACAGCAATTCGTTAATATTAACATATGGCCAACGGGGGCTTCGGTTAGAAAACGGGATTTGGGATGAAAATTTCCACCACACCTGGCGTTGTAAGAACGGCACCTGCAAGACCAGCGGGCAGAACGGAACGTACTGGTTCCGCGTCTGATGCTGGTCGTGTACGACGAATCGAAGACACTGTTCAGGTGCTTGGTATTCCACCCGAAGAAATGACCGACCGGGTTCAACATGCGATCCTGTCGTTGATGCAGGAGGTTGAAAACCTGCGTCATGAACTGGACCGAACCAATCGCAGACTGCGGGAAATGGAAGATGTGGCAGACACAGACGCGCTGCTCCCCATTCCCAACCGCCGTGCCTTTGTGCGTGAACTCAGCCGCATGATCTCTTTCGCGGAGCGCTACGGCACGCCCTCCACTCTTATGTTCATTGACCTGAATGATATGAAGGTGATCAACGACAAGTATGGGCACGAAGCAGGCGACAGAGCGCTATTCCACGTTGCGCGCCTGCTTGTGGACAATGTGCGGACCACAGATGTTATTGCCAGACTGGGTGGTGACGAGTTTGGTGTTATTCTGGCGCAAGCCGACGAGAAAATTGGCGCAGAAAAAGCAAGCTCCCTCGCCGAAATAATCGCTCAGGCGCCAATCAAGATTGGTGATGATGAAATTAAGATGAGTCTTGCTTTCGGCACCTATACATTCCGTTCCGGCGACCAGCCTGATGACGCGCTCGATAAAGCCGACAAGGCCATGTACGAAAACAAGCGCGACATGAAGGGTGACCGAGCACGCTAGCCGGCTGGCGTCTTCACGCAATAATATCGGGCAGTAAAAGCCCTTCCAGTTTTGAAATCTCGTCTTTCAGGCTCAGTTTACGTTTCTTCAAGCGCTGCACTTGGAGCAGGTCATAAGTACCTTGCTGCTGAATGGCCTCAATCGCGGCATCCATATCTCTGTGCTCTTCCCGTAGGGCGGCAATACGCGCCTGAATGGCTTCGTCGTCCATCATTCACCTTTGGCTTCGGACCTGCTAGAAAGGTTTATACTATCACGCCCGAAAATATCCGAGAAGCCCCTGAGAGGTCCCCGAGAAGCAATTGTGAACCATTCATCGCTGACAGCCAAAAATTTCTGGGGCTTTTCGCTTGAGATATATCAGGATAAAACCGTCCAGCATGCCTGCCTAACGGCACAGGATGAGCATGGCGCAGATGTAAACCTGTTGCTGCTGGGGGCATGGTTAAACGCACTCAACCATCCGATATCCCTCTCCGCGTATCAGGCCCTCATGGAAGCCTCACACAGGTGGCAAAAAGACAAGCTTGAGCCCATACGAAAACGAAGGCGTTCGCAAGACAAAGGTAGCGCGGAATATAAATCTTTGCTCGCAGAAGAACTGCACCTTGAACAACAAGAACAGGAAGCCTTGATTACAGCCCTGCATTCGGCAGAAGCAGCAAACGGGCACAAAGTTTATCTATTCAACCACTATTGCCAGCAACTCAATATACCTGTCGCGTTATCCCGGGTAATCCTGGACGCAACAAAGGACTAAAAGCTGACGCCGCGCACGAATATTTCAAAAGTGAGATATAAAATAACAATAAGATTATGCGATTCTCTCTATTTTTCGACCTTGGCTGGAAAACGGCCTGCCATGCACTTCCGCTAACCCACCATGAAATCAGCGAATCTCGATCTTGAAATTCTTTCCGTGACAGACAGCGTTTCAAGTGATCAAATGATGCTGTTAAGAAAATTGAATAAGGAGAGACGGGCATGAGCTTGGAAACGCATGTTGCATCACTAAACCAGAAACATGCTGAAATTGAGGATGTCATCGCACGCGAAGAACTTCGACCGCAACCAGATACGATGCGATTGATGGAACTCAAGAAACAGAAGCTCCGCCTGAAAGAAGAAATGTCGAGATTAGTGGTCCGACATTAGCGACCGAAAAACCCAACCAAAAAAAGCGCGAGGAACACCCCGCGCTTTTTTTGTGTCTAAAACTGAGCGTTAAGCGTCAGTTTGTGCCTCTGCTTCAGCAGCAATGTCTTCTGTAACAGGTTCAGCGGCTGCCGCCTCGTCGGTTTCACCTGCCGCAGGTGCTTTGGCAGCTGCTTTACTACGGCGCTCTGCCGCAAGTTGCACAGCCTCATCAAGCTCAACCTGACGACACAGACCAAGACCAACAGGGTCTTGCGGCTTGATGTTCTGGATATTCCAGTGCGACCGCTCGCGAATAGACTGGATTGTTGGTTTGGTTGTACCAACCAAACGGCTGATCTGAAGGTCGGTCAGCTCCGGATGGTGTCGTACCAGCCATGCAATCGCGTCCGGCTTATCCTGACGCTTGGACACAGGCGTATAACGCGGGCCCTTGGTCCGCGGCATTGCCTTCACATCGTCTTCCACAAGCTTGAGGCGCGCCTTGGGGTCTCCCTGACAGCGGTCGAGTTCAGCTTGTGTCAGCTGCCCGCTCGTGGTCGGGTCCTGGCCAACAATATGGGCGCCGACCGTACCGTCAGCAATGCCCTGTACTTCCAGCTCATGAAGCTGGCAAAATTCTGCAATCTGCGTAAAGGTCAGGGCCGTATTATCTACGAGCCAAACCGCCGTCGCCATCGGCATCAATGGTTGAGTCATACCAAATTTCCTACACTCAATATATCACCCTCCGCAGAACTGCTCTTGCAGCCTGCCCCCATATTGGAACAAATTTTCCGGATAAGGGGGGGAGAGGGTTGTCTCCCATGAGCCAACCCTATCAAGGGATTTCTGCGATGTCACCGCGAATATTGCGCCGGAGCGCATATTTTAGCCTGCTGTTGCAAAAAATATTCAGGCTTCCAGAATGATTTTGCCCATGTGATGGCTCGACTCCATCAATTGATGGGCTTCATTTGCCTTCTCCAGCGACAGAACAGTGTCGATAATTGGTTTAACAGTGCCAACTTCCAGCAATGGCCAAACCTGCTCGCGCAGCTTCTGCGCAATAGCCCCTTTGAAATTATTGTCGCGTGGCCGAAGTGTGCTGCCCGTAAGGGTCAAGCGCTTTACCATTACCGGCAGCATATTCAATTCAACTTGAGGGCCCTTGAGGAAGGCGATGGAAACATGCCTGCCGTCAGGGGCAAGGCAATTTATGTTTTTGGGTAGGTAATCACCGCCAACCATGTCCAGCACCACATTGACGCCCGCAGTCGCAAATTTCAGCGCTTCTTCTTCAAAGTCCTGCTCCCGGTAGTTGATTACAAGATCAGCACCGAGCGAGCGGCAAAACGCCACCTTCTCCTCACTGCCTGCCGTTGTTATCACCTTTGCACCAAAGGCCCGCGCAAGCTGGATAGCCGTTGACCCGATGCCGGACGATCCACCATGGATCAAAATAGTTTCGCCTGACGTTAACCCAGCTCTGTCAAACAGGTTCGACCAGACAGTATAATATGTTTCCGGCAAGCCGGCGGCCTGCACAAACGAAAACCCATCCGGAACAGGAAGGCAGGTTTGGGCGGGCGCAACACAAAGTTCCGCATAACCACCGCCAGGCACTAACGCGCACACCTGATCGCCAACAGCAATGCCTTCAACACCGGCACCAACATGCTCAACAACGCCTGCAACCTCCAGCCCCGGAATATCAGATGCACCGGGTGGTGGTGGATAAAGCCCAAGCCGCTGCACCACATCTGGCCGGTTTACACCTGCGGCCTTAACCCGGATCAATACCTCCCCGTCACCAGCGGTGGGATCGGGTCGGTCTGTTGGGGTCAATACGTCGGGGCCACCCGGTTTTGATATTTCTACTGCTTTCATTGGCTTTCATCCGTTGCTAGATTGCGAGCAACTATGACAGGGAGCTGAAAGGAAAACCAGCATGGATCTGGACGATTTACCCCGTAAAAAAACCGGCCCACTGACGGACCTTGAAAAAGAGGATCTGTCAACAATCAGTGCCGATGAGCTTGAGGAACGTATAGAACGCCTTAAGGCCGAGATCGAGCGGACAGGTGAGGAAATTAAAGCGAAGCAGGCCAGCCGGGCAGCAGCGGACGCTTTCTTCAAGTCATGACAGGATTGGCCAACAAACAAACTGGCGGATGTCGATGCGGTGCTGTTCGATACGAGATTGACCTGCGGGATGCCAACACATTGGCCTGTCACTGCACAGACTGCCAAAAGCATCTAGGTAGTCCCTTTTCTGTTTTCACCGTTGTACCAGCGCCTCAGTTCAGATGGTTGAGCGAACCAGCGGGTTCCATCGCCTTTAGCGAGAATGCCAGACGGTTGTTTTGCAGCACATGCGGCACGTATCTGAGGTGGGAGGGAACAAATGCAAAAGATGAAGCGGAAATCAATGCAATGACCCTTGATGACCTGTCATGCATTAAAATTGACGAAGAGATTTACACACGGAGCAGAATGCCATGGGTTCACCCTGTTGACGGGGCAAAGCAACACGCGGCAGGTCGTCCATAGAAAACCCTGACCACATTAAAAGGTGGAGGCAAGCCACGAGGGTTCGCCTCCACAAGTTTCCGACAGCGAGGATCGTCGGGGAGGAATAGGAAACTGATGGGCTAGCGGTGGGTTCTGGGTCCACCGCCAGCCAATATAGTCGGGATTAAGCTGCGTTCGATTCGATCGTCTTGATCTGCGCACTGTCTGTGCGAATCTCAATGTTACGCGGCTTTTTGTGTTCCGGGATTACGCGGCGCAGTTCAACCTGCAGCAAGCCATTTTCGAAACTTGCGTCACCTACCTGAATAGTGTCTGCAAGCTCAAACCGCCGCTCAAACGCGCGCTTGGCAATGCCACGATGCAGGAACTTGCGCTCACCGTCGTCATCTTTGGCTTTGCCTGATAGAATCAGGGTGCCTTCCTGAACGGTGATCGTCAGCTCGTCTGGCGAGAAACCAGCTACAGCCATGGTGACGCGGTAATCGTCTTCCGAAACTTTTTCAATATTGTAGGGCGGATACGCAGCCGCACCGTCGCTGGTAAGCGCCGAGTCGAGCAAACGGTTAAGATGATCAAAACCGACAGAACTACGCATCAATGGGGAAAGGTCAAAGGTTCTCATGGTAAAAGTCCTCCTTAAGAAGCAACTAAATTGTGTGACCCACCACCATGGTCGGGTCAGAAAGTTTCCCGGCCCCGCCCATGCGGCGACCGGTAAGCCTTATTTGGGATAGCCCTTCATGCCTTACAAGAGGCAACCATGAAAAAAGGCGCCCTCAAGAGGACGCCTTCTCGAAAAATACTTATTTTGCAACAGCTTATTTCTTGAGCTTGAGGCCACCAAAACGCTTATTGAAGCGTGCAACACGACCACCTTCGGTGATCTGACGGGCACCACCAGTCCACGCAGGGTGGGACTTAGGGTCAATCTCTAGGTTCAGCGTGTCACCTTCCGAGCCCCAAGTAGAACGAGTCTCAAAAGTTGTCCCGTCTGTCATAACCACTTTGATAGTGTGGTAATCGGGATGAATATCTTGTTTCATTGGTCTAATCTCCAAAAACGAGGCGTCCGTATAGGGTATCGAGCCAACTAATGCAAGGGCGTTTCGATCATTTTTGCCATATTTTGCCATTGGGGATTGATGAAGGAACTATTCCCGCACTTCAACACCTCAGACATTGGCAATTTGCCAAGCAGCAACTATATGTCTGTTCAAGATTATGAGGAATGATTTTGCATGAGCGATAGTAGCATCCGCCAGGAACACCAGCCGCCAAAAGGCAAGCTCAAAAACCTGAAAACTCTGTGGTCTTTCGTAAAGCCCTACAAGTTTCAGTTTGTTATGGCGTCTTTCTTCCTGCTGCTCGCGGCTGGTACGTCACTGGCGATCCCAAGGGCGATGGGCGACATCGTTGATAAAGAGTTCTCTGCGCAGCAAGCAGGCTTTGTGAATGACTATTTCCTGATTCTCGTTGGTATTGTCGTTGTGCTCGCTATCGCCACGGCATTTCGCTTTTATTTTGTCACCTGGCTTGGCGAACGGGTTGTCGCAGACATCAGGAAAGCCGTTTACGAGCGGCTGATTACCCTGTCGCCCGAGTTTTTTGAGGAAAACCGCCCAGGTGAGATTGTGTCGCGTCTGACAGCAGACACCACGCTTGTTCAAACCATCGTGGGGTCAAGCATGTCTGTTTGGGCACGCAATTTCCTTATCGCTATTGCAGGCACCGTGTTGCTGTTCATCCAGTCGCCAAAACTGATGCTCCATATCGCAGTGGTAATCCCGCTTTTGCTGGTGACCATAATTGTTGTGGGCAGGCGCGTACGCAACCTGTCGCGTACCAGTCAGGACAAAGTGGCCGATGTCGGTGCCCGCGCCAACGAATCGCTTGCGGCCCTTAATGTGGTGCAAGCCTTTACGCAGGAACGATCTGAAGCACGCCGGTTTGGAGACCATGTGGACGACGCATTTATCGCCGCCAAGCGACGCATTCAGGTGCGGGCTGCGCTTACTTTCACCATGATCTTCATGATTTTCGGCGCGATCGCTTTCGTACTGTATCAAGGGGCACAAGATGTGATCTCTGGCGCCATGTCGGGTGGGGATATGGTGGAGTTTATCATGCTCGCCATCTTTGTTGCTGCCGCCTTTGGTGCCCTATCTGAAGTCTACAGCGAGCTACAGCGCGCGGCGGGTGCGGCGGGCCGTCTCGCCGAACTGCTGGTTGCCGAAGCCACCATCAAGGCTCCTGCAGCACCGCGTTCCATGCCAACCACAGTTGCAGGAAATGTTTGTTTCGACAACGTAACATTCTATTATCCCAGCAAGAAAGACACGGCAGCACTGGCAGGTTTTAACCTGACCATTAAACCCGGAGAAACCGTTGCTCTGGTTGGGCCCTCAGGTGCAGGCAAGTCAACTGTACTGCAACTGTTGCTGCGCTTCTTTGACCCCCAACAGGGCAAAGTAACCATCGACGGTGTTGATATTGCAGATACAGAGCCGACCGATTTCCGCACACACCTATCGCTCGTGCCGCAGGAAACCATCATTTTTGCAGACACCTTCGCTGAAAATATTCGTTATGGTCGTCTTGATGCAACCGATGCCGACGTGGAAGCAGCAGCGGAAGCAGCAGCGGCGAAAGAGTTCATCGAACGCTCGGAACAAGGGTATGACACTTTCCTCGGCGAACGCGGCACACGCCTTTCAGGCGGGCAGCGCCAGCGTATTGCAATAGCCCGCGCTATCCTGCGTGATGCCCCTATCCTGCTGCTTGATGAAGCCACCAGCGCACTGGACGCAGAGTCAGAACTAAAAGTTCAAAGCGCGCTGGAACGGTTGATGGAAGGACGTACAACACTCGTAATCGCCCACAGGCTCGCCACCATCAAAAAAGCAGACCGAATCATTGTACTGGATGAAGGCCGCATCGTTGCTGAAGGCAAACATGAAGACCTCGTGAAACAGGACGGCCTTTACAAGCGCTTGGCTGATTTGCAGTTTGGTGAACCGGCAGCGTAAGGTACGAGCATGAAACCGATCCTGTTTATCCATATCCCAAAAACGGCAGGTACAAGCCTGAACGCCAGTGCAGAAGACTGTTTTGGCCAAGGCTCGGTCGAGATGGATTATGGTGCAGAAGCACCGCATACAGGTGACCTTGTCAGAAAATACATCTATGGCACAGGCACAGTGGACCAGTTTGCCTTCCATGAAGCCTTTCGCTCATCGGGAAAAATGTGGCTTGCTGGCCATTTTGCCGCGGAACGCTACCTGCAATTTATGGGGTGCGAAAACACCATTTCCTTTGTGCGCGACCCCGTCGAGCGGGTGATTTCAGAGTATCTGTACCGGACCCGGACGCAGGGCCTGGAAAAGCCTTTTGAAGAGTTTTATCGCAGCCCTGACGAGACCAACAAACAGTATCGTTTCATCGGACAAGTGCCTTGGCGCGCATTCCATTTTGTTGGCACGCAGGAACGCTATTCAGATGGCCTTAATCACCTGAGCGAAAGTTTGGGCCTTCCGATCAAACCTCAATCAAAAAACCGGCGCGCCGATGACCTGCATGAGCAAATCACTGAAGATGTGCGCCGCGATATCGCCGAACGGAATGCACGCGATATCGAGTTTTACCTAGACGTTGAAGCCTACATGGAACAGCAGTTCGCTGCGCGCGCCGCAGGGCAGGCTTTCTGCTATCATGACGTTGGTTTTGCCCCGGGCCAGCATGCGATTGGCTGGGCCTTTTATGAGGCAAGCAACGGGCCTGTAGAGGTCGAGCTTTATGTCGACGGTGACCAGAAAGAAACAGTCCGGGCATCAGAGCACAGGCCAGAACTATACTCTATCGGCGCACCTCGCGGTGGCTGCGCCGGTTTTCGCTTTGTACTTACGCCCTATGAAGGCGCTAGATCAGTTGAACTGAAGGCAAAAGAGACTGCGCAGTCTCTGTTTCAATGGTCAGCTAACCCCTAATCATTAGTAATGAGCGCAGGCACGATTTTCTGGGCAACGATCTGGTTCGGGATGAACTGGGTGCGCTTACCATAGTTTTCACCCGTAAAAGCCGCGACCAAATTCAGTTCAGGCACAATGAAAATGAAATTACCGCCATTGCCATGCGCATAGATAAGGCTAACATCCTCGCCTTTCACAGTGCCGCCATCCAGCCACCAGAGATACCCGTAGCGCTCCCGCCTTTCATAAACACGCGTTTGCTCTGACGTGGCCTCTTTTAGCCAGTTAGAATCGACCAACTGCTGCCCTTGTGCAAGGCCACCCGCATGCACCATAAGGCCAATTTTATGCAGATCATTCAAAGTTAGCCGAAGGTGACCACCAGTATCGGTATGGCCTTTTGGGGTTTTGTCCCAGCGTGCTCCCTCAATATCCAGCGGGTCAAACAGGCGCTCGTTGGCAAACTCAGGCACCGACTTGCCTGATAGCTTTGCAATTACACGCCCCAGCAACACCACGCCACCCGTGCAATAGCTGAAATGCTTGCCGCGCTCGTATGCCATAGGTTTAGAGAGCAAAAATGCAGCCCAATCGTTGGTTTCGTACATTTTATCTTCGTTACCTACAGACGATGGGACCCAGTCATTACAGGCAAGCCCCGTGCGCATGGTCAGCACGTCTTCAACAGTAATCTTCCGCCGCAAGTCATTTTCAGCCATGTGGGCGAACTCATCCGGCAACAGGTCAGATAAGCGCTGCTTCACAGACTTCAGCGAATCGTCTTCAATCAGTTCGCCAACCAAAAGGGCAGTAATGCTCTTAGTGGCAGACCGGATATCATGCTGCTTGCTCGCCTTATTGCCGGGGGCATATGCTTCAACCACCGTGTCGCCATCAATGCTGACCATCACACCGGTGATACCTTCAATCTCGCCAGCGGTCATCTGGTGAGCAACTTCCTGCATCACTGTTTCAGCCTCTTTCGGCACATCGGCTTTGGCCACCCCGAGCGAAACAACAAGAGCCAATGGCCCAAATAATCTGAACTTCATAACATCAATCCGGTTGAGTAAGAATGGCAAGATAGCCCCTGATGCCATCCACATAGTTTCCAAGACGCAGGTTCTCGTTGGGACTGTGCTGGTTGTTATCAATATAAACCGCAGGCACCAGAATGGCTGGCAGATTCAGGTTCCTTACAAAGGGTGAAATAGGGATGGACCCACCACCGGTGCGGATTTTTAATGGTGCCTCGCCAAAAGCCCGTATCAATGCCCGCTCTGTCCAATCGCCAGCGGGGTCATATAGCGTCGTTCTGAAGGCTGTATAGGAAATCTCGTGGGAGAATGAGGCAAGCCTGTCATAGGATTGTCGTTCTTCCTCCGTTGGCTCTGGCCCGGCGGTAATGTGGTAGCCTTGGTCAACCACATATTGCCTCACGAGACCAACCAGCCGCTCTGCATTGCTTTCGGGAACAAGGCGGATATCAAACTCAGCCGTCGCAGTTGAAGGAATGGCCGTTCTGGTTTGCTCACCCACCCAGCCACTTTGCAAGCCAAGCACGCTAAGGCTCGGGTATTGGATAGATTCCTGATATGTCGGCGCAACAGCGTCTGGCGTGCGAAACCCGATAGACCGCCTGATCTCTGGCTCATCATCCGGTACACTATTGATCACCTGTTTTACATCATCGCTCAGCGAAATACCGTCATAAAAACCCGGAATGGTTACACGCCCGTCAGCGTCTTCCATGCCACCGACAAGCTGGGCGAGCCGAATAGCCGGGTTGGGCGCATAGTTGCCGTACGTGCCGCTATGCTGCGGCCTGCGTGGGCCAAACACAGTTAACGAGATCGTGGCAATGCCCCGTGCGCCAAACACCAGAGTCGGCCTGTTACTGGTATGGCGCGGCCCATCATAGATAAGCAGCATATTGGCCAGAAGCTCGTCTCTATACTTTTCCACTGCGGCAGGCAAATGAGGGGAGCCCAGCTCTTCCTCAAAGTCCATGACGACCTTCAGGTTATGAGTTTGCTTCAGTCCTTCCCGTTTGAGGATATCAAGCGCCGTCAGGAACATGGCAATTGGCCCTTTGGCGTCAGAGGCTGCCCGGGCAAACACCCGCCATTCAGGATCAAGCGGGCCATCAAGGTAGGACCAATCAATCTGCTGCCAACTGTCGCCCCGCCGTTCTTTCAGAACCGGCTTATAAGGGTCTTCCTGATGCCATTTGCTGGGGTCCACAGGCTGACCATCCACCTGAAGATAAATAAGCACTGTTTTTCGAGCGTCCGGCACTCTGCGCTCCGCCAACAAAAGTGGCGGGCCACCCGTTTCAAGTCGTTTGGTGCTAAAGCCACGGCTGTCAAACGCCTGTTCCATCCATGCGACATTCGCCTCTACATGGTCTGGAAAACGCGCATTGCTTGGAATTGAAAGCAGGTCTTTCAATATGGGGAAAGACGCCTTCAAATGCTTGTTCGTCAGTTTTTCTATGGTGGCGGTATCAGGCGCATCTTGTGCCAGCACAGGCATACCAGTCATCAAAGCAATTGCTGCGCTTATGATAGATTTTCGAAATGTCATTGCTTCCCCCTCGCAGACATTGAAGATCAAATAGTGTTAGTCGCTGTCGCCGCCTTCGTCGACGAACAGCTTTGTAGGACTACCCACAAAAACCTACCATCCAATCAGCGTTGCGTCAGGCGCATCTCGATACGCCGGTTGCGGCTGTAGGCAAAGATATTATCAGCCGGATCAATAGGCTGAAACTCGCCGAATCCGGCTGCGGCAAGTCTTTCCGGTGGTACACCAACGGAAATCAGGAACCGCACAACACTGATCGCGCGCGCACTAGATAGTTCCCAGTTGCTGGCAAAAGCTGCCGTTGAGATCGGACGTTTGTCGGTATGCCCATCGACACGCAAAATCCACGGCAGTTCTGCCGGTATCTCCGCTGAAATTGCTATCAGGGTTTCGGCAAACTTCCGCAGTTCCGCCCGGCCTTCCGGCCCAAGCTCAGACTGGCCACTGGCAAACAACAACTCACTTGCGAACACAAACCGGTCGCCTTCAATGCGTATTTCAGGGCGGTTTGACAGCACTTCTTTCAGCCGTCCAAAGAATTCTGACCGGTAACCGGCAAGTTCTTCAACCTTGCTCGCCAGCGCACGGTTCAGCCTGCGACCCATGTCCACAATCACAGCCTGATTGCGGCGGTCTCTCTCTTCACTGGCTTGAAGGGCTGCTTCCAGCCTCGATAACTGCTCCCTGAGTGCCGTTACATTGCGCTCCAGCACGTTCACCTGTTCGCGCGCGCGCTGCGAAAGTATCTGCTCTTCACTGAGCGCCGCAGAGGAAACATCATATTGCTCCTGCAACTCGCTTGCCCTTGCTTCAAGCGCATCCCGTGCCGCAGTAATTTCGGCAAGGCTTGCTTCAGATGTCGCAAGGCTTTGCCGCGCCGCGTCAAGGTCAGCTCCAAGCTGGTCCCGGTCAGCGTTTGCGGCAGTAAGCGAGGCCGCGAGTTCAGTTATGTTGTCTCTAAGGCTCGCATTTGCCTGCTGTTCCAGCCTTAGGAGATTACCAAGTTGCACCACCTGCCCTCTAAGCTCAGCAAGCGCTTGCTCTCGCCCAGAAAGCGCCTGACCAAGAAAAAACTGCGCCAGCACAAACATGGACAGCAAGAAGATGATCACCAGCAACAGGGTAGAAAGGGCATCAACAAACCCCGGCCAACTATTGTCGGGTGCCTGACCGCCAATGCGCCTGCGGGCTGCGAACATCAGATGCTTCCCCCGCCATCACCCGTGCCGGAACCACCACTGCCACGCTGCGCATCAAGGCCCGCTGATATGGTGCGGGCAAGCAGCTTAAGCTCACTGCGCAAATCATCGGAAAGGGCTTCGCTCGCCCGCGCTTGCTCATCAATCAGGCGCTTGATACCTACGTCCAGATTGCGGATGTGGCCTTTGGTTGTCTCGTCCATTGCGGGCGCGGGGACAGGCACCTCTGCTTTGGCAGCGGCTGCCTGAGCTTCGGCAAGTTGTGCGATAGAAGCTGCAAGCGCTTTTTCGTTCGCTTGCGCAGATGCCTGATGCGCCGCTTGCGCATCCATACGGTCTGCAAGGGCAGCGAGCGACTCGGCAATCGCCGTCATGGTGTGCTGCGATTGAACTCGCGCATCTTCCGACTGTTTGAGCGTGCGCTGCAATCTATCGATACCGTCCGCCGTTTGTTCCATCAGCGCCGTCATGTACGAACTTGGGCTTGCTACCCCTTCGGCGACCTCGCCGCGCGACAAATGCGTAACAGAAGCCAACCAGTCTTCCACATCATTATAGAAACGGGTCTGGGACTGGGTGGCCTGCAAATCCATGAACCCCATCACAAGGCTACCAGCCAAGCCAAAAAGGGAGCTGGAAAAAGCAGTTCCCATGCCGGAAAGTGGCGCTTCAAGTCCTGATTTAAGCTCATCAAACATTAGCGCCATGTCACTGCCATCAACCGATAGGCCATTGATGGTACCACCGATGGCCCCGATGGTACCCAAAAGCCCCCAGAAAGTACCGAGAAGGCCGAGGAAGATAAGCAGCTGTGTGAAATAGCGGCTGATTTCCCGGCTTTCTTCCAATCGGGAGGCAATGCCGTCAAGCACGGAGCGCATGGACATTGTCGACAGACGCATGCCGCCTTCCTCCTGCGCAGACAAGAGCGCAGCGGCAGGTGCCATAAGGCGAGGTGTTACAGAAGTAGCTGCACTTTCATGACGCTTGAAAGCTTTGATCCATTCGATCTCGGGCTTCAAGTCAACAACACGTCGGAAGGCGAAGATGATACCAATGAACAAGGTTGCTGCTATCACACCGTTGAGAACAACGTTGGCCATAAACGCGCTCAGGAGCGGACCACGTAGCAACACGCCAAGCGTAATGACAGCTGCCAGAAACAGCAGCATCCGGTTCATGAATTTCTGCGGTTTTTGCATAATTTCGCCCTTCCCCGGTTGGCAAAGCGTCTCATCAAGGTCGATGCGACAGCTACGCCTAGTTTAAGGGCGAAATTATGACACGCAACCAGAAGGTTACAGGAAATGCAGCCTTATGAAGCTGCCATGTTCCGCCGCACACGCTTCAGCATGCGCTCAAGCGGTGCATGAAGCCGGTCATTGGCAGCGATGATTGAACCCGTTTCCAGCACATCCTGACTGCCGTTGTAGTCAGTAACATAACCGCCAGCTTCACGAACAATAATGGCACCTGCGGCAATATCCCAAGAGCTGAGACCAGATTCCCAGAAGCCGTCATACCGCCCCGCCGCAACATATGCGAGGTCAAGCGATGCCGCACCAAACCGGCGAATACCGGCCACTTCCGGGGCAATCTCTGTCATTTCAGCGAGGAAAAGTTCATGACCGTCACGGCCCTTGAACGGGATGCCGGTCGCAAGGAGCGCGGCTTCCATTTTGGTGCGACCAGAAACGCGCAGGCGCGCGTCATTCAGGAAAGCGCCCTGCCCTTTTTCCGCCCAATAAAGCTCGTCGGTCAGCGGTGCATACACAACACCCGCTGTAATTTCCTTACGTTCTTCCACCGCAATGCTGATGGCAAAATGCGGAATGCCGTGCAGGAAGTTTGTTGTGCCATCAAGCGGGTCGATGATGAAACGAATATCGTCGCGCTCGCCGGCAACTTCACCGCGCTCTTCCATCAGGAAACCAAAGTCAGGGCGTGCGTGACTTAGTTCTTCAAACAGAATTGTTTCTGCGCGCTTGTCAGCGATGGAGACAAAGTCTGCCGGTCCTTTACGGGAAACCTGCAACTGCTCCACTTCGCCGAAATCACGGCGCAAGCCGCGACTTGCCTTCATGGCGGCACTGACCATCACATTGATGAGGGGAGAACGACGGGGCATGAGCCTCTCCTAAAAATACTCGGAACTCGGTTTATTTTTTAATCGGCGCGGCCTGCGTATTCACGCTCGGCAGTTGATACCAGAATTTTGTCGCCCTGGTTCACAAAAGGCGGCACGCCAACGCGCAAACCATTATCAAGCGTAGCTGGCTTGTAGCTCGATGACGCTGTTTGGCCTTTGACAACAGGCTCAGTTTCGACAACCTCAAGCGTTACCTTCTCTGGCAGGTTAACGCCAAGCGGGCTTTCTTCGTGAAACTCGATCACAACGACCATGCCGTCTTGCAGAAAAACGGCATCATCACCAACATCTTCGGCTGAAATGGAAATTTGTTCGTAGCTTTCCTGATCCATAAAGTGCGCCATACCATCATCCATATAAAGGTACTGGTAGTCTTTCTGCTCAAGGCGGGCACGTTCCACTTTTTCAGATGAACGAAAACGTTCATTCAGTTTGGAACCATCGCGCAGGTTTTTCAGTTCTACCTGCAAATACGCACCACCCTTGCCAGGTTGGGTGTGAGCAATTTTCACCGCGCGCCACAGGCCGCCTTTGTGTTCAATTACATTGCCCGGACGGATGGCATTGCCATCTATTTTCATGGGACACCTCTTAAGATCAAAATAAGTCAAAGAACAAGTTGGGCGCGATGTATCAGATTTACTGGGGCGATGCAATGCGTGTTGGATGCAATACGGGCAAGCCGTAGGAGCACACCTGAGAGCATTCAGTCATATTGAGTTTCTTAATTTCGAACGCCTATATCGATATAATGCAATTTTCGTTGTGTATTTTAGAATTTATCTATGTCTCCAACAACGCAGGACCGACCAAAGGTCCGGGACATGGAGAAACACAATGACTTTTCAAACTATCATTTCGCGCGTCGAAAGCCTGAGCAAAAGCACCGACATCACAGAAACTCTTCTCAGGGTACTAGCCGGTGGCTTCCTCGCACCTCATGGAGCACAGAAACTGTTTGGCTGGTTCGGTGGCTATGGGCTTGAGGCAACCGGGCAGTTTTTTGAAACACAGCTCGGCTTTGCAAACGGGTACCTTGCCGCGCTCGGTGCCGGGTCAGTGGAGTTTTTTGGCGGGCTGGCGCTGGCTCTGGGGTTATTCACTCGTGCATCAGCGCTGGCAATTACTGTTCTGCTGCTGATTGCCTCCAACGTGCATTTTGGTGCCGGTTTCTTCTGGACAGAAGGTGGTTGGGAATATCCGGTATTGTGGGCAATCCTCGCCTTTAGCTTTGTCACCAAAGGCGGCGGTAAATATAGCCTTGATAGCAAACTTGGCATCCGGTTTTAAGCCATGTGACACGGAGCCTTCGGGCTCCGCACCCCTGCCTAACCGCGGGCTCTCAATCATAACCCACCAATTACACGATCTTGTGAGTGCCATTTGAAACCGCCCCGTGGCATAGTCCGCGCGGGTTTAGAACATAGGTTTAGAGGGCTTAGGTCTTATGCAGTATCTATTTAATGTAATTGCCGCTGCGGCTGCATTGCTCGCAGTAACGGTTTCCGCAACAGCGCAGGAAGTTGGCCCGGAAGTGGGCTCTACTATCGCGCTTGATTTTGCTGGTCTTGACCAGGAAGGCAACCAACAGGATTTCGACAGCTTTGTCGGTGAAAACGGCGCAGTTGTTGTTTTCTATCGCTCTGCGAAATGGTGTCCCTTCTGCCAGATGCAGTTGATTGACCTGAACACAAACGCTGTTGAAGCAGTGAAAGAACGCGGGTTTGGCCTTGCTGGCATCAGCTATGACAAAGTGCGTGACCTTGAGCGCTTCCATAAAAAATGGCGCGTTGGCTTCCCTCTTCTGTCGGACGAAGGCTCTGAGATGATTGACGCCCTTGGTCTGCGCAACGAAGAATACAAGGAAGGCCATTATGCGCACGGTGTGCCGCACCCGGTTATTCTGGTACTTGACCGCGACCGCAAAGTTGTCGCGAAACTGATGCGTGAAGGCTACCGCGACCGTCCGGAACCTGAGGTTCTGATCGAAACGCTGGACCAGCTAAACGCAACAGGACGTTAAGCACTTTCGGTTAGTTTAGAACCATTACCAGCCCACACCCCCACCCGGCCACCCAAGTATAATTATGCGGTGGTCGGATGGGGGTGTGGGCTGGTATCGTTTTACGCAAAATATCGCAAGCCAACTACTTGGCTTGTTTTTACCAAACGATCCGCATAGCCTTCCTCGAACACATGTTTTGAGGAAGGCTATGTTTTTTCTACCCCGCCTGAAAATTACCAACTCAATAGTGCTTATTGCTCTCCTGTCAGCCTCTTCGTCGGTATTGTCGCAAGATGATGTTAAAGCTGAACGTCTGTTTCGGCGCTGTGCCGCTTGCCATACCCTGAGTAAAGGCAGCGCGAACAGGGTGGGTCCAAATCTGTTTGGTGTGTTCGAGCGCGGTGTCGCAGCCAAAGAAAACTATAATTATAGCAAAGCCCTTAGGGCGGTCGGTGGTGACTGGACCGACGACAAAATCAATCAGTTTCTTCTGTCACCCCGAACCTTTGCACGGGGTACCAAAATGGCATTTGCCGGACTGAGAAAAACGGAAGACCGCAAACTGCTGATTGATTGGCTGAAACAACAAACCAAAATGACTGAGAAGGAATAGCCTCAGGCGTTTTGCAAGGCTTCCGCAAATGCCTTCACCGCAGTCACCGAGCCTTCCGGGTAATCCCACACGCCTGAACTAACAGCCACGAAATGCGCGCCCGCAGCAGCGACCTCTTGGCAGTTTTCAACCGTTATACCGCCGATAGCCACACAGGGGAGGTCTGTCACCTCATCCCATGTGGTCAGGATATCAAGGTCGGGCCTGAACTCTGTTTCTTTCGTCGTTGTCGGGAAGAAGGCACCGAAAGCAACATAATCTGCCCCTGCTTCGCCCGCTTCAAACGCCAGATGCGTGCTGTCATGGCAGGTGACGCCAATATCCTTATTGTGTCCCATCAGGGTGCGCGCCGTGCGTACGTCCCCGTCATGCTGGCCGATATGCACGCCGTCCGCATCCAAATCCGCTGCAAGATCAGCACGATCATTCAGGATGAAGGCTACCTCATGAGCATGACACACGGGCATCAAAGCATGCGCTGCCTCGATAATCTCTACGTCCGTCACATCCTTCAGGCGCAACTGCACGCACGCCACATGCCCCGTCGCAAGCACACCGTCTAGAGTTGCAGCAAAAGCTTTTAAGTCTTCAATTTTTGAAGGTGTGATCAGATAGAGTTCACAGGCTGGTTTGTCATTTGCCGTGGCAGCCGCCATCAGGATGTCTCCCATCATTGAAAGCTGGATGCCACAGCATATGCCCTAAAAACCGTTCTGTGAAAAGCCGCTTCAGGATTTTGCGACAGACCGGCCCTTTGATTTCAGGTCAACAAAAGCTTCGTCAAGGCGTGTCACCATTGACTGCTCGCCCGCCCGCAGCCAAACGCGTGGATCATACTGCTTCTTGAACGGCGTGCCAGTTTCAGGGTGAACCTGCCATTTGAAAGCATCCGCATTTTCGTTCACATACGCGCCCACAGCTTCAGCAAAAGCAAACTGGGTGTCTGTATCAATATTCATCTTGAACACCCCGTAACCCAGTGCCTCTTCGATTTTCGCTTTCTCGGAGCCGGAGCCACCATGAAAAACAAAATTAAGCGGATTGGCAGAGGTACCGCGCTCTTTAGTCACCATCGCCTGAGAAGCCTGCAGAATTTCAGGGCGCAGCTTCACATTGCCCGGCTTGTAAACGCCGTGCACATTGCCGAATGATGCCGCCACAGAGAAATGACCAAGCGGTGTCAGCAGGTCGTATGCCTGCAAAACATCCTCAGGCTGGGTGTAAAGGCTCGGGTTTTCGAAATCATCATCAACGTCCGAGCCAACACCATCTTCTTCACCCCCGGTCACGCCAAGTTCAATCTCAAGGCTCATGCCAAGTGGTGTCATTTCTTTCAACACCCGCGCGCATGTCTCAAGATTGTCGTCGATTGCTTCTTCAGACAGATCAAGCATATGAGAGCTATAGAGCGGCACACCTTCGCGCTTGATGTTCTGGCGACTTTCCTCGACAAGAGCCTCAACCCACGGCACCAGTTTGCGGTTGGCATGGTCGGTGTGCAGTACAACACAGATGCCATAATGTTCAGCAAGTAGCTGAACGTGCTTGGCCGCTGAAACCGCCCCCAGAACCTTGGCGCGGAAGGCATCTTCCATGCCTTTACCAGCGTAAAACTGAGCACCGCTATTTGAAAATTGAATGATGACATCAGACTTGTTCTTGGCGGCAGACTCCATCACCGCATTCAGCGAACTGGTCCCCACCACATTCACCGCAGGCAGGGCATAGCCACCTTCTTTACAAGCTTCGACAAGTTTTGCGTAGTCATCGCCAAAAACGACACCTGGTTTCATTTTCTTCCCCGACCCGGTCGCCGCGCGCTACCGGTTTGTTGAATTGGACCCTGTTGCAAACGCCCCTCAAACGGGTCGCTGCGATTGGTCTTGTGTTACACATCTGGGGCGTCTCACGCAATGTTGAGAAGACCAATTTTCGTTGTTTTCCCGGACATTTAACGAAAATTTCTTCTGCCGCAGCAATGACAGCGCTGACATTTTTTTCTTGAAGAATTTCAGGCAAAAAATAGCCTCGCTCACGAGGTGAACGAGGCTATTGATTCGGTATGTGCGGAACCTTAACCCAAAGCAGCAACACCCGGCAGCTCGCGTCCTTCCATCCATTCAAGGAAAGCCCCGCCGGCTGTTGAGATATGGGTAAAGCTATCTTTCACACCAGCATGGGCGAGCGCGGCAACAGTATCACCGCCACCTGCAACGGTTAGAAGCTTACCTTCATCGGTGAGCTTGCCTGCAGCTTGCGCAAGCGCGACGGTTGCTGCGTCAAACGGCTCTATCTCAAACGCGCCCATAGGGCCATTCCAGACAAGCGTTTTCGCGCCCGCAAGCACGCTCGACAAGGCTTCAACACTTTTAGGACCAGCGTCCAAAATCATCTCACCATCAGTAACATCGCCAGCAGCCTTTACCTTGTTGTCCGCATTGGCTTTAAACTCGCGCGCTACAACAACATCGCTTGGTAGATGTACAGCACAACCCGCCTTAGCGGCATTCGCGAGGATGGTCAGCGCTGTGTCCTTCAAGTCTTTCTCGCAAAGGCTGGCACCAACATCGTGCCCTTGTGCAAACAGGAAGGTGTTTGCCATGCCGCCACCGATGATCAGGTGATCAACCTTGGCAACAAGGTTTTCAAGAACAGCAAGCTTTGATGATACCTTGGCACCGCCAACAACGGCAACAACGGGGCGGACCGGTTCACCGAGCGCCTTTTCAAGCGCTTCGAGTTCAGCCCCCATGGTTTCGCCGGCAGCAGATGGCAGCAGTTTAGCAATCGCTTCCGTTGAGGCATGCGCTCGGTGCGCGGCTGAAAAAGCGTCATTTACATAAACATCACCAAGAGCTTCAAACCTTTCTGCAAGTTCAGGATCGTTCTTTTCCTCACCAGCGAAGAACCGGGTATTTTCAAGTACCACGACCTCATCGCCCGGCAGCTCCTGCCCGAGCTCCGCAAAGCCAACACTACGGCCTAGAACGCTTGCGAGCGCAGGCACAACAGGCTTCAGGCTCATTTCAGGCACCACCTGCCCTTTTGGCCTGCCGAAGTGTGCCAGCAGCACAGACCTGCCACCCGCAGCCGCAATTGCATCAACGGTTGGCTTCACGGCCTTAAGGCGCGTATCGTCAGTTACCACACCGTCTGCCATCGGCACATTCAAGTCCACGCGAACCACAGCTGTCTTGCCGCTCAGATCACCCAGATCAGAAATTCTCTTAAACGCCATTATCTTACTCCTGATACAAAAAGGGCGGCCTGATAAGACCGCCCGATTGTAAACCTATTCCTGTGCCGATTAACCCAGCTTCGCCATAGCAACAGCAGTGTCAGACATGCGGTTGGAGAAGCCCCATTCGTTATCGTACCAAGTCAGGATACGAACGAATTTGCCGTCGATAACCTTGGTCTGGCTCGCATCAAACGTGGAGCTATTTGGGTTGTGATTAAAGTCGATAGAGACTGCAGGCATGTCTTCATAGCCCAGCACACCGTTGAGCGCACCTTCGGCAGCACCTTTGATCGCGTCGTTGATTTCTTCAGCTGTGGTCTCACGGCCAGCATCAAACTTCAGGTCAACCATGGATACGTTCGGCGTTGGCACACGAACGGCGGAACCATCAAGCTTGCCTGCAAGCTCTGGAAGCACAAGACCAACAGCTTTCGCCGCACCGGTAGAGGTTGGGATCATGGAAAGAGCCGCACCACGCGCACGGCGCGGGTCAGAATGCAGCGTGTCCAGAACAGGTTGGTCGCCGGTATAAGCGTGAACGGTTGTCATGTAGCCGCGCTCAATACCCACAAGATCATTCAAAACTTTTGCAACAGGCGACAGGCAGTTTGTCGTGCAAGATGCGTTTGACACGATCTTGTCGTCTGCTGTTAGGCTGTCATCATTTACGCCGAAAACGATTGTCTTATCGGCATTCGCGCCTGGCGCGGAAATCAGAACTTTCTTTGCGCCAGCCGTCAGGTGCATGGCCGCTTTGTCGCGCGCGGTGAAAATGCCGGTACATTCCATTGCAACATCAACACCCAGTTCGCCCCACGGCAGCTCTTCCGGGTTGCGGATGGCGGTCACGCGGATTTCATCACCGTTCACCACCATCTTGTCGCCTTCAACGCTTACCTCACCCGGGAATGGGCCGTGCACGCTGTCACGCTTGAGAAGATAGGCGTTCATGTCCGCATCACCGAGGTCATTGATCGCAACAACCTTGATGTCCGTGCGACCGCTCTCATAAATCGCGCGCAGAACGTTACGCCCGATACGGCCAAATCCGTTGATGGAAACTTTAACAGTCATGGAGGCTCTCCTCTCAAAATTTAAATGTTGCAGGGTGTAAGCCCCGCGAGAATTCCTAAAGCTTGGCTTTTACTGCCGTTACGAGCGCATCAGCAGTGATGCCGAAATGTTCGTAGAGTTCGTTCGCTGGTGCAGAGGCACCAAATCCGGTCATGCCTATGTTGACACCATCTGTGCCTGTGTAGCGCTCCCAACCGAATGTGGTACCAGCTTCGATAGACGCCTTGAGCGCATCCGCTGGAAGAACTGATGATTTGTAATCATCAGACTGAGCATCAAACAGTTCAGTTGACGGCATGGAAACAACGCGGGTTGGGATACCTTCAGCTTGCAGCGTTTTGCGAGCAGCCGCAGCAATCTCAACTTCAGAGCCCGTTCCAATCAGCACCACCTGTGGTGCGCCGCCCTCGGCTTCATGCAGCACATAGCCACCTTTCGCACACAGGTTTTCTTCGGTGTGAGTGAGGCGTTGCTGGGCAAGGCCCTGACGCGTGAGCGACAGCGTGCTTGGCGTTGACTTTGATGCCAGCGCGATTGCCCAACATTCTGCGGTTTCAACCGCATCACATGGGCGGAACACATTCATGTTCGGCATGGTGCGCAAGCTCATCACATGTTCAACCGGCTGGTGGGTTGGTCCGTCTTCACCAAGGCCGATGCTGTCGTGCGTCATCACATAGATAGAACGCTTGCCCATCAAGGCAGCAAGCCGCATCGCCGGACGCGCATAATCGGTAAACACAAGGAATGTCCCACCGTAAGGGATATGCTGACCATAAAGCGACAGGCCGTTCATGGCTGCGCACATTTCAAACTCGCGAATACCGTAATAGACATAACGGCCAGAGAAATCGTCAGCAGAAACAGGTTCGGTCTGGCTGGTTTTTGTCAGGTTGGAACCGGTCAGGTCCGCCGAACCACCAATGGTTTCAGGCACGGCTGCATTCACCACCTCAAGCGCCATCTGGCTTGCTTTGCGGGTAGCCACCTTCACAGGCTCCGCAACCAACTGCGCCTTATAATCAATGATTGCCTGATCAAACGACTTTGGCAGATCACCAGCCTGACGGCGCTCAAAGTCTTCCTTCACGAAGTCATCAAGTGCATCAAATTTCTTCTGCCATGCAGCAGAAAGCGCAGCGCCAGCAGCACCAACACCGCGCCATGCAGACAACACATCTTCAGGTACCTCGAAAGGTTCCGCTGACCAGTTCAGTAATTCGCGCGCGCCTGCTATTTCTTCATCACCGAGCGGTGCACCATGGGTTGCGGCTGTGCCCTGTTTTGTGGGCGCGCCGTAACCAATTGTGGTGCGGCAAGCAATCATGGATGGCAGGTCACTTGCCTGAGCTTCCGCAATTGCCGCTTCAATCGCTTCAGGATCGTGTCCATCAACGCTCTGCACATGCCAGCCTGCTGCTTCAAAGCGGCCTTGCATATCCTCGCTGGTTGAGAGGTCTGTCGCGCCATCGATAGAGATTGAGTTATCGTCCCATAGCACAACCATTTTCGATAGCTTCAGGTGACCCGCAAGCGAAATAGCTTCTTGACTCACGCCCTCCATCAAACAACCGTCACCCGCAAGTACATAGGTAAAGTGGTCAGTGATATCGTCGCCGTATTCAGCATTGGAGAGCCGCTCTCCCAGCGCCATACCAACGGAAGTGGCAAGCCCCTGCCCCAATGGGCCGGTTGTTACTTCAACGCCGGGGCATTCACCAAACTCAGGGTGACCTGCTGTTGGGCTGTGCAACTGGCGGAAGTTTTTGATGTCTTCAATTGTCGGGTGCTCATACCCCGTTAGATATAGCAGGGAATAAATCAGCATGGATCCATGACCGGCAGAAAGTACAAAGCGGTCACGCCCTGGCCATGTTGGCCGCTGCGGATCAAACCGCATGAATTTTGAAAACAGAACCGTCGCCACATCTGCCATGCCCATTGGCATGCCTGGGTGGCCGGAGTTGGCGCGCTGAATTGCGTCCATCGACAGGGCACGGATCGCATTAGCCATATTGTTGTGGAGTTCGGTTTCGGCAGAGAAACTAGTATCGTTCATGAGGGACCATCTTCTTGAATAAGGATTAAGTGGTTTTCCCGACTAAAAATCGCTCCCTACATGGCGGGGAACGCCCGGTTAGTCAACCACAGAACCTATTTTCTCTTAGGTAAGCATAGCTTTTTTTGACCTGATACCCGAGAGGATGATTGACGGGTTTCGTGCAAACGCCCTATCCTCAAGGTTAATTGGGATTTCGCCCCTATTGTGGCGGGCGATTTCCAACTTGTAATGCACCATCAATGCCGGGGACCGATGATGGCAAACGCGACCGACCAAAACCCGCTTGAAAGCGCACGTGAGCGACTCGAAAAAGCATTATCCAAGCTCGCTGAGGAAGCGTCAGCCGCCAAGCAAGCGCTGGAACAATCACGCACCGCTCAGGAAAACACTTTGCAGGAACTGTCAAACCAAGCAGACAAAATGCTTGCGCTAGAGCAGGAAAACCACCGCCTGCATGAGCAAATCGCTACCCTGTCCCTGCAGCAGCCCACCGATGACGGTGAAGACAAAGCAACCGCACTGGAAGCCGAGAAAAATGCGTTGCAACAGAACTATGATTTGCTGAAGCGCCAGTACACCAGCTTGCAGGACGAGTTTGAGGGCCTACAGGACCGAGCAGCCAATGATAGTGGCGGCTCCGTTGATGGTAACAGCAATGATGAAGCGCTACGCCAACAAGTCTCTAGCCTGATGCGAGAGCGGGAAGAATTGAAGGCAGAGCTTGATCAGGTGATCGACGAACTTGAAAGCTATCTTGCCGACAACAATGCAGCAGCGGGAGCAAACTGATGGCACAAATTAACGTAACCGTTGCAGGAAAAACCTATCCGCTTGCTGCGGCACAAGGCGACGAAGACCGCGTTCGCAAACTGGCCGGCTATATTGACGCAAAAGCACAAGACCTGACCGGCAAGCTTGGACATGTGAATGAAACACGCCTGATTCTTATGGCTGCCATGCTGATTGCAGACGAACTGCATGAGCATATGGAAGGTGAAGGGGGTGTTGGACTTTTGAACTCGCTTTCCGAAGATGACATGGCTTCCGTGCTGAATGAAGTGGCTGGCGAAGTGGAAACTATTGCAGAACGGCTCGCAAACGCCTAAATACACGCGGCGGGTTCTGCGCTGTGCGCAAGATATGCAGTAATCCCCGGGGCTATAAATTCTCCTAGGGAGCTGTCCCTGGTTCGGACCGTGGTCCTTACTATTTACGGCACCCACCTGATTTATCAGGCTACGGAGGATACAAACGTCAACGCGGCAGAAGTGGTCCCGCACCCTTCCTGAACACCTGGCGATCCATGACCGAACAAATCGATAAAAAGAAAACCAGAGAAGACGCCAAGCGTATGCGCGCTGGCGCACGAGCGATGCTGGGGCTTCAGGCGGCAGAAGATGCTGCAAAGCACGGCATGCAACTGCTCGCAACACTGGAACCGGGCATAACCGTTGGTGGCTATTGGCCCATTCGTGATGAGCTAGACCCCCGTTTTCTGATGCAAGCGTTGGACAGGCGCGGGTACCAGTTGGCCTTACCCGTAGTTACGGAAAAAGAGGCACCACTCATATTCAGGCGTTGGGGGTTTGGTGACCCGTTAGTGCGCGGGATGTTCAACATTGAAGAACCCGCCACGGACGCACCAGAGGTGGTGCCTGATGCCATGATCGTCCCCTTGCTTGCCTTTGATGCGGACTGTCACCGCATGGGCTATGGAGCCGGACATTACGACAGAACGCTGGCCAAACATCCGCATATCAAAGCTTTTGGCTTTGCTTATGCTGCCCAATTCATGGAAGATATGCCGGTAGAAGCACATGACTGGCCCCTACAGGCAGTAATAACCGAAGCGGGCACCATATTGCCGCGCAAGTGATTGCCAACCAGTCGCGGTGCCAGATTAGAAAGAAGTATATGCGTATCCTGTTCCTGGGTGATTTGATGGGCCGTAGTGGCCGCAACGCGGTGATAGACAAGTTGCCTGAGCTGCGCGAGAAGCTGAAGCTTGATTTCGTAATCGTGAATGCTGAAAACGCGGCGAGCGGGTTTGGCACCACCAGCAAAATCGCGGGGCAGGTTATTCAGGCGGGCGCCGATGTTCTGTCTGGCGGCAACCACACATTTGACCAGAAAGAACTGCTGTCGGTTATCGACAATGATACCCGCATTCTGCGGCCCGTGAATTACCCCGAGCCAACACCTGGGCGCGGATATGCCGTATATGACGCACCGCGTGGGAAAAAGGTGCTGGTGATTAATGCCATGGGCCGCGTATTCATGAACCCAATGGATTGCCCGTTTAGGGCTGTTGACAAGGTGCTATCGAAGCACCGACTGGGTGTAACCGTGCATGCAATTGTGGTCGATTTTCACGGAGAAGCGACTTCGGAAAAGATGGCGATGGGCCATTATCTGGATGGCCGTACCAGTCTTGTTGTTGGCACCCACAGCCACGTACCCACGGCGGACGCACAAATCCTGCCGGGCGGCACGGCCTACCAAACCGACGCCGGCATGTGCGGCGATTACAATAGCGTGATCGGCATGGACAAAACTGAACCCATCAACCGGTTCCTGACCAAAGTTAACCGGGAGCGTTATTCCCCTGCGGACGGTGAGGCAACTCTGTGTGGTACTTTTATCGAGACCGATGATAGAACGGGGTTAGCCAAGCGGATCGAGCCCGTACGCGTGGGACCAAGGTTGATGGAATGGCTGCCAAATATATAGACCACCAGTCGATATTACCGAGCTAAAACCACAAAATCGTTAGCCCGCGCAGAATATAGATTAATTGAGTCTTTATAGATTGAGCTTAGGCTGATACTAGTATCAACTATCTTTATCTTCTCATTATTATGTGAAAATCGTTTAGTTATGTCTTTATTTTCAGAGTTTCTAAATCACCAAGGCCGGGTCGCCCACAAGTGGAATCAGTATTTCCCGGTATATGAACGCTATTTGGAGAGATATCGTAATCAATCGCTCTTCCTGCTGGAGATTGGCGTCTCGCATGGTGGCAGCCTACAATTATGGAAAAAATACCTCGGCCCAAGGGCACTTATTGTTGGAATCGATGTTGAAGAACCCATCAAAGCAGTGGAAGAAAACCAGATTCATATCCGCATTGGCTCGCAAACTGATACGGAGTTTTTGCTGGGGATTTTAAAGGAATTTGGCACTCCAGATGTTGTTATTGATGACGGTTCACATGTAATGAACCACGTGAATAAGACGTTTGAGTTTTTATACCCCAAAATTCACAGAAATGGTGTCTACATTGTCGAAGACATGCACACTGCTTACTGGAAAGGTTATGAAGGGGGCCTTCGGAAAAAAGGCACTTTTATCGAAAATTCGAAACAATTGATTGACGATTTAAATGGCAAATATTGGGACCATCCAGATAACTTCATTCAAAAGCATACCTTCCGTAATGGGGCAGTTGATGTCAAGCACCTTTATCACACAATTAGCCGGCGCGACACGGTTGACGGTTCACGGGAGAGGGTCTTGTCGGCGTCCCTGTATACAGGGGGAAAGCCTGGATTTTGACTGTGTGGATCGTTGCCTTTGCCTTCTGGAGTCAGGTCACCTTCCTGTATCACCGCCGGGTACGTGCTTCCGTAATGGGGCAGTTGATGTCAAGCACCTTTATCACACAATTAGCCGGCGCGACACGGTTGACGGTTCACGGGAGAGGGTCTTGTCGGCGTCCCTGTATACAGGGGGAAAGCTTGGATTTTGACTGTGTGGATCGTTGCCTTTGCCTTCTGGAGTCAGGTCACCTTCCTGTATCACCGCCGGGTACGTGCTTCCGTCCGTGGTCGGCGCCATGCAGGGCAAGGGCCGCCAACTTCATACCTTGTCCAATACAGTTCCCGAGTGCCTATCTTTGGGGCGTGCTCGAACCCTGCGCTACATATGTGCGGGGTCCGGCGACAAGGCATCCTGCGTGCATCATCGGGGACTGCGTCCCGGCAGGGACACTGGTGGCCGACCCCTGTCAGACGCGGCCAAACCTCCTGTTTCTTCTCGTACGCTGCTTGAACGGGTTTATACAGAGCGGACAGCCTCTTCGCGGGTGAAGCAGAACACCGTTGCGTCCACCATCATCCGGTGCAGCACCACACCGATGCGTCGGGCAAGGGCGACCGTTGCACGTTTCTTGCCCCGCAGGGCAGCAAGACGCAACGCCCAGGCTTTCAGCCAGTTGGATCTGCCCCCGTTCAGCATGACCGTCGCCGCCTGATACAGGGCGGTTCGCAGGCCGACATCGCCAGCCTTCGTGATGCGGCCGGTAACATCCCGTTCCCCCGACTGGTCCCGGCCCGGCGTTAGCCCCACCCATGGACCGATATCCTTCGATCGGCGGAACTGCCCGGGATCATCCACTGCGGACAGGAAGGTCAGCGACACGACCGGCCCTACACCGGGCATGGTCATTAACAGGTCACAGACCGGGTTCGCCGTCGCCAGCCCTTTAATCTTTTTCTCCAGACCTGCCATCTCCTTGCGCAGCGTGTCGCGCACGTGCAGGACAGGCTCGACGGCAGCTTCCAGCATAGGGTTGCCGGTCACAAGCTCGCGCACCCGTGCCGCGTACCGCCCCTTCGACACCTTGCCCATCTTCAGACCGAAATTGCGCAGGATACCCCGCACCGACAGTTCGAGAGCCTTCAGGGCCTTCTGGATGGCATGGCGGGTCGTCAGCAGCGCCCGTATCTCCTGCGACGAAACGGATTTGCAGTGGACTGGCCGGAACCAGCCCAGATGCAGCAGGCGGGCAATCCCTTCCGCATCCCGGCGATCTGTTTTGATCGGCATGGCCTTCAGCGCGGCCTTCACTCTGCGTGTTTCCATCAGCACCGTCTCGAAACCCGCTTCCGTCAGGCCCTTGTACAACCACTGGGACAGGGGCCCTGCTTCAAGACCAATGCTGGCGACATCGCACCCCAGGCTGTGCACAAAACCCACAAGCGCTGCCGGCTCGCTGGGCACCTTTGCCTCCCTGAGAATCTCACCCTTACCCGTCAGTACACAGACTGCCGTGCTTGCCAGAGAGACGTCTAGTCCTATAAATACAGTCATGTTGTTGTTCCTTTTTGATTGATAAAATGGCGCAGGCCTCATGGCGCGACGCCGTAGATACAGCTTACTGCATCAGGAGCAACGACACCCCCTTCCTATCCACCGTCACGACACGCCGAAACGGAGCAGGACGTGCCAAGCCCCATTACGGTATCTTTGGGATAGGGTTTTATGATTCAATGGTAGTTTTTGAGCGTGGTGGCTTCCCGGGGCAAAAAGAGTCTATTCACCGCGGAAGCGAACGCCTAAAACTCAAGAATTCACTATAACAAAAAACCTAGAGCTGACCTGTCGTTACTACATTAGCAGGCGAACTTACACGCTAGTGAACTGGATGAACTAGAATTCGCCAATAGCTCATTTGCAACGGATTTTTTTATACAAACTAATGAGCTAAGGACTAAGCCGCCAGGAGATTTCACCTGCGCCCCCGCGCGTCTCATGAAAAAGCCCAAGACATGTGGCTTGGTACTTAACCTGCCACAAAACAACCATCTACAGCGCAAACCGGATTTAGCGCTGGTGCAGGAATAATTGGAATGTAAAGCGGCAACTCCACTGAAAGACAGCATTTTAAAAACCGCTGATTGCTTCAAGCGAATATTGCAGAAATAACAGGCCCAGCCTCAAACCCTCAGTCGCAATCGGGCCCAAGGCTTGTTCTATTCTCTATAGTAAAGCAAATCGTCTGTTTTGATGGTACCTAGTGTGTCCTTAGTTCGGACATCATTAGCATAGTTATTGGGCGTATGATGGATAAAGCAAACCTCATCAATCTTACCTTGTTCCATTGAAAAAGGAACAAGGTTGCGAGAATTGAAACCCTTTCTGACTTTCGCAACAGCCAGGCCACGGGCCGCTTCCTCCCGTATCCCCCTCCAATAGCCATACTCCGGCACGGACGATGGTCCGTCCAAATGCTCAATCATCAACTCGCGGTCCAGCAGATACATTCCCTGATATGGGGTTGGAAGGCTTACATAAATTCGATCACTGTTCTTTTGTGCCTGATATCTTGGCAAGTGCGCTACATTGTGAGTATTCAGACAATCGGAACTGACCCAGTCAGCGAAACCGTCCTTCTTTTCCACACGCAAAAATGACGGGATAAAGTCTCTCCGGCGCAACTCCTCTCTGGCAGTCATCCAGTATTCCATATTGCGTCTTGTGACGAGGATATCGTCCTCCAGATACATGAAATGAGTGAAAGACGGATCTTTGATTTTTTTGCGGAAATCGACGAAGTGTGTCCAGGTCAGCAGAAACGGATGCCCAAGTCCGGTTGGCACCAGAAAATCAAACTCGAAACCCTTGTTTGCGAGTACAGCGCTTATCTTATCAAGGTTTTCAGTTTGTTCTGAATTGGTTACGATAACAACTGACAATTGCTCCGCAAGACTCGCAAAATGATCCGAGATCATATCCAAATATCTAAGACGGTTTTTCACGAAATGGAAAGTCACGCATATTGCGAGTTTTTTGGGGATCACTCTTGCCACCTATCGAAAACAAATGGGAACTGAAATCTGCGAAAGGACTTAATCTACAGCCAGTGGCATGTAAACTACCTGTTATGGAAGGCAAATAACTATTCATCTGGCACGTTCGCCAGACGCTAGAAAGAGGCAGCAAAGCTGCAATGGGCTTTACTACCTCTTTACCACCTATGCCTGCAAGACTTACTCGGCCAGAACCAGAACGGGTGACCCCTCTTCCTGTTCATTTCCTTCCTCAGCCTCCTTTTTCAACCGTGTGCGCACACGGCCACCGTCATCGGCCACAAATTCTTCAACGGTCACGGTTCCTTCACGTGTTCTGCGCTGATTGCGTATCTTCATTGCACGCAACAACGCTTTGGTTTGCGGCGCAATAGAGCTTGATGAATTGGCGTTCGCCAGTAGCGAACCTGCACCGAAATTATCGATACCAACCGATGGGCTGGGTGCTACACCACCAGGAGATGCCACCTGGGCGCTAGGTGTTTCAATGAAGAACCCCAAAGCACGTGGATTGGTATTGAAACTGCTGCCAGCATAAGTCGAGCCATTCTTCAGGTCAGCAATACCCCAGTCATAGTTTTTGGTCTTCATCTTCTTGGCTTTCGCCAGATCAGCCCGGGTATCACGGCGCGCAAATGTGGCCATGTGCGCTGCAACATCGTTCTGGAAGTCAGGGAAAAACCTGCGTCCAATATTATAATGCTCTGAAACCCGGCCTTCTTTTGACCATAGCCGGAACCCGCGCAAGCTGTTGATGAACCGCACAGCATTATGCTGCAGAGCTTCCACTACATTCTCGCCCGTATAGGCTTCTGTGCGGATATCAGGCCCGCCAATCGTACCCATGAAAAAGCCATAAAGAACAAGCGGGTTGTCCCAGCGCTCAATCACATGCTCTTCAATATC
Source organism: Kordiimonas sp. (assembly GCA_965199355.1). GTDB lineage: Bacteria > Pseudomonadota > Alphaproteobacteria > Sphingomonadales > Kordiimonadaceae > Kordiimonas. The sequence continues at coordinate 407,113 of CBDARB010000015.1, forward strand.
GCGAATAGATGTGGGCCTGCCGCCGATTGACATGGTCTTGGCATCCCACACATTGCCTTTCCCCGACATCATGGATTTGAGCTTCTTGACCGGATACGCCTTTGCCACCTCATACATCACTGCAACATTGTGCAGATTGTACCAGTAGGCGAGCTGCTCCCATTCGTTGAATTCTTCAAGCGGGGTAAAATCATTCACCGCTTCTAGGTCACGCCTGATGGCCAGTAAACTGTCCACATGGTCTTGCGTGTAGGCATCAAACATGATGCGGTTACCTTCAAACCCGGTTGCATTCATGTTGCCATGCTTCAGGCGGCTGCTCGTACTCCGGTTACCGGCACGGCTAGCTGGCCTACGGTCCGAGGGGCCAGTGTCCAACACAGATGCAGACAGGATCAGATTGAGATCATCATAGCGAATTTCATATTCACTATCCGGGTTGTGCTTTACAGGCAGGCTATCACTCTGCGCCTGCACGCCTAAAACACCCCCGATAATCAATGTAAAGAAAGCAGTTAGCATTTTCGCTGTATATCTGGTCATTTGAGCCCCCTTGATAAACCAACCTATTCAGGTTGGTTTCGCGCTTTTGTGGAAATTCCCGATACTCAAAACTAGCCGTGTGACCGCAAACTGCGGTCTTATGTACCCAATGCTAAACTCGCGGCGCGGCACACCTTGCCGCTGGAGTTAGTGTCCATAATTACAAAACCACCTTTTGAACGCAAGGGCCTAACGTGTGCTTGGCCCCAAGGAACAATAAGGCATACCAGCGGCCTTCATGTAATTTTGCCGTCTTGGTCACTTTCACCGGACGAAGGCTCTCCACCCTCAGTCCGGCGCTCAATACGGCCACCCCGATCTGAAACAAACTCTTCAACCGTAACCGTGCCGCGTCGGGACCGTCGCTCTTCCCGTATTTTCATGGCCCGCAGCAAAGCTCTTGTTTGTGGTGCAATATTGGACGAGTCCGCCTGTGCGAGCAGCTCACCAGCCCCGAAGTTACCGATATCCACGGTTGGCTCCGCCCCGCAACATCCCACAGGGGAGCTTTCCACCGCAGCTGGCGTTTCGATAAAGAAACCCAAGGCTCTAGAGTTCGTGTTGAAGCTGCTACCATGGTAGAAATCGCCATTTTTTAAATCTGCGATGCCCCAGTCATAATAATCCATACGTACCGATGTGGCTTTGTCGATGTCCTTGCGGGTTATGTTATGTGCGTACCTTGCCATATGGGTGCGAATGTCGTTTTCAAAGTCGGGAAAATAACGCACACCCAGCTCATAATGGTCTGATACACGGCCTCGGCCTGACCACAGGCGAAAACCCCGCAAGCTGTTGACAAACTCAACCGCATTACTGCGCAGGGCATCAACCACATTTCCACCTGTAAAGGCATGGTCACGAATATTGGGTCCGCCTACCGCCCCCATGAAGAAACCATACAGCACAAGCGGATCATCCCAGTTGCTGATTACATGTTCTTCAATGTCCCTGATGGAGATTGGCACGCCATCAATGAGCATTGTCTTTTTTGTCCAGACCTGCTTGCGCCCCTGCTGCAAAGACTTAACCCGCTTGACCGGATACTCCTGCGCGACCTCAAGCATGACTGCAACATTATGGAGATTGAGCCAATAGGCCAGCTGCTCCACCCGCGAGAACTGATTGAGCGGCACGAAATCCGGCACAGCCTCCAGGTCTTTGCGAATGGCAAGAAGGCTGTCTTTGTGGCTCTGTTCAAACTCGTTGAATAAAACCCTGTTTCCTTCATAGGCAGTTGCGCTGTAGTTGCCGTGACGGATACGGGTACTGGTGTTACGCAAGGCATTTCTGCCGGGATTTTTCCGGTCTGACAGGCCCACATCAAGAACAACCGATGAAAGCAAAAGATCCCAGTCATCATAGCGAATACTATAATCACTGTTGTCGGAAAAACCTGTCGGCAAATGGGTACCCTGTGCCGCCAACCCAGAAGACCCCCACGCCACCGACAAGATGATTGAGACAAGGAAAAACGATAGACTTCTATGCATATTTACCCCCTTCGGATATTCTAAGCATCAGTTGAGCACGACCGATGCTCAACTGCAGCAGAGAATACGCAAGGAGTACACAGGCGTTGCACCAACGCCTGTGCCCAGGGGACAAATCTTGTAAACTAAAAGTAACGTCGAATGGAAATTACCGACTAGGCGAGTTGGCCACCATCCTTGTTGGCATCCGTATCTTTACGCTCTTCGCCAGACCGACGTTCAATACGGCCACCCTCTTCCGAAACAAATTCTTCAACGGTCACCGTACCATCCCGAGCACGGCGGATATTGCGCTCACGCAGTGCGTTTAGAAAAGCACGAGTTTGAGGCGGCATGTTACCAAGGTTGTCTTTGTTGAAAGCCGGATCATTAACAAATGCATCAACGACCGTAGCGCTCGCGTTCGCACCCGAACCAGAAGTGGCCACAGATTCAATAAAAAAGGCAAGCGATGCAGAACTGGTATTGAAGCTGCTGCCTGAATAAAAGTCGCCATTCTTCAGGTCAGCAATCGCCCAATCATAGCTGTCCGCACGTACAGATTTGGCTTTTTCAACACTACGGCGCGTGTCATCTTGTGCGTAGGAAAGCAGGTGTTTTTTTATATCATCCTCAAAGTTGGGGAAATAGCGTGCACCAAGCTCATAATGGTCCGACACTCGGCCACGGCCAGACCAAAGCCGGAATCCCCGCAGACTATTAACAAATTCACGAGCATTCTGATTAAGCGCTTCGATAACATTGTCACCAGTGAAAGCATGGTCACGGATATTGGGGCCACCAACTGCTCCCATGAAAAAACCATACAAAACAAGCGGGTCATTCCAGTTGGCTACAACATGATCTTCAATGTCCTGGATAGAGGTTGGAACGCCACCAATTGACATGCTTTTCTTGTTCCAAACCTGTTTGCGGCCCTTGTAAAGCGATTTGACCTTTTTGATCGGGTACTCGTTTGCCACCTCCAGCATAACTGCAACATTGTGCAGATTCAGCCAGTAAGCGAGCTGTTCGTTTTTTGAAAACTGCTCAAGAGGAACAAAATCCGGTACCGCCTCAAGATCTTTGCGGATCGCCAGCAGGCTATCTTTTTCCGGCTGTTTGAATTCATCAAACAGCACACGGTTTCCTTCATTTGCGGTTTTGCTGTAGTTGCCGTGACGAATGCGCGTTCCGGTAGTTCGGAGGCTATTGCGGCCAGAAGCCATTTTATCAGACCGGCCCGTATCCAGTACCACAGACGACAGCAGTAAATCCCAATCGTCGTATCGAATACGATAGTCACTGCTTAGGCTGTATTCTGTCGGCAACCCTGTCTGTTGTGAGTTCGCAATTGCAGCATAGGAATTAGATATCAATAATAAACCAACTAGGAAAAGTTTCGATATAGTCCGCATTTTCACCCCCAAAATCCGTGTTCCCCGCGCTGCGTTTCACCGTAAAACCGCATCGGGTTTAGATAATTAGATTATGATATACGAATTCCCCTAGAATACCTAATCACGGCCAAGACAAGTGCTCCAACAACCTATTATTAGGGATGAATGGCGGTTAGATGGGTCTAAAGCAGACAGCTAGACATGGCCGGCTCAACAAACTGTCTGAACTGTCCACCAGAAAACCCCTGAAGGGACCGCTACAAAAAACGGCCAACCACATCCTTGTAGGATCGGCTGACTTTCAGTTCCATACCGCATGAAAGTGTAAGGAAACACTCGCCGTTGGAATGTGGGCGAACCTCGGTGACCTTATCGAGATTCACGATGGTGGACCGGTGAACCCGCTGAAAAATCTTCGGGTCGAGCCTCTTTTCCATGGTTTTCATGGTTTCGCGCAGGATATGCGTCTTCTCGCCAACATGAATGCACATATAGTCACCGGCAGCGTCGATATAATCCACATCAGCCACATTCACGATCGTAATGTGGCCGCGGTCTTTGATGCGCAAATGCGGGTCAAAACGCTCTTCCTTGAGTTCCTGTGGTTGCTCCAGAAGTGCCGTCAGCGCTTCTCTGGGTGGGGTTTCCATATTTTCCAGAAGTTCCACAAGGCGGGAGTTCTGCTCAATCGCAAGTCGCTGGCTCAGTGCTTCACGAACACGGGTTATAGCTTCCGCAAGGCGTTCTTCTTCCACTGGCTTCAGTAGATAATCCAGCGCATGCGCTTCAAACGCCTCAAGCGCATACTGATCATAAGCTGTCACAAACACAACGAGCGGGATTTCGGCTTCGCCAACAAGCGAACGGATTACAGAAAAGCCATCAAACCCCGGCATTTGAATGTCCAGAAACACAAGGTCAGGCCGCAACTCTTTAATCGACTTCACTGCCTCGCGGCCATTGGAACATGTGCCGATAATCTCGATATCGTTGAAGGCTTCCAAACGTATAGTCAGCCCCCGGATAGCAAGCGGCTCATCATCAACCAAGAGTGCGCGTATCTTGCTCATTGCCTTGATCCTCTTATGGTTTCCGGTCTAACGGGTTCTGGCGCACCGTGTCGCCGTCCCGCATTTTAGTCTGTTTTTCTTTTGGCACCTCAATAAAAATGCCGAGCCCGGAGGGTTCCTGATTTTCCAGCCGAAAACGATGGTCTGCGCCATAAATCTGCAAAAGACGTTCCTTGGTATTAGCGATACCGACACCCGACCCCGATTGGCTGACGATATTGTTGATATCATCAAGGCCCGGCCCGGTATCTTTCAAAGCCAGATGCAGTCGGTCACCAACAATTTTTGCACAAACCGTAATGGTGCCGCCATCAATGGACGGCGCGATCGCGTATTTGATCGCATTTTCGATAAGCGGTTGCAGGATAAGACTTGGCACCAAGGCAGTTTTCGCCTGCTCATCAATATCAAATTCGATACCAAGCCGGTCCTGAAAGCGAACTTTTTCGATATCCAGATACAGACTAAGGGCATACAGTTCCTGATCCAGACTGATGCGCTGCGTCGGCTGGTTCACAAGCGTATAACGCAAGAAGCTCGACAATTTTGTCAGCATCTTGTTGGCGTCTTCTTCCGCCTTATCAAGCACAAGCGTGGAGATAGCGTTCAGGGTGTTGAACAGGAAGTGCGGATTAAGCTGATACCGAAGCATCTTAAGCTGCGCCTGATGCGCAGCCGCTGTTGCCTGCAACACCTGAGCCTTCTGTTCCTGAAGCCCTGTGTAATAGTGGTAGCCAAAATAAATGGCCGACCAGGCGAACAAAGCTGTCGCTTCAAACATCGCGTTGCCGAATAGCTGCAAACCGACAAACGGCAATGTACCGGGCACGAGCAGAGGTGCCAATGATGCCTCTAGCGATGAATACAGCAATCCGAAAGCAGCACACAACATAACCACGACTGGCAGGACAACAAAAAGCGGCTTGTCTCTTACGATGCGATAGACATGGCGCATAACGATGGTCATGGATACGCCAATGACAATCGCAGCAAGAATAAGAAGCATATAGTAGGGAAAAGGCTGCTGGGCGATAATACCCTGAAATGTTCGCAACAGCCCATAGCCTGTCCATCCAAAAGCTTGGAAAGACCAGAACATGGCCTCCTTTGTTGCAAACAATCTGCCCATCAAAGACATAGAATGCCTATTCATCCCACTTTGCTGACTTTCAATCGCTACAAAAGTCGCAGCACCAAAATCAGCGTTTGATTCTGAGCTATTATGGGGTGCCTCTTCGCCTGAGCCAAGAGGCATTCTTTTTTCTGCATCGATATCCGGATAATCAGCCATGCAGTTTCACTCAAAACATCAACCAAACAGCCGCTTACCGGCTGCTATTGGTGTCTCCAAATTGGACTGACCGACCGGGGCGCAAGCGCTCGCCGCCACGAATAACAACCCGGTCACCGCTCTCGATACCGCCAAGAACAGCTACGCGTGCACCGCTTGCAGCACCCGTGCGCACCATCAGGCGCTCTGCCGTATTGTCATCAGTGATACGAAAGACAAAAGTGCCTTCGCTTCTAAGCACAAGCGCATCTCTGGGCACAGCAACCACTTGGGCTGGCGCGCTTGAAGGCACACCAATCTGAAGCGCGGTTCCAACCACATACCCCGCACCCGCTGGCACACTGACCCGGATTTCCATTGTGCGGCTAACGGTATCGCCAACCGGCACAAGGGCACGAATATCGCTATCAAATATATTGCCATCCTTGCGAAGGGTTACCGGCAAGCCGTCCCGCAGTACGTCGGCCAGGTTTACCGGTGCAGTGCCACGAATCTCCAGATTTTCAGTGTCTACCAAACGCACGATCTGTCGTCCCGGCACCGAATATTCACCGGCTTGGGCAAGGCGCTCGACAACACGCCCGGGGAACGGCGCGCGCACTTTGGTACGACCAAGGTCAATCTTTGATTGCTCTAACGCGATACGCGCCTGCGCAAGCTCCTGTTCGGTCATCAGCAGGTTGCTCTCCGCCTCCTCAACTCGGCTTGTCGGTGTAAACTCGGTTTCGGCCAGTTCTTTCTGGCGCGCCAGATCAGCCCTCAAAAACCTAACCCGTGCCTCAAGGCGTGCGACCTGAGATTGGTTGCGTTCCACCGCCAGCCGGTGATTGCGATCATCAATCTCCGCCAGCATATCGCCTTCCTTAACGAGCGTGCCTTCAGTTGCAACCCATGTAACCTGACCGGTGATTTGCGCAGAGACCCGGCTGTCATTTTTACTGACAACCGTACCCGGCATCTGCACCTGCGGTGCCATCAGCTCATCACTGGCTTGCGCAACTTCAACAAGCGCGGGTGGCTGCTGTTGCTGCGCAGGCGTTTGCACAGCAACAAGAGATAGGGACAAAGCGGCGAACAATGCCTGCATCGGTCTTCGCCCAAAGGGATGGTATCCCGTGTGGATTAGTTTCATCATAATAGTCCTCGCAAATATTATTATGTTTGGTTATTCGGCTGGATGTAGCGCTTTCTGACGATTGATTAGCTTGCTGATCGCACCGCCTTCGTTGAAGCGCAGCAGCGCGGGCAACATCACCAACGTAAACAAGGTAGAAACACACATACCGCCAACAATCGTTGTTGCCATACCGCGGTAAATATCACTGCCCGCACCCGGGAACAGCACCAGCGGCAGCATGCCCATGATGCTTGTCAGCGTGCTCATGAAAATGGGCCGCAGGCGAAGTGTCAGCGCTCGCTCAACCGCTTCATTTCTGCTTAGCCCTTCTTCCTCGCCCTTGCGGGTTTGTGCCACCAGCAGGATCGCATTATTCACCACAAGACCAAGCAAGATGATGAAACCAATCATCGTCAGCAGATCAAGCGGCGTGAAAGCAAACACATTCAATAGATTGAGCGCCAACACACCACCAACTGTCGCCAGTGGAATGGTGACCACAACAAAGGCTGCATCCTTGGTGGAACGGAACAGTCCGGCCAAAATCATGAACAGCAGCCCAAGCGCCAACACAAAGTTGAGGGACAGTGACGATACCGCCCGGTCAAGCGCATCAGCACTACCACCATAGGAAATGGTCGCATCAGCGGGCAGAAGCGGCTTGATCTGTGGCTCCACCTGCTCTTTCAAAATGGCAACCATGTCCTCCAGGGCCATGCCTTCAGGCTGACTGATGTTAAAAGTGACCGTCCGCTTGCGATCCACACGCTGAATGAAGGTCGGGCCAACACCGCGCTCGAAGGCAACCAGGTCACCCAGAGCGACTGTGCCACCAAGCGGCGTGGCCACCAATGTGCTGCTCAATAGCTCCGGGTCTTCCCAGTTTTTGGCTTTCAGCATCATGTCTACCCGGCGCTCACCATCAAAATGTTCACCAAGCCACAGGCCATCACCAAGCGCACGAACAATACGGGCGATGTCATTTCGGGTGAAACCAACCTCGGCCAGGCGCCGGTCATTTGGCGTGATTTTCAACTCAGGCGAAATCACGTTCGGGTCCGGGTTTGGCTGCGCCCGCGAACCCGGCAGCGCTTGGGAGATGAACCCCATGGTCTGACGGGTAACATCTTTCAAGGCGTCAAGGTCACGTGAGTGAATATTGAGCTGAACCGAACCGGCACCGCCAAAGCCACCAAACAGGTTACCCTGCTGAGCAAAGGCAAACACATCCGGGAAACCCTTTAGAATTTCCTCATTGACGATGCGCTCCAGCTCTTTGACCTGACTTTGGTCCTGAGCGCGCACACCAATATTGCCAGCCTGCCCGTTCGGGAAACTGATGAAATAATAGTTCTTCAGCGCAGGCTGTTTTTCGCCCTTCATATAGGGCTGCAAACGCTCCACGATGACGGAGGCGATTTCTTTGTCCACAACTTCTCTGTTAGCCCCGGACGGGAACATGATGAAAGCATCAACCGCATCACGTTTAACGGGTGGCAGGTAGTTAAGGTTCGGCAGCATAGACCAACTAAGGCCAATTGCCGCTGTCACCAAACCACCAATAATCGCAACCCGGCGCAGCGGTGTGCCCGTGATCGCCATCAATTTGGACGCAATGCGTTTGGCCCGTGCACCAGCGGATTCGTTCGCAGGCAGTTTCTTAAGCATATGCTCCGCCGCCACAGGCAAGATGGTCACCGCAACAATCAGCGAAACACCAACACTAACGGCAATGGTGATAGCCAGATCCGCAAATAGTTGCCCTTCGGCGTCTTTCAGGAACAGGATCGGTACAAAAATCGCAACAGTTGTGACTGTGGAAGCCAGTAATGCACCCCAAACTTGATTGGCCCCCATCAAGGAAGCGAGCGATGGTTTTTCACCGCGCTCCCGCAAGCGCACGATATTCTCCAGCACTACAATGGCAGCGTCCAGAACCATACCTGTCGCAAACGCCATCCCCGCGAGGGAGATCACATTCACCGTTCGGCCAAACAACGCTAGCATGATGACAGTTGTCAGCAGGCAGACAGGGATGGTCGCGGCAATCAACAGGGTTGCCCGCACCTGCCGCAGGAACCACCAAAGGACACCCACCGCCAGCAGCACGCCAATAATAAGGTTGGTACTGAGGAGGTTGATCGCCCGCTTGATAAAGACAGATGGATCGAACGATTTTTCAATCGCGATGCCCTGCTCAGCAAGGATGCCTGCGTTCAATTCGTCCAGCACTTCAGTAAGGCTGTCGATTGTCGCGAGCACATTGGCGCCAGATTCTCGGATAATAGGCATGCCAATCGCCGGGTTGCCGTTCTGGTAAACCACTTGCGTCGCTTCTGGCGGGCCAACTGAAATGGTTGCAATGTCACCGAGAGTAACCGGGCTGCCATCACGCCACTGCAGGATAAGTGAGCGCAGTTCCTCAGGCTCATACCGCCCCTGGAAATTCAAAAGGTAGCGACGGCGACCAACATCAAGGTATCCGCCAGAACTATCAACCGTACGTCCAACGCGGGCAGCAATGCTGTTCAGGTTCACTCCAAGGTCGGCGGCACGTACCGGGTCGAACTCGATAAGAAGTTGTTGGCCAGTTGGCGCGTTAATCTGCACATCCGCAACACCATCAATTGCCTCAAGGCGCGGTACAACATTGTCCTCGATGAAACTGACATACTCGTCTGGCGCAAGCAGGCTATCTTCACGGAACTGGGTAAACAGATAAATCAGCGTCTCACCTTGCGGGTTACCGCCGTTCATAACGATTTGCGGCCTGTCCGCGTCTGCGGGCAGCGGCGGCAAACGGTTGAGCCTACTGATCACCTCCAGAAGCGTTCGGTCCATGTCGGCTTCAAGTGAAAACTCCATGGAGACCCAGCCAAAACTGGGGTTAGAGTATGTCCGCAGCTCCACAAGGCCCGGCATGCCCTGCATTACTTCTTCGATCGGCTCTACGATCTCGGACTCGATTTCGCTAGGGCTTGCTGCACGCCAAAAGGTTTGCACCGCCAGCTGTGGACGTTCTATCGCCGGGAAAAGCTGTACCGGCAACCGCATAAGCATGACGGTGCCAAGCACCAGTGCCATCGCGGCAATTACCAGTGCTGCCGCCGGATTTTGGAGGCTTTTTTTCTGTGAGTTTCATCTGACCCATTCCTCGCTATGTGTCGTGATAAGGTAACGACTAGCGGTATGAGCCTATTAAATTGTCAGACAAACTTCCTTGCGATGGAAAGTGGGGCGATTGCGACAAGGTGCTGCCTCATGACAAGCCGGTTACAGCTTATACAACAATGGTTTATACCATGCGATAGAGGCAGCACACTTTATGAAGACGCGGGCTTTAGTAGCGGCGACTCAAGTCTTTACTTATCACCTGCATCGTCTTTGGGCTTCTTCTTCAACTCTTCAAAATCACCCAATCCGCAGCTTCCCCATGTGCGGCCAAAATTATCGAGGATCGTAATGATTTGAGCACGACACAAAGACCCAAAAGAGTTGGAATAGGCAAATCGCTGCTCGCGCAACAGACCGGGACACTCGTGTGGCAACCGGTTGATGTAGGCGCGACGACCAGTCGCCTCAAAGAAAATGGTTTGATTGTCAAAGATGATCGATTGTCGCAGCGACCGCATGGGCACACAAGCGTCAACCTCGCCAGTTGCTTCATACTCTGCCATCAGGCGTTTACGGCGTTCTTCCGCGCGGCGCGCAATGCGCCCCCTAGGTTTGGTTTCCTCAACCGCTGCTTCCGGGTTTGCCGCTGAACTTTCCGATTTTTCCTGCGCCAACGCGCCTGAAAACATCAGAGTGGTTGCCAGCAACCCAACTGAAAATACTCTCTTAAACAACACAACTAATCTCACACTTTGGCCCCTGTCGCCCTTCTATCGCAGGCTAAATGAACGAAAGCTGAACGTTAAAACAGCTTGTGGCATCACACGCCTTCAAGCTCTTTTTGCATCACCGCACGCAAATGGGCCCCAAGATTTGCAAGCGCAATCTGTTCACTTTTCCCCATTTTGGTGAGCGTATCATCAAAGGCAAGACCATGAACCTGCGCGATCTGCAACAGATAGGCGACAAACGCGTCGGCCCTCGCCCGAATGAGCCAGGCAAACGGCTCCGTTGGCACGCCTTCCTTTTTGCAACCATCCCTGAAGGCTGTGACCAGATGAGGAAGCAAACTGTCTCCAATGCGCCTAAGACCCATGCAGAAGGCTTCAAAAGGTGGCAAGGGATCGGCTGTATCATCATCCTGCTGGCAAGAAGCAACTCGCTCCAGCTCTGACACCATCACTTCAAGTTCAGCGTCCAAGCTGGCAGCCAACCGATCGCTGACCTCCTGCTGAACAGGCGTCAGCACAAGTCCACCGCCCGCCTCCAGGCCACGCAGGCTGGCGCTCAGAAAATCGATGATTGAAGCCTGTTCGGCCATAAAAGCTCCCTAATCGTTGCTTTTCTATACCTGTTTGGCCCCGATCAGCCAAGGGCAGAGGTCCAATTGGGGCAATTTGCCGTACTGGTTCATGACCAACATCGCTATTCGTCAGGAGAGATATGTCATGATCGAACTCTATACCGCCGGGGCAACAGCCCTCGTTTTTGCACTCCTGAGCTTGTGGCTGATCAGTATCCTGACCGGTAGGGTAAGCTTTGTTGATGCCTTCTGGGGTGTTGGATTTGCGGTTGTTGGCTGGGCGGCTGCATCAACGGTCAACACGCTTGGCACACTACAAATACTGACGCTCGCGCTCGTCACCATTTGGGGCGGAAGACTTGGCATCTATCTTTTGAAACGACACCTAAGCGAAGGGGAAGACCTCCGTTATGTTCGCATGATAAACGGTAGGGAAGGCTTCTCGCGCCATCTGTTTACTCTCTTTGTGGTGTTCACCTTGCAGGGATCCTTGATGCTGGTAATCAGTCTACCGGTGATTAACGTTCTGGCCTACCCACCGCAGGGGCTTGATGCCTTCGCCTATGCTGGCGTCGCCTTGTGGGCAGTTGGTGCCTTTTTCGAATGGGTGGGGGACTGGCAACTCGCGCGCTTTAAGGCGGACCCGACGAACGAAGGTAAAGTGCTTGATACTGGCTTGTGGGCCTGGACGCGCCATCCCAATTACTTTGGCGATGCCTGCATCTGGTGGGGTGTCTGGCTCATTGGGCACGATATGATCGCGATCATAGGGCCACTGGTGATGACATTCCTGCTGATGAAATGGTCTGGCGTGCCGATGCTGGAGGCCAGCCTTAAGAAACGCCGCCCCGGCTATATGGACTATATTGAGCGCACCAGCAGCTTTTTCCCACGCCGACCAAAGAGCCAAGCCGCATAAAGCCCCAACGCATTGGAGCCGCAAACGCGGCTCCAAGCATCTCTATCAATAGGGAACACTTAGCGCGCCCCATCAATTCTCGTAAGTGGTGCCTTCGCCCGCCTTTTCCATCAGGCTCTTACCTCTACGTGACTTGAACAGTTCCAGTCGCGTGCGCACAGGACGGCGCGGCCAATAGTTGTTCTCAAGGTCTGCATCAGCCGTTTCACGGTGCGGATCAAGCGTGATGGATTTGATCTCTTTGTCGGAGGTCACAAGCTTGATCACCTTGTTCGGGTTACGCCGCCAAAGCTCCGCAGGCCAATGGCGTGTTTCGCTGGTGCCATCCACATAGTCGATCTGCACAATCACTGGCATCACAAGACCACCAACATTTGAAAACTCCAGGAAATAGAAGTTTTCTTTGGTGTTCAGCAGCTCCCGCTCCCAGTCGGCAAGCCCCTCAACATAACGAGTGTAAGCATCGCGGTCGGCATCCGTTACCGTATATTGATCATTGTGGTTATAGAAGTCCTGCAATTCAGGGCGCTCCAGTACGCGGCGACGGTCATCGGCATGGCGCTGCTGCACCATGGTTTTACCCAGTGCTTCGGCTTGCTCGCGTTTATAGTCCATCTCCACGTCAGGGTTTTTGGTGTTTACGGTGCCCCATGTCACGCGGTCCAGCGAGATATCCACATGGTCCGTGGTGTAGAACCAACCGCGCCAGAACCAGTCCAGGTCATAGCCGGACGCATCTTCCATCGTGCGGAAAAAGTCAGCCGGATAAGGCCGCTTGAACATCCAGCGCTGCGCGTAAGTCTTGAACGCATGGTCAAAGGCTTCGCGGCCCATGATTGTTTCGCGCAGAATATTGAAAGCAACAGAAGGCTTCCTGTAAGCGTTTGCACCAAACTGAATAAGCGATTCCGGGTCAGTCATCACTGGCATTTGGTTCTTGCTGGTCATGAAAGGTACAATGGTTTCCGGCGAACCAATATTGCCAGGCCAGCCTTCTTCCCATTCCCGGTGGGCAAGGCCCTGCAAGAAGGTATTGAAGCCTTCATCCATCCAGAACCAGTCACGCTCAGGCGTGTTTACAATCATCGGGAAATAGTTGTGGCCAACCTCATGGATGATCACACCGATGAGGCCATATTTGGCACCGCGACTATAGGTGCGTTTGCCTGTTTCCTTGTCTTCATCGGGGCGACGCGGGTTGAAGCTCACCATCGGATATTCCATACCGCTGGTAGCTGCATTCACCGAAATTGCAACCGGATACGGGTACGGGAAAGTATATTTCGAATAAACCTCAAGCGTATGCACGATGGCTTCTGTTGAATATTTATCCCACAGGGGCATGCCCTCTTCCGGATAATAGGACATGGCCATGATGGTGCGACCATCGCTTTCCTGATCATAGCCCATCGCATCCCATACAAACTTGCGGCTTGAAGCAAAGGCAACATCGCGAACATTTTCAGCCCGGAATTTCCATGTCTTTTTACCTGTTGGAGGGGTGGCCTGATTAGCCAGCGCTTCTTCGCGCGTAACGATCATCACAGGGCGGTCGGACTCGCGCGCTGCTGCAAGGCGGTCCCGCTGTTCGCGGGTCAGCACATCGCGCGGATTTTGCAGTTCGCCTGTTGCAGCGACGATATGATCGTCCGGCACGGTGATTTCCACATCGTAGGTGCCAAACTCGGTTTGAAACTCACCAAGACCGTAGAAAGTGCGGTTATTCCATGCCTTGGCATCTGTATAACCTGCAACACGTGGGTACCATTGGCCAAGGTTATAGATATTGTTGCCGTCCTCTTCGAAATGATCGAAGCCAGAGCGCTTAATCGGGATCTTTTTCGATTCAATAATATTGTAGGACCAGTTGATCCCGAAGGTGAAGCTTTTGCCTGAGGCAAGAGGTTTCGGCAGGTCAATCCGCATCATGGTGCGCACAATGGCATGTGGCAGCGCGTCACCATCTTCGTCGAACACCTCCGAGATTTTGAAACCGCCATCAAACTCCTGACGATATTTTTCATGCCGCAGGTTCGAGAAACTCATGCGCTCGGTGGAATTTGTTGGCTGTGTCAGGTGGTCGTCAGAGTGTTTGGCAAAACGGTTCTGGTCCAGCCGCACCCAGATATAATCAAGCGTATGCGGAGAGTTGTTTTTATAGGTGATCATTTCAGAACCGCTGATCGACTGGTTGTCGTCATTCAGTTCAACTTTGATCTTATAATCGGTTTGTTGCTGCCAGTAGCCGGGCCCCGGCTTGCCGGACGCGATTCGCTGATCATTTGGCGTTGGCCAGCTTTCCTCAAGCTGGCGGAACTTATCCTCATGATGTGGCTGCTTGGATTGTTTGATCTGCGCCGTCGCTGCGCCAGACAGCAAGCAGGCCCCGACCAAAACAGACAAGGCTTTATTGAAACTGAAAACCGACATGTAACCCTCCTATGATGAATGTCCAGCATGACATTGATTTTGTTTGATTTTAAAGTGGGTAAAATCCTCGAAGACCCAGCCGTTTTTCAGTGTGTCATAAATGATTGACAACAGCTTGCGTGCGGTTGCGATAATAGCCTTTCCCGACCCGCGCCGTTCTTTAATCCTCCGGTAAAAGCTGTTGAGATAGCCATTGTAGCGGATAGCAATAAGCGTGCATTGCACCAGCGTGGTGCGCATCAGCTTGTTGCCGCGTTTGGTGATCCGCCCCCGATTGTCCGTTTCATTGGACTGGCTCACCTTTGGAACGATACCCATATAAGCGGCCAGCTTATCAGCCGTTTCAAAGTCATTGATATTACCGATACCTGACAAGAGGACAGCAGCAGACCGCGGCCCGACCCCCTTGATGGAACTGATCCCTTCGTATCCGGGGAGATCGGATCCAGCCTCTTCAATGGCCTTATCAAGAGACTTCAGGCTTGCAGTGAGACTGAGGGCTTGGTCGCGCAGGACGCCCAGTTCCACTTTTTCAAGAGGCGTGAAGGGGCTAAGATCCAGGTCGCGCAGACGTTTCCTGCTGCTCAGTCCTTCTTTCTTCAACTTCATACCGCGTTTTACAAACAGGGCATGGATCTTGTTCAGCAGCATGGTGCGCTGCTTGACCAACACATCGCGGGTTGAGACCAGAGAACTCAGTTCTGATTCCGCTGTTGTCTTCAGGCGGGTTTCCGGCAGCATATCCTTTGAGAGGAAAAAAGCCAGAGCGCGCGCATCGTTCTCCTATGATGAATGTCCAGCATGACATTGATTTTGTTTGATTTAAAGTGGGTAAAATCCTCGAAGACCCAGCCGTTTTTCAGTGTGTCATAAATGATTGACAACAGCTTGCGTGCGGTTGCGATAATAGCCTTTCCCGACCCGCGCCGTTCTTTAATCCTCCGGTAAAAGCTGTTGAGATAGCCATTGTAGCGGATAGCAATAAGCGTGCATTGCACCAGCGTGGTGCGCATCAGCTTGTTGCCGCGTTTGGTGATCCGCCCCCGATTGTCCGTTTCATTGGACTGGCTCACCTTTGGAACGATACCCATATAAGCGGCCAGCTTATCAGCCGTTTCAAAGTCATTGATATTACCGATACCTGACAAGAGGACAGCAGCAGACCGCGGCCCGCCCCCCTTGATGGAACTGATCCCTTCGTATCCGGGGAGATCGGATCCAGCCTCTTCAATGGCCTTATCAAGAGACTTCAGGCTTGCAGTGAGACTGAGGGCTTGGTCGCGCAGGACGCCCAGTTCCACTTTTTCAAGAGGCGTGAAGGGGCTAAGATCCAGGTCGCGCAGACGTTTCCTGCTGCTCAGTCCTTCTTTCTTCAACTTCATACCGCGTTTTACAAACAGGGCATGGATCTTGTTCAGCAGCATGGTGCGCTGCTTGACCAACACATCGCGGGTTGAGACCAGAGAACTCAGTTCTGATTCCGCTGTTGTCTTCAGGCGGGTTTCCGGCAGCATATCCTTTGAGAGGAAAAAAGCCAGAGCGCGCGCATCGTTCTTATCGGTCTTCTTCACCGATTTGCGGATCACCTGAAACTGACGGGGATTGACCACCACAATCCGTCCGACACAGCAGCGAACTTCATCGCAAAACCAGGCCGTGTTTCCCGTCGCCTCCACAGCAATCTCATCATTCGCATCAAGACTGAAACAAAAGCGGCTCAGATCGCTGGCACTCAGATTAAAGGTCTCAAAAACTTCCGCTCCATCATCCTCAAGACGACAGCTCGTAAAAGAATTGGTATGTAGATCGACACCGATATAAGACATGACTATACTCCATTTGTTGGGAGGCGGAGCCCCATAGGGGGTGTGAACGGCCAAAGCAAGCTCCTATACAAGGTCACCGACATATATCGGGCCTTACGCGGGCTGTTCGGAAACAGGCGAAGGCTAAGCTCCCGTGCAGGGTCACAATGCCCTAAGATGACATTCAGCCTGAGACCTATCCGCCTCCCCAAATTCAATACCAAATCCGGGGCGTTTGACCGATCACTATTCATTCATACCCCCTCCCGACAAGAAAACCACCCCGAAATCCACTCCATGGCCCCAAAATGGTGGTTATCAACGGCAGCCCTGCTTGGCTGCCCTGTAAAAAATACGCCTAACGCAATAGCCCAGACAGGCAATTCATTAAAGGCGAAAAATTTGAATAAGAAAAAAGTGAGAAAAAACTGTTTTTGCGATTGATTATTAATTTCAGGTGTGATTATACTCCGGCCATGGACAGTTGATTTTCCCTTTATGGTCTTGTCCATGTCTCCACGTACCGGGTCTGACAGCGGTACGTTTGATGGAGGCCCTGTTGGCCCGGGGCTTCATCACTCCTTTGATCCACGAAGGAAAAGGCCGCCCCATGGCCCGGGGCGGCCTTTTTAATTTCCATCAGAATTACCACAAAAAAATGCGCTGCATTCCCAACTAACAAAAAAAGGGCCGGCGAATGCCAGCCCTTTCCGAATTCTTTTATTGCGCCTTTTAATGCAAACCCTTGATAATCTCTTCCACCATTTTCTTGGCGTCTGAGAACAGCATCATGGTGTTGTCGCGGAAGAACAGTTCGTTTTCCACACCAGCATAACCGCTACCCATCGAACGCTTGATGAACAGAACCGTGCCCGCCTTTTCCACGTCCAGAATCGGCATACCAAAGATCGGGCTTTGCGGGTCCGTCTTGGCGGCAGGGTTGGTTACATCATTGGCGCCAATCACGAAGGCTACGTCTGCGCCCGCGAACTCGCTATTGATGTCCTCAAGCTCAAACACCTCATCATACGGCACGTTTGCTTCGGCAAGCAGCACGTTCATATGCCCCGGCATACGGCCCGCAACCGGGTGAATGGCATAAGCTACATCCACACCTTCAGCCTTGAGCATATCGCCCATTTCCTTCAATGCATGCTGTGCTTGCGCAACCGCCATGCCGTACCCAGGCACGATGATAACCTTGCCCGCATTCTTCATGATGAAGGCTGCGTCATCAGCAGAGCCTTGCTTCACTGGGCGGGTTTCTGCGCCCATCGGGCCGGCAGCAGCGGCATCATCCGCGCCAAAGCCACCAAGGATCACGCTGATGAAGCTTCGGTTCATGCCCTTACACATGATGTAAGAGAGGATCGCACCAGATGAGCCCACAAGCGCACCAGTTACGATCAGCGCTGTGTTTTGCAGGGTGAAACCAATGCCCGCAGCGGCCCAGCCGGAATAGCTGTTCAGCATGGAAACCACCACCGGCATGTCAGCACCGCCGATTGGAATAATCAACAGGAAGCCAATGATGAACGAGAGCAGTGTCACCCACCAGAAGATGCTAAGGCCGCCAAAGACAATACTTTGATCAACAGCGAACCACGCAATACCACCAATGATGGCGGCACCCATGGCAAGGTTAATCAGGTGCCTGGCAGGCAGCATGATCGGCGCACCGGACATGTTACCGTTCAATTTGGCAAAAGCGATCAAGGAACCCGAGAATGTGATGGCACCAATGGCGATACCAAGCGACATCTCAATCTTGGACGCCATGAAAATGGCACCAGATGCATCGGCGATACCAAACGCAACCGGGTTGAGGAATGCACTTGCGGCCACCAATACGGCAGCAAGGCCCACAAGACTGTGGAAGGCGGCCACCAGTTGCGGCATTTCTGTCATGGCGATTTTGCGCGCAATAACAAAACCAACAATACCGCCAACAGCGATTGAACCGATGATCCAGTCAAGGCTGACAATTTCAGGGTTCAGCACCGTGGTGACAATCGCGATTGTCATACCAAGAATACCAAAAACATTACCCTGACGGCTGGTTTCAGGCGAGGACAAGCCCCGCAGACTGAGGATAAAAAGGACAGCAGAGACCATATAGGCGACAGCTGTCAAATCGACAAAAGTCTGTGACATTAGCCTGCTCCTTACTTCTTTTTCTTATACATGGCGAGCATGCGCGCCGTGACAGCAAAGCCACCAAAGATATTCACAGCAGCAAGCCCAATCGCGATGGCACCCAGCACTTTCGACAAGCTGACACCTTCAGGGCCAGCCGCGATAAGCGCACCAACGATGATCACGGATGAAATCGCATTGGTTACACTCATAAGCGGTGTGTGCAGGGCGGGTGTCACCGACCATACAACATAATAACCAACAAAAATCGCCAGCACGAAAATGCTGAATTGCTGGATAAAGGGGCTGATTACTAATTCAGTCATTACTCGCCTCCTGTCAGGCGGGGGTGAACGATTGCGCCGTCTTTTGTGACAACAGATTCGGTAACAATCTCATCCTCGAAATCAATTTCAAGCACGCCTTCCTTGACGTGCGGGGTGATGAAATGCAGCAGGTTGCGCGCATAAAGCGCAGAGGCATCTGCTGCAAGCCGCGACGGCACATTCTTGTGGCCAAGAATGGTCACACCGTGTGCTTCGACCGTTTCACCTGCTTTTGACAGCGCACAGTTACCGCCCATTTCAACGGCAAGGTCTACGATAACGCTGCCCGGCTTCATGGATTTGACCATCTCTTCAGTGATCAACTCAGGTGCCGGACGGCCCGGAATAAGCGCGGTTGTGATGGCGATGTCTTGCTTGGCAAGCGTGTCTGCGATCAGCTTGGCTTGCTTGGCTTTATATTCGTCGCTCATTTCCTTGGCGTAACCGCCTGAGGTTTCCGCTGCTTCGGTTTCTTCGTCTTCCACCATCACGAACTTGCCGCCCAGGCTTTCGACTTGCTCTTTGGCGGCTGGGCGAACGTCAGTTGCACTTACAATCGCACCAAGACGCTTCGCTGTTGCAATTGCCTGAAGGCCAGCAACGCCTGCACCCATTACCATAACCTTGGCCGGGGCAACGGTGCCCGCCGCGGTCATCATCATCGGGAACGCCCGACCGTATGACTCAGCGGCATCAACAACTGCCTTATAGCCCGCAAGGTTAGACTGGCTTGAGAGCACGTCCATGGACTGGGCCCGCGTAATCCGCGGCACAAACTCCATCGCGACCGCCGTCAGGCCCGCGTCGGCGTATGCTTTCAAACGGTCACCCTCAACAAACGGGTTAAGGGATGCAAGCTGAAGCGCACCCTTCTTGGCCTTGGCTGCATCGCTGCCATCCATCCCCTGAACCGAGAAAATAACGTCGGCCTCTTTTACTGCGGCAGCAAGATCAGGGGCAATCTTCGCACCTGCCGCTTCAAATTCCGTGTTCGGTATGGAAGCCGCAAGACCAGCATCGGATTCAACTGTTATGTCAAACCCTAGGCCGATCAGCTTCTTCACCGTTTCCGGGGACGCAGCCACGCGTTTTTCCGCATCGCGCCGTTCCCGTATCACTGCAAGTTTCATGAGCATTCTCCGTGAAACTGATATTGGTTAAAAAAATATGCGCGGCTGGCTTCAAATACTCGCCACATTGCGGACAAGCCTTTTGCCCCTCAACAAACCAGTTGCGCTGGCTAAGAAAAGGTAACGCAAATGCAAATTTGAGCAAGTTTCTTTCTTTCGATCAGAGAAATAGGAAAAATTTTATCTTTACCTTTTTGTTAACCGGTGTCCTGAAACGATACAGCCCCGCGCCGAATCGGTGCGAGAAAAAAACAGGCAAAAACCACAATCAGGTGCACCATGACGCAACAATCGGTACTTATTGTTGAAGACGAGATCACGCAGAGTACGCTCTTGGAAGGTATTGTTGCGCGGGCTGGTTATACGCCTTTTGTCGCCCTATCAGGGGCGGAAGCGCTTGCCTTGATGGAAAGCAGCAAAGGCAGCAGCATCGATATCATCCTTCTTGACCTTATGATGCCCGGCATGGACGGCATTGAGGTTCTAAAAAGACTTCGTCCTAACTTCCCCAACCTCCCGGTCATCATGCTTACAGCTCATTCCTCCATCAATACGGTCGTGGAGGCTATGCAAGCTGGCGCGAGCGACTTTATCGTCAAGCCTGCAAGTGCAGAGCGCATTAGAACCGCCATTGCAGCCGGGCTTGAAACAAACGATCTGGTCGGTGAAATCGAACCCATGCAAAAAGGTATGTCTGTTGACGGGTTTGATAAGCTGGTGGGGGATGGCCCCGCAATCCGGCAATCGCTCAAGTTGGCCAAGAAGGCAGCAAGGGCCTCTATCCCTGTGTTGGTTGACGGCGAATCAGGCGTTGGCAAAGAGGTGTTTGCCCGCGCCATTCATGCCGCAAGCGACCGTGCGGGCCAGTCATTTGTCGCGGTTAACTGCGGGGCTATTCCTGAAAATCTGGTTGAAAGCATTCTTTTTGGCCACGAAAAAGGGGCCTTTACGGGCGCAACCGAAAAACGCATCGGCAAATTCCAGGAAGCGAGCGGCGGCACCCTGTTTCTGGACGAGGTGGGGGAACTGCCAAGCGATGTTCAGGTCAAACTCTTGCGGGCGCTTCAAGAGCGGGAGATTGACCCGGTTGGTGGCAAGTCCAGTATCAAGGTGGATATTCGCATTATCTCTGCCACTAACCGCAATCTAGCTGACTGTGTGGCGGCGGGTAGTTTTCGGGAAGATCTGTATTACAGGTTGAATGTTTTCCCCATCAATCTGCCACCGCTCAGAGAGCGCCGGGAAGACATTCCGGCCCTTGTGGATCATTTCCTGAAACTAATGCCAGAGATGGAAAATCTGCCGGAGCGAAAAATTTCCCCGGATGCTCTTGAAGCGCTCACAAGCTACCATTGGCCCGGCAATATCCGACAACTTCAGAACGCCATTTTCAGAGCTGTCATCCTCTCGGACCACAACACGCTTCATCCGGCAGATTTCCCGAACCTTTCAGGCGCACCAAAGAGTGCCAACATACAATCGCCGCAAATAGCTACTGAAATACCACTTCAAAAGGATGTTTCCGCTGGTGCCAGTGATAAATCTTCCCTAATTAATCTGATGGCTGCTGACGGGCATGTTCGTCCCTTGGTGTCTATCGAGGCGGAGGTGATCCAGCAAACCATACGCTACTATGATGGCAAAATGGCTGAAGTGGCCCGACGGTTAGGTATTGGCAGGTCGACCCTCTATCGCAAGCTGGAGGAGCATGGCCTCAGGCGTTAAGGAACAAATGTGATTGGTGTTTTCGATTCCGGGTCCGGCGGACTGACCATTCTGCGAGCATTGATGCAGGAACTGCCAAACCAATCCTTCCTTTATTACGGTGATCATAAGAACGCCCCCTATGGTCACCGGAGCAATGACCAGATTGTTGACCTGACAAAGGCTGGTGTTGATGCGCTGATGCAAAGAGGCTGCTCGTTGGTTGTGTTGGCATGCAACACTGCTGCTGCCGTGGCGCTTAGAACCCTTCAGCAAAATTGGCTCCCTAATCATCATCCGGATAACCGTATCCTTGGCGTTCTGGTTCCTATGGTAGAAGCCATAACCGGAATGCCTTGGTCCTCTGACACGGAAAACGTTTCTGATCAGGAAACAAGTATTTTGCTGTTTGCCACTCGAAAAACTGTGGAAAGCAATGCCTACGCAGAAGAAGTAGCAAAACGCGCGCCTAACATAACACTGGTCCAGAAAGCTTGCCCTGGCCTTGTTGATGCGATTGAAGGGGGTGCAGGCAATGCCCCCCTTGGTGGCCTGATATCCGGCTATGTGGACGAAACTGATGCTGACACGGCTTCCAGCGCAGTTCTGGGCTGCACACACTTCCCGCTCGTTGAAGACCATTTCCAGAAGGCATTACCCGACGACATCACCATTTTCAGTCAGCCTGAAATTGTGGCAAGTTCCCTCAAGAATTATTTGGAACGTCGGCCAAGGTTCAAACAAACGGGCTCGCCATATTGCCGTTTGCTAACCACCGGAGAACCGGAAGCAGTCAACACCATATCTAGAGCTTTCCTTGGCGACACCATGGTTTTTGAACGCGTGTAAACGACCTGACCGATGCAAACAGGACAGAGCAAAATAGATATACACCTGCATTGCGGCGCACCAAAAACGGGCACAACCAGCCTGTCAGCATATTTTCATGCCAATGAAAACCTGCTTAACGCCAGCGGTATATTTTTTCCGCACCGGTTTGCCATGAGGGGCGATGTTGACCCACTTCACCGGGCGCTGGTTGCCGCGCGCCGTGCGACAACGCAAGCCGCAGGCATTATGCAAGCCAGAGAGCGTCTTGCCGAACTGCTGGACAAACAAAAAAACAAACGCCTACTTATGTCAAACGAGTCCATACTGGATGAGCCCTTCGAAGCCAGGCAGGCAGCCTTTTATCCGCATGCAGATCGGGTTGCGCCCATCCTCGCGGAGGTATTCGCTGGCTACAATGTGAGGATAAGCTTCACCATCAGGAACTTCACCGACCTCCTGCCCTCCTACTATGTGCAACTGGTCAGGCGGGGCGGCTTTCAATCATTGAATGCCTTTGTTGCCTCAATAGATACTCAAACACTTACGTGGGAAAAGCCGGTGGCAGCACTACAAAGTGCCTTTGATGAAACAAACGTGCATGTGCGTGATTACGAAGACCTTAAGGCTGAACCAGATCAATTTGTTAAAGCCGTTTTTGCCCAGCCGCTTGACATAGCCCTGCCAGAGTTCAATCCCGCTGCCTTCCAACGCAATCGGTCCTTCGGTGGCGCAGCACTCCACGCTACCCGTGCGCTGAATTTTCTAACGTCGAAACTCCCACGCGAACGGCAGGAGAGATATCGCAAAACGCTTAGGCGGTCTTTGATTGCACCAATGAGCCGCGCAATACGTGGCAACCGCCCTACCCTGCCCACCGAATATCAGGACAGGTTTGACAAGATGTTTCAGCAGGACAGAAACGTCCTTCTAAAATAACGTCGCCACCAATATTATGGCTTACTCCGTCGGCTCCGGCAGTGTACCGCCTTCAATAGCGTGAAGATAAACATCAAGAAGCGCTTCCTGCTCCTGGCGGTCAGCCTGATCCATTTTACGAAGCGCAATCACTTTGCGCATAACCTTGGTATCGAACCCTACAGCCTTGGCCCCGGCGAAAACTTCCTTGATGTCTTCCGCGATACCTTTTTTCTCTTCCTCAAGGCGCTCGATACGCTCAATGAAAGACCTTAGCTGATCGCCTGCAACACCGCCTGCCTGAACCATGAATATACTCCTAGAAATAGCTGTAGGGCACTGCTTCGCCCAAGTGGACCGGCACCATAACGACCTGCATCATGGGGTGCAATCAGCTTGTCGGAAATTTTATTAAACCCTTGTCTTGCCTATGTTTCTGATGGGATAGGCAGCGCATCCGGTTCGTTTGCCAGTCGTGGATCAGCGGCGCAGGCCGCATAATCGTTACGAATCTGGTCATGCCGCATATTGATGTATGCTTCCATCGATGGATGAGTGAAAATATAAAAGCGTCCGGCCTCGATACAGTCCGCCGTCCAGTCACCAACCAGCTCTGGCTCGATACCGCTTTCCACAACCTGCTTCATGGCAGAGAAACTGTCCTCTTCATCCGCGTTTATATCCACATCGCGAAGCGTTGGACTACCGAGAGAGCTTTTGTAAATATGCGTTCGCACCCATGCCGGGCACAACACACTGACACCGATATTATCTCGCGCCAGATCTTCTCTCAAAGACTCAGAATAGCCGACCACCGCAAATTTGGTTGCATGGTAGGGCGCCATCACCGCGCTCGCCACATGGCCCGCCATGGATGCCGTGTTGATGATATAGCCACCCTCACCGTGGGATTTGATAAGCGGCGTGAACATCTCCACGCCGTAAACAACGCCCATCAGGTTGATGTCGACAATCCAGCGCCAGTCATCCAGCGATGTTTCACCAGCCCGGCCACCATTGCCAACACCTGCGTTGTTCACAACAATATGGACCTTGCCAAACCGCTTGATGGTGGCGTCCGCGGCAGCGCGCATAGCCGCTTCACTTGCCACATCACAAACCACCGAGCCAACATCAGTCCCTTCAGCAGCGAGGCTGGCAGACGCCTCTGTGAGCGCATCAGCATTTATATCGGCAAGCATTACTTTCGCGCCGCGCGCCGCCAAAGACCGGGCAATCGCGAGCCCAATACCGTGAGCACCGCCGGTTATAAACGCCGTTTTGCCAGCAATATCCATTTACCATTCCCCTAAACAAACAGGGCCGCAACACCGGCCCTGAAAAAGCTTAAGCGTGATATGTATCGGTTTGCGGCTAAGGCAACCTGTTTAGGCTTACTTGTTTTTGGCAACGCTTTCGTTCATGCGAGCAAGCTGCTCCTCACTCGCCTTGCCCTGATACTTTGCCTTATAGTCACCGTAAGGCATGCCATAAATACGCTCGCGAGCGACTTCTTTGTCCACGTCCATTCCCAAGTCACCTGCGGCTTCCGCATACCAGTCAGACAGGCAGTTGCGGCAGAAGCCGCCATATCCCATCAGGTCAATATTCTGCACGTCCTTGCGGTGATCAAGGTGCGCCAGAAGGCGGCGGAAAACAGCAGCTTCAATCTGGGCTTCTTTCGGGTCAATATCGCTCATCATCAGGCTCCTTTATGTGCTGCCGAACCATAGTACTTACGGGTTTTCAGGTCATCCCGGTTCAGGCATTCATCCAGCAATTCGGCAATCAGCTCCGCCCATTGCCTCGCTTTATCATCTGTATCCAGCAAATCCTGCCTGATTTCCAGTGTGGTTTGCGGCAAGCCATGGTCTGCACCATGCCGTTGCATGGTATAATACAGGTCTTTACCGGAATAGGGTAGATTATCGCCAATAATCAAATCTGTCTCTCGCTCCATAAGGCCAATCATTGCCTGGGCAAGACGCGGGTCTTGATTCCACAAATACCCCACATGCCAGATGCGGTCTTCGTCATTCATTTTTGGCGTGAAACTATGTACCGCCAGCAACAGCGGCACCATACCAGCGTCCAGGTGGTCGGCGACAAGTTGCTCACACGCCTCGTGGAACGGGTGGTAATAGGCATCCATCCGTGCCTTGATCGCCGCATCTGTCAAATCACCATTGGCAGGAATTTCAATGCCGTCGCTGATCGGCGGCACGAGGGTTGGATGATCAGGTTCCCTGTTGCAATCAATCAGCAGACGCGACACCGGGCCAAGCACCGCGGGTGCCCCCATCATTTGGCAGATTTTGCGCGTCACTGCCTCTGCCCCGATGTCATAGGCGATATGATCATCAAAATGTTCAGGAGCGAGACCTAAACTGTCATATCCGTCTGGCACATGGTTGGTGGCATGGTCACAAAGCAAAATCACGCCCATGCGCGCATCGCGATTTATTAAAACTGGCTGTTCCATTGTGTGCGGCATTAGGGTACCAATCGCATGAGGGAAAAATACAGGATCGGCAAAACGGAACCCGTCCATCCGGGTATAGTTATGCCCGGCAGACCCTAGTATGTGCTGCCTGACTGTCAAGAATTAGAAATGGAAAAACCAAACACCATGACGAGCTCGCCTCTTCAAGGCCAAACGAGTGGCCGTGACCGTAAAACCCGGATTGTTGCAACGCTGGGACCAGCCTCAGGCAATCTGGAGCAAATCCGCGCCCTGTTCCATGCGGGTGTAGACGTATTCAGACTGAACATGAGCCACGGCGAACATGCCGACAAGACCAAGCTTGTTGAAGCTATTCGCACAGTGGAGGAAGAAACCGGTAGGCCCATTGCCATTCTTGCGGATCTTCAGGGCCCTAAACTGCGTGTAGGCAAATTTGCGGATAGCAAAGTGATGCTAAAGGAAGGCCAGACCTTCACACTTGACCTTTCGGAAGAACCGGGAACCGAAACCCGTGTTGGCTTGCCGCACAAGGAAATTTTCGCCGCTATTGAGGAAGGCACCAACATTCTGCTGGATGACGGCAAAATCCGCCTGCGCGTTGAAGAAAACTTTGGCGACAGCGCCCGCTGTACCGTGGTTGTTGGTGGTGCTCTTTCTGATCGCAAGGGCGTGAATGTACCGAACGCCGTCCTACCGCTCGCAGCACTCACTGCCAAAGACCGGAAAGACCTTACCTTTGCCCTAACGCAAGGCGTGGACTGGGTGGCACTGTCGTTCGTTCAGCGCGCTGCAGATGTTGCGGAAGCAAAAAAACTGGTGGCCGGCAAAGCAGCCATCATGGCGAAAATCGAAAAACCCGCTGCTGTTGAATCACTTGATGAAATCGTTGAGCTGGCAGACGGCGTTATGGTTGCGCGCGGTGACCTTGGTGTCGAGGAACCTGTTGAAAAAGTGCCGGGCATTCAAAAGCATATCATCGCTGTGGCGCGCGAGGCCGGTAAACCTGTCGTGGTCGCCACCCAGATGCTGGAGTCGATGATTACATCCCCTGTGCCAACACGCGCGGAAGTTTCAGATGTGGCAACCGCCGTGATGGACGGCGCTGACGCAGTGATGCTTTCTGCTGAATCAGCTGTTGGTGACTATCCGACCGAAGCCGTTGGCGTGATGAACCGGGTTGCGATCCGCATTGAAGGTGAACCCTCATACCTTGCCAACCGGCAGGATCAGAGCGCAACGCCCAACTCTTCAACGGCTGATTCGATCACTGCTGCTGCACGGCAGGTGGCAAGAAGCATTGACGCGAAGGCGATTGTAACCTTCACCACGTCGGGCTCAACCGCCATTCGCGCCGCACGTGAGCGTCCGTCTGCCCCAATCCTGACGCTTACCCCGCGCACGGAAATTGCACGACGCCTCAGCATCGTTTGGGGCCTGCATACGGTGAAAACAAAGGACATTGAAACCTTTGAAGAAATGATCGGCAAATCCAAACGCATGGCCATCCGGCATGGCATGGTCGCGGCTGGTGACCGCATTGTAGTAACTGCAGGTGTGCCTTTTGGAACACCGGGTGCAACCAATGTTTTGCACATTGCCTGGATCAGCGGGAATGAGCTGAAATAAGTGAGATAGAGGGTGCGCCTGCCCTTTACTTCAATATTTCAAGCTTTTCGAAAAAGTCCCTAAGCACACTGGCCGCGGTAAACTGGTGTCCAATCATATCCAGTTGTTCTGCGGCAAGCACATTTTCGCGCCTATCATCCACATAAACCGTTGCTTCAGGGTCCAGATGGAAGCGGGCAATTGCCGTTTGATAAATACGTGGATCTGGCTTGATCAGTTTTTCCTCGCCGGACACCACCACCCCTTCAAACAGGTCAGTGAAGGAATGCTGGCGACAAAAGGTAGGCCATTTTTCCTGCGAGAAGTTGGTAAGCCCATAGATACGAATGCCTCGTTCTGCCAAATCGGACATGACATCGACCGTACCCTGGATCACCCCTCCAAGGGTTTCTTCCCAGCGTTCATCGAACGCATGAATAAGCTCTGCATACTCCGGAAACTTGGCAGACAGTTCAGCTACCCCATCAGCAAAAGGGCGGCCCCTGTCATGTTCGCTATGCCATTCAAGTGTCACCACCTCACTAAGAAAATAGTCCAACTCGTCACCGTCAGTGATCAGTTTTTGATATAAAAGACGCGGATCCCAGTGAATGAACACATTGCCAATATCGAACAGAACTGCATTCGGCAGCATAAATAAACCCACCCCTAAATAGATTTGAGCACTTCACCCAAAATGCTTTAGCCGCGCAACCCTAGCAAAGGGTGCGCGGCTAAACAATCTTAAGAGCAGGCTGGCTTATAAATAAGCCGACTGCGAAATCTTATCCTTGGCGAGCTTTAAAACGACGCTGCGTTTTATTGATCACCAAAATACGGCCCTTGCGGCGAATAACGCGGCAATCGCGGTGACGCGACTTGAGGGACTTCAGGCTATTGCGAACTTTCATGGCTCGTCTTCCTAAAAATACCAGTTAAAACTTGCACTTGAACAATCACCTGTTTGGATACTCATTCAAGGCCGCAGCGCCGAATCCGTCACTGCTCGAATCCATTGGCGGCGGACAATACTGATGCCCCCCCATGCTGTCAATAGTCGAAACCGCAAATAACCGGGCAAAATCAGACGGGGCACTGCATTTTTCGGGAAAACTGTGTTTTTTGTCCCGTTAACTGCTGCTCATGCCCCCCACCCGGCCAAAACGTATAAATATACTTTGATGGGCTGGTGCGGTTCTCCTAACAACACAGAGACACCTGCCTTGCGGTCAGGTGCCTCCTTTCCCCGGTTAGATAGCTGGGGTGTCCGCTCACGCTATTTGCGTCAGTGGTTATATAATACCGAAACGGGACTATTTTGCCAGCCAGAATCAATGCCCAAAATCGAGTTAAAGGCTAACCCGTTGGTAGCGCGCAAATAAAATACACAGCGTCTCAACCACAAAAAGCACCTGCTCTTGCCGCCACTCACGCCTTAAGGTAAAGACTCGGGCCAAAGGTGTTAGTTGAGATGACTTTTTGGCTGATACAGCACCGGCCCACACCCTCACCCGACCACCCATAATATACTTCCGTACGGTGGCCGGGTGGGGGTGTGGACTGGAACAGCTATAAATCACACCGGTAAATATATTCAGGAGGGCGGCATGCTGATTTCATCAAGTTTTGACAGTGGCAACATTGAGGTTGTGGACAGCGGCACCCCGTCGAACGTGCGGCTCCGCATCCGCAAGGATAGCAACTCTGACTTTTTCCAATGGTTTCATTTCCGTGCTTCAGGCGTGGAAGACGTAGCCTGCACCTTCACCATCGAAAATGCCGCAGACGCCGCCTATGCAGACGGCTGGGAGGGCTATCATGCCTGCGCTTCCTATGACCGGGAAAACTGGTTCCGCATTCCGGCAAATTATTCAGACGGCAAACTGGTCTGGTCCATCGAGCCAGAGCAGGACAGCCTCTATTTCGCTTACTTCGCCCCCTATTCCATGGAACGCCATGCTGACTTGGTTGCCGACGCGGCGAGCCATCCGCTCGCAAGCGCCAGCGTTCTTGGCCATACGCTTGACGGTCAGGATATGGACCTTATTGAAATTGGCCACGGTGCAGAAGGCCGCAAAGCCGTCTGGCTAATCGCACGCCAACACCCCGGCGAAACCATGGCCGAATGGTGGATGGAAGGCGCGTTTGACTTTTTGCTGGATGATGACAATCCGGTCGCCCGCAAGCTTCTGGAAAAAGCACATTTCTATATTGTGCCTAATATGAACCCTGACGGGTCAAAGCGCGGAAACCTGCGCACAAACGCAGCGGGCGCAAACCTGAACCGGGAATGGAAAGACGCCACCAAGGACCGCAGCCCAGAGGTGTTCCTCGTGCGGCAGAAAATGGCAGAAACAGGTGCTGACTTCCATCTGGATGTGCACGGTGACGAGGCATTGCCATATAACTTCATCGCCGGGTTTGAAGGCATCCCATCTGTGACCGACAAGCAGCTTAAACTACTGGACAGGTACCAGTCCCTGCTCGTGGACCTGTCGCCCGATTTTCAGAGGGAACATGGTTATCCGGTTGATGCACCAAATTCGTCAGACCTCAGGAAATGCACTGACTATGTGGCCGAAACCCATGGTTGCCTCGCCATGACACTTGAAATGCCGTTTAAGGACAATGCTGATCTGCCGGACGAGGACTGGGGCTGGAGCCCGGAACGCTGTCGCCATCTGGCAACGGCTTGTCTCATGGCTCTTGCTCAAATGGTTGACGAACTTTAGCAGTTTGTGTTGAAAAGGGCCTAAGCTACGGCTAGCGATACCGCAGCCCAGTTTTTTGAGTTTGATTGAGTACCCATGATTAGCCTGTCCTTATCCCTGCTGTTGCTGTCCACATCATCCGCACAGGCTGTTGCTGTAACAGACGCGTCAACAGACGAGCCTGACCTGATTGAAGTATCGGGCCGCGCGCTCGAGTCTATTGGTACAGCCTTCACGGGCTCCAGCGGCACAGTGGGCTATGATGACCTGAAGGACCGCCCCATTTCCCGCGTCGGGGAAATTCTTGAAGTTGTACCCGGCCTGATCGCAACCCAGCACTCGGGCACCGGCAAGGCCAACCAGTTTTTCCTGCGCGGATTCAATCTGGACCATGGTACTGATTTCGCCACCTTCGTGGACGGCGTGCCCTTGAACATGCGTTCGCACGGACATGGCCAAGGCTATACAGACCTCAACATCCTGATCCCTGAGCTTGTAGAGCGGGTGGATTTCCAAAAAGGCCCTTATCATGCCGAAGTGGGGGATTTTGCCTCCGCCGGCAATGCCCGCATTCGCACCTATGACCGGCTTGAAAACAGTTTAGCAAGCGTCACCTATGGCAGCTTCGGTTATGGCCGTGCGCTGGTGGCTGGCAGCTTCGACATTACGCCAAACATCCATATCTTGGCAGCACTTGAGGGCGAAAAATACGACGGACCGTTCGAGGTTGAAGAAGACCTGGAAAAACTGAACGGCTTCCTGAAAGTATCGGGTCAAACGTCGGGGGCTGAGTGGCGCGTCAGCTTCAGCGGTTATGACGCAGACTGGTTCTCAACCGACCAGATACCGCTGCGGCTCGTAGAGGCAGGAGAGCTTGACCTGTTCGGCTCCATCGACCCGGACCTTGGCGGCAATACCGAACGCTACAGCGCCACCGCTGAGGTGGAGGCAGAAAACCTGCGTTTCTCTGCCTATTTTGTCGATTATGATTTCCAGCTGTTTTCGAACTTCACCTATTTCCTGAACGGCACTGTTCCCTCATTTACCCCGATCATACCAGGCAAGCCGTTTATCGGCGGCACCTCCCAGCATCGCTTGCCACAGGTGGGGGACGAGTTTGAACAGTTTGACAGCCGCAAGATTTACGGGTCTTCATTTGAATATGGCTGGGCCCTTGGCGACGAGACAGACCTTGTGGTCGGTACAGAGTTTCGCCATGACGATATTGACGACATTGGTCTTTATGGCACGGCGGGCCGTGTTCGTCACACGCTGGTCCGCAGCGACAAAATCAAATCCACCAGCTACAGCGGCTTTGCTATCGTCCGTACCGAATTTAACGACCTGCGTGTGGAAGCTGGCCTGCGCACTGACACGCTGGATGTGAAAGTAAAGGCCGCCCGCGCACCCAACAGCGACAATGCAACCTACACTATCTTTTCGCCGTCCCTGTCGCTTGCTTATCCGCTTTCGGACGAGGTTGAGCTTTATGCCAGTTACGGCGAAGGCTTCCATTCAAATGATGCGCGCGGTGCCACCATCAATATTGACCCAGCGACAGGTGACCCGGTGGATGCAGTGCCCCTCCTCGTGAAATCACGCGGGGCAGAGCTGGGCATGCGGTACGAGACAGGGCCAGTGAAACTGGCGCTGGTTGGCTTCTGGCTTAATCTGGACTCTGAGCTTGTGTATGTGGGCGATGCGGGCACCGTAGAGGCACAGGGTGGCAGCCGCCGTTATGGGCTGGAGAGCAGCATCTTCTGGCGGATCAACCCATGGGCCAACATCTTTGCCAACTATGCCGTCACAAACGCCCGCTTTCGGAATGAGGTTGATGACCGCATTCCAAACGCGGTACCAACCGTGTTCAGCGCCGGGTTGAAGCTGGAACCCTTTGAAGGCTTTACCTCCAACCTCATTCTACGGCACGTGGGTGCTGCACCGCTGATTGAAGATGGCAGCGTTACATCAAACAATACCACCACACTCAACTGGGGTGGCTTTTATGAGGTGGGTCGTTTCCGCCTTGGCCTTGAAGTCCTGAACCTGCTGAACAGCGACGCGCCGGACATCAGCTATTTCTTTGAAAGCCAACTGGCGAATGAAGCCACGCCCGTGGCGGACGTCCACGCCCACCCCTTGGTGCCAAGGCAGGCACGCCTTTCGCTCGCGGTAGCGTTTTAAAGGCAGGGTCCAACCGCCCCTCCCTTGAAGTTCGCACCCCCTGCTCCCTATATCAGGATATAATAATAATTGGCCTGAGCATTCTGAGATTAGAACTCTGACTTGTGAGCTATGGCCTGAAAAACTCCGGGGGGAGAAACTTCGTGCGCGACAGCAAATATACAAACGTCATAAAACCACTCATCTTGCTCATCAGCTTTTTCGGATTGTCCATCGCCGGGGCGGCGGCGGATTATCACTATCAAGGCAAGCTGAAGATAGAACCAGCCACAGGCTATATGGATGCAAGCTGGCTGATCACCGTCAACAACCCGGGCACCGCAAAACGAACTTTCTATCTTCGGGACACGCTCAACAAACCAACCATCAGCGGCGACGCCGTGACAGAGAGCGCGATAGAGAAAGTCTCAGGCTTTGCGGATTTTTGGGCACTACATGTCACGCTTGAAAGTCCGCCCGCAGGTAAGCCGCTACAATTTCATATCCATTATGATGGGGTGCTGCTACCCACACCCTTGCCGAACAAAATCAACAGCATCACACCTGATGTGGTGGAGCTGAATGTGGATTCATTCTGGTTCCCGATCGATGCCAGCTTTTCAAAGCTACTGTCTGCAGACCTGACCGTTGATATCAACGGCAATTGGCAAGGCATTTCAACAGGGCAGGTCACCACGACAAGCGACCAAGTCACGATCCATAACGCAGACCCACGGCTTGATATCGCCTTCACCCTTGCCCGCAACCCGAGAGTGACCAGCACGGATAATTTCACCATTTTTGACTTGCGCCCTGAAGCCAAAG
Organism: Kordiimonas sp.; assembly: GCA_965199355.1. Classification (GTDB taxonomy): domain Bacteria; phylum Pseudomonadota; class Alphaproteobacteria; order Sphingomonadales; family Kordiimonadaceae; genus Kordiimonas. Next base: position 440,387 of record CBDARB010000015.1, read on the forward strand.
GCATTGACGCGCTGACCCGGCAGGCAAACGCCTGCACACAGGAGTTGAACACCCTGTTTGGTAACCAAAACAAACTGCCCACCGGTAAACTGGTGGTCACAGAGCGCGCAGAGAGCGGCTATGCGCGGGAAAACTATATCGTGCTGACAGATATCGGAAAGTCATCGCCAAAAGCACTGACCCTGTTTCTGTGCCACGAGTTTGCACATTTTTGGGCCAGCGGCGCCGACTTCACCGGGGTTGAAAACTGGCTGAATGAGGCGCTGGCGGAATATTCCGCATTGCTCGCCGTTCGCACCATATTCGGCGAAGACGCTTATGGTGAGTTTCTGCAAAAGTTCGAAAAACAAATCGCAGGCGAGGCCCTACCCCCCATTTGGCGGGAGGGCATAACAGCGCGCGGCCCTTATCTGGTGCTGTACCGCAAAGGCCCGCTGGCACTGGCAGCATTTGAAAAACGGTATGGCCGCGAGCCAACCACCGAGATCATCCGTCAGTTTTTCAATCAGCCCAGCAAAACCACGCCCGCACTTTTGAGCATTGTTAGCACTGTATCTGGTGACGAAGCGGCGTCATACTTCAAAGAATTGCTTGCTCTGTAGTGACAAAATCAACCAAGGCCTCGCAAATCAATTGAATATGAAGTCGGTTAGGCACCCTCTTCCGAAGCAGGAAACTGCTTCATCACGAAAAAGGCGAGGAAGGCACCGACAAGCTGGGTGGCGATGAAGGCAGGGACGTCAGACGCCAGAATGCCAGAAAAGCTATCGGTCATTGAGCGCGCAATGGTTACGGCGGGGTTCGCAAAACTGGTGGAAGCGGTGAACCAGTAACCCGCCGTAATGTAAAGCCCTACCGCATAAGGAATAGCGTCAGCCCGGTGGCGCACACAGCCCAAAATTGTCATCAGCAGGCCAAAGGTTGCCACCCCTTCTGACACCCACTGCCCCAGCCCGGTACGGTGCTTCACCGACGCCTGCATGATCTCCACATCGAACATCAGGTGCGCCAGCATCACGCCCGCGATGGCGGCCACAATTTGCGTGACAATGTAGGCGGCGGCTTCGCCTTTGGTAACATCGCCGCGCGCCAACATCACCAGCGTAACCGCCGGGTTAAAATGCGCCCCCGACAAGGGGCCAAACACAAGGATCAGCACCACAAGAATGGCACCCGTAGCCGCCGTGTTGCCCCAAAGCGCAAGCGCCACATTACCACCCGCCAGCGTTTCCGCCATGATGCCGGAGCCAACAACGGTTGCGAGCAAGAACACTGTCCCGATAAATTCCCCAAGTAACTTCGTTGGCAGCTTTTGTTGCATTATGCGTTCCCCCCGACTGCGTGGATTTCCAGCATGCGCGCCTTCAGTGTGGCTTTGTCCATACCTTCAATATCAAGCGCCAGCAGCGCCTCTATGTTTGCCTTCAGGCCATCATAAACTTGCTTGAACGCAGCGCGGATTTCACCGTCACTGCCTTCAACACCGGCAGGGTCCGGGTATCCCCAATGGGCGGTAACAGGCCCACCAATCCAGACGGGGCAGGTTTCCCCCGCCGCATTGCCGCAAACGGTGACGACAATATCAATTTCCGGTGCGCCTTCGCCGGTGAATTCATCCCAGCTTTTGGACCGGAAGTTTGACGTGTCAAACCCTTCGGCCTGAAGCCTTTCAACCGCGAAGGGGTTCACCTTGCCCGCTGGCCTGCTGCCCGCGCTGAAAGCCTGAACGCGGCCCTTGCCCAGCCCACCAAACAGCGCTTCGCCAAGGATGGAACGCGCCGAATTGCCCGTACATAAAACCAGAATATTAATCATCTCTGTCCCCTCACGGCCCTGTCAGCACATCGCACAATTGCTTCACAAAAGCGTGCAAGCCCTTAATTTACTGTGGCCAATCTCTATGTTGCTGATTACACCGCGTGCGGTTACAGAATTATGACGGTTGCGGCTTGATGCCAAAACGGTCTAGAGGCTGCGGGCGACAGGATGAGGAAGCCCATGACCTTGACAGCATGCCTTCACAGGCAAACAGTAATGAAGAAGACAGCTCTCTGGGGGAGCAGAAACCGATGATTCCATCGCCTGAAGCGATAACAGCCTGGCTTGAAGCCATGACCCATGACCCGTTTGGTTTGGGTATTGCGCTTGCACTTGCAACCCTTGTCACAGAAGACGGGGCGCTGGTGGCTGGCAGCCTTCTGGTGGGCGGTGGGCTTGCCTCGCCCGTGCTTGTGATCAGCGCACTGATCATTGGCATTGTTGGTGGTGACATTGCGCTGTATGCCGTTGGCTGGACGGCGCGGGAAATCCGGTCTTTGCGACAACGCCTGCCCATCAAGCGGGCCAAACGCATCAGGAACTGGCTGCGCGGTCGGGAAACCCTGATCCTGTTCTTTTCCCGTTTTTTGCCGGGCACCCGGCTTGTAACCTACCTGACCTTTGGTTTCCTCAGGTTATCCTTGCCACATTTTGTAGCGGTGATGACTGTGGCCAGCATGGTGTGGGTGGTTGCTATTGTTATGTTTATCAGCGAAATCCAGCGTGCGTTCAGCGGCATGGGCGGCACCTTTGCAGCCATCGCCGCAACCCTTAGTGCCTTTGGCCTGATCATACTCGCGCCGCGCCTTGCGCGCCGGTCAAAAAAGGCAACAACGCTTGATGATGCTGTTGAGGAGAGTGTTGATGCCAGCAAGTAAGGCAACAGCCAAGACAGCGCGTGACCTGAGCATGCCCCGAACAGACGCACCGCACGCGGGCATGCCTGCGCTTGATGAAAGCGCCGGGCGCACCTCATGGTTTGAATTTGCGCCGCCGCATCTGTTTTACACGCCTGTCGCCATTTATTGCGGCTGGCTGTCGCTCAGGCACTTCGGGCCTACTCTCTTGACCAACTGCAACCCATCCCTGCCCTATTCGGGCCTTGTGGGCGAAAGCAAATATCAGGTGCTATCGGAAGTGACGGGCGATGCGCGTGATCTGGTATCCGACTATGTATCTGTTCTGCGTTGGGGCGGTGAAGGCGGCATTGATCGCACCGTTGAAGACGCGCTTTCAGCAATGAAAGAAACGGGCCTTGGCTTTCCATTGGTGGCAAAGCCGGATATTGGCATGCGCGGTGTTGGGGTACAGCTCGCGCACTCAGCAGACGATTTGCGCAGCTACATTGAAACCTTCCCGGCGGGCGCGAACTTCATGCTGCAAGCCCTTGTGGACGAAGAAGGTGAAGCAGGTGTTTTTTATGTGCGCGAACCGGGTGAGAAAAAAGGCCGCATCACCAGCCTGACCCTGAAGTATTTCCCGCGCGTAACCGGTGACGGCAACAGCACGCTGCGTGACCTGATCCTGCGTGATAGCCGCGCCGGCAAGCTGGCCCACATTTATCTGGACCGCCACGAAGGACGGCTGGATGACGTTGTGCCCGAGGGTGAAAGCATCCGCCTTGCATTTGCTGGCAGCCACAGCCGCGGCACAATCTTCCGCAACGGCGCAGACCATATCACCGACGAGATGACCACCGCCTTTGACGACATCGCCAAATCCATTGGCGAATTTTACATTGGACGGTTTGATGTGCGCTTTGGTGACTTTGACGCCTTCAAGGAAGGACGGGGCTTTCGCATTATTGAAATTAACGGCGCGGGCGGCGAGCAAACCCACATTTGGGATAGCCGCACCACGCTTGGGCAGGCTTACAAAGTTCTGCTGCAACAATTTGGCGCCTTGTACCGTATCGGTGCTGAAAACCGACGCCGGGGCTATCGCCCAACGTCGCTGGGCGGGCTTGTGCGCGCCTGGCTTGGCGAAAAGAAGCTAACACGGCATTATCCCATCACGCACTAAGGAACCGATAGGAGACAATGATGGACTTTCTGAAAAAGAATATCGAATGGATACCGGTTATCCTGATTGCCATTATTTTTGGTGGCAGCTTCCCGTTTAAATTTACCGATGCGCCAATCACAGTTCATATTTTTGATGTCGTCGGCACCTGGCTTGGGCTCGATTTTTTCCGCACAGTTGGCGCTTACATCATCGGCGCGGCAGAGGCGGTTGCCATCCTGCTGGTGCTGTTCCCAAAAACGCGTGGACTTGGCGGCCTGCTTGCCGTTGGCATTATGACAGGCGCGATTATCTTCCACCTGTTTAGCCCGCTTGGCGTAACGGTACGCTGGGAAGAAGGCGGCCAGATGATGGAAGACGGCACACTCTTTTACACTGCTGTGTTGGTGTGGTTCAGCGGTCTGTTCTTGTTTCTACGCAATAAAGATGCGGTGCTTGGCCTTGTCGGCATGGGCAGCAACACAGAAGACTAATTTTAGATAGCATAAAACCAGACGGTAATTACCGTCTGGTTTTCCGAGGCTTAGTAAAGCACATCCTCGCCGCGGTTGGCTCTCAGGATTTGCAGAATAGCGTGGGCGTCAGCCTTACTGATATCTGCCTGCTTCATCAGGCCAACAAACAAACCGCTTTCATTTGAATGCAGCATCTCTTTCGCGGTTGAAAGCGTTAGACCCGACCTATAGGCAAGCGCGCTGGCGAGAAACGCTATACTGCCGCGCTCTGCCATATCGAGCATCAGGTCAACCGACAGCCTCTTCTGCGCTCGCAAGTCACCTACATAATTATGTATCTGTTTTTCGCTCGCATTTTCGATCATGTTCCAAACCGTTTTTGACGCCGCCGTGCGCATCAAATTGTCTGAAACATCGCTTGTCAGGCCATATTGGCCCTCAAGCAGACAGCGGTATTTATCCGAAACCTTGTCGATAATCTGCGACACAACCGAAATTGGCAATTCAGGCCGCGCGCTCAGCTGGTCCATCAAGGTCTGTCGCTCGGGGAAGCGTTGTACAACTTTGGAAAGAACCTTTTCATTCAAAGGTGCCGCTTCGTTCCTCACGAGATAAGACACGCTTTTTTCTGATCCGAAGGTCACCAGCGCTTCACAAGTGGAGGTTCCAATATCCTTACGCCGCGCCAGTGTAACATGCGCGTGCTCTTCAAGGTGTGGCACAAGGCCCGCAAGCTGGCTGTCGGAAAACACCATGGTAGATGCAAGGAAAGGCCCGGCTACATCTTCCACATCACTGGCAATTTTAGCCGCCAGGTCGTGGGGCAGATAGGGGCATGTCCGCAGCTCAAACGCCAGCGCTTCGCGCACCTGCGTGGCTACATCCTGTGCCAGCATGCGAGCGACATTCTCTATTACTGCCCGCTCTTCATCGTCTTCCGAGCGATGGAGAAACTCGGAAACACGGCGCGTTAATACCACCTTTTCAAGGGTATCCGCCTTCATTAATTTTTGCGCACTCAAAGCCATATTCTCTGGCCCACACCTATTTTACTACAATACCCAAAAGCACTCTTAGTGCTCGATTCTCCCACAATCGTGTAAGCATTTAATGAAGAGTATGGTAAAATTTCTGTTAATTTTTAGGAGTTTACGCCGCACGCGTGATGTGAAACTTCAAAAAACCAAGTAAATCTGCCACCTTCAAGGCTTAGCTTGCTTTATTGATTTCTGCCTTCACCAGATGAAGATACTTAGGTGCAAGGGTGTCTGGAACTGCTGCCTTCTTCATCAGTTTCACGAATTCTGGCGGATTACTAAGGGTTAGCTTCTCTTTCACCGAGTCGATTGTAAGCCCGGTCTGGAGCGCAAGCGAACTTTCAAGGAAAGTCATACTACCACGCGATGCCATTTCAAGTATGGTTTGATGAGTAAGGCGGCGACTCACTTTCAAATCAAGAACAAAGGCATGCACCTGCGCTGTGGAAGCACCATCAATCTGCTGCCACATCACTTCATAAGCACTGGCGTCAACGATTTCCACCGCCACAGTTGGCTCGATCAGATAATGCTTAACAAGCAGAGACTTGAAATGATCAGAGACTCTATCAATAACTTGCTGGGCAATCACGAGCGCCAGATCGCGGCGCGCACCCATATGGTCCATCAATCGCCGGTTGTCACCATGCTTTTTGATCAATTGCGCGCACGCTCGCTCCGGCAAGGTAATCATATCGTTTCGTAGCAGTGCAGAAAGACTTGTCTCTGCACCCTCTCGCACCAGAACATCAATCAGTGTTTCTGTCAGGTCGGTACGTTTTGCCACCCACGCCCGCAACTTGTCGGCCAGGTCAGGGATTAGGGAAGCTAGCTCTTCCTCTGTGAACACCATCGTCGCCTGCAAGAAAGGGCCGGAAACCTGCTCAATGTCTGTGGCGATCTTGTGAGCAAGATCACGCGACAGTTTTTTGCATTGCCTGAGTTCGTAGGCAAGCACGCTTCGGACTTGTTCGGAAATATCCTGCGCCAGCACCCGCGCGACATTTTCAACCGTTTTTCGCTCGACATCGGCCTGCTCGGCAGCCAGAAACTGGCCAACCTTCTTCGCGAGCAGGATTTTTTCAATCCGCGTCGTGTCGACAAGGCTAGCCATTGAGAGTTCCATCTTCATTCCCAATCGTGCTTGAACTAGGGGGCCGTCAGCAATCCCATTAAAGCTGGGGTGAAGACTGTCACAGGAAGCTGAGGAATTCGTCAACGAACCCGAACAATATGCCTCAAATTGTATGAAACTCAGGGTGAGGTCACAGCCACATGTTCAAAGAAAGACTTGGCCACAGCTTCATACCAGGCCGCTTTACTACCTTTGCTATGGAACCCAACATGCCCGCCCGAGGGCGTAATCAGCGCACCGGCGGGCGAACCTTCGGGCCATTTGGCAGCTAAATAATCTTCAACAGGTATCCATGGGTCATCCGCCGCATGGATCGCGAGCGTAGGCAACCTGATATTACCGACAAGAGGCTTGCAGGAAACACGGGCATAATAGTCTGCTGCATCTTTGAAACCAAAAGCAGGTGCAATCACTTGTTCATCAAAGGCAAGCACGCTCGAAAGCTTCTCCGGGTCCACCTGTATTTTAGGATGTTTGATGCCCTTCAGGTCTGCCCGCATGTTGTTCACCACATACCGCGAATAGACCCAGTTGCGCGTGCGCTCCAGCTTGCGCTGACTGCTTGCAAGATCAAGCGGCGCGGACACGCTGACACAGGCTTTCACCCCATGGGGTACATCACCTTCCCCGAGCATGCGCAAGCTGAGTTGCCCGCCGAGAGAAAAACCCATCAGGAAAATATCATGCCCCGGCCATTTCTTGTGAATCCAGCGCAGGGTAGCGCGCAAATCGCTTGTCAGGCCAGCGCTATAGGGCGGTTCAGAGGTTTCCCGTGAAGGCCCCACCCCTCTGTAATTCATCCGGGCGACTATATAGCCGTTCTTGGTGAAGGCACGCGCAGTGTTGATCATGTAACTACTGTCTTCACCGCCACCAAGGCCGTGCACCAGCAGCAAAATCCTGTCTTTGCCCTCAGCACCGTCCGGCGGGAAATTAATCGCAACACTGATCGCCCCCACATCAATAGGGGCGCTCAATCGATCTTGCGCGTTGAGCGGGGCTGGCGCACCGGTGAAACTGTTGCGCAATGTTTGCAGGTCTCCACCATACCAGGGAAACCTGCTTTCAAAGGGGGCGATTACATGATCAGCCAGATACGCTTCCAGCCCCTGACCGATCAACTTCATTTGCAGGTACGCCTAGCGGAAGGCAAGCCGTGAACGAGCCTGAACGCTGTTAAGCTCATAGCGTTCTGCTTGCGCGCGGCGGGCTTGATAGAGATCGATATGCGCCTGAACGCACCCTTCTGCTGCCAGCATCAGCCGCGGCGTCAGGCCCTCATACAACTCGGCAACAATATCAACGGGTGCTGTCAGGCCGCGATGCAGGCATTCTTCCACCTGCGACTGGCGCATCATCCGGTGATCACGAATTTCCTCAATGCGGTTCACGGCATTGTCGATTGGGTCACCATGGCTGGGCATCAGGCGCACCGCACCGCTTTCAACGATAGCGTCAAGGCTGTCCAGATAGTCTGACAGGTTGCCAAGTGGTGGCACAATGGTGGTGGTTGACCAGCCCATGACATGGTCGCCAGTAAACATAACGCCTAACTCTGGCATGCGGTAACACAGGTGGTTCGGGAAATGACCGGGTGTGTGAAGAACCTGAAGCCGCCAACGACCTTCACCAACAGTTTCACCGCCCAACAGCGCTATATCCGGCACAAAGTCCGGGTCGATGTCTTCGTCGCATTGGTGCAGCAGCTCTTCCGGAAGCCCGCCATACCCATAGACAGGTGCGCCAAGTTTTTCCTTCAATGGGGTCGCAGCGGGACTGTGGTCCAGATGGTTGTGAGTAACAAAAATACCCTCGACAGGCCGTCCCTCAACCGCAGCAACAACCGCATCAATATGCTCAGGGTCGTTGGGGCCCGGGTCAATAATCCACAAACTGTCCTGACCAACCAGATAGGTGTTAGTTCCAGGCCCTGTGTAATCTTTCGCATTGTCAGCAAGGATGACATCAACACCATCTGCAACGGGAATAGCTACCCCATAAATGGCTTTTTCGCGCAAGGCTTTTGCAGCTACTGGACTCGGCACAAGGGCTTTAGGTTGGATTTTGATATCAGTCACAAAGTTACTCTTAGCAAATTTTACACATCAGGCTAGGCATTATTTAGAATAGTGCCCTTCGGGCACACCATTCACCCTTCATCACGCTTAAGTGAGCTGGCCAGCGACACCATCATTATATAACTAACGGGCCCGCTCGAATTTTGTGGAAAGCAACACACTTGTCTGCGTGCGTTCAACACCTTTTTGCATGGCAATAGCATCAAGCGCTTCGTCAAGGGCAGCAGTAGTTTCTGCCTGCAACATGGCGGCTAGATCATATTCGCCGGATATGGTGTGAAGTGCTGTAACCGCGACTTGCCGCTTACAGAAATGGACAACACCATCCAGCGCTCGCGGTTCAATCTTCAGCATAACCTGTGCGCGAATTTCACGTTCCGCGATGTCCTGTCCTAGTCGCACCGTGTAGCCTGCGATAATGCCTCTCCGTTCCAGTTTACTGATACGGTCCTGCACGGTCGAGCGCGACAAGCCAAGCACACGCGACAGGGAACTAAGAGATATGCGTGCATTATCTCTCAAAACATTCAGCAGTTTTTTGTCCGTTTCATCCATCACATCATTTTTTACGGAATATCCGTTAATTTGTAAATTATTTCGATGCAATTTACACATCATGATCATTCATTTCGACCGGATTTTCACTTTATCATATCGCTAAAGGCTTCACAGGGGAGAAGCCTGTCTGTTTGCATGAACAGACCGTTCGGGGTGATTTTGGGGAGACTTTGATGCATGATATTTTGTTAATGGGCGCTGGCAAAATTGGTGAAATGATTGCCACGCTGCTTTCTGAATCCACTGACTATGACGTTACGGTTGCGGACTTAAGCCAATCAGCACTGGAACGCCTTCCCAAAGGAGACCGGATTAAAGCGCTGCAGCTTGATGTCTCTAATCAAGACGCGTTGGATATGGCGCTTGCTGGCAAGTTTGCCGTTCTGTCTGCCTGCCCCTATGAAATGACGCGACTGATCGCCCCCGCAGCAAAACAGGCTGGCGCGCATTATTTTGACCTCACGGAAGATGTGGAATCCACCCGCCTGACCAAGGCTCTGGCACAAGATAGCGACAGTGCGTTTGTGCCTCAGTGCGGGCTTGCTCCGGGGTTCATTTCCATAGTTGCCTATGACCTCGCGAAAGATTTTGATACCCTTCACAATGTGCATATGCGGGTTGGTGCGCTGCCCAAATATCCATCAAACTCGCTGAAGTATAATCTTACGTGGTCCACGGATGGCCTGATCAACGAATATTGCAATCCGTGCGAAGCGATTGTTGGCGGAACCCCAATGGAAGTACCGCCGCTGGAAGAACTGGAGCGTTTCAGCCTGGACGGCATTGAATATGAAGCCTTCAACACATCAGGCGGCCTTGGCACCCTGTGCGAAACGCTCGAAGGCAAGGTGTCAAACCTGAACTATCGCACGGTGCGCTACCCGGGCCACCGGGATATCTTAAAGCTACTGTTGCAGGACTTGCGCCTGAGTGAACGCCGAGATCTGATGAAAGATATTTTCGAGCATGCCCTGCCGGTCACCCTGCAGGATGTGGTGCTGATTTTCGTCACTGTGTCAGGCGAAAAGAACGGTCGCTTCATGCAGGAAAGCTATGCGCATAAAGTGTATGCGCAGGATATCGCGGGTAAGCGCTGGAGCGCCATTCAGGTTACCACTGCATCCGGCATATGCACTATGCTGGATTTGGTGGCTGAAGGAAAATTACCGCAGAAGGGCTTCGTGCGACAGGAAGATGCCAATTTCAATGATTTCATTGAAAACCGGTTTGGTTCCGCCTATGCCCGATCTGTAGAGGTGCGGGCCTGAGAGAGCCCCACCATTATTGGGGAAGGGTCATGGCAAATACAATTGATAACCCGAGCGAGACAACCGGTGGGCAAGCGCTTATTCAGGCACTGGTCGATAACGGCGCGCATTTGGCATTTGGCGTACCGGGAGAGAGCTATCTCGCGGCGCTCGACGCAATGCATGACGCGGCGGACAAGCTGAAGTTTGTTACGTGCAGGCATGAAGCGGGGGCAGCCAACATGGCAGAAGCGCACGGCAAACTAACAGGCGAACCCGGCATTTGTTTTGTGACTCGCGGGCCCGGCGCAACCCACGCGACCATTGGCCTCCACACCGCTTTTCAAGACAGCACACCGATGATCATGCTGATTGGGCAAGTGGCAAGCGATCAGGTGGAACGCGAGGCATTTCAAGAGATTGACTATCGTCGTTTCCTTTCGGAAGTGACCAAATGGAGCGCTGAGATCAACGATGCATCGCGCATCGCAGAATATGTTGGGCGCGCGTTTCGGGTTGCCACATCTGGCAGGCCCGGCCCCGTGGCGCTTGCGCTGCCGGAAGATATGCTGACAAGCATTTGTCCCGTACAAACCTCACTTCCCTACAAACCGGCGAAGGCATCTGCCAGTGATGCGGACCTCGCAGAATTGACAGATTTGCTAAACAATGCCGAGCGCCCATTGGTGATGCTGGGCGGCAGTGGCTGGGACAAGCAGTCGGTTGCTGATGCACAAAAGTTCATTGAAAACAACAACTTGCCAGTTTGCGTCTCGTTCCGATGCCAGGACCGGTTCGATAATACGCACCCCAACTATATTGGCGATATGGGAATTGGCGCAAACCCTGCCCTAATTAGGCAAATGCAAGATGCGGATGTGCTTTTTGTGCTCGGCCCCCGTCTTGGGGAAATGACGACAGGCGGGTACGCACGCCTTAATGTTCCGGTATCGAAACAAAAAATCATTCATATCCACCAAGGTGCTGAAGAGATCGGGCGCGTGTACCAACCAGCACTTGGCATCAATGCTGCCCCCACCACCATCGCGCACAAGCTTGCAGGCATAAAGCTTAACGCAAAACCCGAATGGGCCGCACAAACCAAGGCGGGCCGCGCAGCTTATGAGGCATGGATCGCCCCGGTTGAAAACCCGGGAGAAGTGCAGCTTTCAAAGCTTTATGAACATATGCGCACCCACCTGCCTGCTAACACCATCATGTGTAATGGCGCGGGCAACTATGCCGCCTGGTTGCATCGCTTTCATCAGTACCGCAGCTTCCCAACCCAGCTTGCCCCAACGTCGGGTGCAATGGGGTACGGTGTGCCTGCGGCGATTGCGGCCAAAATCGCGAACCCCGATGCTCCGGTTATCGCCTGCGCTGGTGATGGCTGTTTCATGATGAGTGTGATGGAACTGGCGACAGCCGCGCGGTACGGCGCAAACGTTATTTTCCTTGTGTTCAACAACAGCATGCTTGGCACCATTCGCATGCATCAGGAACGCGAGTACCCGGAGCGGGTTTCTGGCACAGACCTTACCAACCCGGATTTTGTTTCACTTGCGAAATCATTTGGCGCATTCGCCGCCAAAGTGGAAACTACGGAAGAATTTGCACCTGCTCTGGACGCAGCACTTGCTTCCAACAAGCCTGCGTTAATCGAAATTATCGTCGACCCCGAGGCCATTTCACCAACCGCGACGCTCTCCGGCCTTAGAAAATAGAGAAAAACAGATCAAAAATGGCGTCAAAACCGCCAAAAAAGGCCCAAAAGGGCGGAAAAAAGGAACAAGACCCATGAAAAATCGTGTTGCTGAAATTCTTGCCCAGATGGATCTGGATATGAGCCAGTTTACCGGCGGTAACCTTGCTGTCGCATCACCAATTGACGGCGGTGAAATTGGCGCGGTGAAAATGGATGACCAAAAATCGGTCGACGCGAAAATTTCAGCCGCGCAGGACGCCTTCCTGAAATGGCGGCAGGTGCCAGCCCCCCGGCGCGGTGAACTTATTCGCTTTCTCGGTGAAGAACTTCGCACACACAAGGATGCTCTTGGCGCTCTTGTCACTGCCGAATGTGGTAAAATCCTTGAAGAAGGCAAAGGCGAAGTGCAGGAAATGATCGACATCTGCGATTTCGCTGTTGGCCTATCGCGCCAACTGCATGGTCTTACCATCGCGTCCGAGCGCCCCGGCCACCACATGCGTGAATACTGGCAGCCGCTTGGCCCTGTCGGCATCATCTCGGCCTTCAACTTTCCGGTTGCCGTTTGGTCCTGGAACGCAGCGCTTGCCATCGTGTGCGGTGACCCATGTATTTGGAAGCCATCAGAGAAAACCCCGATGACCGCCCTTGCCTGTCAGGCGCTGTTTGAACGGGCAGTAGAAAAGTTTGGCGATGATGCCCCAGCCGGTCTGTCATCGGTAATTGTCGGCATGAAAGATGTGGGCGAACAGATGGTGGATGATGCCCGCATCGCGCTTGTGTCCGCCACCGGTTCCACCCGCATGGGCCGCGAGGTTGGCCCGCGTGTGGCAGCACGCTTTGGTAAATGCCTGCTGGAACTTGGCGGCAATAATGCCATCATCGTCGCACCAAGCGCCGACCTTGATATGGCCATCCCCGGCATCGTGTTTGGGGCGGTTGGCACGGCAGGCCAGCGCTGCACCACCACCCGCCGCTTGATTGTGCATGAAAGCGTGTATGACGCGCTTGTACCGCGCCTCAAAAAAGCGTTTGCCAGTATCCGCATCGGTGACCCACTGGCCACCGGTACACTTGTCGGCCCGGTGATTGACGAAGCTTCCTTTAACGGTATGCAAAAGGCACTAGTTGACGCCCACGCCGAAGGTGGCACCATCACAGGCGGTGACCGCGTGCTGGAGGCCGAATACCCGGACGCCTATTATGTGCACCCTGCCATTGCTGAAATGTCCGGCCAAAGTGCCAGCATGCGCGAAGAAACTTTTGCCCCCATCCTATACATCGTGAAATACAGCGATCTTGACGAAGCCGTAGCCATGCAGAATGCCGTGCCGCAGGGCCTGTCGAGCGCGATCTTTACCACCGATGTGCGCGAGGCAGAGCAGTTTATCAGCACAGGCGGGTCCGATTGCGGCATCGCCAATGTGAACATCGGCACATCAGGCGCAGAAATCGGTGGTGCATTCGGCGGCGAAAAGGAAACCGGCGGCGGACGTGAAAGCGGCTCGGACGCTTGGCGGGCCTACATGCGGCGCCAAACCTCCACCGTGAACTATAGCCACGAACTGCCGCTGGCTCAGGGCATCAAATTCGACCTAGATTGATCTAAACCGGCATACTGATACAAAAGGCAAGCTGATCGGCTTGCCTTTTTTGTAGGTTGTCATCGCTGGTCTTCACTCCACCCGACCACCGCATGGAATTATACCTGGGTGGTCGGGCGGCGGAGCGGGCCGGTGCAGAGCTAACACAAAATTACCATGTCAAATTCCTCAAGGCCCGCTCGACATTACAATGAGGCTGCTTGCAAGCCTCATGATAGAATGCGGTCAGGAGCGAAATGATGACATCAAGATATCTTAAAACCATTGGGACGGCGGCCATTTTGCTGGTGGCACTTGCAAACGGTGTGCAGGCGCAACCTGAGCAAACCGGCATTCCACTTTCATCATTTGAAGCACCGTGTGATGCTTTTGGCGCGAAGGCCATTTGCAAAAGCGTGTGGAGCCAGGGCAAACACAAAAGCCATAGGGTACAGGAATACAGCATCCGCACAGAGACAGGCGCACCGATGTTCGCCGGGCGCGGGCTGTATCGATTTGGCGAGGGCGGCACGGTCACCGGCTTCTGGGAAGACACGCAAGGCAGTATCCACCCGCTGGATGGCACATGGGACGGCGAAACACTGAAGGTTAACTGGGGAACACCGGAGACCGAGCAAGGCCGATCAGCCTATGTATTCGCCAATGACGGCATGACCGCCACCGATTGGGTTTTGCGCGCAGACGGTGAATGGCACCAGTTTATGACGGTGGGGTATTAGTGCAGATTTGGGAACAATCTGCGGAATGAAGCGGCTGAACTGCTCAAGGAAAACCCTCTTATGAGCGCTCAAACGGTCTGCAACGCGTTGCCAAGCCACAAAAAGACAGGCAAAAGCGTTAAACGCACACCTATGAACAACTATATGGACTTGCTGCGCGGCGGACAGCCATATCCATTTGAGGAAAGGTTTTAGATGATGGAAACTTCGAATATTCCCAACACCGATAGGTTGCTGTTGATAGTAGATCAAACCCGAGCAAAAGTGCTCTTGATATATCTTGGTTTTTTCTTTGCTGTATTTTCCGGCAATATTGGGGGTGCATTGACTGAAATGCTTCCTTTCGGCGGCAACGGCGTTGATGATGAAAATAGAAATGTTGTGATTCTTTCGACGTTCAGCTTCATAGGTATTTATGTGAGCGCTAGGCACTTGGTCGCTGGAAAACAGCTGAAGAAAATTGCACCTGAAATATATACTTGGCGCAGTATCGGTAACATCCTTGACTTTAGCGGACCTCGCGCATTGGCCTGGATAATGTTTGTACCCACAGCAATATTCAGCATAATCATTATCGCGCTTTTCGCATATTTTATCCCCGTTGGAATATGGCGAGCCTTATAAAGTGGCTAAAAAAGACCGGTCAGTCATTGAACATCTACTCGTAGTACATTCTACCAATGAAAGGGATAAATACTGCCGCAGCTTTTTACTCAAAATGCATCGCTGTGAATAAGGCTGTGATAACTACCATTATGTAAAGCAGCGCGATAAGAAAGGACGAGAAAGGAAATTCATGACTGAAGAACCAGCTAAGGATAAAGGACCCTTGCCAAGAAGAATAGGCGTTGGACTGCTTGTTGGGATCGCTGGCGTTGTTGGTGCTTTCGTAATGTCCGGCAGCGCGCAACAAGCTGCCTTTGCTGGAGCCGCCTTCTTTTTCATAGCGTTCGCAAACGGTGCACCTAAACGTGACAAGAAGTGACCCTTAGTCGGCTTGGCAACTGGATGGCCAAAAGAAAAGGCCGGCCCGGTGGGGCCGACCTGTTGAGTTTTTCGGTGGATGCCAGCTTATTCAGCCGCGATTGGAACCACCGTTTCATCATTGGCTGGGGCGCTGGCGATCTTGGCGACAAACCCCTGTGCCTGTGCGCGCAGCTGCGCTGATTTTTCAGCAAGCAGGTCAGACGTTTCCAGCACCGTTTTGGATAGTGAGTTTGTGTTGGCCGCATTCTCACTAACGCGCATCACCGTTTCCGACACCTCCGTCGTGCCGGTGGAAGCAAACTGTGCAGCCCTTGCGATTTCGCCAGTAGCGGCGCTTTGCTCCTCCACCGCAGTAGAGATGGTCAGCGACACGCTGCCCATTTCCTCTGTCACGCCCGCGATCTCTTTCAATGCCTTGAAAGCATCATCGGTTTTGGACTGGATATCCTGCAATTGCAGATGAATATCCTCTGTCGCTTTGGAGGTTTGGTCCGCAAGCTGCTTCACCTCTGTTGCCACAACAGTGAAGCCCTTGCCCGCTTCGCCAGCGCGCGCAGCTTCAATGGTCGCATTCAACGACAGCAGGTGCGTTTTCTTGGCGATATCTGATATCAGCGACAGAATGTCTGTAACACTGTCGGCAGAGTCTTTCAGCGTGGTCAAAACCTCGCTGGCGTTGCGCGAGCGGTTAACCGCATTTTCAGCAATCGTACTGGCATGGGTAACCTGACCGCGTATTTCGTTTACGGACGCAGAAAGCTGCTCTGCCGCCGCAGACACTTCACCAACATTGCCTGCCGTTTGTGTGGTGGCGCTGGCGGCTGTGCTTGCTTCCTGTTCGGACGCTTGCGCCGCACCGGAAAGGCCACCGGCAACCGTTGAAAGATTATCGCAAGCGGTCAACACATCGGTGAGCACGCTGTTGATCTGCTCTTCAAACTCGGTTGCCATAGCTTCACGCATGGCCTGGTCTGCTGCGCGGCGTTCCTTGCGGGCTGCCTCTTCCCGGGCGCGCTGCTCTTCGGCATGGGCGCGGGCAAGCTCTTCTTTCTCGCGGCTGCTGTCGTCGGCTTCTTTCGCGCGGGCTTCTTCTTCAAGCTTCTGCTTGGCTCTCAGCTCACCTTGCAAAACCTCAAGCGCTTGCGCCATTGCACCCATATCACCCGGCACGTCTGTCAGCGGAATGTCTTTTGAATAATCACCGTCCTCGGCAATGCGGATCATGGTATCGCGCAGCGCCGTAACCTCTCGGCTGGTCGCCCGGCGGATATAAAGCGTTGCACCGGTTGCCAGCAATACAGCGACAAGCGTTAACACCGCAATTTGTGTTACAGTGCCATCAAGTGCGGCTTGTGCCTCCGGGCCGATACGGTCTTGCTCGGCCTCAAGGCCGTTTTGAATGCTATCAAGCGCGCCTGCGATGCGCGGTCCGATCCGGTCAAGTGTTGTGGCGTAAAAGGCAGCCCTGTCTTCGGGTGCGCGGGCAAGACCCTGTTCGAACGCCTCACCATAGGCGCGGGCATCTGTGGCGAGGCCCTCTAGCGATTGGAGAGTTTGCGCATCTGACAGCAAAGACGACATGCGCCCCGCTTCTGTTGCAATCTCTTCAAGGTTTGACGCAACCTCGGCCCGGTCCCGCTCTTCAGCGGTCAGCCGATACTTAAGCGCTGCAATACGCGCCTGAAGAAAGTCTTCAGCGATGTTGGATGTTAGTTTTTGTGCCCGCGCTGTTGCGCGGTAGTCTTTAAAGATATCGCCAGAACTGGTGACCCCAAGCCATCCGGCGGCACCTACTACCAGCACAAATACGAGCCCCGCGGCGCTGAGCACCCAGAGCTTTGCAGAAATAGATATATTCACCGTAACCCCCCTCTAATGGGTTATGGCTTCATCCCTCTATATAATGTCATTCCCTAACTGGCTTCTGGATACAGCACGGACCCTTAAAAAACTGTTAAATTATAATAACTTAGAACAACATCTAGTCGTTCGAAATACATTATCTCGGACAGGTTGTAATACCAGAGCAATAGTTGCGCAGAAAAAAGGCCAACCATTGGGGGCTTTGGTTGACCTTTCCCTACTCGGAACAAATGGCAGTTGGCACACTGCCCATGTGGCGACCTGATGATGGAGGGTCAGCGCCGCCTGTTTCCATCTGAACGGCCTGAGGTAGAGCCGCCTGCACTTGAAAGATGGAAGACATCACGCTGCAGTTCCCGGCCAATGCCGGTGTTGCGGCGAATAATGTCGGAGAGGGTTGTTTCCCGTATGCGCTGAAGCTCACGCCCGCCGAACACCCGCTCGTACCAGAAACGGTCCCCGTCCCTGAGGGCCGTGAACTGGCGGGTGACAATCACAGAAAATAATTCACCAAGCTGACCGCCATTCACAGCGTCTTCAGCAAGCCCACCAACCCACAGGTCAATGTCGTCAACACCACCGTAGGTATCAAGTAGGCGCTGCTGCACTTCAGTGTCACTGCTGATTTCAGCAACAGAGGTGACGCGCGACAGGCCGACCGCATCGCGCATATCATTATAGCTTGGCAGACCATGGTCCCGACCCCGCTGAATATTGAGCGATGCCAGATCAAACCCGCCTGCCCCCGGTGGGCCAAACAGGAAGTTTCTAACCGCATCAATCACAAACGGGTCCACCTTCTGGCAAACCTGGGCGGCAAGCCCCCTGAGCACCGGGTCTATCCCGCCTTCATCCGTGATACGGGACGGGTTGAAGAAGGCTTCCCTCAGCTCAAGGTGCCCTGCGGCAATTTCATTGCCGTCAGCATCCAGCCGCAGAATTTGCTCGCTCAGGGCACTATGGCCAAAGCGGTACGCCGCAGTGGAGAAAGAGTTCGCGATGCTGGCATCCAGCTCCGGGTTATAACCACGGTAGCGCGGCAGTGCGCGCCGTCCCAGAAGCGCAGGCAAAAACTCTTCATAGGTGATCACCTGCATTTGAGCCCCAACGATAGCGCGGGCACGCTCATAAATCTCGTCACCGGAAAGGCCCGGTTCTTCGGCCACAATCTCATCCACCAGCCGGTTATGTTCGCGCACAAAAAGCGTATGCATGGCGGTTAGGCCCACCTGCTCGTTGGCGCGAACATCCCCTGCGAGGAAAAGCGCCGCGCTATCACCGCCCGCATTTGCAAGCCCTTCGGTGTTAAACGGCAGCAGGTCTCCCGCACTGGTTTTAAGCTTGCCGGTGCCATCAAGGGTGCGAAGTGCTGCGGCACGGACCGCATCAGAACCATAAACGTTCGACGCATCGATCCAGGCAGTGATCTCATTTTCCTGCTGGCGTGGGTTATTGAAGGCGGTGCCAGTTGCGCTGTCGTAAAGCGACCGGTTGAAACTGATCACCTGTGTGCCCGTGGCGTTTGGGTCGAAAAATATATCCCCGATGGGTACAGCGATATCCGCCGCCTCGGGTGGATCAATACCGTCTGTCAGATCAAGGTCGTGATCCAGAAACTGGCCCCATTGCCAGAAATAGTCCGTAAGGCCCGCAGGGTTGGGAATACTTGCGTCCTGCGCAACCACACCGTTGCTGACCGCACGCGCAGACGGACGCTCTGCCCCGGCAATCGCACTGGCACCGTCCGCATACGCCGCTGGTGCGATGCGCAATAAATGCACGAAAGTGGAGCCGATCTCGAAATCGAAGATATTATTGTCGCTGCCATCAATGGTGCGCACTTCGCCTGGCTCCAGTGTTTGGCGGGCTGGCCTATCTGGCCTGTTGTCACGGTTGATCCGGCGAGCGGGAGAAACTCTGTTTTGCTCAGGACCACGATCAGCATTCTCGCGGGGTGGCCCGCCTGCGTTTTGGTCCTGCATAAGCGCACTAACCGCAACTGGCGACAAGGCAGTTGCCCCAAGCGCCACGAACGTTAAGCCGGCGATGGCTTTTTGCTTTCTGTTCATTCCTCAATCCTCTTTTGCCCAAACTGGGGGTTTTGACCCTTCTGAAGTGCTACGGGCACCCTTCGGACAATCCTTCGTGAGAAAATGAACTTTTCTTATTTTACGAGTTTCGTGTGCGTGTATTGCCACACGTATTATTGCGAGACGGTACCTGCCCACACTCTAAAAAAACACCGAGTCGGATGGTTGCAATTTGATCTAAATTTTAGGCGAATTTGAAACCTATTGTGCCCAAATGGCCTTTAAAGACGCGCTTCTCAATCCTTCAAAAGCACCGTAATCTTCCCCTTCAATTCAGGCAAAATTTCGTTTCAGGGCCACAGGCGGCCATTGATCAAACTGGGGGGTCGAGAGGAAATACATGCCATCTGAATATGACGTAAAATTTGTGGTGCGCGACCACAGCAGACCAAAGTTTAACAGCATCACCCATATCGGCGGCGAACTTGGTTCGGGCGACCGGTGGGAAATCCCGGTGGCAGAAGCCATCGCCGGAATATCAAGCGGGCGGTTTGCCTTCACAGTAACCCGTGAACAAAACAAACCCGAGCCGCTGATGGTTCTTCATCATCCGCTTTATGGGCCTGTGTTAAAGTCCCGCCATGAGGGGCGAGACCCTATTGCCTTGATGACGCTACCTGAGAAGACAGCAGGCTTCTACTAGCGCGATCCATCCGGTCCCGTCTGGCGCTGGTACAAGGACCGAGCCCCCGGCAACTCAAATGTCATGCTGGAGGTTTCAGCGTCTGTGTCCCGGTGGAACACAATTTCTGCCACACCGACGCGCTGACCCAAACCAGACAGGATAAACCGATTAGGTGCCGACGGCACTAATTCTGACTTGCGGTCACTGCCTTCAATGTTCGCATAGAGCTTGCCCCCATCAACCGAGATATTCAGGGCCCGGTCATAAATCCAGCCAACCATCTGTTCGCGGTGCGTCATCGGATAATTGCCAAGCGGTTTATAAGTACCAGCGAAGCTTGCCAGCATGGCGGGCTGTGTCGGCACGGGCGCAACGCTCACGGCCTCATTCAAATTCCAGCCATAAACATCAGCCGCAGCATTGCGGATTTCCACATACAGATCGTTGCCGTCAGTGCCGTTTGTCAGCACCACGAGGCCGTTTCCGGTTACCAGATGCCCTTCGATCCACGCCCGGTAACTGTTGTTGGCACCGCCATGGTGGAACATACGAACCACGCCACTGCCTTCCATACGCGGACCAATGCCATGTTCGCTTGGGCTAACTTTGGTCATCATATCTACGGCGATAGGCTGTGGCAGAAACCCATCCGCCGTGCGGTAGCTTTCAATCAGGGCAGCAACCATGGCCCCCAGTTCGTTTGCACTGGTCCACAGGCCGGATGCGCCCATTTCAGGCATGGCTTCATACCCACGCGGCAGTGCCTGCGGCCTGCCCCGGCGGTCATGCGCCTTCGCGATATTCCCAAGGCTTTCAGGCAGCGGGTTCACAAAACTGCTGCGGTTCATATCAAGCGGCGTGAACAGCATATCATCTGCAAGCTTGGGGAAAGTCTCCCCCGCAACATCGGTTGCAGCAAGCTGTGCCACCGTGTAACCACCGCCTGAATAGCGATAGCGCGTGCCGGGTGCATCGACAAACCGCACGGGGCCATGGGTCGCCGGGCTGGTACCATTTAATGTGTCCAGCACGCTTGGCAGGTCCGCGCCGGGCAAGAAGTCACCAAATCCATGAATATTGAAGCCCGCCGTGTGTGACAGGATCATACGCAAGGTGATCGGTGTATCCACCTCCGGCAGTTGCCAGCTTTTCAGATACTGACGGATGTCAGTGTCTACATCCAGCATGCCTGCCGCCTGCATCTTCAAAAGCAGTGTCGCTGTCGCCACCTTGCTGACGGACCCCACAGAAAACAGCGTGTCAGCGTTAACCGGCGTATTGCCACCAGCCTGCAACACACCAAACCCGCCCGCATGCAAAATCTTGCCATCCTTCAGGACCGCAATGGCAACACCGGGCACACCGTAATGTGCCATGCGGTCCATGAGTTTATAGCGCGGCACATCACCATCTGTGACAACGCGTGTGCGCAGGTTTTCAGCAAGTGCATCAAGAGACGGTTCTGATCTGGCGAAGGCAGGCACACTTGCAAGGCCAATTAAAGCTGAAACAAGGAGCGTGGTTGTTCTGATGAAGTTAAAAATGGGAAGCTGAAGTTTGTTCATTCTATTGTCGCTTGTCGTGATTGTCGGGATAAATTCAGGCACAGCTTCGCCATGCGTCAACCGCTAGCTGACGAGCCGAGCCTGTTTGAGAGATAAACGGGTTGGAATAGGCGGGGGCAGATGCCCCCGGTTGGGTTAGTCTTCGCGGTCAACCACAGGTGTTGCCCCCGCGTCACGCAGAAGCTGCGCCATACGCGGCAGCCCCTTTAGGCGCGCCTGCCCCATCGGCGAGCGATACTGCGCCCGTCCCGGGCCATTGCCGGTTGGCACCCGCAAGTTAACGTCCGCGCCTTGTTCGATCAGGTAAGTAACAATCTCTCCCCTGTTCTGGCGCACCGCACCGATCAGCGGCGTTTCATCACCAAGGACAAAACCATCAACGTCTGCGCCCGCTTCCACCAGCATTTTCACCAGCTCAAGGCTACCGTGGCGCGCAGCGATAATAAGCGGATTGCCGTCACCGGGCGCTGGCTGATTAACATCTGCCCCCGCTGCCATCAGAAGGCGGGCGGCTTCCACATTGTCCCGGCGTGCCGCCGCAACAAGTGCTGTACCGTCACCTGCCACATAGCCGTCCGGATCAGCGCCCTTTTCTAGCAGCATTTCCATGAAGGACTGTTTGTCATCACGCGTTACTACAATTAGTGGTGTGCCATCGCCGCGCTGGCCGTAATTTACATCAGCCCCCGCGTCAATTAGCGCACGGGCATGATTGTAGCGGCGGTCCAGCAGCGCATTCACAAGGGCGGCACCCTGTGCTTCATCAATGTCATAGCTGTCGTCATCGCGGTCCGCCCGGCTGCGCCATTCACGTTCAATTTCGCGGTCATCAGACGCATCAGCATCCTGCACATAAACAACATGGCTGGATAGGGTTGCCCACGCGACCGAGCTCGAGAACAGGGCCGCAGCGGTCAGGGCGGCGACACCAACCAAGCGACGTTGGCGCGGCAGTATCTGGGGTGACAGCCTGGCAACACGTTCTTTAAGAGGGTGTGTATCCTTGCCACCCCAAGCGCAGCCAAGGGGGGAGCCTTGCGTCATCAGTTGTGACTTCAACAGCGTTTCCGCATACAGGCGCCTGTGCTGACCGTGCTGCTGCATGACGCGCTCATCGCACGCCAGTTCCTGATCGGCACGGAACAGGCGGTGTCCAACGTAAGCAACCGGGTTAAACCACAGGAGACTGCGGATCATTGTGGCGAACAGATTTGTTGGTACATCTCCGGATTTCAGGTGCGCGCGTTCATGCGCCAAAATCAGCTTGCGTTCCAGTTTCGAGAATTGCTTTACAAAGTTATTCGGCACAATGATGGATGGCTTCAAAAAACCGATGATGGACGGGGCAACATCGCTAGTATGCGCCCGCTGAATGGGACGATTACCGCCAGACAGCCGGTTGCGACGAACGAAATGCCAATGAGCCCCCAGTTGGAGCGCAAAAGCAGCCAGCGCACCAACAAACCAGAAAGCGAAAAGCCAAGGTGCAGCGTCAGCAAAAGACAGGGACGTCTCTATAGATTGCTCTACCGGAACAAAGTTCGCCGCCGGGGCTGCTGCGTCAGAAGTGCCAGCAACTAACGGCACATCGGCCTGCCGCGCAAGCACGCTATCGCGCTCGATGGATACCGTCTGAAAGCCTGCGGGCAACAGGCTTGCAATCGCTGCAAGCGGAACGATGAGCCAAAACTTGTAAGCAGTACGCGCGCCGAAAAATTCCCTGAGTTTGCCGCGCAATAAGGCGATGGCCAGAATGGCCAGGCTTGCGGCCAGTGTGGCACCCGCAAGCAGGGTTAAACTATTTGCTGTCATCTTCTAACTCCGCGATTATTTTTTTCAGGTCGGATATATCATCAGCGTTCAGTTGCTGATGCTTGGAGAAATGGGTCACGAGCGCAGACACACGCCCCTCGAACAGACGATCAACCAGATTGCGGCCTTCCTCGCTGATATAATCCGCCTGACTAAGCTGCGGACTGTAGAGAAAACGCCTGCCATCCTTGGTGGCAGAAAGCGCTTCTTTCGACATCAGTCGATTGAGCAGTGTTTTGACAGTGGCCGTGCTCCAGCCTTCCGCTGGCGCGACACGGGCATGAATATCGTCTGCCGTTAACGGATGGTCCTGCCATAGCACTTCCATCACTTTACTTTCAGCAACGCTGATCTGTTTTTTCGAATCGGTCATGGCCCATTGTTTACATGCGTAATCGATAATTGCAAGCAATTGTTTACGCGTGTAATCGAAAAGCAGTCAGAACGCCCGAAAGATGTGACAGATTTTACCTGTCTCGATAGTTATCCAGTATTTTGGCATCGACCCACATGATGTCATCACCGCGGGTGAAGAAGAAATATTTCCCGTCAGGCGTTACCATCGGGCAGTAGTCAATGCCCGGCGTATTGATTTCAGGGCCCATGTTCACGCCAGCAGACCATGTGCCATCTTCCTGCTTGAAACTGATGTAAAGGTCGCCGCCGCCTATGCTGTCAGGGCGATCAGACGCCACATGAATGATATAGCTTTCGTCCGGGCTGACATAAATGTCGCCTTCATCCACATCGCTGTTGATGCCGGGGCCAAGATTAACCGGCGTTTCAAATTCACCGTTCACATAAGCCGCACGGTAGCTGTCGCGCCTGCCGAGTGTGTCGTCTCTCACAGCGGAAAAATACAGGCTGCCGTCAGCGACCATCATGGGGTAAAGCTCATGCTCCGGGCCATTGATATGCGCGCCAAGCGGCTCCGGCGTATGCAAACCGTGCTCGGAAATGCGGCTGCGCCAAATGTTATAGCGGTCCAGTGAATAGCCAGGCAAAGGCCGGTCAGAAATGAAATAAAGCCAGTCACCATCCGGGGAAAACACCATGTCCACATCCCGGTGGCCCGGGTATGTTTTGGATGGGGCCGCCATGATAGGCTCCCGCCACGTACCATTTTGACGCTGGGCGCTGAAAAACATTTTGAAGCTACCGTCCACCACGCGGGAGAACATGAAAATGCGTCCATCTGGCGAGAAAACAGAGTTCAACTCCCGCTCGCCCTCAAGCGAGATCAAACCGGGTGCAAACATTTCAGGCGTTTCACCCGGCACCGCTTGCCCCAGATAATCTCCTTTTAACTCGGGCCAACTATCTTGTGCCGAAGCCGGAACGCTGAAGAGAATGAGAAAAAGCAAAGCTGTGCGCATGATGACCACCCCAATTTGAAACCAACCAAAAAAATCAAACCGGCTTCGGAGCATAAAGTCAATGTCTGTACGCAGGTAAGCTTGCGAAGACAGACAAAAAGAAAAACCCCCGAAGCATAAGCCTCAGGGGTTTTAAATTCGTTGTGGTTGATACTGGTTAGAAGTGTTTACTTCGATACCAGACCATCACGCTCAAGGCGCTTGCGCTCCAGTTTGCGTGCACGGCGAACAGCCGCAGCTTGCTCACGAGCCTTCTTTTCAGATGGCTTTTCGTAAAAGCGGCGCATTTTCATCTCGCGGTAAACACCCTCGCGTTGCAGCTTCTTTTTAAGTGCACGCAGAGCCTGATCCACATTGTTATCCCGAACGGAAACCTCCATGGGTTTCTCACTCCTTTCATAGCCAAAATTCGTGGGCGACAAGCCGGGTGCGCACCCACAGGGCAAGCGCGATATATCAAAGGCTTGGCAACCACACAAGTCAAAACCGCAAAAAAGCCCAGACCGGCGGGCATTATAGCCACCAGTTCAGCTTTTTGTTGCATCATTATTAGCATATTTGCAGCAGAAGCGCAAAAATGCGGCAACTTGTCGTTCGCATGCACATGAGTTACGTGCTAGTTTTTATCTGCGTTCGGCACCAGCCCACGTCTCGCTGTTGTTATAGCCGACCACCGCACGGTACTATGCTTGGGTGGTCGGGTGGGCAAAAGAGAAAGCAAGAGAGCTGGTGGTGTTCACAGTAAAAATTAGAGACAACCATCATGAATGCACAACAAACATCAGACCTGACATCGGAGGAACTGCGCCTGCCGCTTTTGGAAGCGATGGATGCGCACGTCCCGTTTGATGGCTGGACCGAGAAGGCCATGATGAATGCTGCCGCCGACATTGGCATCAGTGAACCGATGGCAGAGCTTGCCTTCCCCGGCGGGGCGATTGAAGCGCTGCAAATGCATCTGGACGGCGAAGATGAAGCGCTTGCGGCAAAACTCGCGACGCTTGACCTTGCCTCCATGAAAATTCGCGACCGAATTACCGTGTCCATTCGCACCCGGCTTGAGATGAACGCCCACCGGCGTGAGGCAGTGCGTCGTGGCCTGACCACCCTTGCCCTGCCGCAGCATCTGCCAATGGGCACCAAAGCGCTTTGGAATACCGCAGACATCATGTGGAAAGCTGCAGGCGACACCTCCACAGACCATAACTGGTACACCAAACGCGCAACCCTGAGCGCTGTGCTAAGCGCCGTACTGCTTTTCTGGCTCAATGACGAGTCGGATGATTTTGCGGATACCTGGGCTTTCCTTGATCGTCGCATCGAAGATGTGATGAAGATTGAAACCGCCAAATTCAAGATGCGCGGTGCGACAGCCAACATGCCGTCTCTTGCTCGCTTCCTTGGTCGGCTGCGGTACCCGGGTGAGTAACACCCCCTCATCTTTTGACGAACTTGTTGGCCTGCCGCTCGTCGGGCAAAGCACTGTACTCGCGCTCATAAGATGGCGGCGCTACCTGGAAACCGAGCGGCGCGTTTCAGACCATACGCTCGAGGCCTATGGCCGCGATGTTGGCAGTTTCATCGCCTTTCTTGGTGACTATCGCGGGGAACTTGTGGAAACCGGCTTGCTTGCCCAACTGGAGGTGCGAGACTTTCGGGCCTTTCTTGCTGCACGCAGGTCAGATGGCCTATCTTCCCAGTCTGCCGCCCGCCTTCTATCGTCTGTCAGGAACTTCTATCGCTATCTGGCCCGGGTTGAAGGCATTGAAAATGATGCGATCAACGCCGTTCAGTCACCCAAAATACCACACCGCGTCCCGCGCCCCTTAACAGAAGAAAGCGCCCGTTCGGTCGTTGAAGTCCTACCGGACCTTGCAAACGATGACTGGGTAACCGCCCGCGATGTGGCGATTATCTCCCTTCTTTACGGATGCGGATTACGTGTTGGCGAAGCGCTTGGCATGAACCGCTGCGATGCCCCCAAAGGGGACAGCATGCGCATTGTGGGCAAACGAGAGAAGGAACGCATTGTACCTGTGTTGCCCGTAGTTAGAAGCGCGATTGACGACTATATTACCGCGTGCCCCTATACCTTACTCAACGATGGGCCACTGTTTGTTGGCGTGCGTGGCGGCAGGCTCAATTCCCGCATTGTCAGGGCCACGATGCAACAGGTACGCGCAGCCCTTGGCCTGCCAGACAGTGCCACCCCGCATGCGCTGCGCCACAGTTTCGCTACACACCTTTTGTCCCGAGGTGGTGACCTGCGCACCATTCAGGAACTGCTTGGGCACACCGACCTGAAAGCAACTCAAGTTTACACAGAAGTTGATAGCGCGCGTTTGAAGGAAGTGTATGATCAAGCCTTCAAACGGAGGTAGCGCGTGGAAGACGGCCCGGGCAAATTTGAACACCTTGAGCGTTTTCGCGGCTGGACATTAACTGCGCTTTATTTTGCTCTCGCTCTATGGGCGATTGTCTTTTGTCTGGCGACCTATCATTTCTGGCCACATTTGATGGAACAGTCAGGCGGCACGCTCGTGCAACCTATTGGCCTCGCAGTGCTAAGCGCGGGCTCGTTTTTGCTATCTGCAAGGGCGGGGCACCGGTTTCTAGGATATATGCGGGCTTACCAAAAGCTGCCCCGCGTCGACCTATTGCCTTTTCTGGCTGTCGCCGCAACCATCGTGGTTGCCGGTCGGGCTTTTGGTTTGAGCTGATTTTTTTAAAATATCCTGCCCCGCCTCCACACCGCGTTTTGTTTTGGCCAACCACCGCACGAAAGTGTACTTGGGTACCCAGTTTGGTGTGAGGGGACAGTCCAGCATTCAGACAAAAGTCCGAAAATAGCGAGTGCTACTGGGTCATTTTCGCTATGATGCTCCCATGAATATGACAGACCCCCATACCCGACACCTTCTTTATGAAGCCCTTTTGCGGCGCGACGCCCGATATGACGGCAAACTATTTTTCGCCGTGACAAGCACCGGTATTTATTGCAGGCCAATTTGCCCGGCACCAAAACCAAAGCCCCAGAATGTTCTTTATTACGCTGACGCCGAAACCGCAGCCATGGCGGGTTTCCGTGCTTGCAAACGGTGCAGGCCGGAAAGCAGACCCGGCAGCCCAGCCTGGCAAGGCACCAAAGCGACCGTGAGCCGTGCGCTACGGCTTCTTGCAAACCCTGAAGGACCGGAAAGCCTTGCTGAACTATCAGAGAAGCTTGGTGTTACTGACCGGCATTTACGGCGCCTGTTTCAAACCCACCTGGGCAAAAGCCCAATTGACGTGCGACAGGAAAACCGACTGTCGCTTGCTACCACCTTGCTTGAAAACCCGGAGGCCCAGATAGCAGACATCGCTTTTGCCTCGGGCTTCCAGAGCCTGAGACGGTTTAACGATGTGTTCAAACAGGCGTTCGGCATGCCGCCTAGCGAATGGAGACAACAATGCAACTGATAAAATGCAACATAGAAAGCCCTCTTGGCCCAATCAGTATCATAATCGACGGTGATACAATTATTGTCTGTGAGTTTGCTGATCGACAGGAGCGGGTAACCCGACAAATAAGCCAATATTATCCTGCGGCGACTTTGCTTGAAGGTGAATGCCCCGAGTCTATTCAGGCGGCATTTGATCAATATTTTGAGGGGGACAGAGATGCGCTCAATAGCCTCAAGAGTGCGCCTATGGGCACGGCATTTGAGCGCCGAGTATGGCAAGACCTGAAAACCATTGAAGCAGGCAGTACCGACAGCTACGGCGGGATGGCCAAACGGCTGAACTCTAGCCCCCGGGCTGTAGGGCGCGCCAATGGTCGCAATCCTGTGGCCCTGATCCACCCGTGCCACCGGGTTATTGGTGCGGACGGATCGTTAACAGGATATGCTGGCGGACTGGAGCGAAAAGAATGGCTATTGAAGCATGAGAAATCCATATTGGCCTAATTCTTTCAGGCATGCTAAGGTTGCGACGCTTGGGGAGCGTGCTATTAATTAAGTTGCCAATGCTATGCGCCTGACATTTCGACTTTTCTGCAGCCTGCTGATTATTGCAATCTATGCCCCTGCATGGACGCAGGAACAGCCGCAAAAAGTCATTTCAATCGTCAACGAAGAAGCTTTACCCTATTACGGAGAATCTCTGCCTGGCTACGGTGTCTATGCGCAGATTGTGGAAGCCGCTTTTGGCGCAAGCGGTTATGCCGTTGAGTTTCATACGGATAATTGGAGCCGCGCCATGCGCGATACCGAGCGGTATCAATATGATGCAATTGCTGCAGTTTGGCCCACCGAAGATCGGGCGCGGCGCTTTTACTACAGCCTGCCCTATTCAGAAAATCGGATGATGATTTTTAAGCGGGCCGATAACCCTGTAACCAAAATCAATCTGAATTCACCACAAAATGTAAGAATTGGCCTCGTTCGCGATAGCTGGATTGCCAATGTTATTGGGCAAAACGAACAGCTGGATACATTGTTCGTACCCGATGACTTAACGGTTGCGCGCCTCGTGCTGCGCGGCAGGGTGGATTTTGGTGCCCTTGAAGAGGTGGCAACCAAAAGTTTTTTTGCAGAGAATTTCCCGCAAGAACATCAATCGTTTGAAATTTTACCTGAACCAGCCGCGATCAATCCAACCACCATCATGATCTCGAAAAACCATCCAGATGCATCAACATTGATTGATGCCTTTAACGCAGGTTTGGCAGTCATCATCAAGAATGGCCGGTACCGGGAGATTTTTGAAACAGGCGGTCTTGCTGAAACCATGGTTTCGCGTGCTTATTAAGCCCACGTTCAGAGGTAGGATTTCAAAGCTCCTTATTTAATTTGCCGCGCCGGTCGGACGATTCTCATCCTGAGCGTCCAATAGTCGAGGGATTGAGCATATATGTACCTGCCATCAGCGGATAGCAAACAAACAGCACCTAAATTGCGTACCTACTTGAAGCATCTGGGGAATTTTAAAACAGCCAGCCCCATTTAATGACAACGATTGACATCGGGGTGCAAAATTATGAAAAAAAACGCTTGAAACCCTTGCGTTTCAACACTTTTGAAAATAGTTAGTGCCCCATGAAATGGATTCTAGGAACCTTTGTTGCTCTGATTCTGCTGCCTTCGATCGCAGTAACGCAGTCTGTAGAAACAGCTGAGCAGAAACAGATCACGGTCGTCAGTGGCCCCACGCCACCCTATTATGGGCAGGCGCTGCCGGAGTTTGGCCACTATGCCGCCGTGATCAGAGCGGCATTTGAACAAAGTGGTTATCAGGTCAGCTTTCATGAAGAAAACTGGAGCCGGGTTTTTCAGGATACCGAAGCATCCCGCTATGATGTCGCTGCAAATGCCTGGTTTAACAAAGATCGTGCAAAACGGTTTATTTTCAGCAAACCCTACGCACAGAACCGCGTTTTATTTTTAAAGCACAAAGACAATCCGATCATTTCACGTGACCTTGACCAAGCGGAAGAATACAGATTGGCTATTGTTCGCGGCAGTGTGATCGCTCGCGATTTTCCATTTCAGATTTTTCACGTGAATGACGACATTGCTGTTGCCCGGATGGTTTTGCGACGGAGAGTGGACCTTGGCGCTCTGGAGGAAAACACTGCTGCTATTCTGCTGCCCAAATATTTCCCGAATGATCATGAAAAATTCGCTTTCCTGGAAAAGCCAGCTGGCGCCCACCAAAGTCACATCATAACCTCCAAATCTCATGAAAATGGCGCTGAGATAATTGCGGCTTTTGATCGCGGCCTTAACATCATTATGAAAAATGGCACCTACGGCCGCCTGTTAAAAGAAGCGGACCTTGAAAAGGCAATTGTTGGCATTGCCGACAAATAAAAAAGCCCCGGCGGATGCCGAGGCTTTTAAGTATTTCTTTTAAACCAATCTACATATGAATAGTGCGGCCATGCACGGCGAGGGCTGCTTCTTTCATGGCTTCTGTTTCGGTCGGATGCGCGTGGCAGGTCAACGCGATATCTTCAGCTGATGCGCCAAATTCCATTGCTGTTGCCGCCTGAGCAATCATGTTGCCTGCATCAGCCCCAATGATATGCACACCAAGCACGCGGTCACTTTCCTTGTCCGCCAGAATTTTCACAAAACCGTCCGTAGACTGATTGGCTTTGGACCGGCTGTTCGCTGTAAACGGAAACTTACCAGCGGAATAGGCTATGCCTGCTTCCTTCAGTTCTTCCTCGGATTTACCAACGCTTGCCACCTCAGGGAATGTGTAAACAACACCCGGGATTACATCATGGTTCACATACCCCGTAAGGCCCGCAATATTTTCCGCAGCAGCAACGCCTTCGTCTTCGGCTTTGTGCGCCAGCATCGGGCCTTCGATCACATCACCAATGGCATAAACACCCGGCACATTGGTTGCAAAATCATGCCCAACCTTAATGCGCGAACGCTCGTCCATCTCAACGCCGATGGTCTCAAGGCCGAGGCCGTCAGTGTAGGGTCGACGACCAACAGACACGAGCACACGGTCCGCATCAATGGTTTCCGCATCACCGCCCTTAACGGGCTCGTAAGTTACCTTCACTTTGGTTTTCAGCTTCTCAACGCCGGTTACCTTGGTCGAGAGCTTCAGTTTCATGCCCTGCTTCTTCAGGATACGACCAAAGTTCTTGCGAACTTCGCCGTCCATGCCAGGCAGAACCTGATCCATAAATTCAACAACGGTTACTTCCGCACCAAGCCGCGCCCACACAGAACCCAGCTCCAGCCCGATAACACCACCACCGATCACCACAAGGTGCTTCGGCACTTCAGGCAGCTCAAGCGCGCCGGTTGATGACACCACACGGTCCTCATCAATTTCGATACCCGGCAGGCTCGCTACATCACTACCTGTCGCAATGATGGTGTTTTTGGCCGTAATGGTTTGCGTGCCACCGTCATTGAGAGCGACTTCAATGGTATCTTTCGCTGTGAAGCGACCCGCACCCTTGATCCAGTCGATCTTGTTCTTTTTGAACAGAAACTCGATACCACCCGTAAGGCCGGTAACGGTTTTTTCCTTGGCTGCCATCATTTCACCAAGGTCAAACTCGACACCCTTGGCTTTAATGCCGTATTTGCCAAAATCATGAGCAGCTTCATGATACATGTGCGAGGCATGCAATAACGCCTTTGACGGCATGCAGCCAACATTAAGGCAGGTGCCACCAAGCGTTTCGCGCTTTTCGATACAAGCGGTTTTGAGGCCGAGCTGTGCCGCGCGAATTGCAGCCACATACCCACCAGGGCCAGAGCCGATTACAACAACGTCATAAGTTTCAGACATATTTTTCTGCCTTACATATCAAGAAGAAGACGAGTTGGGTCTTCAAGCGCTTCTTTGACGCGCACTAGGAATGTTACCGCTTCCCGGCCATCAATAATCCGGTGGTCATAGGAAAGCGCCAGATACATCATCGGGCGGATTTTCACTTCACCGCCGATTGCCATCGGGCGTTCCTGAATTTTATGCATGCCAAGAATACCAGACTGCGGTGCGTTCAAAATCGGGCTCGACATCAAAGAGCCGAAGATACCACCGTTGGAGATGGTAAAGGTACCGCCCTGCATGTCATCAATCGTCAGTTTGCCGTCACGGGCCTTTTTGCCGTAACCAGCAATCGATAGCTCGGTGTCTGCAAACGACATATCCTGAGCGTCACGAAGCACAGGAACAACAAGGCCGTTCGGGCTTGATACCGCAACGCCGATATTGGCGTAATTGTGGTAAACGATTTCTTCGCCGTCGATCTTGGCGTTCACCGCCGGCACTTCCTTCAGGGCAAGGCAGCATGCCTTGGTGAAGAAGCTCATGAAACCCAGCTTGATGTTATGCTTCTTGGCGAACAGATCTTTGTATTTCGCGCGCGCGGCCATAACGGCTGTCATATCCACCTCATTGTAGGTGGTCAGCATGGCAGCTGTGTTTTGCGCATCCTTAAGACGGGTCGCAATGGTTTTGCGCAGGCGGGTCATCTTCACCCGCTCTTCTCGCGGACCAGCAGACACTGCGGCAGCGGCAGCAGGTGCAGCAACAGTCCGGGCACTGCCACTTTCAATCGCTTTCAGAACATCACCTTTGGTCAGACGACCATCTTTGCCGGTACCGGTGATTGACGTCGGATCAAGGTTATAATCCTCAACCATCCGGCGCACGGCTGGCGACATAGGCATCAGGCTTTGTGGAGCAGGCGCAGGTGCCGGGGCCGATGCAGGCGCTGCAGCAGCGGGCGCCGGCGCGGGTGCTGATGCAGGTGCTGCGGCAGCAGGGGCTGGTGCCGGTGCGGCAGCGGCTTTGCCTTCTGTGTCCACTCGGGCAATTAGCGCGCCGATCTCTACTGTGTCACCTTCGGCAACAAGTTGCTCTACGAGCACACCAGCCACAGGGCTTGGCACTTCCATTGCTACTTTGTCGGTTTCCACCTCAACGATGGGCTCATCCTGAGCGACAGCATCGCCCACTTGCTTGAGCCATGTTCCGATTGAGCCTTCGGCCACCGATTCACCCATCTGCGGGATTACGATATCTTCAATTGCCACCTTAAGTGCTCCTAGTTTTTAATCTCTTGCTCGGTTCGTCAGTTCTGGGCGCAGGCTCAGCCTGTCAGCGCATCATTGACGAGTTGTTTCTGTTCCGCTGCATGCTTGGACGCAAGGCCGGTTGCCGTTGAGGCGCTTGCATCACGACCAGCATATTTGGCGCGCTTGACCGGCAGCTTCATAACGGTCAACAGCGACTCCAGCGGTTCGTTGATATAGGTCCATGAGCCCATGTTACGTGGCTCTTCCTGACACCAGATAACACTTTCAACATTCTTGAAGCGTTTCAGTTCTGCACGCAGCGAATGGGTCGGGAACGGGAACAATTGTTCCACCCGCATCAGATAGGTATCGTCCAGGTCACGGGCATCACGCTCTTCAAGCAGGTCATAGTAGACCTTGCCCGAACAAAGCACGACACGCTTGATTTTATCATCTGACTTCAGCTTAGCAGTCGACAGGCCGTTATTCAGGTCGGCATCATCCCACAGCACACGGTGGAACTGCGAGCCCGGGCCAAATTCATGCAGGCTTGAAATACAGCGCTTGTGCCGCAGCAGCGATTTTGGTGACATGATCACCAAAGGCTTGCGGAATGCGCGATGCATCTGACGGCGCAGCACATGGAAATAGTTGGCAGGCGTAGTGCAGTTTACCACTTGCCAGTTATCTTCCGCCGACAGTTGCAGGTAACGTTCAAGCCGCGCAGACGAATGCTCAGGCCCCTGGCCTTCATAGCCATGCGGCAGCAACATCACGAGGCCGGACATACGAAGCCACTTTGCCTCTGCCGAACAGATAAACTGGTCAATAATGATCTGCGCACCGTTCGCGAAGTCACCAAACTGCGCTTCCCAAAGGGTCAGGCTGTTTGGGTTCGCCATGGAGTAACCATACTCAAACCCGAGCACGCCAAATTCTGACAGATGACTGTCCAGAACTTCAAAATGCTGGTCCGCATTCATGCTCTGCAGCGGCACATAGCGGTCTTCCGTTTTCTGATCAACAAACACAGCATGCCGGTGGCTGAATGTACCACGGCCACAATCCTGCCCTGACAGGCGAACGTCATAGCCTTCTTTCAAAAGCGTACCAAATGCCAGTGCTTCAGCCGTTGCCCAGTCAAAACCGACGCCGCTTTCAAACATTTTCACCTTGTTATCAAGCACCCGCTTGAGCGTGCGGTGAATATTGAATTTCTCCGGGTAGGTTGTCAGCTGCTCACCAACTTCACGCAGCATAATCTCGGCAACACCGGTTTCCGCGCGACGTTTCTCATGGTCCTCGTCCGCAAGGCCAAGACCCTGCCACTTGCCTTCAAACCAGTCCGCCTTGTTAACGCGGTACTCTTTCGCGGCTTCAAACTCATCCTCAAGGTACGTGACAAACTCTGCCTGCATCTGCGCAAACTGTTCGTCCGTCAAAATACCTTCGGATTTCAGTTTATCAGCATAAAGCTGCACCACATTCGGGTGTGTTTTGATCGCAGCATACATCAGAGGCTGCGTGAAGGCTGGCTCATCAGATTCGTTATGCCCAAAGCGGCGGTAACAGAACATGTCGATCACCACATCCCGCTTGAACGCCATCCGGAACTCTGTCGCAAGCTTGGTCGCGTAGGTTACAGATTCAGGATCATCACCGTTTACATGGAAGATCGGTGCTTGCACCATCTTCGCCACATCGGACGGATACGGGCTCGAACGCGCGAACTGCGGGCTGGTGGTGAAACCAATCTGGTTATTGACGATAAAGTGGATTGTGCCGCCCGTGGCGTAACCACGCAGCCCAGACATGCCGAAACATTCCGCCACAATGCCCTGCCCCGCAAAAGCCGCATCACCATGCAGCAATAGCGAGAGCGTGTCATTATGATCAAAGTCGCCCTTCATCTGCTGCTTGGCACGTACCTTACCAATAACAACAGGGTTCACCGCCTCAAGGTGAGACGGGTTGGCATTCAAGGACAAATGTACCTTATTGCCATCAAATTCACGGTCAGCACTGGTGCCAAGGTGATATTTCACATCACCGGAACCTTGCACGTCATCCGGGGTTGAAGCACCCCCATGAAATTCGTTGAAGATAGCGCGGTAAGGCTTTTGCATCACGTTGGCAAGAACGTTCAAGCGGCCACGGTGCGGCATGCCAAGAACAATCTCGTTCAGGCCCATCTGGCCACCGGTTTTCATCACACCTTCAAGAGCAGGTACCATGGCTTCACCGCCATCAAGGCCGAAACGTTTGGTGCCAGTATATTTACGGCCAAGAAACTTCTCAAACTCAACCGCTTCAATAAGCTTATTCAGGATCGCGAGCTTGCCACGGTCCGTGAACTGGATTTCCTTGTCCCGGCCCTCAATCTTGCGCTGAATCCATGCCTTTTCTTCCGCATCATTGATGTGCATGAACTCCACACCAATGTTGGCGCAGTAAGTGCGCTGAAGAATGGCGATAATTTCGCGCATGTTGGCGGTATCAAGCCCAAGCACACCATCCATAAAGATCGGACGATCCATATCCTCGGGGCCAAAGCCATAGGTGGATGGCTGCAACTCAGGGTGCATGGGTCGCTCTTCAAGGCCGAGCGGGTCAAGGTTCGCCATCAGGTGGCCGCGCACCCGGTAGGTGCGCACCATCATCAGGGCACGAATGCTGTCGACGGTTGCCGCGCGCACCTCTTCTGCAGACACAGCACCGCCGGATCTGGCTTTTGCCCCGTCTGCTTCGATGAACATATCCGAGCCGTCAAGGCCCGTCGTCAGGTCATCATTGGGACGCAGCGGCCAATCGGAACGGGCCCAACTGGGTCCAGACTTTTCGATACCTGCTTCAAGAGATTCGAAATACTGCTGCCAGCCCTGGTCTACTGACGCAGGGTCCACGCTATATTGCGCATAAAGGCTTTCTACAAACTGGGGGCTTACGCCTTCCAGTGCTGCGATACGGTCCAGATCTGCACCCATGGGCATTTGGCGCGACGCTTCCGCCGCGCCCCTCTTTGTTTGGTTAACCGATTGCTTCGATGAGTGTTTCGCCGAGGCGAGCCGGGCTGTCAGACACTATAATACCAGCGGATTTCATCGCTTCGATCTTGTCTTCTGCGCCGCCCTGACCGCCAGAGACGATCGCACCAGCATGGCCCATCGTACGGCCCGGAGGCGCTGTGCGGCCAGCAATGAAACCAGCAACCGGCTTCTTCACTTTGCTTTGCTTCAGGAATTCAGCAGCTTCTTCTTCGGCAGACCCGCCAATTTCACCAATCATGATGATAGAGTGCGTGTCATCGTCACCAAGGAACATGTCAAGGCAATCAATGAAGTTGGTGCCATTTACCGGGTCACCGCCAATACCGATACAGGTGCTTTGGCCGAGGCCCGCAGCCGTTGTTTGCGCAACAGCTTCATACGTGAGTGTACCAGAGCGGGAGACGATACCCACATTGCCCGGCTTGTGAATGTGGCCCGGCATAATGCCGATCTTACATTCACCCGGTGTGATAACACCCGGACAGTTTGGACCAACAAGACGTGTGTTGGAGTTCTGCAGCGCACGCTTGACACGAACCATATCCATCACAGGAATACCTTCCGTGATACAGATCACCAACTCAATCTCGGCGTCAATTGCTTCAAGGATTGAATCTGCCGCAAAAGGTGGTGGTACATAAATTACAGAAGCATTTGCGTCTGTGGCTTCACGCGCATCACCAACGGTGTTGAACACTGGCAGGTCAAGGTGCGTCATGCCGCCTTTGCCCGGTGTTACACCACCAACCATTTTGGTGCCATATGCAATAGCTTGCTCAGAGTGGAAGGTGCCTTGTGCACCAGTGAAACCCTGACAGATGACTTTAGTGTCTTTTCCAACGAGTACAGACATTACGCGGCCTCCTTCACAGCTTTAACAATCTTTTCAGCTGCGTCGTTTAAATCATCGGCGGAAATGATTGGCAGGCCACTGTCAGCCATAATCTGTTTGCCGAGTTCTACATTCGTGCCTTCAAGGCGAACCACGAGCGGTACAGACAGCGCCACTTCGCGTGCGGCTGCAACCACACCTTCCGCGATCACATCACAGCGCATTATGCCGCCGAAGATGTTCACAAGGATGCCTTCCACATTGTCATCCGACAGGATAATTTTGAAGGCTTCGGTCACACGTTCTTTGGTGGCACCTCCACCAACATCAAGGAAGTTTGCAGGCTCACCACCCTTGAGCTTGATGATGTCCATGGTTGCCATAGCAAGACCGGCACCGTTCACCATGCAGCCGATGGAACCATCAAGGCTGATGTAGTTGAGGTCATACTTGGATGCTTCAATTTCTTTGGGGTCTTCTTCGCTTTCGTCACGCAGTTCGCGCACATCGGGGTGGCGGAACAGTGCGTTACCATCGAAGGACATC
The DNA here is from genome assembly GCA_965199355.1 of Kordiimonas sp. Taxonomy (GTDB): domain Bacteria; phylum Pseudomonadota; class Alphaproteobacteria; order Sphingomonadales; family Kordiimonadaceae; genus Kordiimonas. The sequence continues at coordinate 478,051 of CBDARB010000015.1, forward strand.
TTGCTGTCGAGCACGATCATCTTATCATCTTCTGTAAGAACAAGCGGGTTGATCTCAAGCAGCGATGCATCAAGCTCAGTGTGTGCCTGATAAAGAGAAGCAACAACCTTCTGGCACTCTTTTGCAGCAGCACCTTCAAGCTTCAGGCCAAAGGCAACCATACGCGTGTGGTATGGCTGAAGGCCAGTTGCCGGGTCAATGGTGATGGTAACAATCTTTTCAGGGGTTGCTTCAGCAACTTCCTCAATGTCCATGCCGCCCTCGGTAGACGCCATAATCGCAAGCTTGCCGCTGGCGCGGTCAAGAAGCATGGAAAGATAGAACTCGGATTTGATCGCGCAGCCATCTTCAACGTAAACGCGCTTAACTTCCTTGCCCTCTGGGCCGGTTTGGTGCGTCACGAGCGTTTTGCCGATCAGCTCTTTTGCAACGGCTTCCACATCATCAAGGGATTTAACAACCTTAACGCCGCCCGCTTTACCGCGACCGCCCGCATGTATCTGGGCTTTTACAACCCAAACCGGGCCGCCCAGTTCTTTTGCGGCATCAACGGCTTCAGCCGCTGTGTAGGCAACGCCGCCGTCAAGCACTGGCGCACCGTATTTTTTCAGCAGGCCCTTCGCCTGATATTCATGAATATTCATTTATCATCTATTCCTTTAATTCTGGCCGTCTCTCCGGCTCTGGTAAGGACGTCAACTCAAAAAAATGGATCGCTTATGCAAGCGATCCGTCAATTGCTGTACAGGCATCCATCAAGCCCTTGACCGCATCCACAGAATGGTCAAAGCCTGATTTTTCTTCGCCGATCAGCTCAATCTCTACAACTTTCTCAATACCGTTTGCGCCGATGATAACCGGCACACCCACGTACATGTCGTTAAGGCCGTATTCACCGCTGAGGAACGCAGCACATGGCAGCAGGCGACGCTTGTCCTTGAGGTAGCTTTCAGCCATCTCAATCGCGCTTGTTGCTGGTGCATAATAAGCCGAGCCAGTTTTCAACAGGCCAACAATCTCTGCACCGCCATCACGGGTGCGCTGAACAATCTCGTCGATCTTTTCCTGTGTTGACCAACCCATTTTGATCAGGTCTGGCACAGGAATACCTGCCACAGTCGAATAGCGTGTCAGCGGCACCATCGTGTCGCCGTGGCCACCCAGAACAAAAGTGTTCACATCCTGAACGGACACATTGAACTCTTCCGCTAGGAAGCAGCTAAAGCGCGAGCTGTCGAGTACACCAGCCATGCCGCAAACCTTGTTTGTTGGCAGGCCAGAGAATTTCTGAAGTGCCCAAACCATCGCATCAAGCGGGTTCGTGATACAGATAACAAAAGCGTTCGGTGCGTGGGCCGCAATGCCTTCACCAACGGATTTCATAACCTTCAGGTTGATACCCAGCAGATCATCACGGCTCATGCCCGGTTTACGGGCAACACCAGCGGTTACAATCACCACATCGGCGTCTGCGATATCTGCATAGTCGTTCGCACCTTTAAGGGAAGAGTTATAACCTTCCACCGGGGCTGACTGTGCAAGGTCAAGCGCCTTGCCCTGCGGCATGCCTTCAACGATATCAAATACAACGATATCGCCCATTTCTTTAAGTGCTGCCAGATGCGCGAGGGTGCCGCCAATTTGGCCAGCGCCGATCAATGCAATCTTGTTACGTGCCATGAAAATGCTCCAACAAATGGTGTTTGGCCGCCTCTGGTCCTTTTGTGCAGCCCTACCTAATAAGAATATTACACTTGGTACCTAGCGCGTTTGCCATACCCTGACAAGCTGTGAATAGGCCCTGAAACTACCGCATTATTGCTGGTAAATTTCCCTTATTCCTTGCCCAAACCCTGACTCTATAAAAAACGGCTGTATTCTGCGGCTTTCAGGCACTTTTTCCTAGAGTTTTCAGCCGGCCAAAACCGACACAAACCGAACCACTCATAGTTTTTTCTTATCAACTTTCAGTGAAAACCAGTAACCGGAACAGGTTACCAAATCCCTAATATCAACAAAAAGCGGTCAAAAAAGCTTAGACTCGAACCCCTTAACTGACCACATGGTCAATTAAGGGGTTCGAGATAGAAATTTAATGCCCATAAAAAAAGCCAGACAGATTGCCTGGCTTTTTAGACTAACGAGCTTGGTTCTTCATATATGGGTAAGCCGTTCCGCTGCTTTACGGCGGCGACCATACAGGCCAATCATAGCCAGTGCGGCAAGCAGCAGCATAAACCCGGATGGCTCAGGCACTGAAACAGCATTTTCAACTGTTAGCGTGGTTTGTGAAAAACCAACATTTGCAGCACCGTTTCCACGCCCCCGGCCCTCGCCGAATGAACGGCCATCAAAGTTACCAACGGTGATGCCGTTGATATCAAACCCTGTATTACTGTTTCCAATTTGCAGCAAACCATCACGAGACGTGCGCTGGTTCACGCCGCCCTGCGCGAAACTTACCCTGCTGTCGGCTGCAACAAACAGGCTGATCACATAGGTTTCGGCGGTTGAAAAGATGGAACTGCCAATACCGTCAGCCAGCGAAAGCGAAAAAGGATTGGCAAAAATACTAGCTGCTGTTCCCAAATTCTGAAACACGCCACCGCCTGTCACCAATGAGTTCAGTGTTGTTTGGGCAGGAGACGTATCTCCAGCGTCCGCAAACAAACCGGACCCGCCCGTACCAAAAGACAGAACCGACGTGGTACTAGCAGTGGAAATTACGTAATTGACACTGAACAGGTCAGGCCGCGCTGTATCGCAGACGCTGTTAAGGAACGCGCCGTTGCCTCTGGTCACATTACTGCCGCACGGGTCGAGGTTAAGGCTGGTGCCAAGTGCCACTGGGGAAAAGGTTCCAATATCAGAAGATACGTCAACACCGACATTCTGGGCATTTGCAGCCGCCACCGAAGACAGAAGCCCCGCGGCTACAGCCAAAGTTTTCAAGGTCAGGTTTCGCATCACTGGCTACTCCAATCAACTTTGTCGAAGAACAGACCGGACAAGATATCTACGCTGGTGCGCACCAATCATCATTAGCGCCATAAGCAGGAGCACGATGCCGGATGGTTCTGGCACACTCACCGCATTTTCAACCGTCAGGCTGGTTTGCGAGAAAGCAACGTTTGCCTGACCGTTTCCTCTCGCTCGGCCCTCACCAAACGAACGGCCATCAAAATTACCAACGGATACGCCGTTAATATCAAACCCGGTAGACCCGTTAGCAATCTGGACCTGACCATCCAGGAACGTACGCTGATTGGTACCGTTACCCTGAGAGAAGGTCACATTACTCTCTGCCGCAACAATAAGGCTGATTACATACGTGCCAGCCGTTGAAAAGATTGAGCTTCCAACCCCGTTAGCTAAAGACAGGGAAAACGGGTTATTGAAAATACTTGCTGCGGTACCGAGACTCTGGAACACACCGCCACCTGTTACGAGAGAGTTCACAGTGGTCGGTGCAGGGGATGCATCGCCCGCATCAGCAAATAGCCCGGTTCCCCCGGTACCAAATGATAGAACAGATGTGGTGCTGGCCGTAGAAATCACATAGTTGACACTGAACAGGTCAGGACGGGCGGTGTCACAAACACTGTTCAAAAATGTGCCGTTGCCGCGCGTGACGCTGCTGCCACATGGATCAAGGCTCAGGCTGGTTCCCAGCGCGACCGGAGAAAAGGTTCCGATATCTGACGAAACATCAACACCAATTGTCTGAGCATTTGCCGATAAAGCAAAAGACAAAAGGCCAGTAGCCGCCGCTAAGGTTTTAATAAACAGGTTTCGCACCACAAGTGACTCCAGTCAGTAACTTCTTGCCGCGACCCCCAAGGAAACGAATACGAGAATCACTTTATAGCAGAATTTCTTCATTTAGAACAGCAACTTTAGAGGCCGCAGGTGGACAAGGCAACACACGCCGCTTCACATCTGGTACCAGGTACGACAATCATATGACATTTCCTTGTAGGGACTTTTGCCGTATGCTAACTGTGCGCTGCGAGGGTTGAGCTTAGGTGAACAAAACAACTTAAACGCTGCATTATGGTCAAATTCATCACTTCTGATAACCACCCCACCCGCCTCACGCAACAGCTTCCTATTGAAAAGCGAGGCATGAAGGTCGCGACCAAATATATTCTGGTTGCTGCCCTTGCAGGTTTTTTACACGCCTGTAGCGACAGCGATGGCCGCCCGGATGCATTGACCATCGACGAACAGCAGCTCGCCGAAATGTTCTCTGCGGGTACCTATGCAGACATTATAGAAATTGTCCGGCAAAAAGACCGGAAAGGACTGGCAACGTCCGAAGATTTCCTCCTGGCGGCCAAAGCGAACATTGCCACCTTCGACCAAATTGGTGCCGCGATCGCCATCGAAAAAATCAAACCGCTTGAACTTGATGACCTGGACGAATTCATACTGGTCCAGGGGCAATCGCTCATGCTGGAACAACGTTTTGTCGAAGCGAGCAAGTTTATTCTTGGCCACAAGTTTTCGCAGCCGCTTCTGTCGTTTCAGTCCCGCGTTCTGCTCGGCGACCTGGCCACTCTTCAGGACATGACCGAAGAAGCTTTGGGTTTCTATAACGACGCCATCGCCCTCAACCCTGAAGACTTTCGAACGCATATCTCCCGCGCCCAAGCTCTTTTGGCCCTCAGCCGATTCAATGAGGCGGAAGACGCAGCCCGCACAGCTGTCGCGCTCGCCAGCAACAACAGCATGGCCCATTACACGCTCGGCACAGTTTACACCATGCAGGGCAAACAAAATGCGGCAAAAGAAGAATTTGAGCAGGCCGTCTACAGCAATGAGGAAAATGTGCAGGCGATGCTGGAACTTGTCAGAATCAGTATTGTCGAACAAGACTATGCCAGCGCAGAAAGGCATCTGGATGCGATTTACAGCCTGACGCCAGCGGATAACACCGCCAGATATTATTCTTCGATATTGCTGGCATTAAGCGGTAACGACATTGCCGCGCAAAAGGCATTGCTGGTTCCCACTCTGCAAGAACGCAACAACCCGCATGTCATTCGACTTCAAGGGCATTTGGCCTACCGTCTGAACGATCTTACACTTGCACGCAGCAAATTTGAACAGTCACTTCGCATCGCACCATATGACAGGGCCACCCTTCTCGCACTGGCTGACATTTATATTCAGCAGGAAAGTGCGGCTCAAGCGCTCGAAATTCTGCGCCCTATGCTTAGCGCCGACAGCACAGACATCGCCGCATTTTCAATGGCCGGGCTGGCCGCCGCCCAGGTTGGTGACCTTCGCCGGGCAATCGCTTATAGCCAGCGCACCATAGAGCTTGCGGAAGACCCAGAGACAATTCTGGATGGTGCACCCGTTGCTGAGTTGATCAACGCGGATAGCATCAAAATACTGAAACGCAGGCTGGCGACCTATTATTTCCGGCAGGGTGAAAAGGAACGCGCTTTCGATGCGCTTAGGTGGCTTGTCAAAGAAGATGCTTCAGATGAAACAAGCACGTTGCTCCTGTTCAATTTACTGATTGATGACGGAAACAACGAAGCCGCCCTTGCCGTCGCAAATCAACTTATTGCGGCCTTACCAGAAGCCGCCGCAGGTTATAATGCAAAAGGCACCGCCTTGCACCGACAAGGTGACCTTGAGCAAGCACAGGAAGCCTACACTCAGGCGATTGAGCTGAAAGCCGACTATGCGTCTGCATTGAAAAACAGAGCTGGTCTCTTCCTGTCAAAAAACGAGTTCCTCGCCGCCCGCGAAGACCTTGGCAGAGTGCTGGACGTCACCCCCACCGATGTTCAGGCGCAATTGATGTATGTAACAGCCTTGGTTGAAACAGGTCGCGCAACCGAGGCCATGGGATATTTCCCCACCATTTTCCGCGCCTTCCCCAACTCCCTCAATGCCCAGATATTGCATGCCCGCGCCCTCGGCATGACAGATGAGTATGAAAAAGCTATTGAGGAAATTGAGGCAATTTTGGCGACGCTAGGCCCAGACCGTAGCGACATCAAAGAGTATTTAAACACGCTTGTAGAGGACTATAAGCAAATACTCTTCGAAGCGACGATTGAATAACCGGACCAACTGCGCAAGCCAGGGTCTCTACTCCCCAATTGATGCGCCGTGCCCGCGAGCCAGATACTCTTCCGACTGCATTTCCATCAGTCGCGAAACCGTGCGCTCAAACTCGAAAGAACCATCGCCCGCCGGGTAAAGATCTTCCGCCTCCACCGCAGCAGAGCACAGAAATTTCACACCATGCTCATAGATGGCGTCAATGAACGTCACAAAACGCTTGGCTTCATTGCGCTTGTCTTTGCTCATCTGCGGGATCGCAACCATGATAACCGTGTGGTAGGCGCGAGCAATCGCCAGATAGTCCGCAGAGCCAAGCGGGTTCGCGCAAAGCCGTTTGAAAGAAAACACCGCCACACCGCGCGCGGCTTTCGGCACAAACAGGGTGCGCCCCTGCACAGTAAGTTCTGCGGACGGCACCTTGTCCCGGTTTTCTACGTCCCGGTCTGTCAGACGGAAAAACGCGGCAGACAGTTTGTCTGTCGTTTCCTGATTGATCGGCGTGTAATAGGTTTGCACTCCCTTCAGGCGATCATATCGATAGTCGGTTGGCCCATCGAGTGTCATCACATCGAAGGTGTTTTTGATCATCTCTATGAAGGGTAGAAACAACTGCCGATTGAGCCCATCTTTATAAAGATCATCTGGTGGTCTGTTCGAGGTGGAAACGATAATCACGCCACGTTCCAACAGCTCTTTAAACAGTCGTCCCAGCACCATCGCATCAGCAATGTCGGTTACCTGCAATTCGTCAAAACACAGCAGGGTTGCCTCAGCCGCAATTTGACGCGCCACAGGCGGGATCGGGTCGTCTTCGCTCGCGCGGCCACCAAGAGCGGCGCGTTCCTTGCCGGAAAGCCCACGCCAAACCTTCATGCGGGCATGAACATCCAGCATAAATTCGTGGAAATGCACCCGTTTCTTCGATTTCAGCGGGGCAACTTCATAAAAAAGGTCCATCAGCATTGATTTGCCGCGACCAACACCCCCAACCAGATAAACACCCTGCGGGGTTTTGCTGGGGCCGGACTTTCGGAACAGCTGTGCAAGTCGCCAGGTTTTGATCGACAGTGCGCTGCCATGGCTTCCGATTTCAGGGTAGCCTTCAAGTTCTTCGTACAAACGCTGGAAACGGTCTATCACTCGCGCCTGATCTTCATCAGGGCGGATTTCCCCTTCTTCCATTAGTCGGTGGTATTCGGCGACCGGCCCTGTTTCTGTCACAGCGGCAAACCTCAAAATTGACTATGCCTTGTCCCTAACATGGCTTTTACGCGCCGCCAATGTTTTTGGCACGACAGGGTGGTTTATTACTCAAGCTGGCCTATGTCATGCAGGCAAAGAAAACATTCAGCCAAAACATTCAGGCGGAGACACAATAGTGCCAGCGCGTATTCTTGATATTCCCGGCGTCCGTAACTTTCGCGATATGGGCGGTTACATCAACAAGCACGGGGACACGCTGGCGCATGGTCGGTTGTTTCGTTCCGGGCACTATGCCGAAATTGATGAAAATACCGCACGACTGATCGCAGGTCACAATATTACCACCGTGGTTGATTTCCGTTCGCCGAATGAAAAAGAGCGCATGGCCATCACATGGTATGAGCCCTGGCAACCTCGGTATGTTGACAACCCCATTGGCGGCAACGCTGCCGCATGGATCAAGGAGATGTTCGACAAGCTACAACATACGGCATTTCCTGAAACTGAGCTTCGTGATCAGTTTATCCTCGCGTTTGAAACCATGCCTATCGCGAACGCAGACGGGCTGAAACGGATGTTTGACGTGTTGATTGATGATGATGACGGCGGCGCTGCCCTGTTCCATTGCACAGCAGGCAAAGACAGAACCGGCATAGCCGGCGCCCTTATTATGCTGGCCCTTGCAATGCCGGAAGAAGCGATATTTGAAGACTTCCTGCTGACGAATAGAGCAGTGGACATTGACGTGCGCGCCGTTGAAGTGGCGGAGCAAGTCAGCGAACGGACAGGCAGAACAGTCACCCCAAAAGCTGTGCATCCATTGATCGGCGTGGAGCCGGATTTCCTGAAGGCCGCTTTCGGTGTTATGGGGCAGGAATATGGTTCTGTAGATGCTTACCTGACAAACGCCATGGGCCTGACGCCAGAACGCCGCGAAAAACTGCAAACACGGTTTCTTGAAGGGTAAAGCCGGTTTCATTTGTATAAGACAGGAAGCCAGCGCCGCATGTAATAAAGGAACTTACCACCATGAAAGTGACCGTTTGTGAACTTAACCCCGGTGATGATGCCCGCGATGAAGACCTGACGGCGCTGAAAGCCCATATTCGCGAAAACGGAACAGACTTTCTGTTGCTTCCCGAAATGGGATTTTCCGATTGGCTTGCTGCAACTGATGAGGTTGACCCGGGCCGCTGGCAGGCAGCCGTAGCAAATCACGCGCGGTATATAGAACAACTCGGCGATCTTGGCGCAAAAGCCATTATGGGCACATGCCCCATCACGCGGCCAAACGGCAGTCGAAGAAACGAAGCCTACATTTGGACACCGGAAACCGGGGCCAATGGCTTCCACGAGAAGTATTATCTGCCGGATGAGCCCGGTTACTATGAGCACACATGGTATGATCGGGGCGAAAAAAACTTCGCTACAGCACGGGCGCTTGATATGCGCCTTGGTGTGCAAATTTGTACCGAAATGTGGTTCTTCGACATTGCCCGCCAGTATGCCAAGTCGAAAATAGACCTGTTGTGCGTACCGCGTGCGACGCCACACAGGTCGTTGGAGCGCTGGCTTTTTGGCGGGCAAACCGCAGCCGTGTGTGCAGGCGCTTACGCCCTTTCTTCCAACCTGTGGCGACCGGTGGGCGATATGGCGAACTGCGGCGGCATGGGGTTTGTCATCGACCCGGATGGTGAAGTGCTAGCCACCACCGATCAGGACAATCCGTTTGCAACGATTGAGATTGACCTTGCAAAAGCGCAAGAAGCCAAATCGACATACCCACGGTATGTGCCAGAATGAACCCGAGAGTGAAATACGGCACAACACCCTGTTTATCAAAGGTCTCCCAGCAGTTTTGCTGCCCGTTTGGATACCGACTTTCGTGCGTCTTTTGACAGACGCGCCAAATGGGGTTTGAGCCAGCTTGCAAGCGCATCATCCCGTTTTGCCCAAATACTCAACGTACGCATTGTTTCATTCAGCACAATCCAGTCGTCACTGCTCGCCAGATTATGCTTCATGACCTCCGTCGCCTGTGACCGTTGTTGCTCGCTCATGTTTCGATCAAGGCGCAGGAACAGGTTGGCCATAGTCCACTGTGTGGACGCCTGATCAATCTTGCTGATTTCGTTCAGCAGTCGATCAATGTATGGCACCAACCAATCATGCTGTTCCTTCTCCACCCGTTTGAGCGCATTTGACGTGCGCAGCCGCACAACGGCGTCGTCACTAAAATAACAATTGAACAGCTCTTCAAAACGGGCCTGATCAGCAAGCACCATCTCGACCACTTCAATGGTACGCCCGAGGGAGTTCGCATGACCGCCCACGAGCATTTCTTCAATGGTTTCTGACATGCGCCTTCCCCTTTTTACAAGCTACGTTATGGTGCCCCTATGAAAGAAGACTATCAAGAAACCGGTTATCTGTTGAGACGCAGTTTCTTCCAAGAGCAGGAACTCAGGGCGATTGAGCCCATCTTGCGCGCCTTTCATGATAGCTGGATGGCCGACAATCGACCGCACTATGAAAACGGGGCAATCAATAGCGCCTATATCACTCACAAAGACCGGCTGGATGCAAAGGCCCGCCAAACCCTGTTTACTTTTATCGCGCAAGACGGGCTGACCGACATTGCAAACAACCTTATTCCCTGCCCCGCCTTCATGAATACCCAACTGTTTTTTGACCCGTTTGACGCTGATCAGAAAAACTACTGGCACCGGGACATACAATATACGCCGCACAGCTTAGATGAGCAGGCGAAAATGCTGACGGCAGCAAATGTGCTTCACCTCCGAGTACCGCTTGTGGATGAACCGGGCATTGAGTTGGTACCCGGCACCCATCATCGCTGGGACACACCGCAGGAGCTTGAAACCCGCATGACCGAAAAGGGCCGCGCACCACATCATGATTTGCCCGGCAGCAAATCCATACCGCTGAAACGCGGCGACTTGCTGGTGTTTTCGGCCAACATGATCCACCGCGGGCTATATGGCGGGAATCGTTTCGCTTTTGACATTATTTACTGCGACGCTGACCCAGAGTTGCTCCGGTATGTGGAACCAGATTGTTTGCCGGACGATACGGAAATTAAGCGGCTGAGCAACGCCAGCCTGTATCAAGCCACCCGTTCTGCTCCACCTACCTTTTCACAATAAAAAGGCCGGGAGAAACCCGGCCTTTCAAATGATTTTTGCCTGGAGCTAACCTTGGCGCTCGACCATCATCTTCTTGATCTCGGCAATCGCCTTCGCAGGGTTAAGGCCCTTCGGACAGGCGTTTGCACAGTTCATGATGGTATGGCAGCGGTACAGGCGGAACGGATCTTCCAAATCATCCAAACGCTCGCCGGTTGCTTCGTCCCGGCTGTCGATCAGCCAGCGGTAAGACTGCAACAGAATGGCAGGGCCAAGATACTTATCACTGTTCCACCAATAACTTGGGCAAGAGGTCGAGCAGCAGGCACACAGGATACACTCGTACAGGCCATCAAGCTTTTCACGGTCTTCCTTGGATTGCAGGCGCTCTTTCTCTGGCGTTGTGGACTGCGTCTGCATCCATGGCTTGATGGACGCATATTGCGCGTAGAAGTTGGTGAGATCCGGCACAAGGTCCTTCACCACTTCCTGATGCGGCAGCGGCGTAATGGCTACATCACCCTTGGCGTCATCAATCGCCGTGGTGCAGGCAAGGCCGTTCTTGCCATTGATGTTCATGGCGCAGGAACCACACACACCTTCACGACATGACCGCCGGAAGGTGACGGAGCTGTCCATCTCGTTCTTGATCTTGATCAGCGCATCCAGAACCATCGGGCCGCAGCTGTCCATGTCCACTTCGAACGTGTCCATGCGTGGGTTTTCACCGTCATCCGGGTTCCAGCGGTAAACATGGAAATTCCGGGTATTGGTTGCCCCATCAGCCTTAACGGTTTTGCCTTTGCCAACCTTCGAGTTTTTGGGAAGTGAAAATTCAGCCATTGTTCAGTCCTCCCTTAATACACACGTGCTTTTGGTTTGATGTAAGACACTTCCTCGGTAAGCGTATAGTCATGGACCCCACGCTCCCCAAGGGTGACATTGTTCTTGTCATCCAGCCAGCAAACCGTGTGCTTCATCCAGTTTTCATCATCCCGGTCAGGATAATCTTCATGCATGTGTGCACCGCGGCTTTCCTTACGGGCGTTGGCTGAGTGCATAGTCAGCACGGCCTGGCCCATCAGGTTATCAAGCTCAAGTGTTTCGATAAGATCACTGTTCCACACCAGCGAACGGTCTGTGGTTTTCACGTCGCCCAAACGGCCAGCGATATCATCGATCTTCTTCTGACCTTCTTCCAGCACTTCATTGGTGCGGAATACGGCACAGTTGGTTTGCATGTTGCGCTGCATTTCAAGCCGCAAGTCTGCCGTAGAAATCGCACCGTCTGCGTAGCGAGCTTTATCAAGGCGACCAAGCGCCATGTCTTCATAGCCAGCGGGCAGCGGTTTCTGCGTTGCGCCCGCTTTCACGATCTCCGGCACCCGCTTGCCAACCGCGCGGCCAAACACCACAAGGTCGATAAGAGAGTTGGAGCCAAGGCGGTTTGCACCGTGAACAGACACACAGGCTGCTTCACCCACCGCAAACAGGCCCGGCACAACCGCATCCTGATCATCCTTGGTTGGGTTGATCACTTCACCATGGAAGTTGGTTGGAATACCGCCCATGTTATAGTGAACTGTTGGCAGGATCGGGATCGGCTCTTTAGTTACGTCAACGCCCGCGAATACCTTGGCGCTTTCGGAAATGCCCGGCAGGCGTTCCGCCAGAATGGCCGGGTCAAGGTGATCCAGATGCAGATACATATGGTCCTTATCGGGGCCAACACCGCGACCTTCCCGAATTTCGTTGGAGATAGAGCGAGATACCACATCACGGGACGCAAGGTCTTTCGCGGAAGGTGCATACCGCTCCATAAAGCGCTCACCTTCGGAGTTGATCAGAATGCCGCCTTCACCGCGTGCACCCTCTGTGATCAGAACGCCTGCACCGTAAATGCCGGTTGGGTGGAACTGAACAAACTCAAGGTCTTGCAGCGCAAGGCCAGCCCGCAGCACCATGCCGCCACCGTCACCGGTACAGGTGTGGGCAGATGTGGCTGAGAAGTAAGCCCGGCCATAACCACCGGTCGCGAGCACAACAGCCTGCGCACGAAACGCATGGATAGACCCGTCTTCCATGTTCATGGCGATAACACCGCGACATTCGCCGTTTTCCATGATCAGGTCGATGGCGAAATATTCGATATAGAAGTCGCTGTCATACTTCAGCGATTGCTGGTAAAGCGCATGCAGCATGGCGTGGCCGGTACGGTCCGCAGCAGCGCATGTGCGCTGGGCCGCCGGGCCTTCGCCAAACTCGGTGGTCATGCCGCCGAAGGCACGCTGGTATATTTTGCCCTCTTCGGTACGCGAAAATGGCACACCATAGTGCTCCAGCTCGTAAACCGCGGCAGGCGCTTCGCGCACCATATATTCAATGGCGTCCTGGTCACCAAGCCAATCAGACCCCTTAACAGTGTCATACATATGCCACTGCCATGTGTCCTTGCCCATATTACCGAGCGAGGCGGCAATACCGCCCTGCGCCGCAACAGTGTGCGACCGGGTTGGGAAAACCTTGGTGATACATGCCGTTTTCAGGCCAGCTTCCGCAAGGCCCATGGTAGCGCGCAGACCAGATCCGCCAGCGCCAACAACAATGGCATCATAAGTGTGTAGAGTAACGGGATAGGCGCTTGTCATAACTTATCCCCCAAACGCAATACGAAGAATTGAGAAGATGCTGAGCGATGCAATCAATATGCAGGCAAAGCTGATGGCGATCTGGCTCGCGAACTTGAGGCCATGGTCATGCACATAATCTTCAATCAGAACCTGCAAGCCAAGACGCATGTGATACACCATATTAGCGATGAACAGGATCATCAGGACAGAAACAATTGGCTGCTTCAACCAGGCAACCCATTCTGCATGGCCTTTGCCGGCGTTACCAACAAAGGAAACAACCACAAACAGGATCAGCGGAATGTTCGCAATTGCCGTAACACGATGCATCAACCAGTGATGCGTACCGTCTTTCGCGGACCCAAGGCCACGAACCTTGGCAAGAGGTGCTTTCATATCAGCCATATCACACCACTCCCATTACAGCGTAAGCGGCATACCAAATGCCGAGCGTCGCAATGATTGAAAAGACGAAGGTCATTTTCGCGGTCAGCGAGTTGATCTTCAAATCATATATACGACCCATGTCCATAAAGAGATGTCGGATGCCCGACGCCAGATGCTGCATCAGCGCGAAGGTAATGCCAAACAGCACTAGCCTGCCGATCATCGAATCTGCGTAACTTTGAACGGTTGCGAAATAATCATGTCCAGTTGCGAGTGCCACCAGCCACCAGGTCAGAAAAATAGAGCCGACAGCAAGTGCCGAGCCCGTCGCGCGGTGAATGATAGACGCTGCCATATGAGCGCCCCACCGATAGACCTGCAGGTGGGGAGAAAGCGGGCGGTTACCCTTAGCCATGTCTAGTCCCCTGACAGAGTTGAATTTGGCCCTCTGTAGCGCCGGGTGGTGCTACAGCATTAAACGGGAACAGGTTTAGCCCGCCTTACCACAAAGGCGCAAGTACCGAATGCGCTGTCGCGACAATAAGCCGCCACTTTATTTCGCAAAAGTGGATAACGCCGGGCCAATTGCCGACATCAAAAGGTGTATCTTATCAACCTAAAATAATGTGTTGCAGGCACACATTTTTGGCGTTTATATGCAGGCAGGGAATTAAACTATAGTTGGGGGAATTAACAATGCGCTTGCGCTATCATCGAGTCTTTTTCGCACTTTTTTCTGCGGCACTTACACACATCGCTTTTTTTGCCTGCCAAAGCGCAAATGCACAACCCCAATATCAAAAACCCTCAGATATTCCGGCAGAAGCCTTTGCCGCTCTGCCACAGGTATCACTGGTGAGACAATCGCCAGAAGGAGACAAAGTTGCCTATATGTCTTCCATCGAAGGCCGAAAGGTGATGGTTGTACAGAATATTGATGGTAGCAACCGCTATATCCAGCCACCGATTGGTGAGGCGGATATCTTCAATTTCGTTTGGGCCAACAATGACCGTTTGCTCGTAATGTATGAAATGACATTGATCAGAAACGAATATTGGAGCTTTAAAAATCGGGAATCCCGGCTGGCGGCGATTAATGCGGATGGTTCGGATTTTGAGTGGATTGTTAGAGCCAGCAAGAAAAAGAATAGTGCTGGTGGACGCAATGCCAAAGAACGCATTCCCATGTGGCAGACGGAAGTTATCCATCTATTGCCTGACGAACCCAACCATATTTTGTTGTCTGTTGATGGGGATTTTAACGGGCAGGATGAAATTCGGAAAATTGACATCCGCAACGGTCGTTTTAAAGAGCTGGAGGATGGTTTTCGCGGCGTTCAGCACTGGATGAGCGACGGCTCTGGCGAACCAAGGTTTGGGTGGGGCGTTTGGCAAGAAGAAGAAATCGCCTATTGGAAGAAGCCTGAAGGTGGTTGGGTGCAGGTTACCAACCAAGACTGGTACAAAAACTATGACTTCTTTGGTTTGGATAAAACTGGCGAATATATGTACCTATACGCGCCGTCTTCATCCGGAACTCAGGGTGTTTATAGATTAAACATTCAAACTGGTAAAATTTCCGACGAAGTGTTTACGCGTGATAAAGTGAATGTGGATGCCCTATGGAGAAAACGTCACTCGCGCAATCTTGTAGGTGTTGGTTTCACGGAAGACCTGGAAGAATTCCACTATATTGACCGGGGATATGCTGGCCTACATCGTGCTATGAAAAAGGCTTTGCCGAATTACCACGTTCAAATTCTGGACTTTGACCACTCGGCAGGGAAGTATCTGCTTCTTGCTTTCAATGACAAGCAACCAGGTCTTTACTATCAATATGACAGGAAAGCCAAGAAGCTGGTACAAGTTGCTGCTCAACGGCCTAGCCTGACCGAAGATTTGATGGCCAGTACTAAACGCCTAAACATTCCCGTGACAGATGGAAGTACAATTCCCAGTTACCTAACTTTACCAAATGGTGTTGAGGCGCAAAACCTCCCAACTGTTGTTCTGGTACATGGTGGCCCCTATGCCCGGGATGACGCCAGTTGGGATTATTGGGCGCAATTTCTGGCGTCGCGTGGCTATGCCGTATTGAAGCCCAACTTCCGTGGCTCCGATGGCTATGGTGATGCATACATGAAAGCTGGTTACAACCAGTGGGGCGGCTTGATGCAACGCGATGTAGCCGACGCAACCAGATATCTTATTGATAACGGAATCGCTGACAAAGACCGCATTTGCATCGCCGGTGCTTCCTATGGTGGTTACGCCGCCATGATGGGGCTGATTCAAGACCCAGACCTTTATCAGTGTGGCATCACGGTCAATGGCGCAGTGAACCTGAACCGACTGAAGCAGGCGGATAATCTGTTTTGGGGCCTCGAGGAGTGGCTGGATAGTATCGGCCTGGAGGGGCATGCTCTGGAAGACGTCTCCCCTTTCCATTTGGTAAAGCAGATTAACCGGCCAGCACTCGTTATGACTTCAAAGGACGATACGCGCCTGCGCATTGTAGACAGCGAAAACTTCTACAGCCGCCTAAAAGGACACAACCCCGATAGTGAGTATGTAGAGATCAAGGATGGTGGGCACAGCATGGATACCGCCAACGCACGCCTGACCAAATTGAAGGCAATGGAATCTTTCCTCGCCAAGCACATCGGAAGTGACTAGCATTCCAGTCGGAATGATGAAGACACTGAAAAAATATCTAAAGGGCACTCTTTCCAGGGTCTGCCCTTTGGTTTTTCTTGTTACGCTACCAGCGGGCTGTTTTACCGTCACGGCAATGGCCCAGGAAACCCCGCTGGACATATTCTCAAGCCTGCCAGCTTTTAGCGCACCAGCATTGTCGCCCTCGGGCAAAAAAATCGCCTACACAACAGCGGTAGACGGCAAACGCCAACTGGTTGTTTCGGACCCGAATGGTGCTAACCCGCTGCTGGTAAACCCACCAGAAAAGCAGAGCATCACAAGCTACAATTGGAAAAGCGACAACCATCTGATCTATGGCACCAGCTATTCCCTGAAGCGCAGAACAGCAAAAACCCGAACCACTGAAACACGCTGGTACCGTTTGGATTTGGAAGAACAGTCCACTTTGTGGCTTGGCGCGCCTGACCGCAGCAGGCTTGACGAAGGCATGAGTCAGCTTGAGAACATCACGCATCTGCTACCCAACGACCCGGAGCATGTTCTAATCGCACTGGACCTGAACCGAAACGCAGACGATGAGGTTTATAAAGTGAGCCTTAAATCAGGCTTTCGCAAACTCATCCAGCGCGAAGTGGACGGTGCCGTTAAATGGCAAGCGGACCCAAACGGTACCTTGCGCCTCTATTCAGGTATACGAGGAAACCGGCAGCTTTTTCGCCTGAAAACACCAGCCGGCAAATGGAAAGACCATGACGACTTTGCTTGGGCAGATGTGTATAGGTTTGAAGGCTTCTCTGCTGATCCGAACCATATATACGCCAGCCGCACCGGCGAGCATAACAGGGACGAGCTGTATCTGCTCAATATGATGTCGGGCAAAGTTGTCGATAAGCTGTTCAGTCATCCAGACTATGACATGGACCATTTGGTACGGGACCAACACACAGGCCGCGTTGTGGGTGTGGCCTATACCGACCATTTCCAGAAAACCATCTATTTTGACGACAGTTACAAAGCGGTCCAGCAGGCAGTTTCAGCACTCTTACCGAATGGCCCGGTCCAGATTTTGAGCAGAGATGAAGAGGGAACGCTTTATATCCTCAAAACTGAAGCTTCGGACAATCCGGGGCGCTATTATGTTTATGACAAGCCCAAAAACCAGCTTCGTGCCCTGACAACCTCGCGGCCTAACCTGCCCGCCGGGCTTTCATCAAAAACCGAGTTTTTCGAGCCAGTGGCACGCGATGGCACGATCATTCCGTCCTACGCCACCTTCCCAAAGGGTGATGCAGCCCTCGGCAAACTGCCCACAGTTATCCTGCCGCACGGCGGCCCCTACGGCGTGAGGGATGATGCCAGTTGGGATTATATGGCGCAGTATCTGGCCCACAATGGTTACCTTGTTGTGAAACCGAATTTCCGTGGTTCTCATGGGTACGGCGACGCTTTCGAAAAAGCGGGCAACATGCAGTGGGGCGGCGTGATGCAGGACGACCTGACCGATGTAACCAAATGGTTGATCTCGGAAGGCATTTCAGACCCTGAGCGCATCTGTATTGTTGGTGCCTCATATGGTGGATACGCCGCCCTGATGGGGGCTATTATTGAGCCCGGTCTTTATAAATGCGCTGCATCCATAAACGGTGTAACTGATCTTGTGCGGCAAAAAACCAGCGACCGACTTCAAGTGCTTGGCGGCAAGCGCTGGACCCCCCAGTGGGGCCTGGAGGGCGCAAAGGACGAAAGCATATCGCCCTATCACCGGGCGGCAGATATAGAAATTCCTGTCCTGCTAATTGCAGCAATTGACGACACACGCATTATGCACCGCCTGTCCAAAGACATGTTTGAGCAAATGAAAAAGCTGAGGAAAGACGTGCGCTATATCGAACTAAAAGAAGGTGAACACTCGCTGAACACCAGCGGTTCCAGACTTAGCGTGTTAGAAAATCTTACGTCGTTCCTGAACAAACATATCGGGGTGAACTAGCGGTTCGACAAAGTGTCTGCCAAGGTAACCATCCTGCGTGCTTCGGCCAGATGCAGCTCTTCAATCATGCGGCCGTCCAGCACGGCAACCCCTTTGTCTTCCGCTGCCGCCACTTCAAATGCTTCGATCATACGCCGGGCGTGCTCCAGTTCATCTTGACTGGGAGAAAAAGCTGAATTTGCGGGCTCCACCTGACTGGGGTGGATAAGCGTTTTACCGTCAAAACCCATATCGCGCGCCTGCACACATTCGTTGGCAAAGCCTTCAGCATCTTTGAAATCGCTGTAAACACCGTCAAGCACATTAAGACCGTTCGCGCGAGCGACCAGAACAGCGTGCGACAGAGCATGCAGCACCGATTGGCGGCCCGGCACATGGCGGGCACGCAAGTCTTTCACCAGATCATTGGTGCCAACCACAAAGGTTGTCAGCCGGTCATGACTGGTTGCGATTTCTTCTGCCCGCAAGAACCCTTTTGGCGTTTCGAGCATCACCCAAAACGCCGCCGAATGATCGCTGGAGTGCCACACCAGCTCGTCAGAGATT
Source organism: Kordiimonas sp. (assembly GCA_965199355.1). Lineage (GTDB taxonomy): Bacteria > Pseudomonadota > Alphaproteobacteria > Sphingomonadales > Kordiimonadaceae > Kordiimonas. The sequence continues at coordinate 496,698 of CBDARB010000015.1, forward strand.
TTATCAAGCACATCCGCGCTTTCTACCTTCGGCAGCAAAATGGCAGCAGGCTTGTACTGACCAATCGCAGCTAAATCGTCGCGCCACCAGCCTGTGTCCGTGCCATTGATACGCACCACCACCTCCCGGTGGCCATAGTCGCCGGAAGCAAGCGCCGCAGCCACCAGCTCGCGAGCTTCGGCCTTCGCGTCTGGCGCAACCGCATCTTCAAGGTCAAACACCAGCGTATCGGCATCAATGCCTTTAGCTTTCTCAAGCGCACGCGCGTTTGACCCCGGCATAAATAATACACTGCGGCGTGGACGCATGGTCTCTGTCATAATTCCCTGATCCCTTTTTTGTTGCCCACCAGATTAGTCGACCATGAACATCTATCGCGCAACAAAAAAGCGGCGACATGTGCATGCCACCGCTTTATCGGAAATTCAGTTCAAAACCAGCTTCTAGTCGGCAGACAGAAGGCCCTGATTTAGAAGGCTCTCAGCAATCTGCACTGCATTAAGCGCCGCGCCTTTGCGCAGATTGTCAGAAACAACCCAGATGTTGAGGCCGTTTTTCAGCGTGTCATCCTTGCGAATACGGGAAATATAGGTGGCAAACTCACCGGCACATTCAACCGGTGTGATGTACCCACCGTCTTCACGCTTATCGATTACCAGGCAGCCCGGTGCATTGCGCAGCAGTTCACGCGCCTGATCTTCAGTAATCTCGTCCTTGAACTCGATATTGATTGCCTCGGCATGGCCAATGAACACCGGCACACGCACTGCCGTTGCTGTCACCTTGATGTTCGGGTCAAGCATCTTGTGCGTTTCGGCCTTCAGTTTCCATTCTTCTTTGGTGTAGCCGTCATCCATAAAGATATCGATATGCGGGATCACATTGAACGCAATCTGTTTGGTAAAGTGCTCGGACTCTACCGGATCATTCACAAAAATCGCCCGTGTTTGACGGAACAGTTCATCCATTGCCGCATTACCGGCGCCAGAAACAGACTGGTAGGTGGAAACTACAATGCGTTTGATGGTTGCAGCATCATGCAATGGCTTCAATGCCACCAGCATCTGCGCGGTCGAGCAGTTTGGATTGGCAATGATGTTTTTCTTGTCGAACTTTTTCAGGTCTTCCGCGTTCACCTCTGGCACCACAAGCGGCACATCAGGGTCCATCCGGTAATAGCTTGAATTATCAATAACAACAGTGCCAGCTTTGGCAGCCTTGGGGCCATACTCTTTTGATACGCCAGAGCCAGCCGCAAACAATGCCACATCAACACCCGTGAAATCGAATGTATCAAGTGCGACAATCTTCAGTTCCTTATCGCCGTAGTCGACAATCTGTCCCATAGATTTGCGGGATGCAATCGCAATAACTTCCGTTGCCGGGAACTCACGTTCGGCAAGGATGTTCAGCATTTCGCGACCGACGTTACCGGTCGCTCCAACAATAGCGACACGAAAACCCATTGTATTTCTCCTTAAGGGTCGATTTTGGCGCCGTCTTAAACTGTTGCGGCACCAGAGTCAGCAAAGAATATATATTCTCTCGGATTAGTGTTTTAGCTTTGGTCCAGCGCGGTCAGAATGGCGTTCCCCATGCCATCGGTTCCAACACGCGTGAAACCCTCTGCCCAGATGTCGCCCGTTCGTGCACCGTCCAGTGCCTTTGACACGGCAGCTTCCACCTGATCAGCAGCAGCACCCATATCAAGCGAATAGCGAAGCGCCATCGCAAATGACAGGGTCGCCGCGATGGGGTTTGCCAGATTCTGGCCCGCAATATCAGGTGCCGAACCATGCACAGGCTCATAAAGGCCCGGCCCGCCTTCACCAAGCGAAGCAGACGGCAGCATTCCAAGCGAACCAGTCAGCATCGCAGCAGCATCGGACAAGATGTCACCAAACAGATTGTCCGTTAGGATCACATCAAACTGCTTCGGCGCTTTCACAAGCTGCATCGCGCAGTTATCTGCCAAGATATGCTCTAGCGTTACATCGGAATATTCTGCTGCATGCAGCTTCGTCACTTCCTCACGCCACAACACCCCAGCTTCCATCACATTGGCTTTTTCTGCGCTGTGCACGCGGCCACCCCGCTTGCGTGCCATTTCAAACGCGACACGTGCGATGCGTATAATTTCAGCGTCAGTATAACGCTGGGTATTGATACCAACACGCCCACCACCCGGCAGGTCTTCGATGCCGCGTGGCTCACCAAAGTAAACACCACCAGCAAGTTCGCGCACAAACAGCAGGTCAAGTCCTGCAACAAGCTCCCGCTTCAAAGACGACGCATCCGCCAGCGCATCAAAGCACATGGCAGGCCGCAGGTTTGCAAACAAATCCAGCTCCTTACGGATGCGCAACAAACCGGCCTCGGGGCGCTTATCATAGTCAACTTTGCCGTCCCACTGCGGGCCACCAACTGCGCCCATCAACACAGCATCGGACGCTTTGGCAGTGGCCAGTGTTTTATCACTCAGCGGCACACCACCGGCTTCATAGGCACAGCCACCAATCAAACCATCGGTCACATCGAAGGTTACGTTGTGGGTATCCGACACCCAGTTCATCACACGGCGTACTTCACGCATGATCTCGGGGCCAATGCCGTCACCCGGCAGCATGGTAATTTTAAAAGTTGTCATCAGGTTTTCCTATCCCTGTCGATAAAGCCAGGGCGTCATCATTTTTTGTTTGGCTTCAAAGTCAGTAATGGCGGCTTCAGACCGAAGCGTCTGGCCAATTTCATCCAGCCCTTCCATCAGCATGTCTTTGTGTGTTGGATTAAAATCAAACTTATAGAAGGCATTTTCACAGGTGACCGTTTGCGTATCCAGATCAACAGTGATCGGATGGCCGGCCTCTGCCGCCATAACAAGCGCGTCCACATCCTCTTGTGGCAAGCTGACAGTTAGAATGCCGTTTTTGATGCAATTGCCCGCAAAAATGTCCGCAAAGCTTGGCGCAATAACACAGCGAAACCCAAGTTCGCTGATCGCCCAAGGCGCATGCTCTCGGCTGGACCCGCAACCAAAATTATCACCTGCAATCAGGATCTGCGCGCCGCGATACTTAGGCCCATCAAAAACATTGTCTTCAATCAGATTGCCATCCGCGTCATAACGCACCGTTTCAAACGCGCCTGCGCCAAACCCTGTGCGCTTGATAGACTTCAGGTGCTTCGCCGGGATAATGATGTCAGTATCCACATTCACACGCGGGAACGGCGTCGCGATCGAGGTTATTTTGCTAAATTTTTCCATCTGTCTCGCCTCCCCTTAAAAATCACGCACATCAACAAAGTGGCCGGCGATGGCCGCAGCCGCAGCCATGGCCGGGCTCACCAAATGCGTGCGGGCACCCGGCCCTTGCCGTCCGACAAAATTCCGGTTGCTGGTAGACGCCACATGCTCGCCCGGCAAGGCTTTGTCAGGGTTCATGGCAAGGCACATGCTGCACCCCGGCTCGCGCCAGTCAAACCCGGCTTCGATGAAAATCTGATCAAGGCCCTCTTCTTCCGCCTGCGCTTTCACAAGGCCGGAGCCCGGTACGATCAGCACCTCTTTCACCCGGTCTGCTTTTTTGCGCCCTTTGATAACAGCAGCAACCTCGCGCATGTCTTCAATACGGCTATTGGTGCACGAACCTACGAATACGCGGTCCACCGGAATGTCAGTAATCTTCTGGCCCGGTTGAAGCCCCATATATTCAAGCGCTTTTTGCGCGCCCTCTTGTTTGGAAGGCTCCTCAAAGCTATCAGGCTCGGGCACCGCGCCGGTCACGGGTACAACATCCTCGGGACTTGTGCCCCAAGTGACCTGCGGCACAATATCATCGCCGTTCAGCACGATCTCCGTATCAAAATGCGCGCCTTCGTCTGACCTGAGCGAACGCCAGAAAGCAACAGCCCCTTCCCACTGGCCCGCTTTTGGCGCATAGGGACGGCCCATCATATAGGCGAAGGTTTTTTCATCCGGTGCCACAAGCCCTGCGCGGGCACCCGCTTCGATGGACATGTTACACAGCGTCATGCGCCCTTCCATCGACAAGCCTTCAATGACTGACCCGGCATATTCAATTACACTACCAGTGCCGCCAGCAGTGCCAACCGCACCGATGATGGCCAGCGCTACATCCTTCGCGGAACATCCAACCGGCAGTTCACCATTCACCACCACCCGCATGTTCTTTGCTTTTTTCAGCAGCAGCGTTTGCGTTGCCATCACATGCTCTACTTCGCTGGTGCCAATACCGAAGGCAAGCGCGCCAAAAGCACCATGGGTGGATGTATGGCTGTCGCCGCAAACCATGGTAACGCCAGGCTGCGTAAAGCCTTGCTCTGGCCCAATTACATGCACGATACCCTGTCTGGCATCCAACATGGGGATATAGTCCAGATTAAATTCGCGTGCGTTGGCTTCAAGCGCCTCAAGCTGCATGATCGACATGGGGTCAGGGTTTTCCTGATCGCGATCTTTGGTTGGGACATTATGGTCGGGTACGGCAATGATGCTGTCGCGGCGGCGGATATCGCGCCCTGCCGCGCGCAAACCATCAAACGCCTGGGGGCTTGTCACTTCATGCACCAGATGCCGGTCGATATAAATCAGGCCAACATCTTCACCGCGTGCTTCCACAAGGTGATTTTCCCAGATTTTATCGTACATGGTTTTTGGCATAGCCATCCTCCAACATTCTGTCCGCAGCGCCTGTGTCTCAGCGCAGTTTTCTTTCCATCAATCGCAACGGCACACTCACGCCGCTTTCCGTTTTTGCCGTTTCCTCGCGCACAATCTCATACCCGCACGCTTCATAAAGCGGCACGCCCGGCATGGTTGCCATCAGTTCCGCCCGGTCAAACCCTGCTTTGGCGGCTTCGCCTTCGCAGATGTCCATAATCAGGCGACCAATGCCCTTGCGCACATGATGCGGGTGCGTATACATGGCCCGAATACGCGCTGCATCGCGCCCCGGCACCAGCATGCTGGCATCACGCCCGGGCGTATGGTTGCCACCGTAAAGCGTTGCCCGCGCTGACCACCCGCCACAGCCAACAGGCACATCACCTTCAAACACCAGATAATAGGTGCCGTCACTGATAAGCCGTGTGTCCAGACCCATCACCTCCGATGAGGCTTCAACCTGCTCAGGTGTCAGGAAACCGTCCATCAGCTTCGACATGGCCGCATCCATTATTTCCTCTACCACGGCTATGTCATCCATACTGGCCGGGCGATAGGTGAAGGCTGCCTTTATGTCCGTTTTCTTGCTCATGGTGTTCCGACTTTTCCGGTGTGCAACAAAAAAACCGATGGCCAGATTTCTCTCGCCACCGGTTCTTTAATCTCACCTCTCACAGAGCGCAACAAAATATAAATGCGATGCGAGATTTTGAAATTTTATTTCGCGCTTATTTGCGATTGAAGTCTTTCTTCTCGGCGATACGAGCAGCCTTACCTGTGCGGCCACGCAGATAATATAGCTTCGCACGACGTACCTTACCGCGGCGAACAACCTCGATGCCTTCAACGGCTGGGCCATAAAGCGGGAATACGCGCTCAACACCTTCACCGTATGACAGTTTCCGTACTGTGAAGTTGGAGCTGATGCCCTTGTTGGAGCGTGCAATGCAAACGCCTTCAAACGCCTGTGTACGCTCACGGTCGCCTTCGCGGATTTTAACGGCTACGCGCAGCGTATCGCCCGCACCAAACTCAGGAATGTCTTTGCCTTCTGTCAGCTTGGCAATTTGTTCCTGCTCAAGTTTCTGAATAGTGTTCATGTTTCAAACCTTTTCTTCTTTAGCCCGAACATAGGTCGACCAGAGGTCTGGCCGGCGTATCCGGGTTATCTCTTCTGCTCGTTCGCGTCGCCATTCAGCGACTTTACCATGATGGCCGCTCGTTAGAACCGCCGGTATCTCTTTTCCTTCCCAAACCTGGGGTCTGGTATAGTGCGGGTATTCTAGAAGCCCGCTTTCAAAACTTTCCTCGATCAGTGTTTCAGACGCCCCCATAACACCGGGCAAAAGCCTGACCACTGCATCCAGCATCACGATCGCCGCAGGTTCACCACCTGACAGCACAAAATCGCCGACGCTGATTTCCTCTACGTTTCTCGCCTCAAGAACGCGTTCATCAACACCTTCGAAGCGACCGCAAAGGATCGTAACACCACCCGCCTGTTGCCATCTTTTCGCCTCTGCCTGATCGAACTTTCGACCGCGCGGGCTCATGTAAACAACGGGCCATTCCGGGTTTGCGTTTGCTGCCGCGGCATCAAAAGCCTTGCCCAAAATGTCGGCTCGCATCACCATTCCCGGGCCACCGCCAGCGGGGGTATCGTCCACCGAGCGGTGCTTATCGCTCGAAAAATCTCGAATGTCCAGCGTTTTTAACGCCCATTTTTCTTGCGCTAAGCCCCGGCCAGCAAGGGATGCGCCGAGGGGGCCGGGGAACATTTCCGGGAAAAGCGTGAGGATTTGGGCTGTGAACAGAGGTGTCATTGACTATCCTCTTGATTCATCTGGCTTTCTGCGACTTTCCCGGTCTGAATTTCCTGCCACAACGCCATGTTGACGGTGAGGAAACCACTGCCGATGTTCACATCGGGCACCAGCTCGGTGCGAAATGGCACAAAGGCATAGCGGCCCAAACCCTTGATGGGTGTGTCCAGAACAAGCTCTATCAGGTCTTCTGCCCCGAAATTCTCGACAGCATTCACAGAACCGATTCTGCTGCCATCTGTATCACGGGCTTCAAGCCCGATCAGGTCTGCCAGATAAAACTCATCATCATCAGCGGGCGCGAACACATCGCGATGAACCCAGAGCTGTTTACTTTTCAGCGCTTTTGCCGCCTCTGGGGAGGTGACCCCATCAACCCGCACAACAAACCCATCTTTGTTTGCGCGCTCTTTACTGATTTTAACGGGCTTGCCATTGGGTGCGTCACGAAGGTCGGTGAAAGCGAAAACAGCGGTGGCATCATCCGTGAAGGATTTCAGCCGAACCGAGCCTTTCACACCGTGCGGTGCAGCAAACGCCGCGACGCGGACCCAATCCCCGTCGATGCCCGCATTATCCTGATTTGCCTGCTTGCCCATGCACAGCCCTTTCATTCCGGCCCGTGTCTATGGCGGCGGCGCGCAAGAGTCAATCACTGGTCTAATCAGTAGCCTTATAAAACACGTGATTGCCAATAGTGGCAGTCACCTCGGCGTTTCTCAGATATGCCGGGCGATTGATAGTATCTACATGGTAATGGGTGGCACCGTCCGTGATGTCCCACAGGATGCCAAGCTCTGCAAACAGGGCAAGGCGTTTTGCCTGAATATACTGTGGGTCATTTTCCGCTACCTGCTCCAGCTTCCCTCGGTTCGGGTCATCCTCGTTAAAGGCTGAAAATTGCCGGTACTGGCGCGCAACACCCGCTAGCGAGCGTGGATAGCGCGGATCATTCTTGCGGTTCACCATCACATTGATCACCGCCTGCATGCCGCCCGGTGGTTCACCGCGCGCTTCGCCCCATGCGACGCGGGCGGACCATTCCACATTTCGTTCAAACGAAACCCACGCCCCAACTGCTGTCAGCAAGGCAAGGCCAACAGCAAGGAGCCTGAGTTTTGTAAGCAATGGCAAATATCGCATAGAGCTTTATATGGGCATGAAAATCTTGGTTTCAGCCCCAAGCTTCGTATCGCTTAGAAATTGATAGAGAGTCCTGCCGTGCCAATGAAGGTGTCGACTTGGTTCCCAAAGTCAAAATAACTGCTTTGCAGCCGCAAATGAACAGAGCGAAACAGCGCCCGCTCGTACCCAAAAAATGCACGGTACCCGCCACCGGGTTCAGATGGTCTAAACACCGCCCCGTTAAACACAGCGTTAAAACCAGCACGCATAGACGCGTATCCGCCGCCGGCCAGTACCAGGTTACGTTTCTTCTTGCCTAAGGCACGCCCGATATACCCGTTGGCTGACCAGACATTGCGCACACGGGCAGTTGACAGGCCATTTGCGAAAAACTGATGTTGAAACCCCTGTATATCACCGAATGTCCCTTCAAGGCCGAAAACCCAATCTTCATCAGACTGCTTCCGCCAGCCCACAGCACCCGCATAATATAGCTTGTTGCCGGTTCTAAACCGTTCCCCGGCATGATCTATCGTTTTTGCGGAGCGAATACCTGTATCGACCGCAATATAAAACCCATCAAAATGCTTTTCTTGCGCCTCCACATGGCCCGTTGAGCAAATCAAAGCAATCCAGATTACCCAGAAATTTCTCATTGACCGCTCTCACTCTTGACCACACGCAGTAATAACACCTTAGTGTTTATAATATACTATCATTGTGCCCGAAGCAACTGCTCCGCCCACAACCATACGGGCAGAACATAATGTTACTTTCTTTCAGGTTCCCAGTCAGGTGGCATGACAAAGGCTTTCAGCTTGTTACCAAAGCCCGGGAAGCGCGCCACGCGCTTTGCAAGCCAAACAAACCCGCCGAAGAAAATGGTGACGGGGTTCACGCTGTTGATCTGTTCGGTCAGGCCGTAAACCACCTTCTCTTTTTCTTCTGCAAAGGTACCAAACATACGGTCCCACACGATGAACATACCCGCATAGTTTTTGTCCAGATACTGAGGGTTGGAGCCATGGTGCACCCGGTGGTGAGACGGCGTGTTGAACACGGCCTCAATCGGGCGCGGCAGTTTGCCAATGGTCTCGGTGTGCAGGAAGGTTTGATACAGCAGAACAAATGCTTCAGCGAACAATACCAGGATTGGGTTGAAGCCAAGCATCACCATTGGCATGAAGAACAGGATCGGAAACAGGCTGTCTATCGGCCCAAAGCGATAGGCGACCGAAATGTTGAAATAGGGCGAGCTGTGGTGCACCGCATGGGTTGACCATCCAAGCCCGTTTCTGTGCTCAAACCTATGAGCCCAATAGTAGACAAAGTCAGCAAGGATAATGGCGGCTGCAATGGTCCAGCCATTGATAGGCAGTTGGGTTACGCTCCAGTTTTCAAACACATAAAACTGTAAGCCAAGACTGGCACCAAAAACTACAAGTGTGATGGTGATAAAACCAATCTGTGTGATGAAGTTCGACACCGTGTCGCCGATCATGTTCCATGACAGCATTTTCTTTGCAGCAAGACGCAGCAGCTCAAACCCCAGAAACGCAAGTGACAAGACATAAAACCAGTCGCCCAGTTCCACTTCCCAGGCATATAATTGGGCTTCGCCTACGAGCGTATTCATAAATTCCATCTCATCCTCCTATAGCTTGAAATAGTTCATCTTGACAGTCACGGCCTGCTCGCCCGGTTTCACTTCAAGACGGGCCTGCCTGAAGTTTGGTTCATCAAGGGCATGCTTCGCGCCGGAAATGCCGTACCCCTCAAGAGGGGTGTCACCGTCAAAATCAAACTCGCCATTACCATTGGCATCATGAAACAAAGTTACGGCATAAAAGCCGGTTGGTATTTTGCCAAGTTCAATACGTGCGCTGTTTCCGTTTGGTTTCAGGACAATGGCCGCATAGGCAGCGCTATCGTCCAAGGTGTTGTAGGAGGCAGCACCTGCATGCACGGCGATGATGATGCGCCCGTCATTCCCTTTGATATTGATCACGTCAATCGCGAGTGAGGCTGCGTCATCTTGCGCTGCGGCAGCATTCGACGCCAGTGTGCCTACAAGGCTGGTGGCAAAAAGCAGGGATTTCATGGTCATATCTGTCTCCAATCATTGGGCAGCACTACCGCTGCGCTTGAGACCGAAATGCTGGCCAACATGCTGTTATACAAGGGCCTTTGCGCGAATGGTCCGGCAGGCTTCGTCATCTGTCCGTTTGCTGCGTGACCTGTCAGCCCATGTCATCGTGGTTTACTTCATGGCAAAGCTGGCTATGAATGGCATAAGCGCTCCTGCAAGTTGGAGAGAACAGCGTGACGCTGACATTGGTGACAAATTTCTGGACAGCTCAGGACGGCAAAAGCCGGGCCCGCAAATGCGGGTTGTTGTTATTAACTGCCACCATCCTTGCTTTCCTGCTTCCTTATGACAGCAACGGGGAGCTGGATTTTGTGCTAGGCGCCAGTGAATGGTTCGGCCATGCCTTGATGTTAATGGTGACAACCGGCGTGACCGGTAGGTGGCTGTTTCCTAAAATGAAGGATGCACACGCGGCCCTTGTGCTTTTGCTATATACCGCCATTAACGCGCTGCCGGTTTTGTTCATCAGCATGCTGCTTGACTATCTACTCGTATCCTTCGAAGCCCCATTTAACTACAGCCTGGATGTGTATCTGGGGTGGGTGACAGAGAGCTTTCTACTGACCTTGCTGGTGATCGGTGTACTGAGCATCGTTGCCGTCAAGTTTGAGTTTGCCGAACCAAATATCAAGGCAGCAAGCGAACCCCGCCCAGGGCAAAAGTTTTTCAACCGGTTATCGACAGGCGCAAGCACTGAATTGATGTGCATTGAAATGGAAGACCATTACCTCAGGGTGCATACATCAGAGGGTAACCAGCTTTTGCATATGCGCATGGCTGATGCGGTAAGCGAACTGGAAGGCTTTCCCGGCTTTCAGGTCCACCGGTCATGGTGGATTGCCGCAGACGCGGTTGAAACAATCAGCAAGCAAAACCGGGATTATAAGGCCACGCTGAAGAACGGCATGACCGTGCCTATCTCCCGCAGTCGTGTAGATGCGCTGAAAGATCGCGGTTTCATCTAACAAAAAAAGCGCGCCGGAAGACCGACACGCTTTTTTAAAAGTCAGAAAACTGAAAAGCTTATTCAGCAGCAGCTTCTTCTTCGGCTGGTGCTTCAGCTTCCGCAGCAGCTTCAGCAGCAGCAGCCTTTGCAGCTTCTTCTTTTTCTTTCTTCTCTTCGATACGCTCAAGAGCTTTCGCACCTGGCTTGGCTTTTTCCGGGTTGTTGCGAGTTTTCGCAGACAGAACGCCAGCAGCTTCAAGGAAGCGAGAAACACGGTCGGAAGGGCGCGCGCCCTTAGCCATCCACTCTTTGATGCGGTCTTCGTTCAGGTTCACGCGGTTTTCGTCGTCTTTCGCAAGCATTGGGTTGTATGAGCCAACCTTTTCAATGAAGCGGCCATCGCGAGGCATGCGGCTATCAGCCACAACGATACGATAGTAAGGACGTTTTTTTGCGCCACCACGGGCGAGACGAATTGCAAGTGCCATTTGTTTTTCCTTTCAGAGCCCCGAGATGTCCTCGGGAATATTCTCAAGTCAGTTATGATTTCTTTCAAAATCGATTTGTGTTTTGACGTTCCCCATCAAAACAATTTGTCAAAGCCGGGCGGCAATTGGCCGGGCATTCCGCCCCCCATGCCACCTGGCAAATTCGGCATCCGGCCAGATTTACCCATTTTGGTCATCTTCTTCATCATCTTGGCCATCTGCATATGCATTTTCAGAAGCTTGTTCACTTCCTGCACTGTGGTACCGGAGCCCGCCGCCACCCGCTTCTTGCGGGATGCGTTCAGAAGCTGTGGCTTTGCGCGCTCGGTAGGGGTCATCGAGCTGATGATCGCCTCCTGGCGCTTGAACATCTTATCGTCGGCGCCTGACTGGTTCATGGCGCCTTTCAGTTTACCCATACCGGGCAAGAGGCCCAGCACGCTTTTCATGCCGCCCATCTTGGACATCTGCTGCAACTGGGTGCGCAGGTCTTCAAGGTCGAAGGTGCCTTTGGCCATTTTCTTGGCCATCTTTTCGGCATCTTCCTTCTCGATGGTTTCAGCAGCCTTCTCAACAAGGCTGACCACATCACCCATACCAAGGATACGACTTGCCACACGCTCAGGGTGAAAGTCTTCAAGCGCATCCATCTTCTCGCCGGTACCAGCGAGCTTGATGGGTTTGCCGGTAACAGCGCGCATCGAAAGTGCCGCACCGCCACGTCCGTCACCGTCCATACGGGTTAGCGCAACGCCTGTGATACCTACCTGCGCATCAAATTCCTTGGCGACATTTACTGCATCCTGACCAGTGAGGCTGTCGGCCACCAGAAGGGTTTCAAGCGGCGCAGATTCATTGCGCACTGCAACCACTTCAGCCATCAGGCTTTGATCGACATGCAGACGGCCTGCGGTATCCAGCATCAGCACATCAATGCCCTGAAGCTTCGCAGCATTCATCGCTCGCTTGGTGATATCAACCGGCATCTGTCCTTCGATGATTGGCAGGGTTTTGACCCCAATCTGCTCACCAAGGATTTTCAGTTGCTCTTGCGCGGCTGGGCGGCGTACGTCCAGCGACGCCATCATGACCGTCTTGCCTTCTTTTTCGGTCAGGCGTTTGGCGATTTTAGCAGTGGTGGTGGTTTTACCTGACCCTTGCAGACCAACCATCAGGAACACAACAGGCGGCACACCTGCGGCATTGAGGCCAGAGCTTTCCGCCCCCAACATCGACACCATTTCGTCATTAACGATTTTGACAACCTGCTGGCCAGGCGTGACCGACTTCAGGACTTCCTGACCGATCGCCTTTTTCTTAACAGCGGCAACAAAGTCTTTCACAACTGGCAGGGCAACGTCCGCCTCCAGAAGCGCAACCCGCACTTCGCGCAGGGCTTCTGTAACGTCAGCTTCCTTGAGGGCACCGCGCTTTTTCAAGCCGTCAAATATGCCGCTCAGTCGATCTGAAAGATTGTCAAACATTCAAAACCGTTCCTTTATCCTGTTCCGAAATTCACCATAAAAACAAAGCATTATGGCACCAGTGGGCGAAACTCGCTGACTGATGGACACCCCGCTTCACGCGTCTTAGGTGCTTTTATCGCTATGGCTTCCTGTCGGAAAGTGCCGCCCGTTTAATAAAAAGTGGGAAACGAGTCAAGAAAAACAAGCGTTTCAGGTACCTGTGGCTTCCGTCGTTTTTCCACTGATCAAGTCTTCCACAACTGTGCGAAGCGCAGACGGGTCAATTGGTTTGCCAACAATGGATGTCATGCCCTGTTGCAGATAAACTGTTTCCTGATCTGCACCTGTGTTGGCGGTCAGGGCAACAACGGGCATTTTACCCTTATCACCTTTCATGCGCCTGATCCGCTGCACAGCCTGCACACCGTCCATCTTGGGCATGCGGATATCCATCAATACGAGGTCAAACACGCCCTCGTCTTCAATCTTGAAAATGGCTTCTTCACCGTTGTTAACAACAGTGAGGTTCCAGCCGAAATTGGCTGCGATCTTGCGCATCAGCATCTGGTTCACCAGATTATCTTCCGCAAGCAAGATGCGCTTGCTGACACCTGCCTCGGGCGCGCGGTCGCCGCTACTGCTTTTATCGGCACTATCTAAGGCAAGGGGTGGTTCTTTCACTACATCTGGCCTGACGACTACATTCTCAGGCGAGTGCCCGCGGGCCTGCTCGGCCTGTTCCTCAACAGCAATTGGCAGGTCAATATCAAGACTGAAGGTGGAACCCATGCCCTCTTCACTGTCCACCGCGATGCGCCCACCCATGTGACTGGCGAGCCCCATGCAAATGGAAAGGCCAAGCCCTGCCCCTTCAGCACTTCGGGCGGCTGTATTATCCAGCTGACCAAAACGGGTAAACAAACGCTTCTGGTCTTCATCGCTAATGCCGGGCCCGCTGTCCTGTACTGTGATACGTAGGTTTACATGGCCCTTCTTAAGCGATGCCGCATCATTTTCCCGCATCTTGATCGCAACGACCACCTCGCCTTCATCGGTGAACTTGATGGCATTGTCGGTAAGATTGAGAACAATCTGGCCGATACGGACCGGGTCACCGACTACAGGAATATCAGCGCGCCGTACTCCATGGATCGATAGCCCAAGGTTCTTTGCCGACGCTTTAGACCGCAGCAAATCCACCACTTGCGACACAACAGCCGAAGGCATGAAAGGTTCTGGTTTGACCTCAAGCTTGCCGGCGTCAAGCTTGGCGATATCCAACAGGTCATTCACCACCACAAGAAGTGTACGGGCACTAAACTGTGCCGCCGCAACAACTTGCCTTTGCTCGTCATCAAGTTTGGTATCGGCTAGAAAATCCATCATGCCCAGCACGCCGGTAAGCGGGGTCCGAAGCTCATGTGTTGTGTTGGCGAGAAACGTATCTTTCGCCACATTCGCACGCTCTGCGGCAGCGGCGGCGGCCCGCACTTCATCGATATTTTCCTGGATGCGCTTTGATGCTTCAACAAGTTTTGCGGCTTTGTTGCGGTTGGAAATCAGCAACCGCTCACTGCTGTATAGCGTGCGGTACCGCAGGGCAAAACACATGATCGACAGTGCTGCAATTGCCACATACATGAAGACAAAATGCATCGTACTCGGGTCAGGAATATAGTTCAACGCCAGGAAATACAGGACGCTCAACACCAAAAAAAGCACCGAGAAAATCGGTACAGACAGGGTCACAAACCCAATGGCAAACATGATCAGCGCACCATTGGTAAGCTGCAACAGGTCGCCCGACATGAACACATGAATAAAAACAGCGGCAATAACGGCAAGGCCGCCGGGAACAAAGGAAATCTGGGAATTTTCTGGTGAAATTTTCTCCAAACGAATGAGCATGAAAATCATACCGCCGCTGAAAGAAGCCAGAATACTGCCAGCCATGACCCAAGTGCGCTCAATACCCTCCAGCACAAAATAGTGGGACACCGTGATGAAGGCATAATAGACGAACATCACCAGCGAGATTTTACTAAGCTGGCGCAGATAGATATTGTTCAGCCCTCGCTGAACCCGCTTTTCTATCTCATTGGTTTCGTCTTCAAGGGACACGAAAGATATTCCTCAACCGGCCATTTCGGTGACAATTCTGTCAATTGTCTGGTAAAACTGCTCGAACTTCACCGGTTTTGCAATGGTTTCAGCCATGCCCTTTTCGTGATAGCGGGCAACATCTTCCGGCAAACAGTTGGCTGTCAGGGCGATAATCGGCGTGCGCCTGTTGGGCCCCGCTCCAGCCCGAATGGCCTCCGTTGCATCTTCGCCGTTCATCACAGGCATCTGGATATCCATCAGGATGACATCGAACGGACGCCTTTCCGCCAGAATAACAGCTTCCTGTCCGTCGGCGGCAAACTCGGGCTTCCACTGCCCGACGGTCGTCAATTTACGCAACAGCATCTGGTTAACCGGGTTATCTTCCACCACCAAAACCCTCAGCGGCTTCTCTTTGATGTCATGGATGGTTTTTTCAGCTTCAGGCATGCTTCCTGTCGTGACAGGCTTGACCTCATTGCTATTCGCAATTTTGGTCACGAAATCAAACCAGAAAGCTGATCCTTCACCGGGAGTGCTTTGCACCTGTATTTCAAAGCCCATCAGGTCAGCCAGTTCCCGGCAAATTGCCGGACCAAGGCCGGTGCCAGACCGTGCACGGGTTGACGAACTGTCAACCTGTTCAAAACGCAGGAACAGCCGGTCAATATCCTGCTCGGCAATACCTAGGCCCGTATCCTCAACTCTCAGTCGAACAGTCACGCGGTTTTTCGACTGATGTAATACAAACGCGGACAAAACCACTTGGCCATGGTCAGTGAATTTAACCGCATTGCCTAAAAGGTTGAACAGAATCTGGCGTATTCGGTCATGGTCACCCATCAGGGGCGGCACCGGGTTTTCAGGCAGTTTTAGTGCAAGGCCGATGCCTTTTTCCTTTGCACCAACGGACATCATTTCTGACACTTCAGAAAGCAAAAGGTTAAGGTCAAAAGCCTCATGCTTGAGTTGAAGCTTGCCTGCGCCAAGCCGCGACAGGCTTAATATATCGTCAATTACGATCCCAAGTGTTTCAGCGCTAGTTTTGGCAGTATTGAGATAGTAGCGTTCCTCACTTCCAAGGTCGGCTTTGTCGAGAAGATTCACCATTCCGAGAAGGCCGGTCAGTGGCGTTCTAAGCTCATGGCTCATGTTAGCGATGAACTCATCTTTCGCCTCCGCAAGCTGTTCCATTTTTTCTGCACGAGCCTGATTGATCAGGTTTAGGCGCGCCTGCTCTCGGATCGAATTATAGCGGACCACAAAACCGCCGTAAGACACCATCAGCGCACCAACGCCAACCGCAATCATCTGAGTGCTATCGGGTCCAAGAACATGATAGGCTATAAGAGTGTGCGCCAAGGTAGCAAAGCCCGTCAGCACCCAAAATATCCAAGGCAACATGGACACCACACTGAACGCCATGATGATGAGCAGTCCGCGCATCATTGAATTTGTATCCCCTGCCAACACAACATGCAGATAAACATTCACAACCATTGCCATAGCTATGGGAATTGGTGCCAGATGGATACTCTCCACCCCAAGCTTGCCAAACCTCTCGGCGACAAATGTCAGCATTAACAAACCAAGTACGGTGCCGTCTGACAGATAGAGCCAAACAGATATATCCGTCTGTACGGAAAGAATATCCCTTACAGTTACCAACAAATAAAAGGCAAACGTCAGACCCCACAGGATATAGAACTGGCGATAATAAAGCTGACCAACTACCGCACGTATCCGTTGGCGCACAACAGGGTCGGCCTCATTCAACTGATCCGATAGGTCAGAATAGTCGACACGCAAACTCTGTTCGGGTGCTTCATTCGTCATGCAAAGTATCTTTTCACGATTAAACCGCGTTCCCACCTGTCTTTACTCTAATGGTTTTGTCGGCTATCCACAACGGCAGTCGTCAATTGCACACACAGATGGAAACTTATGACCGAGCAAATCTCGTTACCTCGTCGTCCTCGTGCCCGCTATCAGGATGTGGGGTTGATCTTAGGGCCCATCGTATTTGTTGTTCTATTGATGCTTGATCGGCCAGACAGCCTGACCGCCAGTGCATGGGATGTTGTTGCCATTGTTGGCCTAATGGCTGTGTGGTGGGCAACAGAAGCCCTGCCCGTGCCCGCAACAAGTTTGCTACCTTTGGTATTGTTGCCTATGATGGGTGTATCAACTGCCTCTGAAGCCTCAAACCCCTATACCGACCCTGTTATTTTCCTGCTGCTGGGTGGTTTCATCGCCGCCATGGGGATGCAGCGCTGGAAGCTGCACCGACGAATTGCCTTGAATATTCTGGCTCGGGCGGGCGGACACCCCGCAGGCTTAATCGCTGGTTTTATGGTTGCAAGTGCACTTCTGTCCATGTGGATTTCAAACACTGCCACCACATTGATGATGGTGCCGATCGCCCTTAGCGTCGCAGAAACGGTGCTGGGTGACAAAGCTTTTGGTCATCGTTTCACGCTCGCGCTCCTGATCGCCTGCGCATGGTCAGCCTCCATTGGTGGGCTTGGCACCATTATTGGCACACCGCCCAATGCCTTTGTTGTCGCCTTCATGGAACGGGAAGCTGGCATTGAAATCAGCTTTCTGGAATGGATGATGTTTGGCGTGCCAGTTGTGGCCGTTATGATCCCTGCGGCATGGCTTGTTCTAACAAAAATCGTCTTCCCCATCCAACCGGATGAAGCCCGTGGCGGTGACGAAGTTGTCGAGAAAGAACTGGCAGCCTTGCCGCCCATGAGCACAGCAGAGAAAAGGGTTTCCCTTGTGTTTGCCATGATGTCCGTTGCGTGGATATCCGTAATCGCCGTTCGCAAAATCCCGGGTTTTGAAGGCTTCAGCAACATGGTTGTTGCCATTGCAGGTGCGCTGGCCATGTTCCTGATCCCTGCCAAAACCGAAAACGGTGACAGGCTGCTTGATTGGGAAACGGCGGTGCAGCTTCCATGGGGCGTGTTGCTGTTGTTTGGTGGCGGCCTTAGCCTTGCTGCCGCCATCAAAAAAACCGGCCTTGCGGTCTGGATTGGGGAAAGCCTGTCGGTTCTGTCTGGTGCGCCGCTTATCCTGCTCATCCTAACCATTGTAGGCATTGTCATTTTCCTGACCGAACTGACAAGCAACACAGCAACAACCGCAGCTCTTGTGCCGGTATTGGCAGCTGTTGCTGCAGTAGGAAATATTGATCCCATGATGCTCGCTGCGCCAACCGCCATGGCGGCAAGCTGCGCCTTCATGCTTCCCGTCGCAACCGCGCCCAATGCCGTTATTTACTCAAGTGGTCATTTAACCATTCCGACACTTGCCCGCGCCGGCTTATGGCTCAATGTGATAGGAACCTTCCTGGTGACGGGCGTCTGCTACGCCCTGCTGCCAATGATTTTCGGCTAGGCTTCGAAATCCCAGGCATCTTTTGGCGAGCTTACAATGCTCAGCGACAATAAACGCCGGTTTTCCTCGGCAAAGCTCGCCAGAAAACGCTGCCTTTCTTCGGCATCAAATCCCAGTTTTGCAGTAGGTGAGTAATTTTTGGTAAAGCGCTTGAACTCTTTATCCGAAAGCCGCCCTTTGACCGCAAAGCTAATATCAGCGTCTTGATCATCCTTGTAGATTTCTGCCAAATCAAACACATCTTGCCGCCAGGGCTCGTCCTGCCAGCGAATTTTCGCTTTATTGAAAGCCAGAATAAGCCGCAGCGCCGTCGCTGAATGTCGTGTGTTGCCAGTCAAACGCCTAACAGACGGCTCAAGATTGTTATCACCAACCAGAAATTTTATAGCAAGTGAGGCTGCACTGCCCTTGGGCCACGCTTCCAAAAGGGCGACTTGCGGGTCTGTGGTATCCGGCAAGGACCGCAAATGTTCAGCTAGTCTCAGCCAACTTACTTTCCGCGCAGGAACGCTTTTCAAGAACCGATCAAAACCCTGATCAAGTCCTCGCGACACACGAAAGGCATACACCGATTCCAGATATTTGTCCTGACGCCTGATCACAAGGCGCGGTGCAATGACAAAGGCATCTCCCACTATCGACTGCAAACGGTTAACCCCGCTGACAAAGCGGTGGAAATGTGGATAAAACCCTCTCCCGCGAACACCGGGCATGGTGCCTATCAGGTTCTCTTCGCTTGCTACAAGCATGTCATATTTGCTGTTATCCAGCGCACTTGCGATATCCCGCAATTTCTTTTGCCAGACAGGGTTTATGGTGTGATAGCGGTGCAGCCGCCTGAGGTCGAGGCCGCCCCCAACCATATCCGCCCGCAAAGTAATACCAATGCCGTTAGCAGCCAGCTGTTGCTGCTCGCGCCTGAGGGCAGACTGTATAGCCGTCGATCCACAACGATGCGCGCCCATATGGATAACAAGTTTTTTCAAAGCGGGTATCCAGTCAGAAGAGTTGCCACGACTGGCAACAAACATGGGCTAAAATCGGCAAATCAAAGCCAAAAAGCAACGGCTTTTACAGCAAAAAGGGATAGACTCTGCGCCCAGCCTCCCCATATAAGCGCGTCATGACTAATAGTGATCAGACATATGCGTTCGTGAAGATGCACGGACTGGGCAATGACTTTATCATTTTCGACGCGCGTACACGCCCGCTTGAAATGAATGAAGAACGTGCCCGCACGCTTGCAAACCGCAGGCGCGGCATTGGCTGTGACCAGCTTATCGTTATACGCACCAGTGATAATGCCGATGTCTTCATGGAAATTTGGAATGCAGATGGCAGCAGAGTGGGTGCCTGCGGAAACGTGACGCGCTGCGTTGGGCAAATTCTGCTGGCGGAAACCGGTAAGCAAACGGTTGATATTGAAACCGATGCCGGACTGTTAAGTGCCGCGATGGCCGACAGCCAGATATCGGTCAATATGGGCCCTGCAAGAACCGACTGGTCAGCGATACCGGTAGCACGGGAAACGGATACAGCAAGCGCAGACTTCGCCCTTGGCCGGCTTGAAAAACCGGGCCTTGTCAATATGGGCAACCCACATGCAGTCTTCTTTGTGGATGATGCGGAAACCGTCGCCCTGCAAACCGTCGGCCCTCAGGTGGAAATTGATGGCTTTTTCCCAGAACGGGTGAATGCATCAGTTGCCAGCGTACATGACGGTATTATCCGTCTGCGGGTTTGGGAACGCGGCGCAGGCATCACCGAAGCGTGCGGCACAGCAGCCTGCGCCAGTGTGGTGGCGGCCTCAAGGCGCGGTCTGGTTGACCGCAAAGCAACAGTCCGGCTTGATGGCGGTGACCTGCAGGTTGAATGGCTGCAGGATGGCACCGTTCAAATGACCGGCCCCGCCACCTTCGTTTACACGGGCGAGGTCCGCTTATGAAAGCCAAGCCGGAAGTCGTAACATTTGGCTGCCGCCTGAACGCCTATGAAAGCGAAGTAATGCGCCGCCATGCCGACGAGGCTGGTTTGCGGGACATCATCATTGTCAACACTTGTGCAGTGACCGCAGAAGCAACCCGACAAGCGCGCCAAAGCATTCGCCGCATGAAGCGTGAACGGCCTGAAACACCAATTGTTGTCACCGGCTGCGCCGCACAAATTGACCCTAAGCAATTTGCCGAAATGGACGAGGTGACCTCTGTCATCGGCAATCAGGAGAAGCTGGAAGCAAAGTCATTTCGGGGCCTGAACCTTACCCATGCGGAAAAGGTGCAAGTGAACGATATCTTCTCTGTCAAAGAAACAGCAGGGCATCTGATCGATGGCTTTGGTGAGCGGTCCCGTGCCTTTGTGCAAATTCAGAACGGCTGCAACCATCGCTGCACTTTCTGCATTATCCCTTATGGCCGCGGCAACAGCCGCTCTACAGGTGTTGGTGAAGTGGTGAGCCAGATCAAGAATCTGGTCCAGCAAGGCTATAATGAGGTGGTTCTGACCGGGGTTGATATCACCAGCTACGGTGAAGACCTGCCGGGTGCGCCGACCCTTGGCACCTTGGTGCAGAAGATCCTGACACTGGTGCCCGACCTGTCCCGTCTGCGCATTTCGTCCATCGACAGCATCGAGGTGGACGAGCCACTGATGGATGCCATCGTTGGCGACAGCCGCCTTATGCCGCATTTGCACCTCAGCCTTCAGGCGGGTGATAATATGATACTGAAACGGATGAAGCGCCGCCACATGCGCGAGGATGCTATAGAGTTTTGCACCACAGTCAGCAAAGCCCGTCCCGACATGGTGTATGGCGCTGACATCATTGCGGGCTTCCCGACCGAAACCGAAGAGATGTTCGAGCAGAGTTTGAAGCTTGTCGAAGAATGCGATCTGACGTGGCTACATATATTCCCGTATTCGGAGCGCGAGGGTACGCCAGCCTCCAGAATTCCGAACAAGATACCAAAGCAGGTGCGCAAGGAACGCGCTGCTCGCCTGCGCGCTTTGGGTGAAACACAGGTTCAGAAACTGATGCAGGCCAGCATTGGCAAAACAGCAAATGTGCTGGTTGAACGCGCAACAGATGATGGCCTGCTAACAGGCCACAGCGAACAGTTCATTCCGGTTTCGATACAAACATCTGGCAACAATAAAAATCTGGTGGGTTCCATTCAGCCTGTTACCTTGACCGGTGCCGACAAAATGGCCATGTCAGCCATAGTTTAATGCAAGTGATGAGAATAACGCCGTGAGCGATAGCGAAAAAAAAGGCTGGTTTCAGCGCTTCCGCAAGAAAGACAAAGCCCCGGAGGCACCTGCGCCATTACCGGAAGCTGAACCTGCGGAACAAAGGCCTGCTGAGACGCCCGTGGCGATAGAGACGCCACTACCGGCTACCGAGGCACCAATCGCAGCGCCAGTTCCTCAGCCTGAACCCGTTTCAACACCCGAGCCGACATCTGAACCGACATCTGAACCGACGGCAGTGCCAACGCCCGCACCAATGCCTGTGGTTGAAGAAACGCCTGTACAGTCGCCAGAGCCGACGCAAGAGCCAGAGTCGACTGTTGCGGAAACGCCAGCAGCTAGTCCAGAACAACGGCCAGAGTCTGTGGCCGAGCAGGAAGAGGAAAAGTCCGGCTGGTTCACGCGGCTGAAGAAGGGCCTGAAAAAGTCCACCAGCGCTGTGTCTGACGGTATCAGCGGCATCTTCACCAAACGCAAGCTGGATGATGAAACGCTGGAGGAACTGGAAGACCTTCTGATCACGGCTGATCTTGGCATCAGTGTGGCAGCAAAAGTGACAGAAGCGCTATCGAAAGACCGCTACAACAAGGAAATCAGCGACGAGGAAGTAAAAGAAGTTCTCGCGAGCGAGATCGAAAACATCCTTACCCCTGTTGCCAAGCCACTTACGCTGACCCCGGCCAACAAACCGCACGTTATCCTGATGGCGGGCGTGAACGGCGCCGGGAAAACAACCACCATCGGCAAGCTTGGTAAAAAGTTCAAAGAAGAAGGCAAAAGTGTCATGCTGGCGGCGGGTGACACCTTCCGCGCAGCAGCTGTTGAGCAATTACAGGTGTGGGGCGAACGCGTCGATGTGCCAGTGATTACCAAGGAAATCGGGTCGGATGCTGCTGCCCTCGCGTACGAGGCAATGGAGCGCGCGATTGCCGAGAATGTAGACGTTTTGCTGATTGATACCGCCGGTCGCCTGCAAAACCGTGACGAACTGATGGCTGAACTGGCAAAGGTTGTGCGGGTGATCGGCAAAAAGCTGGATGGTGCCCCGCATGACACTGTGATCGTGCTAGATGCCACCACGGGCCAGAACGCGATGCATCAGGTGGAAGTGTTCCAGAAACTGGCCAACATTTCCGGTATCGTGATGACCAAGCTGGATGGCTCTGCCCGTGGCGGCGTTTTGGTGGCTTGTGCTGACAAGTTCGGCCTGCCTGTCCACGCCATTGGTGTTGGTGAGGCCATTGAAGACCTGCACCCCTTCAACCCACGCGAGTTTGCACAGGCTTTGGTAGGACTTGACGACTAGTCACCCACTTTCAGTGGCAAATAGATATCTGTAATCAAGTCCGTTTCGGCAACCTCTGGGTAAAGATTAACTCTTTCAACAAACATGGGAAAGGTATCAGTCTGGTGACCACTGTTTGATAGCCAGCCACTATAGAGGTAGCGCATTGACCGCCCTAAACTCTCCCACGAGCCTTGGTGGCGCAACACAGCACACTTAAGGTCTGGAATAACCTTACGCACGATACCGTGGTCATTTTCTTTGATTGTTGAACGGATTTCCGCGCCAACATCCATCCGGTAGTTCTTTGCCGCGACCAACTCAGGGTCATCATAATAAATATTGAAAGTTCGGCTTATCTTGGGTGATGGTCCATTTTTCTTGCGCCACGCGACAAAAGTCCGAAGCGTCTCATGGACTTTCTCAATCGGGCCATGATGTTCTTTACAGGCGATAACAGTTTTCGTGAAGTTCTTGATCTTTACCGTCATTGTTTGACCTTCCTCCGGCAATTGCGATGAATGACTGCGAGACCAAAGGGAAAAGTCGGGCTGCTTTCTGAATCTGGTTGGCGACACCCGCAGCTTCTTACTGAATGCTTTTGAAAACGCCTCTGGTGTCGCATAACAGGCATCGTAGGCAATCTGGATCAACGGCTTTTCTTGATGAAATGCCAATTGATAAGCAGCTCGTTTAAAGCGTTGAAAGCGGATATAGTCAGCAGGCGTAAAGCCTGTTTCTGCCAAGAAAAGCCGGTGAAAATGGTGAGGTGAAACAGCCGCCACCGCAGCAACATCATGAAGACTGAGAACCTCGTCCTGATTGCGATCAATATAGACAATTGCTCGCTGGATTCTGCTGTCTCGTTCGTTTGTTTTACCTCTGACCATCATCTACCCTCAATAATCTCGCAAAACATTATCTACATCCGCTTACCTGAGCTTTCCTGTCCAAACTTGCTTTTTTACTTTCAACCTATCAGCAAGCACTATGTGAAAGTTGCAAGACCAAAGTTTACGTCACTAACACCCTCGTGATTGGCTGGTGTTCAAGATCATCGCTACCATCCCCGCAATCGAAGTTTTCACCGTGTCGGGAATGGTTCATGCGCCAAATTTGGCTTTCAATCATCGCATTCATCTTTGCGGCCAGCCCATTGTTCGCGGCATCGAGCGACTTTGACATTCGCTTACGGCATGAAAGTCCGCGTGAGGTTGCAGCGGCAGAACAGTTGCGCCGCTTGCTTGACACCTACGATGTCAGCCCGTTTGTGGCAACTTACTCCATCCTGATTGATGAAACCGCCGCGCCGCACAGCCACCCTGTGCTTACGCTAAACAGCTATTTTCTGGACGATGACGCTGGGGCGCTCTCCACCTTCATCCACGAACAGATGCATTGGTTCGAACTGTTCATGGGCCCACAGGTGGAAGCCGCAATTGAAGACCTGAAGAAAATCTACCCTGACATGCCGAACAGGGGCCGTGGTGGCGGTCGCGACGCGCGCGGCACCTATATTCACCTGCTTGTCGGCTCTCAGGAATTGCAGGCAACCGCGAGCCTTATGGGCATGGAAGAGGCACGCCGCGTGATCGCGGGCAAAACATGGTATCGGTGGGTTTACGCCCAGGTTCTGGAGCGCGAAGCAGACTTGCTGGCCATTTTGGAAAAGCACGGCCTTAACTTCGCCAATCAAGGCGGGCAATGAGGCCATCGCTCCACCGCGCCTTGGCGGCAGGTGGTCTCAAACAAGCTGCGAAGACAAACAGCCTCGATAAAAGTCGCCTCACTTGGTGGGGAGACAATCTTATGAAAAAATTCGCGTTCGCAGTGCTTCTTTTGAATGGTTTCAATACCGGCGTTTTGGCAGAAGACCTGATCTATGCCTACAATGCAGGCGGCGAGCATCAGGCGCATATTTTAAACCTTGAAACAGGCGAAGACAGGCAAATAGCGCTGGGTGACGGCGTGGTTTGGAACGCAGCCTTCAGCCCGGATGGCACACGCATCATTTATTCGCTGCAGACCGACGAGGCCGCGCAGGTGTTTACCGCAAAAGCTGATGGCTCGGACCGGAAGCAACTGACCTTTGAGCAGCAATATGCGTTTCACCCCAACTATTCACCGGATGGTTCAAAAATCGCCTACTCCCGCCTGAACGAACGGCAGCTAATTCTGATGGATGCGGACGGTGGCAACAGCCGTATCATCGCTGACAGCCCATCCTACGACAGCTTCCCGGTCTTCTTCAGCGACGGCAAGCGCATCCTGTTTCACTCCCGGCGGATTGAGTCCGCCACGGGTGACCCCGGCATCTTTGTGGTCGATATCGAAACAGGCGAAGTTGCCCACACAGGCCATTATGGCACCTACGCCTATCCAAGCCCGGACGGAGAGAGCCTTGTCTATTCGGGCAAGCGGTCAGAAGGCGCGGACCGCGACCTGTTTGTTGGCAAAATTGGTGACGCTGCCAGCGCACACCCGATAACCGAAGGCGGCGGGTATGACGGTCACCCGGCATTCACCGCTGATGGCGATCGGATTGTCTTTGTTTCCCGGCTTGCACAAAGCCCGGATTTCCCGCGTGAGCAAGAAAGCGACACCGCCGGTACCAACGAAGTATTTATCATTAACCGCGATGGCACTGGCCTGCGCCAACTAACCCATGACGGTGCCGTTGCGTGGCATCCATTGATAAGGTGAACCTTCTAGCTTGCTAAAAAAATGTATGCTTCAATCTTTTGGAAAGGAAACAATTCCATTTACCCCAATGGCTTCCGCCTGCTTTAAAATAGACAGACTTCTGTCAATTTCGTCCTGAGAGGTAGGCCAACTTTCTGGGTTTGAGATTTCGAAGGCCGGTCCCCTCCACTCCATCCGGTGATTGATCAACACATTACCGTTTGCCATAAAAGCAAATACAGCAACCTGCCCTACGCCTCCCTCATAGCCCTTCATCGGAACAGCGGCCACAACACGCGGACAATAGACTTTAACCAAAGACACATTATTGGCCGAAAGTAGCGTCTCTTCTTTGTACCCCCTACAAACCTGCTTCAGACTATTTAGAGAAACCATCTGCCACTTAGAAACGGGCACCGGCCCATTGTTTCGGAAAGCCGTCACAGAAAACATATCTGTCCAACTTTCGAATTCTTGGTCAGATGGAATGAGCTCTATAAGAAAACTAGGTCCTTTTTGGTCTCTAAAGGGCTTAATTTGACTCAGTAAATCATCACCAGGAGTAACCCAAGGAGGTGCTCCATATGTAAAGGTGACCCCATAAAGATTAACTACAGATTTTACTTTGCTCTCTTCAGCGTTTGCCAATGTCGAAATCGCAATCAGTATCAAAAACCCAAGCCAACGCATGCTTGCCCCCCATCGTTAGTATATCTAGCACACATAGATAGTATCTTCTGAGCAAGCTATGCAAGGCTATGTTTCAGCAAATACCAAAGCACTGGCTTTTGCAGCCCTTGGCCTGTATAAGCCGCGCCATGAATACACACGCGTCAAAAGTTGGTTTCGTGTCGCTAGGGTGCCCCAAAGCACTGGTCGACAGTGAACGCATCCTCACCAAACTTCGCTCGGAAGGTTATGAAATCGCCGCCGAGTATGAAGGCAGTGATGTGGTGATTGTAAACACCTGCGGTTTTATCGATAGCGCCAAGGAAGAAAGTTTTAACGCCATCAAAGAGGCGATGAACGAAAACGGCAAGGTTATCGTGACCGGCTGCCTTGGTGTGGATGAAGGCGTGGTGCGAGAGGTTGCACCCGATGTGCTCGCAGTAACCGGCCCACAGCAATACGAGCAAGTTGTGGACGAGGTGCACAAAGCAGCGCCACAGCCTCACGAGCCCTATGTACATTTGGTGCCATCTGCTGGGCTGAAGCTGACGCCTCGCCATTTTGCCTATGTGAAAATTTCAGAAGGCTGCAACCACCGCTGCAAGTTTTGCATCATTCCAAGCCTGCGGGGTGATCTGATATCGCGGCCCGTGCGCGCTGTGCTACGCGAAGCTGAAAAACTGGTGGAAGCTGGCACGCAGGAACTGATGATCATCAGTCAGGATACCTCTGCCTACGGCCTTGACCTGCGGCACGCAGCCGAACCCTGGAAAGACGGCGAGGTTCGCGCCCACATGACCGACCTTGCCTACGCATTGGGTGATTTGGACGTTTGGGTCCGACTTCACTATGTGTATCCCTACCCGCATGTGGATGATGTTATTCCGCTGATGGCGGAAGGGCGCATTCTGCCCTATCTGGATATTCCGTTTCAACACGCCAGCCCAAAGGTACTGAAGGCCATGCGTCGCCCCGCGAACGAGGCCAAGGTGCTGGAACGCATCAAGAAATGGCGGGACATTTGCCCCGAAATCGTAATCCGCTCCACCTTTATTGTGGGCTTCCCAGGTGAGACGGAAGAGGATTTTGAGTACCTGTTGAACTGGCTGAAGGAAGCACAGCTCGACCGCGTAGGCTGCTTCAAATATGAAGCCGTTGAGGGCGCAAGCGCTAACGACCTGCCAGACCCTGTGCCTGAGGATGTGAAGCAGGACCGCTGGGAACGCTTCATGGCGGTTTCACAAGAGATTTCCGCTGCCAAGCTGAAGGCCCGTGTAGGGCTTGAAATGGCGGTACTGATTGATGATGTGGGCGACGAAGGCAGTGCCGTCGGTCGCACCTATGCCGACGCCCCGGAAATTGACGGGCAGGTGCACCTGAAAGGCGCAGAAGGATTGTCACCCGGCGATATGGTCATGGCCCATATTGACGACAGCGACGACTATGACCTTTATGCAACTGTTATCCACAACGAAGAAGATGAGTGGGACTGGTAACCCAGAGACTCATTTTTTAGTGAAAAAGTTTGCCACCTGCTGACCACAAGCCTAGTTTAAACCTGAATTCGATTGGGGTATCTGGCGCACTGTTATGGCCAAAGTTTCTGCACTGGGAACAAAACGGCTCTTTATGCTGCTTGTCACGTTAGTGGTTAGCATCGCAGCCAACACCAACGCACTGGCTGCCGCTGATGCCCCCGTTAATCTGTTGCCGGGCGCATGCCATTTCACGACAGATATTCGCGCCACCTATCCCTCCATGCTTGATAAGCTTGCAGATGCGAACTGCGAGACTGAAGCGAAGCCTTCGCCAAAGATGGTTTGGCTTTCTCTTGATGTATCAGACGTTAACCCCAAAGCAGAAACGACCTATGAACTCGCCTTATTCCGGCACTGGGTAGAACGAGTTGTTGTTCAAATCTATTACGCTGACGGCCATATGCTGGCTTATGACGCGGACGGCCTTGAGCTGGACAATTATTGGTCCAGCGGCAACTTTGTCACGTTCAATGCACCGGCGCGCCCGGCCGCAGTAAGCCATATTTTTATCGGCCTCCAGAACCCCTCATCCGTTAAACTATTCCGACTGGTCAATTTTATTGAGGCCAGCGAATGGCAGGCCACAGCGACAATGGGCCGGTTTCTAACCGTCGCGCTGGTTGGCATTCTGGTTGCGATGCTCGGGTATAATATCGCACTTGCTGCTGTGCTGCGCTTCAATTTCCATCTGCATTACTGCCTGTTTGTTTTTTCAATCCTGACCTACAATGTGACCGCTTACGGTCTTGTCGCCTATTTCTGGCCCGGCACTATCAGCGTCGGTGCACAGATGAACGTAACCATTTTGTCCCTTGGCCTTAACGGTCTCGTGGGCCTCTATTTTGTGTGCTCCTTTCTCGAACCGGGACTGTTAAGTGCCAGATGGAAAAACATCGTTCGCGCCGTAGGCTGGCTATATCTGGCAAGCTCTGTTCTTTATGTCAGCGCCCGCGGTTGGCATGCTGATACCATTGACCTCTGGTTCAATCTGATGTCAGCCATTGGCTTGCTGACGGTTCTCGTGACGCTTGTGAAAGCACTGCGACAAAAAAGTAAGGCGGCAATTTTCTATCTGGCAGGCTGGATTTTGCCTATTCTTGGGGTATCGCTTCGTATTTTACGCGGGTTTGACATTATCCCCCACTCGGCACTGGTTGAATACGGCATGTCCATTGGCATGGCGCTTGAAACCATTATCCTGTCCATTGGTATTGCCCATCGGATCAGCACCATCCGCAAAGACAGGGATGATGCCCGCGTTGCAAGCGAACGGGCAGCCAGCGCCAGTCAGGCAAAATCGGATTTCCTTGCCCATTTCAGTCATGAAATTCGCACACCACTAAATGCCATTATTGGCTTCAGCGAACTGATGACCCACACCAAACTGGACGAAAAACAGCAAGGTTATGTGGATAGCATTCATAAGTCCGGGAATGTACTGACCGATCTTCTGAACGATATTCTGGACTTGTCAAAAATTGAGGCGGGTAAGGTCGCACTGGAAAACATCGAGTTCTCACCGCGCACCGTGCTTGACAATGTTGAAGCCGTCATCAGCCCGAAAGCGGAGGAAAAGTCGCTCAACCTGCGGATCAAAGGCAAGGACAAATTACCCGCACTTGTGAAGGGTGACCCGACACGGCTTAGTCAGGTTTTGATCAACCTGGCAGGCAATGCGGTGAAATTCACCAAAACGGGCAGTGTTACGCTCAAACTAGTGGTCGAGCCTAGCAAGGGCGATACGCTTACCCTCACTTGCGAAGTAATTGATACCGGCATCGGCATGACAAGAGCGCAGCTTTCCAAGCTCTTTCAATCCTTCAGTCAGGCTGACGTTTCGGTCACCCGGCAATATGGCGGAACCGGCCTTGGCCTTGCTATCAGCAAAGAACTGGTGGAGCTGATGGGAGGCACCATCAATGTGGAAAGCACGCCCGGTGAAGGCACTCGCTTTTTCTTTGACGTAACGTTGGAAGCTGCGGAGGATGCAGAGCCCCACCTTCCACCAGCGGTGGAAGCTGTTCGAGAGCCAAAGGAAGAACAGTCAGGCCAACTACTTCACGGCGCAGACATTCTGGTTGTGGAAGACAATCATATTAACCAGTTGCTGGTGTCCAAAATTCTGGAAGTCACCGCAGCCCGTTTTGAGTTCGCCTCAACTGGCGAACAAGCGATAGCCAAAGCTCTTGATGGTACATTCTCTATTGTCTTGATGGATTTGCATCTGCCTGACATGGATGGCCTTACCGCCGCCGCCGCGATACGCGCCAATCATGATATGGACGATGTTACAATCATCGCTCTGACAGGTAGCACCGATGATGAAACTCGCCAGAAGTGCTCTGAGGGCGGCATGAGCGATTTTATAGTCAAGCCGTATGAACCAGCCACCCTGCTCACTGTGCTGGAAAAGTGGCACGCCAAGCAGGAAACAACCTGACGCGCCAGTTTGCTTCAATCAGACCGGAGAGCCTGCACAGGATTTGCGACAGCAACCCTGACTGCATGTCCACCAACAGTTACCGCCGCCACAGCAAGCGCAAGCAATGCTGCCCCCATAAATGGCACAGGACTGATTTCGATGGCATGAGTAAAGTCCGAGAGCCACCCTTGCGCCAGATAGAAAGCAGCAGGCCATGCGATAACATTAGCCAACAGGACCGGCTTCGAAAAATCCCACAGGATGTGGCGCGTTACCACTGCTGTGCTGGCACCCAACACCTTACGAACACCAATCTCCTTGGTGCGGCCTGCGACCGTGAAGGAAGCAAGGCCATATAGGCCAATGCAGGAAACCAGAATGGAAAGCCCGGCGAAGAGCGCGAACAACTCACCCTGCTGCACCTCAATCCGGTACAGGTTAGCGATACGGTCATCCATAAACTGGTGTCGAACCGGGCGACCAGGAACCATTGCTGCCCACTCGCCTTCAATCGCCTGTGTTAAGGCGGAAACGTCACTGGTGCGAAACCGTACCGCAAGAATACGGTAAACATTCTCGTCGACCACATACATGGCCGCTGGTGTCGTCCCCTTGGAGGTTCCCCAAAGGTTCCCCAAAGATAGTCCTGCACCACACCAACAATAGTGTATGTACCGGCTGAGCTGAGTGTTTTGCCGATAGCTTCTTCCGGCGACCCAAGGCCAAGAGTGCGAAGCGCCTGTTCATTCACCATGATATTATAGGCTTCTTTTGTGTCCTGCGTACCGAGTGGACGATTTATATCCGCTGCCCGCTCCGTCGTAAGCGCACGCCCGGCAACCAAACGTGTTCCAAGGGCACCGGTGAAATTGTCACCGATTGAAACGCCCCTAATGGCGATCGGCTGGTCCTGCTGAATGCCGTCGACTGTCTGGATACCTTCCATCCAGCCATAACGCCCACCTGGAGCCTGATCCACAAGCGTCACATCCGTAACACCGGGCAAGCCAGCAATGCGGTCTTTCAAGCTTGTCTGAACAGACCTGACACTAGGGTGGTTAATGCCCGACACGAGCAACAGGTTTTCCTTCTGGTAACCTGCATCCATGGACTGGCTATATTTGATTTGCTGGTAAATCACTGTAGCCGTGATCATCAAACCAATCGCGACAGCGAATTGTGCTGTCACCAATATTTTCGCGAGACGAGACATGCTTTTGCTTGCGGATCGACCACCCCGTAGCACAGTGGCTGGGCGCAAACCCGCCATAATTTTTGCCGGATAAAAGCCAGCCCCCATGGACACCAGTAATACAAGACCGACAAGACCAAGTGTAAACTCAGGCGTCGCAAGCGTGCCAAGGTTCATCAGTTTGGCGACAAAATCATTGAACCACACAAGAGACAGCTCGGTGATCACCACCGCCAACACCAGTGAAATCAAAACCGTTAACAATGTTTCATTCATCAAAAGATTGATGATGTTGCTTTGACCTGCACCGAACACTTTGCGAACGGCGACTTCACGTGCCCGCACCATGGTTCGACTAATCGACATATTCATGAAGTTAAAGGTCGCAATGGTCAGGATAACAAAAGCAATAGCCGCGAAACCTTTTAGCATCAACGGGTTTCCGGCTTCTGGCGCCGCAGTTTCAAAATGAACATCTGCCATAGGTAATACATTGTAGTTATACTGGTTGCTCATCACCAAGCCTTCGGCAGGCGCTTCCAGATAGCGATCCACTATCGCGGAAGACGCTGTACGCAGGTCTGCCGCCGTTACACCTTCCGTTGCTTTCACATAACTCCGGTAGCCGATAGACCACCAGCCAGTTTGCTCAGACACCAAATCATTGTTGCCTGCCGTAATAGGAAAGATGAACTGTGGGCGGATGTGTGTGTTTTCTGGAAATTCCCTGAAAACTGCCCCCACCCGATAATCATTGCCGTTATCGAGGGAAATGGTTTGCCCAAGCGCTGGCGTATCACCAAAGTAGCGACGGGCTACTGTTTCAGAAATTGAAACCGACGACGTGTCCGGCAGAGCGGTGCTGGCGTTACCCTCCACATAGTTCAACTCAAATATGCTAAAAAAGCCGGGGTCGCCGTAGTAAATTCTCTCGCTTACAGCACGGTCTCCAACCGTTACGGTGGCAACCTGCCGTATAAGGCGCGCTGCTTCCAACACCATTTCGGGATACTCGGCCACCAGAGCCGGAGCAATTGCGCCCGCTGTGCCCGGGTTGTCTCTCGCGCCACGTCCGGGAAAATCCGTGTGGAGTTCCAGTTTGTAGATATTGCCGTTTTTGTTCAGGTAACTGTCGAACGTCACTTCATCCCAAATAAACAGACTGATCAACAGAACAGCTGACAGGCCAATGGATAGCCCAGCGATATTGATTAGGGAGAAAAATTTGTATTTCAGCAGGTTTCGGAACGAAACAACAAAATAGTTCATAAACATAGGGGCTACCCATCGTTGGTATTATTCTGACCAAACAAGCGTCAACGACACTGTTCCCTTTACTTCAGCAAATGCCATGCCGGGCATTGCCTGTTATTTTTCTAAATATTTTCAAATACTTGCTACTTTACACCTCTCCAACCAAACCAAAGTGATGTTCGATTTCGCACAATATTGTTCACTATCGAACAGCGTGCCTTGTCCTTGGAATTTTCTGTTTCGTTCTATATCAATAGTTAGCCGCTGCAACAGTTGTAGCGGCCCATAGCTTGTACTCAGGGCAAGGTGAAATTCCTGACCGGCGGTAAGCTCTTTTGAGTAAGCCCGCGAGCGACTGAACAATTGTTCAGTGACAGCAGATCCGGTGTAATTCCGGAGCCGACGGTATAGTCCGGATGAGAGAGTAGGAGCGACAGACAAGCAGCATACGCTTGTCCGTCACTGATCGTGCGAGCGGGACGGAAATGTACCGCCAGCATGGTTATCTCTTTGCACGCCCTGATTCTTGGAACTTTTGATAGGAAAACCAATGAATCAGATAAATCCAATCCATAATCTTGACGAATTTGGCCCACCTGACATTCGGGTGCGCCGTGCAATCGACCAATTGGCTGCCGGCGGCGGCATACTGGTGGTTGATGACGAAAACCGGGAAAATGAAGGTGACCTTATATTCCCGGCGGAAACCATAACAAGCGACCAGATGACACTGATGATACGCGAATGCACGGGGATTGTCTGCCTGTCGCTTCCTGCGGACCGACTTGATGCGTTGGAACTACCGCAGATGGTCACTGACAACACATCCAGCATGGGCACCGCCTTTACCGTGTCTATCGAAGCAAAAACAGGTGTAACAACTGGCGTTTCAGCAGCGGACCGTGTGCAAACAATTAAAACTGCCGTCAATCCGGACTGCCTGCCAGAAGACTTGGCCAGGCCAGGGCATGTTTTCCCGCTAAGGGCACACCCGGGCGGCATTGATGCCCGCCCCGGTCATACGGAAGCCTCCATCGCGCTTGTTGGAATGGCGGGTCACGCGCCTGCCGCAGTGCTGTGTGAACTCACCAATGTGGATGGCACGATGGCGCGCCTCAATGACATTATTGGCTTCGCAAAAACGCATGACATGCCTGTTGTCACCATTGAAGACCTTCTTGCATTTCAATCCGGTACGGCAAGCAAAGTTGCTTAACCAGCATTAGATTGTCACCACTCCCCGCTCTTGTTAGGGTCAACCCATACAACAGCGGGGAGATTTTCGGTGGTAAAAAAAATTCTGCTCGGCATGGGCGTTTTGGTGGCGCTTCTGGCAGTGTTTATTGTCCAGTCGCTTTCCAGCGGTGGGGCCTTTAAAACACTGGAACCCCATTTCGCGGGCTCTTGTCAGATTGTCGAAGGTGTAATCGGTGCCGAAGATGTGACAATCGACCCATCAACAGGTTTTGCCTATATTTCCGCCATGGACCGCCGGAAACTGGGCGCAGACGGCACGCACGATGGCGGCATTTATCTTTACCTGCCCGGCTCGTTTGAAGCGCCCGCCAAAATGATCAGCACATATCAGGGCGACTTCCACCCTCATGGTATCAGCCTTTGGAAAGCCCCTGAAAATTCGGCCATGAATGACAGGCTTTTTGTGGTCAGTCATCCGCCCGTTTTGGACGCAGAGGGTAACCGCGCTGGGCAATCCAGTCAGGTTGATGTGTTTGAGATAAACGGCATTATCCTGAACCACATCAGATCTGTGGTGCCCGAAGACCCGATCAGCCTGAACGATGTTGCAGCTACAGGACCAAACACATTCTATGCCTCTATTGACAGAGGCAGCGTTACCCCGCTTGGGCAATCGCTTGAACTATATGCCCGGCTCGCACGCTCCGGCATTCTCTATGGTAACGGAAGCCAGAGCCGGAAGATTCTGGATGGCCTAGTGTATGCGAACGGCGTGCAAACCAGCCGGGATGGCAGCACGCTCTATGTTGCAGAAACCACCGGCAAACGGGTGACAAGCTATGCTATCAACCAGCAAACTGGCGCGCTAACACTGAAAAGCGAACTGGATATCGATTCCGGCCTTGATAACATTGAAGTAGACGAGAGTGGTAACCTGTGGCTCGCATCTCACCCAAAAACCTTTGATTTTCTGGGGCACGCCAGCGATGCGGCCAACCGTTCCGCTTCTCAGGTGTTTCTGATTTCCGACGACAATGGCACACTCACCAGTGAAGAAATTTACCTGAATGATGGTAACCCGATATCAGGCTCAAGCGTTGCTGCCCCAATCGGCAACCGGTTCATCGTGGGGTCCGTGCTTGAACCCCACATTCTGGACTGCACGCGTTAAGCCTTTTTGGGGCCCATAGAATACTCACCACCTTTTTCCTGCGCCCGCTGGTAAGCGGGACGAGCATGTATTCGGTCAACATAAGCGGCAAGGTTTGGCCAATGCGCGAGCACGCAACTTCTTTTGTTATAACTTGGGATCGGTTTTGGGTTTTGTGCCCGGAAACGATGTCGAGAATCCCCATCAGCTCGCCGCGTAAGGTGGCCTTTACTTCGCCGCGCTTGTCGCCGGGCATAAGCACCACTTCACCCACAAGTGCTCTGATCGCCTCGGCTGCCTGATTGTGTAGTTCCGGATCGGCCAGCGCATCGTTCAATTGCGTCACCCTGGCTTTGTAGATTTCGGCGATATTCGGATGAATGTCAGGCACATCCGCAGGCACGTCCTCCATGCGTGCCAGAATCTCGGCCTTCTGCCGCTCCAGGTCATCCATCCGCGTCTTCATGCTGGGCTGGTACATGCCGTCCTCAATGGCAAACATGATACCGGCAATGCCGCGTTCGATCTTGTCGAGCGCCTTGCGATCGATATCGGTTTGCGCGCGGCGTTCGCGGTTCTGATGGTTCAGTTCCTCGGCGTAGGCACGCACGGCTTCGGCGACGTTTTCAGCGGAAACCAGCTTTTTGGTGAGGCCCGCAAGAATGCGCGCTTCAATCACAGCGCGTCGAATGGTACGGCCATTGTCGCAGGTACCGCGCCGGTTGCGGTTGAGGCAGCCATAGCGATCCTTGGTGATGATGCCATATTGCCCGTCGCAACAGCCGCAGGTCAGCAAGCCGGAGAACAGAAACGCCGGGCGACGCAGGCCATTCAGCTTCCTGGCGCGATAGGCACGCACGCCTTTGGTGACATTCTCGAACTTCACAGAAATTTCCCGCTGCCGCTGGCGCGCCGCCTGCCACAGCGCATCATCGATGATGCGCAAGTCGGGCACTGCCGTCCTGATCCAGTCAGCTTCCGGGTTGATGCGTGAGACGCGCCTGCCCGTCTCGGGGTTCTTGATATAGCGCAGCCGGTTCCAGACGATAACGCCTGCGTAAAGCTCGTTGTGAATGATGCCAGTTCCACGATTGACATGGCCGCGAATGGTCGTGTCACCCCAATTCTTACCGGAAGGGCCGGGGATAGTGTCGCGATTGAGGTCTCTGGCGATGGCCTTGGGGCTCTTGCCATCGGCGAATTCGCGGAAGATGCGGCGGACGATGGTTGCCTCGGCCTCATTGATCTTGCGCTCGCCGCGGATGGGTTCGCCATTGCCGTCGAGGCGCTTGACCACATCATAACCATAGCAAAGCCCGCCGCCTGACTTGCCCTTCTCCACCCGCCCGCGCAGGCCGCGATGGGTCTTGGCGGCGAGGTCTTTGAGGAACAGCGCATTCATCGTGCCCTTGAGGCCGACATGCAGCTCGGAGATTTCGCCCTCGGCCAGCGTGACGATTTTGACACCGGCAAATTTCAGGTGTTTGAACAGGAGCGCGACATCGGCCTGATCGCGACTAACGCGATCAAGCGCCTCCGCCAACACGATCTCGAACTTACCAGCGCTCGCATCCTGCAACAGCGCCTGAATGCCCGGACGCAAGGTGACGCTGGCACCGGAAATGGCGGCGTCCTTATAGGTGCCCGCCACCTTCCATTTTTCCCGCGCCGCCTGATCGCGGCAGATGCGGACCTGATCGTCGATGGAAGACGTGCTTTGCATGTCGGAGGAATAGCGGGCGTAGAGCGCGATGCGGGCCATGGGATGTTTCCTTTCTCTCAAAAACAGGCTCACCCCTCCGGGGACTGCCCCTCTTCCTCTAAAGCTGTAAGCTGGTTGTCATTTGCCGCCCGTTGCCGCCGCCTTTCCCAGGCCCTGAAATGCTCCCGGGCAATGTGGCGACCGATAGCACGGGCAATGCTGCGCCAATGCTGCCCAGCCTCTCCCTTTCCGGCGCCATTGTCATTGGCCGCCACTTTTTCTTTTTGTGTCATGGGCAAACCGCTTCCAGTAAAGTAATTCACCGGAATAGAATCACCCGAAACCAACAGAAGTCTTATACCCCTTATATACGCTCAATGGGCGTTTATGTTCCATGATCGGCGCACAACCCCGTTGACTTGTATTGTGTTCGCGCCATCAGTCATGCCACCCGATGGTCAATGGAGATGTTAACATATTAATCTTTTAGTGGAATACTTTTCACGAGTTTTCTGCATACCGTCAAATATCAGAGTATACGACTCAAGGCAAGATGACCTCTCGGTTCGTGCTTGAAAGCGAACGCTTTAGGCAGGTTCGCCGCCAAGCCTGGAGAGCCTTTTCCGGATCATATAAGATCCAGCGTCTTAGAACATCGAAGCCGACCCGAAACCGTGACTTTGCACGCCGCTTGTGAGCTTTTTTCCAGATACTCTTTCGGCCCATTGTCTGACTTGCGCATCGGTATGCCCGCGTCATGGCCAGTGCAACGACCGCGAGCAGAGTAGCGAGTTTACCATGGTCGGTGATGTGGGTATCTTCGATGTTGAAGCCGCGGGTTTTGACATCGGCGAAGAGACACTCAATTCCCTATCTCTTTCGATAGCCGCGCAGTTTGTACCAGGTTTTTCGGCGCATATGCCGAGCTTGAACATCATGTGCAGCATACCGTCCCTGCTGTACGTGGACACTATATATTAGACATACCCGGGATAAGGTGTGATCCGGTGGGATTTGGTGGGAAATGATAGTGTTTCTGCGGTTTTTGGCGTGATGATCTGAACGGACTTCCAACAGGTTTCAATGTTGGACCTGAGGCCCAAAAACGGCTTTTTGATACGAAAGACGGCCTCTTGCTTTTGTGCCCCGGCGTGTTCTGGAAGCGTCTTGATACCATCTCCTGGCTGCCTTTAATGCTATCTAACCCTTTGTCTTATAACCGTCTCTCAAGCTGCCCCTGTTAAGAGGCGGGCCTTTAAAGACCCTGCCGGCTGCTTCTCTGCGTCCGGATTGATGCGCTGTCACCCGGACCGTGAATAAATCTGTACCCTGCCTGTCCGGGAAAGGGACTTTTCTATTATAGTCAAGGGTTTGGCTAAAACAGGTACGGGGATTCCCTGATTTGGTAACCCGGACCTGTCCGTCTTTTCTCTCCGGCGACACTGTTAACCATGGGCTGCATGCCTGGCCCTTATGCTGACTGTATCGGGCAAGGGGGGCGCTCTTTGAAACACAGGATGCTTTTCCGTAGCCCTGCGGGATGACTTTCAGGGTTTCCCCGGCGAGAGCCAGAAGCGATTTCCCCGGGGTTTTTCCTCTGGCGTTACAGGGGCTTTTTGGAGGGGCTTTACTGGCAGCCGTTTGCGCGTTATGGCAGTTGTCCGGGTGGTGTGATCCGGGGGCAGTTTTTTTGGGAGACATGGAATGGATCACGGGGAAGACAGCAAAGCGTGGCTGACGGCGCGGGAGATAGCCTGTGCCCGCCTGCCGGGTCTGCCGCATACAGCAAGGGGCGTGCGCCGTCTGGCCCGCAGGGAAGGCTGGCACTGCCAGAAGGATGGGCAGAAGGAGGGGCTGAGGGACGGGCAGACGGGCGGAGACGGCAGGGTTTTGATAAAACACCGCCGTGGCCGGGGTGGCGGGTTTTTGTATCATGTTACGCTGCTGCCGCCCTCTGCCCGCGCGGCCTGGCTGGCGCACACGGCAAAAGTGGCAACAGACCCGCCATACCTGAAACAATCAGACCTTAAACAATCAGGCCCAAACCCATCAGAAACAGGAAAATCAGGCCAGACCCGTAAATCAGGCCAGACCCGTGATGTGTCTGCTGCCTGGTGGCGGTGCCATATCCGGCAGACAGGCTACAGCAGAACAGCTTGCGCTGTGTTTGCCGTCTGCCCTGATACGGGCAGACAGCACAGATGGCAGCCTTCGGCTTTCCGTCCTGCCTGCAAGCGCTGCCTGTGATCATGCAGGGGCACATCCCTGTGATGGCAGCCGGCTTTACCGGTCAAACCGCTATTGGTCAGCAGAGTTGCTTGAGCAGCGGGGCTGCATTGTGACCGTGCGGTTTGACCCGGAC
Organism: Kordiimonas sp.; assembly: GCA_965199355.1. Taxonomy (GTDB): domain Bacteria; phylum Pseudomonadota; class Alphaproteobacteria; order Sphingomonadales; family Kordiimonadaceae; genus Kordiimonas. The sequence goes on from CBDARB010000015.1 coordinate 535,586, forward strand.
CATCCGGCGAGCGTGCGGGTGTATGGGGCGGAGGACGGCTTTCTCTGCACGGCAGAACGGCTCAGGCCCGCGGGCTTTGATGATACGCAGGCGGCAGGAGAGCATGCAAGGGCCCGAAAGACTTTCATGCAGACTTCTATGGTGGAGGCAAAGAAGCATGCCGGTGGCTGATGTCTGTGTGCCAGAGGGTGTGATTGCGGTGCCTGTCGCTTCCCGACAGAGCCCACAGAGCAAATAAGGTGTGGATCGGCGGAGTCCACCATGGTCGGCAGGCAGGGTCTGAACAAACAGGCCGGATATAAATGCCCGTTTCAGGCCAGAGACAGCTCATTCAACCCTTGTCATAGGGATACAGTCCTTTAAAGTTCGAAGAGCGAAACGATGCTGCCAGTTTGGATCTTCAGATCGCCCTATATGATTGCGCCAATGAGTATACAGGTAGCCGATTGACTTACACCGACCGGGACTTTCTCAATATTTGCCTGGCTGTTGATCTGGAAATTGAGCCGACAGCAGCACGCTTGTTGTCTTTTGCCGGTGTTACAAACAGAGGGGACACGCTTGTCATCCACCGGAAAGGTGATCCGGGGAAGGCGCTGGAGCGGCTTGAACAGGCGTTTGAAGGGTATCAGCATCTTCTTGGGCACAATATCATTCGTTTCGATTTGCCGCATCTGGTTGCCAATCGACCAACCCTGTCACAGCTTGGCGTGGCACCGATTGATACCTTATGGCTTAACCCGCTCGCCTTTCCACGAAACCCCTATCACCGCCTGGTCAAACACTATCACGATGGACGGTTGACTGCAGGTCATGTGAATGATCCTGAACTGGATGCAAGACTGGTTTTTGAGGTTCTGACCAACCAGATTGAGGCGTTTCGGATTCTGGGGCGGCGGACGCCTGATGCCCTTGCCGCATACCACTATTTGTCTTCGATAGGGGATGATGGCGCCGGGTTTGATGCGTTCTTCCGGTTTATCCGGAATGCCGGACGTCCGGGCGAGGCTGAAGCCCGCCAGGCGATCCGCCACTTACTTGAAGGGTCTGCCTGTCGGCACCGGGTTGATCAGATACTGAGCCGATCAGGGCTGTCGCAGGTCGGGTGGTCAATGGCCTATGCGCTGTCATGGATTTCGGTTGCTGGAGGGGACTCCGTCATGCCGCCCTGGGTCAGACACCAGTTCCGGGAAGCATCTAGTATCGTGCGGCATTTGAGGGACAGGGACTGTGGCAAATCTGGCTGCGCCTGGTGCCGTGAAAATAATGATCCGACCAAGGCTTTGAAGCGATGGTTTGGCTTCCCTTCATTCCGCCCTGAGCCGACAGATGATATGGGTTGTCCGCTTCAGGAACGGATCGTCGCTGAAGCGATGAGCGGCAAGAGCATCCTCGGTATTCTGCCTACGGGAACAGGCAAGTCACTATGTTACCAAATCCCTGCTCTTTCAAAATTTGACAAAACCGGCGTTCTGACCGTTGTCATGTCTCCGCTTGTTGCTCTGATGGCCGATCAGGTGGCGGGCCTCGGGCGACAGGGGATTACTTCAGCCGTTACCGTGAACGGACAGATGTCGTTGCCGGAAAGGTATGATGCTCTTGATCAGATTCGGATGGGGTATGCGAGTATCCTGGTGATTTCGCCTGAACAGCTTCGCAGCCCTTCGGTCCGGTCCGTCTTGAAACAACGTGAAGTGGGCCTTTGGGTTCTCGACGAAGCGCACTGTGTGTCCAAATGGGGTCACGACTTCCGCCCTGACTATCGCTACATTGGGCGTTTCATCAGAGAATACTCAGGACGACAGGATCCGGCACCGGTTCTTTGCCTGACAGCCACCGCAAAACCCGAGGTGGTCAAGGATATTCGCAGTCACTTTTCCGAGCAGGCTGGTCTGGACCTCGACTTGCTGGATGGCGGTGCGGTGAGAACAAACCTTTCATTCAGAATTTGCAAGACCAATAGCAGCCAGAAACTCAGTGACATTGGTGACGTCATTGACAAACACTTGCCTCAGGAAGGTGTTTCGGGGGCGATTATTTATTGCGCGACCCGAAGGACGACTGAGAAGGTCGCTGACTTTCTGATCGCCCGGGGGATTCCCGCTGACAGGTTTCATGCGGGTCTGACCGCCGATGAAAAGGGTGTCATACAGGAAAACTTTCGCACAGGCGATATTCGTGTTATCGCGGCTACCAATGCTTTCGGCATGGGGATCGACAAGCCCGACATCCGGCTGGTTGTGCATTTCGACATCCCCGGATCTCTTGAAAACTACCTGCAAGAGGCGGGACGCGCAGGCCGTGATCGTCAGCACGCAACCTGCATCCTGCTTTTTAATGACGAAGATGTGGAACGGCAGTTCGGCCTGACGGCCCGTTCCCGTCTCACCCGTCATGAAATCGCGGCCATCCTCAAGGCCCTTCGCCGTCTGGATACCCACATGGGCAAGAAAGGGGAGGTTATCGCAACATCTGGCGAGATTTTGCGGGCAGAAAAAGATCAGGCGTTTGAAAAAGACAGTGCAGCTGACGATACCCGCATCAAGACCGCTGTTGCCTGGCTCGAAGAAGCAACTCTTCTGACGCGGGAAGAAAACCATGTCCAGGTTTTCCCGTCTTCGCTACGTGTACGGACAATGGCTGAAGTCGTGCAGATTCTGAACCGGGCTGATATCACACATGAACGACGCAACCAGCTTATGAAGATTGTCGAATATATGATGAATGCACCCATTGACAAGGGTGTATCGACAGACGAGCTAGTCGGGGCGAGCGGATTGCAGGGCAACGGGCTGATGAAAGCCCTGAACGATTTGGAAATCCTTGGCATTGCCACGGATGATACCTCAATGACTGCCTTTGTGCATGTGGGTATTGAGAAGGGATCGCTGCACAGGTTCAAAGGATCATCCCGGCTTGAAAGTGAGCTGATAGCATTGATGCAGGAAAGCTATCCGGATGCGGGCAGCGGCGAACCACAGCCTCTTCATCTTGCCGAGACATGTCAGTGCCTGCGCGATCAAGGATGCCCGGGAGTGCGCCCTCACCTGATTGAAGCGCTTTTGCGCGGTTTGTCTTATGATGGGCGTGATCAAACCGGCGGAAAAGGCAACATCCATCTGCGCAAGCTGTCCCGAAATACAATACAGGTACGGTTGCAACGGAGCTGGAAAGCTATCTGCATGACGGCGAGCGTTCGGCGGCACGGCGCAGAAGTTCTGCTCAATCACCTGTTGGGTAAAGTTACCAGGGGTGCGCGTGGCAAGAACCTGCAAGTCGAAACCAGTTTTGGGGATCTTCAGGCCGAATTGACGGGTGATGTTTTTCTTCGTTCGGCTATCCGGGACAGCACGCACCTGTTGAATCGGGCACTGCTTTGGCTGCATGAACATGGGATTATTACGCTGGGCAAGGGTCTGTCTGTTTTCCGGCCTGCCATCACAGTCCATCTCAATCCGGAAGGCAAGCGCTTCCTGCAAAAAGACTTTGCTCCGCTTGAAGAACATTATGCCGAACAGACAGTGCAAATCCATGTAATGGCAGCCTATGCCCTTAAGGGGTCGGAGAATATGTCCGAGGCTTTACGTCTGTCCGAAGACTATTTCGTTCTTGAAAAGAATGCTTTTATGCGCCGCTGGATGCCTGGCCTTGGTCCGGAATTGCGGCGCCAGACAACATCTGCTTCCTGGAACACCATTGTAAAAGATTTAGGGAATGCAGACCAGGAAGGGATCGTCGCGGATGATCGCGACCAGACAAACGTTTTGGTCCTCGCAGGGCCGGGCTCAGGCAAGACCCGCGTGCTGGTGCATCGCATTGCCTATCTGATTCGTGTGCGCCGGGAAGACGCTCGCAGCATTCTGGTGCTGACCTATAACCGTCATGCAACTGTTGAAATTCGCCAGCGACTAAAGCATTTGATCGGTGATGACGCAGTACCTGTAACTGTTTCTACCTGCCATGCCCTTGCCATGCGTCTGATGGGGGTAAGCTTTGCCGGCAAATCCACAACAGGCTCACCTCGTGATTTCGATCGCATCGTGATGGAAGCTGCGCGTCAGTTATCCGGTGAGGGCATGTCCAGATCCGAAGCTGAAGCCCTGCGGGATACATTGATCCAGGGGTATCGGTGGATTCTTGTTGATGAATATCAGGATATTGGCCGCGAGGAATATGCGCTTATCGCCGCTGTAGCAGGACGGTCAATCGACGATTCGGATATGAATCTCAGCCTGTTCGCGGTGGGTGATGATGACCAGAATATCTATGCTTTTGCCGGTGCTTCTATTGAGTTCATCCGTAAATTTGAAAAAGACTATGCCGCAAAACCCGGCTTCCTGACCGAAAACTATCGATCGACCCGCTACCTGATTGATGCCGCAAACCAGGTCATTGCCTCTGCAAGCGACAGAATGAAAACCGGGAAAGATATTCGGATTAACGAAGGGCGCAAAAAGGATGCAGCCGGAGGCGAGATGGGGGCGATTGATCCTGTTACCCGGGGACGCGTCCAACTGCTTGAGGTTCGCGATGAGACGGCACAGGCTGTTGCAGCAATTGATGAACTCTGCCGTCTGTCACACATTGTGCCGGGCTGGTCCTGGCACAAAACATCGATTATCGCTCGCGAATGGCGTTTTCTACAGCCAGTCCAATCTTATGCCGAGGCCAGAGGTATTCCGGTTGAACTGGCCAGTGATACTGCACCGACCCTGTGGCGCTTACGAGAAATGCAGGATTTTATCGGGCACGTCAGGCGGCAGCGTGCAGGCCTGGTATCCTTCGAGGATTTGGCGGCGCTGCACACGTTACTCCCCGGAAACAAGTGGTCTGATCTCATCTGGCAGGGCCTGATGGAGTTGAAGCATGAACTGGGTGATAAATCTGCCCCGGCACCTGACATCATCGAGTGGTTTGGTGAATGGTCGCGGGAAATGCGTGGTATGCGGAGAGGACTTATGCTGCTGACAGCCCACCGTGCAAAGGGGCTGGAATTCGACCACGTCATGACGCTCGATGGCGGGTGGGACCGCATCAGCAGGGGTGAAGACCCTGATGCACCCCGCCGCCTGTTTTATGTGGCAATGACCCGAGCGAAAAAGAGCTTTGCCGCTCTGGCCATGGGCAGACACCGGTTTCTCAATAAAACCGTCAACACCAACCTGCTCATACGCAAACCTTATATTGATGCTGCGGCCCGCACTCTTTGCGAGAAACGCTACCAGACGACAAATCCCAAATTGGTTGATCTATCGTTCGCTGGCAGGTTACCGGAAAACGCGCCGTCCCTTTTAGCCCTCGGAAACATAGCTGTGGGAGAGGCAATAATACTGGCTGCTGAAAAAGACCTATGGGTTGTCAAAAATAAAGACGGTGTGATTATCGGTCGGATGTCCCGGGCATATGCACCGCCTGACGGCACAATATTCCTGTCAGGGAAAGTTGAAGCGATCCTGCGCTGGCGAAAGTCCGATAGTACCGAAGACTATCACCCTATGATGAAACGTGAGGAGTGGGACGTCATCTTGCCCGAGTTTGTGTTCCGGATAGCACCTGAAAAACAGGAGTGACTTTCCAAAAGGTCATAGGGTCACAGTGGTTTTAAGCCACCGGTTTTTACGCCAGGAGCACAGATCAGACATATCTGGATAAGACAGGGGAATCCGGCGAGAGAATTTAACCAGCAACAAGGATGACCAAAAAACTCATCATCCCATGCGGTGGTTTTGTGTTGGAGACGGACAGAATCCATCGCAGCGGCCTTTTTGATCAGATTATGTGCCATATCGCACGGTGGTGAAGTTGTCGAGCGCATGGCCGGTTAGGACCCGGGAGGCATTGAGAGGGTCGGTATATGTGTGTAGTTGCCGGCATTCCTGTCGACGCCATCCGTCTTGAAAAGGTGCGCCTTCATGGGCACCACAAAAGTAACTCGCTCGGGCTCGGACCTGAATTTTACCGATGATCATGCTTTTTGCGGCGCCTGGTTACAACCACAATATCTGCCAACATTCAGGTGTGTGTTGATGGTTGCAGCAGCATACGGGCTGCTGTACCCTATCCGCAAGGAGATGTTATCATGCATATTGATACGATTATCGACAGGCTGGCGTTTGACGACATCGTGCCGGAAGCTGCCATCCGGGCGGCTCTCGGCCAGCGGGATACCGTATGCGACCGTATCCTGGATATCATTAGTCGCGCCCTTGATAACAGAATCAGTGGTACAGACAGCCGGCCGATCTCGCAGACTGAAAGGCATGCCTTCCTGCCCCTGCTTCTTGTCCTCGGTGAAGTGAAGGAAAAGCGCCTGTTTGCACCGTTACTGCACCTGATGCGTCATACAGTCGGGGACGATGACATAGTGCTGGATGATACATTTTATGAGTATAGCGCCCGGATTCTGATCGCTACCTATGACGGGGACAAGACGCCGCTCGTTCAGGTGGTGGAAGACAGTGACACCTGTGAATTTCATCGTGCCGAGGCCTTTCGTGCCTGGGCCTGTCTGGCGGCGAGGGAGACATGGCCAGCGGCGGAATCAGAAGCCTGGCTGCTTGGGGCGTTTGATCGTCTGCAACCAAGAACAGGCAACCATGTCTGGGTAGCCTGGCTGGATGCGGTCGCCATGCTGGGTTTTGAACGCCTGATCCCGCTGGTTGACAGGGTTTTTGAAGAGTGCCGTTTCGGGGTGGACAGAATAGGTGACTGTGACATTCCGCCCCTCATCAGAGAGGATTTCGAGCGCTTGTGGCACCGGTGGCAACAGAAGGACGATGACCGGTTCAGGGAAGACAATCTCCATCCGATTGATAATACGGTGGCAGAAGTGTCGACTTGGCATTGCTATTCCGAGCGCTATCATCAGGAGCAATGGTTCAGGGCGATGCAAAAAGCCAATGCGTTGAGAAGCGAGGACTATCGACGCACTGGTCGCAATGATCCCTGTGCCTGCGGATCAGGCAGGAAATACAAGAAATGCTGCCTGGACCGCCAGTTCCAGGAAGGGGTGATCAAGGGTGTGCTGTAAATGTCTTTATCATGGTAAAAAAAACAGGGGCCGAAAAAGGGTTTTTGTGACCGGGCAGAGACTTGCACCGCGATACAGTCATCACCTTTCTGACCGGCGACGCGAAAACCAGCTCTCTCTGAATCGCCCCGCAGGGAATAGATAAAGAATTTTATCCGTTTTACATACTCACGCTGGTTTTCTATAGTCAGTATATTGCCTCCCTGTGAAAACGATCCCGTTGGAAGTCCCGCGCCTCCCGTTTATGGCATGCCGCTCTGCTGGGGACGCGGTGGAATAACGGTGCCAGAATATTTGAAGAATATTTGAAGGCCTGTCGTAAAACTCCTTTATTCTTATAGGTATTTCACTATTATAAGCCACTAACGGGAAACATTATTGCGCTTTTTTTGCAAAATAATGCAACGAGGGAGAGAGCATGTCAGACAATGAAGAAGAAAGCCTGTATAGGCTGGAAGACTTGGCAGAACTTGCTGGTGTTTCCATCTCTACAGTGTCGCGTGCACTGAATGATAGTTCTCTGGTATCTGAACGTACCAAGAAGAAGATATTAGCCCTCGCACAAAGCAACAACTATTCCGGCAAACTGAAGGAAAAGGTCTATACAGAAGAAGCCGAGAAAACGATCTCCATTATCATCCCGCCACCACAAGGCAGGGATACACGGCTTTCCGACCCGTTCATTCTGGATTTAATAGGCGGCATTGGAGATGCCCTTAAGGCGCAAAACTGCGATTTCCTTATCTCCCACCTGACCCTGACGGATTATCATAGCGCGGCCAATCTGGTGGCAAGCGGCCGCTGTGACGGCTTGATTGTGATTGGCCAAAGTACGCTTCATAAACAACTGAACCAGTTAGCCGATATCAAAGTACCATTTGTAGCCTGGGGCGCACAGCTCCCGGATCAGGATTATTGCTCTGTCGGCAGCGACAACCAACTAGGCGGCAGGCGCGCGACAAGACACCTTATTCGCATGGGCCGTAGACGCATTGCCTTTGTGGGGGAAACAGATGCGCCGGAAGTAGCGCTCCGTTTCAAAGGTTATCAGGAAGCCCTTGAAGAAGCAGGTATTGAGCAGGATCAACGCCTGATCAGGCCCACCAATTTCTACCCGGAATCTGCCATGGAGGCCGTGGAAGAAATGCGCGAACTGGGCATTGAGTTCGACGGTGTCGTTGCAGCAAGTGATATGATTGCCATCGGTGCCATGCGCGGTCTTATCCGTTCAGAGGTAAAAGTGCCTGAAGATGTTTCGGTAATTGGGTATGATGATATTCTCGCAGCAGGCTTTTCAAGCCCTGCTCTTAGTACAATCAAACAGGATGTGACCAAGGCAGGCAGACTTATGGTAAGCAAGCTGCTTCGACTTCTTGAAGGTGAAACAGTGCAGCCGTCTATTCTTCCAACGGATTTAATTATCCGCGAATCCTGTGGCTCTTAAACTCGCAGGCAAAGAAAAAGGGCCTTTTCAGGCCCTTAAACTTCTATAGCTTCATGATGTAACCACCGCAGACTGGAAGAGGCTTATCTGGTCCAGCCCCCATCAAAGGTAGAAGCATCTCACCGTTATAAGCGCCCGCATCCCAATCGGCTTCGGCTTCACCCAGATTAAATACACACAGTAGCTTTTCCTCAGCATCCTCGCGGATGAAAGCAAGGACAGGTTCATCGCTTTCAAGGAAAGTAATTGATCCCGCTTTAAGCGCTGAATGCTGTTTACGGAACGCAATTAAATCACGCGTGAACTTTAGGTTTGAAACCTGTGTATTTTCCTGCTGACAAACGGCCAAATCATAGTGCCGCTCATCAATAGGTAACCATGTATAGCTTGGCCAACCGCCAGATTCTGCCGCATTATGCCACGGCATCGGTGTTCGGCACCCATCGCGCCCCAATGTATCAGGCCAGTTTTTAATGGCTTCTGGATCAACAAGACGTTCAAACGGCACATCTGCGTGCTGAAGACCAAGTTCCTCACCCTGATACATGAAAATGGTTCCGCGCAGAGCAAGCAAAAGTGCGTTCATTGCATTCGCAAAATCCTGCCTGTTCTGTCCCCGCATCCAACGAGACACCACTCGCTTACGGTCGTGGTTGGAGAAGGTCCACGAAGGCCAGCTATCTGTTTGGCCTTCCCAATCCGTCAGTGCTTTTCTGATGGCGCCTGCGCTTAGATTATCTTCTTCAAGGAAGATAAAGCTATACGCAGTGTGTAGAAGGTCATCGCCTTCCGTATATTCAGCCATTTCCTTCAAGGAGCGATGTCCGCCAACCTCCGCCACAGTGAATGCATCATACTCATCCATCAAGGCACGCAGGCGTTTGAGGAATTTGGTGATATCCGGGTGAGACTGGTTATAGATTTGGTCCTGCATATCAAAAGGCTTGTTACTTTCAGCCCCTTCATAAGCGGGATTATCTCTTAGCTCAGGATCGTGCATATAGTGGTTCGTCGCATCAAGACGGAAGCCATCCACTCCGCGCTCAAGCCAGAAACGAGCAACAGACAGCATTTCTTCCTGAACATCTGGGTTATGAAGGTTCAGGTCAGGCTGCTCGGGCAGAAAGTTATGCATATAATATTGCTTACGGTGGGTACACCAGGTCCAAGCCGGACCAGCAAAAACTGCTTGCCAGTTGTTAGGTGGACCACCGTCCGATTTGGCATCCGCCCAAACAAACCAATCAGCTTTATCGCCTTCATCATTCTTCCTGCTTTCTTTGAACCATTCACATTCAATAGAAGCATGGGAATAAACCTGATCAATAATAACCTTCAGACCAAGATCGTGCGCTCTTGTGAGCAATTCATCAAAGTCCTCAAGCGTGCCAAAGATAGAATCCACCTGCCTGAAATCAGCGACATCATACCCAAAATCATGCATAGGTGATTTGAAGAAAGGCGATATCCAGATACCGTCCACATCAAGGCTCGCAACATAATCAAGCTTGCTTGTAATGCCCTTCAAATCGCCAATACCATCCCCATTGCTGTCGCAAAAACTACGCGGGTAGATTTGGTAAATTACTGCGCCTTGCCACCAGTTTAGCACTCTTAAATCCTTATTATTCTTATTATTTACAGTTTTTAGCATCGAAAACAGCCCAGCTCAGCGGTGCTAATTCAAGCACACCATCTTTGCTCACAGGCTTACTACCGCTGATAAAACACATAGTGTCCGCAGATGCCTCAAACGGACGCTGTTCTTCCGCTGTATTCAAAACCACTATGAGCTTCTCACCAGATGGTTGATCTTCCCGGCTAAAGGCAAAAACACCTGCCTGATCTTCTGTTTTCAGAACAGTTTGCACACCACTTCTAAGCGCAACATGCGCACGCTTCAGCGCAGCAAATTCCTGAATAGTTTTATAAAGCGGGTGGTCCTGATTAAAATTATCGACCTCAGGGGAAACATCGCTACCGATATTGCGGTTGTCGTTATATGACGCTACCTGACTTTCAAACATATCTTCGCGGGCATCCTGATCATGCCCATCGCCCGTAAAGCCCTGCTCATCACCATAATAAATAACCGGCACACCACGCGTGAAGAACATAAGGGCATGTGCGAGCTTCGATCGCTTCAGCGCTTCTTCATCACTGATGCCTTCATTCTTTTCCATGATGAACCGACCAATACGGCCCATATCATGGTTACCAAGGAAGGTTGGCAGGATAGATGCGTCATATTTTTCAGTTTTATAAAAGCGGTCCTGTGCATAAAAATCAGCAAGTTTTGCAGTTGGTTGGCTTTCACTGATCACCGCATTCGCTGTACCTTGAAAACCGAAATCAAGAACCGCCGGAAGGCCGGATACTGTTGTATAGTGGCTCAGCTTCTCTGGATTAAATTCGTAAACCTCACCGAACATATAAAATTCCGGCACACCAACACCGTCAGCCGCTTTTTTAATAGCCGGCGCAAATTCCTGCCAGAAGCTATCGTTTACATGTTTCACCGTATCGATACGAAAGCCATCGATCTTAAATTCTTCCACCCAGAATTTATAAATATCGATGAAACCTTTTTTCACGTCCGGATGCTCAGTGAACACATCGTCAAGGCCGGCAAAATCACCGTAAAGAGAGCTTTCGCCTTTCCATTCACTATCACCGCGGTTGTGATAATACCGGATATCATTAAGCCACGCGGGTACTTTCACATTCTTTTCGGCTTCTGGTACGTATGGTGTGTAAGCAAAATTATTGTTGGTGAGTTTCGCGAAGTTTTCTGCTGTTTGATGCCCAACATCATCCCCCAGAAAACCTTCATTGATAGCGGTTCCATCCGCGTTACCAACTGTCGTATACGGGTAATCTGCTTTGCCGCGGTATTCACAGAGCGGTACGTTCAGTGAGTTTTGCCCACTCGGGTAACACTCTTCATACTTAATAACGTCAGCTGTGTGATTGGTGATGATATCGAAGATCACCTTCATATTGCGCTTGTGCGCCTCTTTCACCAAATTCTTCAGGTCATCATTCGTACCAATATGCGGGTCAATCTGCGTAAAGTCCGTCACCCAGTAGCCATGATAACCGGCAGTTACATTCACCGTGTTACCTTGCGTTGGCTTGTTTTTGAAAATAGGCGTGAGCCAAACAGCGCTAATCCCCATATCCGCCAGGTAATCTAGTTTAACGGTCAGGCCTTTTAAGTCACCGCCATGGAACATACCTTTATGGGTTGGATCAAAACCGTGGTCGTTTACACCGCCTTCAATACCGCCGCGATCATTTGACACGTCACCATTATTGAAACGGTCAGGCATTACAAAATACATTACGTCATCTGTAATAGGACGGCTTTGATAAGGTGCCATATGCTCAGGGCGAATTGATGTATTAGTAACCGAAGGCTCAGTTTTAGTTTCAGAAGCCTGTTCCTGCCCACAAGCAGTTAAGACTGTTGCCGCAAGGCAAAGAGCAAGTGTTTTTAACGCATATTTTTTCATGATCTAGGCCTTTGGCTTTTCAATAATTAAAGTAACAAGCGCTGCAATCACCATGGAGGCGCCAGCAAAAATAAGCCCGTAGATAGCTTGTCCATCGAACAGCTCTGTAACGAGAAGACCAAGTGTGGTAGAAGCCACGATCTGCGGAATCACAATGAAGAAATTAAACACCCCCATATAGATACCCATCTTGTGGTGCGCGACTGCACTTGAAAGAAGCGAATAGGGGATGGAAAGAATGGAAGCCCAGGCGAAACCAACAAGCCCCATGGAAACGAGAAGCCATACCGGGTCTGTCACCACATAGAAAGAAGCAAGGCCGATACCGCCAAGAAGCAGGTTCAGCATGTGAATACGGCGACGGCCGATTTTATTAGACAACCCTGCAATAAAGATAGCTGCCCCAATGGTTACCAGATTACGAACCATATTAAGGACACCCGCCCAGTCAGCGCCGTCATTATAAAGCGTAGTTGTTGGGTCGCTGGAGCCAAAATGATACGCAGTGACCGCCGGAATAGTGAAAGACCACATAGCAAACATGGCAAACCAGGAGAAGAACTGAACCACGGCCAGCTGCTTCATAATTTTTGGCATCAACATTAAATCATCTGTAATCTCAATCAGTGCACCTTCAGTTTTACCGGTACTTTTTTGCTTCGCCACCAAAAGGCGCAACAAGCCAAAAACGGCCACGCCACCTGAAAGAATATGCAAACGGTAAGACCACTCAAGAAAATAAATAGCTGCAGACGCTGCGAGACCAATAACAAGCCAAAGCATACCGCCTTTATTATGCTGTGCAGGTGTCACAACACCCTCTTCACGCATGGCGGTTATATCCAAACCATCATTCTGTTTTTCAGCTTCTTCGCTCGCCTTATTGAAAGCTTCCAGCTCTTCCGGGCTATATTCTTTTGTGGTGAAAACAGTCCAGAACACACAGATCAGAAGGATGATGCCACCCGTATAAAAGGCATAGGATACAGATTCAGGGATCACGCCAGCAGGTGCCGTGTTTGAAACATCAAATATATTCGTCATTACCCACGGCAACGCCGCCGCCACAGAAGCACCAATTCCAATAAAAAATGTCTGCATGGCGTATCCGAGCGAACGCTGACGCTCAGGCAACATATCACCAACAAAAGCCCTGAATGGCTCCATCGCCACATTGAAGGACGCATCCATCACCCAAAGCATACCAGCCGCAATCCAAAGGGTTGGAGAGCTAGGCATAAAAAACAATGCAATGGTGGAGAGAATAGCACCGTAAAAGAAGTAAGGACGCCGTCGGCCCATACGGGTCCAGGTTTTATCGCTCATATATCCAATAATTGGCTGAACAATTAATCCGGTAAGAGGAGCAGCAACCCATAAAATAGCGATTTCATCAATGTCGGCACCAAGGGTTTGGAAAATACGACTAACATTACCAACCTGCAGTTCAAAACCGAACTGAATACCCATAAATCCGAAACACATGTTCCAGATCTGCCAGAAACCTAGCTGTGGTTTTTGCTTCATACCTCAAGCCTTCTCGTGAATCAGGCTGCCCTCCCCAGGTCAGCAACATATATATTTGGTCATACCAGCCATTGCAAAAAATTACAAAAATTATTTTTATAATGCAAGAATTCTATAACCATAGCACACCTCAAAACCAGCTAAGTCCATAAATATCCTAGAAAAACCGATAGAAATTGCGAAATTTTGGCAGAGTTTTTTAAACCACAGTTTGTATGTTTTATGCAATTTGCCGCAAAAAATAAAAATATTTCTTGAGTTTTGCAAAATATTCCGCAATTTTTACAGTGATCGAAAAACTGTAACATAAAATTTTGCTTTGGAAGAGCGCTACAAGTCAATCTTTACAGAGAGGGTATGCACACAAAGGGGAGGATGCATGAAGACCTCTAGTCTTAAAACGCAACTATTATCGTTTGCGTCTCTATCAGCACTTACATTTGCTGCAACACCTGTACTTGCGCAGGAAGCCAACAGCGAAGAAGATGAACTGGAAGAAATTGTTGTAACAGGTATTCGTGTGAGTATTTTAAACTCTATTGAAACCAAGCGTAACAACTCATCAATCGTAGAGGCGATTTCTGCGGAAGATATCGGCAAACTG
>CBDARB010000016.1:0-4264 GCA_965199355.1 Kordiimonas sp.
TCCATTTTGACGGGGAGAACAAGAGACCTGCAAAAATAACTGATCAGGTTCAGATCGCAGCAAAGAGCGTATCTTGAGATTGAAAATACGCGCAATTCTGAATGCCACCGGATCAAACCAGAGCGCGGAAAATCGCGTCGCACCCCTCCCGATAGGAGCGACTGGGAGACCAAATGCCCTTCAAGAAAAAATGCTTGCCGCAGCCACCCTTTTTACTGCTCTGGGGACCACGTCAGCCCTTGCCGACTGAGGCGAGGTGTCGATCACCGAAATGGAATGGGCCTTGTCGGCGGTGGTGACGTGGGTTGACAAGTTCCTGCTCGAAACTAGCTCCCGCTGCACGTTGAACACGGTGCCATCTTCGACCAACCCGGCGATGGCCTCGATCGCGAAAACCGGCGAGCAGGGTAACCTGACGGAACTCTGGACAAACTCCTCGCCGGTCTATGAAGAGTTACGCAGCGAAGGAAAGCTGGTCGAGCTTGGCCATATTCTGGCCGATGGCGGCGTCGAGGCCTGGTGGATCCACGCCCATCTGGTCGAAGCGCATCCCGAGTCGAAGACGCTGGACGGTATCTTGGCCAACCCGCAACTGGTCGGAGGTCATTTCCATGATTGCCCGGCCGGTTGGGCGTGTGATTTGGTGAACCCAAATAACGACAAGGCAGTGGACATAGCTGGCCACGGGATTGACCGGTTCCAGCAAGGATCGGGCGTAACCTTGGCCATCACCATCGCTGCGGCATATGCCGCCAATGAACCCTAGTTCGTTTACTACCGGGCACCGACTTCGATGCTGGGCAAATACCCGATGGTGCATGTGGAAACCGCGCCCTTTGATCAGAGCGCGCATACCTGCAACGGGGACCCCGAATGCGCCGCATCAATATTGTCCGCCTATCCCACCGCCAAGATCCCCAGCCTTTTGGAGCGCGAACCCAAGTTGGTCGAGTTCCTCAAGCTGATGTCATTTACCAACGACCACATGGGAGCAGTGCTGGCCTGGCAGGATGAAAACAGCGCGTTCTATGAAGGGGCCGCGGCCTATTTCTTGACCTAATATCACGATAACTGGTCGAACTCGCTCAGGGACGAAGCACGTGGCAAGCTGTCCGCGCTGTTGAAGTAACCCCCTGCCGACACTCCCTACCTCGCCGTGTAGAAGGCGAGGCCTTTCCCACGACAGGAGGGGCGCATGGCCTTCTATGACAAGCTTTTCGACGCACTTGGTTTGCGCGACTAGTGCTACGCCAATACAGAAGGCGGGCCGATTTCTATAGCGCAGTTGTTGGCCCAAGTAGGACGGCGACCAAGTCGACGCCAATGCTCAAATGCTGCCCTTCCCGTCGCTTGACAACCTGCATGACAGCCATGCAGCGATTGCCCAGTCGCGGGATATGACCAAGGCGATGGAAGACTTGTTTCCTGACTTCCGACATTTTTTCGTATAAGTCATTGATATTATTATGCCTTGGTTGCCAAAAGGCACTACACGGACTTTTTTCGCCAGCGATTGTTTCGGAGTGTTGAGGGAGCTCAGGCTTTGGTCTGGCCAGTTTTTCGGGTGCGCCCGGGGGGTATCTTGAAAGGGGCTTCGTTCCAGGTCAGGCCGACGCAGGTGAGGATGCGTCTGGCATCGACCGTGGCATGGCTTGGCATGCCGTAGCGGTCAGGGGTGCCTTTGTGGCGCAGGATCGAGAGCTGCAATGCGTTCAACTCGTTGCGGATACGAGCCGGGCTCATCGGGTGTCCGAGCAGGTCCAGATGCTTGCGCAGGTGCTGCAGGCAGCAGAAGGCCATGTAGCAGATGGCGATATGGGCCCGGACCCGACGCGGCGACCAGTGATAGATGGGCCGGATTTTCAGATCGTGCTTGTTGGTGCGGAAGCAGGCTTCGATCTCCCACAACTGGTGATAGCGGGCAATGACGTCCTGTGCCTCCAGTTCGTCCGCACCATGAACAACAATGGCATGCAGCCCGTCCCATTGTGCCGCTGCCTTGATCTTTGCATCATCCAGCGTGACGTCCCCGCTGTCGGGGAAGGCCAGGAAGCGGCCATATCCCCGGCTGCTGAAGCTGCCGGGTTTGCGAGAGCGCTTGAGCTTCTTGTGCAGCTTTTCGATTGCCTTGTCGCGCTTGTGGGCATCATTGCGTGCCCGGGTGGGTGACCAGGTCACAATGACCCGCGCTCCCTCCTGGTCGATCACCTTGTACCAGCCCTTCTCGGTTGCCTCTTCAGAACCGTGTCCAGCCCAAGGCTGGCGTCCCTCCGGGCTCAAAATGTTCGCCTTCACGGCGGCCGGGGCGGACTTCATGCGATAGCCGAGGATGTAGGGCAGACCCTTGTTCTGCAACATCTGCTGGTTGTCCTTGCTGAGCATGGCGGCATCGGCCACGAACGTGACCCTGGCCACGTCGAAGCGTCCCTCCAACGCCTTCAGCGCAGCTTCCAGCGTATGACCTTCCCAGGTGTTTCCCGGGAAGAGTTCGTAGCCCACAGGCAGCCCATCGGAGGTGACGATCAGCGCCAGCATGACCTGAGCGCGGTGATGCTTGCCATCCTTGCTGAAGCCCTTGGCCAGAAGATGATCCTGCTCGACCCCGTCCGCATCCTCGGCCGGGTCCTCGCGCTCGGTGTCAAAGGCCAGGGTCGTGCAATCGTAGAACAGCACGGTCACTGGCCCGCCCAGCAACTTCTCTGCCGCCGCGTGAGAGGTTTTGCAAATCCCGTCTATCACCGGCGTATTGATGTAATCCATGCTCCGATAGACCACGTCCAGATTGAGCGTGATGCCTGCCTGGTTCTCCAACGCCTCCACGGTCGCGCGCTTGCTCTCGGGCTGTGCGATCCGCGCCATAACCAGCTCTTTCACAATGCGATTGGCACTTTTACGCGCCGCCCCCAGAAGGGCCCCCCAACCCAGTTGGTCATACATCGTCCCCATGACATCCCGCAGACCCAGAGAGACCCGCGCCTCCTCACGGCACTCGGCAAGATCAACGCCAAGCTTGTCCGGCCGCGGAGCGCGGCGCACCAGCGCCTGCAGATCGGCATATTCCGTGGGCGTGAACAGTTCCATTTGCGGCGAGCGATCAATGCGTAATTGCTCCATCAAGCGGCCCGCCAGACGCTTGATATCCTCAATCTCGCTGTCGTTATGGGCCACACCCACATGGCGCAGGATCTTCTGGCGTACCTTGGAGCCGGTGCGGACGGATTCAACGATCTGGATCCGTGTGCGGTTGAGCTTTGCGTCATGTTTGGTGCGGATGAACATGGGCGAAGAGGTTAGCCATCTGAAGGCCCATGTCAATACTTTTTATAATAATGGGGCACTACAACGCGCCTCTGAGCAACCACACCTGAAAACAAACCAAAAACCCAGTCAGATCAACAAAAAGGTCGGAAGTCAGGAGAAGGCGGGCCGATTTCTATAGCGCAGTTGTTGGCCCAAGTAGGACGGCGACCAAGTCGACGCCAATGCTGAAATGCTGCCCTTCCCGTCGCTTGACAACCTGCATGACAGCCATGCAGCGATTGCCCAGTCGCGGGATATGACCAAGGCGATGGAAGACTTGTTTCTTTCGATGCGAGATGGGTTGAAATTGCTGTTGGATCCGCTGACCCAACCACTCAGTTGGGCACTTGACGGAACGCTTTACCTTTTAACCGCTCTGCCTTGGTGGGTCTTGATACCGCTCCTGGTCGCGCTGGTTTTGGCATGGCCGACCTTCTGACTTACCACAAGCACATGCTGGGATTACAGGATATCCATGTTGATATGCAGGCTGGCTAAACGACCGCGGTCATGGGCCTGTCCGGGTCTGACAAGTCGACACTGATCCGCCATCTTAACCGCCTGATCGAACCCACCGCGGGCGAGATCCTGGTGGATGCCGAAGTCGTAACATAGCTGTCCGCCGCGGACCTGCGCCGTTTGCGGTAAAAGAAGATGTCGATGGTGTTTCAGAAATTCGCCCTGCTGCCCCATGGCACGGTCCTGCAAAACGCCGCGATAGCATTGCAAATTAAGGGTGTCGACCAACAAACCCGCGAGGATGAGGCGCGCAAATGGTTGGCGCGCGTGGGGCTTAAGGGGTATGAGGCGCGTTATCCCACACAATTTTCTAGCGGGACGCTACAACGCGTGGGCATTGCACATGCATAAATTTCAAACTCGGACATTGTGCTATTGGACGAGGCATTCTCGGCGCTGGATCCGTTGATCCGCACGGATATGCAGGATCTGCTGTTAGCAGTGT